>NZ_CP011504.1:1200000-2400000 GCF_001028665.1 Burkholderia pyrrocinia
CGAGAACTGACAGTCTTTCTGACCGAGCAGATCGCCACGCTGCTGTCCGAGAGCCACGAGCCGCGGCCCCGTTGTCCACGGCGCGGCGGCAGCCATATCACGAGTGCGGGATTCAGAACACGCCCGATCGGCCGGCTGCCGATGTTCAAATGCCAGACGTGCCAGCGCTATTTCGGCCGCACCGTCGACACGCCGCTGGGCGAAAAACACCTCAAGAAGCTCGACCTGTTCGTGTCCCTGCTGTCGCAACCGATCTCATGTCTCGAAGCGGGAGAGCGGATGGGCAGCCTGTCTTCAGATATCGCGGAGCGCGTCACGGCCTGGCGTAGCTGGTTGCTGCGACTCGACCCGAGCGGCAGCCTGTCCTCGAGAATCCGCTTGGGTGTCACGCCAGACGAGACGACGCCGTGTCCGTTTTGTGGCCGTGTGGGAACGGCGCAACATACGGATGGCCGCGGCTGGTCATGTGCAGGATGCGGTCGGCTGTTTTCGATGCGACGGGAGGTGATCGATCGGGACGGCCGAATGCATATCGTGGGCGAACAAACGTGAGCTATCTGAACACTTGATACCCTACGAACTGCACGACGGAAGTGTTTCGATCGACGAAAGGGCAAAGCTTTCCCCCAGGCGTCCAGGATTCCAGCCACCGCATCACAGCGCGACGCCATAAACCTCGCGCGCAGCCGCCCGGATCGCATCGGCCATCACCGTGACGGCCGGCGAATGCAGCCGGTCGGTGCGCGTGATGATCCCGAAATCGTCCATCCGGCAATCCATCTCCAGCGGCAGCACCGTGACGATCCCGTGTCGCGCGTAGTAGCGCGCGACGTCTTCCGCGAGCACCGCGATCATGTCGCTCTGTTCGAGCAGTTGCGTGATGAACAGCAGCGCGGACGTCTCGACGAGGTTCGCGGGCGGCGCGAGGCTCGCGCGCTGGAACACGAGCTCGAAGCGATGGCGCAGCACGCTGCCGGCCGGCGGCACGACCCATGCGGCGCGCTGCACGTCGGCGAGCGACAGCGGCGCGTGCGCGAGCAGCGGATGGCCGGGCCGCACGACCGCGGCCACCGTTTCGCCGGTCAGCGGTTCGTAGCGCAGCCGCAGCTTGTCGTGTTCGGCGGAGAGCCGGCCGAGCACGATGTCGATCTTGTCCTGCGCGAGATGTTCGAGCAGCACGTTGCTGGTGTCGATCTCGACCGAAACATGCAGGCCCGCATGCGTGCCCTTCACGGCGGCGACTGCCGGCGGCACGAGCCGCAGGCCCGGCGACGTGATCGCGCCCACCGCCACATGCCCGAGATGGCCGGCCTTCAGCGCGGCCAGTTCCTCGTGCGCCTGGTCGAGACTGCCGAGCGCCGCGCGCGCGTGGCGGATCAGCGCGTCGCCGTACAGCGTCGGCCGCATCCCGCGCGGCAGGCGCTCGAACAGCACCGCGCCGATCGACTCCTCGAGTTCGCGCAGCAGCTTCGACGCGGCCGGCTGCGTCATGTTCAGCGCGGCCGCCGCGCGATGAATGCTGCCTTCGTCGGCGAGCGCGACGACCAGCAGGAGTTGGCGGGTTTTCAGGCGGCTGCGGTTGCCCCACGGGCTGGCGTCAGTCATCGTACGGGTTTATATCGATATCGGAATCGATATCGTAATCGCCTAAAACGTCATTAGCGAGTTATCAAAATTCTGCCTAGACTGCGCCGGTATCCCGTCACCACAGGACTGACGATGTCGGCAACAAAACCCAGGCTGCGCTCCACCCAATGGTTCGGCACGAACGACAAGAACGGCTTCATGTACCGAAGCTGGATGAAGAACCAGGGCATCCCCGATCACGAGTTCGACGGCAGGCCGGTCATCGGCATCTGCAACACGTGGTCTGAACTGACGCCGTGCAACGCGCACTTCCGCAAGCTCGCCGAGCACGTGAAGCGCGGAATTTCCGAAGCGGGCGGTTTCCCGGTCGAGTTCCCTGTGTTCTCGAACGGCGAATCGAACCTGCGGCCGTCGGCGATGCTCACGCGCAACCTCGCGTCGATGGACGTCGAGGAGGCGATCCGCGGCAACCCGATCGATGCGGTCGTGCTGCTTGCCGGCTGCGACAAGACGACGCCCGCGCTGCTGATGGGCGCGGCGAGCTGCGACGTGCCGGCGATCGTCGTGTCGGGCGGGCCGATGCTGAACGGCAAGCTCGAAGGCAAGAACATCGGTTCGGGCACGGCCGTGTGGCAATTGCACGAAGCGCTGAAGGCCGGCGAGATCGACGTGCATCACTTCCTGTCGGCCGAAGCCGGCATGTCGCGCTCGGCCGGCACCTGCAACACGATGGGCACCGCGTCGACGATGGCGTGCATGGCCGAGGCGCTCGGCGTCACGCTGCCGCACAACGCGGCGATTCCGGCCGTCGATTCGCGCCGCTACGTGCTCGCGCACATGTCGGGCATCCGCATCGTCGAGATGGCGCTCGAAGGGCTCGTGCTGTCGAAGGTGCTGACGCGCGCCGCGTTCGAGAACGCGATCCGCGCGAACGCGGCGATCGGCGGCTCGACGAACGCGGTGATTCACCTGAAGGCGATCGCGGGCCGCATCGGCGTGCCGCTCGAACTCGAGGACTGGATGCGCATCGGCCGCGACACGCCGACGATCGTCGACCTGATGCCGTCGGGCCGCTTCCTGATGGAGGAGTTCTATTACGCGGGCGGCTTGCCGGCCGTGCTGCGCCGGCTCGGCGAAGGCGGGCTGCTGCCGAACCCCGACGCATTGACGGTCAACGGCAAATCGCTGTGGGACAACGTGCGCGAAGCGCCGAACTACGACGACGAGGTGATCCGCCCGCTCGACCGGCCGCTGATCGCGGACGGCAGCATCCGCATCCTGCGCGGCAATCTCGCGCCGCGCGGCGCGGTGCTGAAGCCGTCGGCGGCGAGCCCCGAGCTGCTGAAGCATCGCGGCCGTGCGGTGGTGTTCGAGAACCTCGAACACTACAAGGCCACGATCAACGACGAAGCGCTCGATGTCGACGCGAGCTCCGTGCTGGTACTGAAGAACTGCGGGCCGCGCGGTTATCCGGGGATGGCCGAGGTCGGCAACATGGGGCTGCCGCCGAAGCTGCTGCGCCAGGGCGTGAAGGACATGGTGCGGATTTCCGACGCGCGGATGAGCGGCACCGCTTACGGCACGGTCGTGCTGCACGTCGCGCCGGAGGCCGCCGCCGGCGGGCCGCTCGCGGCGGTGCGCAACGGCGACTGGATCGAGCTCGACTGCGACGCCGGCACGCTGCATCTCGACATCGCGGATGACGAACTGCAGCGCCGCCTGTCGGATGTCGATCCGACCGCGGCGCCGGGCGTGGCCGGCCAGCTCGGCAAGGGCGGCTACGCGCGGCTGTACATCGATCACGTGCTGCAGGCCGACGAGGGGTGCGACCTCGACTTCCTGGTCGGCATGCGCGGCGCGGACGTGCCGAGCCATTCGCATTGATCGGCGTGCGCGAAACGACGCACAGGTGAAGCAGGGCAGACCGGCGACGACGCCGGCGCAGCCCACCCATGGAGACACGATGACGACGACGCAGCACCCGTCCGCGACACCGGCCGCGGCTGAATCCGGCCCGTCGGCTGCCGTCGACGAACGGCAGTTGATGCGCACGCTCACGCGCAGGCTGGTGCCGTTTCTCGCGTTGATCTACGTGGTGGCCTATGTCGACCGCACGGTCGTCGGTTTCGCGAAGCTGCACATGAACGCGGCCGTCGGTCTGAGCGACGCCGCGTACGGGCTCGGCGCGGGCCTGTTCTTCATCGGCTATTTCCTGTGCGAGGTGCCGAGCAATCTCGCGCTCGGCCGCTTCGGCGCGCGCGTGTGGTTCGCACGCATTCTCGCGACGTGGGGCGTGATCACGATGGCGATGGCGCTCGTGCAGGGGCCGACCAGCTTCTACGTGCTGCGCTTCCTGCTCGGCGCGGCCGAAGCCGGCCTGTATCCGGGCATCCTGTATTTCCTCACGCAGTGGTTTCCGATGCGCGGCCGCGCGCGCGTGATCGGGCTGCTCGTGCTCGCGCAGCCGATCGCCGGCATCGTGACGGGGCCGCTCGCGGGTTGGCTGCTGTCGACGCACGGGCTGTTCGGGTTGTCGAACTGGCAGACGCTGTTCGTCGTCAGCGGCCTGCCGGCCGTGCTGCTCGTGTGGCCGACGCTGCGGCTGCTGCCCGAATCGCCGGACCGCGCGCGCTGGCTGAACGACGACGAGCGGCGCTGGATCGCGCGCCAGCTCGCCGCCGATCGCGACACGTATCGCCCCGACGCGCACCGCAAACCGCTCGCCACGCTGGCCGACCGGCGCGTGCTGCTGCTCGCGGCGCTGTTCCTGCCGTTCCCGCTGTGCATCTACGGGCTGTCGCTGTGGCTGCCGACGATCATTCACGCGTTCGGCGCGGGCGACACGGCCACCGGCCTGCTGTCCGCCGTGCCGTACCTGTTCGCGGTGGTCGGGCTGCTGGTCGTGCCGCGTCATTCGGATCGCACGCGTGAACGCTACTGGCACATCGTCGTCGTGTCGGCCGCCGCGGCGCTGACGATGGCCGCGAGCGCATGGGCGCGGCAGCCCGCGCTGCAGTTCCTGTTCATCTGCCTCACCGCGTTTTCGCTTTACTCGATCCAGGCCGTCGTATGGGCGCTGCCCGGCGAGTTCCTGACCGGGACGAGCGCGGCGGTCGGCATCGCCGCGATCAATTCGCTCGCGAATCTCGGCGGTTATGTCGGGCCGTACGGCATCGGCCTGATCAAGCAGGCGACCGGCAGCCTCGCGGCCGGCCTGTATTTCCTCGCGGCGACGCTGCTGTTCGCGGTGCTGATCACGTTCGTGGTCCGCGCGACGCTGCGCACGCCGCAGCCGGCCGCGGGCGCGCTCGCCCGCGAATCCTGAACGCATTGTTTCCCGGCTGAACGCCGATTCGACCGACGCAGGACCGAACCATGACATCGAGCAGCACGCCGCGCTATCGCGGCATCTTCCCCGTCGTCCCGACGACGTTTACCGACACCGGCGAGCTCGACCTCGCGAGCCAGAAACGCGCGGTCGATTTCATGATCGACGCGGGCTCGGACGGGCTGTGCATCCTCGCGAACTTCTCCGAGCAATTCGCGATCACCGACGACGAACGCGACGTGCTCACGCGCACGATCCTCGAACACGTCGCCGGCCGCGTGCCGGTGATCGTCACGACGTCGCACTACAGCACGCAGGTGTGCGCGGTGCGCAGCCTGCGCGCGCAGCAGCTCGGCGCGGCGATGGTGATGGCGATGCCGCCGTATCATGGCGCGACGTTCCGTGTGCCCGAAGCGCAGATCTTCGATTTCTATGCGCGCGTGTCCGACGCGATCGAGATCCCGATCATGATCCAGGACGCGCCCGCGAGCGGCACCGCGCTGTCGGCGCCATTCCTCGCGCGGATGGCGCGCGAGATCGAGCAGGTTTCGTACTTCAAGATCGAGACGCCCGGCGCTGCGAACAAGCTGCGCGAGCTGATCCGGCTCGGTGGCGATGCGATCGAGGGGCCGTGGGACGGCGAGGAGGCGATCACGCTGCTCGCCGACCTTCACGCGGGCGCGACCGGCGCGATGACGGGCGGCGCGTTTCCGGACGGCATCCGGCCGATCCTCGAAGCATGGCGCGAAGGTCGCCACGACGACGCGTACGCGCGCTACCAGGCATGGCTGCCGCTGATCAATCACGAGAACCGCCAGTCCGGGATCCTCACCGCGAAGGCGCTGATGCGCGAAGGCGGCGTGATCGCGTGCGAGCGGCCGCGGCATCCGATGCCGGAACTGCATCCGGACACGCGCGCGGAACTGCTCGCGATCGCGCGCCGGCTCGATCCGCTCGTGCTGCGCTGGGCGCACTGAGCGATTCGCAAAGGAGGAACGCACAATGAGCAAGCAGGTTTCGCTGGGCGTCGTCGGGATCGGCAAGATCGCGCGCGACCAGCATCTTCCGGCGATCGCCGCCGAACCGGGCTTCGCGCTGACTGCATGCGCGAGCCGCCACGCTGAAGTTTCCGGCGTGCGCAACTATCAGGATCTCCGCGCGCTGCTGGCCGCCGAGCGCGAGCTCGACGCGGTGTCGCTGTGCGCGCCGCCGCAAGTGCGCTACGCTCAGGCCCGCGCCGCGCTCGAAGCCGGCAAGCACGTGATGCTCGAGAAGCCGCCGGGCGCGACGCTCGGCGAAGTGGCCGCGCTGGAGGCGCTCGCGCACGCGCGCGGCCTCACGCTGTTCGCGACCTGGCATTCGCGCTGCGCGAGCGCGGTGGAGCCCGCACGCGCATGGCTCGCGACGCGCACGATCCGCGCGGTGCAGGTGCGCTGGAAGGAGGACGTGCGGCGCTGGCATCCGGGGCAGCAGTGGATCTGGGAGCCGGGCGGCCTCGGCGTGTTCGATCCGGGCATCAATGCGCTGTCGATCGTCACGCGGATCCTGCCGCGCGAGCTCGTGCTGCGCGAGGCGACGCTGTTCGTGCCGAGCGACGTACAGACGCCGATCGCGGCCGAACTCGATTGCGCGGATACCGACGGCGTGCCCGTGCGCGCGGAATTCGACTGGCGGCACGGCCCGGTCGAGCAATGGGAGATCGCGGTCGACACGGCCGACGGCGTGCTCGCGATCAGCCGCGGCGGCGCGCAATTGTCGATCAACGGCGAGCCGGTCGAGATCGGCCCCGAACGCGAGTATCCGGCACTGTATGCTCACTTCCGCGCGCTGATCGCGCGCGGCGAAAGCGACGTCGACGTGCGGCCGCTGCGGCTCGTCGCCGATGCGTTTCTGTTCGGCCGGCGCGTGCAGACCGACGCGTTCGGCCGCTGAATGTGCCGGCGCGCTTCGCCGCGACCGCGCACGATGAATGATGAAGACCCAAGTCGATACTAGGAGACACCACATGACCCGCACCACTCACACGATTCGCCGACACACCCTGCGTGCCCTTCTGGCCGCGCTTTGCATCGCGCCGCTCGGCATGCAGGGCGCCGCGCGCGCCGACGCGCCGCTGAAGATCGGCTTCCTGGTGAAGATGCCCGAGCAGGCGTGGTTCATCAACGAGCAGAACGCGGCGTCCGCGCTCGGCCAGAAGGAGAATTTCTCGGTCGTGAAGATCGGCACGCCCGACGGCGAGAAGGTGCTCGCCGCGATCGACAACCTCGGTTCGCAGGGCGCACAGGGCTTCGTGATCTGCGCGCCCGACGTGCGCCTCGGCCCGGCGATCTCCGCGCGCGCGAAGCGCTACAACATGAAGTTCGTGACCGTCGACGACCAGCTCGTCGATTCGACCGGCAAGCCGCTCGCGAACGTGCCGCACCTCGGGATGTCGGCGACCAAGATCGGTAACCAGGTCGGCCAGGCGATCACCGACGAGATGAAGCGGCGCGGCTGGAAGCCCGAGGAAGTCGGCGCGCTGCGGATCACCAACAACGAGCTGCCGACCGCGAAGCTGCGCACCGACGGCGCGACGCAGGCGCTGCTCGCGAACGGCTTCCGCAAGGAGAACATCTTCGACGCGCCGCAGAAGACGACCGACGACGAAGGCGGCTTCAGCGCGGCCGCGCCGGTGCTCGCACGGCATCCGAACGTGAAGAAATGGGTGGTCTACGCGCTGAACGAGGAAACCGTGCTCGGCGCGGTGCGCGCGACCGAACAGCTGCACATCCCGTCGGCCGACGTGATCGGCGTCGGCATCAACGGCGCGGGCGAAGCGTTCGCCGAGTTCCAGAAGAAGGAGCCGACCGGCTTCTACGGGACGATCGCGGTCAGTTCGACGAACCACGGCAAGGACAGCACGCAGAACCTCGTCGACTGGATCCGCAACGGCAAGACGCCGGCGGCCGACACGCAGACGAGCGGCAAGCTGATGACGCGCGCGAACTGGCAGGCCGTGCGCGCCGAACTCGGCATCTGAGCGGTGCGAGGCGAAAACGCGATGACGACGCAGACGATGACGGCCGTGTCCCGCAGCAACGACGCTGCGGCAGGCGCACCGCCGCAGGACGCCCCGCTGCTCGCGCTCGACGGCATCACGGTGACGTTCCCGGGCGTGCGCGCGCTCGACGCCGTGTCGCTGTCGGTGCGTGCAGGCGAAGTGCACGGGCTGATGGGCGAGAACGGCGCGGGGAAATCGACGCTGCTGAAGGTGCTGTCCGGCGTGAACCAGCCGCAGTCCGGCACGCTGACGCTGAACGGCACGGTGCAGCGCTTCGCGTCGACGCGCGCGGCGCTCGAGGCCGGCATCGCGATCATCTACCAGGAGCTTCACCTGGTGCCCGAGCTGACGGTCGCCGAGAACCTGATGCTCGGGCAGTTGCCGAGCCGGCTCGGCGTGGTCGACGAGCGCACGCTCGCCGCGCGTGCGCTCGATGCGCTGGAGCGGCTCGGCGAGCACATCGATCCGGGCATCCCGGTGAAGTATCTGTCGATCGGCCAGCGCCAGATGATCGAGATCGGCAAGGCGCTGATGCGCGACGCGCGCGTGATCGCGTTCGACGAACCGACGAGCTCGCTGTCCGCGCGCGAGACCACGCAGTTGTTCCGGATCATCCGCGCGCTGCGCGCGGAAGGCCGCGCGATCATCTACGTCACGCACCGGATGGAAGAGGTCTACGAACTGTGCGACCGCGTGACCGTGTTTCGCGACGGCCGCCGGATCGACACGTTCGATTCGGTCGCCGATCTCGACCGCGACCGGCTGATCGGCTGCATGGTCGGCCGCTCGATCGAGGACGTGTACGGCTACCGGCCGCGCGCGGCCGGCGACGTGCTGATCGAGGCGAAGGGGCTGGCGGGGCCCGGGCTGTCCGAGCCCGTGTCGTTCACTGCGCGGCGCGGCGAGATCGTCGGCTTCTTCGGGCTCGTCGGCGCGGGCCGCTCGGAACTGATGAAGCTGCTGTACGGCGCGGTGCGCCCGAGCGCCGGGTACGTCGAGCTGGGCGGGCGGCGTGTCGCGTTTGCCAGCCCGCGCGACGCGGTGCGCGCCGGCATCGCGCTGTGCCCGGAAGACCGCAAGCAGGAGGGCATCGTCGCGATCGCGTCGGTGGCCGACAACCTGAACATCAGCGCGCGCCGGCATTTCAGCCCGGCGCGCATGCTGCTCGACACGCGGCGCGAGCGCGAGCTCGCGCAACGCTACATCGAGCGGCTCGCGATCAAGACCCGCGACGGCGACACGCCGATCGGCGCGTTGTCCGGCGGCAACCAGCAGAAGGTCGTGCTGGCGCGCTGGCTCGCCGAACGTATCGACGTGTTCCTGATGGACGAGCCGACGCGCGGCATCGACGTCGGTGCGCGCGCGGAAATCTACAACCTGTTCTACGAACTCGCGGAAGCGGGCCGCACGGTGATCCTCGTGTCGAGCGATCTGGCCGAAGTGATCGGCGTGTCGGACCGGATCATCGTGATGAAGGAAGGCCGGATCGCGGGCGAAGTGGAGAAGGCGCAGGCGACGCCCGACGCACTGATCAAGCTCGCGCTGCCGCGCTAGCGGCTTGCTGTTCAACCGGAATGCAAATGATATGAGCCAGGCAATGCAACCCCAACGTACCTCTCCATCCCCCGATGCCGCTGCCGCGCCCATGAAGGCGCGCGGCGGCGTGTGGCAACTGATCAACCGTTCCGGCATCGTGATGGTGTTTCTCGTGCTGTTCGCGACGCTGTCGCTGACGGTGCCGGACTTCCTCACGCCGCGCAATATCCAGGGCCTGCTGCTGTCGGTCACGCTGATCGGTTCGATCGCGGTGACGATGATGTTCGTGCTCGCGCTCGGCGAGGTCGACCTGTCGGTCGCGTCGATCGTCGCGTTCTCGGGCGTCGTCGCGTCGACGCTGATCACCGCGACGCACAGCGTGCTGTTCGGCACCGCGGCCGGCGTGCTCGCGGGCGGCGCGGTCGGGCTCGTCAACGGCGTGCTGATCGCGCGCTACCGGATCAATTCGCTGATCGTCACGCTCGCGATGATGGAAGTCGTGCGCGGGCTCGCGTTCATCACGTCGAACGGCGACGCGGTGATGATCTCCGAGGAACGCTTCTTCGAACTCGGGGCCGGCTCGTTCCTCGGCATCTCGTATCCGATCTGGAGCAACATCATCGGCTTCGTCGTGTTCGGCTTCCTGCTGCGCAAGACGGTGTTCGGCAAGAACGTGCTCGCCGTCGGCGGCAACGGCGAGGCGGCGCTGCTCGCGGGGCTGCCGGTGATGCGCATCAAGATCACCGTGTTCGTGCTGCAGGGGCTCGTGACGGGTTTCGCCGGCGTGATGCTCGCGTCGCGGATGAGCCTCGGCGATCCGAAGACGTCGGTCGGCCTCGAGCTCGGCGTGATCTCCGCGTGCGTGCTCGGCGGCGTGTCGCTGACGGGCGGCGTCGCGACGATCTCCGGCGTGCTGGTCGGCGTGCTGATCATGGGCGCGGTGCAGGATGCGATGAGCCTGCTGAACGTGCCGACCTTTTACCAATATCTGATACGCGGCGGAATTCTGTTGCTCGCGGTGCTGTTCGACCAGTATCGTCGCAACCAGCGGCGCGCGATGAAGATCTGACCGGCAGCGCGCCGCCCGCTAACGCGACGGATATTCGCGACAGATATCGGGAGACGGCATGCAACAGAATCATCCGGCCGCGTCGGCGACGCTGCTGGCCGACAGCCGCAGCACGCTCGGCGAAGGCGCGACGTGGTGCGATACGACGCACGCGCTGTACTGGACGGACATCGAAGGCGCGCAGTTGTGGCGATGCCGCGCGGACGGTTCCGACCTGACGTCGTGGGCGATGCCCGAGCGGCTCGCGTGTTTCGCGCTGACCGGCGATCCGGGCGTGCTGCTCGTCGGGCTCGCGACGCATCTCGCGTTCTTCGACCTGCGCAGCGGTGCGTTCACGCGGATCGTCGACGTCGAGCCCGAACTGCCGACCCGGCTGAACGACGGGCGCTGCGATCCGTTCGGCGCGTTCGTGTTCGGGATGAAGGACGAAGGCGGCGAGCCGCCGCGCGCGGTCGGCGGGTTCTACCGGCTCAATCCGGATCTCACGCTCGAACGGCTCGCGCTGCCGCCGGCGGCGATCGCGAACAGCATCGCGTTCGCGCCGGACGGTTCGAAGATGTATTTCTGCGATTCGCTGGTGCGCGAGATTTTCGTTTGCGATTACCGCGCGGGTGGCGACGTCGCGAACGTGCGGCCGTTCGCGCGCCTGACTGACCCGGACGGCGACCCGGACGGCTCGACGATCGATCGCGACGGCGGCCTGTGGAACGCGCAGTGGGGCGGACGGCGGGTCGTGCGCTACGGGCCGGACGGCGTCGAGACGGAGCGCGTCGACGTGCCGACCGCGCAGCCGAGCTGCGCGGCGCTCGACGGCGAAGGCCGCCTGTACGTGACGAGCGCACGCGTCGGGCTGAGCGACGACGCGCTGGCAAGCGATGCGCATGCGGGCGGCGTGTTCGTCGCGCAGACGCGGCACGCGGGGCTGCCGACGGCGCGGTTCATGCCGAAGCGCGCAACCTGAGCGGCGCGGCGCGGCCGGCGGACGCGACATCGTCGCACGACCGCGCCGGCCGCCACGCCGCGATCGGCGCATTCACCACTCGGCGCGTCACTCGTGCGGCGCGTCGAGCCCCAGCCCCAGCAACGCGACCGCGTTGTCCTTCAAAATCAGCGGATGCACGTCGGGCCGGAACCCGGCGCCGTTGAAATCCTCCAGCCATCTATCCGGCCGGATCAGCGGAAAATCCGATGCGAACAGCACCTTGTGCCTGAGCAGCGTGTTCGCATACTTGACCAGCTCCGGCGAAAAATACTTCGGCGACCACCCCGACAGATCGATGTACACGTTCGGCTTGTGCAGCGCGATCGACAGCGCCTGCTCCTGCCACGGCCACGACGGGTGCGCGATCACGATCTTCATGTCCGGAAAGTCGGCCGCGACGTCGTCGAGATGGATCGGTTCGGAGTACTTCAGACGTAGCCCGCCGCCGCCGCGCATGCCCGATCCCATCCCCGAATGGCCGCTGTGGAACACGGCCGGCAGCCCGTGTTCGGCGATCGCCTCGTAGATCGGATACGCGAGCCGGTCGTTCGGAAAGCACCCCTGCATCGTCGGGTGGAACTTGAAGCCCTTCACGCCGTGTTCTTCGATCAGGCGGCGCGCCTCGCGCGCGCCGAAGCGGCCCTTGTGCGGATCGATGCTCGCGAACGCGATCATGATGTCGGCGTTGTCCTGCGCGAATTGCGCAATTTCCTCGTTCGGAATGCGGCGCCGGCCGATGTTCGTCTCGCAGTCGACGGTGAACATCACGAAGCCGATGCGGCGCTCGCGGTAATACGCGATCGTCTCCGGAATCGTCGGCCGGCGGCCCTGCTTCAGCACCGTGCCGAAGTACTTGTCGGCCGCGTCGTCGAATGCCTTCGCGAACAGGTCGGGCGGCTGGCAGCACGACACTTCGGCATGCACGTGCGTGTCGATGGCGATCAGGTTGCGGACGTCCAAGCGTGTCTCCTCATGTCGTGAAGCGCAGGCGCCGCGCGGCGCGAAGCCGCGCGTTCGGGCCCGTTTAGGGGTTTGTCCCGAGCCGCTTCCATTCTACTTTACATATCAGGTTACCTGATAGTAAATTGGCGTCGAGTCGCGCAGGGCGGCACTGTCATTGGAGAACGAAGATGAGTTACGAAGGTCGCTGGAAAACGGTGAAGGTCGAGGTCGAGGGCGGGATCGCCTGGGTGTCGCTGAACCGCCCGGACAAGCGCAACGCGATGAGCCCGACGCTGAACACGGAGATGATCGACGTGCTGGAAGCGGTCGAGCTCGACGCCGAAGCGCAGGTGCTCGTGCTGACCGGCGAGGGTGACGCGTGGACGGCCGGGATGGACCTGAAGGAGTATTTCCGCGAAGTGGACGCGGGCCCGGAGATCCTGCAGGAAAAGATCCGCCGTGACGCGAGCCGCTGGCAGTGGCAACTGCTGCGCATGTATTCGAAGCCGACGATCGCGATGGTCAACGGCTGGTGTTTCGGCGGCGGTTTCTCGCCGCTCGTCGCGTGCGATCTCGCGATCGCGGCCGACGAAGCCGTGTTCGGCCTGTCGGAAATCAACTGGGGCATCCCGCCGGGCAACCTCGTCAGCAAGGCGATGGCGGACACGGTCGGGCATCGCGAGGCGCTGTACTACATCATGACCGGCGATACCTTCACCGGGCAGCAGGCCGCGAAGATGGGGCTCGTCAACAAGAGCGTGCCGCGTGCGCAACTGCGCGATGAAGTGCTCGCGCTCGCCGCGAAGCTGCTCGACAAGAATCCGGTCGTGATCCGCAATGCGAAGCACGGCTTCAAGCGCTGCCGCGAACTGACGTGGGAGCAGAACGAGGACTACCTGTACGCGAAGCTCGACCAGGCGAACTATCGCGATCCGGAAGGCGGCCGCGAGCAGGGCCTCAAGCAGTTCCTCGACGACAAGAGCATCAAGCCGGGCCTGCAGGCGTACAAGCGCTGACGCGCGACGCGGCACGCAACCGGACAGAGCGGAGACAGCGAAATGCACGAAGTGAGTTTGTTGATCGACGGCGTGTCGCGCGGCGCGTCGGATGGCGGTACGTTCGACCGGATCGATCCGGCGACGGGACAGGTGGCGTCGCGCGCCGCTGCGGCGACGCTCGCCGATGCGGATGCCGCGGTCGCGGCGGCCGCGCGCGCGTTTCCCGCGTGGTCGGCGCTCGCGCCGACCGAGCGCCGCCGGCGGCTGCTCGCGGCGGCCGACCGGATGGACGCGCGCGCCGGCGAATTCATCGAGATCGGCCGCGCGGAAACCGGCGCGATGGCGAACTGGTACGGCTTCAACGTGATGCTCGCGGCCAACATGCTGCGCGAGGCCGCCGCGATGACGACGCAGATCGACGGCGCGGTGATCCCGTCCGATGTGCCGGGCAGCCTCGCGATGGCCGTGCGCCAGCCGTGTGGCGTCGTGCTCGGCATCGCGCCGTGGAACGCGCCGGTGATCCTCGCGACCCGCGCGCTCGCGATGCCGCTCGCGTGCGGCAACACGGTCGTGCTGAAGGCGTCCGAAGGCTGCCCGGGCGTGCACCGGCTGATCGGCAGCGTGCTGCATGACGCGGGGCTCGGCGACGGCGTCGTCAACGTGATCACGCATGCATCGCAGGACGCACCGGCAATCGTCGAACGGCTGATCGCGAACCCGGCGGTGCGGCGCGTCAACTTCACCGGGTCGACGCGCGTCGGCCGGATCGTCGCGACGCTCGCCGCGCAGCACCTGAAGCCGGCGCTGCTCGAACTCGGCGGCAAGGCGCCGGTGCTCGTGCTCGACGACGCGGATCTCGATGCGGCGGTCGACGCGGTCGCGTTCGGCGCGTTCTTCAACCAGGGCCAGATCTGCATGTCGACCGAGCGCGTGATCGTCGACCGGACAGTCGCCGATGCGTTCGTCGAGCGGCTCGTCGCGAAGGCGCGTACGCTGAAGGCCGGCAACCCGGCCGCACCGGGCGTCGTGCTCGGCACGCTGGAAAGCGCGGCGGCCGCGCAGCGCATCGCGGCGCTGGTCGCCGATGCGCGCGCACACGGCGCGGCGTTGCCGCTCGGCTGCGAAGTCGACGGCGCGGTGATGCAGCCGACGATCGTCGACGGCGTCACGCGCGACATGAAGCTCTATGCGGACGAATCGTTCGGGCCGGTCGTGACCGTGCAGCGCGTCGACGGCGACGAAGCGGCGCTTGCGGCCGCGAACGACAGCGAATACGGGCTGTCGGCCGCGGTGTTCAGCCGCGACATCGCACGCGCGATGCAGGTCGCGAAACGGATCGAGTCGGGCATCTGCCACATCAACGGCCCGACCGTGCACGACGAGGCGCAGATGCCGTTCGGCGGCGTGAAGGCGAGCGGCTACGGCCGGTTCGGCAGCAAGGCGTCGATCGCCGAATTCACCGACCTGCGCTGGATCACCGTGCAGACCGCGCCGCGCCACTACCCGATCTGAGCGGGCCGCCGCGGCGCGGCACCGACAAAGACACAATGAAGTTCCCGCCGCGCGCCGCGAGCGCGCCGGCGGAACCGACTGGAGACAGACCTTGGATGCGGATCCGACCCAACTGCGCGGCATCGCCGCCGCGCAGCCGGCCCCCGCCGGCTACCGCCCCGTCGCGATCGGTGCGGCACCGCCCTGCATCGCGCAACGCGACGGCTGCTGGACCCTGCGCGCATCGACCGCGCTCGGCGCGTATCCGCGCCGGCTGACCGACCGGCTCGTCAGCGGTGCGCAAGCGCACCCGGACCGCTGGCTCGTCGCGCGGCGCGGCCCCGACGGCGCATGGATCGGCATCAGCTATGCGCAGATGCTCGATCGCGCGCGCGCGATCGGCCAGGCGCTGCTCGATCGCGGGCTGTCGGCCGAGCGGCCGGTCGCGATCCTGTCCGGCAACGATCTCGAACACCTGCAGGTCGCGTTCGGCGCACTGTGGGCCGGCATTCCGTATGCGCCGCTGTCGCCCGCGTATTCGCTCGTGTCGAGCGACTACGGCAAGCTCCGCCATGCGCTGGCGCTGCTGACGCCGGGGCTGGTATTTGCCGCGGACGGCAATGCGTTCCGTGCCGCGCTCGATGCGACGGTGCCGCCCGACATCGAGCGCGTGGTCGTGTCGGCGCCGGACGGGATGCACGGCGTCACGCGCTTCGCGTCGCTGCTCGACACCGCGCCGGGCAGCGTCGACGCCGCGCACGAGGCGATCACGGGCGATACGATCGCCAAGTTCCTGTTCACGTCCGGTTCGACGCGGCTGCCGAAGGCGGTGCCGACCACGCACCGGATGCTGTGCAGCAACCAGCAGATGCTGCTCGAAACGTTTCCACAATTCGGCATCGAGCCGCCGGTGCTGGTCGACTGGCTGCCGTGGAACCACACGTTCGGCGGCAGCCACAACGTGGGGATTGCGCTGTACAACGGCGGCACGCTGTACATCGACGACGGCAAGCCGGTCGCCGGCAAGTTCGACGAGACGCTGCGCAACCTGCGCGAGATCGCGCCGACGGTGTACTTCAACGTGCCGAAAGGCTGGGAGGAACTGACCGCCGCGCTCGAAACGGACGCGACGCTGCGCGCGACCTTCTTCTCGCGCGTGAAGATGTATTTCTTCGCGGGCGCGGGGCTGTCGCAGGCCGCGTGGGACCGGCTCGAACGCGTGACGCTCGCGCACTGCGGCGAGCACATCCGGATCATGGCGGGCCTGGGGATGACCGAAGCCGCGCCGTCGTGCATGTTCACCACCGGGCCGATGTCGGGCGCCGGCTACATCGGCCTGCCCGCGCCCGGCTGCGACGCGAAGCTGGTGCCGGTGGACGGCAAGCTCGAGGCGCGTTTTCGCGGGCCGAACGTGATGGCCGGCTACTGGCGCGCAAGCGGCGACGACGCGCGCGAGGTGTTCGACGACGAAGGCTACTACCGCAGCGGCGACGCGGTGCGCTTCGTCGACCCGCAGCGTCCGGAGATCGGGCTGATGTTCGACGGCCGGATTGCCGAGGACTTCAAGCTGTCGACGGGGACCTTCGTGAGCGTTGGGCCGATGCGCGCGCGGATCGTGTCGAACGGCGCGCCGTATGTGCAGGACGCGGTCGTGACCGGGATGAACCGCGACGACGTCGGCGCGATGATCTTCCCGCGCGTCGACGATTGCCGCCGCCTCGCGGGCGCGGGGCCGGACGCCGACGTGCGCGCCGTGCTGCAGGCGCCGGCCGTGCGTGCGTTCTTTGCGGACCTGTTGCAGCGGTTGAACCGCGACGCGACCGGCAGCGCGACGTTCATCACGCGGCTGTGCCTGCTCGACACGCCGCCGTCGCTCGATCTCGGCGAAATCACCGACAAGGGTTCGATCAACCAGCGCGCGGTGCTGACGCAGCGCGCGGCAGTGATCGAAGCGATGTATGCGCGCGACGCGGCCGATGCGGGCGTGATCGTCGCCGGCGCGGCGCGGGGCGCATAACGCGCGCACGGCGTGCGGCGCGTCTACCGCGCCGCACGCACTTTCACAGATCCAGCACCAGCAGCGGCGTGACCGCACGCGAACAGCACGGCAGCATCTGATCGTTGGCCGCGCGTTCGTCGTCGGTCAGGTAGACGTCGCGATGATCGGGCGTGCCGGACAGCACGCGCGTGAGACAGGTGCCGCACACGCCCTGCTCGCACGATACCGGCACCTCGATTCCGCAGCCGCGCAGCGCGTCGACGATCGTCGTGCCGGCAGGCACGTCGACGACGCGGCCCGATTGCGCGAGCGATACCTGGAACGCCTGGTCGCCTCCGTCTTCGGCCGGGGCAGCCGCGGCATCCACGCCTGAGCCGGCCGCACCTATCCCGGCCGCACCGAAATACTCCCGATGCACGTTCGCAGGATCCCAGCCGGCTTGCGCGGCCGCCGCGAGCACGGCGCCGATGAACCCGCCGGGCCCGCACACGTACAGGTGCGTGTGCGCATCCGGCTTCGCGAGCACGTGCGGGAAATCGATGCGCCGACCGTCCGGCGCGTCGTCGAACCAGAGCCGCGTGCGGGCCTTGAGCCCGGGCGTGTCGAGCCGGTCGAGGAACGCGGCGCGCGCCGGCTCGCGCGCGCAGTAATGCAGCTCGAACGACTGGCCGGTCTCGATCAGGTGCGCGGCCATGCTGAGCAGCGGCGTGATCCCGATGCCGCCGGCGAGCAGCACGGTGTGCGCGGCCCGCGGGTCGAGCGGGAAGTGGTTGCGCGGCGCGCTGATGTCGAGCGTCGTGCCGGGCTCGCATGCGTGCATCGCGAGCGAGCCGCCGCGCGACGCGGGCTCGCGCAGCACGCCGAGCCGGTAGACGCCCGTCTCCGACGGGCTGTTGCACAGCGAATACTGGCGGACGAAACCGCGGACGTGGACGTCGATATGCGCGCCGGCCGTAAACGGCGGCAGCGGTGTGCCGTCTGCCGGCGCGAGTTCGAACGCGCAGATGTCGGTCGCGACGGGAAGCTTGCGGATGAGCGTGACTTTCATGGGGAATGGTGAAGTAGGCGTGCCGCGCCGCCATGCGGCGCGGAGCGGCACGCGGTCAGCACGACAGCGCGGCGGCGCGCTCCTGGTCGATCAGCCGGTCGAGCACGCGTCGCGACTGCACGCCGCCCGCGTCGATGTTCAGCTTCAGCAGCGGCCGGTCCGGCCAGCGCAGCAGGTTGCGCTGCTGCGCTTCGAGCATGTCGAGATCCTCGGCGAAGATCGCGCCCTGTCCGTTGCGGATCGTCTCCGTCAACGCGCGGTCGTCCACCGCGAAGCTGCGCGCCATCCCCCAGAAGTACCAGATCGACGTCTCGGTTTCCGGCGTGATGAAATCGACGACGATGCTCGACACCTTGTCGCGCGGGTCCGCGTGATAACCGCCCTTGCCCGCATGCGCGACGCCCACCTCGATCATCACGTGGCTCGGCGGCGTGAAATGGCAGATCTGCCAGCGATCGCAGCGCACGTCGTCGGCGAGCCCGTTGCCGCGCAGCGCGGCGGCCCAGAACGGCGGCGGCACGATGCCTTCCATGAAGCGGCTGGTCGTGACCGTGTCGCCGTTCACCTTCGTCGCGGGCGCCGCTTCCTCGATCTCCGGCTGCCCGATGCTCGATGCATGCACGTAGGTCTCGTGCGTGAGGTCCATCAGGTTGTCGATCATCAGCCGGTAATCGCAGTCGATGTGATAGAGACCGCCGCCATACGCCCAGCCCGGATCGTCGGCCCAGTGCAGCCGGTGAATCGTCGCCGGATCGGCCTGGGCCGGATCGCCCGGCCACACCCACACGAAGCCGTGCCGCTCGACGGCCGGATAGCGGCGGATCGCCGGAATGCCGCCGACGCGCTGGCACGGCATGCTCGTGCACTTGCCGTCCGCGCCCATCGTCAGCCCGTGATAGCCGCACACGAGCCGGCCGTCGCGCACGGTGCCGAGCGACAGCGGCGCGCCGCGGTGCGGGCAGAAATCCTCGAGCGCGGCGACCGCGCCGTCCGCGTCGCGGAAGAACACCATGCGTTCGCCGCAAATCTGCCGCCCCAGCGGCTTGCCGGCGAATTCGTCCGGCGTGCAGGCCACATACCACGCGTTTTTCAGGAACATGCGTCTCCTCCATGGCGTGTGCACACGCCGTGTCTATCGTCGGATGAGCGGCGCGTCGTGCGCCGCGCGAAGGTGCCGCGTGCCGGTCAGCCGGCGTCGCGGCGAATCAGGTTGCCGCCCTTGAGCTTCGTCATCGCGCGCTGGCTGTCGAGCACGCGCCGCAGGTTGTCGTGCGCGATCTGCGCGTGTTCGCGCATCAGCGCTTCCGCGCGCGCCCCCTGGCGACGTTCGATCGCGTCGAGCACCGCGCGATGCTGGGCTTGCGCGACGATCAGCGTTTCGTGCGCGCGCGGATCGAGCGACTGCACGACGACGAACGCGCTCGCGGACGCGAACGGCAACGTCGCGACCTTGTCGATCTGCCGCGCGACGACGTCGCTGCCGGCCGCGGCCGCGAGCAGCCGGTGGAAGCGGGCATTCGCGTCGACGTAGCGCGAGAACGTGTCGTCGGTCAGCGGGCCGGCGAGCAGGACGTCGATCTCGTCGGCGCACGCGTGCAGGTCGCGCAGCATCGACGGCGGCACGCCACGTTCGGCCGCGAACCGCGCGGCGAGCCCTTCGAGCGTGCCGCGCAGTTCGATCGCATCGCCGATCTCGCGCGCCGAAAACGCGCGCACCGCAAACCCGCCGGTCGCGATCGGCTCGATCAGCCCTTCCTCCTGGAGCCGGATCAGCGCCGCCCGAACCGGCGTGCGCGACACGCCGAGCCGCTCGACGACCCACAGTTCGGAAATGCGCGCGCCGGGCGCGAGCTCTCCGCCGACGATGAGCTCGCGCAGGCCGAGCAGCGTGCGGACCGTTTGCGACGGGGAAGCGGCACGGGTGTCGGAAGTCGGGGCGTCGAGGTCGGTCATGGCGGATATCGGGGGCTGTGCCGCAGTGCCGGTGCAGGCGTGCGGAGTTATCAGGTTACTTGATAAAATTGTATACATCCCTGCCGTGCATTCAAGCTGAATCGTGCAAATCAGCGGGTAAACCACGATCGAAACCGCCGGGTCGGGTTCGTGCTGTATACAGCGCGCCAGTCACCGCGAAGCAGACGATGCAAGCCTGTCCGCCATGCGGGCCGCGTGAGGTAAGATGGCCCGCGATCTTCCTCCCGACACCTTCATGAGTTCGACACCCGTCAAACCGGCCGGCGCGAAACGCGCTGCCCGTGCCTCCGAGGCGAAGCCGCCCGTGCGTGCCCAGCAGCGGCTGACCTACCTGATCGGCAATCTCGATCGGCTGCTGCGCCGCCAGATGAGCGATGCGCTCGCCCCGCTCGGCGTGACGCTCGCGCAATACACGGCGCTGTCGGTGCTCGAGGCGCGCGGCGCGCTGTCCAATGCGCAGCTCGCGGTGCGCTCGTTCATCACGCCGCAATCCGCGAACGAGGTGATGGTCGCGATGGCGGCCCGCGGCTTCGTCACGCGCGAGGCCGATCCGAATCATGGCCGCGTGATCCTGCTGCGCCTGACCGACGAAGGGTCGGCGATCCTGCGCGAATGCGAACGGGTGCTGCGGCCGCTCGAGCGCCGGATGCTCGGCGACGACCTCACCGCCGCCGACGCCGTGCAGGTCCAGCGCACGCTCGAGCTGTTCGTGCGCAACCTGCGCGACTGAGCCGCGTTTTCGCTTCATTCGTCGTTCCGCACGGCCTTGTCCGGCCGGCTTCCGCGCGCGTTGCGGGTTAACACCGGCGCGTCACACCCTTGAAATATCAGGTTACCTGTTATTAAATCATCCCGTCCTTCGATGGGATGACGGTCCGCACGACCGGCTGGTCGCGCGGATTTTATTTCGGACAGTGAATCAGGCTACCTGATAATTTCTGAAGCACGGTCCGATCACGACAAAGACACCGCGCATGCGTCCCGGCATGACGCGCAGTACAAGGTTTGGAGACGACATGGACACTTCCGTTGCCGAGAGGCCGGCCGTCGCGACGACGCTCGGCCTGTGTTTCGCGATCGCGCTGCTCGAGGGGCTCGACCTGCAGTCGGTCGGCGTCGCCGCGCCGCGCATGGCTCACGAGTTCGGGCTCACGGTTTCGCAGATGGGGCTCGCGTTCAGCGCAGGCACGTTCGGCCTGTTGCCGGGCGCGATGCTCGGCGGCTGGCTCGCCGACCGGATCGGCCGCAAGCATGTGCTGATCGCGTCGGTCTGCCTGTTCGGGCTGCTGTCGATCGCGACCGCGCAGGTGTCGAGCTTCGCGATGCTGGTCGTCGTGCGCGCGCTGACCGGCCTCGGCCTCGGCGGTGCGATGCCGAACCTGATCGCGCTGTCTTCCGAAGCGGCCGACGCGCGCTCGCGCAGCAGCGCGGTCGCGGTGATGTACTGCGGCATTCCGTTCGGCGGCGTGATCGCGTCGCTGATCGGCGTGCTGCTGGCCGGCGACACCGAGTGGCGACACATCTTCTACGTCGGCGGCATCGGGCCGCTGCTGCTTGCCCCGCTGCTGCTCGCGCTGCTGCCGGAGTCGCGCGCGTTCCTCGACGTCAGCGCATCGGGCGCCGCGCGCCCGGGTGTCGGGCAGACATTGTTCGGCGGCGCGCGCACGGGCACCACGCTCGCGCTCTGGCTCAGCTATTTCTGCACGCTGATCGTGCTGTATTTCCTGCTGAACTGGCTGCCGTCGCTGATGGCGGCGAAGGGGCTCGCGCGCAGCCAGGCCGGGATCGTGCAGATCTTCTTCAACATCGGCAGCGGCCTCGGCGTGCTCGGCATCGGCATGTCGATGGACCGGATGCGGCCGTCGCGCGTCGTCGGCGGCATGTACGCGGGGATCGTGCTGTCGCTCGCCGCGCTCGCGATCGCGCCCGGGATCGTATGGCTGTCCGCCGCGGCGTTCGCGGCGGGGATGTTCGTCGTCGGCGGCCAGTCGGTGCTGTATGCGCTGGCCGCGATGTACTACCCGACCGCGATGCGCGGCACCGGCGTCGGCTCCGCGGTGGCGGTGGGCCGGCTCGGCTCCGTGGTCGGCCCGCTCGCGGCCGCCGAACTGCTCGCGATGGGCCGCAGCGCGTCGGTCGTGATCGGCGCGAGCATCCCCGTCACGCTGGTCGCCGCCGTCGCGGCGCTGGTGCTGATCCGCAGGCCGCAGGCACACGACTGAGTTTGTTTACTTTCACCCACGAGCGCCGGCAGAGCGCGATATCGACGCAGGTCTGGAGACACTAACCATGAAGCACACCAAAGCCTTGCTGGCGGCCGGCGCATGCGCGCTGGCCGCGACGAGCGTGCACGCGCAGTCGAGCGTGACGCTGTACGGGATCATCGACACCGGCGTCGAATTCGTGTCGCACGCGAACGCGGCCGGCGACCACGTGGTGCGGATGCCGGGCGTGACCGGCGAGATGCCGTCGCGCTGGGGCCTGCGCGGCAGCGAGGATCTCGGCGGCGGCTACCAGGCCGTGTTCGTGCTCGAAAGCGGCTTCAACGTGCGCGGCGGCGATCTCGGCCAGGGCGGCCGGCTGTTCGGCCGGCAGGCGTTCGTCGGGCTGAAGGGCGGCTTCGGCACGCTCGCGTTCGGCCGCCAGTACACGATGACCTACCTCGCGCTGCAGGGCGCGGACATCATCGGCCCGGACATCTACGGGCTCGGCTCGTTCGACGCGTACGTGCCGAACGGCCGCGCCGACAACGCGGTGACCTACCTCGGCACCTATCGCGGCGTGACGCTCGGCGCCGCCTATTCGTTCGGCCGCGACGGCGCGGGCACCGGCAACTCGCCGGGGCAGGGCACGTGCGCGGGGCAGGTGCCGGGCCACGCGGTCGAATGCCGCAACTGGTCGGCGATGCTCAAGTACGACAGCGCGTATTTCGGTGCGGCGGCGTCGTACGAGGAGCAGCGCGGCGGCACCGGCGCGGCCGCGAACTTCTTCGACGGCGTCGCGCCGGCCGCGTTCACGAGCAGCGCGGGCAAGGACGCGCGCGTGCACGTTAGCGCGTATGCGCAGGCGGCGGGCGCAAGGATCGGCGCGGGCTGGATCGGGCGGCGCGTGTCGACCGGTTCGCCGGCTGCGCCCGGCGCGCATTCCGACCTGTTCTTCGTCGGTGCGTCGTATGCGGTCAAGCCGGATTTCATCGTCGACGGCGAAGGCTACCGGATCGTCAACAGCGCGCACGACACGCGCGCGACGATGGCGACGATGCGCGCGACCTACCTGCTGACGAAGCGCACGTCGGTTTACGCGCAAAGCTCGTATCTGTGGAACAGCGCGCATGCGCGCTATGCGGTCAGCGGCGGCGGCCCCGGCACGACGCCCGGCGCGGGGATGGGGCAGCTCGGCGCGATGGTCGGCGTCAAGCACTTGTTCTGATCCGGCAACCTGACGAACGGGAGACATCTTGAACAGAAAATCGGTATTCCTCTGCATTGCACCGCTGTCCGTCGCGATGCTCGCCGGTTGCGGCGGCGACGATTCGGTCAGCTCCGCGCCCACGCACCTGAGCGCCGCAACGCCGGCCGCGATGGCGCAGACCTGCGACGCGCTCGCCGCGAAGCTTGCGTATGCGAACACGTCGTTCACGTCGGTTGCGACCGCGGCCGCCGGCGCGCTGACGGTGGCCGGCAAGCCGATCGCCGAGCACTGCGTGATCGAAGGAAAGATGAACGAACGCGTGAGTGCGGTCGACGGCAAAACCTATGCGATCGGCTTCGAGATGCGCTTGCCGAAGGCGTGGAACGGCCGCTTCTTCTACCAGGCGAACGGCGGTCTCGACGGCAACGTCGTGACCGCGACCGGCGAGATCGGCGGCGGCGGGCCGCTGACCGATGCACTGAACCAGGGCTTCGCGGTGATCAGCTCGGACTCCGGGCACAGCGGCGCGCAGAACCCGCTGTTCGGCCTCGATCCGCAGGCGCGGCTCGACTACGGCTATGGCGCCGTCGATGCGCTGACACCGATGGCGAAGCAGGTGATCCGTCTCGCTTACGGAAAGGCGCCCGACCGCAGCTATTTCGGCGGCTGCTCGAACGGCGGCCGTCACGCGATGGTCACGGCGGTGCGCAACCCGGCCGACTACGACGGCATCATCGCCGGCGATCCGGGCTTCCATTTGCCGAAAGCGGCGATCGGCGAGATGTACGGTGCGCAGCAGTTCGCGAAGATCGCGTCGGCGACCGGATCGAACGGGCTGCCGGACATCCGCAGCGGCTTCACCGACACGGAGCGCCAGTTCGTCGGCGCGAAGATCCTCGACAAATGCGATGCGCTCGACGGCGTGACCGACGGGATGGTGCAGGACGTCGCCGCGTGCCAGGCGCACTTCAGCGTCGAGACGGACATCCCGACCTGCGCGAACGGCACGCGCACCGGCGCATGCCTGACGACCGCGCAGAAAACCGCGCTCGAAAACGTGTTCGCGGGCGCGGCGCTCTATGCGAGCTTTCCGTACGATCCGGGCGTGGCCGGCGGCGGCTGGGCCGCGTGGAAGCAATCGAATTCCATCACGCTCGACCCGGTCGCGATGGCGTTCACGTTCACGTCGCCGCCGAAAAGCACCGCGACGCTCGCGAACCTGCCCGGTTTCGCGCTCGGCTTCGACATGGACAACGACGCGCCGGCGATCTTCGCGACCAACGGCGTGTACACGCAATCCGCGTGGTCGTTCATGACGCCGCCCGACGAGACGAACCTGTCCGCGCTGAAGTCGCGCGGCGCGAAGCTGCTGGTCTATCACGGCACGGGCGACCCGGTGTTCTCGTCCAACGACACGACCGACTGGTACCAGCGGGTCGCGCAGGCGAACGGCGGCGATGCGTCGAGCTTCGCGCGCTTCTATCCGGTGCCCGGGATGAACCACTGTGCGGGCGGGCCGGCGGCCGACCAGTTCGACATGCTGACGCCGCTCGTCGCGTGGGTCGAGCAGGGGCAGGCGCCCGCCGCGATCGTGGCCGCCGCGCGCGACACGACGAACGCGGTGCCGAACGTGGACGTGCCGGCGTCGTGGGGCGCGGGGCGTACGCGCCCGCTGTGCCCGTATCCGCAGGTGGCGCGCTACAACGGCTCGGGCGACGTGAACTCGGCGGCGAGCTTCAGTTGCCGCTGACGTAGCCGTCGATGGGATGCGGCCGGCGCGTGCAGTCGTGCGCCGGCCGTTTCATTGGGGCACTCATTCGCCGGGTTCGACCGGCACCTCGAGCCCGACCTTCACGCGGCTCATGCTCACCAGCGTCTTGAACCGCTTCACGTTGTTGTTCGCGAAGAACAGCTCGCGCGTGAGCGCGTTGTACTGATCCATGTTGCGCACGGCGAGGATCAGCACGAAATCCCATTCCCCCGTCACGTAATAGCACTGCTGGATCTGCGGGCACCGCTCGAAGGTTCGCTTCATCGCGTCTAGCTGGTCGATCTGCTCGCTCTCGACCTCGACGTTCACGACGATCGTCAGCGGATGATCGACCTTGTCCTGCGCGACGATGGCCGTATAGCGCTCGATCACGCCGTCTTCCGCGAGACGCTTCAAACGCCGGTTCACCGCCGCCGTCGACAGATTCACGCGCGCGCCGAGTTCGCTTTGCGGCGTCTGCGCGTCGCGCTGCACTTCCATCAACAGCTTGCGATCGAACGCATCGAGTGGGGTCGTCATGATGGTGCGCGAAACCTCGAAAGAATGAGAATTTTTTGCGTCCAGGCAACCAATTTGGCGATTTTGTTGACCGGCATGCGCAATATTATTTTTCGGACCGACGGCGAACGCAACCCGCGCTTGCCCGATCCGAACCACCCGACGGACCGCCGGCGCGGTCCTGCTCCGGAGCCTTTCGCCATGCTGATCGCCAACCCCCGCGCGTCGCGCGCCGCCTATCCGAACGCGCTGCGCCGCGTGATGAACATCGCGTCGGCCGACGAAAGCGGCGCGTGGCTGTCGCACTGGCCGCTCGTCGGCAACGCGCGTACGCCGCTGCGCGCGTTGCCCGACCTCGCCGCGCGGCTCGGCGTCGCGAGTATCAGCGTGAAGGACGAGTCGTGCCGCTCGCCGCTCGGCAGCTTCAAGGCGCTCGGCGCGCCGATCGCGTTGGTGCGTCTCGTGAAGCGCCTGCGGCGCACTCACGATCTCGATCCGCAGGGGCTGGTCACCGGCCGCTACGCAGCGCAGCTGGCCGACCTGACGGTGATCAGCGCGACCGACGGCAATCACGGCCGGGCGCTGGCCGCCGCCGCGCGCGCGATCGGCTGCGGGTGCGTGATCGTGCTGCACGCGAATGTCGACGCCGAGCGCGAACGCGCGATCTCGGCGTACGGCGCGCGGATCGTGCGCATCGCGGGGAACTACGACGAGTCGGTCGTCTGCGCGGCGCAGCTTGCGCAGGCGAACGGCTGGTACGTCGTGTCGGATACGTCGTACGACGGCTACGAAGCGATTCCGCGCGACGTGATGCAGGGTTATGGCGTGATCGCCGCCGAGGCCGCCGCGCAGGCGGCGCAACGCGACGGGCGGCCGTTCACGCACGTGTTGCTGCAGGGCGGCGTGGGCGGCCTCGCCGCGGGCGTGGCGAGCTACCTGTGGGAGCGCGATGGCGCGCAGCGTCCGCATTTCATCGTCGTCGAACCGCGCCAGGCCGACTGCCTGTACCAGAGCGCGCTCGCGGGGCGCGCGGCGAAGGCGACCGGCAGCGTCGATTCGGTGATGGCCGGGCTCGCGTGCGGCGAGGCGTCGCCGCTCGCCTGGGATTTCCTCGAGCTGTGCATCGACCATTTCATGCTGATCGACGATGAAGACGCGGTGCACGCGATGCGCGGCCTCGCGGCCGGCAGCGAGCGCGACGTCCCGTTCGTCGCCGGCGAATCGGGTGCGGCCGGCGTTGCGGGGCTGGAAGTGCTGATGCGCGACCCTGCGCTCGCGCGGCAGGCGGGGCTCGACGCGAGCTCGCGCGTGCTGGCGATCAATACGGAAGGCGCGACGGCTCCGTCCGTGTACCGGAACTGCGTCGGCGAGGCGGCCGACGCCGTGCTCGCGCGGCAGCGCGACTGGCTGAACCGCGCGGCGGTAGCGGCCTGAACGACATGACAACCGACGAGGCAAGCGCAATGGACCCAATCGATGCAATCGACGCAATCGAAGAAAGCACGCTGCAGGGGCGACTGAAGGCCTGGCGCCGCCATCTGCACCAGCATCCGGAGACGGGTTTCGAAGAAGTGAACACGTCGGACTATGTCGCGCGCATCCTGACGACGCTCGGGCTCGACGTGCATCGCGGCATCGGCGGTACGGGGCTCGTCGCGAACCTGACGGTCGGCACCGGCCAACGCGCGATCGGCATCCGCGCGGACATGGACGCGCTGAACATCGCCGAGCACGCGCCGGGCCGCGAACACGCGTCGCGCACGCCCGGCAAGATGCATGCGTGCGGGCACGACGGCCACATGTCGATGGTGCTCGGCGCCGCCCAGTTGCTGGCCGAGCGGAAGGACTTCGACGGCACGGTGCGCTTCATCTTCCAGCCGGCCGAGGAGCATGGCCGCGGCGCGAAGGCGATGATGGTCGACGGGCTGTTCGAGCGCTTTCCGGTCGACGCGATCTTCGGCGCGCACAACATGCCGGGCATGCGCGCCGGCACGTTCTCGACGCGCGCGGGCGGCATCATGGCGAGCGAAGACAATTTCGTGATCCGGATCGACGGGCGCGGCACGCATGCGGCGCGCCCGCACATGGGCATCGATCCGATCGTGATCGGCTCGCAGATCGTGCTCGCGTTGCAGACGATCGTGTCGCGCAACCTCGATCCGGGCCAGCAGGCGGTGATCTCGTGCACGGAATTCATCACCGACGGGCTGCGCAACGTGCTGCCGTCGACCGTGACGATCAAGGGCGACACGCGCAGCTATTCGCGCGACGTGCAGGCGCTGCTCGAAACGCGGATGCGCGAGATCAGCGAAGGGATCTGTCGTACTCACGGCGCGACCTGCACGTTCGACTACACGCACGAGTTCGCGCCGACGGTGAATTCTCCTGAGTGGGTCGACACGGCCGTGCAGGCCGCGGCGCATGTCGCAGGCGCCGGCGCGGTGAACGCCGACGTGCAGCCGATGATGATCTCCGAGGATTTCGGCGCGTTCCTGCAGGCCGTGCCCGGCAATTTCGTGTTCATCGGCAACGGCGAAACGGCCGACCGCGGCGGCGTGCCGCTGCATAACGCGACGTACGATTTCAACGACGAGATCCTGCCGGTCGGCGCGCGTTATTTCGCAGAAGTGGCGCGGCGGGCGTTGCGGGCTGCGTAGCGCACGGCGCGGTACCCGCTCACGCGAGCGCCGCGCCGTGCCGTGCGTCACTGCATCACGCCAGCTCGCCCAGGCACGCGTCGAACTGCGCGACGAGTTGGTCGACATCGTCGCTCGTCGTCTTCGGGCACACGAGCATCATGTTGTGGAACGGCGTGATCAGCACGCCGCGATTCAGCAGATACAGGTGCACGATGTGTTCGAGCTCGCTGTCGAGTTGCGCACCGGCAAGCGTGCCGTTGCGCGGCGGCTCGGGCGCGAACTGGAATTCGGTGCGCGCGCCGATGCGCGTCACGCACCACGGCAGCCCGTGTTTCGCGATCGCCTGTTCGAGCCCGGCGGCCAGCCGCGCGGCGAGTTCGAACATGTGCGCATACGCGGCGTCGGTCGCGACTTCGGCCAGCGTCGCGCGCATCGCATGCATCGCGAGCATGTTCGCGGTGAGCGTCGTGCCGATGCCCGAATGGCCGGGCGGCGCGTTCAGCTTCGCCTGCTTCGCGCGTTCCGCGAATTCCGCGCTGAAACCGTACACCGCGCACGGCACGCCGCCTGCGATCGGCTTGCCGACCACCAGCATGTCCGGTTCGAGATCGTGCGCGACCGCGTAGCCGCCCGGGCCGCTGCTGATCGTGTGCGTCTCGTCGATCACGAGCAGCGTGCCGTAGCGGCGCGTCAGTTCGCGCGCCGCATCCCAGAAGCCCGGGTCGGGCAACACCATCCCGATGTTCGTCATCGCGGGCTCGGCGAGTACGCACGCGACATCGCCGTCCTTCAGCGCTGCTTCGAGCGCGTCCAGGTCGTTGAATTCGACGACGCGCGTGTTCGCGAGCAGGTCGTACGACTGCCCGAGCAGGCTGTCCCGCTGCACCGGGCGGCCATCGACGAGATCGACGAACACGTCGTCGACGGTGCCGTGATAGCAGCCGTTGAACACGACGATCGTGTTGCGGCCGGTGGCCGCGCGCGCCCAGCGCAGCACGAAGCGGTTCGCATCGCTCGCGCTCAGCGCGAACTGCCAGACCGGCAGCCGGAAGCGGCGCGCGAGCTCGCGCGACACCCACGCGGCGTCCTCGCTCGGCAGCATCGTCGTGTAGCCGCGCGTGGCCTGCTCGACGAGCGCGCGGGCGACGGGTTCGGGCGCATGGCCGAACATCGCGCCCGTATCGCCGAGGCAGAAATCCACGTAGCGATGGCCGTCGACGTCGGTGAACGTCGCGCCGCGAGCTTCCTTCACATACAGCGAGAACGGCGTCGACCAGTCCTGCATCCAGTGCAACGGCACGCCGAACAGCAGGTGCTCGGACGCTTCCGCGGACAGTGCGCGGGACGCCGGCATGGCTTCGGTGAATGCGCGGCGTTCGCGGTCGAACAGCGCGCGGGCGCGGATGAGGTCGACTCCGTGGCGGGAAGACAAGAGGGGCTCCTGGGCTGTGAAGATGGGGAAACGATAGCGCGGGAGGCGGGGGGCTGAACAGGGGCGGAATTACCGAGGCGAGTGAGGGTGCGCGAATATCCGTTGCGATTGACGATGACGTTGCCGAGCGGGTCGGCAGGCGTATCCCGCAAGAGTTTTATTTGATTTGGAGATGGCACTGGTGAATGGAAGCCGAAAAGAACCGTGAAGGTTTCCATGGATATTTATCCGGGTTCTCGTGGCCTATCGTTAATGCACGCCGTGGCGTGAGGTGTTCGTCCGAGTCGGTCGTCGCTGGCTGACGGGGTAATTTGATACGCGGTTGCGAATGCAACCGGTCGACTCGATCGATCGCGCGTGCGGCTGGGTATTTCGAATTCCGCAGGGATTTGCTTGTTAATTTCGAGATAAGAGAATACCGGATTTTCCTGTAATGGCGGGATCGTGAGCCCGAAGCGGGCCGGCTTTTCGGCGATCGGATTTCAATCATCCAGAATGTGGGGCAACACAATGAAGATCGGAAAACATCTTGCCGCACTCGCTGCGTGCGGCGCATTGACCGGCATCGCGCACGCAGGTCCGACGTCGCCGCAAGCGGTCGTCAAGAAGATCACGCTGACGGCGCACATTGGCGACAGCCTGTTCGTGTCAAAGCCGGACAATTCCGCGTGGTACGACGTGGTCGAACTGAACGCGACGGACCGTACACAGCAGACATTCGCCACGACGCTGCCGATCCGCGTGCGCACGACGAACCCTGATATCAACGTCACGCTGTTGCAGCCGCTGCGGCTGTCGAACGGTCGAGACGAGATGGCCAACGCGAAGGTCGTGCTGACGGGCAAGGCGGGCGACGCGGAAATCGCATCCGGCGCCGCTCGCACGATCACGCTGGTCAAGCCCGGGCACGACGGCTTTGACGGCTACGACGAAACCCGCAACCTGAAAGTCAGCGCCCATGTGCCGGTCGTCAGCGGGGCGACCTCGACCAACGGGAGTTACCACGGCGATCTGGTGCTGATGTTCGAACCGGCCGCTTCGGCTGGACGCGAGCCGGCGACGGGTGCGGTAGCGACTGCCGGCGAGTAGGTCGTTGCCCCGGCGGACGGTGTCGGCCGGGGCGTTTCAGTTGAAGTTTGTGCGCATAAATGTACGACAACATATCTCTGGCATTGCATTCGACAATGTGAGTAGGCGCACACACTCGCTGCATTAATTCAGTAAAAGCAGGGTAGATGGCAAATCCGTGTCCGGCTTCGATCGCATTTAGACTGCGCGTTGTGATGTGACGACGTATAAATAACGGTCCGCCGCCAGGCGTGTCGATACCCATACGCTGAAGGCGCGATGACGCTGACGAACGTGACGATCGCCGGGCAGATCGTCAACACGACGATCACCGACAAGCGGTGACGTGAGGGGAAAGGGGAGCAGCGTTCGCGTGCGGCCGGCCGCTGCACGCGAACGCAAACCGGATCGAACGCGTCAAGCCAGCGTCTTGACCATGTGGTGTTCGTCGTAGAAACGGCCGTCGACGAACAGCGAGCGCGGCTCCGTGCCGAACCGGACGAACCCCTGCGATGCGTACAGCCGCTCGGCGTTGGCGTTGACCTCGTTCACGCACAGCATCAGTTGCTTGCACTGCCACGCCTGTGCCGCGTGTGCGGTCGCGTTTTCGAGCAGCACTTGCGCGATGCCTTGCCCGCGATACGCGGGATCGACGAACACGCCCCAGATCGTCGCCTTGTGCGCGATCTTCGTGCGCGCATCGCGGCGCACGCCGGTGATGCCGACGAGCGTGTCGCCGTCGAACGCGCCGAACACGGCGCGCTCGCGGGTCGGCGTGATGCGCGTCGCGAATTCGTCGACGGGCACCTGCGATTCTTCGTCGAGCGTGGGCAGGAAAGACGTGGGCGCGGTGTCGACCGCACGCAGGCGGACGGTCTGGAAACGGGCGGCGTCGGTCGCGTCGAGCAGGCGGGTCGTGATCGTCATCGAGGGGATTCCGGTGGAGGGACCGTGCATGCCGGCGCGGGCTGCTGCGGCCGTGCGATGCATCGTGGCTATGCTAATCGGAATCCGGATGACGCGTGGCGGCGTTCGATGCGTCGTGGATGCCCGCGCGCGCTTGTCCTCGGATCCTCAGATCGCGTCGCGCGGCCGCCGCGCATCGCCGTCGACGCAGCACGCGAGCACTTCGGCATCGGTGTCGCCGAGGCTCAGGTACACGTGCCCGACCGCACTGTCGAAATACAGGCTGTCGCCGGCGCCGAGCCGGTACGCATGACCGTTCTCGAAGCGCAGCTCCAGCTCGCCGCTCAGCACGAACACGAACTCTTCGCCGCTGTGCCGGATGTAGTCGGCGAAGTCCGACAGCTTGCGTGCATGGATCCGCCCGCGCACGGGCACCATCCGCTTGCCGGTCAGGTCGTTCGCGAGCATCCCGTATGCATAGTTCGGCGTGTCGTAGACCATCTGCTGGCCGGCCGGCGTGAACGACGGCGTCATCGCGCCGGCAGGCGCGGGTCGGCCGAACATCGTGTCGAAGTCGAGCGCAAGCGCGTGCGTGAGCGCCGCGAACTTGTCGTAGGTGAGCGCGATGTCGCCGCGCTCGGCCTTCGAAATCGTCGACACCGCGATACCGGAGCGCTCGGACAGTTGCGCGAGCGTCAGGCCGCGCGACTTGCGCGCGTCGCGCAGCCGCGCGCCGACCGTCTGGTGGTCGAGCTGCGGCGCAGCGTCGGTGGGCGGCGGAACGGGAACGGTGGATTTGGGCATGCGGATACGGGGCGCGACGCGCGGCGTGAATACGGGTTTTGTCGTATACGAGAATATATTTTCTCGTATATGATAATTTTCGTCGAAATCGCCAACGGTGGGCGTGACGGCCACTCTAGCATCGGACGACGCGAAACTCGCGGCGCTGTGTGCGGCGGCGGTTTTTCCCAGTCATTTCCCCGGCCCGTCGTGGCCGGGCTCGCGAAGGTGCAATCCATGTCCAGTGAAATCAAACGTCTGCAGACCGGCACGCGCATGAGCCAGGTCGTGATCGCGAACGGCTTCGTCCATCTGGCCGGCCAGGTGCCCGATACGGCCGGCGCGCCGATCGCCGTACAGGCGACCGAGATCCTCACGCGCATCGACGCGCTGCTCGCATCGGCGGGTGTCGACAAGACGCGCGTGCTGACGGCCAACGTGTGGCTCAGCGACGCCGCGCACTTCGACGCGTTCAACGCGGTGTGGGACGCGTGGGTGCCGGCTGGCCACGCGCCGACCCGCGCATGCGTGCAGGCGCTGCTGATGAAGCCCGGTCTCGACGTCGAGATCGCCGTGACCGCGCTCGCCTGAGCACGGCGCCGCCCGCTCCGAGGAGTCCCCCCGATGAAGTTCGACACGCTCGTCCTGGGCGGCGGCATGATCGGCGTGTCCGTCGCCGTTCACCTGCAACAGCGCGGCCTGTCGGTCGCGCTCGTCGACCGCAAGGCGCCCGGCAACGAAACGTCGCTCGGCAATGCCGGGCTGATCCAGCGCGAAGGCGTGTACCCGTATGCGTTTCCGCGCGGCTTCGGCACGCTGCTGAAATACGCGTGCAACCGCTCGCCCGATGTGCGCTATCACGTCGGCGCGCTGCCGAAGCTGATTCCGTTCCTGTACCGCTACTGGCGCAATTCGCATCCGGCGCGTCATGCCGAAATCGCGCGCGCGTATGCGCCGCTGATCGAACACTGCGTGACCGAGCATCGCGCGCTGATCGAAGCGGCCGGCGCCGGCGCGCTGCTGCGCGAAGGCGGCTGGCTCAAGGTGTTCCGCACGGCCGCGACGCGCGATGCCGAAACGCGCGACGCCGAACGCTGGCGCGCCGAATACGGCGTGACCTTCGACACGCTCGATGCGGCCGCGCTGCGCGACGCGGAGCCGAACCTGAGCCGCGCGCTGGTCGGCGCGCTGCGCTATACGGGATCCGATTCGATCAGCGATCCGAATGCGCTCGTCACCGCCTATGCGCGGCACTTCGAGCAACTCGGCGGCCGCATCCTGACCGGCGATGCGCTGACGCTGTCGGCCGCGAACGGCTGGCGCGTCGACGCCGCGCAAGGCCCGGTCGACGCGCGCGCGGCGGTCGTCGCGCTCGGGCCCTGGTCGGACCTGCTGTGCGAGCGGCTCGGCTACACGCTGCCGCTCGCGGTCAAGCGCGGCTATCACATGCACTACGCGGCGCAGCCGGGCGCCCGGCTGAACCGGCCCGTGCTCGATGCCGACAGCGGCTTCCTGATCACGCCGATGACGCGCGGCATCCGCCTGACGACCGGCGTCGAGCTCGGGTATCGCGATACGCCGCCGACGCCGACCCAGCTCGCAGCCGTCGAACCGGTCGCGCGCGAGCTGTTTCCGCTCGGCGCGCGCGTCGACGGCGCACCGTGGCTCGGCCGCCGGCCATGCACGCCCGACATGCTGCCCGTGATCGGCGCCGCGCCACGCCACCGCGATCTGTGGTTCGCGTTCGGGCATGCGCATCACGGTTTCACGCTCGGCCCCGTGACCGGCCGGCTGATCGCGGACCTGATGACCGGCACGCGTCCGTTCGTCGACCCGGTGCCGTTTCGCGTCGAACGCTTTCTGCGCGGCCGCTGAGCCCGGCGCCCGCGCCATGCAGCAGGGCGGCCCGGCACACGACGCCGGCCGCCCGTCCAGCGGCCGGCCGATCCGGCTGACCGCGACGATCAACGACTGGAGACAACATGCAACAGCACACGATGCGGCGCGACCTCGGCGCGCGCCAGATCTCGTTCATGGCCCTCGGCATGGCCATCGGCGTCGGCCTGTTTCTCGGCTCGGCGTCCGCGATCGAGGCGGCCGGGCCCGGCGCGCTCGTCGCCTACCTGATCGGCGGCGCGATGATTTTCCTGATCATGCGCGCGCTCGGCGAGATGGCCGTGCACCGGCCGGTGTCCGGCTCGTTCGGCGCGTATGCGTTCGAATACCTCGGGCCGTTCGCCGGTTATGTGGTCGGCTGGAGTTACTGGCTGCTGATGGTCGGTGTGGGCGTCGCGGAGACGACCGCCATCGGCATCTACATGGGCTTCTGGTTTCCGGATGTGCCGCAGTGGCTGTGGGTCGTGTCGGCGATCGCAGCGATCTCCGGTTTCAACCTGCTCAACGTGAAGGTGTACGGCGAACTGGAGTTCTGGTTCGCGATCGTGAAGGTCGTGACGATCGTGCTGATGATCGCGGGAGGCGCGCTGATCGTGTTCACGGGAGTCGGCCATCACGGCGAACCCGTCGGCCTGTCGAACCTGTGGCGGCACGGCGGCATGTTTCCGCACGGCGTGCTCGGGGTCGTGAGTGCACTGCCGATCGTCGCGTATTCGTTCGCGGGCGTCGAGATGATCGGCCTCACGGCCGGCGAGGCGCGCGAGCCGCAGAAGATGATCCCGCGCGCGATCAACTCGGTGCTGTGGCGCATCCTGATCTTCTACGTCGGTGCGCTGTTCATCATCATGGCGCTCTACCCGTGGAACGAACTCGGCGCGCACGGCAGCCCGTTCGTCACGACGTTTGAATCGCTCGGGCTGCGGCAGGCGGCCGGCATCGTCAACTTCGTGGTCGTGACGGCTGCGCTGTCGAGCTTCAACTGCATCGTGTTCAGCGGCGCGCGCATGCTGTCGAGCATGGCGGGGAACGGTCTCGCGCCGGCGTCGTTCGCGGCGCTGAGCGCGAGCGGGTCGCCGTCGCGCGCGGTGCGTGCGACCGTGCTGTTCATGTCGGTCGGGGTGGTGCTGAACTACGTGATTCCCGCGCGCGTGTTCGGCTGGCTGATGTCGTTCCTGTCGTTCGACGTGGCCGTGATCTGGGCAATGATCGTGCTGACGCACATGCGATTCCGGCGCATGATGGCCGCGCGCGGCGAGACGGTGGCGTTCCGCATGCCGTGCGCGCCGGTCACGTCGTGGATCTGCCTGGTGTTCGTCGCGTTCGTGTTCGTGATGCTCGGCTTCGATCCGTCGACGCGCGGGTCGCTGTATGCCGGTGCGGCGGTGATGGTGCTGATGGCGATCGTCTACCGGCGTTCGCGGCGTCTGCAGGCGGCCGCGCGGTCGACGCGCATCGCGCTCGGTACGGAGCGCGTGTGATTGCGACGCGATCGGTCCGTGCAGGCGAGCGGTGGGACGGCCGTGCGATGGGTGCGCCGGAGGCGGACGCGAAGGTGAACGGACGGCGGCAGCACCGGCGGCGCGTGATGCGCGTCGCGCCGGCACGAAGGATGAGGATGACGTGAAGCACGCGCGCCGTCGTGCCTAACCCGCACACGACGTCAAACGCGCGAGGTGCGCCCGCTCAGGTCAGGCGCACCGAATCGGCATCAATACCGCGACAGCTGATTGCCGTTGATCTGCACGCGGTCGCCCGGCCGCAGGTTGCCCGGCGACTGCACGTCGAACGAACGCGTCGAGCCGTCGCTGACCTGCACGTCGATCCGGTAGCTGCTCGGCGCTTGCGCGGCGCCCATCTGCTGGCCGATCTGGTTGCCCGCGACCGCGCCGCCGAGCGCGCCGATCACGGTGGCCGCTTCGCGGCCGTGACCGCGGCCGACCTGGTTGCCGAGCACGCCGCCGATCAGTGCGCCGACGACGGTACCGGCGACGCCCGACGGGCCGACCGAGCCGTTGACCGGCTGGATGTTCGCCACCGTGCCGTACTGCGTGCCGTAGCCGTTGCCGTACTGGTTGCCGTATTGCTGTTGCTGATTGCCGTACTGGTCATATGGCTGCGACCCGTATTGCGGCTGGTTGCCGTATTGATCGTACGGTTGCTGCTGCACGTAGCCCGGTTGCGAATACGCGGGCTGCGCATAGGCGGGCGTCGCGTATTGCTGCTGCGGATAGCCCGGCTGCGCGCCGTAATAACCCGGCGCGACGCAGGCGGTCAGCGGAAGCGCCGCCACGGCGACAAGCGAGGCGAACAGAACGGTCTTCGTGGTAGGCATGCGCATCATGATGTTTCCTGCATCGGCAACGTGTTCGCCGGCGGAACCCGGAAGGGTGGCGAACTCGGCGTGAGTATAAGTAATGGCCGGATGCGCGTCCGGTGCGGCCGGGTAACAACGTGTAAAGTCTGTTGCCGCGTAAATCGCCGGTCGGTCGGGCGCTGAAGCGAGGGCCGGCAAGGGCGCCGGCGCCCGTTCGGCAGCTTCGATGACGCGTATCGATAGCGGTCCGGCGGAGTGTCTCCAGAGGCGGTCGGCGCGTCGATTCCGGCGCCCGAAACCTCGGCTTTCGCGACGTCGCCCGACGGGCCATTGGCATGCAGGCCACCTCCGACGAGATCGGACCCCGCCGCCGCACCTCGCTCGCGTGGCGTTTGCGCCGCGCATCGCGAAATCGAATGCGCGGCATCGCGACATTTAATTGGCTTCGGGCAGCGGCGTCCGATATCGTGGCCGGATTCCCTGCCAACGGTCGCGTCGCGCCGGCTGCGGTTCCTTCCCCTGTCCGCGCCGGTGTCGCGCAGCGACCGCCCCACATTCCGAGCCATGACCGATCGTATTTTCATCAACGCCGTCGACGCCGGCGGCCAGCCTATCAACCTCGTCGTTCGTGACGGCCGCTTCACCGCGATCGGCGCCGATTGCGCGGCTGCGCCCGGCACGGAGACGATCGACCTCGACGGCCGCGTCGTGCTGCCCGGTTTCGTCGACGGCCACATTCACCTCGACAAGAGTTTCGTCGGCGATCGCTGGGTGCCGCACGAACCGGTCGGCTCGCTGCGCGAGCGGCTCGTGGTCGAGAAGCGCCTGCTCGCGGCCGCGCCGCCGATCGTCGAGCGCGCGAACGCACTGATCGCGCAGGCCGCCGCATTCGGCACGGTCGCGATGCGTAGCCACGTCGACGTCGATGCGACGACGGGCCTGTCGAACCTGCAGGCCGTGATGGCCGCGCGCGAACAATGGCGCGGGATCGTCGACATCGAACTCGTCGCGTTTCCGCAGGCCGGCGTCGTGACGTGCCCGGGCACCGCCGACATCCTCGACGCGGCCGTGCGCGAAGGCGCGGACGTGGTCGGCGGGATCGACCCGACGACGCTCGACGGCGACGCGGATGGCCAGCTCGACATCGTGTTCGGCATCGCCGAGAAGCGCGGCGCGAAGATCGACATCCACCTGCACGAGCCGGGCGAAACGGGCATCGCGCAACTGCTGCGGATCGCGGCGCGCACGCGTGCGGCGGGGCTCGGCGGGCGCGTGAACGTGAGCCATGCGTATGCGCTCGGCGAAGTCGGTTACGACGATGTTCAACGCACCGCCGCGGCCCTCGCCGAAGCCGGCGTGTCGATCCTGACGAATGCGCCCGGCGACTGCGCGTTTCCGCCGGTGCAGCAGTTGCGCGATGCGGGCGTGCACGTGTTCGCGGGCAACGACAACATCCGCGACGCGTGGTGGCCGTACGGCAACGGCGACATGCTGCAGCGCGCGATGATGGTCGGCTATCGGTCGGGCTTCTACACCGACGAAGCGCTCGGCGTCGCGCTCGACATGGCGACGCATGCCGGCGCTCGCGCGATCGGCAAGGAGAACTACGGAATCGCGGTCGGCTGCGACGCGACGTTCGTCGCGGTGCGCGCGCCGAATGCGGCGGCGGCCGTCGCGGGCGTGCCGGCCGAACGCCGGGTGTTCCGCCGCGGCGAAAGCGACACCGGCGCGCCGTTCGCCCCGTCGCTGCGCTTCACGCGCTGACCGACCTGAGCGCGGGCACCGCACACGCGCCGTGCCCGCTTCGCACTGACCGACCACACCGGAACCGACATGACGAACCTGCTGATCCGCAACGTCCGCACGAGCGCCGACGCTGCGCTCGACATCCTGATCGAAGACGATCGCATCGCGCGCGTCGGCCCGTCGCTCGACGCGCCCGCCGGCTGCGCGATCGAGGACGGCGCGGGCGCGCTCGCGCTGCCCGGCCTCGTCGAAGGCCACACGCACCTCGACAAGACGCACTGGGGAATGCCGTGGTATCGCAACCAGGTCGGGCCGCGCCTCGTCGACCGCATCGAGAACGAACGGCACTATCGCGCGACGAGCGGCCATGACGCGGGCGCCGCATCGCTCGCGCTGGCGCGCGCGTTCCTCGCGGCCGGCACGACGCGCATCCGCACGCACGTCGACGTCGATACCGAAGCCGGGTTGCGGCACCTGCACGGTGTGCTCGCGACGCGCGAGACGCTGCGCGGGCAGGTTGAAATCCAGATCGTCGCGTTTCCGCAATCGGGCGTGCTCAAGCGGCCGGGTACCGACGCGCTGTTGTCCGACGCGCTCGGCGCCGGCGCCGATCTGCTCGGCGGGCTCGACCCGTGCGCGATCGAAGGCGATCCGGTCGAGGCGGTGGACGTGCTGTTCGCGATCGCCGAGCGCCACGGCCGCGGGCTCGACATCCACCTGCACGAGCGCGCGTCGATGGGCGCGTATTCGCTCGACCTGATCCTGCAGCGCACGGCCGCGCACGGCATGCAGGGCAAGGTCACGATCAGCCACGGGTTCTGTCTCGGCGATATCGCCGAACGCGAGCGCGATGCGCTGCTCGCGCGGATGGCCGAACTCGGCGTCGCGATCGTCACGACCGCGCCGGCGGCGGTGCCGGTGCCGCCGGTGGCCGCGTGCCGCGCGGCGGGCGTGACCGTCATCGGCGGCAACGACGGCGTGCGCGACACGTGGACGCCGTACGGTTCGCCCGACATGCTCGAACGCGCGATGCTGATCGGCATGCGCAACGACTTCCGCCGCGACGATGCGCTCGAAGTCGCGCTCGACTGCGTGACGCATAGCGCGGCGCGCGGTTGCGGTTTTGCCGACTACGGGCTGCAGCCGGGCGGCCGCGCTGATGTCGTGCTCGTCGATGCGCTGACGTTCGCCGAGGCCGTCGTCGCGCGGCCGGTGCGGCGTCTCGTCGTGTCGTCGGGGAAGATCGTCGCGCGCAACGGCGCGCTGGTCTGAGCGCGTGTCGCCCCCGGTATGATCCGGTTTTCAGCCGGATTTCCCGGGAGACGACGATGCGACGCACGACAGCGGCACGGGCCGCACGATGGATGGCGGCGGCCCTGTTCGCCGTGACCGCCGCGCATGCGGTGGCGGCCGGCCCGAACGACGCGCAGCAGGAAGCCAATCGGCGGGCCGTGCTCGCGTTCTACGAAAAAGGCTTGAACGAGAAAGACGCGGACGCCGCGCTCGCGTATGTCGGCGAGCGTTACGTGCAGCACAACCCGAACGCGGCCGATGGCCGCGACGGCTTCCGCAAGTTCGTCGCGTTCCTGCGCGACAAGTATCCGCAGTCGCACAGCGAGATCAAACGCTCGTTCGTCGACGGCGACTACGTGATCCTGCACGTGCACGCGGTGCGCGAACCCGGCACGCGCGGCAGCGCGATCATGGACATCTTCCGGCTGGAGAACGGCAAGATCGTCGAGCACTGGGACGTCAACCAGCCGGTGCCCGAGCAGGCCGCGAACGGGAACACGATGTTCTGAGTCTGAGTTGTCCGGGGTGGGCGGCCCCCTTCTTCCTTCCTGAACGAACTCCGCCGCTCGACTATTCCTCGTGCTCCAGCATCGCCGCGAGCGTCTTCGTCAGCTCGCTGACCATCGGGTCGGCCGTCGGCCGATGCAGGATCGCGATGTCCATGTGCTCGATCGGCGCGAAACCCTGCTTCGCGGTCAGCACGGTGTGCTCGTCCGTCACCACGCGCGCGGGCAGCACGCTGATGCCGAGCCCGTCCGCGACCGCGGCCTGGATGCCGCTCAGGCTCGACGTCGTGAAGCTGATCCGCCAGCGGCGGCCGCGCTCCTCGATCGCCTTGATCATGTCGTCGCGATAGAGCCCGCGCGGCGGAAACACGACGATCGGCACCGGGTCGAGATCGATCGACGGATGCTTCGCGCTGTCGATCCAGCGCAATTTCTCGGGCCAGCGCACGACGGCCTCGCGGCTGTCGCGGCGCTGCTTGATCAAGACGAGGTCGAGCTCGCCACGGTCGTATGCGGCGCTGATGTCGCGGCTCAGCCCGCACATCACTTCGAGCTTGACCTGCGGATGCGCGCGATTGAACGCGGCGAGTGCATGGGTCGTGCGGCCCGCCGCGAAATCGTCGGGCACGCCGAGCCGGATCGTCAGTGCGACCGTTGCGCCCGACAGCGCTTCCAGCATCTCGTCGTTCAGCGCGAGCATGCGCCGCGCATAGCTGAGCACCGTCACGCCCGCGTCGGTCGGCCGCACGTCGCGCGTGCCGCGGTCGAGCAGGCGGTGTCCGGCGATTTCCTCGAGCCGGCGCACCTTCTGACTCACCGTCGACTGCGTCGAGTGCAGGCGCGCGGAGGCCGTCGTGAAGCTGCCGCAGTCGGCGACCATCACGAGCGCGCGCAGCAGGTCGAGGTCGAACAGGGGTCTATTCATTTCTGAACTTTTTCTGATTCGAACATTTCATTTCCAAATGCGTGCGACGACTTTTAACATGGCCGGACGCCGCGGGCAATCGCGGTTTCGCCGGACCTGCGCGATGTTGCGCCGCGCTGCGTCGCGGGGGCGCCTGACGCAACACATCGGCCGCGCATCGGCGAGCGCGGGCACGCAAGGAGGAAACGGGATGTTTTTCAGACGGATCGCGATCATCGGCTCGTTTGCATTGACGACGCTTACGTCGGCCGTGGCGGCCGCCGACGGCGGCGCGCTCGAGGGCCGGCTACGCAGCGCAGCCGACCGCGGCGAAGCCGGCGAGGTGCGCACGCTGCTCGAGCGCGGCGCGCAGGTCGATGCGCGCGACAGGCAGGGCCGCACCGCACTGCTGATCGCGACGCACGGCAATCACGTCGATGCGGCGCGCGTGCTGATCGAAGCAGGCGCGGATGTCAACGCGAAGGATGCGATCCAGGACAGTCCGTATCTGTATGCCGGTGCGCGTGGCTATCTCGACATCCTGCGGCTGACGCTCGCGCACGGCGCGGACCTGCGCAGCACGAACCGCTATCGCGGCACGGCGCTGATTCCGGCGGCGGAGCGCGGTCATGTCGACACGGTGCGCACGTTGATCGACGCGGGCGTGAACGTCGACCACGTGAACCGGCTCGGCTGGACCGCGCTGCTGGAGGCGATCATGCTCGGCGACGGCAGCGAGCGTTATGTGCGGATCGTGCAGTTGCTCGTCGACGGGCATGCGGACGTCAATCTCGCGGATTCGAACGGCGAGACGCCGCTGCAGCATGCGCGGCGGCGCGGGTATGGGGAGATCGAGCGGGTGCTGGTGGGGGCGGGGGCGCGGTAGGTTTCAGCGGGGGCGCGATTTGCGCTCCGGGGTAGTGCCGGGCAGCTGCCTGAGGAATGCGTCGGCCAGTTCCACACAGTAGTCGAACGACGGTGTGTAGCCGAGTGTCCGGATGTCGTCGAAGCGCGACTTTACGAAGGCACGATGCTCGTTGAGCAGACGCAAAAACGTGTCGCGATGCCGAACGAGAAATGCACTGGCTTCCATCAGGCTCTCCGGTTCCCGCTCGATGACCAGACACAGATCGAACAGGTCCCGCGCGGTCGGGCGATCGCCACGGTGCCACATCTTCTTGGCGACGATTTCAGCGGAAGTCTCGACCTTGATGACGTGATCCATCAGCATCCATTCGTCGTAGCCGGGAGACATCAGATTTCGGGAGACCACGAAGTCTATTTCGCCGTCGGGCAGCACCAGTTTCACGAAACCGGCGTGTTCCTCGTAGTCCGTCGTGATGTCGGATGCGGCGTCGCTGATGCGGGGGTTCACGTACCCGAGATACTGCGGGTCGGGCACGAAGATGTCGACGTCCTTGCTGACGCGATGGCCGTGGCGCAGCATGAGAACCGTGCCGCCGCCGAACGTCCAGAACGGATTCGACTTGCCATGCTTCCGTATCTCGTCGACCAGCGTCAGCGCGTGACGGAAAAGGCCCTGCCACGGGCCGTCGGGTAACGCGGTTGGTGCGGTCATGCCCATACCTCCCGATAGAGATGAAGATCCTTCGACCATGCCGCGAGGTTTTTCCAGATGGTCCGAAGCGGCGTGCCCGAGCGTTCGGCGGCTTCTTCGGCCGCCTTTACGACCACGGGCAGCGGCACCTCGTCGAGGATGACGGAGAACTGCGATTCGTATCCTTCCGGAATGTGTCCGGTGGTCAACGCGTCTGCCAGCAGGCGCTCGGTCAATTCACCCTTGTAGCTGACGTTCGCGCTCACAACGGCCTTGTAGAGGCCGTTGTGAGGTTGGCGCGGCAGCGCCAGGAGTTCGATGCCGAGCACGCTGAGCAACGGGATCAGCTTGTTGATTCCGAGATCCTTGACCTTTCCGGCTTCGAGCTGGTTGACGGTGAACCGAGACAGTCCGGCGAGCTTGGCAAGCTGGGCCTGCGTGAGGTCGAGCTCCGCCCTCCGTTTCGCAACGGCCTGACCGATTTCATAGAGTTGCATGTTGACCTCCCGGCGCGGGTTCGGTGCTCTTGGATGTAAAGTATATCTTACACATTCGGATGAGCCACTGGCCCCGTGCAATCTCTGGAGCGGTATAGGACGCATCGTCAATATCGTCGGAACGGGACCAGGCGAGACCTGTATAGACATCGTCGTTCCACGGATATCCGGAAAAACACGCTCTGTGGTGGGCATGCGTCGCGCAGGGTAAACACCCGAAAACCGCGAAAATGCCCGCTATACAGGCTTGTTTCGAGCGCCATCCCATTTTTCCCACTCCCACCGGGTCTCGATTCACTCATCCCGCCTTCTCCTGCTTGCGCTCAAAAATTGAGCGGTCTAGACTGCATCGCAGTTTCATCGAAGTCCCCGTCTTTCGCGCACCGCACCGTGCCGGCATCCCGGCGCGGTGCCATCCACCGGACGCCGGCGGTCGCCCGCCGCGTCGAGACCATCAAGGACACGTCATGAACCGCACTGCAAAGCTCCTCGTTACCGCGCTGGCGTTCGCGCCGCTCGTATCGTTCGCACAGGACACGTCGACGATCCGCTGGGGCATCGATCCCACGTATCCGCCGTTCGAGGCGAAGCAGCCCGACGGCTCGCTCGCCGGCTTCGACATCGACCTGCGCAATGCGATCTGCGAGGAACTGCGTGCGAAGTGCGTGTGGGTCGAGCAGGGCTTCGACGGGATGATTCCGGCGCTGCGCGCGCGCAAGTTCGACGTGATCATGTCCGCGATGACGGCCACTGACGAGCGGCTCAAGCAGATCGACTTCTCGAACAAGCTGTATGCGTCGCCGGGCGCGCTCGTCGCGCCGGTCGGCTCGAAACTGCTGCCGACCGCGGCGTCGCTCGCGGGCAAGCGCATCGGGATCGACCAGGGCACGACGCAGGAGGCGTACGCGAAGGCCGAATGGGCGACCAGGGGCGTGACGATCGTCTCGTACCAGAACCAGGATCAGGTGTACCAGGATCTCGTCAACGGCCGCCTCGACGCGACCTTCCAGGACAAGACGCAGGCCGGCTACTCGTTCCTGAAGACGCAGCGCGGCAAGGGCTACGCGTTCGCGGGCCCCGACGTGACCGACGTGCGCATTACCGGCTACGGCGTCGCGATGGGGCTGCGCAAGGGCGACGCCGACATGAAGAAGCGGCTGAACGACGCGATCGTCGCGATCCGCGCGAACGGCACGTACCAGAAGATCGCCGCGAAATACTTCGACTTCGACATCTACGGCGCGAAGCAGTTGACCGCCGCACCGTGACTCCGTGACTCCGTGATTCACTCAATCGACAGGCAAACCATGACGAGTATCCAGGACCGCGTCGCGCAAGCCGTGACGCCCGAACTGATCGCCGCGTTCCGCGAGGAAGGCGCGGTCTGCATCAAGGGCATCTTTTCGCCCGACGAAGTGGCCGCGCTCCGGGCCGGCATCGACGCGAATCTCGCGCAACCGAGCGAGCGCGCGAAAGTCGCGAGCCGGCCCGACGATCCGGGCTGGTTCTTCGAGGATTTCTGCAACTGGCAGCACAACGACGCGTATCGCGACTTCATCGTGCGCTCGCCGGCGCCGTCGGTGGCTGCCGCGCTGATGGGCACGGAGCACGTGCGGCTGCATCACGATCACCTGCTCGTGAAGGAGCCCGGCACGCGGCAGCGCACGCCGTGGCACCAGGACCAGCCGTACTACAACATCGAAGGCGACGACAACGTCAGCATGTGGATTCCGGTCGATCCGGTGCCGCTCGAATCGACGCTGGAATTCGTCGCGGGCTCGCATCGCGGGCCATGGCTGATGCCGCGCACGTTCATGGACAAGGAGGCGAAGTGGTTTCCGGAAGGCAGCCTCGCCGACCTGCCCGACATCGAAGCCGATCGCGCGGCGTTCCCGATCCGCCACTGGGCGCTCGAGCCCGGCGACATGGTGTGCTTCCGGATGCTCACGCTGCATGCGTCCGGCGGCACGCAGAACCGCCGGCGCGCATTCTCGATCCGCTTCGTCGGCGACGATATCCGTCACGCGCCGCGCCGCTGGAAAACGTCGCCCGAGTTCCCCGGGCTCGCGGAGCAACTGCCCGACGGCGCGCCGCTCGACCACCCGCTGTTTCCGGTCGTGTGGTCGCGCGGCGCGGGGCAGGTCCGCGCGATCTGACCGGCGCATGTAACGAGCGCGGCGGCCGTTTCCCTACGAAACGGCCGCCGCGCGTTTTCGTGCGTGCCGACGTGTGGCGAAAGGTCAGGTCGGGTGGCGCCCGGCGCCCGGCTTGAAACGCGAGCCGAGCCGGTAACGGTTGCCCGGATGCAGGAAATGCACGAACGTGACGGGCAGCCCGTCCGTCCAGGTGCGGCGCGTGAGCGTGAGGCACGGCTCGTCGGCGCGCATGTCGAGCAGGCGCGCCTGTTCGCCGGTCGGCAGCGCCGCGTCGACGACGTGCTCGATTTCCAGTTCGTAGTGCGACACGTTGTTGTACAGGTACTCGGACGGCGGCTCGGTCTGGAAATCCTGGTCGATGAAACCGGGCGCGGCGGCGGGGTTCACGTAGCGGTCTTCCAACTGGATCGGGCGGCCGTTTTCCTCGTGCACGCACACCACATGAAAGACCGGCGTGTTGACCGGCAGGCCGAACGCGGCCGCGACGTCGAACGATGCGGGCTCGCTCGACCGGCTCAGCACGCGGCAGCGATATTCGTGCCCGCGCGCGCGGATTTCGTCGCGGATATGCGCAATCATCAGCAGGTTCGACTGCGGCTTCGCCTCGGCGACGAAGGTGCCGACGCCCGCGATGCGCTTCAGCACGCCTTCCTCGGTCAGCTCGCGCAGCGCGCGGTTGACCGTCATGCGTGCAACGCCGAACTGCGCGGCGAGATCGAGCTCGGACGGAATGCGGTCCCCGGGGCGCCAGTCGCCCGACTCGACGTTCTGGCGAACGAGCGTCTTGATCTGCTGGAACGGTGCGGTGGCCTTTGTGACCATCGGAGGATCCTTGCGCGAAGAGGTGACGAGTCTAGTCGTCGTGGCTGACGATGACCAGGATCTCCGCCTGCGCGGCGCCGAGGCTGCGCGTGCGGTGCGGGATGAGTGCGTTGAAATAGACTGAATCGCCGGTCTTGAGTTGCACCGTCTCGTTCGGAAATTCGATTTCGACGCGCCCCTTGTGCACGAACAGGAATTCCTCGCCTTCGTGCTCGCGGAACGTCGACGCGACGAACTCGTGCGGCGGATGCACGACGAACGGCAGCATCTTCTTCGGCGCGACGCCGGCCGCGATGCTTTCGAAGCGGTGCGCGTGGCTGTCGGCCGCCGCGCCCATCGCCGTGCGCTCGCCGGCGCGCGTGACCGTGATCAGCTCGCGATTGCTGCTTTCCGAGAACAGTTGCTCGACGTCGACATTCAGCGCTTTCGACAGCTTCAGCGCGACCGCGATCGACGGCACGCTCAGGCCGCGCTCGACTTTCGACAGGTAGCTCTTGGTGAGGCCGGTCTCGTCGGCCAGCACATCGAGCGTCCAGCCCTTCTGTTTTCTGAGCAGCTTCAGGCGAATCGTCATGGGGCGCCAGGTGTCCTTCGAAAAACCGATTGTAGCGCATGACACGTTGTGTCATATAATGGATCGCGTGTCACGAATCCCGGGAAAACGGCTGCGGACGACGCGACACATCCGACCCATTCAGGAGGTGAACATGGCGGAAACGCTGAATTTGACGAAGGCGGCGCTGGTCGCGCTGGCTGAGCGGCGTCTTGACAACGAGGTGGGCGACAGCGGCTGGTCCGCGCGGCAGAAGCTCGCGCTCGCGTGCCGGATCCTGTTCGACGCCGGCCACGATTCCGGCCTGGCCGGGCAGATCACCTGTCGCGCGGGCGACGCCGGCACGTACTACACGCAGCGGCTCGGGCTCGGTTTCGACGAGATCTCGGCCGCGAACCTGCTGCGCGTCAACGAGGATCTCGACGTCGTCGACGGCGAAGGCATTCCGAACCCGGCCAACCGGTTCCACACGTGGATCTATCGCGAGCGCCCGGACGTGAACTGCATCATCCATACGCATCCGGCGCACGTCGCGGCGCTGTCGATGCTCGAGCAGCCGCTCGTCGTGTCGCACATGGATACCTGCCCGCTGTACGACGATTGCGCGTTCCTGAAGGACTGGCCCGGCGTGCCGGTCGGCAACGAGGAAGGCGAGATCATCTCGAAGGCGCTCGGCAGCAAGCGCGCGATCCTGCTGTCGCATCACGGCCAGCTCGTGGTCGGCAAGACGATCGAGGAAGCATGCATGCTCGCGCTGCTGATCGAGCGGGCCGCGAAGCTGCAACTGCTCGCGATGTCGGCCGGCGAGATCAAGCCGGTGCCGCCGGCGCTGGCGCGGGAAGCGCACGACTGGATCTCGAAACCGAAGCGCGATGCCGTGACATTCGACTATTACGCGCGCCGCGCACTGCGCACGCATCGCGACTGCGTCGCGTGAACGAGCGCAACGCTTCCGTCACGTTCACTGATCATTGAGGAATACACATCGTGTCTATCCTGCTGCAAGGCATCATTGCCTACCCGGTCACGCCGTTCTCCGCCGACGGCTGCGTCGACCTGAATACGCTCGATGCGCTGATCGAGCGCCTGATCGCCGACGGCGTTCATGCGATTGCCCCGCTGGGCAGTACCGGCGAGAGCGCGTACCTGTCCGATGCCGAATGGGAGGCGGTTGCCAGCGCATCGATCCGCGCGGTGCGCCGGCGCGTGCCGACCGTCGTCGGCATCTCCGATCTCACCACGGCGGGTGCGGTGCGCCGCGCGCGCATCGCCGAACAGGCCGGCGCCGATGCGGTGATGGTGCTGCCGGTGTCGTACTGGAAACTCGGCAACGACGAGATCGTCGCGCATTACCGCGCGATCGGCGACGCGATCGGCATTCCGATCATGCTGTACAACAACCCGGCGACGAGCGGCGTCGACATGTCGCCCGACCTGATTGCAACGATCTGCCGGACCGTCGACAACGTCACGATGGTCAAGGAGAGCACCGGCGACATCAGCCGGATGCACCGGCTCGCGCAGTTGAGCGACGGGACGATCCCGTTCTACAACGGCAGCAATCCGATGGCGCTCGCCGCGCTGGCCGCGGGCGCGGCCGGATGGTGCACGGCCGCGCCGAACCTGAACGCCGCGTTGCCGCTCGCGCTGGTCGACGCGATGCGCGCGGGCGACCTCGCGCGCGCCCGGGCGGCCTTTCATGCGCAGTTGCCGCTGCTGCAGTTCATCGTCAACGGCGGGCTGCCGGTGACCGTGAAGGCCGGGCTGCGCCTGCGCGGCTTCGACGCCGGCGAACCGAGGAAGCCGCTGCTGCCGCTTGGCGATGCGCGCACGCGCGAACTCGAACGCCTGCTCGCGGCACTGCCGGACGGTGTCCCGGCATGAGCGATGAAGCACGGCCGGCGATCGCGGCCATCATCGGCGCGGTGCGGGTCGGCACGAGCCGGCCGCTGGCCGGCACGCCGCACGCGAGCGCGATCGACAAGCGGCCGGTCGACGCGCGTCTGTGGCTGGGCGCGCTCGGTTTTGCCGGCGACGAGCAGGCCGATGCGCGGCATCACGGCGGGCCGGACAAGGCGGTCCACCACTATGCGAACGATCACTATGCGTGGTGGTCCGCGCAGATCGGCGCACGCGACGTGCTGGCGCAACCGGGCGCATTCGGCGAGAACCTGTCGACGCATGGCGTGACCGAGCACGACGTGTGCGTTGGCGACGTGTTCACGCTGGGCGGCGCCGTGCTTCAGGTGACGCAGTCGCGGCAGCCGTGCTGGAAGCTCAACGCGCGCTTCGATCATCCGCGGATGGCCGCGCTCGTGCAGCAAAGCGGCCGGACCGGCTGGTACTACCGCGTGCTGCACGAAGGCTGGGTCGCGCCGGGCGACGTGCTGGCGCTGCATGAGCGCCGCTATCCGCAATGGCCGCTGTCGACGGTGCTCGATGTGCTGTACCGGCGCACGCTCGACATGGCCGCGCTCGATGCGCTGTGCGATGTCCCGGTGCTGCCGCCCGGCTGGCGCAAGATGCTTGAAAAGCGCCGGACCGAGCGGCAGGTCGAAGACTGGACGAAACGGCTCGAGGGGTGACGGGCCGCGTTTCGCGGCTTATCTCGCGGCCCGTGGTTTACCGGGCCGGCAGTTCGCGCACGTCGGCCGTCGGCGTGGAACCGAACGCATCGCTCAGCGCATAACCGATCAATTGGCGTGCGGCCGCCTCGGGCGTCGCGAGCGCGCCGCTCGACTTCAACTGGTCGAACTTTTCGCGCATCGGGAAGTTGTCTTCGCTGGTCGAGCGGATCGTCGCCTGCATGCCGGTGTCGACGACACCCGGCGCGACGCTGCAGATCCGCAGCGCGCGGTTCGCGTCGAGCGCGACTGCGCGAGCATGGTGATCGAGCGCGGCCTTGGTCGCGCAGTAGATGCTCCAGCCCGCGTACGCATTGCGCGCCGCACCGCTCGACAGGTGCAGGATCCGGCATTCGGTCGCGGCGGATGCCGCCTGCGCGAGCGCGGCCGACAGCATCAGCGGCGCCGCGACGTTCAGCCCGACCGCGCGCGCGACGATCGCCGGGTCCTGCGCGGCGAGCGGGCCGATCGGATCGACGATCCCCGCGTTGTTGAACAGCAGCACGATCGATGCGCCGTCGACGAAGCTGCGCAGCGTGTCGCCGGCCAGCCAGGTCGCGACGGCCGACGTGTCGGACAGGTCGAGTTCGACTTCCGCGAAGCGGTCGCCGGCTTGCGATGCGAGCGACGGATGGCGGCTGCGCGACACGCCGAGCACGGCGATGCCTTCCTGCAGCAGTTGTTCGGCGAGCGATGCGCCGAGACCGCGCGTGTGTCCGGTGACGATGGCGCGCACGTGCGGCGCGGGTGAGGATGCAGTCATGGCGGTGAACCGGTGAAGGGATGAAAGGGTGTGCGGTGTTGACGAGCGGCGCGCAGGCGCGGCGGCAGTGCGTGTAGGGCGGGTGATGCGCGGTATCGGCGTGCAGAGGTGTGCAGAGGTGTGCAGAGGTAGTTGCGCGCGGCGCCGCGGATGTCCGCGTGAACGCGTATCGTAGCGCCGGCATGCGTGTCGCGCAAACGCGGGGGTGACTCCGCCATGCATGAGCCGCAGGCCGCGGCGTGTGTGGAGCGCGAATTCGCAAATGCCGTGCGCGTGCGTCGCCGCGCGGCACCGGGAGGCCGATACGTTGGACGAAAGCGGCTGCGGCAAGTGCGCGCGCCGGCAAGGCGAGCGGCGCCGGGCCACGTGTCGCGAGCTATCATATGGCTCGCCCGTTTGCGATGCCGGACGGGCCGCGACCGTTTCCCTTCACCTGCTGCACGCTGCGAAGCCACCCATGAACACCACGCCGGATATGCCCACGCCACGCGCCCTTCGCGAACTCACGCCTCTCGAGGCCCGCATTCTCGGTGTGCTGGTCGAGAAACAGCACACGGTGCCGGACACCTACCCGCTGTCGCTGAATGCGCTGACCGCGGGCTGCAACCAGAAAACCGCACGCGCGCCGGTGATGAACGTCAGCGAGGATGAAGTCACGACCGCGCTCGACGGCCTGAAGCACCTGAGCCTCGTGATGGAAGGCAGCAGCAGCCGTGTGCCGCGCTTCGAGCACAACATGAACCGCGTGCTCGGCATCCCGAGCCAGGCGATCGCGCTGCTGACGATCCTGCTGCTGCGCGGCCCGCAGACGGCCGCCGAACTGCGCCTGAACAGCGCGCGGCTGCACGGCTTCGCGGATATCTCGTCGGTCGAGGCGTTTCTCGACGAACTCGCGGCGCGCGCGCAGGCGCTCGTCATCCGGCTGCCGCGTGCGCCGGGCGCGCGCGAGAACCGCTGGATGCACCTGATGTGCGGCGAGGTGAACGTGGCCGACTTCGCGGGCGCGGATGCCGGCGGCGCGGATTCCGTGCCGCCTTCCGAATTCGAGGCGCTGAAGGCCGAACAGAAACGCCTCGCGGATGAAGTGGCGCGACTGAGTGCGCTGGTTCACCGGATGGCCGGCGAACTCGGGATCGACGTCGACGCGCAGGGCGACGCAGGCTGATCCACAGCGCGATGCGACGCGGTGCCGGCGCGTGCACGCGCGCCGCGACGCCATCGCTACCAGCGGCACCCGGTCTGTTCGGATGCGTCGACATCCAGCGCCCTGCCGAACGCGGTTTTCCTGCCGGTGCGCGCATTGGTGTAGGTCATCGAATAGATGTTCGCGCCCTGGGACATCATTTCGTATCGCCCGTTGATCTTGCCGTCGACCATTTCGACCCAGGTTGTCGTGAACTGGTGTGGACGGTCTTCGGCGAGAACTTCGTCCTCCTCGTGTTCGACCACCAGCGGGAGGGCCGTTTTCGATTTCGCGTACCGGACCATGCCGCCCGTCCATTTGACCGTATCGTCGTAGTAGGTGCGCATCTCGAAGCGCACGGGTTTGTCGCCATCCGATGTGAAGCAGATCACTTCGGTGGACACCTTGGCGAGTGCGGGCAACGAATTGCAAAGCAGTACCGCGGCGAGGATTTTTTTCATGATGGTGGTGTGCAAGAGATAAAGCGGCATTTCAACCGACACTGATCCGCGTAGCCCCGGCATCGACGAGCCGGAACAGCAGATCCTCGACGGCCGTCTCGGGCGCGGAGCCGAGATCCGCGTTGACGCGCCACCCCTGTTCCGTGCGAACCGGTTCCGACAGGTAGTGAACGATGCCATGCAGCCCGTCTTCGGCCGGCGCGTTCTCGTCGTCCACATCGAACCACGCGAAGAACCACGTCTTGAACGCGTCGACCGCCGCGCTTTCGTCCAGACCGTCGGCCTCGATCGCGGCCCAGTCCCACACGAACGGACGGATCGACACGGCCGCCGTCTCGAGGTCGAACGCGAACGGTTCGAATTCCAGTTGCGAGGTCGAATCGATCATCGACGGCTGGCCGGCCGCGTCGCCTTCGGCCGGGATCGTGTCGGCCCGGCACGGCAGCGCGAGCGGCCCTTCGGTGGCCAGCGTGCCGTCGGCCTGCCGGTAGGCCGGTTCGACGATCACCGCCGGTTGCGCTGCCGCTTTCGCGAGCAGTTCGGCATAGGGTTGGCGGATGGCACGGAGCAGTTCGGATACGGTCATCGTGGCGTGTCGGTTGGGCAGGAAACGATCGGTCACAGGCAGGCGGCGCGCCGTGCGGCCGGCGTCGCACGACGGGCCGCTTCGGTACCGCACAGCCGTGATCGTACGGCACTTCATCCGGGCGCGGACAGTCGGCCGAACGGCAGGGGCGTCTGCCTGGCATTACGGCGGATTTAGGCGTTTACCTTCAAACAACGGAAAACGCACGTCGATCGCGTTCCTGTTGTGCTTCAATTCATCCGGTTTGTACTCCTACTAAAACTGCGTATCCGGAACAATCCGGATGATTCATTCACAGGAGACAGTCGATGGCACGGAAACGGTTTTGAAGCGGCACACACGATGGTCTGCAACACCGCCGAAATTCCTTCGATGAAAGCAGGTTATCCCAGGGGCCCCCACCCATGTCCTCCAGACGTTTCATGATTGCCGCGGTCGCCGTGTCCGCCGCGCTGGCCATCGCCGCACCGCCGGCCAGCGCCGCCGCGCCGACCGTGTCCGATCCGTTCTATACGTACACCGGCGCCACGCCATTGGCATCGATTCCACCGGGCACGGTGCTGAAGACGCGCAACGTCACCTATCACGTGGCCGGCATTCCGACCGCGCTGACCGCGCAGCAGTTGCTGTACCGCACCAACAACGCGCAGAACCAGCCGGTCGTCAACGTGACGTCCGTGATCCGGAGCGCGGTCAGCAACGGCCAGGCCATCTCGTACCAGTCGGCCTACGATTCGCTGAACCCGTACGACGAACCGTCGCAGGTGATCGCCGGCGACCGCGATGTCACGAAGGTCATCAACGTGGGCACGTTGCTCTACAGCGCGGAATCGATTCCGCTGTCGACGCTGCTGCTGCTGGGCTACAACATCATCGTGCCCGATACGGAAGGCCAGACTGCGGACTTCGCCGCGGGCCCCGAATACGGGATGACGACGCTCGATTCGATCCGCGCGGCGCTCAACACGCCGTCGACGGGCCTGAATCCGTCGAGCAAGGTCGCGATGATCGGCTATTCCGGCGGCGCGATTGCGACGAACTGGGCCGCGCAACTCGCGCCAAGCTATGCGCCCGACATCAACAAGCAGCTCGTCGGCGCGGCCGAAGGCGGCGTGCTGGTCGACCCCGCGCACAACCTGCGCTATGTCGACGGCAGCATCGTCTGGGGCGGCGTCGCCGCGGCCGCGCTCGCCGGGCTGGCGCGCGGCTACAACTTCGACCTGACGCCCTATCTCAGCGACACCGGCGTCGCCGTGTTCAAGGACATCCAGAGCCAGTCGCTCGCGTACATCCTGCCGAAGTACACGGGCCTGCATTGGGGGACGCTGCTGAAGCCGCAATACGCGAACGACATCAACAGTATTCCGGTGTACGTGACGTATGCGAACAAGGTGAATGCGGGGCTGGCCGCGTCGCCGACGATCCCGATGTATATCGGCCAGGGCACGGCGGGCGCGCTCGACGGCACCTTCAGCAGCCAGGTGGGCGACGGCGTGATGCTTGCGTACGACGTGCGCGCGCTGGCGCAGAAGTTCTGCGCGAGCGGCACGCCGGTCACGTACACCGAGTATCCGCTCGAGCATGCGGGCGCGATCGTGCCCTGGGTGGCCGGCATGCTGCCGTGGCTCTACGACCGCTTCAACGGGAAAGCTGCGCCGAGCAATTGCTGGCTGACGGCGCTGCTGCCGAGCAATTCGCTGGCGCCCGAGACGCTGCACTAGACGCGCCGGGCGACGCGGTGAAGGGCAGGGCGATCCGCTGCGGATCGCCCTTTTTTTTCGCGCGTTTTGACGTCGGTCGCGTTGCCCCGACCGCCGCCGCACGCATTCCCCTGCGGCAACCCTCTGCCGCCTCTCCCGGGTGCCATAATCGAGCCTGCACATCATTCCAGACGTCCCCCGGAGAATCACCATGCAGAACCTCGACAATCCTTCCCACGATCGCGAGGTAGGCAGCGCCGACGCGACGCAGGACACCACGCGCATCGACGACGTCCGCATCGGCGCCGTGCGTCCGCTGATTTCGCCGGCGCTGCTGCTCGACGAGTTGCCGGTGCCGGCCGCCACGCAGACGCTCGTCGAGGATACGCGCCGCGCGATCGGCGACATCCTGCACGGCCGCGACGACCGGCTGCTGCTCGTCGTCGGCCCGTGCTCGATCCACGATCACGACCAGGCGCTCGACTACGCGCGCCGCCTGAAGGCCGCCGCCGATGCGCTGAAGGACGACCTGCTGATCACGATGCGCGTCTACTTCGAGAAGCCGCGCACGACGGTCGGCTGGAAGGGCTACATCAACGATCCGCGCCTCGACGGCAGCTTCCGCATCAACGAAGGGCTGCGCGCCGCGCGGCAACTGCTGCTCGACATCAACGCGCTCGGCCTTCCGGCCTCGACCGAATTCCTCGACCTGCTGAGCCCGCAGTACATCGCCGACCTGATCGCGTGGGGTGCAATCGGCGCGCGCACGACCGAGAGCCAGAGCCATCGCCAGCTCGCATCGGGCCTGAGCTGCCCGATCGGCTTCAAGAACGGCACCGACGGCGGCGTGCAGGTCGCGTCGGACGCGATCGTCGCCGCGGCCGCGAGCCATGCGTTCATGGGGATGACGAAGATGGGGATGGCCGCGATCTTCGAAACGCGCGGCAACGACGACGCGCACGTGATCCTGCGCGGCGGCAAGACCGGCCCGAACTACGACGCCGAACATGTCGAGGCGTGCTGCGCGGTGCTGCGCAAGGCCGGGCTGCGCGAGCAGGTGATGGTCGACTGCTCGCACGCGAACTCGAACAAGTCGCACGAGCGGCAGATCGACGTCGCGCAGGATCTCGCGCGACAACTGTCGCTGGGCGAGCACCGGATCGTCGGCGTGATGGTCGAGAGCCATCTCGAGGCCGGGCGCCAGGATTTGAAACCGGGTGTTCCGCTGAAGTATGGGGTGTCGATTACCGACGCGTGTTTGAGCTGGACGCAGACGGAGCCGGTGCTCGATGTGCTGGCGGAGGCGGTGCGGCAACGGCGCGCGCTATCTGCCTGAATTCCGGCAGGTACGCGATTCGCTGCGTTGTCCGTCATGCAGCGAATCGCACGGGCGGTGCGACGGGTGCTGCGTCATCACGTTCGATGCAGCATCTCGCGAGTGGCGCTAACATGGGCCGGTGCGATGTGTCGCGCACGGAGGCGGCGAGGCCGGCCGTCGATACCGACAACAATTCACCGGAGTGCATAAAAGCATGGCGTTCTACAAAACCCTCATCGCAGCAACCGTCCTCGCATCGAGCGTCAGCGCACACGCGCAGATCGCCGGCGCGCAGCCGATCAGCGTCACCGTCGAGCAATCGCAGGCGCTGCTCGAAGGCTGGAGCGTGAAGAAGAGCGTGCTCGGCAAGGCCGTCTACAACGACGACAACCAGAAGGTCGGCACCGTGCGCGACCTGATCGTCGCGCCGGACGGCTCGGTGTCCGCGGCGATCGTGTCGGCCGGCGGCTTCCTCGGCGTGGCCGCGCACGACGTCGCGGTGCCGATCGCGTCGCTCGACGTGCGCAACGGCAACATCTACCTGCCGGGCGCGACGAAGGAAGCGCTGAAGGCGACGCCGGCGTTCCAGTACGCGAAGGTGCCGTCGCCGCCGAAGCCGAAGAAGGTCGACGACAAGCACTGATCGTCGATTCGATGTATCGCAGCCCGGCGCGCACCGCGCCGGGTCCGGCGACCGCCGTTCGTCGATAGCCATGCGAGTCGGCGCGAGTCGGCGGGGGCTCGGCCTCGCATCATGGCTCCGGGCGAATTGCCCCGACGATCGATGCCGATGCGGCTGCGCATCGTGTGCGGACCGGCGCGGTGCGCCGCCACACGCCGTGAATGCCGCAGATGCCGGCGATCAGATCGCCGGCTTCTCTTCGTCCACCCACACCCCGTCGAATCCGAACGAAACCGGCCCGCTCAGGAGCACGCTGCCGGCGCCGTCCCATCGAACGGTGACGTCGCCGCCGTCGCAGGTCACCCGCACCGTATCGTCGAGCAGCCCGCGCCGGATGCCGTTGACGACCGCACCGCACGAACACGATCCCGAACCGAGCGGCACGCCGCCGCCGCGCTCCCAGATGCGCAGGCGAATATGCGTGCGATCGATGACCTGAACGAAATGCACGTTGGTTTTCTGCGGAAACAGCGGATGCGCTTCGATGGCGGGGCCGAGTGCCGCGACGTCGATCGTGTGGAGGTCGTCGACGAAGAACGTGCAATGCGGGTTGCCCATGTTGCAGGCGGCCGGCGCGCCGGGCAGCGGCAGCGCGAGAGTGTCGAGTGCGTCGGCGACCGGCACGTCCCGCCAGCCGGTGAGCGGCGTGCCCATCTCGACGGTGATCAGGCCGTTCGTCTCCCTCGAACACACGAGATACCCGCGGCGGGTCCGCAGCACGAGCGACGCCATGCCGGTTTCCCGCATCAGTTGCCACGCGACGCCGCGCGTTGCGCTGCCGCAGGTGTCGAGCGGCGAGCCGTCGGCGTTCCAGAACGCGACGCGGGCCGCCGCGTCGTCGCAGTCCGACACGACGGCAAGCTGGTTGAAGCCGATGCCTCTGTGCCGGTCGCCCATGCGCCGCACGAGGTCGCGATCGAGGCGGGGCGCGCCATCCTGATCCTGACCGCGCAGGTCGACGATGACGAAGTCATCGCCGTTTGCGTTCATCTTCTGAAATCCGATCGGCATGGCGGTTCCGGCAGGGAGACAGGCGAACACTGTACGTGACTCGCCGTTCCCGATCAATCGCATGCCGGACCGGCGGTTTGCATAAATTTGTTCTTGTCGCGGCTGCGTCGATAGGGCGCCTGCTGGGGTTCCTTCCCTTGCGTTCCTGTCGGGCTGCATGGAGGGGTGCAGGCGATCGCCGCGTCGAGGGACGACGCCAGGACCTCGAGCGCCCATTCACATGATGGCTTTTTCGTTAAAACCGCCTCTATTCCAGGGGATTCGGTGATTTCATCCGGATTCGTCGACAGCGCATCGCTCGACGCGTCGTTTCAGTCCCCGAATTTCGCTCGCTCACCCAGGTATTCGACGTGCTGGCCACCGCCACGCCGCCGAATCCGTGCAAGCTGCCGATCAGCCATACGGGAGCGGGCAATCTCGGCATCGGCGGCGGCGGATCGGTCACCGTTCCGAACAAATGCGACGTGTTGTCGAACGGCATCTCGCTCGGCAATTGCGCGGCCTCCGCGAAGCCGACCATCGGCTTGCACGACAAGGCCGCACAACCGAACGCGGACAAGACGCTGTTGCAGTTGAGCGCGGCGGCAGCTCGCGCGGTGGCGCAGGGTTTCAACCTCGTGATGACCGAGGCATCGACCGGCGAGTGGATTGCCTGTGGCGATCCGGTGAGTGCCGGGCAGTACCCGATGAAGCGCGTGGGCAACATGGCGACGATTCCGCTGCGCGCGCAATACATCCGTACCGGCGCCGCCGAGTTTACGTTTCCGTGAGGGCGGCTCGATTCGCGGGCCGCGCCCTGCGAGATGGGGGTATGTCGATGCAATGCGAGATCACAGCATGCGCTTCAACACATCGTTCTTCGACACGAAATGATGCTTGAGCGCGGCACCGGCATGCGCCGCCACCAGGGCCGCCAGCGTGTAGCAGGCGATCTTGTGGAGGGCGAACCAGTGCTCCGTCACCGGCCCTGCCGAGAACGGCGTCTTCACGAATACCGTCCAGAACAGCCAGTACCCTTCGGGCACCATCAGGTAGCCGCTCACGAGGACAACGGCGATGAGCGCATAGATCAGCGAATGCACCAGATGCGCGACCGCACGTTGCTTTTCCGGAATCGACTGAAGATCCGGCGGCGCCTTGCGGAAGAACGACCAGAGATACCGCAGCGGAAACAGCGCGATCAGGCAGGTCGCGAGCGACATGTTGAGCGTCGACACGAAGCCCCAGATCGCCGGTTGCGTGATGAAGTGAAGCGAGATGCCGGCAACCATCGTGTAGAGAATGATGGCCGCGAAGATCCAGTGCATCGCGCGGGAGAGCCGATCGTATCGGCGGACCTGCGGTGATCGGTGCCGCACGTGCGGCAGGGAAACGGAAGACATGATTCAACATCCTTGATCGGGTGTCGATCGGTTGATCGACATGATTTAAAGATGAGAATTATCTTGACCGTGCCGCGCGACGTAAAAGTTTATGAAGGATTTCTCAACGCGCGCGGCGCCTTCCCGTCACAGCCGCGCGGGCCGCGTTCGGCCGCGAACGGCTCAGGTCCGCTCGAGCCGGTACCCGTAGTTGTAGATCGTCGTGATGACGAGCCCGTTCTTCGGCCGCAGCCCGAGACTCCTGCGCAGCTTGCTCACGTAGGTTGCCAGAGTCGCGTCGTATTTCCGGTCGACGACGCCCCATACGTGCTTGATCATCATGTCCTTCGACACGATCCGGCCGACACTCTCGAACAGCATCAGCGCGAGATCGAATTCGCGCCGGGCCAGTTCGACGGGCGCGCCGTCCACGGTGGCGACGTGCGTACCGGTGTCGAGCGCGAATTTCCCGACCTCGACGATCTTCGCCCGCTGCGTTTCCGGATAGTACTTCCGCGCCTGGGCGCTCACGCGCGCGATCAGTTCGCGTTCGCGCAGCGGCTTGACGAGATAATCGTCGGCGCCATTGTTGAGGCCGAACACGATGTCGTCCTCGCCGTCGTGCTGCGTCATCATGATGATCGGCAGCGCGTCGGCGAACGAATCGCGCGCCCAGCGCATCACGTCGATGCCCGACATGCCGGGTACGTCCCAGTCGAGCAGCAGCACGTCGACGCGCGTCGAGCGTACCAGTTCGACGAAGCTCTCGCCGTCGTGACGGACCTCGGTTTCGTAGCCGGCCTTCTCCAGCCAGCGGGCTACGACACCCGCCTGCGTCACGATGTCTTCCAGGATTGCAACGATCATGTTGTTTCCGCTTTCAGTGTGCGGCTCCGGTTGCCGACGTGCCGGCCGCGTTTGCAGCACCGTCGCCGGGCGCCGGCGGCAGGTAAACGAAAATCCATTCGCCATATGTGTCGCGGTCGCCGAACGACTCGTATCGGACCGGGAACCCCTGGCGTTTCAGCGGCCGGCCGGCCGCTTCGCTGAACACGCCCATGATGCCGCCGTCCGGCGCCTTCACGAGCCCCCATTGGGTCGACCCGGTCAGCGGGTCGGCATACAGGCGTCGCAAATGGCGCTGGGTCGGCAAGGTCCGGCGATCCTCCAGCAACGCGTCGAGCGACTCGGGATAGCGGTTTTGCCCCGCTGCGCCGTAGTAGCGTTCGATCGCCGCGCGATACTGGTCGCCGACGAACAGCAGCTCGGCTTCGCGGTCGCGTTGCTGAACGGTGCTCCAGATGCGCGTCGCCTCGGTCATCCCGAGACCGAGCGCCGCGACGAGCATCAGCACGCCGAGATACGCGATGCCGCGTTGGGTGCGCGGGCGTTGCCGCAGGTTACCACGTCTCATAGCTGCTTCCGTCGAGCGCGTTTCCCTTTGCGCCGCTCTTGATGTCGGCCACGCCGCCGCTGTCGCCGGCCAGAGCGCGCCACGAATTGCGCTTGCCCGTCACCGGGTCGAGCGGCACTTCACGCAGGTAGCGATTTTCGACGAGCGCCTCGAGCGAGGCCGGGTCGCGGCCGTGGTCGGCGCGATAATCGTCGATCGACTGGCGCAGCGTATTCAGGTTGTGGCGCAGCACGGTTTCCTTCGCGCGGTCGCCCTGCTTCAGATAGCCGGGCGCGACGAACGCGGTCAGCGCCGCGATGATCGCCATGACGACGAGCAGTTCGACGAGCGTGAAGCCGGCGGTGCGACGCGCACGTCTACCATTGGTTGTACGGGACGCCATTGATGCCCTCCTTGCGGTTGGTGGAACGGATGTCGAACACGTCCTCGCCCGACGAAAAGGATGCCGGATCGCTCGCGTAACTGCGCGTTTCCCACATTTCGTCGGGCGCCTTGCCGTCGCAATCGCACATCGGATCGGCGGGAATCTTGCGCAGGAAATACAGCCGCGCGCCGTTCGGGGACGTCTTGTCCTCGACGCCCTCGACCAGCGTGCGCAGATCCGGCGGATAGCCGCTCGCGTCGGCGCTGTGCTCGATCCGTCCTTCGCCGGCCGCCGCCTTGTAGGCATCGAGCGCCGACCGGATGACGACCAGCGCGCGGCGCAGCTCGGTTTCGTCGGCGCGGCGCCTGGCGAGATCGGTCAGCGGCAAGGCGACGGTGGCGAGCAGCGCAAGCAGCGTCAGCGCGACCATCATCTCGATCAGCGTGAAGCCGCGCGCGCGGCGGCGCCGTGCGGCGCTCATGCGACGCTCCAGGGGCTGGGCAGCCGTCCGGGCGCATCGGCGTGCAGGGTCGATCCGGGCACGGCGCCGCCGTTGATGGACGCCACGAACGACACCAGCGAGCCGATCAGCGAGCGCACCATGGCCAGCAGCCCGCGCTTTTCGGTCGCGGACGCCGCCACGTCGGCCGGCAGGTCCGCCGCCGCGACGACGGCGGCCTCGGCCTTCGGCGGCGGCACGGCGCGCGTGGCCGAGGCGGGCTCGATCGCATGCGCGCGAGGCAGCGGCAAGGCGGCCGCTTCTGCACGCACACGCATCATGCTGCCGCCTTTCATCGTGGGCCTGCCCGATACGGCCCCGGCGTCGCCCGATTCTTCAGCCGGGGAGGCTTCAGCGCCCGGCGCGGTATCGACGGCCTCGTCCGGGCCCGGTTGCGCGGCAGGCGCGGCGTTCGTGACGGGTGCAGCCGGTTCGATCGGCGCATCGAGATCCGGGGCGTTCGACGAAGCCGACGAAGCCGACGAAGCCGTCGGGGCCGGTGCGGCCGATGCGGATTCGAGCGTCAGCGCCTCGGTCGTCACGCGCGTCTCGGTCCCCGACAGGAACGTGGTGACGGCCGACGTCGGCAGGTCGAGGTTGCGCTCGATGTGCGGAGTAATCAGCAGCACGATTTCCGAGCGCTCGTTGCTGCGGCCGTTCGAGCCGAACAGGCGGCCGACGACGGGCAGGCCCGACATGCCGGGCAGACCCGAGACGTTCTCGATCTCGTTGCGCTTGACGAGGCCGGCGAGGATCTGCGTTTCGCCGTTTCGCGCGGTCATCAGGGTTTCCGCATTGCGCGTCCCGAGCGAATAGGCGACGAGGCCGGTCTTGGTCGTTTCCTTCGACAGGATGCTGCTGACTTCCATGTTGACCTTCACGCTGACCTCGTCGTCGAGGCTGATGCGCGGCTCCACCTTCAGCATCAGGCCGACGTCCTGGTAGCTGACGGATTCCGTGACGACGCCGTTGGCGTTCGTGGTCGTGACGATCGGCACGCGTTCGCCGATCTTGATGTTGGCCTTCTCCATGTTGCGTACGCGGATCTTCGGATTCGCGAGCGTCTTGGTCTTGCCCTGCTTCTGCAGCATGTCGATCGCGAGCGACAGCGCGCCGGATTCGCTGGATACGCCGATCCGGTCGCGGTTCAGGCGCAGCAGGTCGCCGAGCGTCAGCGCCGCGCCCTCCGCGCCGCCGAGCGCGCCGAACTGGACGCGGCCCGGGTACTGGACGCCGAGATCGAGGCTGTCGTTCATGTTGACCTCCAGCACCTGCACGTCGAGCGTGACTTCGGACTGGGGGATGTCCAGCCCCATCACGACGCGCTCGGCCACCTGGATCGTTTCGGGTGTGTCGCGCAGGACGACCGCGTTGACACGCTCGTCCACGTAGATGTCCTTCGGCTTGATCATCTGGCGCAGTGCCGCCATCACCGATTTCGCGTCCGCGTGCGACAGGAAGAAGGTGCGCAGCGCGAACTCGGTGTAGGTGCGGCTTTTCTCCGGCTGCGACGGGTAGACGAGCAGCGTGTGCTTGTCGAGCACCTTCTTCTCGAGCTGGTTCGTGCGCAGCAGCAGGTTGATCGCATCCTCGGCGGTGGTGCGCTCGGCGAACAGTGTGGCGGGCTGGTTGGTATCGACGTCGCGGTCGAACACGAAGTTCACGCCGGACACGCGCGAGATCACGTCGAAGATGTTCGACATCGGTTGCTGCTTGAAATTGAGCGAAACCGGCTTGCGCAGCGCGTCGGACAGTTGCGGGCGCACGGGACGGCTCGCCTGCGACGCGCGCAGCAGCGCATCGCGCAGCCGCTTGGCTTCCGCGTGGTTCGGCTGTTCGGCAAGGATGCGCCGCGCGATCTCGAGGGCTTCCTGCGGTTGCTCGCCGCGGATGCGCTGTGCGCGCGACAGCTCGACCGCCATTTGCTGGCGGCGCTTGACCTGCTCGAGTTCCTGACGGGCGCGCAGATTGCCGGCGTCCTCGGCCAAGACGTTGTTCAGGTGATCGATCGCCGCGCTGTGGTTGCCCTGTGCGTTTTGCCGGTCGGCGGCCTTCAGCTCGGCGCGCACGTATTCCTGCCGCGTGAGTTCGAGGGACGTGGCGATCCGGATGTCTTCCGGTGCGGCTTCCTTCTGCTGCTGGAGCGTGCCGAGGCGTTCGGCGGATGTTCCGGCGGTGGCGGGCGGGCTGCCGGCCGGGAGGCTCGAGCATCCCGCCAGCGCCAGCGCCGAGGTCAGGAGCAATAGACTGATGGTTCGTTTCATCATGGTGTTCGATAGAAGTTCGATTCGCAATTCAATGGGTCGGCGACGGCGGCGACAGCTCGATGTCCGAGCCGTTTCGGGTCATGACGACCGGACCTGTTTCGCCCAGCGTTTTCAGCCGGTAGCCGTCGGCGATCTCGCCGCCCGGCAATACGGCATCGCGGACACCGCAGCGGCGTCCGCACAGCAGGAATGTCTTGCCGTCGCCTTCCAGCACGACGATGCGCTGTCCTTGCGTGCGCCATTCGCCGGCAATCTCGAACGGCATCGGCGGCGCGGCGGCGGCGTCGATCGGATCGCTCAGCGCTGGCGGCTCCGCCGCGGGCGGTTCGACAGGGTCGGGCGTGGCGGGGGGCGCGTCTTCCGCGCCGAGCGACACCCAGTTTTGGGCCGGGAACACGTCGACGATGCGCGGCTGGTCGACGGACTCGTGCGCGAGGCTGCCGCCGGCGGCGGCAACGGCCAGCGCCGCCGCGACGCGTATGAAGATGCGGCGCATCATGCGTCGGGCCCCAGCAGGCTGACCCGCAGATCGACGTTGACGACGGGGCTGTCGATCTTTTCGCGCTCGATCGTGACGCTCTCGATACGCACCATCGGCTGGTCGGCGATTTTCCGCATCGCTTCGCGCAATCCGGCGTAGCTGCCGCTCAGCGCGATGCTGATCGTGAGCCGTCGCAGCTTGCCCTTCACCTCGGCCTCGCGCCGGTAGGTCGCGTGCTTCCGTTCCAGGCCGTTCTGCGACAGGATCTCGAACAGCGAATACGCCTGCTCGCGGCTGCGCAGCTGCTGGACGTCCTGCAGCGTCATGCCGCTGTCGCCGGCCTTCGGGCCGGGCTTGGGCAACGCGGCCAGATCCTTGGCGAGCGCGCCGCGCGTCGCGTCGAGTCGCGTGCCGCCCGGTTGGATATAAAGCGCGTGCAGGCCGAGCAGGCCGACGACCGCGCCGGCCGCCAGCAGCCCGGGCACGCCGAGCTTGCGGGTCGCGACATAGCGCCCCCAGCGCAACCGCGCAGCAAGCGCCGTTTTGTCGAGTGCATTCAGGTGGGTCATGGATGTTCGATGCTCAGGCTGAAGTGAAAAATGGCCTTGCCGTCCTCGGTCTTCATCCGATGCTGGAGCAGGCCGATCATGCGGTCCGGATGGCGGTCGTGCAGGCGGTCGACGAACAGGTAGATGTGCGACAGCTCCGCGGCACCGCCTTCGATGCGCGCCTCGCGGCCCGCCTTGTCCACCGTCAGCGACTTCAGCGCGATCTGTGGGGTCCAGGCGTGCTCGATCCAGTCGATCACCGACAGGCCGGATCCCTTGTCGGTCATCGTCTGTTCGGCCAGCACGCGCTCGATGCGCCGCTGCTCGGGCGTCTTGGCCTTCTCCCGCCGCTGTTCGCGCTCGATGACGCGCTGACGCTGCTCGATGCGCTTCTCGACCTGCTCGACATCGTCACGCAGTGCTTCGACGCGGTTCCATTCGCTGCCGGCGAAGAGCCCGGTAGCCAGCGCGCAGCACAGCGCGATGCCGGCCCACGGCGTCAGGCGCGTGCGCGACGCGACGAAGTTCAGTTCCGACAGGCGCTTCATGCCGGATCCTCCGCCGCGACATCCATCGGTTCGGCCGTGCGGCCATCCGTCGGCGCGCACGCCGCGTCGCCATCGGCGAACATCGAACCGTCGAACCGGCATGCATGCGCGTCGCCGCCGGCCGGCTGCCCGGCGATCAGCGCCGCCGCGGCGAACCAGTCGTCGGGGCGGTCGCCGGCGCGCGGCAACGTGACGATGTCGGCCCATTCGCCCGAACGCCGGAAAATGCACGTCACGACGTGCGGCTGGCGAAGCGCGAAGCGGAAATCGTCGCCGACCAGCCGGGCGGCGTGCGAGGCGAGCGACGCCGACAGCGCGTCGCGGAAGCTGGCGAGCCGCCAGCCGGCCGCGCGGCTCGCGTCGACGAGCGCCGCGAGGAGTTCGTCGCAGGCCGCGACCGCGAGGCGCGCGCGGCCGCGCCGTTCGTCCTCGATGAGGATGCGCAACGCGCCGCGCTGCGCGCGCGCGGCGAACAGCATGCGGGCGTACGCATCCCACGCGGCGTCCGACACCAGGCCTTCCTGCCAGGGCAGTACCACACCGTGCGACCACGGATGCCCGACGACGACGTGGAGGCGGTTGCGCATCGGCAGGCGCGCTTTCGGCAGGCCGGCGAGCACCTGCGCGAGCGCGTCGGCCGGCCGGCCCTCGTGGGCGACGACGGCGAGCGGTGCACCGGTGCGCCGTGCGCGCCGGCTTTCATGCGCCCGGACGTGCAGCGTATCGGCGTCGATCAGCACGGTGACGTCATTCCAGGGCGATCGCACGCTGCACCTCCTGGAATGTCGTCATTCGTGCGCGCACCGCCGCCAACCCCGCGTCGCGCATCGACTGGTAGTCGGGGCTCTCCGCGAGTGCGCGTGCGCGCTTCTCGATCGAGCGCTCGAGCAGGGCCGCCTTCAGCGGCGCATCCAGCGCAAGCACTTCGGCAAGCCCGATCCGGCCGTGATAGCCCGTGCCACGGCACGTGTCGCAGCCGGCGCCGGGCGCCACCTCGCGCCGAAGCACGTCGGGCGGCGCATCGGCCAGGTCCGCGCCGCTCGTCGCCGGAGCGCCGCAGGTCGCGCAGATCCGTCGCACCAGTCGCTGCGATACGACGCCGTTGAGCGCCTCGAGAAAGGTCGACGGTTCCACGCCCATGTAGATGAAGCGGTCGATCACGCTGAAGCCGTCGTTCGCGTGCACGGTCGACAGCACGCGGTGGCCGGTGAGTGCCGACTGCACCGCGATCGACGCGGTTTCCTCGTCGCGGATCTCGCCGACCATCACCGTGTCCGGATCGTGCCGCAGGATCGAACGCAGCCCGCGCGCGAAGGTGAGGCCCTTGCGCTCGTTGACCGGAATCTGCAGCACGCCCTTCAGCTCGTATTCGACCGGATCCTCGATCGTGATGATCTTGTCGTCGCCCGTGTTCACCTCCGACAGCACGGCATAAAGCGTCGTCGACTTGCCGCTTCCGGTCGGCCCCGTCACGAGCATGAGCCCGTAGGGGCGATGAGCGAGCGCACGCACGCGGCGGGCGGTCGACGCGTCGAAGCCGAGCACGTCGAGGCTCACGCTGTCGCCGCGTTGCGACTTGTCGAGCACGCGCATCACCGCGTTCTCGCCGTAGGTGCCGGGGATGATGGAGACGCGGAAATCGATTTCGCGCCCCTGCATCACGATCTTGAAGCGGCCGTCCTGCGGCACGCGTTTTTCCGCGATGTCGAGGGCCGCGAGCACCTTGAGCCGCGACATCGTCTGCGTGGCTACTTCGATGCCGGGAATGTGGCGGATCGACTGCAGGACGCCGTCGATCCGGTAGCGGATCGACAGGCCGTCCGCCGCCGATTCGAGGTGAATGTCGCTCGCGCGGCTCTGCAGCGCGTCGTACAGCGTCGAGTTGACCAGCCGGATGATCGGGCTTTCGTCCCGGGCGATGCTGGCGAGCGAAATCGATTCGGTCACGCGCGCGAGCGTGTCGCCCGATGCGTCGATCGTCACGTCGTCCATCGCGCGTTCGTTCGATTCGAGATCGCCGAGCAGGCGCTCGACTTCGCCGGGGGTGCTCATCGCGAGACTGACCGGCCGGGCGCCGACGCGCGAGAGCAGTTCGTCGCGCACGGTGCGTGCGACAGGATCGGCGACGACGATGCACGGTGCACCGTTGTGCTTGATCGGCAGCGCGCGCAGCGCCAGCGCGTCGTGCAGCGGCAACAGGTCGAAATGCGTCGGCGCGGCGCGCAGCGTGTCGGCGTCGATCGGATCGATGCCGAGGCAGGCCGCCACTTCGGCGAGACGCGTCGCGTCGGCGCGCATCAGGTCGTTTACATACTCTGCGAAACCGATGCCGGACGCCTCGCTTTCCGCGTGCCAGCGTTGAATCAGGTGTTGCGTAGTCATCTTGAATTCTCCAGTTGGGAAGCGGGAAGGCGGGCATCTGGCCGACCGGGACCGCTATCCGACGCTGCCGGCCAATTCGAAGATCGGCATGTACAGCAGCAGGACCACCGCGCCGACCGTTGCGCCGACCGCGAGCATCAGCACCGGTTCGAAAACCTTGCTGATCATTTCGATCGACCGGTCGAGCGCGCCGTCGTGGAACTGCGCGATGTGCTCGCACATTCCGCCCAGGTCGCCGCTCTGTTCGCCGACGCGCAGCAGCCGCTCGGCGACGGAGGTCGTCAGTGCATGGGCCGCGAAGACGGTCGATACCGATCGTCCGGCACGCAACTCGGTCAGCGCGGTCGCGAGGCGCGCCCCGAAATGCGCGGGCAGCACCTTGCCGGACAATTCCAGCGCGTCGATCACGGGCGTGCCGCCCGCGATCAGGAGTCCGACGGTTCGATAGAACCGGGTCAGGGCGAACAGCGCACAAACGTCGCGCACCTTCGGCGCCCGCCACATCAGCCGCTGCACCGCGCGCTTCGCGGCGGCCGAGCGCACCGCCAGCCCCGCGCCGACGGCCGCCGCGGCGGCCGCCATGCCGACCGCCGCGCCGTTCTCGCGCAACAGGGTCGCCCACCAGAGCATCGCCTGCGCTGTCGGCGGCAGCGTGGTCAGCGACTCGAACACCACCGCGAAACGCGGAATCACGAAAAAGGCCATGAACAGCAGGATCGCGATGCCGACGCCGATCACGACCGCCGGATAAATCAGCGCGCCGGTGACCCGCTTGCGGATCTGCTCGATCCGCACTTCGTATTGCTGGTAGCGCTTCAGTACGGCGGGCAACTGGCCGCTATCTTCCGACGACGCGATCGTCGCGACGAGCAGCCCCGGAAAGACGTCGGGCTGCCGCGCAAGCGCCGCGGATAACGGCTGCCCTTGATACATCACCGACAGGATCCGGTCGATCACCTGCTTCGACGCCTTGCCGGCATCGTTCTTGTCGCGCAGCGCCTCGAGCGCTTCGATCAGCACGAGGCCCGCATCGAGCAGCGTCGACAGTTCCTGGAGGAACAGCGCGAGCGCAAATTTCGGTGCGCGCTTGCGTCTGGCGAGGCGTGCGCGGCGAATGTCGAGCGCGACACCGCCTTGCGCCGCGATCCGGGCCCGCACGTCTGCTTCGCTCGCTGCTTCGATCGTCTGCAGGGTGACCTTGCCGTCGGCAAGCACCCGAACCTGAAACGATTGCATGGCTACCTCCGCCATTCGTCGAGCAACGCCGAGCTGGCGACGCGATTGCTGGTCAGCGTCTGGTACTCGCGCCAGACCTTGGTCGCATACGATTTGCGCACCGGTTCGCGCTTCGCCGACGATCCGGCGTTGTAGGCGCCGACGGCATTCCATGTGTAGCCGTGCCGTTCGATGAAGCCGGCGAGAATCGACGCGCCGGTGTCGATCGACGTACAGGGCTCGTTGATCAGGCGCCCGTGCGTGACGCCTGTCTTGATCAATCGCGGCAGGTGTGAGCTGTTGATCTGCATCAGCCCGATGTCGTAGGTGCCGTTGCGGTTGTAATTGATCGCGCGAGGATTCAGCGACGATTCCACTTTCGCGATCGCGACGAGCAGGAGCGGATCGATACCGTGCCGCTCGCCTGCCTGGGTAAAGCAATCCTTGGCTGCGGCGCCGGACGCGCAGACGGCGATCGCCGCCGCGACGGTCCAGCGACGCAGGCCCTTACATGCCGTAGACGAGGTCCGCATCGTTGCCGCTCCCTCCGACACGACCGTCCCGACCGAGCGACACGATCTCCGCCTCGCCGTCTCGGCCCGGCACGTTCCACTGATAGGCCCGGCCCCAGCCGTCCTTCGGCACGGCCTTCGCGAGATAGGGGCCGTTCCACCCGTCGGTGTTCTGCGGCTGCTTGACCAGCGCATCGAGCCCTTCGTCGGCGCTCGGATAGCGGCCCGTGTCGAGCCTGAACTGCGTGACCGCGTCGCCGAGCGTCTTCATCTGAGATTCGGTCGAGCGGACCTTCGCCTTGTCGACCTGCGAAAAGAGTTTCGGGCCGACATAGCCTGCCAGCAGCGCGATGATCAGCAGCACCACCAGCAATTCGAGCAAGGTGAAGCCACGCTGGCCTCGCTTCTTCGTCCATTTCGGATAGTTCGATTTCACGTTGTATGCCCTCGGTTTAAGTTCCGACGCGATTCGCGGGTCGGAGTGTCGTCGTATTGCGGACGACTGATGAATGGCGCGCTGTGGGAAGGGGGCTTGTTCGGGCCCGAGCGCCGTTTGATAACGTCATTTTGCAAACGCGATGCAGGCGCGGCAATTTTCATGAAGGATGTCTCAACAAACTTCGAAACGCGCCGCGCATGCACCCGTCGAGGACGGGCGAGCCGCACGCCGTTGGCGCGCGGCTCGCGGGATTCATACGGGAATCCTTACTTGCTGCATGCGCCGAGATCCTTCCAGACCTTGCCGGTGTGATCGGCGCCGGTCGTCGCGGGCGAGCCCGGCACGTCGTTCTGGGTCCACCAGCGCGCCTCGTAGGTGCGACCGTTGTGCTGCACCTTCGCGCCGCCCGTATAGGCCGTGCCCTGCTTCCACGCGGCCTGGCACTGCGCGCCTTCGCCGCCGCCCGTGCCGCCGGTCAGCTTGAACGTGACGGTTTCCTGCTTCAGCGTGCCGCCTTCGATCTGCGACGTCGCCACGGCCGTGTGCGCGCCGGCCTTCGCATTCGCGATGTCGACGGTCAGGTCGCCCTGCATCCGCATCGTTGCCGTCTTCGAGCCGACCAGCGAATTGGCCGCGTCGTAAACCTTCATCGTGACGCTGGTGTCCTTCGCGTGATTGAACTTCAGGAAGAACTTCGCGGTGGCCTTGCCGTTCTCGATCCTGAATTCCGGGTTGCTCGTGACGCTGAAACCTTCGTCGATGCCCGATTCCGGCTTCTTCTCGACCGTCGTCTCCGTGCGCACGATGCCGCTGCCGCTCTTGGCGAACACGTTGTTCGCGCCCAGCCCCGGCTCGATGCGCCCGTCGCGCTCGATACCTGCCAGCAGGCTGGCCGACTGCACGCGGTTGATTTCCTTCGCGAGCAGCATCGGCCACATGTTGCGTTCGCCCTGTTCGGCCGTGCCGATCGTGACGGTCGTCTTCATCGACGGCACTTCGCCGCCCGACTTGAACACGCGGTTCATGACCTTGTCGCCGGCCTTCAGGTCGACGGTCGGCGCGATGGTGCCGACGGACGACCAGCTCGGCTTGCCCGGGTCGGTCGGGCCGCCGTCCGCCTTGATGTTGAGGTCAGCCACGTTGTAGAACATGCCGGCCGTATCGCCGACGTGCCACGTGCTCAGCATCACGTGATGGCCGGTGCGGTCCGACGGAATCGTGCAGTTGTGCGGCCCGATCGCGTCGGCCTTCTGCATGCCGCCGTCGACCGTGCAGAACGGCGTCAGGTCGAACTGGTCGCGCGTCAGCGGCAGGTTCGGGTTCCAGCCTTGCTTCGTCAGGTAGTACTTGAAGTTCTTCGTCACGTGCGGCGCTGTGAACGTCCATTTGAACTGGTGCGCGCCCGGCTTGATGTCGTTGGTTTTCCAGCGGTCGACGGATTGCTCGTTCAGTTTGCTGAACTGCACGACGCCGCCGCTTGCGATCTGTCCGTCGGGCGCACCGGCCTGAGGGAAGCCCTGCTTGCCTTCGACGCTTTGCGGCTCCCATGTGACCGAGCCGCAGTTGAAGTTTTGCGCCGGGCCCTGCTTCGAGCTGCACATCAGGTTGCGCGACGGCGGATCGGAGAGGTAGCCGTGCGCGAACGCATGTTGCGCGAAGAACATGGATGCGCATGCGACCAGCGGCGAAAGTTTGAAGAGCGTTCGGCTCGCGGTGTGTTTGTTCATGGTGTATAGGAGATGGATCGTATCTGTCGGTACTGCTTTCGAAAGAGCGGTTGATCGAAGCCGGCACGGTGCCCGGCGTTTGCGCGTCGTGCATCGAGTGGGATGCGACACGGGTTGCAGTTTCCGCGAGCGCGGCGGGGGCGAGAATCTTCCTGAACGATTCATCAAGAATCCGGCTTCCGGTTTCTGAAAAAGCCGGCATTTCTTGAGACATCCTTGAGATTGATTGGCACGGGGCGGCGGGGAAAAAACAATGCGACGGTCGATTCAGACACTCTTTCAATTTCTCAAGGACGACGATCAAATTGCGCCTGAATAAACTCAACCTCAATCCGTCGCGTATCGGCGTTGCGTCCGGCCGCACCCAGACGCTTGCATTCGCGACGATCGCCACGGCCAGCGCGCTGTGTTTCGCGAACGCCGCGTTCGCCGCCCCCGGCAAGCCCAGTCTCAAGCAATACGAAATCACGTCGAAGCCGCACGGTTTCGTCGAGATCGATCTGCAGAGAGCGGGAAGCGCGCCCTACAAGGACCTCGTCAAGCTCAACAAGAAGGTCGACGTGCCGCTGCCGTTCGACATCTGGAGCAACGGAACGGCCGTGAAGGCGGTCGCGGTGGTCGACGGCGCGGTCGATGCCGCGTCGGAACTCAAGCTGACGCCTGGCGGCACCCAGAGCGGCACCGTCATCGCCAACGTCAAGACGCCGGGCGTGAAGAAGATGCAGGTCCGGGTGATCGACGCGAACGGCGCGTCGACGGACAGCGCGCCGATCGACGTGGTCGTGTTCGACACGATTCCGGAACTGGCCGATACGCTGCCCGACAACGCGAGCAAGGCGCACAAGCGTTTCAAGAACACGTCCGGCTCGGTGGTCGGCACCTACTTCGCGACGTGGTCGGTCTACGACCGCAAGTTCAACGTCGACAACGTGCCGGTCGAGAACCTCACGCACATGCTGTATGGCTTCGTGCCGATCTGCGGCGGAGCGAACATCAACGCGTCGCTCGCGCGCGACGTGCCGAATTCGTTCCGCGCACTGCAGCAGACGTGCGCGGGGCTGCCCGACTTCAGCGTGGCGATCCACGATACGTGGGGCGAGATGGGCATGACGCTGCCCGGCCAGACCGCGAACTCGAAGCTCAAGGGCGTGCTTGGCCAGATGATGGCCGCGAAGAAACGCAATCCGGACCTCAAGATCCTGCCGTCGATCGGCGGCTGGACGCTGTCCGATCCGTTCTTCCAGCTGCACGACCCGGCCAAGCGCAAGGTGTTCGTCGATTCGACCGAGCAGTTGCTGCGCACCTGGAAGTTCTTCGACGGCGTCGACATCGACTGGGAATTCCCGGGCGGCAAGGGCGCGAACGGCGCGATCGGCAATCCGCAGACGGACGGCGCGCTGTATGTGACGCTGATGAAGGAACTGCGGCAGATGCTCGACCGCGTGTCGGCGGACACCGGCAAGACCTACGAGCTGACGTCGGCGATCGGCGCGGGCAAGGACAAGATCGACGTGGTGAACTACAAGGAAGCCACGAAGTACATGGACTACATCTTCGACATGACGTACGACTACTACGGTGCGTTCAGCCTGACGGAGCTGGGTCACCAGACGGCACTGCACGCGCCCGCGTGGCGACCGGACACCAAGTACACGACCGACAACTCGATCAAGGCGCTGCTTGCGCAGGGCGTCGATCCGAAGAAGCTCGTCGTCGGCGCGGCGGCATACGCCCGCGGCTGGACCGGCGTTTCGGGCTACACCGACGGCAATCCGTTCACCGGCACCGCGAAGGGGCCGCACAAGGGGCAGTGGGAAGCCGGCATTCTCGACTACAAGAAGCTCAAGGCGGAGATGATCGGCCCGAACAACGCGGGCATCAACGGCTACGAGTACCACTACGACCAGACGGCCGAGGCGCCGTACGTGTTCAACAAGAGCACCGGCGAACTCCTCACGTTCGACGATCCGCGCTCGGTGAACGCCAAGGGCGACTACGTGCGCAAGCAGCAGCTCGGCGGCATGTTCTCGTGGGAAATCGACGCGGACAACGGCGACATCCTGAACGCGATGCACGAAGGTCTCGGCCACGGCGACGGCGGAAGCGGCGCGGAGAATCGTCCGCCGATCGCGAACGCGGGAACGGCCATGACGGTCACCGGGCCGCAGACGGTGACGCTCGACGCGTCGAAGTCGCGCGATCCCGACGGCGACAAGCTGACCTTCAAGTGGGAACAGATCGGCGGCGATCCACTGAAGATCGGCAGTCCGGACAGTGCGAAGGCGACGGTCGACGTGCCGGCGGTCAAGCAGGACACCCGCTACACGTTCCGCGTGACGGTGACCGACCCGGCCGGGCTGAAGGGTGCCGCGCAGGTCGTCGTGACCGCGCAGGCCGAAGCGTCGGTCGAGCCGCCGCCGGCCGAAAACCGTCCGCCGGTCGCGCGACTCAGCGGTCCGGCGCAGGCGGAAGGCGGTCAGGCCGTGGTCCTGTCGGCCGAGAAATCGACCGATCCTGACGGCGACAAACTGACGTTCCAGTGGACGGCTCCGTCCGGCATCGACGTGCAGCCTTCCGGCGCGACGCTGCGCTTCACCGCGCCGAAGCTTGCGAAGGACCAGTCGTTCACGTTCTCGGTCAAGGTCGGCGACGGCAAGCTGTCGTCCACCGCTCAGCACACGGTGCTCGTGAAGGCGACGGAGACGGGCGGCGGCAATGGTGGTGGCGGCAACGGCGGCGGTGGCGAAGGCGGCCAGTACCCGGCCTACAAGGCCGGGACGCAGTACAAGGCCGGCGACGTCGTGTCGAACCTGGGCAAGCTGTACCAGTGCAAGCCGTTCCCGTACAGCGGCTGGTGCTCGGGTGCGCCGGCGGCCTACGAACCGGGCAAGGGCTCCGCGTGGAGCGATGCGTGGACGATCTTCGGCAACGATGAAGGCGGCGGCAACGGCGGCAACGGCGGCGGCGAAAGCGGCGGCAACCATCCGCAGTACAAGGAAGGCACCAAGTACGGCGCCGGCGACATCGTGTCGAACAACGGCAAGCTGTACCGTTGCAAGCCGTTCCCGTACACCAACTGGTGCTCGATGGCTGCCTGGGCCTACGAGCCCGGCAAGGGCACCGCGTGGGATCAGGCCTGGGAGGAACACAAGGACTGACGCCCGCTCCCCGGTTACGCCGGCCCGCGCTGCATGCCCGGGCCGGCGTCGAACCCGTATCCTCGAACCGGCATCGACCGATGCCGGCCCGGCCCTCGCCTCGTGCGAGGGTTTTTTGTTTCTGGCGGCCGCCGGCCGCTATGCGGCGTCGTCCGTGCCCGCGCGGGTCATCGGCAAGTGCACGGTGAAGCGGCTGCCTTGCCGTGGCGCGGACGTCACGTCGATCGATCCGCCGTGGCGCTCGATGACCGTCTTGACGAACGGCAGCCCGAGCCCGACGCCGCCGCTTGCATCGCGATACGTGCCATCCACCTGGAAGAACGGCTCGAACAGCCGGGGCATCGCCTCGGCCGGGATGCCGATGCCGTTGTCCGCCACGGCGATGGAGACGTGGCGCTCGTCGGAGGTGATCCGTACGTCGACGACCGTGCCTTCGTCCGAATACTTGATGGCGTTGTCGAGCAGGTTGGTCAGCGCGCGGAGCAGCATGTCGCGATTGCCGAGCACGAACGCTTCGTCGCCGTCTTCATGCGGACCGTCGACGCGAATCCGCTTCGCGCCCGCACTGTGCCAGACCTGATCGACCGCTTCCATCGCCAGGTCGCTCGCGGACACCGGTATGTAGGCACCCTGGTCGAGATGCTCCGCGCGCGAGAGCTGGGTGAAATCCTGCGCGACGCGCAAGCTGTAGTCGACGAGCTTGTGCAGGTCCGCGAGGAAATCCGGATCGGTCGAACCGTCGGTGACGCTGTGCTGCTCGAGCAGCGACAGCACGGTCGAGAGCGGATTGCGAAGATCGTGCGCCATGTGGCGCAGTGTCATGCGGTCGCTTTCGACCGCCGCCGTGATGTTGTGGATGTCGACGAGGCAGATCATGCTGGCCGTGGAGCGATGACGATCGCCGTCGCCGAACGGCGTCACCATCATCATGTGCGTGCGCGCGTTCAGCGTGAGTTCGGTCGAGTGGATCCGCCCGGTTTTCTTCGCGGCGAGGATTTTGTCGTAGGCGATGCCGATCACCTGCCGGGCGGCCGCATCGCTGTCGACGTCGATCGATTTCAGCATCGCGTTGCCGCGTTCGTTGCACATCAGCAGGCTGCCGTCCTGTTCGACGAAGATGGGATAAGGCAGCGTATGGATCACGTCGACGTAGGTCGACTGCCATTCGCGGATGCGCGACATCGCCTGCGCGACGTCGTCGTCCGTCGGCGCCGCATCGTCGGCGTCGCCCGTTTGCGCAAGGCCCGCGAACGCGTGCCGGCCGGCCAGCCCGCGCAACCCGCGGTATTCCTTCATCAGTGCGGCGCGCAGGCTGCCTGCGCGCCGCCAGCCGCAGACGGCGAAGATCGTCACGCACACGGCAAGCGACGGCCCGACCGGTGTCCAGTATGCGCCGTACACGAGCAGCGCCGTTTCGCCGGCGACGTAGGCAGCCAGCCACGCCAGCGCGAATCCGTACATGCGTCGGCCCGGCACGAGCAAGCAGATCAGCAGCATGCCGATCGTGACCGCCATGCTGACGACCAGTTGGATCCCGGCCGGCACGCGCCGCATCAGGTGTCCGTCGAGCAACGCTTCGGTGGCGAGCGCATCGACCTCGACACGCTTCACCCTTCCGCCGCTTCTCGTCGACAGATAGAACACGCCCGTCATCTCGGACATCCCGTCGCCGATGAACACGATGCGGTCGCGCCATGCCGACGCGGGCACGCGGCCCTTCAGCACGTCGACGAACGAGTAGCTCGCGAGGTCGAAGCGCAACGGAAGGCCCAGCAGGATCGTGCCGTCTTCGACTCTTCCCATCCTGGTGACATGCGGCTGCACGTGGCGACGCACGTCGCTGTCCGGCTGCGGCACGTTGGCGACGCGGATCGCCTGCAGGCCGACATGAGGAATTTCGTCGCCGCTGCTGCTCTTGACATAGGGCACGATGCCCTGCACCAGATGGTCGCTGCCCAGCACGATGCTGCGCTGGCCGATCGCCGCGGCCGCTTCCCGCAGCGACCGCGCCGGCAGGATCACGGTATCGGCCCTGTCGTGAACCGGCGACATCTGGGCGGGCAAGACCACGCGGCCGTGCCTCGCGATCGCGGCCGCCAGCACCCCGTCGTCCTGCGCCGGCGAGATCATCGTCATGTCGAGGACGACGCTTGACGCGCCGGCGACGCGATCCAGCACCCCCGCATAGGCCGTGCGCGTGTAGCTCCCGCTGCCGCCCAGTTCGGCGAGCGTCTTCTTGTCGACCATGATCACCGCGACCTTGTCGCGCGGCCCGCGATCGATGCCGGATGAAACGACGTGCCAGTAGAGTCGATCCACGGGCGAGAGCAGCGTCTCGACGGCGGCGGTGCAGCTCAGTGCCGCAAGCGCGGCGACGCCGGTCAGCAGCAGCCATGTGGACGGGCGTGCCGACGCTGCGATTCCCGGAACCTGGCGGAGCCTGTCGAGCATAGGGCGGCGTTTCCTCGAACAAGATGTTGTTGGATGTCGACCGGGATGCTGCAGCGCCGGGCGCCCCGGGCAAACGATGCTTGCCGGTTCGCGCCATGCGGGTTTTCCCGTCGGGAGAGTCTAGCGTTGTTTGCGCCGTTCGGGAGCAGGCGGCGGGGCGAAATCGCTCCGGAACGAAACCGGCGGTGCCGGTCGGCGCGTTGAGAATGGGTTGAGGATGTTTGAGCGGGGAGCGGGGCGTCGCAACAATGCGGATTCCTTTCCATTCGCGCCGTTTGCGCCTTGCCATTCCATGATCGTGAAGAACCTTAGCTATGCCTTCGCACTGACCGCGCTGTCCGCGGCCGTCGCGGCCATCCTGGTACCGTCCGGCGCATCCGCCACTCCCGCGTACGCGCCGATCAAGCACTACCAGGACGGTGTCGAGCAATGCCTCGCGTGGCAGCCGGGCAACGCCGATCCCGTCGTCGCGACCTGCGACGGCGCCGCCGCGCAGGACTGGGCGTTTGTGCCGGGCGCGGGGTATTACCAGATCCGCAATGCCGGGGCCACGCAGGCACGCGGCCAGGACATGTGCCTGCGCACCCGGGCCGGCAATACCGGCATGGGCGGCGTGTCGATCGACGCGTGCGCCAGCGGCGACGCGAAGATGTCCCAGTGGCGCTTCGAGACGGGGCCGGCCGGCCGTCTTGGCATGCTGAACGCGTACCGGATCTCGACGGGGCGAGACGAAGTGCTCGCGATCCGGGCCGGGAGCCAGGGCGTCGCGATGCAGTTCGCCCGCGGCGAGGCATCGGCGGCGTGGGTGTCGGCGACGACGTTTGCGCCGCCGCAGCGCCCGCTGATGGGCAACAGGACGGCGCTGGCATTGACCGCGCACTTCAGCAACGCCGCGGCGAACGATCCCGAGATCGTCCGCAAGGCCGTGTTCGGCGATGGCGACGACTATTCGTCGCTGCGCCGCTATATCGAAGTGGCGTCCCACGGCAAGGCCACGCTGGGCGGGACCGTGCTCGGCGACGTCGACCTGGGCGCCCGCCCGGCGACCTGCAGCTCGGGTGCGTTGCTCGACTCGGCCCGCAAGGCCGCGCTGGCGCAGGGCACCGATCCGGCGCGATTCGACTACCTGCTCGTCGATTTCTCGAAGCTCGGCAGTTGCGGCTGGGCGGGGCTGGCGGCGCAGCCGGGCAACTGGATCCTGTCGAACGGCAATGGCCGCGGATACTGGATGTGGACACACGAATTCGGTCATTCGCTCGGCGCGTCCCACCCCGATTCGCTGATCGACTGCCCGACCGTCGGCGGCACGGTGCAGGTGGGTGCCGCGTGCCGCACGGGCAAGGTCGACGATCCGTCCGACACCGTCGGCGGCGGCGGCCGTCGCCTTTATCCCGGCAGCTACCAGCTGTTCTCCGGCTGGCTCGATCAAGCCCAGGTGCCGGAAATTCGCGAGTCCGGCACCTACAGGCTGATGCCGCTGTTCGGCGACCAGGCGGGTGCGAAAGGCTATCGCATCGCGCGAAGCGACGGCACGCAGCTGTGGCTCGAATTCCGGCAGCCGCTGCGCGGTTTCGACGACTGGAAGGCGGACGATCCGTTCGTCAACGGCGTGATCGTGAGGACTGTCCGGTATCAGGGCAGTTCGCTGAAGAATACGCTGGTGGATACGACGCCCGGCAGCGCCGGCGGCATGAAGGATGCCCCGCTGATGCCGGGTCACGCGCTGCACGACACGCTGTCCGGCAAGATCGTCACGGTGAACTCGGTCGGGCCGGACGGCGCCGTGGTCACCGTGAAGAACGACGGCGTGCTGCTGCCGGAGGCCGCCATCACGGGGCCCGCGCAAGCCGATGCGAACACAACGGTCACGTTGTCCGGCGACGCATCGGTCGGCGATCGCCTGCGATACCGATGGAGCGCGCCGGCCGGCGTCGCGCTGGAGCAGAACGGCAGCCGTGCGAACGTGGTCGTCCCGCCGGCCGACCGGGATCGCGAGTACGCGTTCGGGCTGACCGTGATCAACGGCAACGGGTATGCGGCCAGCACGACGCACGTGCTCAAGGTGAAGGCGCAAGGGACGATCGCGCCGCCGGGCGCGTCGATCGCCGGCCCGACACGGGCCGTGGGCGGCGAACGCGTCACGTTGTCGGGCGCGCAATCGACCGGGAAGGGCCTGTCGTACGCGTGGACGAGCCCGCCCGGCGTGCAGCTCAGCCAGCAGGGAGCGACGGCGAGCTTCGTCGCGCCGAAGGCCGGGAGCGAGCGCGGATATGACTTCCGCGTGACGGTGACCGATGTGCTGAACCGCCAGTCCGTGGCCACGCACCGTGTGACGGTCCAGGCCGATGCCGGCGAGGCAGTCGAGTCATGGGATCCGAAGCGGACCTACGCCGCCCCTTGCCAGAAGGTCGCTTACGCGGGCAAGCGCTGGATGAACGGCTGGTGGGTGCTGGGCGACGTGCCCGGCCAGGGCGGCGAATGGGGTCCGTGGCGCGAAACCGGGGCGGCCAACATGCATGCGCAGTGCAAGGTCAAATGATCGAGGGCGCGCGCCGGACGGGCGGCGAAGCGCCCGTCCGGCTGCCGCGCGCGATGGCCGGAATACCGGCATCGGCCGGTGGCGCGCCAGCTCGCGGCCCTGTTGCGCACGGCGAGGTGCCGGTTTCCTCGCTCTTGGGCAGCAAACCGGGCGCATCGATCAATGCCTGCCGCAGTCTCGCGCAAGGTTCGGCCGGAACGCAGTTCTACGTAATTCTACGTAGCCCCGCATACGTAGTTATCCGCTTGTAAGCCGCCCCCATCGCACGGAATACTACGGCCCATCGCCGCGGCCTTTGCGAGACCGCGGCGCGACGCATCGACGTCACGCGTGTGCGGCCACCTCGCCGCATGCCATCAAAACCACATTGGAGACCAGGAGACGCCATGAATCGGGCTTCCAGTACCCTGCTCTGGATCGCGGTCGCGCTGCTCGGCGCGTTCTCGTTCGGAACGATCGCACTCGCGCACGGCGAGCGCGTCAGTGCCCTCTGGATCGTGATCGCCGCAGTCTGCGTGTATCTGATCGCGTATCGCTTCTACAGCCGTTTCATCGCCAGCAAGGTCATGCAGCTCGACGGGCTGCGGATGACGCCGGCGGTCAAGTACAACGACGGCCTCGACTACGTGCCGACCAACAAGTACGTGCTGTTCGGCCATCACTTCGCCGCGATCGCCGGCGCGGGGCCGCTCGTCGGGCCCGTGCTCGCCGCGCAGATGGGCTACACGCCCGGCATGCTGTGGATCCTGGCCGGCGTGGTGTTTGCCGGCGCGGTGCAGGACTTCATCGTGCTGTTCATCTCGACGCGCCGCGACGGCCGCTCGCTCGGCGATCTCGTCAAGATGGAGCTCGGCACGGTGCCCGGCGTGATCGCGCTGTTCGGCGCGTTCCTGATCATGGTGATCATCCTCGCGGTGCTCGCGCTGATCGTCGTGAAGGCGCTGACCAATTCGCCGTGGGGCACGTTCACCGTCGCCGCGACGATTCCGATCGCGCTGTTCATGGGCGTCTATACGCGCTACATCCGTCCGGGCCGCATCGGCGAAGTGTCGATCATCGGCTTCATCGGGCTGATGGCGGCGATCTCGTTCGGCCAGAACGTCAGCGCTTCGCCCGCGCTCGCCGCATGGTTCACGTTCAGCGGCACGCAGCTCACGTGGATCCTGATCGGCTATGGCTTCGTCGCATCGGTGCTGCCGGTGTGGCTGCTGCTCGCGCCGCGCGACTACCTGTCGACGTTCCTGAAGATCGGCACGATCCTCGGTCTCGCGATCGGCATCCTGGTCGTCGCGCCGGAACTGAAGATGCCCGCGCTGACGAAGTTCGTCGACGGCACGGGCCCGGTGTGGGCGGGCAACCTGTTCCCGTTCCTGTTCATCACGATCGCGTGCGGCGCCGTGTCGGGCTTCCATGCGCTGATCTCGTCGGGCACGACGCCGAAGCTGATCGACAACGAAACCAACGCGCGCTTCATCGGTTACGGCGCGATGCTGATGGAATCGTTCGTCGCGATCATGGCGCTGGTCGCCGCGTGCGTGATCGAGCCGGGCATCTACTTCGCGATGAACGCACCGGCCGCCGTGCTCGGCTCGACGCCGGAAGCCGTCGCGAACACGGTCACGCAGTGGGGCTTCGTGCTGACGCCCGACATGCTGACGCAGACCGCGAAGGCCGTCGGCGAAACGACGATCATCGCGCGCGCGGGCGGCGCGCCGACGCTGGCCGTCGGCATGGCGCACATCCTGCACCAGGTGATCGGCGGCGAAGCGATGATGGCGTTCTGGTATCACTTCGCGATCCTGTTCGAGGCGCTGTTCATCCTGACGGCCGTCGACGCCGGCACGCGCGCGGGCCGCTTCATGCTGCAGGATCTGCTCGGCACGTTCCACCCGGCGCTCAAGCGCACCGAGTCGCTGCCCGCGAACCTGGTCGCCACCGGGCTGTGCGTGGCCGCGTGGGGCTACTTCCTGTACCAGGGCGTGGTCGATCCGCTCGGCGGCATCAACACGCTGTGGCCGCTGTTCGGCATCTCGAACCAGATGCTCGCCGCGATCGCGCTGGTGCTCGGCACCGTCGTGCTGTTCAAGATGAAGCGCGAGCGCTATGCATGGGTGACGATGGTGCCGACGGCGTGGCTGCTGATCTGCACGCTGACGGCCGGCTGGCAGAAGATTTTCGATGCGAACCCGAAGGTCAGCTTCCTCGCGCACGCCGCGAAGCTGCAGGCCGCGGTGGACGAAGGCAAGGTGCTCGCGCCGGCCAAGTCGCTCGCGCAGATGAAGCGGATCATCTTCAACGACTACATCGATGCGGCGCTGGCCGGGCTGTTCATCTTCGTCGTGATCAGCATCGCGGTGTACGGCGTGATCGCCGTGCTGCGCGCGCGCCGCGAGTCGAAGCCGACCGTGCGCGAGACGCCGTACGAAGCGATGCCGGCCGCGCAGGCGCTCGGCAGCGGACGTTAAGGGGAGGCCGCGATGTTCAGCGATCTTGGCAGCGACCTGCGCAGCGCGGGGCGTTACCTCGGGCAGGCGTTGCGGCTGATGGTCGGCCTGCCCGACTACGACACCTACGTCGCGCACATGCGCGAAACCCATCCGGACCGCGAGCCGATGACGTACGAGGAATTTTTCCGCGAACGTCAGAATGCGCGGTACGGGTCGGGGGCGGGGAAGTGTTGCTGAACCAGCCGGGCCGGTGAAACGGTTCGGTGATGGACAAGAAAGCGCCGCGATGGATTTCGCGGCGCTTTTTCTTTGGCGGGGCGGAGGCGCGTGTCGTGCGGCTGTCGCTTCGCTGTTTGCCGGTGCGCAGCACGGCAAGTTCCTGCCGCCGGTATCATAGGGTTCATTTTCCCCGATGGACCCGCAGGAGAACACGTCGTGCATGTCGGTGAGCGTTTCAACAGCATTTCCCATCTTGTCGGCGCGGTGCTGTCGGTGGCTGGCCTCGTGGCGCTCGTGACGATGGGCGCGCTCGAAGGCGACCCGTACAAGGTGGTGAGCTTCAGCGTGTACGGCGCGATGCTGATCCTGCTCTACGCGATTTCGACGCTGTACCACAGCGTGCGCAACCCGCGCCTGAAGGCGATCCTGCAGAAATGCGACCATTCGGCGATCTACCTGCTGATCGCCGGCAGCTATACGCCGTTCACGCTGGTCACGTTGCGCGGCCCGTGGGGCTGGTCGCTGTTCGGCGTGAGCTGGGGGCTCGCCGTGCTGGGCATCGTGCAGGAACTGACGCTCGGTCGGCGCACGCGCATGCTGTCGATGATCCTGTACGTGCTGATGGGCTGGCTGGCGCTCGTCGCGGTACGCCCGCTGATCCATGCGCTGCCGCCGGTGGGCACCGCGTGGCTCGTGGCCGGCGGCGTGATCTACAGCGCGGGAATCTACTTCTTCATCAACGACGAGCGCATCCGCCACGGGCACGGTATCTGGCATCTTTTCGTGCTGGCCGGCAGCCTGTGCCAGTTCGTCAGTGTCGCGATGTATGTCGCGTGAGCGGAGTGCCGCGTTGAGCCGGTGACGACGCGCTAAGTGCGCGCCTGCCGGGAAATGCGCTATCGGCGCGCGGCGGTCTGCATGGCCTTGGCCCGGTTCGGCGCGGCGGCCGTCATGCGCGGTCGGGCGCCGGCGTGGCGGCCTGCAGCGCGAGAAAGCCGACCCATCCCCAGTACACGCGATGATGAACGATCAACCCGTCGTGCAGATCCATCACCTCGACGAGATCGACCTGGTCGCCTTCCGGCGTGGCGCGCGGATATTCCCACGTGAGCTGGCGGCCGTTCGAGAAGAACAGCCCGGTCCGGTACCAGCGTCCGAGCCTGTTGCCCGGAGTGCGCAGGCCGGCCGCGAAGAATTCGCCGATCGCGGCCTTGCCTTGCAGCACGCCGGAGCCGTGTTCGGGCAGCGTGACGACGACGAGCGGCGTTTCGAGTATCGCGTCGTCGGCGTACAGCGACATCAGCGCATCGAGGTCGCGAGCGACGACGGCGGCGTGCCAGCTTTCATGGGTGCGCCGGGCATCGGCGTCGGCGTGTGTCATGGCGGGGTCCCGGAAGTGTCGATAACGGAACCCACTGTATTGGCGCGCCGCCGCGAGACGTTTCACGTCGGCCCGAAACGTGGATGCGGCCCTGGTTGAGGGCGGCCGCGCGTCAGACCTTAACCCGCCAGCGCGTCGAGATTCAGCACATACGACTTCCCGATCCACACCGCGCAATCGCGATGGTCGCGCAGGTCGTCGCCGGTATTCGGGTGCAGGAAGATATCGAGCGCGCCGTGGTTCAGCACGAGCCACGGCACGATGTCGTCGAATCGCGCGGCGTCGAACGCGATCTGGTACGACCATGCCGGATGCGGGCCGACGGGGCGCTCGTGAAAGCGGCCGAGTTCGATGACCGCGCCGAACCGTTCGTCGACGACCTGGCGAAACGCCCAGGCCGCGTCGCGGCTGGCTGCATCGAAATAGACGTGCGCGTGCCAACTGTCGATGGCGGTGGTGTCGAGGGCAGCCATGGAAGGACTCGATAAAAAAGGGAATGCATGAGGCGCCGTGCGAAACGGCCGATGCGTGATTATCGCGCGTCCTTGCCGTATGCGTCGTGTCGCGGTCCGGCAATCCTAAGCAGATGATTTGTCCTGTATCAGAAGAACCGTTTGATCCGATGAAACCGCTCCCGTGGTATCCGTATGCGCGATATCACGCCGGGAGCCTTGTCGGCACGTGCGCTGGCCGCAATCGCACCGGCAACACGTCATTTCGGAAATTGAAAAAGCGGTGTGCGCGTGCTTTGGGGCACCCGGAAAAGTGCGATCAGGTAATTGAATGAAATAAAGAAATTCCGATTTGGCGAGATGGGTGAATGACGCGGATCGCGCGCCGAAAGCAAAGCAGAAAATATCAATTGCGAAATCGGCTATTCAAGCGAAATGCAGCGCGACATACGATGGTTTCAACGCATCGACGATCGCGATCGATGCGGGGACAACCATCTGGAGGCCACCATGCGATCCCTCGTTCCCGTTGCTGTTTTCTCCTGCGCACTCGTTGCGTTGCCCGCCGTCAGCTTCGCGCAGTCGGCCGGTTCCGACTGGTCGCCGAATACCGCACGGCTGAGCTGGTCGGCAGCGCGCGCCGAAACCGACGCGCAACTGATGCAGATGACGCGTGCCGGCTATCGCGCGACGACCGCCGGCAACCAGAACTATCCGCTCGCGATGCAGCGTGCGCTCGAACGTGTCCGCAATCCGGTGCCCGACCGGTCGCGCGAAGAGCGGGCCGCGATGGAAGCGCGCGCCGCGCGCGACGTGCAGGGCGGCCATCCGGTCAAGGCGTTCTTCGTGAAGGCTGCGTACTACCTGAAGGGCGAGAACACGTTCTGATGCAGGAGACGAGCATGGCTTGCCCGATCCGATTCGCCGACGTCGTGCGCGCGTCGGCACCGCGTTGGTTGCCGGATGCGCGAGCGACGCGGCGACGCAACGACATGCACGGCGCGCGATGTCGTGCGAAGCACAACCGCCATGCAGGCCGTGGCGCTGTCGCATGCCGCATCGCATCGGCGGTTTTCGCGGCGAGCGACGCTGCCGCAGGCGGGCGCGACTCATGAAAGCCGCCCGCAAAAACCGTCGCCACGTGCCGCTGACCCGCGAGTGGCTGCTGCCGCTGCCGCCCGTGCATGCCCGCGACATCTCGCTGAAATGCCACATGGCACTCGTCGCGCTGCGCGGCGAGCACGGCAACGAGGCGCTGCTGATGCGATTGCGCACGAGCGTCTATCTGGTGTTCCTTGCGCTCGACGATGCGGTGTGCGCGGAGGCGGACATCGACCTGTGCGTCGATGCGGAGCGCGCGCTCGATGCGGGCGTGGCGCGCGCGGCGCAAAGCGGTGCATGGGTGCTGCGCGACGACGAATGCGCGGTGCTCGAGCGCGTGCTCGCGGCGCACGACACCTGCATCGCGACGCTTACGCGGCATCGGCTTGCCGAGCTGTGGCGTCACGTCTGCACGTTCGCGTCGAGCGGCCAGCCGGCGCTCGTGGCGAGCGCGGCGGAGAAGATGCGCATGCACGCGGCCGAATCGCTGGCCGCGTAGCGCCCCGCAACCGGTTTCGCGGGGAGGATGGAGGAGACAGGGCCGGCCGCACCGGCGCGGCCGATACAATCGCGCGACGCGGGTGATTGCGCGGCTGCCGCGACAACGCGGTGCGGGCAATCCGCCGGCCCAAAACAAAAGCGCCACGGAGCGAACTCCGTGGCGCTTCATTCATGCTGTGCCTGCGCGGAGGCTTGGCCCCCGCGTGGCGAAACGCGCTTAAGCCGCCGTTGCCGGCTTCGCCGGCTTCTGCAGCTTGCCCTTGCCGGCGCGCTGGATTTCCTCGAGCTTGATCTCGACGTGGCGCGAGAACACGTACTCGGCCGGACGCTGCTTCGCGATCGAGATGTCCGGTGCGAACGGGCCGTCGGTCTTGATGCCCTTGCGGCTCACTTTCAACGCCTTCAGCGGATGCGCGATCGTGTCCATCACGGCGGTAGCCTCGAAGCCGCAGTGGACCATGCAGTCCGCGCACTTCTCGTAGTTGCCGACGCCGTAGTTGTCCCACTCGGTCGTTTCCATCAGTTCCTTGAAGGTCTTCACGTAACCTTCGCCGACCAGGTAGCACGGCTTCTGCCAGCCGAACACCGTACGCGCCGGGTTGCCCCACGGCGTGCACTTGTACGTCTGGTTGCCGGCCAGGAAGTCGAGGAACAGCGACGACTGGCTGAACGACCAGCGCTTGCCGCCTTCGCCGCGCTTCAGGATTTCGCGGAACAGGTTCTTCGTCTTGTCGCGGTTCAGGAAGTGCTGCTGATCCGGCGCGCGCTCATATGCGTAGCCCGGCGACACCGTGATGCCGTCGACGCCGATCGGCCCCAGCGTGTCGAAGAACTTCGCCACGCGCTCGGGCACCGCGTCGTTGAACAGCGTGCAGTTGATGTTCACGCGGAAGCCGCGGCGCTTCGCTTCCTTGATCGCCGCGACGGCCTTGTCGTACACGCCTTCCTGCGACACCGAGTGATCGTGCGCCTGCTGGTCGCCGTCGAGGTGGACCGACCAGACGAAATACGGGCTCGGCTCGTAGTCGTCCATCTTCTTTTCCATCAGCAGCGCGTTCGTGCACAGGTACACGAATTTCTTGCGCTTCATGATGCCCTTGACGATTTCCGGCATCTCCTTGTGGAGCAGCGGTTCGCCGCCGGCGATCGACACGACGGGCGCGCCGCACTCGTCGACGGCCTGCAGGCATTCCTCGACGGACAGGCGCTGGTTCAGGATCGGATCCGGATAATCGATCTTGCCGCAGCCGTTGCACGCGAGGTTGCAGCGGAACAGCGGCTCGAGCATCAGCGCGAGCGGATAGCGTTTGTTGCCGGACAGGTGCTGGCGCACGATATAGGCGCCGACACGGACTTGCTGGAGCAGCGGAATAGACAAGGGATGTCCTCCTTAAACTTCGCGGGCGACAGCTTGCGTGAGCTTCGCCGGCAGCTTGAATTCGACTTTTTCCTCACGGCCCGCCATCGTCGCGACATCGACGGGCCCCAGCGCGCGCAGCGCGCCGATTACATCCTCGACCATCTCTTCGGGCGCCGACGCACCGGCGGTCAGGCCGACCGTCTGTACGCCCGCAAACCATTCGGCTTTCACTTCCGAGCCGTCGGCGACGAGATAGCTCGGCACACCGCTTTCGGTGCCGATCTCGCGCAGGCGGTTCGAGTTCGAGCTGTTCGTCGCGCCGACGACGAGCAGCACGTCAACCTGTTCGCTCAGCTCGCGTACGGCGGCCTGGCGATTTTGCGTCGCGTAGCAGATGTCGCGCGTGTCCGGGCCGACCAGGTCGGTGAACCGGCGCTGCAGCGCTTCGATGATGCCGCGCGTGTCGTCGACCGACAGCGTGGTCTGCGTGATGTACGCGACGGGCGTATCGACGGGCAGCGTGAGCGTATCGACTTCGGCTTCGCTCTGCACGAGGATCACCTCGGCCGGAATCTGGCCGATCGTACCCTCGACTTCCGGGTGGCCCGCGTGGCCGATCAGGATCAGCCGGCGGCCCGCCGCAGCATACTGGCGGCCCTGCACGTGCACCTTCGTGACGAGCGGGCAGGTCGCGTCGAGCACGTCGAGCCCGCGCGTTTCCGCGTCGCGCTCGACCGTCTGGGCGACACCGTGCGCGCTGAAGATCGCGACAGCGCCGTGAGGCACCTCGTCGAGTTCCTCAACGAATCGTGCCCCTTTATTACGCAGATTTTCGACGACATGCCGGTTATGAACGATCTCATGACGCACATAGACCGGCGCACCGTGCTGTTGCAGCGCGCGATCGACGATCTCGATCGCACGGACAACCCCCGCACAAAAGCCGCGGGGCTGGGCAAGGATGACTCGCATAGGTAAGCGAACTCCGACGACAGACACCGGGGTTCGAGGAGCTGGCACCGCTCGCTCGCCCCGGCTTGAAGTTATGAAGGCAGGAACGAACCGGCCAGGCCAGGCCCCGGAACCCCGAATTAATCGCGCATTTTAACCCTATCGGGCAGTCCTTGCTCTGGTGCCGTGTCGGCCCTGTTGCAATTGCGGGATAGCCGCGTCGGCGCTGGCGCGCGCGGAACCCAGTAAACTACGCGGTTTCGTGGGCGGCCGCTCCGGCTGCCCGGCGTCGCGCTCATTTCAAGGCCATTCGATGACCGTCGATTCTTACGCGTATTGCCCGGCCGCCTGTGCGGTTTTGGGTGTTTTGTTCCTGACCCCCATTGAAAATGCCAGCGTTCGGCAGGAGGCGCGCCGATGATGCTGGCGATCGCTTTCCTGGTGTCCGGCCTGTCGCTGATGATCTGGATCGTGCTGCTCGTCGCGCGCGGCGGCTTCTGGCGCGCAGTGCCCGCGCGGTCGCTGCCGGCCGACGCGCGCGGCGCGGCGGCCGAGGCCGGCTGGCCGGCCGTCGTCGCGGTCGTGCCGGCGCGCAACGAGGCCGACGTGATCGCCCGTGCAGCGACTTCGCTGCTCGAGCAGGATTATCCCGGCGACTTTCATCTGATCATTGTCGACGACCACAGCGACGACGGCACCGCCGACGCGGCCCGCGCGGCGGCGCTCGCGATCAACCGCGCCGACCGGCTGACGGTGCTGGCCGCGAAGCCGCTGCCGGCCGGCTGGTCGGGCAAGGTGTGGGCGCAGTCGCAGGGGATCGTCGCGGTGCAGACGCTCGGCCTGCCGGCCGACTACCTGCTGCTGACGGATGCCGACATCGGCCATCCGCCCGACGCCGTCGCGCAGCTCGTCACGCGCGCACAGGCCGAGAACCGCGATCTCGTGTCGCTGATGGTGCGGCTGCGCTGCGATTCGTTCTGGGAAAAGGCGCTGATCCCGGCGTTCGTGTTCTTCTTCGCGAAGCTCTACCCGTTCTCGTGGATCAACAACCCGCGCAACCGGACGGCCGGCGCCGCGGGCGGCTGCATGCTCGTGAAGTGCACGGCGCTCGAGGAAGCGGGCGGCATCGAGTCGATCCGCGGCGCGCTGATCGACGACTGCAGCCTCGCCGCGCAGATCAAGCATCGCGGCAGCGGCCGCCATCCGATCCGCCTCGACCTGGCCGACCGCAGCGTGTCGCTGCGCCCGTACGACAGCTGGCGCGACATCTGGAACATGATCGCGCGCACCGCGTTCACGCAGCTGCACTATTCGCCGCTGCTGCTGGCCGGCACGCTGCTCGGGATGGCGATCATCTACCTCGTGCCGCCCGTCGCGGCGCTCGCGTACGGCGCGCGCGCGTGGCCGGCGTGGCTCGCGTGGGCGTCGATGTGCGCCGCGTATGCGCCGATGCTGCGCTACTACCGGCGCTCGCCGCTGTGGGCGCCCGCGCTGCCGCTCGTCGCGCTGTTCTATGTGGGCGCGACGTTCGCGTCCGCGTGGCGCTACTGGCGCGGCAAGGGCGGCCAATGGAAGGCGCGCGTGCAGGCGCCGGTGGAGCGCTGAGCGTTTCGCGCGCCGCCGGCGCGCGTCCCGGGACGCTGCCTTTGCGGCAGCCGGACAGCAAACAGCCCGATCGGCGGAAACCGGTCGGGCTGTTGCGTTTTCGGCCAATGGCGGACCGATGCGTCCACGCTTACCGCTGGGTCAGCATCATGTACATCTGGACCACGACGTCCGGCGAGAACGTGAACGGCACCCAGCCGTAGCCGGTGTGGCGGGCGACCAGCAGGCGGTCGCCGTTCGACTGCTTCTGCACGGCCATCATCGGGTTCTTCGTCGTCACGAAACGCCAGCCGGCCGGGATGCCGGGCGGCGGCTCCGGCTGCATCGACGCGCGCGCATGCGCGAGTTCCTCGATCAACTGACCCAGTTGCTCCGGATTCAGCTTGATCGATTCGCCGTTGATGGTCAGCGTGAGTTCGTTCTGCGTCGGACGCGACACGTGCAGCGTCGATTTGTCGGCCGGGTCGGCAGCGGCTTCGGTTTCAGTCGCAGTCGCAGTTTCGGCTTGCGCCGTCGCGACGACAGCGGTGCCTGCGTCGGCCGTCGCATCGGCCGCAGCCGGCGCGGATGCGATCACGGCCGGTTCCGCCGCCGGCGTGCCTGCCGGTGCCGGTTCGACGACTTCGGCAGCAACCGCCGTGGCGGCAACTGCGTTCGTCGCGGCTTCCTTGACGACGGCCTCGACCAGCGCCTCGGCGTCGGCGATGGCCTTCGCGTGATGCTGCGCGGCGGCTTCGGCCTGCGCGATCGCTTCGGCATGGCGTTGCGTGACGGCTTCGGCCTGCGCGGTGGCGTTGGCGTGGCGTTGCGCGGCGGCTTCGGCCTGCGCGATCGCTTCGGCGTGGCGCTGCGCGACGGCTTCCGCGTCGGCGGCCGCGTCGGCATGACGTTGCGCGGCGGCCTGCGTTTCGGCGATCGCTTCCGTGTGACGCTGCGCGAGCGCCTCGGCTTCGGCAATCGCTTCCGTGTGACGCTGCGTGGCCGCTTCGGCTTCGGCGGTCGCTTGCGCGTGACGCTTCGCGGCGGCCTCGGCTTCGGCGGTCGCTGCCGCATGGCGCTGCGCGGCCGCATCGGCTTCGGTCGCGGCGGCGTGATGGCGTTGCGCGGCGGCCTCCGCTTCGGCGATCGCCGCTGCGTGCCGTTGCGATGCGGCTTCGGCGTCCGCGTGACGTTGCGCGAGCGCTTCGGTCCGTGCGGTGGCTTCCGTATGGCGCTGCACGGCGGCTTCGGCTTGCGCGGCGGCATCCGTATGACGGTGGGCGGCGGCTTCGGCGGCGGCGGTGGCTTCCGCGTGGCGCTGCTGCGCGGCTTCGGCGTCGGCGGCTGCCGCCGTGTGGCGTTGCGCGGCGGCCTGCGCTTCGGTTTCCGCTGCAGCGTGACGTTGCGCGGCGGCCTGGGCTTCCGCGGCTGCGGCGCGCGCGAAGGCTTCTGCGCTGCGGGCCGCCTGCTGCGCGGCGTGGTGATCGTGGAGGAGCTGATCGACGCCCGTGTTGAGCGAATCGATCTGATCGTTCAGGTTCATGCGTGTCTTCTCTGCGTAAGACCCGCGATTTTACCCGCTGCGCCGGTGCCGGTCCGTGCGCGACGTGTAACAAAGTGCGCAACGCGGCGCGAAGCGCGCCGCTTTGTGTTATTTCAGGTACCCCGCCGAGCCGAACCAGTCGAGCGCATCGCGCAGCCCTTCGCGGTACGGACGCGCGCGGTAGCCGAGTTCGCGCTCGGCCTTCGCGGACGTGAAATACATCTTGTTCTTCGACATCCGCAGCCCGTCCACGGTGACGAACGGCTCCTTCTTCGTGAACTTCGCGACCGCTTCGGCGCCGACCGCGAGCGGGTACAGCGGCCAGCGCGGCAGCGCGATCGTCGGCGCCTTGCGGCCCGTCATCTGCGCGATGTCGGCCAGCATCTGCTGCAGCGGCAGGTTCTCGCCGCCGAGGATGTAGCGCTCGCCGATCCGGCCGTGCTCGAGCGCGAGGAAGTGGCCGTGCGCGACGTCGTCGACGTGCACGAGGTTCAGCCCCGTGTCGACGAACGCGGGAATCTTGCCGAGCGCGGCCTCGACGATGATGCGGCCGGTCGGCGTCGGCTTCACGTCGCGCGGGCCGATCGGCGTCGACGGGTTGACGATCACGGCCGGCAGCCCTTCGTCGGCGATCATCCGCTCGACCGCGCGTTCCGCGAGCACCTTGCTGCGCTTGTAGACGCCGATCGCCTGCTCGGGCGTGAGCGGCCGGTTTTCGTCGGACGGGTCGCCCGCGCTCGTGACCTTCAGCGTCGCGACGCTGCTCGTGTAGACGATCCGCTCGACGCCTTCGGCGCGTGCCGCGCGCATCGTCGCGACCGCGCCTTCGAGGTTCGCGCGCTCGATCTCGTCGGGATCGGGCGCCCACAGCCGGTAGTCGGCCGCCACGTGCAGCAGGTAGCGCACGCCGCGCAGCGCGGCGCGCATCGACGCCTCGTCGCGCATGTCGCCGGTGACGATCTCGGCGTCGAGATCCGCGACGTTCGTACGCGGGCTGGTCGGGCGCACGAGCACGCGCACCGCAAAGCCTTTCTGCTGCGCGATGCGCGCGACGGCCGAGCCGACGAAACCGGACGCGCCGGTGACGAGAACGAGATCGCGGGAGGTATCAGTCATGCGTTTCCTTCGGGGCCGCGCGCGAGCGGCGCGGCGGTTGAGCATCGGCGAGATTGTACGTGGTCGGCGCGCGCGGCGACGCAACGCCGGCGCACCCGGCGGGCCGTTCATATCCGGCGGCGCGCGGCCGGTCCGCCGGACGCGTGTGCGAAGCGGCCGACGCGACTACAATGCCGGGCTTGAATGCAACGGGAGGGCGACGCGATGAGCCGCAATGAACTGGACGAACGGATCGAGACCTACCACGTGCGGGTGCGCGGCGTCGTGCAGGGCGTCGGTTTCCGTCATGCGACGGTGCGCGAAGCGCATGCGCTGAAGCTGCGCGGCTGGGTCGCGAATCTCGAGGACGGCAGCGTCGAGGCGATGATCCAGGGCCCCGGCGCGCAGATCGACCGGATGCTCGCGTGGCTGCGCCACGGGCCGCCGGCCGCGCACGTGACCGAGGTGACGTTCGAGGAACGTCAGACCGAAAGGCGCTTCGAGCGTTTCCAGCAGCAGTAAGAGGCGCGCAACAACCATGACGGGGTATCCGGAAGCCGGGCGCGGCCTCATGCTGTCGGTGATGGCATCGACGCTGTTCGCGCTGATGTCGGCTTACGCGAAACTGCTCGCGCCGCTCACGGGGCTCGACATCTTCGCGTGGCGCGTATTGTGGACCGCGCCGGGCGCGCTCGCGCTGATCGCGTTGCGCGGCCGCTGGCCCGCGCTCGCCGAGCTCGCGCGGCGCAGCGTGCGCGACTGGCGTTTGCTGATCGCGCTGCCCGCGAGCGCGGCGCTGCTCGGCCTGCAGCTGTGGCTGTTCCTGTGGGCGCCGCTGCACGGCCGCATGCTCGAAGTGTCGCTCGGCTATTTCCTGCTGCCGCTGACGATGGTGCTCGTCGGCCGCTTCTACTATCACGAACGCCTCGACCCGCTGCAGTGGGCGGCGGTCGCGTGCGCCGCGCTCGGCGTCGCGCACGAAGTGTGGGCGACGCGCGCGTTCGCATGGCCGACGCTCGTCGTCGCGCTCGGTTATCCGCCGTATTTCGTGCTGCGCCGGCGGATCAACGCCGATTCGCTCGCCGCGTTCGCGGTCGAGATCGTGCTGTTGTGTCCGATCGCGTTCGCGATGGTCGCGACGAGCGCGACGCGCGTCGGCCCCCATCCTTTGCTGTGGGCCGCGCTGTTGCCGGGGCTCGGCGTGCTCAGCACGCTCGCGCTCGCGAGTTACCTGAAGGCGAGCCGGATGCTGCCGATGGCGCTGTTCGGGATTCTCGGCTACGTCGAGCCCGTGCTGCTCGTCGCGGTATCGCTGCTGCTGCTCGGCGAGACGCTGAGCGTCGCGAACCTCGCGACGTACGGGCCGATCTGGGTCGCCGTCGCGCTGACCGCGTGGCACAGCGCCATGCTGATGCGGCGATTGCCCGCACGCGGATAAGCTTCGATTTCGCATACGGTGCCGCGGCGCACGGAACGCGCCGTGCATCGCGCACTGCTCGACGATCGACGATCAAACCGCGGTCGAACGCATCGATGCTGACCGCAAACTGGCGTCGCGCTGGCGTGGATCTGGCGACACTGCCTGCTTCATATTGCCGGTCTCGCGCTTGTAATCGAATAGAAGATTCGGTTGCACTTTGTTACTTAGGGTCTCCCCGGATCGGCCACTAGACTGGCCTGACCGACTTCCCTTCGTATGCAGCTTTCCGATGAACGGTCATCCCCGTGCCTGGCCGGCCGGGTCGGCGCGATGCGGGCATACGCGTATCGCCGCTGATCGCGCTCGCCTTCTCTTTCACGATCCATTCCCCGGCGCATGTCGCGCCGCCGTTGCGCGGGTGCGCTCATGTCGTTGAGCATGCCGTCTTCCGCCGCGGTTCAGCCGTCGCGCAGCGGCCGCCTGATCGAAGTCGATTTCTTCCGCGGGCTCGTGCTGTTGATGATCGTCGTCGATCACATCGGAGCGAGCGTGCTGTCGCGCGTGACGCTGCACGCGTTCGCGCTGTGCGACGCGGCCGAAGTGTTCGTCTTCCTCGGCGGCTTCGCGACCGCGAGCGCGTACGGCGCGATCGCCGAACGGCAGGGCGCGCGCGCCGCGCAGCGCCGGTTCGTGCACCGCGCGATGCAGATCTACCGCGCGTTTCTCGCGACGTCGACGCTGATGCTCGTCGTATCGGCCGTGCTCGATCACTACGGGATCGACGCGCCGAATCTCGCGCTCGACGACGTCAGCGTGATGCTCGCATCGCCGCTCACGGGCCTCGCCGAATTGCTGACGTTCCAGCGCCAGCCGTATCTCGCGTCGGTGCTGCCGATGTACGTGCTGTTCGCGCTCGCGTCGCCGGTGCTCGTGCGGTTCGCGCGCCGCCATCCATGGCTGCTGGTCGCACTCAGCGTCGCGTCGTGGCTGGCGGCGGGCTGGCTCGGCCCCGAGCTGCTGGACACCGACGGCTTCCGCTGGAGCTTCAATCCGTTCGCATGGCAACTGTTGTTCGTCGCCGGCGTGCTCGCGCGCTGCCAGCCGTTCTACCGGCGCATCGCGCTCGGGCGGTGGGGCGCCGCGGCGACCGGCGTCGCGTGCGCGGTCGTGCTCGGTTGCGCGAGCTACAAGCTGTTCTCCGGGCTGCCGCTGCCCGAAGGCGTGCTCAAGCGCGATCTCGCGTTGCCGCGCGTCGTGAGCTTCGCGGCCATCGCGTGGCTGATGGCCGATTGCGTGCGCTACGGCTGGATCGCGCGGATCGCGCAGGGCGTGCGGCCCGTCGTCGCGGTCGGCCAGCGCGGGCTGATCTGCTTCGTCGCGGGCGCGGCGATCTCGCTCGTCATCGATTCGCTGCTGCACCCGGTCGCGCACGGGGCCGATCTGCGGCATGTCGGCGTGGGCCTCGTGGCCGACGCATGCGCGCTCGGGCTGATGATGGCCGTCGCTGGTTCGGGAACGTGGATCGCGCGGTGGCGCAGTGCGGCCGCGTGAGCGGCGCGGGAAGAGGCGCGTGCGGCACGCAACGTGCCGCGCGGCGTCAGTGAGGTGAGCCGATACGGGAGCGGGGAACGGCGGTTGCTTCGCCGGATTCGGCGTCGTCGCGTTCGTCCGGCGCCGGGTCGTCGTGCTCCGCGAGTACCGCGTCGACTTCGGCCGCGGCCCGGGCGGCGCGCATCGCGGTGCAGCGCTGGGCGTGCCGGATGTCCGACAGTATCCTCAGGATTCGCGTGGTCTTGCTTTTCATCGTATTCCCCTGCCTGTCGCGCGTATCGGTCGAAGCGCTTCTTGCAACCAGTGTAGGACGCGATCGCGCAACCGGCAGGAGAATGTGGCGTGCATGCCGCACGCCAAGGGATAGTACTTACTGGGTCGCGACGGCGCCCTGCGCCTGCAGCGCTTCTTCGCGGCGCTCTTCCGCGCAGCGCTGATGCTGGCGCGACAGGCGGTTCATCAGCGGCAGCAGCAGCAGCGCGAGCAGCATGCCGATCGCGGCGAGCCAGCCGAGCTTCTCGAACAGCGACAGGTAGAGCGGCAGCGATTCGGTGGCCGGCAGTTCGTGCGACGGCATCTGCGCGAAGTTCGCGACGACGCTGCCGAGATACTGCGACACGCCCGTCGCGACGAAATACGCACCCATCATGAAGCCGCTCATGCGCGCCGGCACGTAGCGGGCGATCATCGCGAGGCCGAGGCCGCTCACCAGCAGTTCGCCGAGCGAGTAGAGGCCGTAGCCCCACACCATGAACCACGACGACACGCGGCCGTCGACCGCGTAGCGGCCGCTGATCGTGAACACCAGGTAGCCCGCGGCGACCGCGCCGAAGCCGAGCGCGTACTTCGCGGCGACCGGCAGGTCACGGCCGCCCTTCGCGACCGAGTTGTAGACCCACACGAGCACCGGGCTCAGCAGCATGATCCAGATCGGGTTCAGCGCCTGGAACTGCGCGGCGCTCCACGTGAACAGCGTCGTGCCGAACAGGATGAAGCGCGGATCGACGTTGCGCAGCGCGAACAGTGTCAGCGACGTCGACATCTGCACGTAGAAGATGAAGAACAGGATCACCTGGCCGATCAGCACGAGCGCCGCGATCAGGCCCGCGCGTTCCGAGCGCTCCGACTTCGCGATCATGTACGCGAAGATCGCGAGGATCGCGAACGCCGCCGTCCACACGCTGGCGACTGCGAGCTGCTTGTGCTGCAGCACGTACAGCGTGATCAGCGCGAGCGCGACGCCGCCTGCCGCGACCGCGCCGAGGCGCTTCCAGCGAATCGGCTGTTCGTCGGGTTGCGAGCCGACGTGCGCGAGCGTGCGGTGCATCAGCATGAAGTTGAGGATCGCGAGCAGCATGCCGCCGCAGCAGACCGCGAACGCTGTGTGCCAGCCCCAGTGATCCTTGATCCACGGCGTCGCGAGCATCGACACCGTCGAGCCGATGTTGACCGCCATGTAGTAGATCGTGAACGCGCTGTCGATGCGCGCATCGTCGCCTTCATAGATGCGGCGCACGAGGTTCGCCGCGTTGGCCTTGAACAGGCCGTTGCCGACGACGATCACGCCGAGCGACGCGTACATGTACGTGAGCTGGTCGTTCGGTACCGCGAGCATCAGGTAGCCGGTGCACAGCACGGCCGCGCCGATGATCATCGTGCGACGGGCGCCGAGCACCTTGTCGCCGATCCAGCCGCCGATCGACGGTGCCGCATAGACGAGCGCGGTGAACGCACCCCAGGTCAGGTTCGCATGGCTGTCGGTGAAACCGAGCCGGTCGACCATGAAGAGGACCAGGAGCGCGGCCATGCCGTAGTAGCCGAAGCGCTCCCACATTTCGATGAGGAAGACCGTCGTAAACGATCGGGTTTGTGAAACAGGTGAATGCATCATCAATCTCGGTTGAAACGGACGGCACGGATCACGCGTCGTCTTGGGGTCGAACTGGCGCCGATGCACAATGGGCCGGGTAGGTCTTGCGCTGGCGATGGAACAGTCGGGCTCAGGGCCCGTTATTGGCAGGAACGGGCCCTAGCCCGGGCCGGGGTCGGACACCGCCTGATGAGGCGGCGAGTGGCCCCGACCGGCGCGCGAATGGTAACGTTCGCCGGTCCGGTGCGTCAGGTATGCGCCACTCAGGGAAACTCCCGATGTGGCAGCAGCTTTCAGGAACATTCGTCTCGTCATCTATTTGTAAAATTCTCGACCGGCCCTCCGAAGATTCCCGGAGAGCCGCTTGCAGCTTGCCTGTGAAGCCGGCGAGTCTGGCAAGATAGCGCGTCGTTTCGCTCGCTTCGTGCCCTGTTTAGTGCACCGGGCTCGATATCGAAGACGTGTGCGAACCCGAAGACTAAGCTATATCGATCTAACTTAGTTATTTTCCATCAAACATTTTTTGACGACTACTTTTCGGCCTGCTATGGTTCCCCCCACTGAAAACCCGCGGTCCGCAGACGCTGCCGCCGTACTGGGCAGCAAGATTCGCGCGTTGCGCCAACGACTCAAGCGCACGCTCGACGACACCGCTACCGCCGCGGGGATTTCGAAGCCGTTTCTGTCTCAAGTCGAGCGCGGGCTCGCGTCGCCGTCACTGACGTCGCTGGCCGGTATCGCGCACGCGCTCGGTGTGACGGTGCAGTACTTCGTGGATACACCGAGCGAGGAACGCTCGGTCTGCCGAGGCGAGCAGTTGCGCTTCTTCGGGTTTGCCGATTCGGCGAACCTGTTCGCGCGGCTGACGAACGTATCCGAAGGGCGACAGCTCGAGGCGATCCTCGTGAGGCTGCCGCCGGGGCAGAAGCGGTCGGAAGTGACGACACATGCAGGAGAGGAGTTCCTGTATGTGATTGAAGGGGAAGTGTCGCTGACGCTGGAAGGCAAGACGTTCGTCCTGCAGGCCGGCGACAGTTCGCACTATCAGTCGACGGTCCCGCACAGTTGGGTCAACACCGCGAAGATCGAGTCGGTGGTGGTCTGGGTCGGTACACCGAGGCTGTTCTAACGCACAGGTATTCCTTCGTTTCCAAGACGGGATGCCTGTCGAAAGAAACGTAAGGAATACTAATATGCAATACGAGAACCACGGGCCTCCTCAATCGCTGCACCCGTCAGCGTCTCACGCGTAAGCCGCGGCATTCGCCGCGCGACGCTCACCGAACACACTTTCTCAAGACTGCCACGATGAAATCCTTGCATGCCATGTCGGCCGTGCTGGCCGCGCTCGCCCTGACGACGCCCGTCGCCCACGCCGTTACCGTTCCGTCGAACGTCGCGCTCGCTCCTCAACAGGACCTGACGCGACAGGTGCCCGCCGAGGTCGAGTCGCTCGACCCCGCGCACATCGAATCGTGGACCGGCAACACGATCGGCCTCGACCTGTTCGAAGGGCTTGCCCGCATCGATGCGGCCGGCCAGGTCGTGCCGGGCGTCGCGCTGTCGTGGGAGCGCAAGACGCCGCAGACGTGGATCTTCAAGCTTCGCCACGACGCGAAGTGGAGCAACGGCCAGCCGGTGACGGCCGCCGATTTCGTCTACGCGTGGCAGCGCCTCGTCGATCCGAAGACGGGCTCGAAATACACGATCCTCGTCGAGTTCGTGAAGAACTCGAAGGACATCATCGCGGGCAAGGCCGCGCCGTCGACGCTCGGCGTGCGCGCGATCGACCCGTACACGCTCGAGGTGACGACCGACGTGCCGGTCGCGTTCTTCCCGGAGCTGACCGCGATGGTGCCGCTCGCGCCGGTGAACAAGGACACGGTGACGAAGCTCGGCGACGCGTGGACGCGCCCGGGGAACATCGTCAGCAACGGCCCGTTCCAGCTGGTCGACTGGCAGCCGAACAACCGCATCGTGATCTCGAAGGATGCGAAGTACTGGAACGCGCCGAAGGTCGTGATCAACAAGGTCACGTACCTGCCGATCGAGAGCGACGAGACCGCGATGCGCATGTACCAGGCCGGCCAGATCGACTACAGCTACTCGATTCCGTCGGGGATCTTCCAGCAGGTCAGCAAGCAGTTCGGCGGCGAACTGCGCCAGGGCCTGCAGCTCGCGACGTACTACTACTACCTGAACAACAGCGATCCGGCGCTGAAGGACAAGCGCGTGCGCCAGGCGCTGTCGATGGTGCTCGATCGCGAGGTGCTGACCTCGAAGCTCACGCAGGCCGGCGAGAAGCCGATGTACGGGCTGATGCCGAACGGCACGAAGGGCGTGCAGCCGTTCACGCCGGACTGGGCGTCGTGGCCGATGGCCAAGCGCGTCGAGACGGCGAAGAACCTGCTGAAGCAGGCCGGCTACTCGGATGCGAAGCCGCTGGCGTTCACGCTGACCTACAACACCAACGACCTGCACAAGAAGGTCGCGCTGTTCGCCGCGTCGGAATGGCGCACCAAGCTCGGCGTCAACACCAAGCTCGAGAACGTCGAGTTCAAGGTGTTGATGAAGGAGCGGCATGACGGCAAGGTGCAGATCGCGCGCGACGGCTGGTTCGCCGACTACAACGACGCGATGACGTTCTTCGACCTGCTGCGCTGCGGCAGCGCGCAGAACACCGTCGGCTACTGCAACAAGCAGGCCGACGCGCTTGTCGACGAAGGCAACCAGAAGCTCGACGACAAGGCGCGTGCCGCGCTGCTCACGCAGGCACACGACCTCGCGCTGAACGACACGCCGATGGTGCCGCTGTTCCAGTACTCGGCGGACCGTCTCGTGAAGCCTTACGTGGGCGGCTACTCGCTGAAGAACGTGATCGACATGCGTGCTTCGCAGGACATGTACCTGATCAAGCACTGAGCGGAGCGATCATGCTGGCCTACGCACTGAGACGCACGTTGTGGGCGGTGCCGACGATCCTCGCGGTCGTCACCGTCTGCTACCTGCTGCTGCACTTCACACCCGGCGGACCGTTCGATACGGAGAAGCAGCTTTCCGCGGCAACGCTCGCGAACCTGAACGCGAAGTACCACCTCGACCAGCCGCTGTGGAAGCAGTACCTGCTGTATCTCGACGCGCTGCTGCACGGCGACCTCGGTCCGTCGTTTCGCTATGTCGACTGGTCCGTGAACGATCTCGTGCGCAAGGCGCTGCCGGTGAGTCTCGGCGTAGGCGGCGTATCGATCCCGATCTCGATCGGGCTCGGCGTGCTGCTCGGCACCGTCGCGGCCGTGCGCCGCGACAGCTTCATCGACCGCATCGTGATGCTGATCGGCAATATCGGCAACGTCGTGCCGCCGTTCGTGCTCGGCCCGGTGCTCGTGTGGATCTTCGCGATCCTGCTGAAAACCTCGGCCGGCAACGGCTGGCTGCCGGCAGGCGGCTGGGGCGACGGCGGCTGGCAGTACCGGCTGCTGCCGATCGTGCTGCTGACCTTCATCAACATGTCGCTGCTCGCGCGCGTGATGCGCGGCTCGATGATCGAGACGCTGTCGAGCAACTACATCCGCACCGCGCGCGCGAAGGGCCTGCCGGGCTCGACGATCGTGCTGCGCCACGCGCTGAAGCCCGCGCTGATGCCGGTCGTGTCGCTGTTCGGCACGGTCTGCATCTCGTCGATCACCGCAGCCGTCGTCACCGAATCGGTGTTCGCGCTGCCGGGGCTCGGCCAGCTCGTCGTGAACGGCGCGATCAACCGCGACTACACGCTCGTGCTCGGCCTCGTCGTGCTGACCACCGTCTGCGCCGTGCTGTTCAACCTGCTGGTCGACCTCGCGTACGCGTGGCTCGATCCGCGCATCCGTTATTGAGCGAGGCACAGCGATGACTCCGACTACTCCCGTCGTCGGCCTGCCCGTGCAGACCGACTCGCCGCCGCGTTCGCGCTCGCCGCTCGCGCTTGCGATGGCGCGTTTCCTTCACAACCGCGCGGCCGTGTTCAGCCTCGTGCTGCTCGCGCTGATCACGATCACGTGCTTCGTCGGCCCGTGGGTGCTCGCGGCCGACCCCGCCGCAAGCGACTGGGGCTCGATCAGCCTGCCGCCGACCTGGGCGAACCAGCACTGGTTCGGCACCGACGAGCTCGGCCGCGACCTGCTCGTGCGCACGCTGATCGGCGGGCGCGTGTCGATCGAGGTCGGCCTGCTCGGCACGCTCGTGTCGGGCCTGTTCGGCGTCGCGTGGGGCGCGACCGCGGGCTTCGCGGGTGGCCGCGTCGACTCCGTGATGATGCGCATCGTCGACATGATGTACGCGATCCCGTACCTGCTGATCGCGATCCTGATGATGACCCTGTTCGGCCGCTCGTTCATGCTCGTCGTGCTGACCATCAGCGCGTTCTCGTGGATCGACATGGCGCGTGTCGTGCGCGGCCAGACGCTGTCGCTGCGCAGCCGCGAGTTCGTCGACGCGGCACGCGCGATCGGCGTGACGCCGACGTCGATCGTGCTGCGCCACGTCGTGCCGAACCTGCTCGGCGTGGTGGTCGTGTACGCGACCGTGTCGGTGCCGGGCATCGTGCTGACCGAATCGGTGCTGTCGTTCCTCGGCCTCGGCGTGCAGGAGCCGATGACGAGCTGGGGCGTGCTGATCCAGGACGGCGCGCAGAAACTGGAATCGATGCCGTGGCTGCTGCTGGCCCCGGCCGTCATGCTGTGCGTGACGCTCTACTGCGTGAACTTCGTCGGCGATGGCCTGCGTGACGCGCTCGACCCGAAGGATCGCTGAGATGAAACAACCCCCACGCTCACTTTGTTCGCTCGGGGGGGCGCAGCCCCCCCGTCTCCCCCAGGCGCTTCCATCGAAGTGCGCGGCGGCCCGGCGGAGGCTGACATGAGCGCATTACTCGAAGTAGACAACCTCGGCGTGCGCTTCACGAGCAAGGACGCGCCGCCGATCGATGCGGTGAGCGGCGTGTCGTTTTCGCTCGAAGCCGGCAAGACGCTCGGCATCGTCGGCGAATCGGGCTCGGGCAAGAGCCAGACCGTGATGGCGCTGCTCGGCCTGCTGGCCGGCAACGGCACGACGACCGGCGCCGCGCGCTATCGCGGCGACAACCTGCTCGACATGGATACGCGCGCGCTGAACAAGGTGCGCGGCGACCGGATCGCGATGATCTTCCAGGATCCGATGACGTCGCTCAATCCGTTCCTGACGATCGAGCGGCAGATGACGGAGACGCTGCAGCTGCATCGCAAGCTGTCGCGCAGGGCGGCGACCAAGCGCGCGATCGAGGCGCTCGAATCGGTGCGCATTCCCGACGCGGCGCGGCGCATCCGCATGTATCCGCACGAGTTCTCGGGCGGCATGCGCCAGCGCGTGATGATCGCGATGGCGCTTCTGTCCGAGCCGGAAATCCTGATCGCCGACGAACCGACCACCGCGCTCGACGTGACCGTGCAGGCGCAGATCATCGACCTGCTGCGCGAGCTGAACCGCGAGCGCGGCACCGCGATCGTGCTGATCACGCACGACATGGGTGTGGTCGCCGGCCTCGCGGACGACGTGATGGTCATGTATGCGGGCCGCACCGTCGAATACGCGCCGGCCGATTCGATCTTCGCGGCGCCGTCGCATCCGTACACGATCGGCCTGCTCAACGCGCTGCCGCGCCTGACCGACGCGGACGATGCGCCGCTCGTCGCGATTCCCGGCAATCCGCCGATGCCCGGCACCGCGCCGGCCGGCTGCGCGTTCGCGAAGCGCTGCACGTATGCGGAAGAACGCTGCGGCGCCGCGCGCCCCGCGCTCGAAACCTTTGGCGCCGTGGGCGCGGTGCGCGCGTGCCACCGCCCCGTGGCCGATCTGACGGGAGGTCTGCGATGAGCGTCGATGAACGCCGCAATGCCGGCGCGACGGACGACACGCTGCTGTCCGTCGACGATTTGAAGGTGCATTTCCGCGTGCCGCTGGGCGGCTATCCGTGGTCGCCAAAGGGCACGCTGCGCGCGGTCGACGGTGTGTCGTTCGACGTGAAGCGCGGCGAGACGGTCGGGCTCGTCGGCGAATCGGGCTGCGGGAAGTCGACGCTCGCGCGCGCGCTGATCGGCCTCGTGCCGATGACGGCCGGCACCGTGAAATGGCGCGGCGAAGCGGTTGCGCCCGACCACCTGCGCGGCAACTCGATGCGGCGCGAAGTGCAGATGATCTTCCAGGATCCGCTCGCATCGCTCGATCCGCGCATGACGATCGAGCAGGTCGTCGCCGAGCCCCTCGTCACGCACCAGGCCGGCCTCGGCCGCACCGAAGTGCGCCGCCGCGTGGTCTCGATGCTCGAACGCGTCGGCCTGAACGCGCATCACCTGCTGCGTTATCCCCACGAATTCTCGGGCGGGCAGTGCCAGCGCGTCGGCATCGCACGCGCGCTGATCGGCGAGCCGAAGCTCGTGATCTGCGACGAACCCGTGTCGGCGCTCGACGTGTCGATCCAGGCGCAGATCGTGAACCTGCTGCGCGACCTGCAGCGCGAACTGTCGTTGTCCTATCTGTTCGTTGCACACGATCTCGCCGTGGTGAAGGCGATCAGCCAGCGTGTGCTCGTGATGTATCTCGGCCGCGTGATGGAGTTCGGCACGCGGCATGACGTGTACGGCGTGCCGCAGCACCCGTACACGAAGGCGCTGCTCGATGCGGCGCCGACGCCGGAGCCGGCGCGCGAGCGTGCTCGCCGTCCGATGCTGCTGGCGGGCGAGATGCCCTCGCCGCTCAACCCGCCGTCCGGCTGCGCGTTCCGCACGCGCTGCCCGGTCGCGATCGACGCGTGCGCGCAGGACGTGCCGCTGCCGGAAGTGCGGCAGGGGTCGGCGGCGCGTGTCGCGTGCATTCGTGCGGGCGCGGCGTGATCTGAAGTAACTCGGCAAACAAAACCAAGGCTGGTCAACAGGGGCAGGGGCGGCGCGAACGATCTTCGCGTCGCGGGGTACAGGCGCGTCCTTAACCGGGCGCGCCGGGGGGCCGGGAGCGGATCGCAACCGGCGTGGACGATATCAACACAAGACGAGAATGACGATGAAGAAACAGAAGACGATCGGGACGGCATCGAAGATGCTGCTTGCATGGGGACTGCCGGCACTCGCCGGTGTCTCGCTGACGGGCGTGGCGTACGCCGACGACGCGGCGCCCGCGCCGCTGCAGGTCGCGCAGTCCGCCGGCACGGGCGCACCGACACAGAACGCCATTATCAATGCCGAGGCGACCCAGGCCGTCACGCCGCCCGACGAGCCGTCGGCGCAGTCGAAGTCGAAGGGCTTCATTGCCGACAGCCATCTCGACTTCCTGTTCCGCAACTATGCGGACGTGCTCGACAGCAAGGGCGGCCCGCATCGCCACGCATGGGTCCAGGGCGCGATGGCGAACTTCGAGTCGGGCTATACGACGGGCCTGATCGGTATCGGCTTCGACGCGTCGCTGTATGCGGCACTGAAGCTCGACGGCGGCCAGGGCGCCGGCAGCATGGTGCACATCGCGAAGGGCGGCGGCGGCGGCAACCAGCTCGCGTGGGCCTACCCGGGCATCTACGACATCAAGGCGCGCATCTCGAACACGGTGATCAAGTACGGTCTGCAGGCCATCGACAACCCGTTCATGGAGCAGCACGACAACCGTGCGCTGCCGCCGACGTTCCTCGGCACGACGATCGTCAGCAATGAATTCAAGAACGTGATGCTCGAGGCCGGCAGCTTCACGAAGACCAACGCGCGCGGGCATACGACGCTCACCAACCTGACGACGCAATACGGCGGCACACGCATCAATCGCCTGTCGTATGTCGGCGGCACGTGGGACTACTCGCCGAACGGCGAAGTCGCGCTGTATGCGAACCAGGCCGACGACGTGTGGCACCAGTACTACGCGTCGGTGAAGCACAGCATCGGCAGCCCGCAGACGATCAAGTGGACCGGCTTCGGCAACGTCTACTCGACGCACGACACGGGCGACGCGCTGCAGGGCAAGATCGACAACAACGCATACAGCCTGTCGGTGGCCGCGCAGCACGGCCCGCACGAGCTGCTGCTCGGCTTCCAGCAGGTGCTCGGCGACCAGTTCTTCGACTACCTGAACGAAACGAACGGCATCTTCCTGACCAACTCGATGGACGTCGACTACAACGCGCCGCACGAAAAGTCGCTGCAGCTGCGTTACACGTTCTACGGCAAGGAAGCGGGCCTGCCGGGCTTCAAGGCGATGGTCTGGGGCGTGACGGGCTGGGGTGCGGACGGCAGCGCGGGCGCGGCGAACGACCCGACCAAGTCGAGCATCTACTGGAGCAACGGCGCGCCGGTCCAGGGCCGTCACCACGAGTTCGGCTTCATCCCGTCGTACACGTTCCAGAGCGGCAAGCTGAAGGACACGAAGGTCACGTTCATCGCGATGTGGCACACCGGTTCGACTCACTACTCCGACGCGACGAACAAGGAGTACCGTCTGGTCGTGAACCTGCCGCTGCACGCGTTCTGATCGAAGGGGGACGCCGGGTCCCCCGCCTCGCGCGGCCGGCCTGCGAGCAGTGCGCTCAGGCCGGCTTGTGCAACCCCGCGACCGGGTCGTTCGCGGCGGGCATCTCTTCCGCGAGCGACGTGAGCTGGCGGCCCGTATCGCGCCATGCGTCGAGGCCGCCGCGCAGCGCGAGCGCATCGGTGAAGCCTGCGTCGAGCAGGCGCTTCGCCATCAGCGCGGCCGTCACTTCGTTCGGGCACGAACAGTACACGACGAACTTCTGCGAGAACGGATAGCGCGCGACGATGTCGGCGATCTGCCGCTCGTCGGCGAATTGCGCACCGGGAATCGAGAACGGGTCGAGCTTGCGGTGTTCGGGCGAGCGTACGTCGAGCACCACCGGCGCGGCGTCGTCGCGCAGCAGATTTTCGAGTTCGTCGACGCCGATCCGCGCATGGGCGAGCTGGCGGATCAGCGTGCGGCGGCGCATCCAGCGGATCGCCGCGTACACGGCCAGCAGTGCGACGATCACCAGCAGCACCGCGTGGCCGAGGTGGCTCGCGCCGGCGAACAGCCAGTCGATCTGCCGGTAGAACACGATCCCGACCACCAGCCCGACGATCGTCCACAGCGCGGCGCCGAGTGCGTCGTAACCGGCGAACGTGCGATAACTCGTGCCGAGCGCGCCGGCCATCGGCACCGACACGAGCGACAGCCCGGGGATGAAGCGTGCGACGGCGAGCACGCGCACGCCGTAGCGGCCGAAGAAGCGCTCGGTCTTCCGCACGCAGGTATCGCGCGACAGCGACAGCCGGCAGATCGTCTTCAGCGTCGTGCCGCCGTAACGCCGCCCGGCGACGTACCAGACGGTGTCGCCGATCAGCGCGCCGAACACCGACAGCGCCACCACCGTCACGAGCTGCGAGCCGATTATTTCCGGGTGCATCCCGGCCATCGCACCGAACAGCACGAGCGTCGGCATCGCGGGCACCGGCAGGCCGACGGCCGCCGCGAGCACGTTGGCGAAGACGAGAAGCGGCCCGTATTGGGCGACGAGGTCACGGAGCATGACGGCTTGGCCGAAAAGGAAATGCGTGGGCAGGAAACGCAGATGGGCCGATTATCGGCCATTTTCAAGACAGCGGCGGGAATGACGGAAAGCGCCTGACGGCGGCAGGGGGATACCGGTGAGCCGGCGCGCTGCGCGCGGCTCACCGTTCGAAATCAGGAGGACGTGCGGGCGAGCGACGCGGCGCCGTGGTTTTCGCCGGGCAACTCGGCGCCGTGCGAGCGGATCGCCGCGATCAGTTCGGCCGGCGTGATCTCGTAGCGAACCTCGCGGTGGATGCCGGGCTTGCGTTCGTCGATCTCGATCAGCAGCACGCTCTTGCCGTCGCCGGTTGCTTCGAGCCGGAGCGACCGCAGTTCGCGGCCGTCGGCCGGGTCGTGTTCGGTGAGCAGGGTCATTGCCCCGGATGAGCCGGTTGTGCGCATCGAACCTATCCTCGCGTCGTGGATGCCGTAGCGGCAAAGATGTCTTTGTTGAATACAGCTTGTCGCAGTTTAACGCGAACGGTCCGCAACACGGAGCATTTTCGCGGGGCGAAATGAGGGCTGAACCACCGATCCATCTGATGTTTGAGCCGCGCCAGGCGGGCGTTTCAGCCGGATCGGGCGCGGCCGCGGCCGGCGCCCGACCGGCGTTCGCGGCCGCGCCGCCGCGAGGGGCGACACGCGGTGCAACGCGCGTCGCCGCGGCGGCGTCAGAAGCGGTCGGCCAGCCCCATCGCCGGATCGCTGACCGAGTGGCGGCCCGTTTCGACGCGGCCGGCCACGCGGCGCGAGAAGCTCGCGTCGCTGTCCGCGGTGACGATGAAGTCGTACCAATGGCCGGTCGAGTCGAGCTTCCAGTGCAGTTCGGACTGGTCGCCGGCACGCACCGTGACGGTCCACGTGGTGCCCGTGCCGTTGCCATTGCCGTAATGGTGACCCTGGCTGTTGCCGTCCTCGTTGCCATGGCCCTGACCGCGATCGTCGTTCGCGCCGCGGCCGGGCAGCGGCCCGTAAACCTGGTTCGACTTCACCGTGAAGCGCACCGTGCCGCCGCCGTCGTTGCGCAGCCGCAGGTGGAGGTTGCCGCTCGCGCCCGCATAGCCGACGCGAACTTCCGGATGAGGCGCGCGCGCACCGGCCAGGCGGCTCAGGTCGCCGGTGAAGCGGCGGTGATAGCCGTTCGGGCCGAGCACCCACAGGTCATATTTACCGCCGTTGTCGGCGCGCGCGGCCCAGTCGCCGTGCAGCGTCTTGCCCGGCTCGACGACGTAGCGCTGCGGCAGGCGGTCGAGATGCAGCTTGTCGTAGACGTGAAACACGGCGGCGGCGCGGCCCGTGTTCGCGAACTTCAGCGTGACCGTGCCGGTGCCGGCATCGGTCCGCGCGCTCGCATGCAGTTCGTACGGCAACGCGCGCGACGGGCGCACGCCGGTGGCCTGCGCGGGCAGCGCCGGCGCGGCCGGCGGCACGATCTTCGGCGCGGCTTGCTGCGCGGCGCTTAGCGCGTCGACCTGGCTTTTCGTCGTATGGCCCGCGAGCGTCGGCAGCGGTTCGTGGTTCGGCGAGCGGAAGTTGAACGCGCTCGTCAGGTCGCCGCACACCGCGCGGCGGTACGCGCTGATCTGCGGCTCGGCGACGCCGAAGCGCTTCTCGAGGAAGAGCAGCGTCGACGTATGGTCGAACACCTGCGAGTTGACCCAGCCGCCGCGGCTCCACGGCGACACGACCCACATCGGCACGCGCGGGCCCGGGCCGTACGGACGGCCGTCGGTCGCCGGCTGGTTCGACGTGGCCGGCGTGAAGTCGTGGTATTCGACGGCGATGTCGGCATCCCGCAGCGTATGGCCGCCCGCGAGCGTGCCGTCGGTGTTGCGCGACGGCACGGCCGGCGACGGCATGTGGTCGAAGAAGCCGTCGTTCTCGTCGTAGTTGACCAGCAGCACCGTCTTGCTCCACACCTCCGGGTTCGCCGTCAGCGCATCGAGCACGGCCTGCACGTACCAGCCGCCCTGCGCGGGGCTCGACGGGCCCGGGTGTTCGCTGTACGCGGACGGCGGGATGATCCACGACACTTCCGGCAGCGTGCCGTTGCGGATGTCGTCGCGGAACGTTTCGAGAAAGCCGTACGGCATCGTGTTGCCGAAGCCTTTCGCGAGCGGGCTCAACGGATCGTCGATCGCCGGATCGTAGAACGCGCCGGCCGCCGTCACGGGCTGCGTGATGTCCGTCGACGCGACGTACGCGGGCCGGCGCGCGGCCGGCATCTGCTCGATCGCCGCGCGCCAGTGGCGAAAGCTCATCATTTCGTTGCAGCCGAAGTTGTCGATCAGGCTCTGGTAGACCTTCCAGTTCACGCCGGCCTGCTGCAGCCGGTCGGCGTAGGTCGTCCAGGTCCAGCCCTGGCTCGACGGGCCGATGTCGTTGCCGCCGTTGAACTGGTTGTTCAGCGCGGCGATCTTCACGCGGCTGCCGTCGGCCGGGCTGATGCCGTTCGGGCCGTTGGTGCCGCTCCAGTAGAACAGGCGGTTCGCGATCGTGCCCGTGTGCATCCCGCAGTGGTAGTGGTCGCACAGCGTGAACGCATCGGCGAGCGCGCGCTGGAACGGGACTTCCGCCGCGTCGTAATAGCCCATCGACAGCGGTGTCTTCGCGTCGGGCCAGCGGTTCATCCGGCCGTGGTCCCACGCGGCCTGCGCATCGGCCCACGTGTGCGGCGTGCCGCCCGCGCGCTGCGCGTTGCCCTGGCTTGCGTCGAGGTGATACGGCGTGCAGGTCGTCGCGGGCGTCGCCTTCGTGTACGTCTGGTAGAACACGTCGCGGCCGTTCGGCGACGGCACCGCGAAGCGGTCGCCGTAGCCGCGCACGCCCTTGAACGTGCCGAAGTAGCTGTCGAATGCGCGGTTCTCCATCATCAGCAGCACGACGTGCTTGACGTCCTTGATGGTCCCCGTTTCGTGAAACGCGGGAATGGCGAGCGCGCGGCGGATGCTCGGCGGAAACGCGGCGAGCGCGGCGGCGGCGAGGCCGGAAGTCGCGGTCTGTTGAAGGAATTTGCGGCGTGACGTCATGGCGTTCGGATCCTGTGATGGTGGGAGCGTTCGTGACTTCGTCTGGCGGCGCCCGTGCGTCGTCCCTCCTGGGACGATCCGCGATGCGTGTGCGTGCGAGTGCGTCGGCCGCGCGAGGCGGTGGTGCTCGCATCGCGCGACGCGTCGTGTCGAACCGCGTCGCGCGGATGCATTGGCCGTCGTCGCGATCCTGCGCGTCGCGCGCTCGTGATGCGCGGGCCAGGACGTCGGCACACACCGGCCCGACGCATGCCGGACTGGGCGGCACCCAGTCTAGGGAGGCGGCATGACGTCGACGTGATGAAGAAATGACATCGCATGTCGCGCGCGTGACGTTGTGTGCGCAACGATTTGTTCGGGCGCGATGCATGACGGAAAGGGGTAAGGAATTACCGATCGCCGCAAGCGGAATCGGTCATATTTTTCCGAATCGCGGCCGGCAGCGTGATTGCGTGTCGTTGCGGATGCAACGGCATCGCGCGACGACGTGACGCCCATGTTTCAAATGCGTGAAATCGGATAAGCTCGAAACGTTGCTGCGCATGTGCGCAGTCCGCGCCGCAGGCGCGACTTTTCGGACCGGCCTACCCATGACCGACATCAAGATCCGGCACAGCGAGACGCACGACGTCGACGCGATCCGGCAGATCGCCGCCCATCCCGCGGTGTACATGAATACGTTGCAGCTTCCGTTTCCGTCGCTCGAGAAATGGCAGAAGCGGCTCGAAAACGTGCACGAGCGCGGCGTGAGCCTCGTCGCCGAAATTGGCGGCGCGGTGGTCGGCCATCTCGGCCTGCATGTCGAGCCGAATCCGCGCCGGCGCCATGCGGCGGGGCTCGGCATGATGGTCGATGCGGCCCATCACGGGCGCGGCGTCGGCCGCCGGCTGCTCGCGGCCGCGATCGATCTCGCGGAAAACTGGCTGAACATCACGCGTCTCGAGCTGACCGTGTTCACCGACAACCGCGCGGCAATCGCGCTCTACGAGAAGCACGGTTTCCGGATCGAAGGCGAATCGCCGGGCTATGCATTGCGCGACGGCGTGCATGAGGCCGTGTATCACATGGCGCGGATCAAGGGCCGGGCGTGAACGGGCGATCGGCGCAGGCGTGACGGAACGCGCTTCTGCAGTGCCGCGCGTCATATTCATTCGAGATTTCGTTCGTTTCCCGCGGGCTGCGCTGGTCGTATCGTTGATCGATTTGCCGGTCGCTTCGGCCGGCGTCCGCCTTTTCGCGTCGTTGCGCGCGCCATGCGCCACCGCATTCCGGCGTGCGTCTTGCCACACGTCGGTGCGCTTCATCGCTTCATGAACATCGCTTCATGGTCGTCGTTTCGCGTGACACACCTTCCCGCAACCGTCTCTTTCAACGGAACCCGCTTCGATGAAAACCGCTCTCCGGAATCTGACTGCCGCCTGCCTGTTCGCCGCCGCGGGTGCGGCGTTTGCCGCTGCCGCGCCTGCGGGCGCCACCGTGTCGAGCGCGTCGGCCGAAGGCGCGCATCTGCCGCCCGGCATCGCGTGGCAGCACGGCGATGTCGATGCCGCCTTCGCGCTGGCGAAGCGCACCGGCAAGCCGCTGCTGCTGTACTGGGGTGCGGTGTGGTGCCCGTCGTGCAACCAGGTGAAGTCGACCATCTTCAGCCAGCAGGCATTCAAGACCCGTTCGTCGTTTTTCGTGCCCGTGTATCTCGACGGCGATACCGAAAGCGCGCAGAAGCTCGGCGAGCGTTTCAAGGTGCACGGCTATCCGACGATGATCCTGTTCCGCCCCGACGGCACCGAAGTGACGCGGCTGCCGGGCGAGGCCGATCTCGACCGCTACATGCAGGCGCTGTCGCTCGGGATGACGGCCGCGCATCCGGTGCGGCAGACGCTCGCGACTGCGTTGAAGAACGGCGCGTCGCTGACGCCGGACGAATGGCGCCTGCTGGCCGATTATTCGTGGGATACCGACGGCGCGCTGCCGGTGCCGGCCGATCGTGTCGCCGAGACGCTGCAGTCGCTCGCGCAACGCGCGCGGGCGGCGGGCGCGAAGGCCGAATCGGCGCGCTTCGCGCTGAAGTCGGCGGTGGTCGCCGCGTCGGACGATCCGGCGCAGGCCGGCGCGCTCGACAAGGCGGCGCTCGCCGATTCGCTGCGCACGGTGCTGCGCGATCCCGCGCTGTCGCGGGCCGATTCGGACGTGCTGGTCGCGGCGCCCGCACGCGTGGTCGCGTATCTCGGCGGCGACGACGCGCAGCGCGCGACATTGCGCGGCGCGTACGACACGGCGCTCGCGCGCCTGTCGACCGACACCACGCTGTCGTCGATCGACCGGCTGATGGCGCTGCACGGGCGCGTGCTGCTCGCGCGCGGCGACGCGCGCAAGGGCGCGCCGCTCGCTGCGCCGGCGCTGGCCGACACCGCGCGCAAGCAGATTGTCGCATCGGTGCAGGGTGCCGCGAATGCGTATGAACGGCAGGCGCTCGTCAGCGAGGGCGCGGACACGCTGACCGACGCGGGGCTGTACGACGAGTCGGATGCATTGCTGAAGGCCGAGCTGCCGCGTTCGTCCACGCCGTACTACTTCATGTCAGGGCTGGCCGCGAATGCGAAGGCGCGCGGCGACAAGGCCGCGGCGCTCGACTGGTATCGCAAGGCATATGACTCGGCGAGCGGGCCGGCGACGAAGCTGCGCTGGGGCGCGACCTATTTTGCGAATGCGGTCGAACTGGCGCCGGACGATTCGGCGCGCATCGAAGGGATTGCCGCAAGCGTGCTCGCGCAGGCCGACAAGACCCGGGACGCGTTCTACGGTGCGAACCTGCGCGCGTTGACGAAGGTCGTCACGCAATTGAACCGCTGGCGCAGCGGCGGCGCGCACGATGCATCGGTCCGGTCGGTCGTGAAGCAGCTCGACGGCGTCTGCGGGAAGCTGCCCGCGGGCGATCCGCAGGCAGCGGCGTGCGCGAAGCTGATCCAGCCGGTGAAGGCGTAACGGCGCACGCACACATCGTCGAGCGGGCCGGATGGTCGATTACCGGCCCGACTCCGACGACGCGCCGCGATCGCTGCCGTATCCGGCGTCGTGCTCACGGGCAATCGTCGCTTCGGCGGAAACGATGCTGGCCGGATAGAACCAGTCGCTCGACTGGAAGCCGGCCTGCTTCAGCGCCTTCACTTCGGCGCGGACCTGCGCGCGTGTCAGCGGCTGGTTCGACTGCGCTTGCGCGGCGAGCGGGGCCGATACGGCCAGGGCAATGGCAACGGCTTGGATCAGGCGCTTCATGATCGGGACTCCAGGATTCCGGTGATTCGCCGCGCTTCGTTCGTCGAAGCGCCGGGCGACGTTGAACCCAGTGTAGGCCGGGGCGGGCGTGCGAAAAATGCGATCGCGCCCAATGCAGTGTTTTGTTGCGGGCAACAATGGGCGGGCGGATGCCGGATGGTGGCTTGACGAGAGTGACGGGCGAGACGCCGCGCGAGTGTTGCGACGGTGCGGATTCGACCGGTTCCGGCGAGCGAGGAAATGAAATCGGACCGAATGCGGATTCCGGAATCCATTCCGGGTCGCATGCGGTCCGATCGTGACAGGCGGGTGCCGGCTGCGGCGATGCGGCCGGCCGGGAGGCGGCGTACGGAACGCCGCCTCATGCAGGTACTTACACAAGCCCCGTCGTGTAATACACGGCGATCACGAAGAACACCGCGAGCGTCTTGATGACGGTGACCGCGAAGATGTCGCGATACGACTCGCGGTGCGTGAGGCCCGTGACCGCGAGCAGCGTGATGACCGCGCCGTTGTGCGGCAGCGTGTCCATGCCGCCGCTCGCCATTGCGACGACCCGGTGCAACACGTCCATCGGAATGTTGGCTGCCTGCGCGCCCTTGATGAACAGGTCCGACATCGCGGCGAGCGCGATGCTCATGCCGCCCGACGCCGAGCCCGTGATGCCGGCGAGCGAGCTGACCGACACGGCCGCGTTGACGAGCGGGTTCGGGATGCTTTTCAGCGCATCGCCGACGACCAGGAAGCCAGGCAGCGCGGCGATCACGCCGCCGAAGCCGTACTCCGACGCGGTGTTCATCGCGGCGAGCAGTGCGCCGCCGACGGCGGCTTTCGAGCCGGCCGCGAAGCGGTCGCTGACGCGATTGAACGCGGTCAGCACGACCAGCACGATGCCGAGCAGCAGCGCGGCCTCGACCGACCAGATCGCGACGACGGTCTTGATCGACGTCGTCACCGGCGTGTGCACGCCCGGCAGCACGTCCGGCGCGACCGTGTACGACGCGGCGCCGTACCACTGCGGGATCAGCTTCGTGAACAGGAAGTTCGACACGCCGACGAGGATCAGCGGCAGGATCGCGAGCGCCGGGTGCGGCAGCGACGTCGCCTCGACGCGCTCCGGCTCGTTGACGAGCGACGTGCCGTAGCCTTCGCCCTTCGCCATCGCCGAGCGGCGGCGCCATTCCAGATAAGAGAGGCCGACGGCAACGATGAACAGCGAGCCGATCGTGCCCAGTGCCGGTGCGGCCCACGCGGTGGTCTTGAAGAACGTGGTCGGGATGATGTTCTGGATCTGCGGCGTGCCGGGCAGCGAATCCATCGTGAACGAGAACGCGCCGAGCGCGATCGCGCCGGGCATCAGCCGCTTCGGAATGTTGCTCTGGCGATAGAGTTCGGCCGCGAACGGATAGACCGCGAACACCACGACGAACAGCGACACGCCGCCATAGGTGAGCAGCGCGCACACCGCGACGATCACCGCGTTCGCGCGCGAGCGGCCGATGTAGCGGATCGCCGCATGGACGATCGACTCGGAGAACCCGGACAGTTCGATCACCTTGCCGAACACTGCGCCGAGCATGAATACCGGGAAATACAGTTTGACGAAGCCGACCATCTTCTCCATGAAGATGCCGGAGAAGACCGGTGCGACGGCGGCGGGTTCGGTCAGGAGCACCGCGCCGAGTGCGGCGATCGGCGCGAACAGGATCACGCTGTAGCCGCGATACGCGGCGTACATCAGGAACGCCAGCGCGGCGAGGACGATCACGAAAGACAAGGGGAGTCTCCTAATGGCTTTGATAGTTGTTCGATCGCGCGACGTGTCGCGGACCGGCTCAGGTTCGTGCAGGTTTCGTGCCATCGGCCGGATTGCGCCGCCGGACGTGGGTCCGCCGGAGACCGGCGGGGCCGCGCCGGTCCATGTCTGACGATTCTACAGAAAACGTCTCGATCCGGAGACGATATGGCTGTCCGGCCAGCCTGCAAAATCGGGCAGGGCTTTTCCGGACAACGCATTGTGGCGTGTCTCCAAAGTGAGATAATCCGTCTCGTTCCGGAGACATCCGGTCGAAAATACACGGAGACGAAGACACGATGATGAATGACTGGGCCCGCCTGCCCGTCAACTACGGCGACGTGCTGCGGCGCGCCGCCGAGTCGCTGTTCCGGACCTTCGAGGATTCGAGCGCGGGCACGGTGGTGGTCGATCGCGACGCGCGCGTCGTGTGGATGAACGAGCGTTACGCGGCGCGCTTCGGTTTCGCCGATCCGCAGCAGGCCGTCGGCCTCGACTGCGAGGCCGTGATCCCGAACAGCCTGATGCGCGAGGTCGTGTCGACCGGGCAGCCGATCCTGCTCGACATCATGGAGACGGGCCGCGAGCCGCTCGTCGTCACGCGCCTGCCGCTGAAGAACGAGGCCGGCGAGACGGTCGGCGCGATCGGCTTCGCGCTGTTCGACCAGTTGAAGACGCTTACGCCGATCTTTTCCCGCTACGCGCAGCTTCAGCAGCAACTGATCGCGACGCAGCGTTCGCTCGCGCAGGCGCGTCGCGCGAAATACACGTTCGCGAGCTTCGTCGGCACGAGTGCCGCGAGCCTCGAAACGAAGCGCCAGGCGCGGCGCGCCGCGCAGGTCGATTCGCCGGTGCTGCTGCTCGGCGAGACGGGCACCGGCAAGGAACTGCTCGCGCATGCGATCCACGCGGCGTCGGCGCGTGCGCTCCAGCCGCTCGTGACCGTCAACGTCGCCGCGATTCCCGACACGCTGCTCGAAACCGAATTCTTCGGCGCGGCGCCCGGCGCGTACACGGGCGCCGACCGCAAGGGGCGTATCGGCAAGTTCGAGCTGGCCGATCGCGGCACGCTGTTTCTCGACGAGATCGGCGACATGCCGCTGCCGTTGCAGGGCAAGCTGCTGCGCGTGCTGCAGGACAAGGAGTTCGAGCCGGTCGGCTCGAACCGGATCGTGCGCGCCGACGTCCGGATCATCGCCGCGACGTCGGCCGACCTGCCGGCGCTCGTCGACGCCGGACGTTTTCGCGCGGATCTCTATTACCGTCTCAACGTGCTGACGATCCACGCGCCGCCGCTGCGCGAGCGGGCGTCCGACATCGCGGCGCTCGTTTATGCGACGCTCGAGGAACTGGCCGCCCAGCACGGGCGTGCCGCGCATTGCGAGCTGACCGACGATGCGCTGCGGATGCTGTGCGCGTATCCGTGGCCGGGCAACGTGCGCGAGTTGCGCAATACGCTCGAACGCGCGCTGATGCTGTCGGACCGTTCGGTGATCGATGCGCGCGCGCTCGCGCCGTTCCTCGGGCCGGTGCGCGTATCGACGGACGGCGCGTCGCAGGCGCAGAGGATTGCCGCGGCGCCGGTCGAGCGGGGCGCGGGCGACGCGACCGGTGCGTCCGGTGCGCCGCTCGCTTCGTATGCCGATGCATTGGCGGCGTGGGAGCGTCAGTTCCTGACCGACGCGCTGGCGGCCTGTGACGGCAAGGTCGTGGAAGCGGCCGCGCGTATCGGGATCGGCCGCGCGACGCTGTACAAGAAGCTGGCGGCGCTGGGCATCGACCGGTAGGCCGATCGGCGATGCCGATGCGGTCGGACGTGAAGCATCGAACAGGAGATCACGATGAAGCGGATCGGCATCGCAGGATGCGTGACCATGTTGCTGGCGACCGCCGCGTTCGCGCAGTCCGGCGACGCGAACGTGCCCGAGGCGCGGCGCAACTGGTACAACGATCCGTTCATTGCGCTGTCGCAGGACCTGGCCGAATGCCCGTTGCCGCTCGGCCCATGGATGACCCGCGCCGAGATGACGGACGACGCGCACTACCGCGCCGAACGCGGGACGACCTGCTGGCTCGCCCACCGCTGCACGAAACCGAACTCGTATATGTATGACGCGGAGATCGGCGATGCCGCGAAGGCGCACTTCGCGGGCTCCGATCGCCTGCACGGTACGAGCCTGTGGATCACCGTGCAGCGGCGTTTTATCTATGTCGAAGGATGCGCGGATACGGCGTTCGATCGCCAGGCGTTGCAACGCGAACTCGAGGCGCTTCCGGACGTCGAGCAGGTGTTCGTTCGCATCACCGACGATCCGCGCCGGAGCTTGCCGTACAAGGCGCGCGGGCAGCCTGGCCGCGCGCCGAACTGACGACGGAAGGGCCACGCATGGCATACTCGCGACATTCAAAAAATGGTTGACGGGAAGAACAATGAAACACATGCTTGCGTCGGTCGGTCGGTGGCCTCGGGCGGCCGGATTGGTGGCTCTGGTTGCAGCGCTCGGCGGGTGCGGTGGCAGCGCGCCGCTGTTCACTTCGGACGGGCGTCCGACCACGCAAGTGCAATGCACCGGCAGCGGCTGGAGCAACTGCACGGACAATGCCCGGGCCATCTGCAACGGGGATTTCGAAGTGATCCAGCAATCGACTGATGACGCGTCGCGAAACCTTCTCTTCGCATGCAAGAAGAAAAGCGGTTATTGATCCCGACATGACCGGCTGAGGAGACCACGATCGGGCGAAGCGCTTTTCTGTTTGCTTAGAGTCACCTATTTTTCACGAATAACACTCACGGAGTCCCATCCATATGGCGACCTACAGGCAACTGACCGCGCAGCTCGAACGACTTCAGCAAAAGATCGACAAGGAACGCGAAAAGGCGATTGCCGACGCGATTGCCGATATCCGCGCGAAAATCGACGAATACGACATTACGCCGGAAGAGCTCGGTTTTCGTCCGGTGGGGTCCGCCGCCGCTACCGCGAAGCCGAAGCGTACGTTGCCGCCGAAATACCTGAACCCGAAGACGGGCGAAACCTGGAGTGGCCGCGGGCGGGCGCCGACGTGGCTCGGCAAGAACCGCGCACGTTTCCTGATCAAGGACTGACTCCCGAAAAGCCTCACCTTTCGTGCGTTGACTGACGGTGCGAACGGCCATGCGGCCGTCGCACCGTTTTGTTTTTGTGCCGCTGCCGTGCAATTCCCGTTGACGAATGGAAGTGCAATGCCGCGCGATTAACGGATCCCGTTTTGCGAATTCGCCGCGATTAGGCTGCCTATCGCGGTCAATTGCGGTAAACAACCGTGCAATTGCGCAGTGCATGCGCATTGGCATTCGCGATTTCCGCGGTGCAGATGCACCGCGGATTCCCATCACCTTTCGCGCGCTTGCGCGTTGTGCCGTGCAATTCCCGAAGATACTCACCCTGGCTCCTGTAAATCCTCACCTTTGAGGAAGCGGCGGCAGCGTCGCGCCGCGTTGCTTGCGGCATGCTGCGATGTCGGGCCGCGCCTGTATTGCAGGTCCATGGTGCGAGCGTTGACGTTCGTCGGGTAGTCGGCCGTTCGGCATATAGGCAGCCGCATGCGCTTCGCCTATGCTTGGGGTTCGCGTCGAGCGGCGCACGGCCCGTCCGTGCCGTATGCCGCTCGGGTCGCCTTTCGTTACCGCAGGGAGCCGATGTGACCGTTCGCCATCTCGATGCGTTGTTCCAGCCCAAGTCCGTTGCGGTCGTCGGCGCGTCGTCGCGCGCGGGCAGTATCGGCGCGATGGTGTGGTCGCGTGTGCTCGACGGCGCGTTCGACGGACCCGTGTGGCCCGTCAATCCGAAATACCGGGAGCTGAACGGGCATACGGTCGTCTCCGACGTCGACCGGCTGCCCGCGCCGCCATCGGTAGCCGTGATCTGCACGCCGCCCGCGACCTGGGCCGGCATCGTGCGCAAGCTCGGCGAGCTCGGCACGCGCGTCGCGGTGATCGTCGGTGAGGCGCGCACGGATGCCGATCTCACCGCGCTCGATCGCACGCTGAAGGCGGCAAAGCCATTCGTGCTCCGTATCGTCGGGCCCGGTAGCCTCGGTGTGCTGTCGCCCGCGCGGCATGCGCATTTCGGCGCACCGGCCTATACGGCGCGCTCGGGCGGCGTCGCATGGGTGTCGCAATCGAACGCGTTGACGAACGCGGTGCTCGGCTGGGCCGATGCGCGGGGCCTCGGCTTTTCGCATGTCGTCGCGCTCGGCAGCGAGTCCGACGTCGATGCGGGCGACGTGCTCGATTATCTTGCGAGCGACCCCGGCACGCGTGCGATCCTGCTCGAACTCGATACCGTGCGCGCGGCACGCAAGTTCATGTCGGCCGCGCGCGCGGCCGCACGCAACAAGCCGGTGCTCGCGTTGCGCACCGGGCGTACCGATCCCGGCGACGCACTCTATACGGCGGCGTTTCAGCGCGCGGGGATGGTGCGCGTCGATGCGCTCGACGACCTGCTCGACGAGATCGAGACCCTCGGCGTCGGCCGTGTCTCAGCGCGCGGCGCGGCGACGCTCGTGACGAGCGACGCGGGCGTCGCGAAACTCGCGGTCGATGCGGTCGCGGAGGTGCGCGTCGCGCTCGCCGACTGGTCGCCGGCGGCAACGTCGGCCGTATCGGCCGCGCTGCCGCACCTGACTGCGCCCGGCAATCCGCTGACGCTGGGCGACGATGCGCGCCCCGAGCACTTCGCCGCGGCGATCGAGGCGCTCGCGCCATTCCCGCAAACAGGCACGCTGTTCGTCGTCCATTCGACGTCCCATAGCGCGCCGGCCGATTCGGTCGCGCGCACGCTGATCGAATCGCGACAGCACGCGCATCGCGGCATCCTCGCGTGTTTCTTCGGTGCGGTCGACGCGGCGACGCGCGATGCGCTGCACGCGAACGGCATTCCCGTGCACACAACGCCGCAGCGGCTCGCGCGCGCGTATGCGCGTCTCGTCGACTACAGCCTCGGGCGGCAACTGCTGATGCAGACGCCCGAGGGCACGCCGCTGCAGCCGGCCGAGTGCGTCGCGTCCGCACAGGCCGACGCGCGCCGGATGGTCGAAGCCGGCCAGCATGAACTGGCCGGCGACGCCGCGCTGCGCTGGCTGTCCCATTTCGGCCTGCAGGGCGAGCAGGCCGGCGAGCCGGCCGGCGCGAAAGTCGTCGATGTCACGGTCGACATGTACGACGATTCGAACTTCGGGCCGGTGTTTCGCTATGCCGTGCCGCCTGCGGACGGCGTGTCGGCGCCGTTCGTCGTCTACGGCCTGCCGCCGCTGAACACCGTGCTCGCCCGCGCGGTGATGGAACGCTCGCCGTATGCGCGCAGCACGCCCGTCGAGCCGACGCTCGACGCGTTGACGGCGCTGTCGCAGGTCGTCTGCGACGTTCGCGAAGTCGTCGCGATGTCCGTCACGCTGCGCGTGTTGTCCGACCGCGCGCAGGTGATCGCGCCGCGCATCACGCTGGCTACGGGGCGCAGCCGGCTTGCGATCATGCCGTATCCACGCCACCTCGAGCAGACGCTCGAGTGGCGCGGCGAGACGGTAACGATTCGTCCGATCCGTCCGGAAGACGAGGCCGCGCATAACGAACTGCTCGGCGCGATGACGCCGGACGATCTGCGAATGCGTTTCTTCGGCGCGGTGCGCAGCTTCGATCATTCGCAGGTGGCCCGCATGACGCAGATCGACTACGACCGTGAGATGGCCTTCATCGTGTCGTTCACCGATATGTCGGGGCGTGACCATACGCTCGCGGTCGCACGCGCGGTCGCCGATCCCGACAACGAGACGGCGGAGTTCGCGATCGCGGTGAGGCCCGATCAGAAGGGCAAGGGGCTCGGCCGGCTGATGATGACCCGCATCATCGACTACGCACGCTCGCGCGGAACCGCATGGATGATCGGCGAGGCGCTGCGCGAGAACTCGGCGATGATCTCGCTCGCGAAGTCGTGCGGTTTTGCGGTGTCGACGACGGAGGAGCCCGGCGTAGTGGGCTTCAGGATGAAGTTGCAGCAGTAGCGTCTGCCTGCCGCGTGAAGCGCGGCGTCATCGTATGCGGTCGATGGCGCCAGTCCTTCATCGCAGTACGCATCCGTTCATTCAGGGATGCAAAGCATTTAAGCCGGTCTCTTGTACGAAACGCCCAGACGTATCGGGGCCGTTCGCATTGGCGATATCGATGGCCGCATAGCTTCAGGAGGCGCTTGCTGTGTGCCGCGCTATCCGCTCCGCACGGCCGTTTCACGCGATGTGTTCACGTGCATTCGCAACTGCATTCCGGCCTCGCCAATTCGGCATCACCGCAAAGGTGAGACTTTTCGGGAGCTGCGAGTGAGCTTTTCCGGGGATGCGTGGTGAGCCGATACGGGAGCGTTCGGTGAGCCTTCCCGGGAGCGGCTGGTGAGCACCTGCGGGAGGCGCTGGTGAGCCTTTCCGGGACGTGTTGGTGAGGGTCTGCGGGAGGGTTCGGTGAGGACATTCGGGAGACTTTGGTGAGGGTCTCCAGGAGCCTTGGGTGAGCTTTTTCGGGAAGTGTTGGTGAGTGCTTGCGGGACACCAAGGTGAGACTTTTCGGGAGCATGCGGACGCACCGCTCCCGCGAGTGCGGCGCCGGCCAATGCCGGCGTCACACGCGGGTGCGGGCACGCATGAACCGTGCCCGCGCTCAGATTCAGGCAGCGAGTTTCGATGCCGCGTCGTTCACCTGGTCGCGCGAAATCGCGAGTTCCTCGAGGTGCGGATCGGCATAGACTGCGCCGGTTTCGCGCTCGAGGCGGGCGATCGTCAGCGCGCAACGCGCGGTGTCCTTCGGCATTGCGATGAAACGCTTGACCGACTCGCCGGACGTGAATGCTTCGAACAGCGCGCCGCGCACGTCGTCCGGAAGCGTCTTGGTCCACTGGTACGGCTTGCCGTTGAACGTGATCGACGGCGGCAGCGTGCGTTCCTTCTTGGTCGCGGTGATGAGCCCGTAGGTGCGGGCCGCATCGCCGATCTGCTCGGGCGAGAAGAGTTCGTCGGGCGTGATGTCGAACTGCTCGATGTAGTTCTCGATCGCCTGCATCGCGGCGGTACGATCGTCGCGCTTCTTCTGCGCGCGCGCGACGATATCGCGCAGCTCGTCCGCCTCTTCGGGCGTGATCGTGAAGCTTGCCTGCTTCTGCTGAAGTTCGGAGAAACGCTGGAATTCTTGATCGTTCAGAAGTTTGGCCATGACATCCATCGGACACGACAACCGTGACAACCGGCCGCCGTAGTTTTTGAGAGGGCCGCTATTCTAGCGTAGCGCCGTGTGCGCACGATATGGCACCGCGCATCGCGCACTGCACAGGTGTCGCGCGCGACCGGGCCGGCGCAACTGCGCCGTACCCGGTCCGCTTCGTCGAACCCGCGCGTCAGCAGGTCTCGGTGCGGCCCATCGACAGATGGGCGGCCGTGTCGCGCAGCCCTGCTGCGACGACATCGACGGACGGCGCCGCGTGCGCGTCGATCCGGCGCATGTACGGGCAGGTCAGCACCGCGATCGCCTGGCCGGCCGGCCCGAGGATCGGCGCGGTCAGGTCGGTCACGCCGTACGCCTGGCGGCTGTCCTGACGCAGGTAGCCATCCTGCCGGATGGACTGGCACGCATACGCGAGCTCCTGCTCGTTCAGCGCCGCTTCACCCTTGACCTTGCGATGCTCGGCCAGCATGTGCGTGCGCTGTTCGGGGCCCTGGAACGACAGCATCACGCGCCCCGACGCCGTATCGGCCAGCCCGACGCGCGAGCCGAGCCGGACCGACACGCCCCATGGGCCGGGCCCGTCGACCTGCGCAATCACGAGCAGGTTGCCGCGATCGTAGACGGACAGGTGGCACGACTGTTCGGCGGCATCGGCGAAGCGCTGCATCGGCGGCAATGCCTCGGCAATCAGCCGGCTCATCGGCGGATGCCGGTGCGCAAGCGCGAACAGCTTGAGGCTGAGCGTGTAGCGGTCGCCGCCGGTCGAGCGCATCACATAGCGACGCGCGACGAGGCGTTCGAGCATCCGGTAGATTTCGCTCGCGTTGCGGCCGAGTTCCTTCGTGATTTCGGTGCGGGTGAGTCCTTCTTTCTGCTCGGACAGGAGTTCGAGAATGTCGAGGCCCTTGTCGAGCGCGGGTGCGCGATAGCGGTCGATGGCGGCCATCGATTCCCGTGCGTCGCTGCCGGGAAGCGGGTCGTTGGTTGTCTGCATTTTGGGTGTGGGGTTGGGGATTACCGTCGATCGGTTGGCGACGCACGCTGGCCGGTTCTGCACGCGCATAAGTAGGGCCCGCGTATGGCGATGAAAGCCATTCGTACGAGCTTAGCAATAAACAAACAGTGTGCAATGCAGCGTCTTTTTACCGATCATTACCGGATAAGAACGGATTGGCAAACGTTTCCGATGACAGGGGCACCCCGAATAGCCAGTATTCATGCCCAGATGGCAGGCGATGCCGGCCTGCGCGGCGGATCGCGCTGCGCGGGTGCGTCCGATGTTGCGCCGCAGCGTCTGCAGGTGCACCAATAGTCGGTATCCGTCGCGCGTCATTTCACGGCGCGCGGCCGATGGTACAAAGGCTTGCGGGCCAGCGACGGTGCGGCCGCGCGTGAAGTCGGCCGGCATCGGCCGGCACGCGTCGCGGGTGCCGGGCCGTCGTCGCCGATGCGCAGACCGGCGGCCGCCCGTTCGATGCGCGCCGTGCTTTTCGTGCGGCGCCGCGATCGCTGCGCCCGCGCGACCCTCGCGCGTCGACGGCAGGCCGGATGCGGCGCCGACGCGCGCAATCGACGATCGACAATCAGTCCGGCGTGCGGCCGCGAATGGCCGCGTCGGCCGGTATCCTGTCCCATTCGACAACAGAGGTTGACCACGATGAAACTGCTTCGCTATGGCCCGTCCGGCCAGGAAAAGCCCGGTATGCTCGACGCGGACGGCCGGATTCGCGACCTGTCCGCGCACGTGCCGGATCTTGCCGGCGATGTGCTGTCCGACGCGGGTCTCGCGCGGTTGCGCGCGATCGATCCGGCGACGCTGCCGCTCGTGTCCGGCGAGCCGCGCATCGGCGCGTGTGTCGGGCACGTCGGCAAGTTCATCGGCATCGGCCTGAACTATGCCGATCACGCGGCCGAAGCCGGCATGCCGGTGCCGAAGGAACCGGTCGTGTTCGGCAAGTGGACGAGTTCCATCTGCGGCCCGAACGACGGCATCGACATCCCGAAGGGTTCGGTCAAGACCGACTGGGAAGTCGAGTTGGGCGTCGTGATCGGTGCGCGGTGCAAGGACGTCGACGAAGCGAGTGCGCTCGATTACGTCGCGGGCTATTGCGTCGTCAACGACGTGTCCGAGCGCGAGTGGCAGATCGAGCGCGGCGGCCAGTGGGACAAGGGCAAGGGTTTCGACACGTTCGGCCCGATCGGCCCGTGGCTCGTCACGCGCGACGAAGTGCCCGATCCGCAGCGTCTCGACCTGTGGCTCGAAGTCGACGGCCATCGTTATCAGAACGGCAACACGCGCACGATGGTGTTCACCGTCGCGCAGTTGATTGCCTATCTGTCGACCTGCATGACGCTGCAGCCGGGCGACGTGATCACGACCGGCACGCCGCCGGGCGTCGGCATGGGCATCAAGCCGTCGCCGATTTTCCTGAAGGCCGGCCAGATGGTGCGCCTGGGGATCGACGGGCTCGGCGAGCAGTTGCAGCACACGCGCGGCGCACAGTAACCGCGCGAGCGTCGATCCCGTCGAGCGACCGCTGCAGGCGGTCGCCGGAAACAGGACGCTGAAACTAACGTATCAAAACCAGGGGCCCGATTCCGCGCAACGCGGAATCGGGCCCTTGCCGTTTGTACGCGGTGTACGCGGGCTCGATCACACGACGTTGTCGAGTTCGCAATGCGCTTCCAGCCGATACCCGTCGGGATCGACGACGAACGCCGCGTAGTAGCCGGGGCCGTAGTGCTCGCGCTTGCCGGGCCCGCCGTTGTCCTGGCCGCCGTGCTCGAGCGCGGCGCGGTAGAACGCGTCGACCTCGACGGGCGAAGCGGCCTTGAACGACAGGTGCAGCCCCGATTCGGGATCGGCGGCGACCGGGCGGGCAGCGTGCTGCAACCACAGCTGCGGTTCGGTCGTGCCGTACCCGATGGATCCGTCGTCGCCATACAGCCGCTTGTAGCCGAGCGCGCCGAGCGTGCTGTCGTAGAACGCGCGGCTGCGGCCGATGTGGGCGACGCCGAAGGAAAGGTGATCGATCATCTGTTGGCTCCTTGAATTGAAGGGGGACCTCTGTGCAGCAAACCCGCTTATAAGCACCATGCCAGCCGCTTGTAGCGGAACGCGCCAAGCGTGCTGTCGTAGAACGCGCGGTTGCGGTCGTTGTGGATAACTCCGCAGGAAAGACGATCGATCATCTGTGGCTCCTTGAACTGAAAGGGGACGTCAGTGCAGCAGACCTTTTTTAACCAGCATGCTGGTTATGTTAGAAAGCGTCCGGACGCTTGTCAACCAGCATGGTGGTTAGATACGATGGTGTCATGAGCGATACGCAACCTTCCGTCACGATGGACTGCCTGATTCCGGCGCCGCCCGAAACCCTGAGCATCGATTTCGCGAACACGCTGTACTGGCGTGGCAGCGACCTGCCGACGGAAACCTTCGGAACGATGGACGACCTGCTGGTGTGGTGCCGCGAGCAGGCCGGCGTGCCGGCCGGCCTGGCCGACCGGTGCCGCGTGCGCGGCGTGGAGGAAGGCGAGCCGGCGATGCTGGCGCGTGCGCTCGCGTTGCGCGAGGCGCTGTATCGGCTCTTTCATGCGCAGGCCGAGCGGCGCGAGCCGCAGGCCGACGATCTCGCGCTGCTCGGCGGCTTCCTGGCTGAAGCGTCGCCGCGCGTCGCGCTGGCGCGCGTCGACGGCGGTTATGCGTGGCGGATCGGGGATGCGGGCGCAACGCTCGCGGCGCTGCTGAGCCCGGTGCTGTGGTCGGCGATCGACCTGCTCGGCGGCGCGCGGCTCGCGAAGGTCAAGCGGTGCGCGAACGACGCATGCCAGTGGCTGTTCATCGACGACAGCAAGAACGGCAGTCGCCGCTGGTGCTCGATGTCGTCGTGCGGCAATCGCGCGAAGGCGTACCGCCACTATCACAAGGCCGACTGACGGGACCGTTCAGGCACGCACATACCGGCGCGTCGAACCCGAACCTGCCTACTTCGCCGACAACTTCCGCCACAGCGTGGTCTTGCTGATGCCGAGCATCGCGCATGCGCGGTCGCGGTCGCCGCCGCACGCGTCGAGCACCGCGCGGATCTCGTCGGCTTCCGCGCGGCGGCGGCGCGCGTGCAGCGTCTGCGTATCGTCGGTATCGGCCGCGTCGGGCGGCGCCGCGAACAGCTCGGGCGCGATCGCCTGCAACGCGTCGGGATCGAGCGCGGCGCACGCGGCGGCGGGATCGTTTTCATCGACTTCCTCGGCGAGTTCCACTGCGATCCGCTCGATCACGTTCTGCAGTTCCCGCACGTTGCCGGGCCACCGGTAGCGCGCAAGCGTGGCCTGCGTCGCGCCGAGCACGCGCGCGGCATCGCCGGCATCGCGCAGGCGTTCGGCGAGGCGCGGCTCGCGCCGCGCGGCCTGCACGAGCAGCGTCGCCGCGAGCGCGGGGATGTCGGCCGCGCGCTCGCGCAGCGGCGGCAGGCCGACGTTCAGGATGTTGAGCCGGTAATAGAGATCCGCGCGGAACGTGCCGGCCTCGACGGCCGCGAGCAGCGGGCGGTGCGTCGCGGCGATCACGCGTACGTCGATGCGGATCGGCTCGGTCGAGCCGAGGCGGATCACCTCGCGCTCCTGCAGCACGCGCAGCAGCCGGCTCTGCAGCGACGGCGGCATCTCGCCGATCTCGTCGAGAAACAGCGTGCCGCGGTGCGCGGCCTCGAACAGGCCGGTCTTGCCGCCGCGCCGCGCGCCGGTGAACGCGCCTTCCTCATAGCCGAACAACTCGCTCTCGAGCAGCGCTTCCGGAAACGCGCCGCAATTGACCGCGACGAACGGGTAGCTGCGCCGCGCGGACAGCGCGTGCAGGCTTTGCGCGATCATTTCCTTGCCGGTGCCGCTTTCGCCGAGCACGAGCACGGTCGCGTCGGATTTCGCGTAGCGGCGCACGAGGTCGCGCACGCGCGCCATCGGCGTCGATGCGCCGATCACGTCGTCGAGCGCATAGCGCGCCGCGAACTGCTGCGTGGTCGGCTGCGAACGCAATGCGCGGTCGAGCCGTTCGACCGCGCGCGATTCCTGGAACGTCAGCACGCTGCCCGACGTCACGCCGCGATCGACGAGCGGCCCGCGATGCACGACGTAGCGCACGCCGCGCACGGTCGCGAGCGCGTCGCCGTCCTCGCCGCGTAGCGTGCGCAGCTCGGGCCGCAGGTCGACGAGCGCGCGGCCGACGGCCGCCGCGGGTTCGACCCCGAGCGCCGACGCGAGCCGCTCGTTGATCGCCTCGACGCGGCCGCGCGCATCGAGCGCGACGACGCCGTCGCGCAGGTGCTGCAGCAGGTTGTCGAGCCGCTGGCGGCGGAACGCCTCGGCGTGCGTCGCATACGCGACTTCGAGGGCGGTATCGACGGCCTTGCGCACCGACGCATGCGAATACAGGAACACCGCGCCCATGCCGGCGCTGGCCGCGAGGTCGGTGACGAGGCCGGGGCCGACGATCGTCTCGATGCCGCGGTCGCGCAGGTCGTGCACGCAGGCTTCCGCTTCCTGCGCGGACTGATATGACGCAAACTGCACGTCGAGGCCGTACGCGGCGACGAAGCGGCGCACTTCGGGCGGCGTTTCTCCGGCGCTGACGAGCGCGATCCGCGCCGCGTCGCGCCGGGCGCGCGCGAGCGCCTGCATCACGTCGAAGCCGGTCGGCGACACGACCACGACCGGCACCTGTGCACGCGTCTTCAGGAAGGCGCCGTTCGAGCCGGCCGCGACGATCACGTCGGGCCGCGCGGCGCCGGCCTCGGCGATCGCGGTGAGCGCATCCTCATACGCGCGCGTCACGATGCGCACGTCGGCACGTTCGTCGAATTCGCCGGCGATCTCGCGAAAGAGTTCGCGCAGGCGGCTGATGCCCATCGCCCAGATGCGCGGGCGCGCCGCGCGATCGGCCGGGCCGACAGGCTTGGTCGAGGAGAGGTCCATGGCGATCGATTATGCGCGCGAGATTTCATTTTTGAAACATGGAATTGCCGAATTGAAATCACCGGGCACTGCAGCGCCCGCGCTGGCTGCTTAAGAATCAGTGGGTTAGCGACGTTTCGCGAGCTGGCCCGGTCCTTGCTGTTATCGGGCATTCCTTCAGGAGGCCGTTCATGAGCAACACGCATCTTCAGAGCGCCGGCGCGAAATTCCGCGCGGCAGTCGCGGCCGAGCAGCCGCTGCAGGTGGTCGGCGCGATCACCGCGTACGCAGCCAAGATGGCGCAGGCCGTCGGCTTCAAGGCCGTGTACCTGTCGGGCGGCGGCGTCGCCGCGAACTCGCTCGGGATCCCCGACCTCGGCATCAGCACGATGGAAGACGTGCTGATCGACGCGAACCGGATCACCAACGCAACCGACCTGCCGCTGCTCGTCGACATCGATACGGGCTGGGGCGGCGCATTCAACATCGCGCGCACGGTCCGCTCGTTCATCAAGGCCGGCGTCGCGGCCGTGCACATGGAAGACCAGGTCGGCCAGAAGCGCTGCGGCCATCGTCCGGGCAAGGAAGTCGTGCCGACCGAGGAAATGGTCGATCGCATCAAGGCCGCTGTCGACGCACGCACCGACGAGCAGTTCGTGATCATGGCGCGTACCGACGCGGCCGCGGCCGAAGGGATCGATTCGGCGATCGAGCGCGCGGTCGCGTACGTCGAAGCCGGCGCGGACATGATCTTCCCGGAAGCGATGAAGACGCTCGACGACTATCGCCGTTTCAAGGCGGCCGTGAAGGTGCCGATCCTCGCGAACCTGACCGAGTTCGGCTCGACGCCGCTGTTCACGCTCGACGAACTGCGCGAGGCGAACGTCGACATCGCGCTGTACTGCTGCGGCGCGTATCGCGCGATGAACAAGGCCGCGCTGAACTTCTACGAGACGCTGCGCCGCGACGGCACGCAGAAGGCGGCCGTGCCGACGATGCAGACGCGCGCCGAGCTGTACGACTTCCTCGGCTATCACGAATACGAGCGCAAGCTCGACGAGCTGTTCGCGCAGGGCAAGAAGTAACGCGGCCCGCACCCCCGATACATGCATCTGGAACATTGGAGAACGGAAACATGAGCGAGACGAAAGACGCAGCAGCACCGGCCGCCGCAGGCGCATTCAAGCCGAAGAAGTCGGTGGCGCTGTCGGGCGTGACGGCCGGCAACACGGCGCTGTGCACGGTCGGCAAGACCGGCAACGACCTGCACTACCGCGGCTACGACATTCTCGACGTCGCCGAATCGTGCGAATTCGAGGAAATCGCGCACCTGCTCGTGCACGGCACGCTGCCGAACCTGACCGAACTGGCCGCGTACAAGACCAAGCTGCGCGCGCTGCGCGGCCTGCCGAGCGCGCTGAAGGCAGCGCTCGAGCAGATCCCGGCGTCCGCGCACCCGATGGACGTGATGCGCACGGGCGTGTCGGTGCTCGGCACCGTGCTGCCGGAGAAGGACGACCACAACCTGCCGGGCGCGCGCGACATCGCCGACCGCCTGATGGCGTCGCTCGGCTCGATGCTGCTGTACTGGTATCACTTCTCGCACAACGGCAAGCGCATCGAGACGGAAACCGACGACGACTCGATCGGCGGCCACTTCCTGCACCTGCTGCACGGCAAGACGCCGTCGAAGTCGTGGGTCGAGGCGATGCACACGTCGCTGATCCTGTACGCGGAGCACGAATTCAACGCGTCGACGTTCACCGGCCGCGTGATCGCGGGCACGGGCTCGGACATCTACTCGGCGATCACCGGCGCGATCGGCGCGCTGCGCGGGCCGAAGCACGGCGGCGCGAACGAAGTCGCGTATGAAATCCAGAGCCGCTACAGCTCGCCGGACGACGCCGAAGCGGACATCCGCCGCCGCGTCGAGAACAAGGAAGTCGTGATCGGCTTCGGCCACCCGGTCTACACGATCTCCGATCCGCGCAACAAGGTGATCAAGGGCGTCGCGCACAAGCTGTCGAAGGAAGCGGGCGACACGAAGCTGTACAACATCGCCGAGCGCCTCGAATCGGTGATGTGGGAAGCGAAGAAGATGTTCCCGAACCTCGACTGGTTCAGCGCGGTGTCGTATCACATGATGGGCGTGCCGACCGCGATGTTCACGCCGCTGTTCGTGATCTCGCGCACGTCGGGCTGGAGCGCGCACATCATCGAGCAGCGCATCGACAACAAGATCATCCGCCCGAGCGCGAACTACACGGGCCCGGAAGACCTGCAGTTCGTGCCGATCGAGAAGCGCTGATCGCCAGCAGCGCGCGATGGCCGATGCCTGTCGGATGCACGGCCGCCGCGCACTGAACGTCCTACCCAGTTTGCCCCCCACATGATGAATACCGCCAACCGCAAACCCCTGCCCGGCACGTCGCTGGACTATTTCGACGCGCGCGCCGCGGTCGAAGCGATCGCACCCGGCGCCTACGACACGCTGCCGTACACGTCGCGCGTGCTCGCCGAGAACCTCGTGCGCCGCTGCGATCCGGCGCTTCTCGCCGAGTCGCTGAAGCAGATCATCGAGCGCAAGCGCGAACGCGACTTCCCGTGGTTCCCGGCGCGCGTGGTGTGTCACGACATCCTCGGGCAGACGGCGCTCGTCGATCTCGCCGGCCTGCGCGACGCGATCGCGGACGGCGGCGGCGACCCGGCGAAGGTGAACCCGGTCGTGCCCGTGCAGTTGATCGTCGATCACTCGCTCGCCGTCGAATGCGGCGGCTTCGATCCGGACGCGTTCGCGAAGAACCGCGCGATCGAGGATCGCCGCAACGAGGATCGCTTTCACTTCATCGAGTGGACCAAGAAGGCGTTCGAGAACGTCGACGTGATCCCGCCGGGCAACGGCATCATGCACCAGATCAACCTCGAGAAAATGTCGCCGGTGATCCAGGCGCAGGATGGCGTCGCGTATCCGGACACCTGCGTCGGCACCGACAGCCACACGCCGCACGTCGACGCGCTCGGCGTGATCGCGATCGGCGTCGGCGGGCTCGAAGCGGAGAACGTGATGCTCGGCCGCGCATCGTGGATGCGCCTGCCCGACATCGTCGGCGTCGAGCTGACCGGCAAGCGCCAGCCCGGCATCACCGCGACCGACATCGTGCTCGCGCTGACCGAGTTCCTGCGCAAGGAAAAGGTGGTCGGCGCGTACCTGGAATTCCGCGGTGAAGGCGCGGCGAGCCTTACGCTCGGCGATCGCGCGACGATCTCGAACATGGCGCCCGAATACGGCGCGACGGCCGCGATGTTCTTCATCGACGGCCAGACGACCGACTACCTGCGCCTCACCGGCCGCAGCGACGAGCAGGTGAAGCTCGTCGAGACCTATGCGAAGGCGGCGGGCCTGTGGGCCGATACGCTGAACAATGCGCAATACGAGCGCACGCTGACGTTCGACCTGTCGAGCGTCGTGCGCAACATGGCCGGCCCGTCGAACCCGCACAAGCGGCTGCCGACGTCGGATCTCGCCGCGCGCGGGATCGCCGGCCAGTGGGAAGAGAAGGCGGGCGAGATGCCCGACGGCGCGGTGATCATCGCCGCGATCACGAGCTGCACGAACACCAGCAACCCGCGCAACGTGATCGCGGCAGCCTTGCTCGCACGCAACGCGAACGCGCGCGGCCTCGTGCGCAAGCCGTGGGTGAAGAGCTCGCTTGCGCCGGGCTCGAAGGCGGTCGAGCTGTACCTGGAAGAAGCGAACCTGCTGCCGGAACTCGAGAAGCTCGGCTTCGGCATCGTTGCGTTCGCGTGCACGACCTGCAACGGGATGTCGGGCGCGCTCGACCCGAAGATCCAGCAGGAGATCGTCGATCGCGACCTGTACGCGACGGCCGTGCTGTCCGGCAACCGCAACTTCGACGGCCGCATCCATCCGTATGCGAAGCAGGCGTTCCTCGCGTCGCCGCCGCTCGTCGTCGCGTATGCGATCGCCGGCACGATCCGTTTCGACATCGAGAAGGACGTGCTCGGCCACGACCAGGATGGCGAGCCGGTCACGCTGAAGGACATCTGGCCGACCGACGATGAGATCGATGCGATCGTCGCGTCGAGCGTGAAGCCCGAGCAGTTCCGCAAGGTCTACGAGCCGATGTTCGCGCGGAGCGCCGATGCGGGCGAGCGCGCGGCGCCGCTGTACGACTGGCGGCCGCAGAGCACGTACATCCGCCGTCCGCCGTACTGGGAAGGCGCGCTGGCCGGCGAGCGCACGCTGCAGGGGATGCGCCCGCTCGCGGTGCTCGGCGACAACATCACGACCGACCACCTGTCGCCGTCGAACGCGATCCTGCTGGACAGCGCGGCCGGCGAATACCTCGCGAAGATGGGCCTGCTGGAAGAGGACTTCAACTCGTACGCGACGCACCGGGGAGACCACCTGACCGCGCAGCGCGCAACCTTCGCGAACCCGACGCTGATCAACGAGATGGCGGTCGTCGACGGCGCGGTGAAGAAGGGCTCGCTCGCGCGCGTCGAGCCGGAAGGCAAGGTCATGCGGATGTGGGAAGCGATCGAGACGTACATGAACCGCAAGCAGCCGCTGATCGTCGTTGCCGGCGCCGACTACGGCCAGGGCTCGTCACGCGACTGGGCCGCGAAGGGCGTGCGGCTCGCGGGCGTCGAGGCGATCGCCGCCGAAGGGTTCGAGCGGATCCACCGCACGAACCTGATCGGGATGGGCGTGCTGCCGCTCGAGTTCAAGCCCGGCACGAACCGGACGACGCTCGGCATCGACGGCACCGAGACCTTCGACGTGATCGGCGAGCGCAAGCCGCGCGCCGACCTGACGCTCGTGATTCACCGCAGGAACGGCGAGCGTGTCGAGGTGCCGATGACGTGCAGGCTCGATACGGCCGAGGAAGTGTCGATCTACGAAGCCGGCGGCGTGCTGCAGCGCTTCGCGCAGGACTTCCTCGAATCGTCGCAGGCGGCCTGATCGGGTCACATTGAGAACACAGACATGGCTCACATTCCTCAAATCAGGATTCCCGCGACCTATATCCGCGGCGGCACCAGCAAGGGCGTGTTCTTCCGGCTGCAGGACCTGCCCGACGCGGCGCAGGCGCCGGGCGCCGCGCGCGACGCGCTGCTGCTGCGCGTGATCGGCAGCCCCGATCCGTACGGCAAGCAGATCGACGGGATGGGCGGCGCGACGTCGTCCACCAGCAAGACGGTGATCGTGTCGAAGAGCACGCGGCCCGGCCACGACGTCGACTACCTGTTCGGTCAGGTCGCGATCGACAAGGCGTTCGTCGACTGGACCGGCAACTGCGGCAACCTGTCGGCGGCGGTCGGCCCGTTCGCGATCAGCGGCGGCCTCGTCGATCCGGCGCGCGTGCCGCGCGACGGGGTCGCGACCGTGCGGATCTGGCAGGCGAACATCGGCAAGACGATCGTCGCGCACGTGCCGGTCACGAACGGCGCGGTGCAGGAGACGGGCGACTTCGAGCTGGACGGCGTCACGTTCCCGGCCGCCGAAGTGCAGCTCGAATTCATGGACCCGGCCGCCGAGGAAGACGGCGCGGGCGGGTCGATGTTCCCGACCGGCAACCTCGTCGACGATCTCGCGGTGCCAGGCGTCGGCACGCTGAAGGCGACGATGATCAATGCGGGGATCCCGACGATCTTCGTCGAGGCGGAGGCGATCGGCTACACGGGCACCGAGCTGCAGGACGCGATCAACGGCGACGCGAAGGCGCTCGAGAAGTTCGAGACGATCCGCGCGCACGGCGCGCTGCGCATGGGGCTGATCGATACGCTCGACGAAATCGCGACGCGGCAGCACACGCCGAAGATCGCGTTCGTCGCGAAGCCGGCCGACTACGTCGCATCGAGCGGCAAGCGCGTGAACGCGGGCGACGTCGACCTGCTGGTGCGCGCGATGTCGATGGGCAAGCTGCACCACGCGATGATGGGCACGGCGGCGGTCGCGATCGGCACGGCCGCGGCGATTCCCGGCACGCTCGTCAATCTGGCGGCGGGCGGCGGCGAACGCAACGCGGTGCGCTTCGGGCATCCGTCGGGCACGCTGCGCGTCGGCGCGGAAGCGCAGCAGCAGGAGAACGGCGAGTGGACCGTCACGAAGGCGATCATGAGCCGCAGCGCACGCGTGCTGATGGAAGGCTGGGTGCGGGTGCCGGGCGACGCGTTCTGACGCGTGCCGGTTCCGGCGTGCCGACCGGTACGCGCGCTGGTTACCCCGATCCCTGCGAAGCGGATTCCGCCGCGCAGGGATTTTTCGTTTGACGCGCGCATGACGGACGCGATCCGGTGCGCCACGCACGGGACCGGAATCCGTACCGGAGCGCGGACACCGGTCGACTGCAAAGCATGAGGCCAGCGTAAGCGCTAAAGCGCTAACGCTGATCGACCGCAAAGCATGGGACCCGCGTAAGCGCTAAAGCGCCAACGCGGGTCGACCGCCGTGGGGATGGAGTAAGCGCTGAAGCGCTAACTCCATCCAGCCACGCCATGGGATCAGCGTAACCGCTAAAGCGGTAACGCTGATCGACAGGAGAATCGCATGCCGCTTGATGCGCCGCTTTCCGGCATCCACATCGTCGAATTCGAAGGTCTCGGCCCCGGCCCGCTCGCAGGCTGGATGCTCGCCGGGATGGGCGCGCGGATCACGCTGATCGCGCGCCCGTCCGGCCGCACGAGCGCGCCGGACGCGCTGCGGGGCCGCGACGGCGACCTGCTGCGCGAAGGCAAGACGATCGTCGAGCTCGACCTGAAAACGCCGGCCGGTCGCGACGCGGCGCTCGAACTGATCGCGCAGGCCGACGCGCTGATCGAGGGGCTGCGGCCCGGCGTGATGGAGCGGCTCGGCCTCGGGCCCGAGGATTGCGCGCGCCGCAACCCGAAGCTCGTGTATGGGCGGATGACCGGCTGGGGCCAGCACGGCCCGCTCGCGGCCGCGGCCGGGCACGACCTGAACTACGTCGCGCTGACCGGGCTGCTGTCGCTGTCCGCGCCGCGCGACGGCCGGCCGGGCCTGCCGCCGACCGTCGTCGGCGATGCGGGCGGCGCGCTCGGGCTCGCGTTCGGGATCGTCTGCGCGCTGTTCGACGTGCGCGGCGGCGGGCCGGGGCGCGTGGTCGACGGCGCGATCGTCGACATCGTATCGATGCTCGGTTCGCTTGCGCTGTGGGCGCGCGCGAACGGGCAACTCGACGGCACGCAGCCGAGCCTCTTTCACGACGCGCCGTTCTACGACGTGTATCGCTGCGCGGACGGCGAATGCGTGACGATCGGCGCGCTCGAACCGCCGTTCTATACGCTGCTGGTCGAACGGCTCGGGCTCACCGACGTCGATCCGGCGTCGCAGTACGACCGCGCGCACTGGCCCGCGCTGAAGGCGCGTTTCGCCGACGTGTTCGCGCAACAGCCGTCCGCGCACTGGCGCGCGCTGCTGGAGGGCACCGACGCGTGTTTTGCGCCGGTATTGAGCGTGGCCGACGCGGCCGCGCATCCGCACAACGCGGCACGCGGGATCTACCGGATCGACGAGAACGGCAACGTGCGGGCGCGCGTGGCGCCGCGTTTCCTGCCGCTGACGGGCGGTGGGGCTGAGTAGGCGTGTCGAACTTCACGGCTCGAGAGCGAATTCGGTATCGCCTGTATGGCACCGTAAATCGTGCTGAATATGGTGCTAAATAAAGTACAATGGAAATTCGATCGAACAAGGAGCGGACATGCCCCACACCATCCTGGCCAGCGTGACGGCGAGCGTCTCGGAGTTGAAGCGGAACCCGATGGGAACCGTGGCGGCGGGAGAGGGCTTCCCGGTCGCGATCCTGAATCACAACGAACCCGCGTTCTATTGCATCCCGGCGAAGACATGGGAGGCGATGGTCGAACGTCTTGAAGATATCGAAGACAACGCGCTGGCCGACTCGCGCGCCAAGGAGAAAGCCGTCAAGGTCAAGCTGAATGACCTTTGAGCTCGCCTTTCTCGAAGCTGCGTTGAAGGAGTGGAAGAAGCTCGATCGCACCGTTCGTGATCAGTTCAAGGCCAGGCTCGCCGAACGGCTCGAGAATCCTCGCATTCCATCGGCGAAGCTGCACGGTCATCCGGACCGCTACAAGATCAAGCTGCGCAGTGTCGGCTATCGCCTCGTGTACGAAGTGCGTGATTCGGAGGTCGTCGTACTGGTTGTCGCGGTGGGCCGTCGCGAGCGCGATGCGGTCTATCTCGCCGCAATGAAACGCTAGCGCGACACGCGCCGCGTGTTCGGCGTTCTCTCAGTGACCTCGGGCCGGGCGGCCGCTCAGGCCGTTTCCTCCGGCATATCCGGCACCTTGCCGTCGCCGACGCGGTTGATCGTGCCTTGCGCGATCGCGACGAGCCGCTCGTGATCGCCGTCGATGACGAACACATGACACTGGCAGGTCGCCTGGTGCCGGCCTGCGTAGACGAGCTTCGCGCGGGCGACGAGCGTGCCGTTCACGGCCGGCCGCAGATAGTTGATCTTGTATTCGGCGGTGATCACGCGCGGGCCGAGCACGAGCGCGCCGGCGAACGTCAGCGCGTTGTCGGCGAGATAGCTGATGACGCCGCCGTGCACGAAACCGTGCTGCTGCCGCAGTTCGTCGCGCACGTGCAGGCACAGCGACACCTCGTTGTCGCCGATATGCATCAGCTCCGTGCCCAGCAGCATGCTGAACGGTTGCGCACGCAATGCGCCGCGTGCGTGGTCCGTGATGTCGGTCATCGACTTTCCTCGAAATGAGTGCCCGCTTGCGCTGAACTCTAGGAAGGGGGCTGCGGATAAGCAAGGAAATTCGTCCGCGTTACCTGCAATTGCCGGCGCGATGCGACGCGATTATTGCGTCGAACGCGGGAGTTGTCCTTGTTTGCGGGCGATTCGGCGGGAATGCGCGAGCGATGCGCGTCACGGGCCCGCGTCGCCGGCCGCACGTCACCGGCCGCACCTGAGTACCCGCTCCTAAAGTCCGACGAAGAAATGCCGCTAATGCCGGGGCATTGCCACATCGTCCGCTCTCCAGGAATCTCCCCATGTTCGGAAAAATCAAGCTCGCGTCGGGTCTGCTCGGCGTGTTGACCGTGTTTTGCCTCTTCCTGTTCGCGATCGAAGCGCTCGGCTTCTGGGCGCTCGCGTCGACGCGCAGCGGCGTCGACGATCTGTCGAACGTCGCGATCGCGCAGGTCAACTCGGCCAACCAGGCGACCGAGCACCTGCTCGACGCGCGCATCAACCTGTCGCGCGCCGGCACGCGGATGGTGCGCGGCGGCCCGAAGCCGGAAGACATCATCCGCCATGCCGGCGCTTCGCTTGCCGAAGCGGACAAGGCGTTCGCCGCGCTGACGGCCGCGCAGCCGGTCGACGACACGAACCGCGCGCGCGTCGCGGCGCTCGCCGAGCGCTATCGCGCGCTGCGCGGCGCGCTCGGCGAACTCGTGCAGTTCCTCGACGCCGACAACATCCAGGCGTTCCTCGACCAGCCGACGCAAGGCATCCAGGACGCCTACATCGCCGAACTGCATCGCTTCGCCGAATACGGCAGCGCATCGAGCCGCACGGCGCTCGACACGATCGACGGCGGCATGCTCTGGTTCAAGTCGGTCGGCATCGCGCTGCTGGTGGCGATGCTCGCGGCGAGCGCGGCGATCTACGCAGCCGCGCGGCGCGCGGTCGTCGCGCCGCTGGACGAGGCCGGCCGCCACTTCGAGCGGATCGCGCAGGGCCGGCTCGACGAAGCCGTGCGGGCGGGCGGCGTGTTCGAGATCGACCGGATGCTGCGCGGCCTCGCCGCGATGCAGACGAGCATCGCGGGCACCGTGCGCACGGTGCGCCACGCGTCCGATGCGATCCACCTCGGCGCGGGCGAGATCGCGGGCGGCAACGCCGACCTGTCGGCGCGCACGGGCACGCAGGCCGCCTCGCTCGAGGAAACGGCCGCGAGCATGGAGGAATTGACCGCGACCGTCCGGCAGAACACCGACAGCGCCCGCGCGGCCAGCGCGCTGGCCGACGCGGCGCTCGAAGCGACGGGCCACGGCGGCGGCGTGGTCGACAGCGTGATCGACCGGATGCGCGGCATCGCGCAGAGCTCGGGGCGGATCGCGGAGATCATCTCGGTGATCGACGGCATCGCATTCCAGACCAACATCCTCGCGCTGAACGCGGCGGTCGAGGCCGCACGGGCCGGCGAACAGGGGCGCGGCTTCGCGGTCGTCGCGGGCGAAGTGCGCTCGCTCGCGCAGCGCAGCGCGCAATCGGCGAAGGAGATCAAGGCGCTGATCGAGGATTCGGTCGCGCAGATCAACGGCGGCGCGGAACTCGTCGAGCGCGCTGGCGAAGCGATGCGGACGGTGTCCGCGTCGATCACGCGCGTCGTGCAGACGATGTCCGAGATCACCGCGGCGTCGGTCGAGCAGAGCGTCGGGATCGAGCAGGTGAACCAGGCCGTCACGCAGATGGATCAGCTGACGCAGCAGAACGCGGCGCTGGTCGAGGAAGTCGCGGCGGCGGCCGCGTCGCTGAACGACCAGACCGCGCACCTGATGCAGGCGGTGTCGGTGTTCGAACTGGGCGATGGACGTGCCGCACGCGGCGAACGCGCGGCGCCGTCGTTCGCCGACGCGGGTTACGAGCCGGCCGGCAGCGCCGCGTAGGCGGTGGCGAGATGGTAGGGCGTCGTCGACGGCAGGTCGGCGCGCGACACCTGCCCGTCCGCCGTCTTGCACTCGAACCAGCCGCGCGGATGCAGGAAGCGCGCGGCGAAGCGCTCGATCTGCTGCGCGAGCGGCGCGGAGGCCGGCGTGCCGCCGTGCGTCGCGAGCGCGCGCAGGTACTCGGTCTGCGCCCAGATCCGCTGCGTGCCGTCGATGCACGCGCCTTGCGCATCAAGCGCCGCGCAGACGCCGCCCGTGTGCGCATCGACGCCGTATTGCTCCGCGAACGCGAATGCGCGCGACAGCGCGCCGGGGAGCCCGGTCTGCGCGAGCCGTGCGCCGGCCGCGTCGACCAGATAGAACCACTCGAATTGATGGCCGGGCTCGAAACGGTTGTCGGCCGCCCCGAGCGGCAGCTCGGCGACGCAGCCGGTTGCCGTGTCGACGAACGTGCGCTCGACGGCTTGCGCGGTGTTGAAGAGCGCATCGTCGAACGCCGCGTCGCCGAATGCGTCGGCGGCCGCGAGCCACGCTTCGGTCAGGTGCATCAGCGGATTCTGCAGCGCGCCGCTGCCGGATGACGAGAAATCGGCGTGGCGCGCCGCATCGAGCAGCGCGTCGCCGCGGCGCGGCGCGAAGCGGTCCTGGATCAGCGCGGCGGTTTCCTCGGCCATCGTGCGCGCGGCGGCGTCGCCCGACGCCGCATGCCACGCGGCGCACGCGAACACGATGAAGGCGTGCGTATAGAGATCCTTGCTGGTATCGAGCGGCGCGCCGTGCGCGTCGACGCTGTAGATCCAGCCGCCGTGGCGCGCGTCGCGGAAGCGGCTGCACAGCGCGTCGAACAGCGTGGCTGCGTGCGCGGCGTCGCCGGCCTGCGCGAACACGAACAGTTGCCGCGCGCAGGCCATTGCGCGATAACGGGTGACGGGCAGCGGCGCGTGGGTGGCCGGATCGACGGCCTCGAACGGCAACTGCAACGTGTGGTCGAACCCTGAACCCCGCCAGATCGGCAAGACGATGTGCGCGAAATGGTGGCGCAGCTGGGCGGCCTGGGCGGAAGCGGAGTCGGAAACGGACATGACGGGGTTGAGCGCTTGGATCTGAACGTGTCGGCGCGGCCCGGAGGATCGGCGCGGCCGGGGCCAAGGATAAAACATTCCGCGCGACCGGCACAAAAAAAGGAGATAAAACCGATGCTCAGCAACCTGGAACTCGTGATGCGGCTCGTTCTCGCGGCGGCGCTCGGCAGCGTCATCGGCTTCGAGCGCGAGCGCCTGTCGTGGGCGGCCGGCCTGCGCACGCACATGCTCGTGTGCGTCGGCTCGACGCTGATCATGATCGTGTCGGCGTTCGGTTTCGCCGACGTGCTCGGCAGCAGCGAGCACATCGTGCTCGATCCGTCGCGGATCGCCGCGCAGGTCGTGTCGGGCATCGGCTTCCTCGGTGCGGGCTCGATCCTGCTGCGCGGCGAGATCGTGCGCGGGCTGACGACGGCCGCGAGCCTGTGGTCGGTCGCCGCGATCGGCCTCGCGGTGGGCGGCGGGCTCTATGTCGCGTCGATTTCGGCGACGATCATCATCCTGATCATCCTGGCCGGCATCAAGCCGCTGGAGCGGCGCTACTTCACGGTACGCCAGCGGCGCCAGCTTGCGCTGACGGTCGTGAGCGGTGCGCTGACGTTCGATTCGCTGCACGCGGCGCTCGGCCCCGACAGCGCGCGCGTGAAGCAGTTCATCTTGCAGCGTGCCGACGACACGGGCGAGCACGACGAGGTGCGCATCGCGCTCGCGCGGGTGTCGGAACTCGAATACCGGGCGATCTGCGACAAGCTGCGCGCGTTGAAGGGCGTCACGCGTTTCGAGGAAGGGAACGGGTTGTCGGGCGACGAATAGGCTGAATCGGTTGCGGGGCGTGCGACAATGGCCAGCCACCGATTCCGTTCGACATCCGGTTCCGCGCTCGCGGGCCCCGCCATCCGATTTCCATGACCGAATCCGTTTCCACGCCTCGCTCCCGTTCCCGTTCCAATCGTTCATCGGCCCGTTCCCGCCAGCGCTCGGCGGCTGCCGCGGGCAGCACGTCCGCGAGGGCAACGTCGCGGCACGGCAGCGCGCCGGCCGGCGATGCGCAGCGGGATGAACTGACGCTCGACCTGTTCGGCGATCCGGTGCTCGAGCCGGGCGAGCGGGTGCTGGTTACGGCGGAAGCCGAAGCGGCGATCGGTGCCGCGGACGATGCGGCTGCCGGGCGGCAGGCCTCGCTGGACGGGTTCAGTGCGCCGGAGGGCACGAGTGCGGTGGGGCATGCGGAAGCTGACGGTGCGGTGAAGCCGGAAGTCGCGGCGGCGAGTGGTGATGTTTCGGCGCCTGAAGGTGGCGATGCTGCGAACGCGCGCGGTGTGTCCGCGGCTGATGGCGTTGCAATAAAGGTCATCGATGTGCCTGCGGCCGATGGCGTTGCAGCGAAGGTAGCCTATGTGCCTGCGGCCGATGGCGTTGCAGTGAAGGCGGCCGATGTGCCTGCGGCCGTTGGCGTTGCAACGAAAGCAGCCGATGTGCCTGCGGCCGATGGCGTCGCAGCGAAGGCGGCCGATGTGTCTGCGGCCGATGGCGTCGCAGCGAAGGCGGCCGACGTGTCTGCGGCCGATGGCGCTACCGCGACGGCAACCGGGCCGCAAGCGGCAGATGGCGCCGTGGCGAAGACGGCCGATCGGCACGCGACTGATGGCGAAATCACGAAAGCTGCTGTCGAAGCGGCGGCCGTCAAATCTCGCGAAGGACGATCTTCCGGCGACGCAGTGAAGGAGCGCCGTTCCTCGTCGGCCGGCAAACGCCGGGCGGCTGCCGGCGCAAGCGACGCGACGTCGGTGCAATCCGCGCCGGTTGCGACGAGCGTCGACAAGGCGCCTGACGCGACCGGATCGAATCCGGTGCCGGACGTTGCTTCGACGGTTGAGTCGCAGACGCCGGCACAACCGGCCGATCCGGCGATCGTCGCGAACCCCGCGCCCCCCCGTGACGCTGCCCCGACCAACGCCTCGTCGTCGCCGGTCATGCAGCCCGTGGCTTCCGCCGCGTCCTTCGTGACGAAGCCGTCGTCGGAACGTGCGCAACCGGCTGCGCCGGCCTTCGATCCGGATACGCACCTGCGCCCGCTGACGGATCGGCTCGCCGCGCTGCAGGCCGACGTGGACGGTTTGACGCGCACGGCCGATCGCGAGATGCGCCGCGTCAACCGCCTGCTGCTGGCGCTGGCCGTCGTCGTGCTGGCGGGGCTCGTCGCGCTGATGCTGCAAACGCGGCAGATTGCACACCTGAAGCAGGACGCGGCCACCAAGCAGCAGCGGATCGATCGCCTGGCGGCCGATCTGTCGACGCAGCAGGCGACGCTGATGACGCTCGAAGAGCACCACGAAGCGCTCCTGTCGCAAGTCGACCGGCTTCAGCGCAATGCGAACCGCGAGGCGGCCGTCGCGAAGCGTGCCCGCCGCACGCGCTGATCGTTCCGACCCTATCCTGGAGGCCCGACGGGGCAAGGATCGCCGTTCCACGCCTGCGATCGGCGGCGGCTCGCGCGCGGCAAACTGATGCGGTGCGCTGGCAGAATTCAGGGAAAACCCTTAGAATGGAGTGCATCTAAGGGAAAACCCTAGCCACATCTGTCAGGAGTCTCACATGAGCTTCATCCTTGCCCTGCTGCAAAAGATCGACGACCTGTTCGTGTCGCCGCACCTGCCGCTCGACGCCGATTACTCGTACGCTGCACGTCGTGCCGAAGTCGAGCGCGTGCGCCGTGCGCATCTCGTGCCGATCGTCCTGTATCGTCGCTGATTCGCTGATTCGCTGATTCGCTGATTCGCTGATTCGCTGATTCGGCGCGGCGCCTGCCGCACCTGCCTGCCCGCTTTCCGCCGCCGCATCGCGCGCCGGCGCGACCGTCCCGCTACACTGGAAGTCCGATTCTGTTCACGGCGACCGGACCATGCTGTTGATGCGGCCGATGACGGCCGGCGAATTCCACGCGTACCGCACGCGAGCCATCGACGGCTACGCGCGCGATCTCGTTTCATCCGGACAAAATGCTGTCGAAGACGCGGCCGATCGTGCGCGCGCCTGTTTCGACACGCTGTTGCCGGACGGGCTGCGGACATCCGGCCAGATACTCGTCGTGCTCATCGACGGCGCCACCGGCGACGCGGTGGGCGACCTCTGGTACGCGATCGTGCCCGAAGGGCCGAACCGCACGCTGTTCATCTACGATCTCGACATCGTCCCGTCCCGGCGTCGCCAGGGCTGGGCCACGCGCGCGCTCGAAGCGCTCGACGCCGAGGCGCGCCGGTACGGCATCACCGAGATCGGGCTGTCGGTGTTCAATCACAACACGGCGGCCCGCGCGCTGTATCGTGCGTGCGGCTTCGCGCCGATCACGACGACGTTGATCAAGCCGGTTATCCCGGGCTGAATCCGCTGGTCGGCGCCGCGTCGTCCCGCGCGGCCGATTCGACACACCGCTGATGGCCGACACCGGCCACCCTCCCGATACTTCCTGTTCGCCAAGCGCCAAGCGCCAAGCGCCAAACGCCAAACGCCAAACGCCAAACGCCAAACGCCAAACGCCAAACGCCAAACGCCAAACGCCAAACGCCAAACGCCGAACGCCAAACGGCTGTCCGGCTAGCGTCACCGGCACGCGTCAGCGCGCGCGGCCTTTCCATCTCCGCAACAGCAACGCGTTGGTCACGACGCTGACGCTGGAAAACGCCATCGCCGCGCCCGCGATCACCGGGTTCAGCAAGCCGAGCGCCGCGAGCGGCACGCCGACCAGGTTGTAGACGAACGCCCAGAACAGGTTTTGCTGGATCTTCCGGTACGTGCGTTTGGAGATGTCGATCGCGTCGGCGACGAGCGCCGGATCGCCGCGCATCAGCGTGATGCCGGCCGTGTGCATCGCGACGTCCGTGCCGGTCGCCATCGCGATGCCGACATCGGCCGCGGCGAGCGCGGGCGCGTCGTTGATCCCGTCGCCGACCATCGCGACGATCCCGCCGTGCGTGCGCTTCAGTTCGGCGACGACGCGCGCCTTATCGTCGGGCAGCACCTGCGCATGCACTTCGCCGATGCCGAGCGACGCCGCGACGGCCGCCGCGCTGCCGCGGTTGTCGCCCGTCACGAGCACGCTCGCGACGCCGCGCGCCGACAACGCCGCGATCGTGTCGCGCGCGCCCGGCTTCACGGTGTCGCCGAACGCGATCAGCGCGAGCAGCGCGCGCGGCGCATCGGCGCGCATCAGCCATGAAATCGTGTTGCCCGCGCGTTCGAGCTCCGCCGCGCGAGCGTCGAGCGCCGGCGGCACTGCCAGGCCGAGCTCGTCGCGCCAGCGCGTGCTGCCGAGCGCGAGCAATTGCCCGCCGACGCGCGCTTCCACGCCGCGTCCGGCCACTGCGCGCGCATCGGCTGCGGCGACTGCAGCGGCCGACGGCGCTGCGGCGCCGCGCGCGGCCACGCCGGCCTCGTGCGCGGCGACCACGGCGCGAGCGAGCGGATGGTCGCTCTGGCGCTGCACCGCCGCCGCGAGCGCGAGCGCTTCGTCGCGCGGCATGCCGACGGCTTCGAACGCCGTCACGGACGGCTTGCCTTCGGTCAGCGTGCCGGTCTTGTCGAACGCGATCACGGTGGCGCGCTGCGCGAGTTCGAGCGCCTGCGCGTCCTTGATCAGCACGCCGTGCCGGGCCGCGACGCCCGTGCCGGCCATGATCGCGGCGGGTGTCGCGAGACCGAGCGCGCACGGGCACGCGATGACGAGCACCGCGACCGCATTGAGGATCGCGGTTTCCATCCCGGCGCCGGCGATCAGCCAGCCGACCAGCGTCAGCAGCGCGATGCCGAGGATCGCCGGCACGAACACTTCGCTGACACGATCGACGAGCCGCTGGATCGGCGCCTTCTCGGCCTGCGCGGATTCGACGAGGCGGATGATGCGCGCGAGCGTCGTCTCCGCGCCGATCGCGGTGGTTTCGACGACGAGCGCGCCTTCGCCGTTGATCGAGCCGGCCGTGACGGCGTCGCCGCCGTCCTTCGGCACGGGCAGGCTTTCGCCGGTGATCAGCGATTCGTCGATGTGCGAGCGGCCCGACACGATCCGGCCGTCGACCGGCACGCGTTCGCCGGGGCGGATGCTGACGTTCGTGCCGACGCGCACCTGCGACAGCGGCACGTCGCGTTCGACGCCGTGTTCGACGACGCGCGCCCGATCGGGGCGCAGCGCGTTCAGCGCGCGGATCGCTTCGGTGGTCTGGCGCTTCGCGCGCGATTCGAGCCATTTGCCGAAGCGCACGAGCGTGACGATGACGGCCGACGCCTCGAAATACAGGTGGCCGGGATGCGCGGGATCGCGCAGCAGCATCCACAGGCTCAGCCCGTACGCGGCCGACGTGCCGAGCGCGACGAGCAGGTCCATGTTGCCGGCGCGCGCCTTCACCGCATGCCAGGCCGCGCGGTAGAAGCGCGCGCCGAAGCCGAGCTGCACGATCGACGCGAGCACGAGCTGGAGCCAGCCGGGCAGCATCAGGTCGATGCCGAACGGCGCGACGAGCATCGGCGCGACGAGCGGCGCGCTCAGCACGGCAGACCAGATCACGAGGTTGCGTTCGCGAACCGCTTCGCGGCGCTTGCGGGCATCGGGGTCCTGTGCGGGGCTGGCCGGTTGCGCGTCGGCGCTGGCCGTTGCGCCGGCCGACGGCGCGGCGGCGAGCGATGCGCGGTAGCCGGCCGTCGTGACCGCCGCGATCAGCATGGCGGCGTCGAGTGCGCCGACGCCGTGCACCGACGCGCGCTCGGTTGCAAGGTTGACCGACGCGCGTGCGACGCCCGGTACGGCGGCCAGCGCTTTTTCGACGCGGCCGACGCAGGACGCACAGGTCATGCCGCCGATGTCGAGTTCGAGTTCGGCGGATGCGGCGGATTCTGCCGGCGGGGTGGCGACTGCGCCGGCGACCGGCGTTGCGCCATAGCCGGCCTGCTTTACGGCTTCGGCGAGCCGCGTAGCGGAAACGTCGGTCGAGGCGTCGACCGTGGCGCGCTCGGTCGCCAGGTTGACCGACGCACGCGTGACGCCCGGCACCTTCGTGAGTGCTTTTTCGACACGCGACACGCACGACGCGCAGGTCATCCCGTCGATGTCGAGTTCGATCGTGGCACCGGCTGCGGGAAGCGCCGGCACCGCGACAGGTGGTGCTTCGTCGAGCAGCGTATGCGCGGTCGCGACGGCTTCGACCGCCGCGTCACGCACCGTCGCGCGATAACCGGCCTCGGCGACCGCGTCGACGAGCTGGCCGGGCTCGACCGTTTCCTGCGCGGTCACCGTCGCCGCGTGCGCATCGAGATCGACCGTCGCCTCGACGACGCCCGGCACGGCGGCCAGCGCGCGCTGCACGCGGCCCGTGCAACCGCCGCAATGCATGCCGTCGACGCTCAGTTCGATCGTTTGCAGCGCTGAGGAGGCAAGTGGTTCAGTCATGTCGGATTCCCCAAAAGCGCGGTTCGTGCCGCGAATGAATCCAGTATCAACATTCCCATGATGGTAAGGTCAAGCGACGATGATGCTGTTGAAGCACACAGGTTGTCACAACGCGGAAAAAGCAAACGCCCGGCTTCCAGACGGAGAGCCGGGGCGGTCGCGTTTTTGCGCTCGACTACGCGCTCAGGCGCAGAGCTTGGCGCTCGCGAGGCGATTCAGGCTGACGCCTTGCTCGGCGGCCTGGATCACCAGCGCGCGGTGTGCCTGCGGAGGGATGCGAACCTTGAATTCGCCGCTGTAGGTCCGGTCGGCGATCGGCTCGGGCACCTTCTCCCCGTTCGCGGCCATGTCGCGCACGACATCGGCGACGAGCCGGCGAATGCCGGCCAGTGCGCCTTCCGGCGTTTCGTCGAGCCACGAAAGAGACGGGAACTCCGCGCACAGGCCGACGTGCTCCCCGTCCTCCGGGGACCACGTTACGCGGTACGTAAAGTGGTCTTGGGTCATGATTGCTGTTCCTTCAGTCGAGGATCTTCGATACGCTAGCCATACCAAATGGTGTCAATATTGACACCATTCGTCAATCCGGAATTCGCTCCTTCCGCCCGCGATTGTTTCGGCGCGTGCGCGTTTCGTTCCGATATCTCCGGTTTTGTGATGAATCTCTCGAACTATTTCGAATTCGTCGACAGTGCGGCCAGCGTTCACCCCGCTATTCGGCGTATTAGGGATTGCCCCGAGGCGCTATGATACCGGCCTGACATCAGCGCCCGCCGCCGCGAAACGGCTGTCCGGGCAGGCTGAGGTGCCTTGTTTCCGCTATTCGCGAGTCGAACGAGGCGTTGACTGAAAAGAACGATATTCGGCCAGTAATCGATGATTGAAAACCAGCGAGAATCAGTTTCTCTGCGGCGCGCGTGCGCGTCGCTGGCCATTGCGGCGTTGCTTGCGGGGTGCGCGTCGCAACCCGACGCGATCCAGCGGAAAACCGGCTGGATGCGCGCGGAAGTCGCCGACTCCTATGTCTATGCGTATCCGCTCGTGCTGATGGACGTCGCGAAGGAAGCGGCGACGGGCGGCGATGGTGCGCAACCGGGGCAGGCGCCGCTCAACACGCTGCGCCACGCGCAGGCGCTGCCGCCCGTCGGCGCGGTCAATCCGCCGCTGCCGGGCGTCGACACGCTCGACTCGACCGGCTGGCTCGACGTCGCCGCCGAACCCGTGGTCGTCACGCTGCCCGACACGCGCGGCCGCTACTGGGATGCGCGTGCGCTCGACATGTGGACGAACGTGCTGTGGTCGTCGTCGAGCGTGCCGGCACGCGGTGCACGCGGCGGTGCGCGATCGCAAACGATTGCCTTTGCCGCGAAGGACTGGCAGGGCACGCTGCCGAAGGGCGTGCAGCGCGTCGACGTGCCGTCGGGCAATGCATGGCTCGAAGTGCGGCTGCAGACGAGCGGCGGGCGCGACCTGACGAACGTGAAGAAGCTGCAGCGCGCGATCCGCGTGGTGCCGCTTTCTGTTTACACAGGCGCGGCGCGCGGCGCGTCGGTCGCGGTCCATGCGGGCAGCGCGCCGTCCGAAGCGGTGGGCGGCGGCACGCCGGCCGAGCAGGTGGCCGCGCTGGACCCGAAGGCGTTCTTCGCGCGCTTCGCACAGGCGCTGCAGGACAACCCGCCACCGGCCGACGACGCGCACGCGCAGGAATTGCTCGGCGAAATCGGCGTGTCGGCCGGCTACCCGGTGCTGTGGACGGGCGACCGCCTCGCGGCCGCGACGGCGGGCGTCGCCGAGGCGCGCGCGCGGCTCGCGACGCCGCCGTCGAACCTGCTGAACGCGAACGGCTGGAGCTGGATCGGCGACACGGCCGGCAAGTACGGCCAGGACTATGCGCTGCGCGCGTACGCGGCCTACACGCAGTTCGGCACCGCGACGCGCGACGATGAGACGCTCGCGGTCGTCCGCGTGGACAGCGACGGCCATCCGCTGAACGGCGCGAACCGCTACGTGCTGCATTTCGCGCCGGGCGCGCTGCCGCCGGCGCGCGCGTTCTGGACGCTCACGCCCTATTCGACGAACGGCGCGCTGCCCGACCTCGGGGCGGCACGCCGCTCTCTCGGCGATCGCGACCGGCTGCGCCGCAACCGCGACGGCTCGATCGACATCGTCGTGTCGGCGTCGCCGGGCGGCGCGTATGCGGGCAACTGGCTGCCGGCGCCGCGCGCCGATTTCGCGCTCGCGTTGCGCCTGTACGCGCCGAAGCCGCAGGCGAGCGACGGATCGTGGATGCCGCCCGTCGTCGTCCGGAAATGAACGGTTGACCGCCGCCGTTGTCCGACCGGCGGGCGCGGCGGCGGCGCCCGACCTCCGTACCGTCACCTCCTGAGCCTATACTTTCGGGATAGCGTGCGCGGCCGCCCGGTTCTCCGGCGCGGCCCGGCATCCATTCCCGAGATATTCAAGCATGGCAAGCGCAGACAAGAAAACCGTATCCTCGACCCTCCATGCCCTCGGCGGCGTTGCACGCTCGCGCCGGACCCGGCGTATCGGCATCGGCGTACTGATCTTCCTGGTTTTATTCGGACTGCTCGGGTTCTTCGCGGCGCCGCCGCTGATCCGCCATGTCGCCGAACAGCAATTGAGCAAGCAGCTCGACCGGCCGGCCACGATCCAGCGCATCGCGCTGAACCCGTACACGCTGAACCTCGAAGCCGACGGCATCCGCGTCGGCGAGCGCGGCGGCCGCGGCGACTTCGTCGACATCGGCAAGCTCGTCGTGAGGCCGTCGTGGTCGTCGCTGTTCCGCGGTGCGCCGATCGTCAATGAAATCCGCCTCGATTCGCCGCGCTTTCACATCGTCCGCTACGACGCGCAGCGCTTCAACTTCACCGACCTGATCGAGAAGTTCTCGACGCCGTCCAAACCCGAAAGCAAGCCGACGCAGTTCTCGGTGTCGAACATCCAGGTGAACGACGGTCGGATCGACTTCGACGATCGCCTGCTGAACGAAAAGCACGTCGTCGACAACTGGATGCTCGGCATCCCGTATATCGCGACGCTGGCGGCGAAGACCGACATCTTCGTCGAGCCGAAGCTGCGCATGCGTTTCGACGGCAGCCCGATCGCGATCGACGGCAGGACCAAGCCGTTCGCGCAGTCGCGCGAGTCGGAGATCGCGCTGAAGTTCGACCGTCTCGACGTGCCGAAGCTGATCTCGTACGTGCCGGCGAAGCTGCCGGTGGCCGTGACGAGCGGCCTGCTGAGCAGCAACCTCGCGATCAATTTCGCGATGAGCGGCGAGACGCCCGCGCTGCGGGTGTCGGGCACCGTCGACCTGAACGACGCGAAGGTAACGGACCACGCGTCCGCGCCGCTGTTCGCCGCGCGCGGCGTGCACGTCGCGGCGGCCAGCCTCGAGCCGCTGCGCAACGCGATGCACTTCGACGAGATCCGGATCGACCAGCCGGTGGTCGACCTGTCGCGCGACAAGCAGGGCGTGCTGAACGTCGAGAAGCTCGCCGCGCAACCCGGCGCCGCACCGAAGGCGGAAGCCGGCAAGCCGGCCGCGTCGGGCGCCGCAGCCGCAGCCGCTTCCGGGACCGCCACCGCAGCGGCCAGCGGTGCGAAGGCCGAAACCGCCACCGCAGCAGCCAGCGGCGCGAAGGCCGAAACCGCCGCCGCAGCAGCCAGCGGCGCAAAGGCCGAAACCGCCGCCGCGAAGGAGGCGCCGCCGCTCGACCTGACGATCCGTCATTTCGCGATCGACGGCGGCACGGTCAACGTCGACGACCGCGTGCCGGCGCCGCCGTCCGCGCTGTCGCTCACGAAGCTCGCCGCGACGCTCGACGGATTCTCGCTGCAGGGCAAGACGCCCGCGAAGTACACGCTGTCGACGTCGCTGTCGCGCGGCGGCGACGTGAAGGCCGAAGGCACATTCAATCTCGCGGCGAAGCAGGCCGACACGAAGCTGACGGTCGCCGCGCTCGCGCTGCCGGCGCTGCAGCCGTACCTCGGCGAAGCGACGCGCGCGCGCGTACTCGACGGCACGCTCGGCGCGACCGTCAATGCACAGGCCGACTGGGGCAAGACGCCGCTCGCCGCGCAGGTCGCCGACAGCACGGTGAGCCTGAAATCGCTGAAGGTCGCGACGCCTGACGCGAAGGCGCCCGCGATCGTGCTGCCCGACGCGAGCGCGAAGATCACGAAGGTCGACGTCGCCGCGCGCACCGCGGAGATCGCGAGCGTCGACGCGAGCGGGCTCGCGCTCGACGTGCAGCGCCTGAAGGACGGCAAGATCGACCTCGCGGCGCTGGCCGAACCCGCGCAGGCGTCGGTGCCGAAGCGCACGGTCGCGCGCAAGGCCGAGGCTGCGGCGCCGTCGTGGCATTACCGGATCGACGCGCTGAACGTGAAGGGTTCGTCCGCGAACTTCACCGACCTGTCGACGCCGCGCCCGGTGAAGCTGGCGATCAAGCCGCTGGAACTGTCGGTGCAGAAGATCAGCGACGACATGACCAGGCCGCTGCCGGTGCAGTTGAAGGCGACGCTGAACCGCAAGGGTTCGCTGAACGTCGCGGGCGACGTGACCGCGCAGCCGCTGAAGGCCGGCCTGAAGATCAACGGCAACCGCCTCGACGCGGCCGCGTTCGAGCCGTACTTCGGCAGCGCACTGAACGTGACCATCGCGAGCGCGCTGCTCAACGCGCAGGGCAACCTGACGTTCGCGCAGGTGAAGGACACGCCGCGCGCCACCTATCGCGGCGACGTCGCGCTCGTCGACGTGCGGATGCTCGACAAGGCGACGTCCGACCCGTTCGCCGGCTGGCGCTCGCTCGCGCTGTCGAACCTGAAGGCGAACTACGACGAGAAGGGCACCGACGTCGACGCCGCACGCGTGACGTTCTCGAACTTCTACGGCCGCGTGCTGCTCGATGCGCAGGGGCGCCTGAACCTGAAGGACGTCGTCGCGAAGCAATCGGGCCCCGCGCAGTCGCTCACGCGTGACGCGAGCAAGGGCGAACCGGTGCCGCTGTCGCCGGGCATGACGCCGCCGGCCGCCGCGCCGGCGGCATCGGCAGCGGTCGCGCAGCAGGCATCCGCGCCGGCTGCCGCGTCCGCGCCGGCGGTCGTGAAGGCCGCGACCCCGCCGCAGAACCCGGTGCGGATGCACTTCGGTCAGCTCGTGCTGCAGAGCGGCCGCGTGACGTATACCGACAACTTCATCAAGCCGAACTACACGGCGAACCTCGTCGCGATCAACGGCACGGTCGGCGCGTTCGGCACGGATTCGACGACGTCCGCGCCGGTCGATGTCGCCGCGAACCTGGCGGGCAACGGGCCGATCTCGATCAAGGGCTCGGTGAACCCGCTGATCGAGAAACCCGCGCTCGACCTCACGGCGACCGCGCACGACATCGAGCTGACCAACCTGACGCCGTATTCGGCAAAGTACGCCGGCTATCCGATCACGAAGGGCAAGCTCAACGTCGACCTGCATTACCAGCTCGCGAACGACCAGTTGTCGGCGAACAACCACATCTTCATCGACCAGCTCACGTTCGGCGACCGCGTCGAAAACGATACGGCGACGAAGCTGCCGGTGAAGCTCGCGATCTCGCTGCTGAAGAACACGCGCGGCCAGATCGACGTGAACCTGCCGGTGTCGGGTTCGCTGTCGAATCCGGAGTTCAGCGTCGGCGGGTTGATCTGGCATGCGGTGCTGAACCTGATCGCGAAGGCCGTCACGTCGCCGTTCACGCTGCTCGCGAATGCGTTCGGCGGCGGTGGCGAGGATCTCGGCTACGTCGAGTTCGCGCCGGGCACGTACGACCTGACCGACGCACAGCAGAAGAAGCTCGACACTGTCGTGAAGATGCTGACCGAGAAGGCGTCGATCCGCCTCGACCTGATCGGCCGCGTCGATCCGGCGAAGGACACGCCGGGGCTGCGCGACGCGTATGTCGAGCGGCTGGTTCGGCAGCAGAAGCTGAAGGATGTGGTCGGCCAGGGCGAGAGCATCGACCCGATGTCGGTGAAGGTCGACCCCGCCGAATACTCCAAATACCTGACGCGCGCGTACAAGGCCGCCGACTTCAAGAAGCCGCGCAACCTGGTCGGCCTGCAGAAGACGCTGCCCGATGCGGACATGAAGCAGGCGCTGGCCGATCACGCACCGGCCGACGACAACGCGCTGCGCGCGCTCGCGCAGCAGCGTGCGCAGGCCGTGCGCCAGTACCTCGAAGGGAAGATCGATTCGAGCCGCGTGTTCGTCGTTGCGCCGAAGCTCGATGCGAAGGGCATCGAGGACAAGGGCGCGACGACCCGCGTCGACTTCGGGCTCCAGTAAGCCGTCGCTTCATCTGCTGCCGCCGCGTCCGCACAAGCCGGGCGCGGCGGCTGTTTTTTCAGCGCGCGACGATTTCCGGTTCGCGCTTGTCCCGTTCCTTCCTCGCGGCCAGCGGCAGACGCGCGTCGTCCCACTGCGTCAGCCATTCGACTTCCTTCGCGGTGAACACCTGTCCGTAATTGCGCAGCGCGTACTGCAGCGCGTCGACGACGTGATGGCGAATGATTTCGGGGGTACGTGCATCGTCCAGCACGAACCGGAGAGCTTCCAGGGTCGACATAGTCGTGCTCCGGGTCAGGGAAAACCCTTTATCACACGCCAATAGTCGCGGGCCAAGTCGAAAAAAAATCCGGCCGCACGGGCCGACGCGCGGAGCGGATCGCATTGCGACCGCTTCATGTCACTTGCGTTTGGTTACGTTTGACAGAGAACAGAAAGCCCCGCTTCATCCGACCGCCGCACGATCCGGCGATATTTTGCGCGCCTGATGGCAAGTCACGCAGTTCAACATCAATCGATGAGGTGGGGTGATGATTTCGTTTTTCGGTAAGCAGCGGAAGATGGCGGCGATGGTGGCGGGCGCGCTGGCGCTCGCAAGCGCGGGCGCGCACGCGGCGCAGCAGGACGGCAACAGCCAGGGCGAGGATCGCGGCAATGCGCATCGGGTCGTGAAGCACGTGCTGCTGATCAGCGTCGATGGCCTGCACGAGCAGGATCTCGCGCGCTGCATCGGCGCGAACACGTGCCCGAACATCGCGGTGCTCGCCAAGAGCGGCGTGACGTACACGAACGCGTACACGCCTGGCCTGTCGGATTCGTTCCCGGGCCTCGCGGCGCTCGTGACGGGCGGCTCGCCGAAGACGGCCGGCCTGTTCTACGACGTGTCGTACGACCGCAACCTGTATGCGCCGAGCGATACGACGTGTTCGGGCAAGCAGGGCTGGAACGTCGTGTTCGACGAAACGACCGGCATCGACGCGATCAACGGCGGCAAGCTCGTGCACCTCGACGGCGGCGGCGCGTTCAACCCGCAGGCGATCCCGCATGCGCGCGTGGGCGGCCAGTGCGTGCCGGTCTATCCGCACAACTACGTGAAGACCAACACGGTGTTCGAAGCCGTGAAGGCCGGCGTGCCGAATGCGCACACCGCGTGGGCCGACAAGCACGCGTGGGGCTACGACTGGCTGAACGGCCCGTCGGGCACCGGCGTCGACGACCTGATGCGCACCGAGATCAACTCGATCGACCCGGCGACGAACACCGACTACACGGACGTCTACTCGCACACCGCGCGCTTCGACAACCTGCACGTGCAGGCGCTGATCAACCAGATCGAAGGCCGCGATTCGACGGGCACCAAGAGCGCGCCGGTGCCGACGCTGTTCGGCGCCAACTTCCAGACGCTGAGCGTCGCGCAGAAGTCGCCGGTCGCGAAGGGCGGCGGGTATCTCGACGCGGACTTCACGCCGAACGGTCAGGTCGCGAACGCGATCACGTATGTCGACAACTCGATCGGCCATGTCGTCGCGGCGCTGAAGCAGGCCAACCTGTACACGTCGACGGCCGTGATCGTGACGGCGAAGCACGGCCAGTCGCCGACCGACCGCACGAAGCTCGTGAAGAACGGCGACACGCTGTCGAAGCTGCTCGAAGCGAACAACTACCTCGACCCGAACGGCAACTTCGGCCAGAACAACACGACGACGGGCAACCTGAACGACGGGTCGGGCCTGGTCGGCACGGGCTTCGTGCAGACCGACGACGTCGGCCTGATCTGGCTGCGCGACCGCAGCCAGCGCACGGCCGTCGTGCAGACGCTGAAGGCGAACCTGGGCTGCAACGCGCCGGGGATCTGCGCGGACGGTTCGCAGGCCTACATCCTGTACGGCGCGGCGCTCGCCGACCGCTTCGGCGATCCGGCCAACGGCCGCACGCCGGACATCATCGTCCAGCCGAATCCGGGCGTGATCTACACGTCGAGCACGAAGAAGGACGAGGAGCACGGCGGCAACGCGCCGGACGACAGCCACCTCGGCCTGCTCGTGTCGTATCCGGGCATCCATCGCGCGCGCACCGTGAACGATCTGGTCGGCACGAAGCAGGTCGCGCCGACGATCCTCGAGCTGCTCGGCGCCGATCCGCGCCTGCTGCATGCGGTCGTGGCAGAGAACACGCGCGTGCTGCCGGGGCTCGGTATCGGGCGTTGAGCGTGACGGGCGGCGCGGCGCCGCACTCCCGGCGCCGCCATGCCGCCCGAGCCTGCCCGGCCGTGCCGGGCATGGCTCATCCGTTCGCGCATTCGTCGAGCATCCATTCCCTGAAGCGCCGCAACGCGGCGCTCGTCTCCAGGCGCTCCGGCGCGTAGCACAGGTAGTGCCCTTGCGCGTCGACGTCGACGGGGGCGTCGAACGGTTCGACGAGCGCGCCGGCCGCGAGCGTGTCGACGATCAGGAAGCGCGGCACGAGCGCGAGCCCGAGCCCGGCCTGCGCGGCCTGGATCAGCACCGAATACTGTTCGAAGCGCGGCCCCGCCAGCGCGTTCATCTGTGCCGCGCGATGGCGCTCCGCCCACATGGACCATGCGATTTCCGCCTGCTCGTGCACGAGCCGCGGCGCGGATGCCGCGTCGGCGGGCGTGCGCAGCGCATGCCGCGCCGCGAATTCACCGGAACAGACCGGCACGAACGTCCGGCCGTCCAGGTAATCGCAGCGGACGCCTTCCCATGCGCCGTCGCCATAGCGGATCGCCGCGTCGAGTCCGAACGGAAACACGTCGCCGTGAGCCAGATGGCGGCGGAAACTCAGCGTGACGCCCGGCGCGCAGGCCAGAAAGCGCGCGAGCCGCGGCACCAGCCACTTCGTCGTGAAGGTCGGCACGCTCGCGATCGTCAGCAGATCGCTGTTCTCGCGCGCGCTCAGCAATTCGATCGACGCGTTGCCGATCTCGCGCAGCGGGCCGATCACGCGCGCGTGATAGACCTGTCCGGCCCGCGTGAGCGCGAGATTGCGCCCCTCGCGCACGAACAGCTTGACGCCGAACAGCGTCTCGAGATTCGCGATCTGCCGGCTGACCGCGCTCGGCGTCAGGCCGAGCTCGCGGGCCGCATACGAGAAGTTCAGGTACTTCACGGAACTCGCGAACGCGTGCAACTCCGCGATGTTGGGAAACAGGTGCTTCACGGCGAACTATTCCTTGCGCGCACAGATCGATGCGGGCGTTGTACGTTTTTTTCATGACGATGCCATGTCGGATCCGCACACTGCGTCCGTCACGACCATGCATGTCGGCCCTGTCCGGCGGGCGTTGCGTGACCCATTCCGTGTCCGTCAGCGAGTTTCGCCATGCATCCGCCATCCGCTCCGGCCCTTGCCGAAGCTATTCCGATTCGTCGTACCAAACGGCCACACGCGATGGCGGGGCGCCTGCTGCTGCAGGCATTCGTCGCGGCCTTCACGCTGTACCTCGCGTTGCCGATCGCGCTGCTGCTGATCGGCTCGGTCGGCCAGTCGTGGACGAACACGCTGCTGCCGTCCGGCATCACGTCGCACTGGTTCGCCGATCTGGCCGCGAATCGCAGCTTTACCCGCGCATTCGGCGTGAGCCTCGTCGTCGCGCTCGCGTGCTGTGCGATCAATGCCGTGCTGGCGCTGCCGCTCGCTTATGCGCTGCATCACCGCGCACTGGCCGGCCGCGGCTTCGCGGCGCGCGTCGTGATGCTGATGCCGATCGCGGTGCCGGCGCTGACGCTCGGGTTCGGCTACATCGCGATCTTCAGCGGCGATGCGCTGCCGTGGCTCGGCACGCTGCCGCTGATGATCGCCGCGCACGCGGTGCTGACGCTGCCGTACCTGCTGCAGACGCTGCTGAGCGACCTGCGCCACCTGGGCCTCGCCCATCTCGAAGCGTGTGCGGCGACGCTCGGCGCGACGCCGCTGCGCCAGTTCTTCACGATCGTGGTGCCGAACCTGCGGCACAGCCTGTTTTCCGGCCTCGTGATGGTCGCCGCGCTGTCGATCGGCGAATTCCAGATATCGAACCTGATCGCGGGCTTCCGCTATCGCAACTATCCGATCGTGCTGCTGCAGGCGTTCTACGGCGCGTCGGGGATGGCCTGTGCGGCGACCGTCGTGCTGCTCGTCCTCGCCGTGTTGGCAACGCTCGCCTCCGTCTTCACCGTGCAACGCCTGAAGTGAAACCGTCATGAGTCTCGATTTCGAAAACGTCAGCTTTCAGTATCCGGGCGCCCGTCACGGCGTCGACGCGGTCACGCTGTCCGCGGCCCAGGGCGAACTGCTCGCCGTGATGGGCCGCAGCGGCTCCGGCAAATCGACGCTGCTGCGCCTCGCCGCCGGGCTGCTCGACGGCTACCGCGGTCGCATCGCGATCGTCGGCCGCGACATGGCCGGCGTGCCGGTGTGGCAGCGCGAGATCGGGATGGTGTTCCAGCACTACGCGCTGTTTCCGAACCTGTCGGTCGTCGACAACGTCGGCTATGGCCTGAAGATGCGCGGCATGACGGCGGCACTGCGCCGCCGCCGCGCGCTCGAGATGCTCGAACGCGTCGGCCTCGCCGCGCAGGCCGACCGCAGTACGGCGCTGCTGTCCGGCGGCCAGCAGCAGCGCGTCGCGCTGGCCCGCGCGCTCGTGATCGAACCGAAGCTGCTGCTGCTCGACGAGCCGCTCGCGGCGCTCGACGCCGGCATTCGCCACCAGTTGCGCGACGAGATCCGCTCGCTGCAGCGCGCCTGCGGCGCGACGACGCTGCTCGTCACGCACGACCAGGACGAGGCGCTCAGCATGGCCGATCGCGTGGCGATCGTCGACGGCGGCCGCATGTTGCAGGCCGGCACCCCGCGCGACCTGTACGAGCGTCCGGCGACCGCGCAGGTCGCCCGCTTCGTAGGCCATTCGACGCTGCTGCGCGGCCGCGTGCTCGCGCACGGCGCAGTCGACGTGCAGTTCACCACGCTGTGCGCGGACACGGGCGCGCACCGGCCGGGCGACTCGGTCGACGTGCTGGTCCGGCCGGAACACCTGCAGCCCGATCCGCCCGAATACGTCACGAACCGCATCGACGGCCGGCTCGGCGAGGTGCGCTATTTCGGCGCGACGCAGCGCTTCGACTTCGTGCCGGCCGGTGCGAGCGACGCGCTGCTCGGCGAAGGGCGCGAGCTTCCGGCGCGCTGCGTGTCGATCGAGCCGCGCCACCTGCTCGTGCTGCCCGCCGCGTAAGCGCGGGCGACCCTATTCATTCAACGGAGAATCACGATGTCTGCACGCCGTCATTTCCTTCATGCGACGCGCCGCCGCCTGCTGGCGCTCTGCGCGTTCGCGACCCTCGCGCCGGCGCTGGCCCATGCCGCGCCGCTGTATCCCGGCGAGGACGCACTGTACGAGAAGGCCGCCGACGAAGGGCTCGTCGTGTCGTTCGACACGGGCCCGGAATGGGCGAACTGGAAATCGCTGTTCGCCGAATTCCGCAAGCGCTACCCGAAGGTCGAGATCACGTACAACGACATCGGCTCGGCGGCAACGGTCGTCGCGCTCGACAAGTCGCGACGCCGCCCGCAGGCCGACACCGCGTACTACTTCGCGGCGTCGGCGCTCGATGCGACGGCCAAGGACGTCGTCGCGCCGTTCAAGCCGGTCAATTTCGACAAGCTGCCGCCGGTGTTCCGCGCGGCCGACGGCCGCTGGTTCGCCGTGCATTCGCTGAACATCGCGTTGCTCGTCAACCGGAAGCTGGTGAAGAACGTGCCGCAGCGCTGGTCCGACCTGCTGAAGCCCGAATATCGCAATGCGGTCGTCTATCTCGACCCGCGTTCGACCGGGCAGGGGCAGGTCGCCGTGTTCGCTGCCGCCTATGCGAACGGCGGCAGCGTCGACAACCCGAAGCCGGGCGCGGAGTTCTTCGGCAAGCTGAAGCAGGCGGGCAACGTGCTGCGCGTCGAGGGGACGACGCCGTACGCGAAGTTCGTCAAGGGCGAGATTCCGATCCTGATCGGCTACGAGAACGACGGGCTCAAGGCCAAGTACACGGACGGCATGGGCGACGCGGCCGAAGTCGTGATTCCGCAGGACGGCAGCGTCTCGGCGCCGTACGCGATGAGTCTCGTGAAGAACGGCCCGAACCCGGCCGCCGCGCAGTTGTGGCTCAACCTCGTGATGAGCGATGTCGGCCAGGCGCTGTTCGCGCAGGGCTACGTGCGCCCGGCCGTACCCGGCACGCCGGTCGCGCAGGAGGTTGCCGCGAAGCTGCCGAACGCGCCGCAGGTGCGTCCGCTCGACGTCGCGAAGGCCGCGACGCGCAAGGCCGAGGTCGACCAGCTCTGGTCGCAGGCCACGCTCGGCAAGTAAGGGGCGCGCGATGCGGAGCTCTTCCATGCAGCGCGGCGTGCTGCGCCGCTACGGCGCGGTGCCGGCGGCCGGGCTGTTCGCGGTGTGCTTCGCGCTGCCGCTCGCCGCGCTTGTCGGCGCCGCGTTCGACGGCGGCGGTCGTGCGTTCGCCGCGGTATTCGGCGATCCGCTCGTCGCCGACGCCATCGTGCGCTCGCTGGCGCTCGCGATCGGCGCCGGCACGCTGTCCGTCGCGGTCGGCGTGCCGGTCGCGTTCGTGCTGGCCGGGCAGTCGCCGGCGCGCCGCCGCTGGTCGCTCGCGCTGCTCGGCGTGCCGCTCGCGTTCTCCGGCCTCGTGATCGCGTACGGCTTCATCCTCGTGTTCGGCCGCGCCGGTTTCGTGACGACGCTGCTGGCGTCGCTCGGCGCGGACCCGACCGTGGTCGGCGGCGCGATCTACACGATGCCGGGGCTCGCTTTCGCGTACGCGTACTACCTGATCCCGCGCGTCGCGCTGATCCTCTACCCGGCGCTCGCGAATCTCGACCGGCGGCCGCTCGAGGCGGCGCTGACGCTCGGCGCGCGGCCGTGGCGCGCGTGGTTCGACGTCGCGTGGCGCGAGCTGTGGCCGTCGATCGCGTCGGCGTGGTGCCTCGTCAGCGCGATCGCGCTCGGCACGTACGGCACGGCGCTCGCGCTGGCCGGCACGCAGATCAACATCCTGCCGCTGCTGATGTACCTGAAGCTGTCCGACGGACAGACCGATTTCTCGCAGGCCGCCGTGCTGTCGATCGTGCTGACGGCGCTCTGCACCTGCGTTCTTGCACTGGGGGAAGGACTTGCACGGCAACGACATCATTGAATGGTCGAGCGAGGCGCGCGACGCGCTGGCGCAACTCGCGCAACGGCAGCGCGGCGCGACCCGGCACCGGATGCCGGTCGGCGTGATCGGCCCGCGCGATGCGACGGACGCCCAGTTCGCCATCGCCGAGCGAATCGCGCACGGGCTCGCGGCGGCGGGCGTCGCGATCGTCGGCGGCGGCAAGCAGGGCGTGATGGAGGCGGCCGCGCGCGGCGCGCAGGCGGCGGGCGGATGCGCGATCGGGTTGCTGCCCGAGGACGATGCGCAGCACGCGAATCCGTACCTGACCGTCGCGCTGCCGACCGGGCTCGGCATCACGCGCAACGCGCTGATCGCTCGCGCATCGCTGTGCCTGATCGCGGTCGGCGGCGGCCTCGGCACGCTGTCCGAAATCGCGCTGGGGCTGCAATGGGGCAAGCCGGTGTTCACGATTTGCGACGCGCCGCAGGTGGCGGGCGTCGAGAACTTCGACGAAGCGGACCTGCTCGTCGCGCGAGTCGCGCAGTGGCTGTCCGGTTCGGCGTAGGTCGGCATTCCGGGTAACCGGATGCATCGTCTCGGTTGGTATCGATTGGATAAATAGGAATCCTCTACATGAAGAAGTTCACTTTTGCGCTTTGCGTTGCCGGCGGCCTCTGCACGGCGGCGCATGCGCAAGGCACCGTCACGCTCTACGGGATCGTCGACGCGGGTTTGGGGTACGCGAGCAACCAGCGCGTCGCGACGAGCAAGGGAGTGCTCGGTTCGCCGGTCGCGTATCGCGGCGCGTCGAGCTACAGTTTCGCGAGCGGTACGTGGTCCGGCAGCCGCTGGGGGCTGAAGGGCAAGGAAGATCTCGGCGATGGGCTCGCGGCCGTCTTCCAGCTCGAGAGCGGCTTCAACATCGGCACCGGGCAGCTCGGCCAGGGCGGGCGGATGTTCGGCCGCCAGGCGTGGATGGGGCTGTCGAGCACGCGCTACGGCACGCTGACGATGGGCCGCCAGTACGATCCGATCGTCGATTTCGTCGGCTCGATCGGGCCCGGCTCGTTCCTGACCGGCATGGGTGCGCATCCGGGCGATCTCGACAACATCGACAACCAGTCGCGCGAGAACAATTCGGTCAAGTACGTGAGCCCGTCGTTCGGCGGCTTCACGTTCGGCGGGCTGTACGGCTTCGGCAACCAGGCGGGCAGCGCGAAGAACCAGAACACGTGGAGCGTCGGCGGCCAGTACGTGAACGGGCCGTTCGCGATCGGCGCGGCCTACCTGTATGCGACCAACGCATTCGGCGCGAACGGCGGCGCATGGACCGGCTCGTACGACGGCACCTTCGCGTCGTCGATCAACGAGGGTTTTGCGTCGTCGAAGAGCATGCAGATCGTTGCGGCCGCGTCGACCTACCAGATCGGCGCGGTGACGCTGGGCCTGTCGTACAGCAACACGCAGTACCGGGCGGGCGCGTTCTCGACGTTCCGGGGCAACGCGACCTACAACTCGGTCGGCGGCACGGCGTCGTGGCAGGTGTCGCCGGCGCTGCGCGTCGCGGCCGGCTACGACTTCACGCGCGGCAGTTCGGTCGGCGGGGAAGCCGCGCCGAAGTATCACCAGTTGAACCTGGCGTCGTACTACACCCTGTCGAAGCGGACCGCGCTCTACGGTCTCGTCGGCTACCAGAAGGCGAGCGGCAAGACGCTCGACCCGTACGGCAACGTCGTCGCCGCGACGGCGTCGGTCGGCGACGTCGGCAACGGCATCTCGTCCGCCGGCAACACGCAGACGCTCGTGCGGATCGGCATGCGGCATACGTTCTGATCGTCGCACGATCGCACTCCGGCGAATTCGATTGGCCCTCGCATGTCGCGAGGGCTTTTTTTCGTCCGGTCGATCGCCCGGATCATGCCGGGCCCGGACTTGAAATGGGCGGAGCAACCCGCCATATTGGCTGCGCATGAACTTTCAACGACGCCTCCAGAGGATTCCCGATGCGCCTTCTGCTTGCCCTGCTGCTGCCGTGGTTCCAGTTCTTCACGATCGGCCGCCCGATCGCTGGCGTGATCTGCCTGATCCTGCAACTCACGATCATCGGCTGGCTGCCGGCCGCGATCTGGTCGGTGTATGCGCTGAGCCAGTACAAGACTGATCAAAAGATCGAGGCGGCGCTGCGCGAGCGGCGGTAAGCGGCGGGAGTTCCCCTGACCGCTGCTTCTGAAGTTCGAGAGTGAGATTCTTATTTCAGTAGAAATTTATATAATTAAGCTATGATGGATGGCATGATTTATATAGATTTCTGCTGAAATGAACGCTTCCTGCACGATCCAGCTCCACTCCGACGGCACTTGGCACGACGTCGGCGTCGTCACCCTGTTCGGCGAGCCCGACGAGGGCTGGCGTGGTCGCACCTACACGGGTTACGACGTCGAATGGATCGTCCGGCATCAATTCGCCCGCGATGCGCACGCGATGGCGTGCGGTTTTCCGGTCGATCTCGAGCCGCTGGTGACGCCCCACTGGCCGATTTTCCTGATCGATTTGCTGCCGCAAGGCTTCGGCCGTCAGGAGTTGTTGCGCCGCCTCGATTTGCCGGAAACAGCCGAGGAACGTGCCGACTGGCCGTTGCTGCTCGCGGGAGCCGGCAACTCGATCGGCAATCTGCGCGTCAAGGAAGCCGCGCAGTGGCTCGCCGAGCACGAGGGGCCGCAGCAAGGGTTTACCGACGACGACGTTGCCGCACGCGGAGACGCATTCAGCGAATATCTCGCCGAACACGGATTCTTCGTCGCGGGCTCCTCGGGCGTGCAGGGAGAGTGGCCGAAGCTGCTGCTGACCCGTGCCGACGACGGACTGCTCTATCTCGATCACACGCTGCCCGACGCGCGCGCGGTCGCACACTACATCGTCAAGTTCGGACGCGGCACGAACGAGCGTCTTGCACAGATCCTTCGTCACGAAGCGCCCTACATGGCACTGGCCCAGCGTCTTGGATTGCGCGTGCATGCGCCGCTGACGCTGCGCGATCGGTCGCTATTCATTCCGCGGTTCGATCGCGCGCGCGTTGGTGGCGGCGTTGTCCGGTTCGCTCAGGAAAGCATTGCGTCGCTAACCGGAAAGGCTGGCTTCGGCGTCGTGCCGAGTCACGACGAGGTGTGCGGGCATCTCGTACGCAGATGCACGGATCCTCAAGCCGAGGTGGCCGAGTATCTGTGCCGCGACGTCGCAAATCTCGCGTTGGGGAACAAAGACAATCATGCGCGGAACACGGCATTGCAACGCGACTTCGATGGGCGCGTTGCGTTGACGCCGCTTTACGACTTCGCACCGATGTATCTGCATCCCGACGGCATTGCAAGGCGCATCCGCTGGGAAGGAAATGACGGTGGTCGGCCAGACTGGGCGCGAGTACTCGATGCGGTCGTCCGGTCGAGCGAGCCGCAGGCGGGGGAGGCGCATGCCGCGCTGGATCGCGACGCATTGAGGGCACGGCTGCACGCAATGGCGCCGCACTTGCAGGAGATCGCCGATCGGGGCGTCGATCTCGGACTGGAGCACGATGTGCATGCTTTCCTGAAACCGGGCATCGAGCGGCTCGCCCGCGAACTGGATGCACTGCGCTAGGCGAGGGCAACACGATGGACAAACGCTATAACGCAATGTCGCTTCCCGAACAGCTCGCATTACGGCGGCAAGCGATCGAGGACGTTCTCGCGCATCCCGAGTGGTCGCTGCGCGAATCCGTGCGTCATCTGAAGCAGACGATGCGGCTGACGAGCGCCGAGATGGCGAAGCTCGCCGGTGTGTCGACGAAGACGATTCAGGATATCGAGCAGGGCCGCAGCGACGGGACGGTACAGACGATGAACCGCATATTCGGCATGCTGGGATTGAAGCTCGGCGTCGTGCGGCGGGCGCCGCAATAACGCACGCGGAGGAAGAGGCAGCGCATCGCGTATCGATCGCGCGATCGATGCGCGCCGCGCCCGGGCCACGCGCGTGGCGCGATCGCCCGGCCGGCGCCCTGGCTTTACTTCACCGCAAACAGCGTCAGGTTCATGAAGATCTTGAACGCATAGCCGAGCGTGACGGCGCCGGCCACGCCGCCCGCCCACAGGACGACGAACCACATCCAGCCGCGCATCCGCGGCCGCGGCGCCACGGGCGGGCGATCGGCGGAATCAGTGGTGGTAGTAATGCTGGTCTTCATGGCGCACCTTGCCTCGGAATACCCAGTAACCCATCGTCGTGTAGGCGATGATGATCGGAAGGATAACCGCTGCGCCGACCAGCGTGAAGGTCTGGCTGGAACGCGGCGCGGCCGCTTCCCAGATCGTCATCGTCTGAGGGATCGCATACGGGAACAGCGTGACGAGCAGGCCGACGTAGCCCAGCAGCACGAGCGCCAGCGCGAGCACGAACGGCGTCATGTCGTGCCGGTCGCGCACCGCGCGACGCATCCACACCGCGCACCCGGCGACCAGGAACGGCACCGGCAGCAGGCGCCAGAACAGCCCCGAATCGAACCAGCGCTGCGCGATGGCCGGATCCTGCAGCGGCGTCCACAGGCTGACGACCGCGATGAAGCCGAGCAGCACGACGGTCAGCGGCCACACGACCCGATGCAGCCGGCGCTGCAGGTCGCCTTCGGTCTTCGCGACGAGCCAGCAGCAGCCGAGCAGCGCATAGGTCACGATCAGGCCGAGGCCCGTCAGCAGGCTGAACGGGGTCAGCCAGTCGAACGCGTCGCCCGCGAACACGCCGTCCTTCACGTTGATGCCCTGCAGGAACGCGCCGAGCGCGATCCCCTGGAACAGCGTCGCGCCGGCCGAGCCGCCGATGAACGCGAGATCCCACAGCTGCTTGGTGCGCCGCGCCTTCGCGCGGATCTCGAACGACACGCCGCGGAAGATCAGGCAGACCAGCATGAAGATCAGCGGCAGGTACAGCGCCGACAGCACGGTCGAATAGACGATCGGGAACACCGCGAACAGCCCGGCGCCGCCGAGCACGAGCCAGGTCTCGTTGCCGTCCCACACGGGTGCGACCGTATTCATCATCAGGTCGCGTTCCTTCTCGTCCGGGAAGAACGGGAAGACGATGCCGATGCCGAGGTCGAAGCCGTCGAGCACGACGTACATGAAGAGCCCCAATGCGATGATCGCGGCCCAGATTACGGTGACGTCCATAAGTTTTCTCGTGTGCGGATGGGGTGGGCTCAGACGGTCTCGATCAGCTCGTCGACGGCCGACATCGGGCGGCGCGCGGTGTGATCGGGGCGCGTGTCGGGCGTGTCGTCGTGCTTCACGTCGGGCAGCGCGGGGCCGGCCTTCATCAGCTTCAGCATGTAGTACACGCCGGTGCCGAACACGAGGAAGTACACGATCACGAACGTCATCATCGACAGGCTGACCTGCTGCACCGACAGCGGCGACACGGCCTGCGCGGTGCGCATCACGCCATACACGACCCACGGCTGGCGGCCCGCTTCGGTCGTCACCCAGCCCGCGAGCAGCGACACGAAGCCGGTCGGGCCCATCACGAGCGCGCAGCGCTGGAACCACTTCGATTCATACAGGCGGCCGCGGCGGCGCAGGAACCACGCGAGCGCGGCGAGGCCGATCATCGCGAAGCCGAGGCCGACCATGATCCGGAAGCTCCAGAACACGACCGTCGAATTCGGGCGGTCCTCGGGCGGGAATTCCTTCAGCCCGCGGATCTCGCCGTCCCAGCTGTGCGTGAGGATCAGGCTGCCGAGGTGCGGCACCTTCACCGCGTAGCGGGTCGTTTCCGCCTTCATGTCGGGAATCCCGAACAGGTTCAGCGGCGTGCCGCCCTTCTCGGTTTCCCACAGCCCTTCGATCGCGGCGATCTTCGCGGGCTGGTGCTTCAGCGTGTTGATGCCGTGCTGGTCGCCGATCACGGCCTGCAGCGGCGCGAGCACGAGCAGCAGCCACAGTGCCATCGAGAACATCTTCTTCACGCTCTTGTCGCGGCGGCCCTTCAGCAGGTGCCACGCGCCCGTCGCGGCCACGACCAGCGCGGCGACGATGAACGCGGCGATCGCCATGTGGAACAGGCGGTACGGGAACGACGGGTTGAAGATGATCGCGAACCAGTCGGTCGGCACGACGCGGCCGTCGACGATCTCGAAGCCCTGCGGCGTCTGCATCCAGCTGTTCGACGCGAGGATCCAGAAGGTCGAGATCAGCGTGCCGACCGCGACCATCAGCGTCGCGCCGAAGTGTGCGCGCGGGCTTACGCGGTTCCAGCCGAACAGCATGATGCCGAGGAAGCCGGCCTCGAGGAAGAACGCGGTCATCACCTCGTACATCAGCAGCGGCCCGGTGACGGCGCCGGCGAAGCTCGAGAAGCCCGACCAGTTGGTGCCGAACTGGTAGCTCATCACGACGCCGGAGACGACGCCCATCCCGAACGCGACCGCGAAGATCTTCGACCAGAACAGACAGAGGGTTTTGTAGTACTGCTTGCCGGTCTTGAGCCAGCGATATTCGAGCACGGCGATGAAGCTGGCGAGGCCGATGCTCAGCGCCGGAAAGACGATGTGAAAGGAGACGGTGAACGCGAATTGCAGGCGGGCCAGATCGAGGGCCGAAAGTGCGGTGTCCATACCAGATGACCGAAGCTGACGATACCCGCCGGCGGGTGCCGGCGGACCCCGGCCGACGGGCGGCGGGGTTGGCTGGAGTATGTGCCGCGATGTTGCACCGCGAAATGCGCCAACTCGTCGCAGATGTCCAGCCCGCCGCGTGCGATTTCGGGATAAATCGTTGATTCGTATCAAGAAGGCCGTTCGCGGCGCGTGCGGCCGCGGCGTGGCGGTCTGACGCACGTGCGTCAATATGGCGCGTCGCGTCATCGGAACGGTTCGATACGTACGCCCGTAGCGCGTAGAACGCCCCGGCGTGTCGCAGTGCGCGGCCGATACGTTTCGACGCGTTAGCCCGTAATGCGGACGACCGCGCGGCAGGGGCGTGGCAGGTGGGACGGCAGCGCGACCGCCGGCACGCGCTGCGTGAATTGCGTACACTCTGAGTCTCGTTTCGGCAGGGCCGGGCGCATCGGTTCCGGTCCGCGTTCACTCAGGGCACGAAGATGATCGATTTACGCAGCGATACCGTGACACGTCCGAGCCAGGCGATGCTGGCCGCGATGACTGCCGCCGAAGTCGGCGACGACGTATGGGGCGACGACCCGACCGTGCTGCGCCTGCAGGCCGTCACGGCCGAGCGGGCCGGCAAGGAAGCCGGCCTGTTCTTCCCGAGCGGCACGCAGAGCAACCTGGCCGCGCTGATGTCCCATTGCGAGCGCGGCGACGAGTACATCGTCGGCCAGCTCGCGCACACCTACAAGTACGAAGGCGGCGGCGCGGCCGTGCTGGGCAGCATCCAGCCGCAGCCGATCGAGAACGCGCCGGACGGCACGCTGCCGCTCGCGAAGGTCGCCGCGGCGATCAAGCCGATCGACAATCACTTTGCCCGCACGCGCCTGTTCGCGCTCGAGAACACGATCGGCGGCCAGGTCTTGCCGGAAGCCTATGTGCAGGAAGCCGTCGCGTTCGCGCGCAGCCGCGGGCTGTCCACGCACCTCGACGGCGCGCGCGTATGCAACGCAGCCGTCGCGTCGGAGCGCCCGATCGCGGAGCTGTGCGCACCGTTCGATACCGTATCGATCTGCTTCTCGAAAGGGCTCGGCGCACCGGTCGGCTCGGTGCTGGTCGGCAGCCGTGCGCTGATCGAGCGCGCGCAGCGCTGGCGCAAGGTGCTCGGCGGCGGGATGCGGCAGTCGGGCATACTCGCGGCGGCGTGCCTGTATGCGCTCGACCACAACGTCGAGCGGCTCGCGGACGATCACGCGAACGCCGCGCATCTCGCGGCAGGCCTCGCGCGCATCGAGTCCGTGAAGGTGCTGTCGCACGCGACGAACATGGTGTTCGCGCAATTCCCCGAAGCCGATTGCGCGCCGCTCGAGGCGTGGCTCAAGGAGCGCGGGATCCTCACGCAGATGCTGTACGCGTCGCGCTTCGTCACCCACTGCGACGTGTCGCGCGCGGACATCGACACGTTCCTCGACGCGGTCGGCGCATATTTCTCGCAGCGTCGCGCGTAACCGCCACGAGCCGGGCCCGTCACCGGCTCATGTCATGTCGGCAGCGGCGCGAGCAAGCGGCGCGCCGCCTCGACCACCCGCGCGGACAGCGACGCCATCGTCGGCGACTGCACGGTCCACGCGTGCCAGTACAGCGTGACGTCGGTCGGATGCGCGGGTGCGAGATCGACGAGTCCCTGCGTGTCGAGCGGCGCGGTACCGATCAGCGGCTCCGGCACCATCGCGTAGCCGAGCCCGTGCCGCACCGCCGCGAAGTGCGAATGGGTGCCCGGCACGTAGTGGCACGGGTACGCGCCTTCCGGCAATCCGAACTTCTCCTTCAGGAACGACGACTGCAGCGTGTCGCGCCGCGAATACGCGACGACGGGCGCGTTGCGCGCGCTCGCGCGGTTCAGCCCGCGCGGAAACCAGCGCACCGCGAACGCGGCGGCCGCGAGCAGCCGGTAGCGCATCGTGCCGAGCGGCGTCGCGATGCAGCCGCGCATCGGCTTCGGCTCGGTCGTCACGCAGCCGACGGCCATCCCGCTTTCGAGCAGCGCGAACGTGTGGTCCTGATCCTCGACGATCAGTTCGAACAGGATGCGCTCGCCCGCGAGCACGGAGGTCAGCGCGGGCAGGAACCACGTGCCGAGGCTGTCGGAGTTCAGCGCGATCGTCACGGAGATCGGCGATTCACGCTCGGTCGCGAGCGTGCTTTGCAGGTCGGCCTGCAGCAGCGCGACGCGGCGCAGGTGCTGCAGCACGCGCTGCCCGGCCACCGTCGGGCGGCACGGCCGCGTACGCAGCACGAGCGGCGTGCCGAGGCTCGCCTCCAGCGCGCGGACCCGCTGCGTGACGGCGGATGCGGTCACGTGCAGGCGCACGGCCGCCTGCTCGAAGCTGCCCGTGTCGGCGACGGCCAGCAGCGCGGCGGCCTGCTTCGGATCGATCGTCAGCGACATGGATCAGATGGACCGAGACGGATTATTGTGCTCAAAACGATGTGAAGCCCTGCTAGTCATGGCGTTGCGGCCGATTATGACGCCTGGCGATCAATTGAGATATGAAAATCGGTGCCGATCTGCTTGCGGATCAATCCGATGGCGCACTCTGCTCGCGCAGATTTCCCATTCGGCCTGCCCGCATGATCGCTTTGTCGATCCTGTTCGGCACGCGGCGCGGCGGGGCGCTGTATTTCAACGTGTCGGCTTGTTCGAGGTACGCGATCATGCGCGTGGCGTCGCCGGTACCTGCTCGATGTCCTGGGGGAAACAGCCGCGCAGGCTCCGGTGAGTGCTGGCGTGCACCCGAACATTCGGAATCCGATGCTGGTCGAAGCGCGGAATGTGCGACGCAGGATGCACACTGCTTGAAGCAGTGCGCATCTCTTGGGTGTCGGCGATCAATAGGCCGCCACCTTTTCGGTATTCCGTCGCTCAACGCGCGTCCTGGATTTCGCCACAGCCGTGATAAAGAACATGGTGGCGATTCCACCCGCGATCAGTGCCGGGTAAGCCGCCAGGATCTGGATCAGTGAATACTTCCAGCTCAACGGGCGCCCGACGCCAAGCATTGCCGCGTAGAACCACGAGACGGCGGAAATCACGCCCGCGAAAATGGCAACCATGCGACGTTCGAAGGAAAGCTTCAGCAAGGATCCCGCCTTCTGCAATGCCGGGAGGACCGCGGAGTGCAAAGCGATACCGTTGAAGGTCAGCAAGGCGACGATGCCGATCTTGGCCTGCAGCTTGGGATTGCCGAGATACCCGAGACCTTGAGTCCGCATATCGAACGCAATGATCGCGATGCCGGTGATCCAAAGCACCGTCAGCGCCAACGTGACGGTGCGTTGCAGGCTGGCCAGGTGGACCTGGGCAGAATCGGTAGGTGCGTCAGAATCCAAAAGTTGCCTGACCATGGCAATGTCGCTGGTCAGCACGAGACCAATCGCGACACAGCAGGCTATGAGATGAACAAAGACGATTCCCATTCGTACGAATTCCATTTTCTGTCCTTTATCGGCGCGTTGCGCAAAGTTAAGTTGTACCGTCGAAAATCTGGGTGAATTCCGGCGATACATTAGGAGTACGACGCAAATATCAAAATTCGATCGTGGATTCCGCTATCAAGCTGGCTCCAGTTCGGCATGACATGAACAACTCGGCGAGCCCACTACGGCGCGTCGGGTCCCAACGGGCTGCAGGTAGTCGAATCGATACCCATTGCGAGTTCGACCGCTTGATCAAGCCCGCACAGCGTGCAGACTTGCAGTGTCGGATGGCTGGCCACCCAGGTATCCGGCATGTAGCGATTTGTAGAATGAAACGTCGCCCGACTGCCGGATGCTGCTGGGCGACCGGCGAAATTTAAAACAGCACGCCCTGACGAATCAACCCGACTTGTTACGAAATGCAAAGAGCGTAACGAGCGAGAAATGGGGTGGGGGAAGGGTCCGACCCGGGCGCGAATTCCGCCAAGCTGGAGTATGCCGAATTGTTCTGACTTGGATTCGGGCACCGATTGATGAGTCACTTCCTTTTACATTTGATCGGTAAATACTAACGGGGTCGCATTTCACAATGCACGTTGCGAAACTTTCATATATGTAATGGAGGAATTTCGGCCCCTTGGAATAATATCGAATATCGATATTTTCAGACGAAACACCGACAGCATCGGGCATTGATGCACCGACTGGTGCCCGAAAATCTGCGCGGTTTGCCGAGCGATATCCCGCCTCCTCCTTCGCGTCACGCCGTCTTGCCGGGTTGAGCGTCGGAACAGCCGGTACTGGTGGAAATGAAGAAACTGCCCGAGTCGAAACGGCCAGAATCGGATGACCTGGGGTTTTTGGGGTGTGGTTCGGCGAGTGACTGAATAAAACAGAAAAAGAAATCGAAGTGGATTGTGCGGTCGATTGAAAGAAGATCGAAGACGACTGGCAACAGGTAAAAATCGCAGGCGTCAAAAATGCAAAACACTCTGATCGCCCGGAGTCAAGCTCATGCTTCATGAGTAATTTTCGATAAAAATCGAGAGATCCCGCCGGATCCGGATTTTTCGTTGATGGCGGCTGAAGAAGTCGAGCTTCATTCGCAACGAGTCGGTCCTTGGTCTGTTGGTCACAGTCTTTGTCTGTGATCGATCGTCAGCGACATGTCGACGGAATTCCTGTGAACGTGGACGAGAACAGGCCGTAGTGCACGGCAGCGCGCGCCACCGTCCGGGCCCGGCGAATCGTCCCGCCGCGCGACATTCGTCATCGGAATCGGTTGCCGTGTATGGGACGCCGGCGGCGTGTGCATTTTGATCTACGCTATATGGATGTGTGAAACGCGGCAGGCACGATGCCGGCCGCCCGGCGGCGATGTCATCATGCCGACGTCGATGCCGGACGGCGATGCGCAGCAGACGCAGCCGTGAACGTCCGGATCATGCACCAAGGCAGGCATACGAACGTGGCGGTACTCGCACCCACTGGCCCACGCGTCGGCGACGCACGGCACGTGGGCCGTACAACACCCAACTGAACAGGCGACGGAGCAATTTCGCGATGATCTTCCGGCAACTTTTCGACCCGCAATCGTCGACTTACACGTATCTGCTCGCCGACCGCGCGTCGCGCGAAGCGCTGCTGATCGATCCGGTGTTCGAGCAGGTGCGCCGCGACGTGGCGCTGCTCGACGAGCTCGGGCTGCGGCTCGTCGCGACCGTCGACACGCACGTGCATGCCGATCACGTGACGGGCGCGTGGCTGCTGAAGCAGCGCACGGGCAGCGCGATCGCGATCTCGGCCGCAAGCGGCGCGCAGGGCGCCGACCGCTACCTGAACGACGGCGACCGCTGCGCATTCGGCTCGCGCTACCTGACCGTGCGCGCGACGCCCGGCCATACGAGCGGCTGCATCAGCCTCGTGCTCGACGACGAATCGATGGCGTTCACCGGCGATTGCCTGCTGATCCGCGGCACGGGCCGCACCGATTTCCAGCAGGGCGACCCGCGCGCGCTGTATCGCGCGGTGCACGGCCGGCTCTTCACGCTGCCGGCCGCGTGCCTGCTGTATCCGGCGCACGACTACCGCGGGCTCACGGTGACGAGCGTCGGCGAGGAGCGGCGCTTCAATCCGCGCCTCGGCGGCGATCTCAGCGAAGACGATTTCGCCGGTTACATGCGCAACCTCGGGCTCGCGCACCCGCGCCAGATCGACGTCGCGGTGCCGGCGAACCTGCAGTGCGGCGTCGCCGCGAACGCGCCCGATGCGCAGGCGGCGCCCGACTGGGCGCCGCTCGTCTACACGTTCGCCGGCTTCTGGGAAATCGATCCGCAGTGGCTCGAGGATCATCTGCCGGCGGTGCAGGTCGTCGACGTGCGCGAACCGGACGAATTCACGGGCCCGCTCGGCCACCTGCCTGGCGCGATGCCGATTCCGCTCGGCGAACTGGCCGCGCGCGCCGGCGAGATCGCGCGCGACCGGCCGGTCGTGACCGTGTGCCGGGCCGGCGGGCGGTCCGCGCAGGCGAACGTGATCCTGCTGAAGGCCGGCTTCGACGCGGTTGCGAATCTCGGTGGCGGGATGCTGCGCTGGCGCGCCGAAGGGCGCGTCGTGATGGACGGCCGGTCGTAGCGTCCGAGGCCGCGCATAAAAATTTCCGAGTCGATGTCGAAACGGCCAGCCGCCGTTCGTCGTCAAGGTATCCGAGATCATGTGGCGCCGCATGACGCGGCGCCGAAACCCTGAGAGACCGCACGATGATGCCGACGCTTTACGCCCATCCCTTTTCGTCCTACTGCCAGAAAGTGCTGACCGCGCTGTACGAGAACGGCACGCCGTTCGAGTATCGCTTGCTCGCGCACGACGATCCGAAGCCGATGCAGGAGCTGACCGCGCTGTGGCCGCTGAAGCGTTTTCCGGTGCTCGTCGATGCGGGCCGCACGGTGATCGAGGCGTCGATCATCATCGAGTATCTCGGCCTGAACCATCCGGGCCCCGTGCGCTTGCTGCCCGACGATCCGCACGCGGCGCTCGAGGTGCGGATGATGGATCGCTTCTTCGACAACTACGTGTCGACGCCGCAGCAGAAGGTCGTGCACGACGCGCTGCGGCGGGAAGCCGAGCGCGATGCACGCGGTGTCGCCGATGCGCGCGCGATGCTCGATACGTCGTATGCGTGGCTGGACAAGAAGATGGCCGATCGCGAATGGGCGGCCGGCGACCGCTTCAGCCTCGCCGATTGCGGCGCGGCACCGTTCCTGTTCTACGCGGACTGGACGCACCGGATCGATCCGTCGTTCGCGAACGTGATTGCGTACCGCAAGCGTCTGCTTGCGCGGCCGTCGTTCGCGCGAGCGGTCGACGAGGCGCGGCCGTTTCGCTCGTTCTTTCCGCTCGGCGCGCCCGATCGAGATTGATCGGCGCGGCCGCCGCGCGGCGTGCCGACACCGCGCATGGCCGGCAGCGCGTGCCGGGGCGACGGAATGAAAGCAGCGGGAGCATCGCGGCGCCTGCCCGTCACATCGGGTGCGTGGCCGACTGCGCGAGCGTCAGCAGTTCGTCGAACTGCGTGATCAACTCGAAGCACAGCAGGAACGCGAGCGTATAGGCCGGCGCGGGGAAGCGCCGGATCATCTCCAGCACCTGCGGCGCGAAGCGCGACCGGATCGCGTCGCGCGTCAGCAGCCACGCGATCGCGATGCCGATCGCGGCGCCCGCGATCAGGTCGGTCGGGTAGTGAAAGCCGAGATACGCGCGCGGCAGGCAGATGAACACGACGGAATACAGCAGCGCGACTACGCCGACGCGGCGCGCAATGATGAAGATGCCGGTTGCGATCGCCATCCACAGCATCGCGTGATCGCTCGGAAACGAACTCCACGCCTGCAGCGTGGCCGCGCGCAGTCCGGCCGACGGGAAGTGCAGGTGCAGGTCGGGGTTGTAGATCGGCCGCACGCGGAACGGCAGCACCTGAGCGAGCAGCCGGCCGAACGCGAGCGCGATGAGCCCGCTCGCGACCGTCGCGACGACCAGCTCGCGTTGCCGCTCGCGGTTCGGGCCCGGCTGGAACCACAGCCAGCACAGCACCGGAATGAGCACGAAGCCCTTGAACGTGTAGAGGCCTGCGATCACGCGGATCACGTGATTCATCAGCGGGCCGAACGTCATGTGGGTGAGGAAGATCTGGATCGTGGTATCGAAATTGTTCATGTTCTGTGCGCCCTGGTGGACGCGCAGCACGAGGCGCGCGGCCGGTAGGATCTGGAAGCGCGCTCGCACCGGAGCGCAACGGGGGGCAAGTATGTCACCCGCTATTTCGAAGAAAATGCGAAAAAATACCGGGAATCCCCTGATAAAACGGGGCTGCGCGGCGGGGCCGGATGGGAGAGCGCCGAGCGGCGGGGTACGGTCGAATCGTCCGACGTTTGTGCGTCGATGCGCGCAGTCGCCGGAAAAATATTTGGTTGAACTGGGCAATTCCGCAGGCCGGTGCGGATCTTGCGCCGGATGAACGAATGCGGGTTACGCCCTGTGCGGATCTGTCAGGCCGCGCGGTGTGATGCATGCGCCGGTCGAAAATAAAAGAAAAGGCGGGCAAGCCCTGTGGGCCTGTCCGCCTTGGCTGCGCGATGCCGAGTTCAGTTGCGCCAGACCCGCGCGGCGAGCGCGGCCAGCGACGTCGCGACGGCCAGCGCGGTCACCGCATTCCAGCCCAGTTGCGCGAGCAACAAACTGCCGATCGCGGCACCGGCCGCCATCCCGATGAACATGCCGACGAACAGCACCGCGTTGAGGCGGCTGCGCGACGCGGGATCGATCCGGTAGACGATTGCCTGGTGCGCAATCAGCGTCGCCTGCACGCCGAGATCGAAGCCGATCGTCGCAACCGCGAGCAGCACGAGCTGCGTATGCGGCGGCATCAGCGGCGCGGCGGCCATCGACGCGAACGACAGCGTCGCGATGCCGATGCCGATGCGCGTGACGCGCTCGGGGCCGTGATGGTCGGCCAGACGGCCGGCGATGGGCGCAGCCAGCGCGCCGGCGGCACCCGCGAGGCCGAATGCGCCCGCGGCCGCGCTGCCGAGGTGGAACGGCGCGCCGTGCAGCATCACCGCGAGCGTCGACCAGAACGCGCTGAACCCGATGGCCAGCAGCCCCTGCGCGAGCGCGGCGCGGCGCAGTGCCGGATGATCGCGCCACAACGCGCCGAGCGAGCCGATCAGCGCGCGATACGGCAGGCGCGTGGTCGGTTCGAAGCTCGGCAGCCCGCGCGCGGCGACGATGCCGATCGCGGCGACGCTGGCGGCCGCGAGCGCGAACATCACGCGCCAGCCGGCCGTGTCGGCGACGAAGCCGGCCACGACGCGCGACAGCAGGATGCCAAGCAGCAGCCCCGTCATCACCGTGCCGACGATGCGGCCGCGATGCGTGTCATGGGCGAGCGTTGCGGCGGCCGGCACGACGTCCTGCGCCATCGTCGCGGCGAGGCCGATCGCGAAGCTCGCCGCGAGCAGCAGCCCGAGCGACGGCGCGACGGCGGCGAGCAGCAGTGCGACGACCAGCGCGGCGGCCTTGGTCGCGATCACGCGGCGCCGGTCGAAGCGGTCGCCGAGCGGCGCGAGCAGCAGGATGCCGAGCGCATAGCCGAGCTGCGTGAGCGTCGGCACGAAGCCGATCGCGCGCGTCGACGCGCTGAGATCGGCCCCGAGTGCGCCGAGCATCGGCTGCGCGTAGTAGAGCGGTGCGACACCGAGGCCGGCGGCGGCCGCGAGCAGCAGCACGAGCCGGCGATCGGGCATCGAATGGGCGGCCGGGTGGGCCGCGGTGTGCGCCAAATGGGGCGCGGCGTCGAGACGGGTCGGAGTGGACATGGCGTGCATCCTGGGTTGGATAACGGGATGGACGCGAGTGTGGCGTCGCGCGGCCGGCGACGGTAGTGCCGCCTCGTGCAGATTTGTTATACGCTTCACGAATGACCGAAAAATCTTCCGCTTCTCCCGCTGCTGGCGGCTCTCAGCGCATTCAGGCGGTGCCGGTGGATGGCGCAGGCTATCGCTTCGAGCTGATGGAAACCTTCGTACGCATAGTCGAGGCCGGCAGCCTGTCGGCCGCCGCCGCACAACTGCATACGACGCAGCCGACGATCAGCCGGCGGCTGCAGGCGCTCGAACGCTCGCTCGGCATGCGGCTGTTGCAACGGACGACGCACACGATGCGGCTGACCGTCGACGGCGAGCGCTGTTTCAAGCGCGCGAAGGAACTGCTGGCAAACTGGGCGGCGTTCGAGGCCGATCTGCGCGGCGCGCAGGAGGAGCCGGACGGGCTGCTGCGGGTCGCGGTGCCGCACGCGTTCGGGCAGGAGCGTTTCGTCGGGCCGCTCGCGCAGTTCCTGCGCGACTATCCGCGCGTGTCGGTCGAGTGGCTGCTGCAGGACGACGTGCGGGATTTCGTCGGCAGCGGCATCGATTGCGCGATCCAGGTCGGCGAGCCGACCGATCCGTCCGTCGTCGCGATCCGGCTGACGAACGTGCCGCGCTTCGTGGTCGCCGCGCCGTCGGTGCTGAACAGCGCCGACCTGCCGGCCGACCCCGACGCGCTGGCCGCTTTGCCATGGCTCGCGTTGCGCACGTATTACCGCACCGAGCTGGCGCTGACGCACGCCGTCACCGGCGAGACGCGGCGCATCGCGATCCGCCCGCGCATCACGACCGCGAACCTGTATGCGCTGCGCAGTGCGGCGCTGCTGGGCGTCGGCGCGTGCGTCGGTTCTTCATGGATGCTGGCCGACCACCTCGCGCGCGGCGAACTCGTGCACCTCGCACCCGAGTGGCAGGCCGCGCCGTTGCCCGTCTACCTGACCTATCCGCATGCGCAGTTCTACCCGTCGCGGCTCGTGCGGTTCGTCGCGATGATGCGCGAGGCCGTGCCGGGGCTGGTCGAAGGGCGCGAAGCCTGACCCGGGCGGCGCGGGCTGCGCCGTCAGCCGCGCCGGATCCCTTCGGGCAGCGCGCTGATGCGGCGCACCTCGGGCGAGTCGAGCCATGCGCGCGACGTGGCGCAGTCGGCGAACATGTCGGTCGCATCCTCGCCCCAGAACAGGTCGCCGTCGAGTTCGAAGGTCGGCACGCCGAATACGCCGTGCGCGATCGCACGATCGGTGTTCGCGCGCAACGCGTCCTTCACCGGCTGCGCTTCGACGGCCGTCACGCCTTCCGGAAAGCCGACGGCTTCGCACAGCGCGGCGAAGCCCTCCGGCGTCGACACGTCATGGCCGTCGCGCCAGATATGCCGGAAGATCTGCCGGATCGCATCGAGCGAATTGCCCATCGCGATCGCGAGGCGCAGCGGCTTGATCGGGTTGAACGGGTGGGCCGGCGGCATCCGGAACGGGATGCCGAGCTTGTCCGCGCGGTATTGCGCGTGGCGATAGGTGAAGACGCGTTTTGCCGCGATCTCCGCCGGTGCTTTCTGGCCCCAGTGCGCGAGCAGCGCGCCGAGCACGATCGGCCGCGGCTCGAACGCCGCCGCGGGCGGCAACCGGTCGAACCGTTCCTGCTGCAGGTAGGCGAACGGCGAAACGAAATCGAAATACCAGGTGGCGGTGTGCGCGGCGTTCATGGCGGATGCCCCTCTTGTGCATGGCCGTTTGACGGTTGCGCGCATGGTGCGCGCACAGGCGGCGCGCGATGCGTGCATCGGCGGCCAGTGTCGCACGCGGCCGCCGTTTGCGGTGTCGCGCCGCCGGACGCGCGCGCGGCCGGCTACGACTCCGTGCCGTCGTCCGCTGCCGACGCGAGCCGCGCGAGACTGTCGCGCACGGCGGCCGCGTCGTAGCGTGCGCCCGCGCCACCGAGGGCAACGGTCGCCTTCTGCGCGAGCGGCAGCAGCATCGCGACCGCCGCCGCCATCGTCGGCGCGGCGGCGAGCCGCGATTTCGGGCCCGACACCGTCAGCGCGCCGACGCATGCGCCGGCAGCATCGAACACGGGCGCCGACGCCGACGCCGTCTCGGGGTCGCGCTCGCCGTACGACGCGGCCCACAGTCGTTCGCGCACGTCGTTCCAGCGTGCGTCCTGCGTGTCGGTGAACGCCAGCAGGACCTTCCCGGACGCGCCCTGGCGAACCGGAAACTCCTCGCCGACCCGAATCGACACGCGCACCGCCCGTGCGGGCTCGACGCGGTAGAGCACCGAGCGCATGTCGCCCTGGCGCACATAGAACGACGCCGTTTCCCCGAGTTCGCGGCTCAGCGTCTCGAGCAGCGGCTCGACCACCGGGCCGACCCGGAACGAGCGCTGGTACAGCGCGGCGAGCCGCAGCGGCTCGTGTCCGACCGCGTACTGGCCGTCGTCGAGCTTGCGCATGAAGCCGCCATGTTCGAGCGCGGCGAGCAGGCGCAGGATCGTGCTCTTGTACAGCCCGGTGCGGCGCGACAGTTCGGCGAGCGACAGCCGGTCGTCGGTCGGTCCGAATGCACGGAGGATCGCGAACGCGCGATCGAGCACGGCGACGCCGCTGGAGGCTTCCTCCGCTGACGAATCGGGCCCGTCGCCGGCGTGATCTGCTTGAGTCGTAGGCACTGCCTGCTTCCTTCGGATGATGGTCGGTCGACTATATCGTTCTGCCTGACAGAACTCAAGTTCCAGAAAATCGCAATTTCACGGGTATACCCCGCTTACAGCTCATTCGGCGCACGTCTAGAGTTCCGTCTAACAGAACTATGTTCTTTCAGATAGAACAACGAGGTGTCGAATGAGCGTTTCCGAATATCCGAAGGTGCTGGTCAGCGAGGTCGGGCCGCGCGATGGCCTGCAGAGCATCAGGACCGTGATGCCGACGGCCGGCAAGCTGCGCTGGATCACCGCGCTGGCCGCGGCCGGCCTGCGCGAGATCGAGGTGGGGTCGTTCGTGCCGGCCAGGCTGTTGCCGCAGATGGCCGATGTGCGCGAAGTCGTCGCGCACGCGCTGGCGATTCCCGGGCTGCACGTCGCCGCGCTCGCGCCGAACCTGCGCGGCGCCGAGGGCGCATTCGACGCGGGCGTGCACAAGCTGACACTGCCGGTATCGGTGACGGAAGCGCATTCGCTGGCGAACATCCGCAAGACGCCCGCGCAGATGATCGACGAGGTGCGCACGATCGTCGCGCTGCGCGATGCGCGGTTTCCGTCGGTGCAGATCGAGGCGGGCGTGTCGGTCGCGTTCGGCTGCACGATCGCGGGCGCCGTCAGCGACGACGAAACGATCGCGATGGCCGTCGCGATGGCCGAGTGCGGCGTCGACGAGATCGGGCTGTCCGATACGAGCGGTTATGCGAACCCGGCGCAGGTGCGCCGACTGTTTGCGCGCCTGCACCGCGAAGTCGGCGACAAGGCCGGCGGCGCGCATTTCCACAACACGCGCGGGCAGGGTCTTGCGAACGTCGTCGCGGCGCTCGACGCGGGCGTGACGACGATCGACGCAAGCCAGGGCGGCCTCGGCGGGTGCCCGTATGCACCGGGCGCGACCGGCAACATCGTCACCGAGGATCTGGTGTTCCTGCTCGAATCGATGGGGATCGACACAGGCGTCGACGTCGACGCGCTGCTCGCCGCGCGCGCGATCCTGCACGACGCGCTGCCGTCCGAGGCGCTGTACGGCCACGTGCCGGACGCCGGGTTGCCGAAGGGCTTCCGCTATGCGGACGGCCGCTCTCCGGCAGCCGCTCAACCGGAAGGATGCCTGACGGGAGTCGCGCAATGAACGGCCGGCCACCTGCTTCGACGCTACCGTACGAAGGCCTGCGCGTGATCGAGATGACGCACATGGTGATGGGCCCGACCTGCGGGATGCTGCTCGCGGATCTCGGCGCGGAAGTCATCAAGATCGAGCCGATCGCGGGCGACAGCACGCGTGCGCTGCGCGGTTCCGGCGCGGGCTTCTTCGGGATGTTCAACCGCAACAAGAAGAGCCTCGCGGTCGACGTGAAGGATCCGCGCGGGCTGGAGATCGTGCTGCGGCTCGTCGGGACGGCGGACGTCTTCAGCGAGAACTTCAAGAGCGGCACGATGGACCGGCTCGGCCTCGGTTATCCGGCGCTGTACGCGCTGAATCCGCGCCTCGTGTACGTGTCGCACAAGGGCTTCCTGCCGGGGCCGTACGAGCATCGCACGGCGCTCGACGAAGTCGTGCAGATGATGGGCGGCCTGGCCTACATGACGGGCCCCGAGGGCCGGCCGCTGCGCGCGGGCGCGAGCGTGAACGACATCATGGGCGGGATGTTCGGCGCGATCGGCGCGATGGCCGCGCTCGCGCAGCGCGAGCGCACCGGCCGCGGCCAGCAGGTGCAGAGCTCGCTGTTCGAGAACAACGTATTCCTCGTCGCGCAGCACATGATGCAGTTCGCGGTGACGGGGCAGGCCGCGTCGCCGATGCCGAGCCGGATTTCCGCGTGGGCCGTCTACGACGTGTTCGCCGTGAAGGACGGCGAGCAGATCTTTCTCGCGGTGGTGTCGGATACGCAGTGGGCGCTGTTCTGCGACGCGTTCGGCTTTGCGGCGCTGAAGGACGATCCGCGCCTCGCGACCAACAACCTGCGCGTGCAGGCGCGCGAGTGGCTGCTGCCCGAGTTGCGCGCGCGGCTCGCGCCGCATTCGGCCGCGGAGATCGGCGCGATCTTCGAAGCGATCGGCCTGCCGTATGCGCCGATCACGCAGCCGCAGGACCTGTTCGACGATCCGCATCTGCTGGCGACGGGCGGCCTCGAAGCGGTGACGCTGCCGGCCGACGCGAGCTGCGCGGGCCGGCCGGTCGACACACGCACCGCGCTGCTGCCGCTGACGCTCGCGGGCGAGCGGCTGCGGCTGCGCTCGGCGCCGCCCGCGCTCGGCCAGGACACGCACGCGTTGCTCGGCGAGCTCGGTTATGCGCCGGACGACGCGCGTGCGCTGATCGAAGCGGGCGTCGTCGCGGGACAGTACGGCGCGGACGGTGCAGCGCACGGCGACGGGCCGGGCGGCGCGCCTTCGCCGAACGAAGTGGCGAGCGCCTAGCGCGGCCGCGATCCATCGAACGAACAAAGGCACCCGGCCGCGCCACGCGCGGGCGCGGATCGCCGCATCCACGGAGACAACCATGACATCCGCTTCCCCGGCGCTGGCCGCCGATCGCGAGACCGACGCGTCGGTCGAGCAACGGGCCGTGCGCAAGGCCGCGTGGCGTTTCATTCCGCTGCTCGCGCTGGCTTACTTCTTCAACTACCTCGACCGCACGAGCGTCGGGTTCGCGGCGCTCACGATGAACCGCGATCTCGGGCTGACCGCGACGCAGTTCGGCTGGGGCGCGGGGATCATGTTCGCGGGCTACTGCGTGTTCGAGGTGCCGAGCAATCTCGCGCTGTACCGCTTCGGCGCGCGCCGCTGGCTCGCCCGCATCATGATCACGTGGGGGCTGATGGCGGCCGCGACCGCGCTCGCGACCGGGCCGACGAGCTTCTACACGATCCGGCTGCTGCTGGGCATCGGCGAGGCCGGGTTCTTTCCGGGCGTGATCTTCTTCCTCGCCGTGTGGTTTCCTCCGAGCTATCGCACGCGCGTGCTCGCGTGGTTCACCGTGTCGACGCCGCTGTCGTCGCTGATCGGCGGCCCGCTGTCGACGTGGCTGCTGCAGCTCGACGGCGCGCTCGGGCTCGCGGGCTGGAAGTGGATGTTCATCGTCGAAGGGCTGCCTGCGTGCGCGCTCGGCTTCTTCGTGCTTAAGCTGCTGTCCGATTCGCCGGCGGATGCCGCGTGGCTGTCGGACGACGAGCGCGCCGCACTGCAGCGCGCGTTCGAGCGCGAAGGCGCGGCCGCCGGCCGCAAGAAGCGTTTCGGCGTCGCGCTGCGCGACGTGCGCGTGTACGTGCTCGCGCTGATCTCGTTCGGCTTCACGATGGGTTCGTACGGGATCGGCATCTGGCTGCCGCAGATGCTGAAGGCGCACGGCATGTCGACGATGCAGACGGGCTGGCTGTCCGCGGTGCCGTACTTCTTCGCGACGGTCGCGCTGCTGTGGTGGGCGAAGCGGGTGGACCGTCGCGGCGGCCCGGTCGCGAACCTCGCAATCGGGCTGTTCATCGGTGCGGTGGCGCTCGGCGTGTCGACGCATTTCCTGACGCTCGGGCCCGCGCTCGTCGGCATCACGCTCGCGCTGATCGGCACGATTGCCGGCCGCACGATCTTCTACACGCTGCCGTCGCGTTTCCTGTCCGGCCAGGCAGCGGCCGGCGGGCTGGCGCTGATCAACTCGATCGGCGCGCTCGGCGGCTTCGCGGGCCCCTATCTCGTCGGCTACCTGAAGGACAGCTTCGGCACCTTCACGGCCGGCATGCTCGGCCTCGCGATCGTGCTGGCGATCACGACGCTGCTCACGCTGTCGCTGTATGCGTTCGACCGGAGCGAATGACATGGACACGACGATTTCGATCAAGCGACGCCGGCTGCTCGGCGCGGCCGCCGCGTCGCTCGCGCTGCCCGCGTTCGCCGATACGCCCGCGCCGGCCCACGATGGAGCTTCCCGCATGACGACGCAAGGCAACTATCTCGCGGTCCGCCCCGACTGGCTCGCGTCGGCGCTCGAACCCGCGCTCGAGCCCGACCTGCCGATCGTCGACGCGCATCACCATTTCTATGAACGGCCGGGCTGGATCTACATGCTCGACGACTATCTGCAGGACGCGCGCTCGGGCCACAACATCCAGGCGTCCGTCTACATGCAGGCGCAGACGCGCTATCGCAATGCCGGCCCGGCCGAACTGAAGCCGGCCGGGGAAACGGCCTATGTCGCCGGCGTGACCGAGCCGCTGCAGCACGGCCGCCCGGCCGTCGCGAAAGGCATCGTCGGCCACGCGGACCTGCGGCTCGGCGAACGCGTGCGCGACGTGCTGGAAGCGCATCTCGAAGCGGGGCGCGGGCGGTTTCGCGGGGTTCGGCACCTGACCACGTGGGATGCCGATCCGACGCTCGCCAATCCGCTGTCGGCGGTGCCGCGCGGGCTGCTGCTCGATTCCGCGTACCGGGCCGGCGTCGCGCAGCTCGCGCCGCTCGGGCTGTCATATGACGCGTGGCTGTTCTTTCCGCAACTGCCCGAGCTGTTCGAGCTCGCGAAGGCGAACCCCGATACGCGGATCGTCGTCAATCATTGCGGCGGCGTCGTGCGGATCGCCAGTTATGCGGACAAGCGGCCGGAGGTGTTCGAGCGCTGGTCGGCGTCGATGCGCACGCTCGCGCAACTGCCGAACGTGTACGTGAAGGTCGGCGGGCTCGGGATGCGCATCAACGGTTTCGATTTCGAGAAGGGCGCGCGGCCGCCGTCTTCCGGGCAGCTCGCCGACGCGTGGAAGCCGTGGATGCTGACGTGCATCGAAGCGTTCGGCGCCGAGCGCTGCATGTTCGAGAGCAATTTCCCGGTCGACAAGGGTTCGTATTCGTACGTGAACGGCTGGAATGCGTTCAAGCGGCTGACCGCGCATGCGAGCCCGGACGAGCGCGACGCGCTGTTCCGGGGCACGGTCACGCGCGCTTACCGGCTCGGCTGATGCGTATCGCGACAGGCTGGTGCGTGCTCACCCGGCTTCCACCAGCGCCGCGAGCTTCGCCAGCGCCATGCGCCAGCCGGTCTCGTTGTCGGCGGCCGGCACGCCGGGCGGCACCCCGTCGTGCACGGCGTCCACGCGCGTGCCGCCCGCTTCGTCGGACAGCGTGATCGTGATCGTCATGGCGCCGCGCAGCATCGGATCGTCGGTCTCGAACACGTCGATCTCGACGATCCGCTCGTCCGGCACGAGCGTGACGAAGCGGCCGTGATAGGTATCGGTGTGCGTGGTGGTCTTGCCGGTGCCGGCTGACGGCACGTCGTAGCTGAGCGACACGCGCAGCGCGCCGCCTTCGCGCGCATCGAACGCGTCCACGCGGCACGTCATGCCGTCGGGCACCTTCCATTGTTCGACCGCGTGCGGATCGAGCAGCGCGCGGTAGACGCGCCCGCGCGGTGCGTTCAGGTGCCGGCTGACCCGGGTCGAATGCGTGTGCGTGTGCAACATGTCGCCTCCCGCGGAGCGCGCGCGACGGTGCACGCCGGATGCCGGCGTGTCGTCATGCTTCCTTCAGGAATCGTAGGCGCGGGCGGGGCGGCATGCAATGACCGCGCACGCGTCCGCGTTCAGCGCAGCGTGGCCGCGAATGCGTCGAGTTGCGTGATGCAGGTGTTCCAGCCCTCGAAGAAACCCAGCGCTTCGTGGCGCTCGCGCGTCGCGGCATCGGGGTGCATCACGCGCGCCTCGTAGCGGCTGCCCGCGGCGTCGTCGGCCATCGTGACGATCGCCGTGAAGCCGAGCCACGGCACCTGCGGCCGCCAGCCGCCGGTAAGCATCGACGTGAATGCGATGCGCGCTTCGGGCACGATTTCGAGGAAGCAGCCGGGATTGTCGCTCGTGCCGCCATCGGGGCCGCGCATGAACGTGTGGAAGGTGCCGCCCGGCCGCAGGTCGAACGCACGCACCTCGGTGGTCCACGGTTTCGGGCACCACCATTCCTTGAGTAGTTCGGGGTCGGTCCACGCACGCCACAGCGCGTGGCGCGGCGCGCGCAGCGTGCGTGTGATGACGAGATCGTGGGCTTCAGCGGGTTCGACGTCGCTTGCTGACATCTTGCTCCTCCTGGTGACGGCGTTCGACGAATTCGACGAGACGATCGGATCGCGCTTCCCACAGCGCGCGCTGCGCGGCGAGCCATTCCTCGGCCTCGGTCAGCCGGCTGCCGACCAGCGCGCAGGTGCGCGAGCGGCCGGTTTTCCGGGTCTGGACGAGGCCGCTGCGCTCGAGCACGGCGACGTGCTTCTTGACGTCCTCGTCCGTCTAAAGGCGGAGGATTCCCACTACTGGCGATGCACGTCCGCATCGGAGAATGTTCAACGCAGCATTGGTATCGCGATCATGCAAGACACCACAGCCACTGCAGGCCCACTCTCTTATTCGCAGCCCCGCGATACCTTTCGGCCGCGTCGTGCTGTCTTTCGACCCGCACGCCGAACAGGACTGGGTAGAACCGCTTTCGTCCACTTCCTCGAACGTGGCCCCGTGCGCCATCGCTTTGTAACGGAGCTTGTTCCGAAAGGAGGACCAAGATGCATCGTAGACGCTCTTCGCAATCCTGGTTCTGGCGAGTTTGACGGCCGACACGTTGCCGACCGCGATGTAATCGAAGCGCCGCACCAGATCGAGCGCGAGCTTGTGCTGGAAATCGGCGCGGGCATTCGCCACCTTCGCGTGCAGCTTCGCGATATGTCGCTTGTGCTTTCGTGCCCGTTGCACTTTCGCCACTTGCGCCACTTGAGCGCGTGTTTCTGCGTGTCATTGCAGAAGTTCCAGACGTAGTTCACCGCACGGCTCTGTTTGTTAAGCAGTCCGTTGAGCGACTTCACCCGGTAGCGGTAGACAAGAATCATACCGGTGATGCTAACCCGTGGAAGAAGCGGCCTGTCAACAGCACTCCTTTCTTTCCCACCATCAATGGCCGGGTTTACCGGAGCAAATCCTGATGAACGATGGCAGCGCCGTGTCGAACGGCGCGGCCAGTTCAGAGATGGTTCGCCTGCCGCCGCCGAGTGCGCTGACTATCGCGCAGCGTGTCGGATCGGCCAGTGCTTGGAATACGTCGTCGATACCGAGTTGAAAGTTTGCCATGCGGCGAAGCAAAGGCGATGCAGCGGGAATTTTCGTCGCGTAGGATGATGGGGCGGTAACACGCGCCGACCGGGCGCCCCGTTGCCGAAAGCCTGCCGCCGTCGCGTGAGCCGCGACGATCGGCCGGTGTTCCTTTTGATCCAGGCATACGCCGCGCTCACGCGGTGCGGCACGCCTGACTACCGGAGATAGCATGACCGAACCTGTTACTGTCCGCCGCGTCGGCGCGAGCGATGCGACAGCTTGCGTCGACGCGCTGGCCGATGTGCTGATTGACTGCGTCGAGGGCGGCGCATCCGTCAGTTTCATGTTGCCGATCGAGCGCTCGACCGCCGTCGCGTTCTGGACGCGCGTGGCCGATGGCGTCCAGAACGGCGAGCGCATCCTGCTCGTCGCCGAGGACGCGGCCGGCCGGATCGTCGGCACCGTGCAGGTCGTGACCGAGCAGCCCGAGAACCAGCCGCATCGCGCGGACATCGCGAAGATGCTGGTGTCGCGGCATGCGCGTCGGCAGGGTGTCGCCGCGCGGCTGATGGCGGCGGCCGACGCGGCCGCGCGCGACGCCGGCAAGACCGTGCTCGTGCTCGACACCGTGACGGGCGGCGACGCCGAGCGGCTGTACGAGCGGGCCGGCTGGCAGCGCGTCGGCGTCGTGCCGAACTTTGCGCTGATGCCCGATGGCGCGCTTTGCGCGACGACGTTCTTCCACAAGCAGCTCGCGTAACGGCGCGCGTCCACGTCGCTCATCGGCATCCGCCATGCATCCCGTCGCCCCCGCGCTCCTGTTCGTCACGCTTGCGGCCGGTGTCGTCGCGTGGCTCGCGCCTGCGTTGCTCGCGGCCGCGTGGCGACGCCGCACGCAGGTGCCGTTGCGCGTGTTTTTCTACGGCATGCTGACCTTCCTCGTGTTCCAGCCAGTGCTGCGCATGTCGTGGCAGGTTCCGCTGTACCGCTGGCTCGCTCACGACCCGCGCTGGCATCTGCCGATGCTGGTGTTCGCGGCGTTGACGGCCGGGCTGTTCGAGGAATGCGGGCGCTGGGTCGCGTTCCGGTATCTGCTGCCGAAGCGGCGCGACGCGCAGACGGCCGTGATGCTCGGGCTCGGGCACGGCGGGCTGGAGGCGATGCTGCTGGTCGGCGTCGGGTTTCTCGCGCTCGGCACGGGCTACCTGCTCGCGCACGCGGGCGTCGTCGTGCCCGAGGGCGTGCAGTCGCTGATCGGGTCGCAGTTCGCGGGCATGACGCTCGCGTCGCCGTTTCTCGCGCTGCTCGAACGCACGAGCGCGCTGGCCGCGCATGTCGGGCTGTCGCTGATCGTGCTGCAGGCATTCGTGCGCGGCACGAAGCGCTGGCTCGCGTATGCGATCGCGATCCATTTCGTGATCGACCTCGCCGTCGTGTTGCTGACGCGGTACTGGCATGTCGGTACCGTGCTGGTCGAAGCGATCCTGTTCGCGTGCAGCGCCGTGCTCCTGTGGCTTGGCATTCGCTGGAGCCGATGGGGGACGGGCGCCGGCGACACGCGCTCTGGGCACGCAGCGTGACGCGCGTCGCCCGTTTCAGCCGTGCGCGGCGGGGGCGGTAGCCGGGTGGCCGGCCGCTCTCCGGATCGCCACCGGCTGGCGAGGTTCAAGGCCATGCCGGCCGTGACGATGACGATGCCGGCGAGCGCAGGGACGTGTCCCCGGTCTCGCTGAGCGTCGAGCGCCGGGCCGCGCCGGAAGCCGGCCGGAACGAAAAGCAGGGCCGGAGGCGTCGCCGGTCCGATATATTCACGCAGGAAGAACGCCAACAAGACGCTACGGACCCGCCGCCTCGATGAAACGCTCCCATGTCGCTCTCGCCCTCGCGGGCCTGCTCGTCGCACTGCCGATTGCCGCGTACGCGCTCGTCAAGCCGCTGCGCATCGTCGCGCCCGCGCTGATCCCCGGCGTGTCCTGCCCGAGCGCCGACATCTGCACGGACGATGCCGCGAAGCTCGGCGACGCGCAGCAACTCTATCGCGACGGCTATGCGCGCGCGGCGGCGGCCGTCGGCGGGTTCCGTGCCGCGCCGCGCGTCGTGTTCTGCTCGACGCTCGCGTGCGCCGACGCATTCGGCCTCGGCCAGCGCGCGGCACTGACGCTCGGCAATTTCGGCGTGGCCGTGGCGCCGCGCGGCTGGCAGACCTACTTTCTCGCGCACGAGCTGATCCATCACCGCCAGGCCGAAGTGCTCGGCAACCTGGCCGTCGCGATCAAGCCGCGCTGGCTGATCGAAGGGATGGCGTATTCGCTCAGCGAAGATCCGCGCCATCCGCTGACGGAGCCGTTCGAATCGTGGCGCACGCGTTTCGATGCGTGGCATGCGGCGCTGGGCGGGCAACCGCTGTGGGATGCCGCGCGAGCGGTGGAATAGCGCGGGAGCGCGGGAAGCGCAGCGCGCCGCTGCGCGCTTCGTTACGCCGGCGCGACCGGACCGTCGCGTCCGTCGGTGAGCGCATCCCGTCCCGCGTCGAGGATCTCGTCGGCCAGCGCGGGATCGGTGCCGGCGATCGCGCGCGACAGCACGAGCGCGCCGACCATCTGGCTGAAGACTGCGAGCGCATCGCGGCGCGTCTGTTCAGGCGTCGCGCCTTCGGTCGCCACCATCCGTTCCAGCCGGTCGAGATACGCTGTCAGGCCGTGCGCGTAGCGCGCGCGCGCCGCATCGGTCAGTCGCGGCGCGTCGCCCGCGAAGCCGGACAGCGGGCACCCGGCCTCGACATTGTCGCGATGCGCTGCCGACAGATACAACGCCACCTGCGCGGCGAGACTGCCGGCGTTCGGCGAATCCGCGCGGTCCTGCATCGCCTTTTCCATCACCTCGGCGACCAGCGCATCCTTCGACTTGAAGTGGTTGTAGAAGCCGCCCTGCGTGAAGCCGGCTTCCTTCATCAGCTCCGTCAGCCCGACGGCGTCGACGCCGCGTACGCGGAACAGCCGCTCGGCGGCCGCGACGATCGCGCTCCGGTTCTCGGCAGCCTGCTGTCTTGATACGCCCATCGATCCCTCCCTGATTCTGCTGATCGCGTCGATTGAAAAACACAATGGCGGTCACAATTGACATGCCCGGGCGGCGCGAACACAATGCACCGCAAAGACAATGGTGATCGACATTGATATCGAGTGTAGCCGACTTGGCGGGCAGTGCGAAGCCACGGCGGGAACACGGATGGAAATCGGTCGAGGTCTTTGGCGCCGCAGGGTGACCGGAAGCGGACGGCTCACCGTCTGCTGCCCGTCATCTGGCGGCGCAACGGTTCGGTACGTAATGGCAGCCTCGTTTTCCACCGGATCTCACGCGCGCGACGAGCCGGCGCGCATGCGATTCATCATGCGAAAGGAACGATCATGAAGATCGAAGGTGCAGTCGTTTTCGTGACGGGCGCAAACCGCGGGCTCGGGCTCGAGTTTGCGAAGCAGGCGCTCGCAAGAGGGGCGCGGAAGGTCTATGCGGCGGCGCGCGATCCGGCCACCGTGACGCTGCCGGGCGTCGTGCCCGTGAAGCTCGACGTGACCGATCCGGCGGCCGTCGCCGCGGCGGCCGACGCGGCGCGCGACGTCACGCTGCTGATCAACAACGCGGGCATTGCGCGGCTCGGCAGCCTGACGGACGACGGCGCGCCCGACGCGCTGCGCGAGCACTTCGAAACCAACGTGTTCGGGATGCTGGCGATGTCGCGGGCGTTTGCCGGAACCCTTGCCGGCCATGGCGGCGGCGCGATCCTGAACATCCTGTCGGTCGCGAGCTGGGTGAACCGGCCGATCCTGGCGGGCTACGGCGTGTCGAAATCGGCCGCGTGGGCGCTGACCAACGGGCTGCGCCATTCGCTGCGCGAGCAGCGCACGCAGGTCGTCGGGCTGCATGCCGGTTTCATCGATACCGACCTGACGCGCGGCCTCGACGTGCCGAAGGCAACGCCGGACGACGTCGTGCGCCAGGCCTACGACGCGATCGAAGCGGGAGCGGAGGAAGTGTCGACCGACGAGTTCACGCGGCACGTGAAAGCCACGCTGTCGTCGGGCGTCTATCTGGAAGAACCGGCGCCGCGTTGACGCCGCCGGGAAGCACGACCCGCCGCCCGCGCTGCGCGCGCGGCGGGCCGTGCCGTCAGGCCGTGGTGTCGATGATGCCCGGAATCTTCACGTCTGGGTTCACGTCCGCGTCGTAGTCGACGCCTGCGATCTCGAAGCCGAACAGTCGCAGGAAGTCGGTCTTGTAGCCGGCGAAGTCGGTCAGCTCGTACAGGTTCTCGTTCGTCACCTTGTCCCACTGCGCGACGACCTTCGCCTGCACCTGCGGATCGAGTTCCTTGTAGTCCGCGCGCAGGCGGCCTTCTTCGTCGACGTGCGGCGTCGCGCCGTACAGGCTGTCCTTGAGGAGCCCGTACACCTGCTCGATACAGCCTTCGTGCGTGCCGATTTCCTTCATCACCTTGAACAGCAGCGACAGGTACAGCGGCATCATCGGAATCGCCGAGCTGGCCTGCGTGACGACGGCCTTCAGCACCGACACGCGTGCGTCGCCGCCGTGCGCGGCCAGCTTGTCGCGGATCGACAGCACCTTCTTGTCGAGATCCTTCTTCGCTTCGCCGATCGAGCCGTTCCAGTAGATGTCGTGCGTGATCTGCTCGCCGAGATACGTGAACGCGGTCGTCTTCGCGCCGTCGGCCAGCACGCCGGCTTCATCCAGCGCGTCGATCCACATCTGCCAGTCCTCGCCGCCCATCACGGCGACGGTGCCGTCGATCTCTTCCTGCGTGGCCGGTTCGAGCGCGACTTCGCGGATCACTTCCTTGTCGGTGTCGAGGCCGCGGAACGTGACCGACTTGCCGATCGGCTTGAGCGTCGAGCTGATGGTTTCGCCCGTCTTCGGGTGCGTGCGGCGCGGTGCCGCGAGGCTGTAGACGACGAGATCGACCTTGCCGAGATCCTGCTTGATGGTGTCGATCGTGACCTGCTTGACCTTGTCGGAGAATGCGTCGCCGTTGATGCTGCGCGCATAGAGCCCCTTTTCGGCGGCGAATTTCTCGAACGCGGCGCTGTTGTACCAGCCGGCCGTGCCGGGCTTCGATTCGCTGCCGGCGCGCTCGAAGAACACGCCGAGCGTGTCCGCGCCCGAGCCGAATGCGGCCGAGATCCGGGCGGCGAGGCCGTAGCCGGTCGACGCGCCGATCACGAGCACCTTCTTCGGGCCGTTGGCGATCGGGCCGTGCGAAGTCACGTAGTCGATCTGTTCCTTGACGTTGGCTTCGCAGCCGACGGGATGAGTCGTCACGCAGATGAAGCCACGCACGCGCGGTTTGATGATCATGGAAACCCCTGTTCAGAAAGGCGGAAACGGCCTGAAATCGGAAAAATCCCGCGCATTGTAAAGGAAGCGGCCGATCGCGGGCGGGCGCGGCCGGAAGGTGCCGGATCATCCGGTTATTTCTCTCTTGACAGAAATAACTGAAATGAATAAATTTCCCGACATGGAACTCACACCGATTGCCGAACGATTCATTCTCCACTGGGGCGAAATGGGCTCGCGGTGGGGCGTCAACCGAACCGTCTCGCAGATTCACGCGCTGCTCTACCTGGCCGGCCGGCCGGTCGCGGCCGACGAGATCGCCGAGACGCTCAACGTCGCGCGCTCCAACGTCAGCACGAGCCTGAAGGAACTGCAGGCGTGGCGGCTCGCGAAGGTCGTGCATGTGCTGGGCGATCGCCGCGACCATTTCGAGACGTCGACCGACATCTGGGAACTGTTCAAGCTGATCGTCGAAGGGCGGCGGCAGCGCGAGATCGAGCCGACGCTCACGGTGCTGCGCGATTGCCTGACGAGCCCGGAGATCGCCAACGAGAGCCGCGAGACCGAACAGCGCATCCGCGACACGCTGCAGTTCGTCGAGACGCTCACGACCTGGTCGGACGAGATGCTGCGGCTCAAGCCCGATACGCTGATGAAGGCGCTCGGCATCGGCGCGAAGATCAGCCAGACGGTCAGGCGCAAGTCGTCGAAGTAAGCGGTAGCGGAAGTGCGGGCAGGCAGCCCGCTTTTTTCGGGGTTGATATTTCTGTCTGTACAGAAATAACTGTAAAGAGAGGATGAAAATGAACGCAGTCTTGCCGTCGACCGGCCAGGGCGGCCACACCGGGGAACGCAGCATGACCGTCCTCGTCTGCGGCGCGAACGGCTTCATCGGGCGGGCACTGTGCGCGCAGCTCGAAGCCGGCGGCCATCGTGTGCTGCATGGCGTGCGCGATGCGGCCGGCCCGCGCGACGTCGGGATCGACTTCGCGAAGGATGTCGATCCCGACACGTGGCTCGCGCGGCTGGAGGGCGTCGACGTGGTGATCAATGCGGTCGGCATCCTCGCCGATCGACGCGGCGCGACGCTCGACGCCGTGCATCGCGCCGCGCCGTGCGCGCTTTTCACCGCGTGCTGCCGTGCGCGTGTGCGGCGTGTGATCCAGATCTCGGCGCTCGGCGTCGAGCGCGGCGATACGCGGTACTTCGCAAGCAAGCACGCAGCCGACCGCTTCCTGCAGACGCTGCCGATCGATTTCCGGATCGTGCGTCCGGCGCTCGTCTACGGTGCGGCCGGCACGTCGGCGCGGTTTTTCCGGATGCTCGCGAGCCTGCCCGTGCATGCACTGCCGGCGGGCGGCCATCAACGGCTGCGTCCCGTGCACGTCGACGACCTCGCCGAACTCGTCGCGCGGCTCGTCGCGCAGTCGTTCGATGCGCCAGCGGCCGGCAGCGCGGTGATCGACGTGGTCGGCAACGACGAAGTCGAATACCGCGAGATGCTGGCCCGCTACCGCGCCGCGCTCGGGTTTCCGCCGGCCGCCGGCGTGACGCTGCCGGGCCCGCTGGTCGGCGCGGCGGCCGCGCTGTTCGGCACGCTGCCGGGCGCAATGCTCACTCGCGACTCGTGGACGATGCTGCGCGGCGGAAACACCGGCGATCCGGCGGCTGCCGCGGCCGTGCTCGGCCGGCCGCCACGCGGCATCGGCGGTTTCATCGGCGCGGACGCGGCCGCGCTGCGTCGCGACGCGCTCGCGATGTGGCGGCGCCCGTTGCTGCTGGGCGCGCTCGCGATCGTGTGGATCTGGACGGCCATCGCAAGCGCGTTCATCCATCCGCTGCACGCGAGCCTCGCATTGCTCGCGCATGCGCACCTGACGGGGCTGCCTGCGCTGGTCGCGCTCTACGCGGCAAGCGCGCTGGACTTCGCGTTCGGCATCGCGACCGTCGCCGCGCCGTCGCGCCGCCTGTGGGTTGCGCAAGCCGTGCTGATCGTCGCGTACTCGGCCGTCATCGCGGTCACGATGCCGGGCCTGCTGGCCGAACCGTTCGGCCCCGTGCTCAAGAACGTGCCGATTCTCGCGATCCTGTTGATCCTGTTTTCAGAAGAAGAACAACCATGAATACCTATCTCGTCGTCAAGGCGCTGCATATCCTGTCCTCGGTGCTGCTGGTCGGCACGGGGTTCGGCACCGCGTTTTATCTGTTCTTCGCGAACCGCACGCGGTCGGTGCCCGCGATCGCGGCCGTGTCGCGGCTCGTGGTGCGCGCGGACTGGTGGTTTACGACACCGGCCGTGATCTTCCAGCCGGCGTCGGGGTTGTGGCTCGCGCATACGGCCGGCTGGCCGTGGCATACGCCGTGGCTCGTCGCGTCGATCGTGCTGTACGCGATCGCCGGCGCGTGCTGGCTGCCGGTCGTGTGGCTGCAGGTCGAACTCGCCGCGATGGCGAAGCTCGCTTACGTGAACGGCGACGGCGCATTGCCGGAGCGCTACTGGCGCTATGCGAAGCGCTGGGAGCTGCTCGGTTATCCGTCGTTCTTCGCGATGCTGTCCGTCTACTTCCTGATGGTGATCAAGCCGGCGTAAGCGCGTCGTACCTGAAAACAGTCGACCGATCGATTCATGATTTTTTCGGTAAAGGAAGGAGTGCAGATCATGAACATCAATGAAGCGGTGCCGACCATCGGCGACGTTGCAGGACGCGTTGCACCTCGGCCTGCGCCCGACAACGCGCGACGCATCGTCGTGAGCTGGATGTATGCCGCGGCGATCGTGCATCTGCTCGTCGGCGTGGCCGTTCCGTGGCTCGCCGGCGCACCGTTCGTCGATGCGTATCACCGCGGCATCGAGCTGCATTTCTGGGCGGGCGCGGCACCGGAACCGGCGCGTGCCCAGCAGATATGGTGGATGTCGTTGATAGGCGCGACGGTGCAGTGCGCGTCGGTCTGGATGCTGGCGCTCGTCCACCTCGGCAACCGGTTGCGCAGGCGGGAAGTGTGGGGATGGCTGCTGGCCGGCCTGTTGATCTGGGCGCCGCAGGACATGCTGTTTTCATTGCAGGCCCGTGTGTGGGGCCACGTGGCGTTCGACGCGGCCGCACTCGTCGCGATGGTTCCGCCGCTTGTCTGGCTGTTGAGGAGGGATACCGTATGAACACCTTGCCTGCCTTCGACTGGGCGCTCAACCTGCTGATCGTGCAGGGCGCGATGGGCGCATTCGATACGCTTTATCACCACGAACTCACGCAGGACCTGCCTAACAGCCCGCGCGCGCGGCTCGAGCTGGCGATTCATGCGGTGCGTTCCGTGCTCTACGGCCTCGTGTTCGCATCGATCGCGAACGTCGCGTTTCACGGCGCCTGGGTCGCGGCCATCGCGGCGGTGGTGCTTGTCGAAGTGGTGCTGACGTTGTGGGATTTCGTCGTCGAGGACCAAAGCCGCAAGCTGCCGGCGACCGAGCGCGTGCTGCACACGCTGCTGGCCGTCAACGGCGGCGCGCTGTTCGGGATGCTCGCGATGCAACTGGCCGTCTGGGCGCACGAACCGACCGCGCTGCACGCGATCGACGTCGGCTGGCGCGGCTGGCTGCTCAGCCTGTTCGCCGTCGGCGTGACGGTGTCGGGTATCCGCGACGGGATTGCCGCGTGCCGTATCGCGCGACACGCTCCGGTTGCCAATCCGTTCGCGGGGCAGCCGGCCGGCAACGTGCTCGTCACCGGCGGCACGGGTTTTATCGGCGAAACCCTCGTGAACCAGCTGCTCGATGCGGGGCATACGGTCACGTTGCTGGCGCGCGATCCGCTGCGCGCGGCCTACCAGTTTCATGGACGCGTGCGCAGCGTGACGTCCGTCGAACAGTTGCAGCCGCATGAGCGCTTCGACACCGTGATCAATCTTGCGGGCGCGCCGGTGCTGGGCGCACGCTGGAGCAAGCGCCGGCAAGCGCTGCTGCTCGCCAGCCGCGTCGGCGTCACGCAGTCGCTGATGCGCTGGGTCGAGACCGCCCAGGTCAAGCCGCGCACGTGGATCCAGGCTTCCGCGATCGGCTACTACGGCGTGCGGCCGGCCGACGAACGACTCGACGAGGGCAGCAGCGCCGGCACCGGCTTCATGTCCGAGCTGTGCCGGCAGTGGGAACGGTCCTCGCAGCCGCTGGAGCGCCATGGCGTGCGCGCGGTGGTGCTGCGGCTGGGCATCGTGTTCGGCCCCGGCGGCGCGTTGCGCCCGATGCTGCTGCCGCATTACTTCGGGATGGGCGGACGATTCGGCGACGGTGCGCAGGTCATGAGCTGGATCCACCGGGACGACGTGCTGCGGATCATCGCGCGCGCGATGTCGAACGCGGGCATGCACGGCGTCTACAACGCGGTGGCGCCCGGCGCATTGACCCAGCGCGAGTTCGTGCAGGTCGTGACGAAGGTGCTGCGCCGCCCCGCATGGCTGCATGTGCCGGCCGCGCCGCTGCGCTGCGCGATGGGCGAGATGGCCGAGCTGCTGCTGGATGGGAAGCGGGTGATGCCGGCGCGGCTGCATCACGACGGCTTCATGTTCAGGTTCCCGACCGCCGAGCACGCGCTGCGCGACCTGACGAATCGGCCGCATGGCGATTTTGCACACCCGGCCTGTCGCTTGCCCCGCAGTCGTGTATAAATTCGACGTGACCGCGTTCGGGACGTGTCGTGCGTCCCGGGCGCTCCGCATCCGACCTCACAAGGAGACTGCATGCTGCACATCCTCGGCAAGATCCCGTCCATCAACGTCCGCAAGGTGCTGTGGCTGTGCACCGAGCTGAACCTGCCATTCGAACAGGAAGACTGGGGCGCGGGTTTCCGCACGACCAACGATCCGGCCTATCTCGCGCTGAATCCGAACGCGCTCGTGCCCGTCATCAAGGATGACGATTTCGTGCTCTGGGAATCGAACACGATCATCCGCTACCTCGCGAACCGCTATGGCGACGACGCGCTCTATCCGGCCGAGCCGCGGGCCCGCGCGCGGGTCGATCAATGGATCGACTGGCAGGGCACGGACCTGAACCGCTCGTGGGTCGGCGCGTTCCTCGGCCTCGTGCGGAAATCGCCCGATCATCAGGATCCGGACGGCATCGCGCAGTCGATCGCGGGCTGGACGAAGCACATGCGCGTGCTGAATGCGCAGCTCGAATCGACCGGCGCGTTCGTGGCTGGCGGCACCTTCACGCTCGCGGACATTCCGATCGGCCTGTCGGTGAACCGCTGGTTCGGCACGCCGTTCGAGCATCCGGATTTCCCGGCGGTGTCGCGCTATATCGAGCGTCTCGCGACGCGCGAAGGCTTCAAGACCTACGCCGGCAGCGCGAATCCGTGACGCTTCGCAGGTAGCGCGCGGCGCGGCGGCGTTGCAATCGCCGCCGCGTCGCCACCGGCATGCACGGGCCCGCGGGCCCGTCGTCACGCGCCGGGTGCCGGCATCGCGTCGAGCACGCGCGCGAGAAACGTCTCGTGATTCCACGCGGATTCCGGCCGCGACAACCCGAGCCGCACGACTACCAGCTGGCGGCTCGGCACTACGCTCACGAACTGGCCTTCATGGCCGACCGCATGAAACGCATCAGCCGGCATCGCGCTCGCATGCGGATCGCGATCGTTGAACGGCTCCGGCACCTTGACCCACAGATGCGCGCCGAACTCCTGGCGCGACGATAACGGCGTCGCGCGCGTCAGGTAGCGCACCCAGCCTTCCGGCAGCAGCCGCTGCCCGTTCCACTCGCCGTCCTGCAGCAGAAGCTGCCCGAAGCGCGCCCAGTCGCGTGCGCTCGCATACATGTACGACGGGCTGCCGAGCGTGCCGGACGCATCGGGCTCGAACACCGCGCTGCGCATGTCGAGCGGCGCGAACAGCGCGCGGCGCGGAAACGCGAGGTAGTCGTCCTCGCTGCCGCCCATCGCTGTGCGCATCACGCGCGCGACGATCGCGCTCGTGCCGCTCGAGTAGGACCACTGCTTGCCGGGTGTCGCGGCGAGCGGTTTCGCCGACGCGAACCGCGCGGTATCCGGCTGCGTGAACAGCATCACGGCCACGTCGGACAGCGGGTCGTCGTAGTCCTCGTTGAATTGCAGGCCGCTCGTCATCCGCAGCAGCTCGTCGAGCGTGATGGCCGCGCGCGGGTCGCCGCTGCCGCGCCATTCGGGCAGCAGCGCCGATGCATCGGGCGACAGCTTGTGCTGCGCGACGAGCATGCCGACCAGCGCGGCCGTCACGGTCTTCGTCATCGACCAGCCGGGCAGCGGCGTGTCGGCCGTGAAGCCGGGCGCATAGCGTTCGGCGATCACCTGGCCGCGCCACATCACGACGACCGCGCGCGTGCGCCGCGGCCGCGCCGGGTCGGGTTCGTCGAATGCGCGGTCGAGCGCGGTCTGCAGCCTGTGCGCGTCGATGCCGGCGGGTGGCGCGACGGGTGCCGGCTGCGCGGGCGGTGGATCGGGAAGGGCAGGCAATGTGGCAGGCAACGCGCCGGGCGACGGCCCGAGCGCGAGCGTGCAGCCGAGTCCGGGCCGGAAGTCGGCTTCGCGCTCGGCGAAGCCGGCGAAGGTAGCCACCGCACGATGATGGTCGGGATCGAGCGACGGGCGCACCAGTTTCAGCAGCGGATGTACGCCGGCCATGATGTCGACGTCGATCACGGACGCGGACGGGCGGCCCGACACGTACACGCCGGAACACAGCGCCTTCGCCGCATAGCCGGTCGCGATCGGCGCGAGCCGCGACAGCATGTATCCCGCATAGCCGAGCGCGGCCAGCAGCACCAGGGCGGCGCCCCGTCGGATCAACGGCTTGATGGGTGTCGTCATGCGCGGGCGTCCTCGGTTGTCTGCGGGCGGGCCATGAACCGGCAGTGTCGCAGGTTCGGGCAAGCGGTGGCAATCGCGGGTGCTTGCGACGCCGGGTGGCGTCGGTCGGTCGGAGGTTGCCCGGCGGGTGTGAATCGTATGTGTCGATCGCGCAGGTGAACGGGCCGCATGCGGCCCGTTCACACGGTGCGTCATTGCGCGTCGTTGTTGTCAGAACGCAGTGCCCAGACCGTCGCGGTATTCGTGTTGTCGTCGACGGCCGCGAATTGCAGCTGGCCTTTGCTGCCATGCCCGAACGCAAGGCCGAATGCCGAGCCCGGCGCGGTATCGACCTGCATCTGCGCGACGAAGCGCCCGTCCACCGTGAATTCGACGATCTCGCTCGGTTGCAGCGGATCGGGGTTGACCGCGTCCCCGTTCGCGGTCACGAGATGGCCGTTCGGCGCGCGCGCCAGCGCGAGCGGGCCGTGCAGGTGCTTGGCGTCGAAGTAGATCATCCGTCCGACGCCGCCGTTGCGGTTCGTCGACGCGGCGTTCTGGATCGCGAACACCGCGTTGTCGCCCGTGGACGCGACATACAGGACGTCGATGTTCGGGTCGTACGCGAGGCCGGTCGGGCCGACGACGAGTGCACTGGGATCGGTCCGGTTCACGTAGCCCGACGCGATGATGCGCGAGCCCGGCAGCATCGTGACGCCGTCGTTGCCGATCGCCAGTTCGATCCGTGCGACCGTGCCGTTCAGTACGTTCGATACGAACGCGGTCACGCGCTGGCCGCGATCGATCACGGTCATGTCCCACGGCCCGTCGAGCAGCGTGGCGCTGACCAGTTGCGTGACGAGATTGCCCGCCGGATTGATGACGAGCAGCGAGCCCGGCGCGACGACGGTCTTGCCGTCCGGCGTCGGCACGTTGCCGACCAGCACGAAGCCGCTGCGCAGCACCGTGAGCGCGGTCGTCAGGCCCAGATTTTGGCCCTGGAAGAACGTTGCCGGCGTATTGCCGGGCGACAGCTTCACGATCGTCGTGCCGGTGCCTTGCAGGTTCGACGCCGCGTTGAAGTTCGACACGACGACGTCACCCGGTTTCAGCGTGCTCCAGGTCGGCACGCCGCGCGGCACGAACGCGATGCCGTACGGATTGAGATCGCCGTTGGCCGGCACGGTCGATGCGGTGACCGACGAAGGCGGCAGGATGATGTCGTTGCCGCCGGCCCACGCGAACGTCGACGACAAGGCGGCCAGCCCGGCGGCGCACGCCGCGCGGCGCAACGTGCGCGCGATCGCGTGCGACGCGTGCGCGAACACCGGCGGGTGCAAGGCGAAGACGGTCGGGGCGGGTGAACGACAGGACGGGAGAGGGTCCATGGCATGACTCCGGTTGATGAACGCGAGCAGTCATCCCGGCTGCCGGCCAGCGCAGCCGACGGGTGTCCGGCACGGGTCCGCGATCTTGCCGCGCGAGCCCACGCTCGAAATAAACGGATGGCGACGGTTGCTTATTCCATCCGGTTGCGCACGTTGCATGCGCGCCGGCAGTCATTGTTCGCTGCAATGGCGACACGACCTGACACGTTGAAATCCTGCCCGCCGTCGGCCGATAATCGTCGGGAATCGAACGCTCACCCATTCCAACCGTTATCGGAAACCGCCATGTCCTATGACAACAACAACCCGTTCGCCAGAATCCTGCGCGGCGAACTGCCATGCGTGAAGGTCGCGGAAGACGACGCAACCCTTGCGATCATGGATCTGATGCCGCAGGCCGACGGTCACGTGCTCGTGATCCCGAAGGAGCCGGCCGCGCAGATCTTCGAACTGTCCGGCGACGCGGCCGCGGCCGGCATCCGCATGACGCAGCGCGTCGCGGCGGCCGTGCGCGCGGCGCTCGAGCCGGACGGCGTGTTCATCGGCCAGTTCAACGGCGCGGCGGCGGGCCAGACGGTCCCGCACGTGCACTTCCACGTGATCCCGCGCTGGGAAGGCGCCGAATTGCGGATGCATGCACGCGACATCGCCGATGCGGCGACGCTCGAATCGATCGCCGAGCGTATTCGCGCGCGTTTCGTGTAACGGATCGACGGCACGCGGCACGGCACGGCGGGTGAGAACCGGCCGGCCGCCGCGCCGCCATCGCCTGTTTCGGCGGTCACGCGAAGTAACACGTGTAACCGCCGGCGAAACTCGGCTCGGCAAGCCCGGCGCTAGACTCCGCGCATTACTTCATCGAGCGACAGGAAGAGCGGATCGCCTCTTCGTGCCGGCCGCCGCCCCTCGCGGCGGCGTGGTCTCCGCAAGGTGTCATTCGTCTTTCGCGCCGGGAATCGAGCCATGTCCAGACTTCTCATCACGCTTGCCCTGATCGGCGGCCTGTCCGGCTGCTATGTCGCGCCGCCGTACGGTTACGCGCCCGCGCCGGCCTACTACGGCTACGCGCCGGCGTATTACGCGCCGCCCGTCAGCATCGGGATCGGCGGCAACTTCCGCATTCGCTGATCGGGCCCCCGGCGCGGGCGCCGCCCGCACCGGTTCGCTGCCCTTCGCCGGACGATTCGCGCGAATTCGCGCGCCGCATGACGACGGCGCGCGTCGCATCGTGCGCACGGTTCCTATACTTCACAGGAAAGCGCATCTCCGGTGAGGTAGCCATGTCGGTCACACGCAAGGTCGCTGTGCTGTCGGGCGTAGCCACGCTCGTCTATCTCGGGCTCGCCGTGCTCGGTTTCGGCGGGTTCGCCGCCTTTTTCTCGCATCCGCCGCTGACCGTCATCGTCGTCGCGACACTCGCGATGGCCGTCGTCGCGATGTTCACCGAAGGCAACCTGAGCACCGGCGAGCGCGAAAACCGCGACAACCGCTGGGTGCTCGCGGCATTCGCGGTGAGCGGCTTCCTGCTCGCGTATCTGCCCGCGCTGACCGACCGGCTCGATGTCTGGACCTTCGGCGGCGATACGGTGCGATGGCTCGGCGTCGCGCTGTACATCGCGGGCGGAGCGCTGCGCATCTGGCCCGTGTTCGTGCTCGGCAAGCGCTTCAGCGGGCTCGTCGCGATCCAGCCGGGCCATACGCTCGTGACCGACGGCATCTACCGCCGCATCCGCAATCCGAGCTATCTCGGCCTGCTCGTCAATTCGGTCGGCTGGGCGCTCGCGTTCCGCTCGGGCGTCGGCGTGCTGCTGGTCGCGCTGATGATCGTGCCGCTGGTCGCGCGCATCCGCTCGGAGGAAGCGCTGCTGCGTTCGCAATTCGGCGCCGATTACGACGCGTATTGCGCGCGGACCTGGCGGCTGCTGCCCGGCGTGTACTGACCCCTCATCCCACACCGACTGTCGTTTCGGCGCGTGCTCACGACACGTGCCCGATGTGTTGCCACGTGTGTCTCGAACGTGCGGCGGCGCATGTGTCAGGTCTGCCGTTCCGCAGGGCCTGATCGTCGCTGAAGCCAATACCGGCGCGGGTTCCAAGCGATTTGTGAGATCGCGTTCCACGTCCGTTATTCGCAAACAACTTGTTACCAGAATGTCCACGGCAGGGGGGCGGGACCGGTGCTATTCTTCGCCGCAAGCTCAATGAAATGAATTGGTCCGGGGTTCGGCACAATGCCTGAATCGACGTCAATCGATTCAGATCGTCGTACCGAGCGGACCTTCGATAACCAGATTGCGAACAAGGAAGAATACGGGAATGTGGAAGAAAATTGCCCCCGCTCTCGTCGTCGCCGCGCTGACCGGCACGACTGCACTGCCGGCATTGGCCGGTGATTTGAACAACGCGCTTGGCGGCGCGCTCGGCGGGGTTGCCGGCGCAGCGGTCGGCGGCGCGGTCGGCGGCAGCACCGGCTCGGTAATCGGCGGCGCCATCGGCGGCGGCGCGGGTGGCGCGGTGACGTCGAACCGGCGCGAGCGCACCGGCGCGATCATCGGCGGCGCACTCGGCGGCGGCGCAGGTACCGCGGCAGGCAACGCGATGGGCGGCCGCACGGGCGGCCTGCTGGGCGCGGCGGTCGGCGGCGGCGCGGGCGCGGCGCTCGGCGGCAACATGTCGCGCAGCTCGTACGAGCGCGATTACGGCGATCGCGGTTATCGCGGCGATCGCGGCTATCGTCGCCACAAGCATCATCACCACCGCGACTGGGACTGATCGCCGCTGGCGCGGCACGGTGCGCGACCTGCGCACCGTCGCGCCGACGGCGTCGGCACCCGACGCGAAGATCGGCCCGGCGGCCTGCCGGGCCGCCATCGCCGGCCAGCCCGGCGACCCTTTCCGGCTTCATCCGCCGCTGCCATGCGCCCGATCGACGGGCCGGCCATTTCCCCCTCGTCGTATTTCCCCGCTTCCCGACTTCACGGTCTGCCGCGCCTGAATGCGTCTGCGCAGAATTGGCAAACGCCATCTACGTTCCGTTCGCGTTCGTCGCGTCAATCCGTTCCGGCATGACGAAGGTTTGCAACGGGAGCGGAGCCGCCTGCAACCGACCGCACATCGACCGTCTGCCAGCCGCGTAACCAGATGTATCGCGACCTGCATCGCGCCACCGGACTGGCTGCGATCGGAGGCGCCGCATCGATTGTCCCGGCGCTTCGTCGGCAATGCGCCGGCCGTCAGGATTTCCCTGATATGCAGGCCGCCGCGCCAAGCCGTTTCATCGTGCATCGCGGGTGCCGGCGAGTAGTGGGAAATCGAATGGATTCCATCGCAACATTTAATTGGTCGATTGCGATCGACTTCGCTATCGTCAACGATGCCCGCGTACGGAATCGAACCGAGCCGTCCGCCGCGTCTCGCCTTGCCGCATGATCGCGAGCGCCGCGGCCCGGCCGCCGCACCCGCCAGCATGGGTCGTCGCGTCCGGTCAACCGGACGGATCCGTCGCGAAGCCTGGCCGACCGAACGAAGGCGCATGCGCTTTCAAGCCACCCCGGCAACGATGTCCCGCCGCCGCCTGCGCGCCCCACGCGCAGGCGTGCCGCCCGATGCCGTTAGCGCCCGGGGCCGGACCAACCCATTGCCTGGATGCACTATGTCTAAGACAACGTATTACGCGCCGCATGGCGGCCACCCGCCGCAGACCGATCTGCTGACCGATCGCGCGATGTTCACCGAGGCGTACGCGGTGATCCCGAAGGGTGTGATGCGCGACATCGTCACGAGCTGGCTGCCGTTCTGGACGAACACGCGCCTGTGGGTGATCGCCCGCCCGCTGTCGGGTTTCGCCGAAACCTTCTCGCAGTACATCGTCGAAGTGAACCCGGGCGGCGGCAGCGACAAGCCGGAGCAGGACAAGAACGCCGAAGCCGTGCTGTTCGTCGTCGAAGGCGAAGCCGAGCTGACGCTGCAGGGCTCGAAGCACGTGCTGAAGCCGGGCGGCTATGCGTTCATTCCGCCGGGCGCGGACTGGACGCTGCACAACGTCAGCGATGCCGCGGTGCGTTTCCACTGGGTTCGCAAGCACTACCAGGCCGTCGACGGCATCCCGCTTCCCGAAGCCTTCGTGACCAACGAGCAGGACGTCGAGCCGATCCCGATGCCGGGCACCAACGGTGCGTGGGTGACGACGCGCTTCGTCGACATGAGCGACATGCGCCACGACATGCACGTGAACATCGTGACGTTCGAGCCGGGCGGCGTGATTCCGTTCGCCGAAACGCACGTGATGGAGCACGGCCTGTACGTGCTCGAAGGCAAGGCCGTCTATCGCCTGAACCAGGACTGGGTCGAGGTGGAAGCGGGCGACTTCATGTGGCTGCGCGCGTTCTGCCCGCAGGCGTGCTATTCGGGCGGCCCCGGCCGTTTCCGCTACCTGCTGTACAAGGATGTGAACCGTCACATGAACCTGACGCTGAACCCCGCGCGCTAAGCGCCGCGTCAGCAGTCGAATGCGAAAGCCCGCCGGCGGATGCCGGCGGGCTTTTTTCATGTCGCGGTCTGACGGGGCGAGCGCATGCAGGCGGCCGGGGACGCGCATTTCGACGGCAAGACCCGTGACCTGGCCCGCGCCGGAAACGTGGATGCAGTCCCGCGCATCATCCCGCCTGCCCATCGCGCAACGGCGCGCCGGTCAAGCGCAGCTCTTGCGCCAGGCCGATCAGCGCGCGCAACCGCGCGGGCACGAAGCGATGGCCCGAATAGTAGAGCCGCAGTCCACCGAACGACGGGCACCACGGGACCAGCACCGGCACCAGCGCGCCGGTTTTCAGTTCTTCCTCGATGAACCATTCGGAGATGAAGCCGATGCCTAGCCCGAGCAGGATCGCCTGCTTGATGGCGGACAGTTCATTGAGCGCCAACCGCACGGGCAGGTCCATCTGCAGCTTCTGCCCCTTGCGTTCGAGCTCCCAGTGATAGATGCCGCCGTGGGACATGCGCATGCCGATGCTCTGGTGCTCGAGCAGGTCGCGCGGATGACGGGGCGTGCCGTGGCGCTTCAGATACTCGGGTGTCGCCACCACCAGCATGCGGATATCGCGCGAGAGCGCCACGGCGATCATGTCCTGCGGCACGGATTCGGCCAGGCGGATGCCGGCGTCGAACCCTTCGGCGACGATGTCGATCAGGCGCGACTCGCTCACGATGTCGATCCGGACGTCGGGGTAGCGCTGTGCGTACGGGTAAAACAGCGGTTCCATCAACATGTGCGCGGCGCCCTGCGGCGCGTTGATGCGCAGCGTGCCGCTCGGCGTGTCGGGCCCGGTGCCGGCTTCTTCGCCGGCGCTCCTGATCTCGGCAAGCGCGGGCGCGATGCGCTCCACATAGCGCTGGCCTGCATCGGTCAGCGACACGCTCCGTGTCGAGCGGTTGAACAGCCGCACCTTCAGGCGTGCTTCCAGTCCGGCCACGGCGCTGCTTACCGCCGTCGTGGACATGCCCAGCTCCAGCGCCGCGCCGCGAAAGCTGCTGCGGCGCGCGACGGCCAGGACTACTTCCAGTTCGGTCATTCCGGTGCGGTGCATCGATTGTCCTGATTTTCGGGATGCGTCATCAGCCATAAAGCGGCTTATCAGAACAGTAATGTATTCCTAGACTGCGTGTCATGACAGCTTGTCGGACACGCGCAAAGGAGCACGCACCATGCAACGCATCGAACACATCTACATCAACGGCGAATTCGTGACGCCGCACGGCCACGAATGGTTCGACCTGCACGACCCGAGCACCGAGCAGGTCATCGGCCAGGTCCGCCTCGGCGACGCGCAGGATGCCGAGCGGGCGATCGCCGCGGCCAAGGCCGCGTTCCCCGGCTGGTCGCGCACCACGCGGGAAGAGCGCATCGCCGCGCTCACGCGCATGCACGAGGCCGTCGTCGCGCGGGAAGACGACCTGATGCAGGCGATCCTGACCGAATACGGCGCGCCGCTCGTGCGCGGCCGCTGGATGGCGACCTATCCGGCGGATACCATCCGGCAGGCCATCGCCGCGCTGGAGTCGTTCGCGTTCGAGGAACAGGCCGGCTCGGCCCGCGTGATCATGACGCCCGTCGGCGTGGCCGGCCTGATCACGCCGTGGAACAGCGATGCGGGATTCATCTGCAACAAGCTGGCCACCGCGCTGGCGGCCGGCTGCACCGCGGTCATCAAGCCCAGCGAGATGAGCGCAATGCAGACGCAGATCGTCACCGAAGCGCTGCATGCGGCGGGCCTGCCCAACGGCGTCTTCAATATCGTCAACGGGCGCGGCGACGTGGTGGGCGACGCGATCTCGCGCAGCCCCGACGTCGCGAAGATTTCCTTCACCGGCTCGTCCGCGGTGGGCCAGCATCTGGTGAGCGCGGGCGCGGCCACGATGAAGCGCGTGACGCTGGAGCTTGGCGGCAAGTCGCCCACGGTCGTGCTCGACGATGCGGATTTCGCGAGCATCATGCCGCTCGTGTTGCAGGCGGGATTTGCCAACAGCGGCCAGGCGTGCATCGCGGGTACGCGCGTGCTGGTGCCGCGCCACCGGCTCGCGGAATTTGAGGACGTGATCAAGCATGCGGTTGCACTGATCCGCTCCGGCGACCCGCGCGACGCCGATACCGACATCGGGCCGATGGTCAGCGCGAAGCAATGGGAGCGGGTGCAAGACTACATCCGCATCGGGCAGGAAGAAGGTGCGGTGCTGCTGGCGGGCGGCGAAGGGCGGCCTGAAGGCTTGCAAGCCGGGTGGTTCGTGAGGCCCACGATCTTTTCTCGTGCGAACAACCGGATGCGGATCGCGCAGGAGGAAATCTTCGGCCCGGTGCTGACCATCATCCCCTACGAAGACGACGCCGATGCGATCGCCATTGCCAACGATACGCGCTATGGCCTGAGTGCGGTGGTGCTGGGCACGGATCCCGAACGTTGCGAGCGCGTGGCGCTGCAGATCGATGCCGGCCGCGTGCTCGTCAATACGCTGGCCCATGAGCCGCTTGCGCCGTTCGGGGGCTTCAAGCATTCGGGACTGGGGCGCGAAATGGGCCGGTGGGGCATCAGCGCGTACCTGGAACCCAAGACCCTGATCGGCAGCGCAAGCCGGGTTGCCTGAGCAAGCGTTCCCGTCCGATGCCCCCGTATGCCGTGCGGGGGCGTTTGCGCATCGCGAGCCGCTGCGCGGCACCGCATCGCATGTGCCAGGGTGTCGCCGGCGATCGCGTGCCCGGGTCGGAACGGGCGAATGCGGTGCGTTCGGACCATGCCGGGCCGCCGCCGAACACGGCGGCGCCACACGCCTGCACGCCGAGTGCGTGCGCGGCGCGTTCGTCGCGCGTGCGACGCCCGCTGCGACACGTCACGGCTTCCCGTTGATCGCGGTCAGATATCGCGCGAGGTCGTCGATCGCCTCAGGCGGCAGCGGCGCGCCATAGACCGCGCGCATCTTGATGACCTCCGCCTTCCACTCCTGGAACGACAGCGGCGGTTGCCGGGTCACCATGTCGACCGAATGGCAGATCAGGCAATGCAGGTTCGCGAGATCGGCGCCCGGGCCGGGCGGAAACTTCTGCGTATCGCCGGGCAACGCGACCTCGACCGTTCCGGTCGGCGCGGCGCGCGCCGTCTTGCCCGTTTGCGCCATCGCGGCGCTGCCCGCGCAGGTCACCGCTGCGAGCAGGAGCGCGGCACACGTCTTCATCATGATCGGCTCCTCACGCGACGAATACGTTCGTCGTTTCGACCACGTTGCGCATGTAGCCGGCCGGGTTCCAGTTCGGCGTGTCCGGCTGCTCGACGCCGACGTCGTTGATCGCCTTGACCTGCAACACGGCCTGTCCGGCGCGGTGCGGCGTGAACTGCGCTTCCCAGCGCCGCAAGCTGTACTTGCCGTAGTCCTTCCCGAGGCGCGCCGTCGCCCAGGACGCGCCGCCGTCATGGGAGAACAGCACCTTGCGCACGCCCGTGTCGCCGCCGAACGCGATGCCCCGGACCGTCTGCGGCCGGTCCAGCGCGATCACGGCGCCGTCGTCGAGGTTGGTGATGAACGATCGCGGCACCATCCGGCTGATCGGCACGGTCTTGACGCCGGCTTGCCCGGGCTGAATGCTCGCGTGCGGCGTGTCGGGAATCTGATAGGCCTTCGCCATCCAGAAATTGTCGTCGCGCCGGTCGATGACCTCGATGTCGTTCAGCATCTTCACCCAGTACGTCGAATACCATCCCGGCACGACGAGGCGCAGCGGGAAGCCGTTGAGCAGCGGCAGCGGCTGCCCGTTCATCCCGAACGCGACGATCACTTCGCCGTCCCGCGCACGGTCGACGTCGAGCGCCTTGATGAAGGCCGGCGTGGCGGGCAGCACGCCCTTGTCCAGGCCGTCGAAGCGGACCTGTACCGCGCCTGCCTTCACGCCCGCCCGATCGAGGATGTCCTTGAGGCGCACGCCGGTCCAGCGCGCGTTGCCCATTGCACCGTTGCCCCATTCGCCGCCGGCGACGCGCGGCTTGAAGAAGCCGCGCGAATTGCCGGCGCACTGATTGACGGCGGCGACTTCGACGCGCGGAAAGCCGCTCATGAGGTCGCGCAGGCTCAGTTCGAGCGGGCGGTCGACGAGCCCGTGCACGGCGAGCCGGAACGCGCCGGCGTCGATCCGCGCCGGGATGTCGGCGAGGTGCCATCGCACGAAGAACCGGTCGTTCGGCGTGAACACGCCGTCATCGAACACGGAGAAAGGCGTTTCGAGCAGCGGGGGGCGGACGCGCACCAGCAGCATTTCGCCCTTTTGCGGAAAGTCGTGGGTCAGCTCGCGCAGCCCGTTCTCGAACGGCAGCGTGACCGCGTCGGCCGCGCATGCGCGGCGATGCCAGCTTGCGCCGACGGCCAGCAGGCCGCCAGCGGCGGCGGCCTGCATCAGGTGACGGCGCTGTGGATCATGTGGGTCTGCCATGACGACTCCCTCGTTTGCCGATCTGTCTGCCGAACCCGCGATCGCGCGCGGCTGCCAAAATGCCGGATCATGCGCGGCCGATGACCCGAGATTTCATGATAGGCGCAATCCGGCGCGACATCGGGCCGGATGGGGTTCACGCGTGGAAGCGGTGCAGCAACGACTCCGGCGCCCTTTCCTAAATAAAATTTAGCCAGCCAAACTTTGGCTAAAGAATGTTCCGGTATCGCGCCATCCCTTCGACAATGCGCGCCTTCCGTGACCGGTCGGCGCCTATCGCGCACCGGCCGTCGCGGCATCGAAGAAGGAGCCCGACATGACCGACCACACCGCATCCCCTCCGCCGCAACCCGCGCCGCCGCGCCGCCGACGCGTGTGGCGCACGCTCGCGGGCGCGCTGCTCGGCCTGACGCTCGCATGCGCGGGCATCTGCGCCTGGACGATCCAGCGCATCTGGACGCAGTTGCCGTCCGTCGAGCACCTGGCTGTCTATCGTCCTGCGCTGCCGCTGCGGATCTTCTCGCGCGACGGCGACCTGCTGGCCGAATACGGCGTCGAGCGGCGCGAGTTCGTGCCGCTCGAACGCATTCCGCCGCTGATGCGGCAGGCGCTGCTCGCCGCAGAGGACGCGAAGTTCTATCAGCACGGCGCGATCGATGTCGGCGGCCTCGCACGCGCGACGTTCGCGAACGTCGTGACGGGGCAGCCGGGGCAGGGCGGCAGCACGATCACGATGCAGGTCGCGCGCAACTTCTACCTGACGCGCGACAAGGTGCTGAGCCGCAAGCTCGCCGAGATCCTGATGGCGACCAAGCTCGAACGCGAGTACAGCAAGGACAAGCTGCTCGAGCTGTACATGAACGAGATTTACCTGGGCGAGCGCGCATATGGTTTCGCGGCCGCCGCGAACGTGTATTTCGGCAAGCCGCTCGACGCGCTGAGCGCGGGCGAGGCGGCTGTGCTCGCGGGGCTGCCGAAGGCGCCGTCCGCGTTCAACCCGGTCGTCAATCCGGCGCGCGCGACCGCGCGACGCAACTATGTGCTCGGCCGGATGCATGCGCTCGGCCAGCTCGACGACGCGACGTACCGCGCGGCCGTCGACGCGCCGATCGCGCTGGCGACCACGCCGCCGCCCGGGATCGTCGCCGCGCCGTACGTCGCCGAGCGCGCGCGCCGCATGATGGTCGAGCGTTTTCACGACGACGCCTATACGCTCGGTCTCGACGTGACGACGACGGTCTCGATGCGCGACCAGCGCGCGGCCGAAGCCGCGCTCGAGCGGACGCTGAGCCGGCAGCCACGCGCGAAGCGCGATGCGCGCAACGGACTCGAAGGCGCGCTCGTGTCGCTCGATGCAGCCACCGGCGACATGCTCGCGCTCGTCGGCGGCGCGGATTTCAATCGCAACGTGTTCGATCATGCGCTGCAGGCGTATCGCCAGCCGGGTTCGAGCTTCAAGCCGTTCGTCTATTCGGCGGCGCTGGAGAAGGGCTATTTCCCGGGCGTGCTCGTCGACGATACGCAGCGCACGCTCACGCATGAGGAAACCGGCGCGCGACCGTGGCGTCCGCGCAATTTCGGCAACCGCTACGAGGGTTTCATCCCGGTGCGGCGCGGGCTCGTGCGCTCGAAGAACCTGGTTGCGGTCAGCCTGATGCAGGCCACCGATGCGCGTTACGTACAGCAGCACGCGGTGCACTTCGGCTTCGACGCGCAGCGCAATCCGGCATCGCTGCCGCTCGCGCTCGGCGCGGGCGCGGTGACGCCGCTCGAACTCGCGAGCGCGTACAGCGTGTTCGCAAACGGCGGGACGCGGATGGAGCCGCGCCTGATCCTGTCGGTGAAGCAGCGTCACGGCGGCGCGATGTACGAGGCGACCGCACCGGCAGGCGAGCGTGTCGTGTCGTCGCGCAACGCGTTCGTGATGGACAGCATGCTGCGCGACGTCGTGCGCTCCGGCACCGCGCGCGGCGCGCTCGCGCTGCGCCGCGACGACGCGGCCGGCAAGACGGGCACGTCGAACGGCTCGAAGGACGTCTGGTTCGCCGGCTACTCGTCGGGCATCGTCGCGGTCGCGTGGCTCGGTTACGACACACCGCGCCCGATGGGGCGCGCGACCGGTGCGACGCTGGCGCTGCCGGTCTGGCTCGACTACATGAAGACCGCCGTCGACGGGCGCACGCCGGTCGATGCTTCGCCGCCGCAGGACGTCGCGCTGGTCGATGGCGACTTCGTCTACGCCGAATACACGCGCGGTTCGTGCACGGCCGACGTGCCGTCGTACATCCGCAGCCGCTTCGCATGCGGCGGTGCGCACGCGACCGATGCGTCGGACGTGCCTGCCGACCACGGCAAGCCCGACGAGCCGATGCCCGCCGCGGTCGATGCGGCCGAGCGCGAACGCGTGCTCGATCTGTTCCGGACCGACGACTGACGCGCGCCATGCATACGCTCTATCTGATTGCGATCGTCGCGGAAGCGATGTCGGGGGCGCTGATGGGCATGCGGCGCGGCATGGACCGCTTCGGGCTCGCGCTCGTCGGCGCGGTGACGGCGCTCGGCGGCGGCACCGTGCGCGACGTGCTGCTCGGCCACTACCCGCTCGGCTGGATCGCGCATCCCGAATACCTCGTGATCACGCTCGTCGCGGCGACCGTCGCGTCGTGGGTCGCGCGGCATGTCGCGCGGATGAAGACGCTGTTCGTCACCGTCGACGCGATCGGCCTCGCGGCGTTCACGATCATCGGCTGCGACATCGGCGCGTCGACCGGCACGGCGCCGATCATCGTCGTGCTGGCCGGCGCGATCACGGGCGTCTGCGGCGGAATGCTGCGCGACCTGCTGTGCAACGAGATGCCGCTGATCCTGCGCGAGGAGCTGTACGCGAGCGTCGCGATCGTCACGGGCACGCTGTATGTCGGGATCCAGCATCTCGGCATCGATGCGGGTGTCGCGACGGTGGTCGCGCTCGCGGCCGGATTCTCGATGCGGATGCTTGCGGTACGGCTCGGGTGGAAGATGCGGACCTTCGGTGCGGCGGATGTCGAGCATTGAGCCCGGCACGCGCACCGACATTCAGTCTGGCTGCATGACCTGAAAGACATTGCCCTCCGGATCGAGGCCGTCAACCATCCGGTACGCGAAGCCGTCGTAGCGCTTGAGATCGCGCACGGTCACGCCATCGCTGGCGAGCCGGTCGCGATGCGCGTCGATATCGGCGTCGATCGAGAAGACGAGCTTCACGGTGCTTGCGTCGGCATTCGCATGCGCGGACGACGCTGCCTGGCGAAACGCAGGGCCCGCCTGATGCAGCGCCAGTTCGACCGCGCCGGCGTCGAGCACGACCCATTCACCGTCGATTTCCTCGATGACGGGCAGGTCGAAATACCGTTGGTAGAACGCCTTCAGCAACGCGACGTCGCGAACGTACAGGATGATGCGGGTCATCGGAAGCGGCATGTGGGTTTCCTCATGTGGGTCTCCTCGAAGGCGATGCACGAATGATGTCAGGTCAAAGTCGCTGTTGACGGCAAGGCAGGACATCGAGCGACACGACGACCGTGCAGGACGCGTCTGCGCTATGCCGGCACCATCACCGGCGGCGTACCGTCGCCGGTGTCCACCATCTTCACCGCGAATCCGTAGCACTGCGCGATATGCGCGGGCGTCATCACGTCGCGCGGCGTCCCGTGCGCGACGATCGTGCCGTCGGCGAGCATCGCGATCGTATCCGCGTGCCGCGCGGCGAGGTTCGGGTCATGGACGATCGCGAGCACGCCGAGCCGCCATTCGCGTGCGACTGCACGCACGGTATCGAGCAAGCGGTGCTGATGCGCGAGATCGAGCGCGGCGGTCGGCTCGTCGAGCAACAGGTAGCGCGGGCCGCTTGCGATACCGTCGTCGTCGTCCGGCCACAGCTGCGCGAGCACGCGCGCGAACTGCACGCGTGCGAGTTCGCCGCCCGACAGCGTCGTGACATCGCGGCCGACGAGCGCGTCGGCACCCGCGCGTTCGAGCGCGCGCCACGCGATGTCGCGATCGCGGTGCGCGATCACGTGCCGCGCACCGCTGCGCCGCGCATGCGGATAGCGGCCGAGCAGCACGATTTCGTCGACGCTGAACGGGAAGGCCGGCTGTGCGGCCTGCGGCAGCACCGCGCGCAGGCACGCGAGCCTTGGCGCGTCGATACGCGCGAGCGGTTCGCCGTTCAGCGTGACGTCGCCCGTCACGCGCACGCCGTTCGGCGCGACGCTGCCGGTCAACTCGCCGGCGAAGGTCTTCAGCAGCGTGCTCTTGCCCGCGCCGTTGCGGCCGAGCAGCGCGGTCACGCGGCCGGGTTCGATCGACAGTGACAGGTCGCGAAGGATGGCGTTGTGTCGGCGGGCGACGTCGAGATGGTGGGCGGTCAGCATGGTCGTCGTGACGGAAGGGTTACCCGCCGAGCGCGCCGCGGTTCTTCCACAGCAGCGCGAGAAAGAACGGCGCGCCGAGCAGCGCGGTCAGCACGCCGAGCGGGATTTCGGCGGGCGCGGCGATCGTGCGCGCGGCGAGATCGGCGGCTAGCGTCAGCAACGCGCCGAGCAGCGCGGCGCCGGGCAGCACGACGCGCTGGTCGGGGCCGCACGCGAGCCGCACGCAATGCGGCGCGACGAGCCCGATGAAGCCGATGATGCCCGCGCACGACACGAGCGCGCCAACCGCGAGTGCGACCGCGACGAGCACGCGCCGCTTCAGCCGCTGCACCGGCACGCCGAGATGCAGCGCTTCGGTTTCGCCGAGCTGCAGCGCGTTCAGCGCATCGCGTTCGCGCGCGAGCAGCACGCAGCCGATCGCGACGCACGGCGCAACGGCCGCCAGCGCGGACCATTGCGCACCGCCGAGGCTGCCGAGGCTCCAGAAGGTCAGCGAGCGGAGTTGCGCGTCGTCGGCGACGAACGTGAGCAACCCGATCGCCGCGCCGACCAGCGCGTTGATCGCGATGCCGGCGAGCAGCAGCAGCGGCAGCGCGAGCCGGCCGCGCGATGCGGCGAGCCGGTAGACGAGCGCCGCGACCGCGAGTGCGCCCGCGAAGGCCGCGACGGGCAATGCGGCCGCGCTCACGTGTGCGGCAAAGAGGGCGGGGCCGAGCACGATCATCGTCGTCGCGCCGAGTGCGGCGCCGCTCGACACACCCACGAGCCCCGGATCGGCAAGCGGATTGCGGAACAGCGCCTGCATCGCGGCGCCGGTCGCGCCGAAGCCTCCGCCGACCAGCAGCGCGAGCGCGACACGCGGCGCACGGATGTCGAGCAGCACCGCGCGCGCCTGCTGCGCGGCCGCGTCGCCGGTCAACGCGGCCCATGCTTGCGCGAGCGGAATGCGGTATGCGCCGACGCACAGCGCGACGACGGACATCGCGCACACGAGGCACGCGAGCGCGGCCAGCGCGAACGGTGCGAAGCGGCGCGACCTGCCGACGCGCGCGGCGCCGGAGCGCGAGGCGGGCGACGGCGCGGGGAAAGGTGAAGCGTGAGCGGGCATCGGGGCAGTCCGGAATCAGGCGAGCGCATCCGACAGGCGTCGGTGCAGGGTCGTGACGGCGAGCGGCAGGCGCGGGCCGAACCCGAGCAGGAACAGCGCATCGAGCGATACCACGCGTTGCGCGCGGCCGGCCGGCGTCGCACCGAAGCCGGGCGTGGCGAGCAGCGCGGCGCGGCCGCCGACGGCCGCGAGCCCTTCGTCGGAGATCAGCACGACGTCGGGTGCGGCGGCCGCGAGCGCCTCGGTCGTCAGCGGCTTGTAGTGATCGAAGCCCTGTATCGCGTTGCGCGCGCCCGCGTAGCGGATCATCGCGTCGGCGGCCGTGCGCTGGCCGGCGACGAGCGCCTGGTTGCCGGTATGGTTCAGCACGAACAGCACGCGCGGCGGCTGCGCGCCGCCAGGTGCGCGCGCGGCGACCGCGTCACGTGCGGCCTGCCAGTCGCGATCGAAGCGCTGCAGCAGCGCGGTGCCCGCATCGCGCACGTCGAGCGCCTGCGCGACGCCGGTAATCTTCGCGCGCACCGACTCGACGTCGTGGCGTTCTTCGAACGTCGTCACCGCGACGCCTGCGCCTTTCACCTGCGCGATCGCGGTCGGCGGGCCGGCTTCCGCCGACGCGAGCACGAGATCGGGCCGCAGCGACAGCAGCCCCTCTGCCGACAGCGCGCGCTGGTAGCCGACTTTCGGCAGACGCTTTGCGGCGTCGGGGTAGGTGCAGGTCGTGTCGGCGCCGACGAGCCGGTAGCGGGGCGTCTCGGCACCGCCGAGCGCGAACGCGGTTTCCGCGAGCGCGCCGCCGATCACGACCACGCGCTTCGGTGCGGCCTGCGCAGTTTGTGCGAACACGCTGCCCGGCAGCGCGCCCACGAGCGCGCCGGCGGCCGCGCCCGCCAGCACCGCGCGGCGCCGCGGATCGAACGATCGCGCGCTCACCGCGCGCCCCCGCGTGCGGCCGGCGGCAGCGTCGCGACGAGTGCGCGCCAGTCGTCGCGTTCGACCTTGCCGGGCTTGCGCTCGCCGAACAGCAGCGCGACGTGGTCGCCCTGCCGGTCGAACAGTTCGAGCGACGTGACGATGCCGTCGCTCGTCGGCTTCTTCACGACCCATGCGGCGGCGATCAGGTCCTCGCGCACGTGCAGGTTGAAACCCGGGTCGAGCACGTTGATCCAGGCGCCGACTTCGCGTACGTTCGCGACGGGGCCCGTATGGATCTGGATCATTCCCGCGTTGCCGACGAACACCATGATCGGCTGGCCGCTCTGCGCAGCCCGTTCGAGCACGTGGCGCAGCGCATGCGCGGTTTCGACCGGATACGCGTATTGCGGATCGGCGAGGCGCAGCGCCTGCATGCGGCTCACGCCGAAGCGCTGCGTGATGCCGAAGAACTGGTGCGTATCGGTCATCGCATCCCACGCGGCGCGGAAGCCCGCGACGTCGATCTCGGTGTCGGCGCGCTCGGGCGTCTTCGGCGCGGCGGGCGCGACGTCGAGGCCCGGCTCCTGCGACGGCGCGCGCCAGCGTTCGACGAATGCGTCGTACGCGGCGTGGTCGCTGTGTGCGCGCAGGTAGACCTTGTGGATCGCGTGACCCTGCGCGTCGAAGAACTGCAGGCTCTTCAGCGGGCCGTGCGCGGTCTCGTCGCGCACCGCGAACGCCGACACCCAGTGACGATAGAAGATCCGCAGGTCGATGTCGCCGAGCGCGAGGCCGACGGGGCCGTCATGGCTCATCTGCGCATATTCGCCGTCCTTTTCGTGGACGGCCGTGTCGTTGCGCGTGAGCGCCATCACGCGGCCGAGGCGCGGCATTTCCTCGAACATCGCCGGAAAGCGCGCGTCGAGCCGCACGACGTGCTCGCCGACGAACGCGGCGAGCGCCTCGCCTTCGCTGATACCGAGCGCCTGCGCGACGTCGCGGTTGCGCAACTGGCGCTCGGTCTTGAGCTTGATGAACGCGTCGCGCAATGCGGCGGCCGCGCGGGCCGGGCCGGCCGGTTGACCGGGAAGGGCGGATTGCATCATGTCGGACTCCTTCAAGAAACGGTTGGGGTGGTAGCGCGGATGGCGCGCATCAGAAATCCACTTTCATGCTGACGGCGACCGTGCGTCCGGACGACGTATATGCATCGAGCACCTGCGAATCGGCGGCGATGCCGCGCACGTCCGACCAGTTCCAGTACTTGCGGTCGAACAGGTTGCGGATGCCGATCGTTGCGCTCACATGTTTGTTGAAGCGGTAGCCGCCGCGCAGGTCGACGACGAACGACGACGGCGGCGCGAAGCACGCCTTGTTCGAACAGTCGGACTTGTCGATGTCCTTGTCGCGTTTCGCGGCCTGGAACAGCAGGTCGGTCTGCACGAACCAGCGCTCGCCCGGCTCGTAGCGCACGCCGAACACGGCCGAGAACGGGTTGACCGTGTTGAGCGGCTGGCTGGCCGCGCCGTTGTTCTGCGTCGAGCCCTTCGTGAACGCCATCGCCGTCTTCAGCGTGATGCCGTTCGGCATCGCCCATTCGGCGCGGCCTTCGAGGCCGTGGATGCGCGCGTCGGCGAAGTTCACGTACTGGAACACGAACGGGTCGGCCGGCCGGCCGCTGCCCGCGATCGTCGTGCGCGAGATGAAGTTGCGGTAGCGGCCCGTGAACGCAGCCGCGCTGTAGCGCACGACGCCGTAGCCGGTGCCGGCCTTGCCGCGCAGGCCGGCTTCGAACGTGTCGCTCGTCTCGGGCTTCAGGTTCGGGTTGCCGATCGACGTGTAGCCGTACACCGGGTTCGAGAAGCTGCTGTTTACCTGGTCGGGCGTCGGCGCGCGGAAGCCGTGCGCGTACTGCACGTACGGAATCAGCGCGGGCGTGATCTCGTAGAGCACCGAGACGCGCGGCGACAGTTCGTTCGCGCTCGTCGACACGGTCTTGCCGGTGAACAGCGGATCGTTTTCGGTCGGGCTCAGCCGGTACGTATCGAAGCGCAGGCCCGGCGTGACGAGCAGGCGGCCGTAGCCGATCTGGTCCTGCACGAATGCGCCGAACAGCGTGTAGTCGGTGTCGGGGAACGCCTTGTTCGGGAACGCCTCGCCGACGCCCGGCACCGTGCCGTCGCGCCTGTTCGTCACGCGCGACAGGCTGCCGTCGACGCCATACAGCAGCTTGTGCGCGAGCGGGCCGGTCGCGAAGCCGCTTTCGGCGAACGCGGAGCCGCCGAACGTGCGTTCCTTGTACTGGTTGTCGCGCGAGCGCGATTTCAGCGGTGTGCCGCGCGTCTCGAACGCGTACTGGTCCTGCTTCGCGTCCTGGTAGTAGAACTGCACGTGCGCGGTCTGGAACCAGCGGAACGCGTCGTCGCGGAAGTCGTAGTCGACGCTGAAGCGGTTGCGCTCGAGCCGGTCGTTCGTCGTGAGGCCGAGCGTGGTCGGCGGATTGATCGCGGACAGCACGTCGGTGCTCACGCGCCGCTGCACCGTTTCGGCGGTGAACTTGATCGTGTCGCGCGCGGTGGGCGTCAGCATGAGCTTGCCGAGCAGCGATTCCGAATAGACGTCCTGCGGATTCGACGTCGTGCGCAGCGTGCTTGCCGAATTGTTGCTGCCGCGCGTATCGACCTCGTGGCCGCGCCGGCCGTCGGCGATGATCATCCCCTGCACGCGATCGTTGCCGCCCGCGGCCGACACGGTCGCGCCGATGCTGCGGTCGGCCGAGTCGTAGCTCGGCCGGAACGAGAAGTAATAGGGCTTGTTGTAGATCGACAGCAGGTCGCGCGGATCCTTCGTAATGAAGTTCACCGCGCCGGTCAGACCGTCGCTGCCGTAGAGCGCGGAGGCCGGCCCGCGCAGGATCTCGATGCGCTTGAGCGTATCGAGATCGGCGTAGTCGCCGCGCCCTGCTTCGAGCGGACCGAACGAAAACGCGTTCGGCAGGCGGATGCCGTCCTCCATCAGCAGCACGCGATTGCCTTCGAGGCCGCGGATGTTGATGCTCGAATCGCCGTCGCGGCCGCCGCCGAGCGCGGCGCTGCCGGGCCGGTACGCGGTGCGGCGCACCGTGACGCCCGGCTCGTAGCGCAGCGCGTCCTTGATGTTCGTGGCCTGCTGCTCCTCGAGATCCTCGTCGGTGATCACCGACACGGACGCCGCCGTGCGGCTCGCAGCGGTGGCGGTGCGGGTGGCCGTGACGGTGACGGGGTCGAGCAGCGCCGCGTCGCCGCGCGTGGACGCGGCGACGAGGACGGCAGGAGGCGGGGTGGCGCCTTGCGGCGACGAATCGGCGTGAGCCGGGGCGGCGGACAGGCCGAACGCGCCGAACAGCGCGGCGCAGATCGGCCGCCGCGCCAGCGGATAGCAATGCACAGGTGGTCTCCCATTGACGAAAACAAGCCCGAAGGCTGGCTGGGTGACGCGTTCACCTGGCTGGCCCGTCCGCGCGCGGCATGCGGCGAACGGCGAATTGAAAGGCAACTGATAACTTTACCAGTGTAAATGAGAATGATTATCAATACAAGAAAGGAAAGCGGCCCATGTGGGCGAGCGCTTACCTGCGCGGCTCGGGCGAGTCGCGGCGGGGAATTCGGGAGAAGCGCGCCGGCGCGCCAGCGCTAGGCGAGCGCTTCGATGCGGATCAGCAGGTTGCGCGCATGCGCGATGAACGCATCGTGCGTCGCGCGATCGCTGTGGCTTTCGAGGCCCGCCTGTTCGGCGAACGCGATCTGTTCGGTGTAGAGGTCGACGAGCGCACGGCGTTCGTCAAGGGGAAGCGCGCGGATCATCGACACGAGCAGCAGTTCCTGCGCGCGAAGCATGCCGGACAGCAATTGAACGTTCATGCCGACCTCCTCGGACGATGCGGCGGCAGGCCGCTCTTTCCATACTAGGCGGTCGGCGTACGCAGCGCAGGCGCGGGGCTTGCGAGGATGCGGCGGGAATGCGATTCGATGAAGACGCGTCGGCCCGCTGTAGCGATGCACCGCGCGAGCCGAAACGCGCCACGCGCATCTGCAAACTGCAAGCCGAGGCGTGCAGGGATGCGAACGGAATCAGCCGGCAGCCGTCGCGGCCTGCGCATCGCGCACGACCTGCGCGACGCGTTCGACGAACTCGGCGTCGACGCTCGACAGCGCTTCGCGCTTGCCGTCGGGCATCTCGACCATCAGGCGATACGTGACGTCCTGCGTGGTCCATGCGAGATAACCGACGACGGCGAGCATCACGCCGACGACGAGCGCGGCGCTCGATGCGCCGATGCCGCCTGCGATGGCGACGGCCGCGCCGATCAGCGAGATCAGCAACGGAACGAGGCGGTTCTTCGGAATCTTGACGACGTCGACGTGGCGGATGTCACGCAGTGCGAATACCTGCCCGGCGGCCGACAGGCCGTTGCGCGTGATCATGACGCCGCGTTCGTTGAATGCGTTTTCCATCGTGTGGTGCGTGGACGAAAACGCGCAGCGTAGCAGGTTTCGTTGCCGCGTCAAACGAGACCGACTGCCGCACGATGCGTGCGGCGCGGCCGGAATACGGGAAGCGGGTGGAACGGGGAGGCGTTCAGAACTGCAGCCGGCCGTCGCCGTAAAGCCGGCCCGGCACGTGCGATGCGACGACCTCGGCGATCTCTTCGTCGGTCGATTCGGCCGGCACGATCTGGCGCCGCGCGGGCGCGTCGAGATGCATCGTCCATTCGACGAGCCGGTACGGGCGGCCCCACGGGCGCTGCATTTCGACCGATACGCGGCAGCTCTGGACCGGCATCGAGTGTTGGCACGTCAGAATCGCGTGCAGATGGCTGAAAACGGTATCTTCGATCATCATGGCCTCCGATCCTGTCTTGTTGGCAATCGATGGCGGCGCCGTCGGCATTTAAAAAAAAAGCCGCCGATGTTCAGGCGGCCAACAGGGGGGGTGAGAGCATCCTCTCAGCCCAGAATTAAGCGAAACTTAAAAGCACATAAAAAAGCGCCCCGCGTGGAGCGGGGCGCTTCTTGCCGTCGTGATCCGCGAGTTAAGCGGATGCTTTAGAACTTGTGACGGATACCGACGCGAGCGGCGAGCTGGTTCGACGAACCGTTGCCCGACGTGCTGAAGTAGCTCGTGCTCGAACCGATCTGCGCCTGCACGTTGTTGCCCGACGCCTTCTGGTAGATAACCAGGCCGTACACGTCCGTACGCTTGCTGAGCGCGTAGTCGAGGCCCAGGTCGCCCTGGTTCCAGTGCGCCGAGCTGCCGCTTTGCGTGGCGTTCGTGTACGTGTAGCCGGCTGCTGCCGACAGGGCCGGCGTGATCGCGTACTTCACGCCTGCTTCATACGCGTTGTAGAACGTGCCCGACGCGCCGTTCGCGATCGGGGTGAACTGCGTGCGCGTCCAGAGCAGCCATGCCGTTGCCGGGCCGAAGACGTAGCGGCCACCGACGCCGTACGTGCGCAGATCGCGGATGTTGGTCAGCGCGATGTTCGCGATCGACGTCGAGAACGGCGGCGTCGACTGGCTCGGGAAGCGGATGTCCGTGTAGGCAGCGCCGAGCGAGAACGGGCCGTTCGCATAGTTCAGGCCGAAGCTGTACGCGCGCGACGAGCCGCCCGTGTTCGTGGCGCCCGTGCCCGGTGCGCCTGCGAAGTCGGTCGAGTTCGAGAAGCCGTACAACGCGCCGAACGTGAAGCCGGCGTAGTTCGCGCTCTGGAACTTCACCGAGTTGTTGATGCGGCTCGACGTGAGTTGGTCGATGTCGTTCACGTGGTACGCGTAGTTACCCGCGACCGTGTTGCCGCCCGTCGAGTAGTTCGAACCGAGGATGTCGGTCGAGAACGAGTACTGACGGCCGAACGTGACCGTGCCGTATTGCGACTGGCTCAGGCCGACGTAAGCCTGGCGACCGAAGATCGCGCCGCCCTGGCCGAGCGTGCCGTTGCCGCTGTTGAAGCCGTTTTCGAGCACGAAGATCGCCTTCAGGCCGCCACCGAGGTCTTCGGTGCCGCGCAGGCCCCAACGGCTGCCCTGGGCAACACCGTCGTCGTACTTGAACAGCTTGCCCGAGCCGCCCGTGGCGGTCTTGCTGTGGTTCACGTAGCTGATACCGGCATCGATGACGCCGTACAGGGTCACGCTGCTTTGTGCATGTGCCGTGCCGGCCGTTGCTGCCAGGGCGGCGATGGTCAACAGTTTCTTGTTCAAAGGATTCTCCGAGCGAATAAAAGGCGTGTCCAGTTGCGGTTCAGGCGCTCTCTCTGGGCGCTTTCACGTACCGGCGGCAACTTTATCGGCGGGCCACGTAATGAATATGACAGCGACTGTCATATGAAGAATGTGTGGCGTCGATGCGACACTGAATTCTGCCCGGTTGCGCCATTGGGGGTTATACCGAATTCGGCTGAGATTCGATCAGGGTCAGGAATATGCACATGAAATAAGCTTGGTTGGTGGTGTTCGGGCCCCGTGCCACGATCCGTGCTTCAACAACGACACGGGACAAGAGGACACCATGCGACGTTCGATCCTGACCGGCCTCGGCGCACTCGCCGCGGCGCTGGCAATCGCGGCGCCCGGCGCGCACGCCGACCCGCAAACGCTGAAGATCGGCACGATGAGCGGCCCCGACGCGCAGATCTGGACCGAAGTGACGAAAGTGGCCGCGCGCGAAGGCCTCGCGATCAAGGTCATCGAATTCAACGACTACGTGCAGCCGAACGCGGCGCTCGATTCGGGCGACCTCGACGCGAACGGCTTCCAGCACCAGCCGTTCCTCGACAGCCAGATCAAGCAGCGCGGCTACAGGATCGTCAACGTCGGGCTGACCTATACGGCGCCGATGGGCTTCTATTCGAAGAAGATCAAGTCGCTGAAGGACTTGCCGGCGGGCGCGAAGGTCGGGATCCAGAACGATCCGTCGAATGGCAATCGCGCGCTCCTGCTGCTGCAGAAATACGGGGTGATCAAGCTGAAGCCGGGTGCCGGCACGAACGGCGTGAACGCGACGCCGCTCGACGTCGCCGAGAATCCGAAGAAGATCAGGATCGTCGAGCTCGATGCCGCGCAGTTGCCGCGCGCGCTGCCGGATGTCGATGCCGCGTCGATCAACACCGACTATGCGGTGAAGGCGGGGCTCACGCCGGTGAAGGATGCGATCGCGATCGAGGATCTGCGCGGGCCGTACGCGAACCTGATCGCGGTGCGCGCGCAGGACAAGGACAAGCCGTGGGTGAAGAAGCTCGTCGCGGCCTATGAATCGGACGACGTGCGCAAGTTCATCGACCAGAGGTTCGGCGGCGCGATCGTGCCGGCGTTCTGAACATCCACGCGTACCGGACGGCCGAATCGTCGGCACCCGGCGATCCGGAAAGCAAATCGCCCGCGCAAGCGGGCGATTTCGTTGATGCATGTCGATACGCGTCGATGCGTGTCGATGCGCGCCGTTAGCCGGCGCGCGGGCCGATCGCTCAGGCCGACAGCAGCGAACCCGTGCGGATCGCGGTCGCGCCGGCAATCCGCGCGACTTCCATGCCGGCCGTCGCGAAGCGCACGATCTGGCGCGCGTACAGCACGCCCGACACGCTGCTCTTCAGCGTGACGACGCGATCGGTCAGCGGATCGACGATGTCGGCCACTTCCTGGCCGGCCTCGATCATCGCGCCGACCGGCGTGCGGAACACGATCACGCCCGATACCGGCGCGACGAGCGGATCGGTGCCCGCGAGCGGCGTGGCCGGGTGCGCGAGCGGCGGCAGCGGCGCCGGCGTGCCGTCGACGACGCCGCGCTCGGTCAGGTATTCGACGATCGCCTGCGCGTCCTTTTCGGCGAACTCGTACGACACGTCGCGTTCGCTGCGCAGTTCCACCGTGACGGAAATCGCGCCGTTCGGGATCGGGAAGCGGTCGCCGAAGCGGCTGCGCAGATCCGACCAGCAGAAGCTGTGGATCTCGTCGAACGGGTTGCCGACCGAATTCAGCGCGAGCAGCGAAGCCTGCGCGTCGAGATAGCGCGACAGCGGCTCGACGTCCGGCCACAGATCGGGATTCGTGTAGAGGTGCATCACCGCATCGCTGTCGCAGTGCAGGTCGAGCACGATATCGGCATCGAACGACAGCTTCTGCAGCGCAAGGCGCTGCGAGTCGAGCTCGGTGCGCGGCTTCTGTTCGTCGAGCGCTTCGCGCATCGCGGCGCGCACGGCGACGAGGTTGTGCTGCGCGTCTTTCGTGAGCCGGCTTTCGACGCGCGGCAGCACGAGCGCCGCGAGATCGTAGAAATTGCGGTTGAAGTTCTGCATCGAGCCGAGCTCGAAGCGGCCGAGGTGATCGCCGAACACGTGTTGCGACAGGCCGATCGGGTTCGGCACGGGCACGATGACGACTTCGCCGCGCAGCTTGCCGGCCGTCTCGAGCGCGGCGATCTTGCGGCGCAGCAGCGCGGCGACCAGCATGCCGGGCAGTTCGTCCGCGTGCAGCGACGACTGGATGTAGACCTTCTTGCCGCCGCGAGGGCCGTAATGGAAGCTCGTGATCTGGCGTTCGGTGCCGACGGCGGGGGAAATCAGCGGATGGGTCTGCGTTTGCATGATGAGGGGAGTGCGGCGCAGCCGCGAATGATCCGGTGTGCGTGGAAGATCGATTGTACGTTGCCTGCGTCGCCGCCATCAAACCGGTACCGGAACACGTAATTTTCCGTTGAGAATCATCGGGTTGGCTCGGAAAAAATAACGTTTCCGGCGCCGTGCGCAAAAAAAACGGGCTCCTTGCGGAGCCCGTTTGCGTCGAAGCGAATTGCTCGCTTGCTTGCCGTATTACTTGCCGTAGACGTCGAAATCGAAGTACTTCTTCGCGATCTTGTCGTACGTGCCGTCCTTGCGCATGCCGGCGATCGCGCCGTCGATCTTCGCCTTCAGGTCGGTGTCTTCCTTGCGCAGGCCGATGCCGGCGCCGTTGCCGAGCGTCTTCGGATCGTCGATATCCTTGCCGGCGAAATCGAAGCCCGCACCGCGCGGCGTCTTCAGGAAGCCGATCTCGGCCTGCACCGCGTCCTGCAGCGCGCCGTCCAGGCGGCCCGCGATCAGGTCGGCATAGACCTGGTCCTGGTTCTGGTACGGGACGACCTTCACGTCCTTCGCCGCCCAGTAGGTCTTCGCGTAGGTTTCCTGGATCGTGCCCTGTTCGACGCCGATCGACTTGCCCTTCAGCGATTCGGCCGTCGGCAGCAGGCCCGCGCCCTTCTTCGCGACGAGGCGCGTCGGCGTGTTGAACAGCTTCGCCGAGAACGCGATCTGTTCCTGACGCGCCGGCGTCATCGACATCGACGACAGCACGCCGTCGAACTTGCGCGCCTTCAGCGCCGGGATCATCCCGTCGAAGTCGTTTTCGATCCACACGCACTTCGCGTTCATGCGGCGGCAGATTTCGTTGCCGAGGTCGACGTCGAAGCCGACCACCTTGCCGTCAGGGCCTTTCGATTCGAAAGGCGGATAGCTCGCGTCGACGCCGAACCGCACGGTCGTCCAGTCCTTCGCGTACGCGCTGCCGGCCGATACGGCAAGCAGGGCCACGGTCACAGCCGCAAGAATCTTTTTCACTCGGTGACTCCTCGTTTTGTTCGATGGGTGCGCGGTTGTGCCGCGCCGTAAGCCTTCGGTCCGGCACGGCTTCGCGCCGGACTGTCCGTTTCGCCCGCCCGATGGGGGCGCGCGACGTGCGGAGATTATCAAGACAAAATACCGGCAGGGCGCCTAGGACAAGCCCCGATACCGGGCCCGGCGGCGGCGCGTCGGGTGCGCCGCCGTTTCAGACACAGGAACGGTTCAGCCGAGCGTTTCGTTGACCGCCCGCTGCAGGCACGTGACGAATTGCGAAACGGCGGGCGTGGGCAGCATGTCGCGCCGCGCGATGATCGACAGGTCGAAGCGCGGCATGCTTTCGTCGAGTTCGGCCGTGCGGATGCCGAGCGGCGCGACCATCGCGGCGAGCGGGCGCGTGAAGCAGCCGATCACGTCCGAGCGCGCGACGAGCCCGAGCGTCACCGCGAACGACATCGGCGATCGCAGCAGGCGTTTCGGCAGCGGCAGCCCGCGCGCCTCGAACATCCCGACCATCACGCTGTGCGGAAACTGCTCGGCGCCGACGGTGACGATCCACTCGGCGTCGAGCAATTCCTCTAAACGGCGCGCATGCGCGAGCGGGTGGCCTTCGCGCATCACGACGGTGAATTCGGTCGACAGCAGCGGCGATTGCGTGAAATCGCGGTCGAGCGCGGGCACATGGTGCATCGCCGCGATGTCGAGCGTGCCGTTGCGCAACTGCGCGAGCGCGTCGGGCACCGTCACTTCCTCGAGATGCAGGCTGACGTTCGGCATCGACCGGCGGAACGCCGTCACCGCATGCGGCAGCGCCGTCAGCGCGATCGACGGCATCGTGCCGACCGCGACGCGCCCCGACATCTCGCCTTTCACCTGCTCGACGGCCTCGACCGTGCGGCGGATGTCGCCGAGCAGTTGCTCGGCGCGCGGCAGCAGCGCATGGCCGCACGCGGTCAGCTCGACGCCGCGCACGCTGCGCGCGAGCAGCTCCGCGTTGAGCGCCGTTTCGAGTTCGCGGATCATGTGCGTGATCGCGGGCTGTGTGACGCCGAGTTCGCGCGCGGCGGCGCGCAGGCTCTTGTGATGCGCGGCGGAGACGAACGCCTGGAGCTGCGCGATGTTCAGGGGATTGCGGATGCGGGTCATCGGTCGGGTCCGGTTGGCGCGAAGGTGTGGCTTGGGCCGGCGAGGCGGGGCGGCGGCGGTTTTCGGTAGCGATCCTGACGATTGTGCGCGCATGGATTCACATCGTCGGGGCGAGGCATCGGGTGCCGATGCGCAGCGCACGTCATGCGCCGGACCGCGCACGGAACGCGTGACGATAGCGCTGCGGCGACGTGCCGACGATGCGCGCGAACCGCTCGCGAAACGCGGTGACCGAGCCGAACCCGGCCTCCGTTGCCACATGTTCGATCGACAGCTCCGTGACTTCCAGCAACTGCTGCGCATGCCTGACGCGCGCGGTCTGCAGCCATTGCCGCGGCGACGTGCCCGTCTGCTCCTGAAAGCGCCGTGTCAGCGTGCGCACGCTCGTCGACGCCTGGCGGGCCATCGCGTCGAGCGTAAGCGGCTTGCGCAGGTTCGCCTGCAGCCAGTCCATCAGGCCTTGCAGCCCGTCGGTGCCGGTCGGCCATTCCGGCGCGATGAACTGCGCCTGACCGCCTTCGCGGACGCGCGGCGCGACCGCGTAGCGTGCGGCGTCGACGGCGACCGCCGCGCCGTAGTCGGCCTGGATCATGTGCAGGCACAGATCCAGGCCGGCCGCTGCGCCGGCCGACGTCAGGATCTGCCCGTTGTCGATGAACAGCACGTTCGGGTCGACCGTCACGTTCGGGTAGCGGCGCGCGAGTTCGCCGGCCGCCAGCCAGTGCGTCGTCGCGCGCAGGCCGTCGAGCAACCCGGCTTCCGCGAGCACGAACGCGCCGCTGCAGATCGACGCGATCCGGCAACCGCGCGCGGCCGCCGCGCACAGTGCCGCGATCACGCGGCGCGACGTCGGCGCGAGCGGCACGGACGTGCCGGGGACGACGATCGTGTCGGCGTCGGCGAGCGCATCGAGTCGAAACGCGGACCGCAGTTCGAACAGGTCGCCGGCGACGCGCGCATGCTCGCTGCACACGCGCACGCGGTACGCAGGCTCGACGCCGGGAGAACGCACGCGCGCGAACGTGTCGCATGCGACGCCCAGATCGAACGGGACGACATCGGGCAAAGCGAGGACGGCGACCGTATGCATGGCGTTCGAGGCCGTGGCCAGAATCCGTTTAAAGATGGCATTCTAGCCAATGGATCGGGCCGGTACCACACGCCATAATTGCGGCTGACCAACCTTGGGGCCCATCGATGAAACAAGACGATCGCAATGCGTTGCGCAACCTGCAGTACCTGTCGCTGCTGGAGGCGACCACGCTCGTCGTGCTGGTGTGCATCGCCGTGCCGCTCAAGCATCTGGCCGGTTATCCGGCTGCGGTGTCGATCATGGGGCCGATTCACGGCATCGCGTTCGCGATGTACGTGTGGGCGGTCGTCGGCACTGCGTCGAGCGGGCTGTGGAGCAAGAGCGACGTTGCGCGGCTCGTGCTGTCGGCCGTCGTGCCGTTTGCGGGGCTGGCGAGCGCCGGATGGATCGCACGCAGGAGGCGCGCGCAATGATCTACCTGTTGCTCAAGGCCGCGCATGTCGTCGCCGTCGTCACGTTCGTCGGCGGACTGCTGATGTTGTCCGTCGGCATCCGTATCGCCAACCTCGCCGTGCATCGCGCGGTGCGGCGCTGGGATCGCTCGGTGACGGCGCCCGCGCTCGCGCTCGTCTGGATCACGGGGATTGCGATCGCGCTGAGCGGACACTGGTTCGGCGCCGCGTGGCTGTCGGTGAAGCTCGCGGTCGTCACCGCGCTGTCGGCGCTGCACGGGATGCTGGCCGGCACGTTGCGGCGGATGGAACGCGACGATCTCGTCGTCGTGCCGGCGCAATGGCTCGGTCAGGCAGCGGGCGCTGTCGTGGTCGCGACGGGGATCGTCGTCGGGCTGGTCGTGATCAAGCCGTTTTGATGCGTGGACCTACGCCAGCGCCGTTTCGACCGTCGCCAGCATGCGGCGCCGGATCCAGCCGCTCCCCAGCCGGATCGCGAGCCAGTACGGCGTGAACAGCCACCGCGTCTGTGCGGTCGGGCAGTGGATGAAGGTTTCGGTGCGCAGGATGTGCGCACCCGATGCCCGCCCGACGACCTCGAACCGGAGCACCAGCTTTGCGTCGCGCGGGTCGTCGTGGTGGACGAAGGCCGTTGCGTCGGCGATGGCGCGCACGTCGGGCGTCGGGCGCCAGAAGCGTCCGACGAGACCGAGCGACAGCGACGTGTCGTCGCGGTGAAGCAGCGTGAATGTGTGGAAACCGAAACGCTCGCGTCCGCTTCGGGCCGGCCCGTTGCGAAGCGCGTCGACGACGGCCGCCGGGAATTCGCGCACCCTCATCAGTGCATCGATGACCGGATCGGCGCGCATGTCGAGCGACGCGACCGCATCGATGATGCGGGCCGGCTCTGTATCGATCGGCTGCGATTCATGCACTTCGTGGAAGCCGAACGACGGGATGAACGGCGGCTTGCGCGCCGAGGTCCGGGTACTCGATTCGGAGACGATGCCGAGCGCGTTCATGGCGGCTCCTGAAGGCAAAATGCGATCGTAGCACCGGGCGCGGATTCGCGCCGCACCGCGCCGCATCGACAAAAAAAGCCTGGAAACTCGCGTTCCCAGGCCTGGAGACCATCAACGATGATGGTGGAGGAGACGTTGTCGTCCCGATGCGCGCCGTCCTTCTGCCGGCGACGTCGCGCACGATCCGCGGTCAGATTGCCCAGCCGCCGAGATAGAACGTGACGAGCACGGCCGCGATCAGCACGGTGCCGACGTTGAGCTTGCGGAATTCGCCGCTCGCAATGCGGCCGATCACGAGCGTCGAGAAGCCGAGCATGATGCCCGTCACGATGTTCGCGGTCAGCACGATGAACACGGCGCACACGAGGCCCGACATCGCGTCGACCATGTCGTCCATGTGCAGCTTGCTCACGCTGCCGAGCATCAGCAGGCCGACGTACATCAGCGCGGGTGCCGTGGCGTACGACGGCACGAGGCCCGCGAGCGGCGAGAAGAACATCACGACGAGGAACAGCAGGCCGACCACGGCTGCCGCGAGGCCCGTCTTCGCGCCGGCGGCCACGCCGACGCTCGACTCGATGTAGGCCGCCGCCGGCGCGCCGCCGAGGAAGCCGGAGAAGATCGAACTGAGCGAATCGGCGGTCAGCGCGCGGCCGCCGTTGATGATGCGGCCGTTTTCGTCGAGCTGGCCGGCTTGCCCGGCGACCGCGCGGATCGTGCCGGTCGCGTCGAACACGGCGGTCATCACCAGCGCCAGCACGCTCGGCAGCACGGCCATCGACAGCGCGCCCTTGATGTCCATCGCGCCGATCAGCGACGCATGGCCCGGTGCGCTCAGCGACGGCAGCGCGAAGATGCCGTGGTACTTCACGGCCGGATCGAACACGAGGCCGAACACCGAGATCGCGATCACGACGAGCAGGATGCCGCCCGGCACGCGACGCTTCTCGAGGCCGAAGATCGCGGCGAGGCCGACGACCGACATGATGACCGGGAACGCGGTGATCTGGCCGAGCGAAACCGGCAGGCCGGCGCCCGGGTTCTTGATCACGAGGCCGACGTCGTTCGACGCGATCAGCAGCAGGAACAGGCCGATGCCGATGCCGGTGCCGTGCGCGACGCCCGCGGGCAGGTTGCGCAGGATCCACGAACGCACGCCGGTGACCGAGATGCCCGTGAACACGAGGCCCATCAGGAACACGGCGCCGAGCGCGACCGTCGGATGCAGCCCCTTGCCGAGCACGAGGCCGAACGCGGTGAACGCGGTCAGCGAGATCGCGCAGCCGATCGCGATCGGCAGCTTCGCCCACAGGCCCATCAGCAGCGAGCCGAACGCGGTGGTGAGGCAGACCGCGACGAACACGGCGCTCGTGTCGAAGCCGGCCTTGCCGAACATGCCGGGCACGACGAACACGGAATAGACCATCGCGAGGAACGTGGTCACGCCCGCAATGATTTCGCGGCGCTGCGTGCTGCCGCGCGACGAAATGTCGAAGTACCGGTCGATGACTCCCTTGGTGCCAAAGTCAGTTTCTTCCGCGCCGACGCCGACCGTCGGCTGCACCGGGGTATCACTCATGAGCTTGCTCCTTTATCAGCATGCTGAAACGGCCCGTAGCGAGCCGTCGTCAGGGTGTCTCGTATCTGGTTGGGATTGTCGGCAACGTCGTGGGGACGAATGACGCGTGATCCGTGTCGTTACGCGCGAATCGAAACGATCGCGAGTGTGTCGCGTCGTACGACGCGTGGTGTGGTCGACCCCGTCACGTGTGCTTTGCCGTAGCGAAGGTTAGGCGAACCGCCCATCACGTCCCATTGGGGGAAGAGCATGCAGCGCATGTCGCAGCGCTTATATCGGCGTGCAACGGGGCTCCGTCGTGCCGGAACGCGTGTATACGCCTAGTTCGAATCCGTTAAGGCAACTATTTGAATGCGGGGTCGGCGGGCAGGGCGGCAGCGGGTGGTGCATCGGGTATTACGAAAATCTTTCATCGTGGCCGGGAAGGCTGGCGGAAGCGGCTGCGCATGTGGTCGTTCGCGCGCGGTGCGCAACCTGCATCCGGACGATACGGCCGTCGCGCGTGCGCGGTTCACGCTCCCGTCCAGGCATCAATTGTGCGCGAGACGCTCGAGGTACGCGCAAAACATGTCGCTCATGGCCGCCGAATACGCGTCGATTTCCGCGGGCGTCCGCTCGCTTTCCGAAAACGCCTTGCCGGCTGTCGCGAGCGTGGTGGTGATCAGGTCGCACGCGAGCATGCGTGTGGCGTCCGGCGCATCGGGCAGCGCCTCACGCATGAACGTCTGGAAGATCCGGTTGCCGGCCGCCTTCGCTTCCTGCGCCTCGGGCGCGTCGCGATAGAGCGGTGCGGCGTCGTCGAGCGCAATGCGCATGCGCGCCTCGTCGCATTCCGAACGGATGAACGCGTGAACGGCCGTGCGCAGCCGCTCGGGCGGCGTTTGACTCGCGTCCTCCAGCATGGCGCGCAGCATCTCGGACGTCTGCCGCCATTCGTCGTGCTGCAGCCGGAACAGCACGGCCGCCTTGTTCGGAAAGTACTGGTACAGCGAGCCGACGCTCACGCCGGCCCGCTCGGCGACGCGCGCCATCGTGAAGCGCTGCGCGCCTTCGCTCGCCAAAACCTGAACAGCGGCCTGCAGGACGTCTTCGACTAGGCGGGTCGAACGCGCCTGCCGGGGCTGTTTGCGCGTGGCGATCCGGGCGTTTCGGCGGTCGGTCATGAGCGGTTTGCCAATGCGAATAGTAAAACCTGAATAGTTCGTCATATTCTAGTCGGGTGCAACGACGCACTCAACCCGATCCAGGAGATTCGCATGACCACCCTGATTCTCGACCCGCTCGCCTCGCTGCTGGACCGCCTGTTCGAAGAGGCCGACGCGTCGTCGCCCGCGACGAGCCCGGCGTTCGCCGGCATGACGCATGACGAGCATGCGCGGCTGATGCGCAGCAAGACCGACTACGTCGACTTCTATGCGCGCCTGAAGGACTTTCCGCTTGCCGTGTCGCGCGACACGGGCACGCTGCTGTACATGCTGGCGCGCAGCAGCGGCGCACGCGCGATCGTCGAATTCGGCATGTCGTTCGGCATCTCGACGCTGCATCTCGCGGCCGCGCTGCGCGACAACGGCGGTGGCCGGCTGATCACGAGCGAGTTCGAAGCGTCGAAGGTCGCGCGGGCGCGCGAGAACCTGGCGGCCGGCGGGCTGGCCGATCTCGTCGAGATCCGCGAAGGCGATGCGCTGCGCACGCTGGCCGCCGATCTGCCCGAAACGGTCGACCTGCTGCTGCTCGACGGCGCGAAGGCGCTGTATCCCGACGTGCTCGCGCTGGTCGAGCGCCGGCTGCGGCCCGGCGCGTTTGTCATCGCCGACAACGCGGAATACAGCCCCGACTACCTCGCCTACGTGCGCGCGCCGGAAAACGGCTATCTGTCGGTCCCGTTCGGCGGCGACGTCGAACTGTCGATGCGCACGCGCTGACGCGCGCGCATCGTGTCCTGGCCGGAACGATGACGATGAAGACGCCGGGCATCCGATCGGAAAATGCAGGATAACTGATCAAATGGAAGCGCTGCGAGCAGCCTGACAGCGGCGTCCACGCTTCTGGACGCCGCCGCGCGTTATTTCAAGAACACGTATCGCGCGAAATACGGAAAGCGGCCGATCGCATGCTCGGTCGCACACGTCGCTTCCGGCGGCGTGCCGCCCGCGGTATCGAGCCGCTGTACGAAACGCACGCCGGCGAGCGTGCCGGTTGCGGCCGGCGTCGCGGCGAGCAGGAGCTGCGGAATGCTGCCCGGGCGCGCGCTCGGCGCTTCCGCGAGCTTCTTGCCGGTGATGCGGCTGCCGTCGAGCGTTTCCCACGACGGCCCCGCGCCGTGCCGGACGACGAGCGCGCCGCTGGCGTCGAACAGCATCGCTTCCGGGCGCTGGAACGCCCACGCGAGCCGGTGTCCGGCGTCGTATTCGCATGCGTAGATCTGCACGCCGGTCGCGGTCGTCGACAGCACCGGCGACGCCGGCTGGGGCGGCGCGAGACTGGCCGCATCGTCGGCGTAGGCCGACGCGGCGCAAGCGGCGAAGGAAAGGCCGGCCGCGAGGGCCCGCAGCATGTCGCGTTTCGGGGAGCGGCTTGGCATCGCGGGGCGTCCTTTCAGGTCGGGTGACGGTCGTGCGGAGTCGAACCCGTAAACGTTAGACGGCGATTGCGCAGGCTGCAATTCGGAAATGGCAATCGCGGCGATAGTCGCCACGATTGCCACGCAATGGTTGTGCGCGACCGCTCGTCGCGGCGGCCGCGCGCAAGCGCCTCAGGCCGCGCCGGCCGGCGTCGGCGCGTGTTCCGCGATCAGGCGCTCGGCCTTCAGCGCGTCCCACAGCGCGGCCGGAATCGGCGCCGACGCGAGCCGGAGGTTCTCGTCGATGCGATCGGGCCGGCTCGCGCCGGGGATCACGGCCGCGACGGCCGGGTGCGCGAGCGAGAACTGCAGCGCCACCGCGCGGACGTCGACACCGAATCGTTCGCTGATCTGCCGGATGCGCGCGACGCGGTCGAGCATGTCCTGCGTCGCCGGCTGATACTCGAAGTGGGTGCCGCCGGCGAGCACGCCGGAGTTGTACGGACCGCCGACGATGATGCCGAGACCGCGTGCGGCGCTTGCCGGCATCAGCCGTTCGAGCGCGCCCGCATGGTCGAGCAGCGTGTAGCGGCCGGCCAGCAGGAAGCCGTCCGGATCCGAGCGTTCGAGTGCGAGCTCGCACGGTTCGATCCGGTTCACACCGAGGCCCCAGCCCTTGATGACCTTCTCGTCGCGCAGCCGCGTGAGCGCCCTGGCCGCGCCCGACATCGCGACGTCGAACACGTCGAGCCAGCGCTCGCCGTGAAAGTCGATGGCCGGATCGTGGATCCACACGGTGTCGAGCCGGTCGGTACGCAGCCGCTTCAGGCTCGCTTCGATCGAGCGCAGCGTGCCGTCCTCGGTGTAGTCGTAGACGATCTTGTTCGGCAGGCCATGGCGGAACAGGCCGCCCTTTTCGCCGAGATCGCGTTGCGACGCATCCTCGTGTTCGTCGAGGACCAGCCGGCCGACCTTGGTGCCGAGCGAATATTCGTCGCGCGGACGGCCGGCGAGCGCTTCGCCGAGGCGCAGCTCGGCGAGGCCGGCGCCGTACAGCGGTGCCGCGTCGAAGTAGCGGATACCGCTTTCCCACGCCGCGTCGACCGTGGCCAATGCTTCTTCGTTCGGGATGTCGCGATACATGTTGCCCAGCGGCGCCGTGCCGAAACCCAGGCGGGAAGGAAGCGTGATTCTCATGTCGGATTCCTGTGGATCGTTCACGCGGCGGCTTGCGCGAGCGTCGGATAGTCGGTGAGGCCCGGTGCGCCGCCGCCGAACAGCGTGTTGCGATCGTGCGGTGCGAGCGCGGCGCCGGTGCGCAGGCGCTCGGGCAGGTCGGGGTTCGCGACGAACGGGCGGCCGAATGCGACGAGGTCGGCCCAGCCGGCGGCGATCGCTTCGCGCGCGCGCTCGGCGGTGTAGGCGCCGGCATAGATCAGCACGCCAGGGTACGCGGCACGCAGTTGCTGCTTGAATTCGACCGGCATCAGCGGTGCGTCGTCCCAGTCGGCTTCCGCGATGTGCAGGTAGCCGACGCCGAGTTCGCCGAGCAGCTTCGCGGCGGCGAGGTAGGTCGTTTCCGGATCGTCGTCGACGCAGCCGTTCAGCGTCGTCAGCGGCGCGAGGCGGATGCCGACGCGCGACGCGTCGCCGGTGCCTTCGATCAGCGCCTGCGCGACTTCGCGCAGGAAGCGCAGCCGGTTTTCCAGCGAGCCGCCGTACGCGTCGGTGCGCGTGTTCGCGTTCGAGTCGATGAACTGGTTCACGAGATAGCCGTTCGCGCCATGCAGTTCGACGCCGTCGAAGCCGGCCTCGATCGCGTGGCGTGCGGCGGCGCGGTACTGGCCGACGATCTCGCGGATCTCGTCGATCGTCAGCGCGCGCGGCTCGGACGCCTGCACGAAGCCCGGCGTGCTGCCGTCTTCAGCGGCGACGAACACGTTCACGCCCTTCGCCTGGATCGGCGACGACGACACGGGTTGCCGGCCGCCGAGCAGGCTCGTGTGGCTCAGCCGGCCGACGTGCCAGAGTTGCGCGAAGATGCGCCCATGCGCGGCATGCACCGCGTCCGTCACCTTGCGCCAGCCGGCGACCTGCGACGGCGTGTGGATGCCGGGCGTCCATGCGTAGCCTTTGCCGAGCGGCGCGATATACGTGCCTTCGCTGACGATCAGGCCCGCGCTCGCGCGCTGCGCGTAGTACGCGGCCATCAGTTCGTTGGCTTCGTCGCCGGGCTGGCTCGCGCGCGAACGCGTCATCGGCGGCATCACGATGCGGTTCGGCAGCGTCAGTGCACCGAGTCGCAGCGGTTGGAAAAGCGGGTCCTGGGTCATGATGAATTCCTGTCGGTGCCGCGGCCGTCTGGCCGCGGACGGGTCGAATGTCGAATGGCGGGCGGCGTGTCAGTCCCACTTCGGCGCGAGGCCGGCCGGGTCGACTTCGCGGCCGTTGCGGTCAAGCGCGGCGATTTGCGCCATGTCTTCGTCGGTCAGGCGCAGCGTTTGCGCGAGCAGGTTGCTCGCGAGGTTCTCGCGCTTCGTCGACGACGGAATCACCGAGTAGCCGAGCTGCAGCGCCCACGCGAGTGCGACCTGCGCGGGCGTCGCTTTGTGACGTTGCGCGATCGCGCCGATCACCGGGTCGCCGAGCACCTTGCCGTATGCGAGGGTCATGTACGACGTCACGTGGATGCCTTCGCCGTTCAGGAACTCGACGAGCTTGCGGTTCTGCAGGTACGGGCTCAGTTCGATCTGGTTCGTCGCGATCGCATCCTTGCCGACGGCCGCGATCGCTTCCTTCGTCAGTGCGATGTTGAAGTTCGAGATGCCGATCCGGCGCGTGAGGCCCTTTGCCTTCGCATCGGCCAGCGCGGTCATGAACGTGTCGAGCGCGACGCCGTTGTCCGGGGCCGGCCAGTGGATCAGCGTCAGGTCGACATGGTCGGTGCGCAGCTTGCGCAGGCTTTCTTCGAGGCTCGGAACGAGCTTGCCCGGCGCGTAGTTGTCGACCCAGATCTTCGTCGTGAGGAACAGGTCTTCGCGGCGCACGCCCGATGCGGCGATCGCTTCACCGACTTCGGCTTCGTTGCCGTAGATCTGCGCGGTGTCGATCGCGCGGTAGCCGACGTCGAGGCCGTTGCGGACCGAGTCGATGACGACCTGGCCTTGCAGGCGGAAAGTGCCGAGGCCGAATGCGGGAATCTTGCTCATCGTGTGCTCCTGGGAGAGGGGAACGGTTGCGGTATGCGAGTCATTCTGGCGCTTGGGACTGATGAGATAAACGCCTTTAGAGGTCAAAAATATTTGATTTGAATTCAAATATCGGTCGTGAGCCGGGCCCGCTGCGGAACGTTGCCGGCCTTATGCGACGTGTGTTTGCGCGCTCGCGCTCGCATTCGCATGGAACGCCGGCAGTACCTCCGCCGCGATTTCGGCCATCGTTTCGTCGAGCGGGCGGCGGTTGCGGCGGAAATGCAGGCCGATGTGCCGCACGCCGGCGTCGCGCATCGCCGCGAGTTCTTCGGTCAGCGCGATGCGTCCCGCGCGGGCGCCGAAGCGGTGCCGCTGCAGCGGTTCGTGCGGGTCTTCCGCGAGGTCGAGGTGGATGAAGCTCACGTACGGCTTGTCGCCTGCCACGGCGCGCCAGTTCGCGGCGCGCTGCGCATGGTCGGCCGGCGTGCCCGGATACGCGAGGCAGCCGTCCATGTGCTCGCCGATCCATGCCGGCGTCTGCTGCGCGAGGCCCGCGACGAGCAGCGGCACCGGCGAACGGGCGGCGGGCAGCACGTCGAGGCCGGGCGGCAGGTGCCCGCGCGCGCCGTCGCGCAGCAGTGCGATCTGGTCGCGGAAATTCGCGCCGCGCGATGCGAAATCGCGGCCGAACAGCGGATATTCGACGGGACGGTCGCCGCTCGCGACGCCGAGCAGCAGGCGGCCGCCGCTCAGCTCCTGGATCGTCGCGGCCGATTTCAGCGTCAGTAGCGGTTCGCGCAGCGGCAGCACGACGGCCGCCGTGCCGAGCAGGATGTCGCGCGTGATGCCGGCGAGGTAGCCGAGATACGAGAACGTTTCGAACACCTGCGCGGCGTCGCCGAACGACGGGTCGTACACCGGCACGTCGCGCACCCAGAGCGCGCGGAAGCCGAGCGTGTCGGCCAGTTGCGCGAGCTCCGCGTGGATGGCGAGGTCGGGCACGCCGGGACGGCGGCCGTCATGCTGGCGCCTTGCGTCGCCGGCCGGCGACCAGTCGTTGTCGAGCGGCAGTTCGATGCCGACGCTGAAGCCGCCGTCGGCGAGTGTGTCGAGAGAAGTGGACATGGTCGGGCTCCGTTCAGACCGCGCGCAGGCTGCCTTCGAGGCGGTGGAAATCGAGCGACGACGCGGTGAAGAACGAGCGCGACGTGCCGGCGGCGAAATCGTCGATATGCACGACCGTCGCGCGGTCGGCTTCCTGCCACGAGATCGCGTAGGTCTCGCCGGCGATGTGCTGCCACGTGCAGGCGACTTCGCCCGTCGCGCCGGCGTACGCGCCTTCGGTGATCTCGTAGCGCATGCGGCGGCCGTCCTCGTCATACGCGTTGAGCGCGGTGAGGCCGTCGTAACGGACTTCGAATGTCTTGCCGGCGAACGGCGGACGCCGGGTCGATGCGTTCATGCTGATCAGCTCCTGCAAAAAGGTGTGACGTTCAATGGGCGAGTTCGACGGGTTCGGCCGTGCGTTCCGGCAGCCCGTGGTGGCGGTCGAGACGGCCGCTCAGCGCGGTGAGCGCGAACGCGCCGAGCGTGACGACCGCGGCGATCCACGGCGTGTGGCCGAGGCCGACGTTCGCGACGATCAGGCCGCCGAGCGACGAGCCGCCCGCGACGCCCAGGTTGAACGCGGCGATGTTGAAGCCCGATGCGACGTCGGTGGCGTCCGGCGCGAAGTGGCGCGCCTGCTTGACGACGTACACCTGCAGCCCCGGCACGTTGCCGAACGCGACCGCGCCCCACGCGAGCATCGTCAGCACCGCGAGCCATTTGACGTGGATCGTGAAGGTCAGCGCGAGCAGTACGATCGCGAGCAGCAGGAAGATCCGCTTGAGCGCCTTCACGGGGCCGACGGCGTCCGCGAGCTTGCCGCCCCACACGTTGCCGAACGCGACCGACACGCCGTAGCCGACGAGCACGAGGCTGACCTGCGACGGCGTGAAGCCGGCGATCTGTTCGAGCAGCGGCGCCATGTACGTGAACGCGATCAGCGAGCCGCCGTAGCCGACGGCCGTCATCGCAAAGACGAGCAGCAGGCGCGGCTGCGCGAGCACGCGGAGCTGGCGGGCGAGCGGCGCCGGCGGCGTTTGCGGCAGCGCGCGCGGCACGAATGCGACCGCGCCAAGGAACGCGACCAGGCCAAACAGCGCGACGATCAGGAAGGTCGCGCGCCAGCCGAAGTGCTGGCCGATGAAGGTGCCGAGCGGAATGCCGGCGACGAACGCGACGGTCATCCCGCTGAACATCGTCGCGATCGCGCTGGCCGCCTTGTCCTTCGGCACGAGCGTGGTCGCGATGATCGACCCGACCGAGAAGAACACGCCGTGCGCGAGGCCGGTGAGGATGCGCGCGACGATCAGCGATTCGTAGCCGGGCGCCTGCCATGCGACGAGGTTGCCGACGGTGAACAGCGCCATCAGCGCGGCGAGCAGCGTCTTGCGCGGCACGCGGCCGGTGAGCGCGGTGAGGAGCGGCGCGCCGATGGCGACGCTCAGCGCGTACAGGCTGACGAGCAGGCCGGCCGACGGCAGGCTGACGCCGAGGTCGGCGCCGATCGTCGGAATCAGCCCGACGATCACGAATTCGGTGGTGCCGATGGCAAAGGCGCTGATGGTCAGCGCAAGCAGGGCGAGTGGCATGATGGGATCCTGGTTCCAGTAAGGATGGATCGCAGTGTGCCGACTTTACTTTTGCGGAAAAACTGGTCTATAAACCAAATTGTTTTGATTTCAAATCAACAATGAAAGTCACGCTCGACGAACTCCAGGCCTTTGCAGCCGTGGTCGACACCGGTTCGATCACCGCTGCCGCGCAGCAGCTCGACCTCACGGTGTCGGCGACGAGCCGCACGCTCGCGCGGCTCGAGGAGAAGCTGAAGACCACGCTGCTGCGCCGGACCACGCGGCGGCTCGAACTGACCGAGGAGGGGCGCGCGTTCCTGCAGGACGCGCGCGCGATCATCGAATCGGTCGAGAACGCGGAGGAGCAGATGCTCGCACGGCGAGAGATGCCGTCGGGGCGCCTGCGCGTCGACGCCGCGACGCCGTTCATGCTGCACGTGATCGTGCCGCTGGTGCGCGGCTACCGCGAACGCTTCCCGAAGGTCGAGCTGGAGCTGAACAGCAACGAAGGGATCATCGACCTGCTGGAGCGGCGCACCGATGTCGCGATCCGGATCGGCCGGTTGAAGGATTCGACGCTGCACAGCCGGCGCATCGGCAACAGCCGGCTGCGCATCCTCGCGAGCCCCGCGTATGTCGAAGCGCACGGCCAGCCGCGCAAGGTCGAGGATCTCGGCAAGCACACGCTGCTCGGCTTCACGCAGCCCGAATCGCTGAACGTGTGGCCGATCCTCGGCACCGACGGCGAGCCGTGCCGCATCGAGCCGGGCATCTGGTCGTCGAGCGGCGAGACGCTGCGGCAGCTCGCGCTGGACGGCGCGGGCATCGTCTGCCTGTCGGATTTCATGACCGCGCAGGATCGCGAAGCGGGGCGGCTCGTGCAGGTGCTCGCGCGCCAGACGCTCGATGTCGAGCAGCCGATCCATGCGGTGTACTACCGCAATACCGCGATCTCGTCACGAATCGCGTCGTTCGTCGACTACATGATCGAGGTGCTGGGCGGCGGCAGCAGCGGCAGCGATGCGCCGGCGCGGCGCAAGGCCGCGTGGCTGGAGCCGCGGTAGCGGCGGCGGGCGGCTTGCGGGGGAAGACGGAGGAAAGCGGGGCGGGCATGCGCCCCGATTGGCCCGGCGTGCCGCGCGGCGGCACGCCGTCGTGCTGCGGTTACGCCTCTTCGGACCAGGACATGCCGTCGCGCGCGAGCAGCGCCGACGAGGCCGCGGGCCCGAACGTGCCGGACGTGTACAGGCGCGGCCGGTCGCCGAGCTGCTTCCAGCCGTCGAGGATCGGCTCGACCCACGACCATGCGGCTTCGAGCTCGTCGCGGCGCATGAAGTGCGTGAGGCGGCCGCGGATCACGTCGATCAGCAGCCGTTCGTACGCTTCCGCGCGCCGCTCCGGAATCGCCTGCTGCAGGTCGAGGTTCAGGCTCACGGGCACCATGTTCATCCCGCTGCCCGGTTCCTTCGCGAGCATCTGCAACTGGATCGACTCTTCCGGCTGGAGCTGGATCACGAGGCGGTTGCCGTAATGGCGCGGGCCGGTCGGGATGATCGAGAACGGCATGTCCGCGAACTCGATCACGATTTCCGACTGGCGGCGCTGCAGCCGCTTGCCCGTGCGCAGGAAGAACGGCACGTTCGCCCAGCGCCAGTTGTTGATGTGCGCGCGCAGCGCGACGAAGGTTTCCGCGCGGCTGTCCGCCGGCACGTTGTCTTCCTCGAGATAGCCCTTGACCGGCTGGCCGTCGACCGCGCCGGCCGTGTACTGGCCGCGCACCGTGTCGCGCGCGACGTCCGACAGCGCCATCGGCCGCAGCGAGCGCAGCACCTTCAGCTTCTCGTCGCGCACCGCGTCCGGGTCGAGCGACACGGGCGGCTCCATCGCGACGATGCACAGCAGCTGCAGCAGGTGGTTCTGCACCATGTCGCGCAGCGCGCCCGTATGGTCGTAGAAGCCCGCGCGGCTGCCGACCCCGACCGTTTCCGCGACCGTGATCTGCACGCTGCGGATGTTCGGCCCCTGCCACAGCGGCCCGAAGATCGGGTTGCCGAAGCGCAGCACCATCAGGTTCTGCACGGTTTCCTTGCCGAGATAGTGGTCGATCCGATAGATCTGCGATTCCTCGAAGTGCTTGCCGACCGCATCGTTGATCGCCTTCGCGGATGCGAGATCGTGGCCGAGCGGCTTTTCGAGGACGACGCGCGAGCGCGCATCGACGAGGTGCGCGGCCGACAGGTTGTCGCAGATCGTCGTGAACAGCTCCGGCGACGTCGACAGATAGAACACGCGGATCGCATCGCCGCGCGCCGCTTCGGCGAGCCGCAGGTAGTCGTCCGGCGCGCTCACGTCGATCAGCACGTACTTGAACAGGTCGAGGAAACGGCTCCACGCGTCGGCGTTGAACGCCTTCTCGTCGATGAACGGGCGCGACTGCTCGTCCATGAACTTGCGATAACCGTCGATGCCCCAGTCGCGGCGGCCGACGGCGATGATGCGCGTCTCGGGCGGAAGGTTGCAGTGCAGGTGCGCCATGTACAGCGCGGGCAACAGCTTGCGGGCGGCCAGGTCGCCGCCGCCGCCGAAGATGATCATGTCGACGGGCCGGTCGGCCGCGGTCTGGGTAGGCTGATTCGTCATGGGAGGTTCGCGTCTGAAACGGTGAGCGTGGAACGAACGTCGAAGGCGCCGGGCGCCGGTACGGCAAAACCCTAATAGTGCACGCATTTGATGGATCGCGTGTGTGTCCGTTTCCTGTCGCGCAACTGGTGGATGGGTCGCAGGCGGTGCGGGCGCTGAAGGAGCCGGGCCGCTGCCGGAGCGGGCGAGCGGCATGGGCGGTCGTCGGGCGGCGGCTCGCCGGCAGGGTGTGGCGCCGCCGGCCTGCGAGCCGCGTCGCCTCACTCGATCGGTACGGTGCCCGGCATACGCATCCGGTACAGCGACACGGCCTGGATCGCGAGCGTACAGACGGTCGCGAAACCGTCGGCCGGAATCGGGTCATGCCGCGTGAGCGTCAGGCTCGGCACATGAAAGAACGCTGCGAAGCTCGGCAGCCCGGTGGCCGTCCCGCCCGCGTGACCGCACGACTGCCCGCCGAGCGCTCAGCGCCCCAGCGCGTAAAACTCCGCGTTCGGCCGCATGTTCGTCACGTTCGCGATGCGATTGGACATGCCGAAGAAAGCCGAGATCGCCGCGATGTCCCAGATGTCTTCTTCGACGAAGCCCTGCGACTTGAGCGTGTCGAAATCCGCTTCGCCGACCTGGTGCGCGGCCTGCGACACCTTCATCGCGAAGTCGAGCATCGCCTTCTGCCGGGCGGTGATGTCGGCCTTGCGATAGTTGGTGGCGACCTGGTCGGCAATCAGCGGATCCTTCGCGCGAATGCGCAGGATCGCACCGTGCGCGATCACGCAGTACTGGCACTGGTTCACGCTGCTGGTGGCCACGACGATCATTTCCCGTTCGGCCTTGCTCAGGTTGCCCGGCTTGTCCATCAGCGCGTCGTGGTAAGCCATGAACGCGCGAAACTCGTCCGGGCGATGCGCGAGGGTCAGGAAGACGTTCGGGATGAAGCCCGACTTTTCCTGGACGGCCGCGATGCGTTCGCGAATGTCCTCGGGCAGGTCTTCGAGCGCGGGCACGGGAAAGCGGCTGATGGGGGCGGTGTTTGCGGCGGTCATGAGGTCTCCTGGATAAAACGGCACGGGCGCGCTCGATGCGCGGGCGCGGCCGTCCGAAAAATGAAGCGCCGGTGGTCGGCGACGACGTTACGCGTTGACGTCGACGACGATACGGCCGCGAACCTTGCCGGCGATCAACTCCCCGGCAAGCGGGATGACGTCGCCCAGGCCGACCTGGTGGCTGATCTCGCCCAGCTTCCCGACGTCGAGATCGGACGCGAGCCGGCGCCACGCCTCCAGGCGGTCGGCGCGCGGGCACATGACGCTGTCGATCCCGACGAGCGTGACGCCGCGCAGGATGAACGGCATGACGGTCGCGGGGAAATCCATGCCGGCGGCCAGGCCGCAGGCCGTCACGACGCCGCGGTACCGCGTGGTCGCGCACACGTTGGCGAGCACATGGCTGCCCGCCACGTCGACCGCGCCCGCCCATCGTTCCTTGCCCAGCGGCTTGCCGGGCTCGCTGAATTGCGCCCGCTCCAGGATCTCCGCCGCGCCGAGCTGCCGCAGGTAGTCGGCATCGGCGGGGCGGCCGGTGACGGCGACGACGCGGTATCCCAGCCGCGCGAGGAGGGCCGTGGCGACGCTGCCTACCCCGCCTGCCGCGCCTGTCACCACGATCTCGCCGTCGTCCGGGCGCACGCCATGCCGCTCCAGTGCCATCACGCACAGCATCGCGGTGTAGCCCGCCGTGCCGATGGCCATCGCCTGTTGCGGCGAAAAGGCGGACGGCAGCGGCACCAGCCAGTCGCCATCGACGCGCGCCTTCTGCGCCAGGCCGCCCCAGTGCGTTTCGCCGACGCCCCAACCGTTGAGCACGACCTGGTCGCCTGGGCGATAGTCGGGGTGCGTGCTGTCCTCGACTTCCCCGACCAGATCGATGCCGGGCACCATCGGGAACTTGCGGACCACCGGGCTCTTGCCGGTGATCGCCAGCCCGTCCTTGTAGTTCAGCGTCGAATAGCCCACGCGTACCGTCACGTTGCCGGCCGGCAGCTGCGCGTCGTCCAGCGTCTCGAGCCGCGCTTGCTGGCCGGTTTCATGCCTGTCGATCACGATGCCTTGAAACATGCGTCCTCCTTTCTAGACCGATCGTCTAGTTAATGGCAAAAAAATTCAGCGGCGGGGCAGCCCGTTGAAGAAGAACTGCGCGAACAGGGCCAGCGGCGTATCGCTGCGCTCCAGCTTCGCGCGCAGCACGGCGCCTTCCCAGCCGATCCAGAAGAATGCGGCGAGTTCGGCAGGGTCGGCCGAGCCGGCCAGTTCGCCGACTTGCTGCGCGGCGGCCAGACAATCGGCGAGGCGGCGTTGCCAGTCCTCGAAGGTGATGCGCAGGCGTGCGCGGAAGCTTTCGGGCAGCGCGCCCATTTCCTGCCCGAGGTTGCCGATCAGGCAGCCCCGGCCGTATTCGTAGCGGGCCATGCCGTCCCGGGCATCGTCGACGAACGCGCGCACGCGCTGCAACGGCGAGCGCGCCGCGTCGCTGAAATGGCGGTCCAGCTTGCGCGCGAAGAAGTCGGCATAACGGTCGATCAGTTCGAGGCCGAACGCTTCCTTGCTGTCGAAGTAGTGATAGAAGGAGCCCTTGGGCACCCCGGCGCGCCCGAGGATCTCGTCGAGCCCGGTGGCCGAAAACCCCTTCTCGGTGAGCACTTCCAGCCCCGTGCGCAACAGCATGTCCCGCGTGGCGACGAGGTCTTCATGCTGCTTCGGTGGCCTGCCGCGACGGCGAGGCGGATCAGTTCGAACGTCCATGCGCGAATAATAGACCGTTTGTCTCAAAAATCAACGGGCGCGTGTCGATCGCATCCGATGAGGCACGGACGGCGAGCGACGCCCGTATTAACCCTGATTAACAAACCTTATCGCGGTGAAAAATTCCGCATCTTATTGAACCGATATCGGCTCGATATAGTGGCTCGCTTTCCCGCACGCACCGGTTGCGTGTGCAGACAAACAGCAGGAGCCCCTTGATGACCACCGATACCCGATTCACCGAAATCGAGGATCTGATGCCCGCCGCCGGCGGGTTGCGCGAGATCCGTCACCACATCCACCACCATCCCGAGCTTGCATACGAAGAGCACGACACGGCCGCGCTCGTCGCCGAGAAGCTCGAACAGTGGGGCTGGCAGGTGACGCGCGGGGTCGGCAAGACGGGCGTCGTCGGCACGCTGCGCGTGGGCGACGGCACGCGCAGCATCGGCATTCGCGCCGACATGGATGCGCTGCCGATCGTCGAGGCGACCGGCCTGCCGTATGCGAGCGGCACGCACGGCAAGATGCACGCGTGCGGCCACGACGGCCACACGACGATGCTGCTCGGCGCCGCGCAGCATCTCGCGAAGACGCGCAACTTCTCCGGCACCGTGCACCTGTATTTCCAGCCGGCGGAAGAGCACGGCGTCGACAGCGGCGCGAAGAAGATGATCGACGACGGCCTGTTCGAACGCTTCCCGTGCGACGCCGTGTTCGGCATGCACAACCATCCGGGCGCGGCGCCCGGCGTCTTCCTCACGCGGCGCGGCCCGTTCATGTCGGCCGGCGACAAGGCGATCATCACGATCGAGGGCGTCGGCGGCCACGCGGCGCGGCCGCACCTGACGGTCGACCCGGTCGTCGTCGCGGCGAGCATCGTGATGGCATTGCAGACGATCGTCGCGCGCAACGTCGACCCCGCGCAGCCGGCGGTCGTCACGGTCGGCTCGATGCACGCGGGCACCGCGAACAACGTGATTCCGAACGGCGCACGCCTCGAGCTCAGCGTGCGCTCGTTCAGCCCCGACGTGCGCGCGCTGCTCAAGCGCCGCATCGTCGAGCTGGCCGAAACGCAGGCCGCGAGCTACGGCGCGAGCGCGAACGTCGAGTACATCGAAGGCTACCCGGTCGTCGTCAATACGGATGCCGAAACGGATTTCGCCGCGCAGGTCGCGCGCGAGCTCGTCGGCGACGCGCACGTGGTCGAGCAGACCGACCTGCTGATGGGCAGCGAGGATTTCGCGTTCATGCTGCAGCAGCGGCCGGGCTCGTTCGTGCGGCTCGGCAACGGCGAAGGCGAGGACGGCTGCATGGTGCACAACCCGAAATACGACTTCAACGATCGCAACCTGCCGATCGGCGCGGCGTTCTGGACGCGTCTCGTGGAGCGTTACCTGGGGCAGTGATCGCGGTGGCGCGCGGCCGGCGCTTCCGGCCGCATTGAGAGGAGAATAAAACGATGCAGAAAGACCATCTCGCGCTGCACCCCGCATCGGCGGGGGCCGCCGAAGCCGGCGCAACCGGCGCGCCCGCCGTCACGCGGCGCGGTGCGATCGCGGCGGCCGTGATCGGCAACTGGCTGGAATTCTTCGATTTCACCGTGTACGGCTTTTTCGCGGTGTTGATCGGCAAGCTGTTCTTCCCGTCGAGCGATCCGACCACGTCGCTGCTGCTGTCGGTCGCGACGTTCGCCGCCGGCTTCTTCACGCGGCCGCTCGGCAGCGTCGTGCTCGGCGTCTACGCGGACCGCAAGGGGCGCAAGGCCGCGCTGAACCTGACGATCATGCTGATGGCGCTCGGCACGGGCCTGATCGCGATCGCGCCGACGTATGCGCAGGTCGGCATGGCCGCACCGCTGCTCGTCGTGTTCGCACGGCTGATGCAGGGCTTCTCGCAGGGCGGCGAATTCGGCGCGGCGACCACGACGCTGCTCGAACAGGGCGGCACGTCGCGCCGCGCGTTCCGCGCAAGCTGGCAACTCGCGACGCAGGGCGGCGCCGCGCTGATGGGCTCCGGTTTCGCGGCGCTGCTGTCGAACACGATGACCAAGGATGCGCTCGAAAGCTGGGGCTGGCGGCTGCCGTTCCTCGTCGGCGTGCTGATCGCGCCGGTCGGCATGTATCTGCGCCGCCGGCTCGCGGACGATGCGCCCGGCGACAGCCATCACGGCATCGAGCGCGGCGTGCTGCACGAGCTGTTCTCGAAGCACACGCGCACGGTGCTGCTGCTGATGCTCACGGTGATGGGCGGCACGGTGTCGACCTACATCCTGACCTTCTACATGCCGACTTACGCGATCCACACGCTCGGCCTGCCGATGAAGCTGTCGATGTTCGTCGGCGTCGCATCGGGCTGCGTGATGCTGGTCACGTGCCCGCTGTTCGGCTTGCTGTCGGACCGGATCGGCAGCCGGCGCGTGCCGATCTTCGTCGGCCGCGGCGTGCTGGTCGTATTGCTGTTCCCGGCGTTCTGGCTGATGAACCATCATCCGACGCTGTCGGTGATCCTGCCGCTGACCGCGCTGATGCTGCTGTTCTATTCGCTCGGCTCGGCGTCGGAGATGGCGCTGATGTGCGAGTCGCTGCCGCGCCATGTGCGCGCGACGGGCATCTCGATCGCGTATGCGCTCGCGGTGACGATCTTCGGCGGCACCGCGCAGCTGATCGCGACCTGGCTCGTGAAGACGACCGGCAGCAAGCTCGCGCCGGCCGGCTACGTGGCCGCGTGCGTGGTGCTGTCGCTGATTGCGGTCGCGATGCTGCGCGAGACGGCTCAGGAGTCGATGGACTGACGGGCGGTGCGACGGGCAGCCGGCGACAGGTTGCCGGCGACAGGTTGCCGGCGACGGGCGGCAGGCGGCAACGCGCGTCTACCGTCCGCGCACCATCCTTAAGTACGACGCGAGCATCGTCGCGAGTTCCTGCGCGGCCGGCGCCAGCGGCACGGCCGCGCGCTGCAGCAGGCAGACGTCTTGCGATTCCGCGTGCTCGCGCACCGGCACCTTGGCGAGCGCGCCGGCGAACGGCCCGTGCCGCGTGATGGCTTCGGTTTCGAGCGCAAGGCAATCGGTTTGCGTGACGAGCTGCAGCGTCTCGAACATCCCTTCGACGGTCGCGAGGATCTTCGGCGGCGGCTGGCCGTGCGCGTCGAAGTACGCGAGCAGCCGGTTGACGACCGGGTCGGCGCTCAGGTTCGGCGAGCGCGTGGACACCCACGCGTAGCCGGCCAGTTCGGCGAGCGATTGCGCGTGCATCGCCGGATGCCCGGTGCGGCACACGACCACCGGCGCCGACGCATGCAGCGGCGTGACCGCAAGGTCGGTCGTGTCGGTCTGCTTCGCGACGTGCGAGATCGCGAAATCGATCGCACTTTCGCGCAGCCAGCCGATCATCATGCGCGACGTGCCGGTGCGCAGGTGCACGTCGACCTTGTCGAAGCGCGCGCGAAACGCGGTCAGCACGGGCGCGAACGCGTCGATCAGCGGTTCGGTGACGAGACCGAGCGTGACGGTGCCTTCGTATGCGCCGCTCAGTTGCCGGATTTCCCGCTCGACCTGCTCGCATTCGCTGAGGATCGAACCGGAGCGCGCGAGCAGCCGCTGGCCGACGGCCGTCGGCACGATGCCGCGATTGGTGCGCGTGAACAGCGTCGCGCCGAGCGTCGCCTCGAGGCTTTGCAGTTGCTGCGTGACGCCGCTTTGCGCGAGATCGAGCGCACGCGCCGCGGCGCGCAGGCTGCCGTGCTCGACGACGGCCTGGAAGATGCGAAGCTGGGACAGCGTGAACGCCATGGGCAAGCGCGATGCCGGTGATCGGAAAGAGTGATCATGATAAGGCAGCCGATGATTCCGGCGGCGGCGCGTGCGCACTACGATCGCTGGCAGTCCGGCTCATGCCGCTTGCCCCTCTTCCTGCCTCCCGTCGACCATGAAACGCTTCCTCGTCCCGCTCGTTTCCCTGTGCCTCGGATTGGCGGCCACGTCCGCCAGCGCGCTCGACACGCATGTCGTGCGCGTCGGTATCGATCCGACCTATCCGCCGATGGACGCGAAGGCGCCCGACGGCAGCCTGAAGGGCTTCGACGTCGATCTCGGCAACGAGATCTGCCGTCGCGCACAGTTGCGCTGCCAGTGGGTCGAGCTCGAGTTCTCCGGGATGATCCCCGCGCTGCAGGCGCGCAAGATCGACGCGATCCTGTCGTCGATGGCGATCACCGAGAAGCGCGAGAAGCAGATCCTGTTCTCGTCGAAGCTGTTCCGTTTCAAGTCGCGGCTCGTCGCGCGGCCCGGGAGCGGGCTCGGCAGCGCGGCGGCGTCGCTGGCCGGCAAGCGCGTCGGCGTACAGTCGGGCACGCAGTTCGAATCGTGGGCACTCGCGCACTGGGCGCCGGCCAGCGTCGGCGTGGTGCCGTACAAGAGCCAGGACGACGTGTTCGCCGATCTCGTCAACGGCCGGCTCGACGCCGCGCTGCTCGGCGCGGTGGAAGCCGATTACGGGTTCCTGCGCCAGCCGCGCGGCAAGGGCTTCGCGTTTGTCGGCGCGCCGCTCGACCTGGGCGATCGCGGTGTCGGCATCGGCATGCGGCAGTCCGATACGGCGCTCAAGGCGTCGATCGACGGCGCGATCGCGTCGATGCTGAAGGACGGCACCTACGACAGGATCGCGAAGCAGTACTTCGATTTCAACCCGTACGGCGACTGAGCGCCGTGCAGGCCGGGTTCCCCGACTCCTCCGATTCCTCCGCTTTCATCCGTTCGAGACCATCGATGCAGATTCGCACCACGCCGCTCCTGTCGCCGTCGATCGGCACGCAGCGCACGCTGACGAGCTTTCATTTCGGGCCGGCCGATACCGGCCGCAAGATCTACCTGCAGGCCGCGCTGCACGCGGACGAGACGCCTGCGATGCTCGCGGCGTTCGTGCTGAAGCAGCGTCTCGCGCAGCTCGACGCCGAAGGCCGGCTCGCGGCCGAGATCGTGCTCGTGCCGGTCGCGAACCCGGTCGGCCTCAATCATCATCTGCTCGGGCAATTCATCGGCCGTTTCGACCTCGCGAGCGGCCGCAACTTCAATCGCGGCTTCCTGCCGCTCGCGGAAATTGCCGCGCGTGCGCGCGACCGGCTCGGCGATGACCCCGAACGCAATCGCGCGATCGTGCGCGAATGCGTCGGCGCGGCGCTCGACGAGATCGCGCCGCGCACCGAATTCGACGCGCTGCAGCTCGCGCTGCTGAAACTGTCGCATGACGCCGATGTCGTGATCGACCTGCATTGTTCGCTCGAAGCGGTGATGCACGTGTACACGAGCGACACCGCGTGGCCGGAGGTCGAGCCGCTGGCGCGCTATCTCGGCGCGGACGTGTCGCTGCTCGCCGAGGATTCCGGCGGCCATGCGTTCGACGATGCGCATCACCTGCTGTGGTCGCAGTTGCGGCAGCACTTGCCGGACGGCACGCCGATGGCGGCCGGCACCGTGGCCGTGACAGTCGAGTGCCGCGGCCAGCGCGACGTGACGTATGAATATGCGGAACGCGATGCCGATGCGCTCGTCGACTATCTGGTGTGGCGCGGCGCGGTGCAGCGCGAACGCGCGCCGCTGCCGCCGCTTGCCGCGCCGGCTACGCCGCTCGCGGGCAGCGAGCAGTTCTACGCGCCGGTGAGCGGGATTCTCGTGCACCGTGCGGCGATCGGCGCGACGATCCGCGCCGGCGATCCGCTGTTCGACATCGTCGATCCGCTGACGGATGCGATCACGACAATCTCGAGCGGGACCGATGGGGTGTTCTATATGCGCCGCGCGATCCGTTTCGTGACGGCCGGTGCGCCGCTCGGCCGCGTGACGGGCACGGTGCCGGTGCGCACGGGGATGTTGCTCGGCGCGTGACGGGTGCGACGGGCACCGTGTGCCGATAGGCGCCGTGTAATTTCGTTCTTGTCAAATTGACCAGGCTTCCGCGCGTCACTAAATTGTGCGGCGCGGAGTTTGCTCCGTGTTCCGTGAGAAGAACGTTGCAACAGAGTCAGAGTTGGCGGGCAGCTTGCGCTGTCCGCCTTTTTTCATGAGTGAATTGTCGTATCGCTGATACGACAATCGAGCTGGACGCTCACCCCCGCCGCGCCACCAGCTCCGACACCGTCTGCGCGGCCTGCTGCAGCGGCCCGAGAAACTCCTTCACCATCTGCTTCGCGGTATGCCGCTGCGCGTTGCCGCTGATGTTCATCGCCGCGATGATCTGCCCGCGCCGGTTGCGGATCGGCGCGGAGATCGACATCAGGCCCACTTCGAGTTCCTGGTCGACCACGGCCCAGCCCTGCTGGCGCACCTGCGCGATCGTCGCCTTCAGTTCGCCGAGGTCCGTGATCGTGCGCGGCGTATGTGCGCGGATGCTGCTCTGCGCGAGCGTTTCGTCGAGCGCCGCGTCGTCGAGCGCGGACAGCAGCACGCGGCCCATCGACGTGCAGTACGCGGGCAGCCGGCTGCCGATCGACAGGTTGATCGTCATGATCTTGTGCGTCGGCACGCGCAGCACGTAGACGATCTCGGTGCGGTCGAGCACGGCGGCCGAGCAGCTTTCGTGAATCTGCGCGGACAATTGCTCCATCACGGGATCGGCGAGATTCCAGAACGGCATCGACGTCAGGTACGCGAAGCCGAGCTCGAGGATCTTCGGCGTGAGCCGGAACAACCGGCCGTCGGCGTCGACGTAGCCGAGCGTCTGCAGCGTGAGCAGGATCCGGCGCGCGCCCGCGCGCGTCAGGCCGGTAGCCGACGCGACCTCGGTGAGCGTCTGCTCCGGGCGTGCCGCGTCGAAGGCGCGGATCACCGCGAGGCCGCGCGCGAACGACTGCACATAGGAGTCGCCGGGTTTCGTCTGAGTGTCTTCGGGTGTCATGAGCGGTTGGAATATCGTGCAGCCGAGAAGATAGCGCATGGGGCCTGACACGCCAACCGCACGGCGGACCGGGCGCTTGACAGGTCGTCCCCGCACTCCCTATGATGCGTTGAGCGTTCGATACACGATCTTATGTTCGTATATAGAACATTTAAGCGCATCCCGGCGGGCAATGCAAGGGGCGCGCCCCGTTCATTTCCCAGCCTTGCATGTGGCCGGAGCCAGCGCTAGCGCGCCCACGCCGGCCGACCGCGAAGCCATGGGACCGGAGTAAGCGCCGAAGCGCCACCTCCGGCCGACTGGAGACACTGATGACCGAAGCTTTTCTGTGTGATGCGATCCGTACGCCGATCGGGCGTTACGGCGGTGCGTTGTCCGGCGTGCGCGCCGACGATCTCGGCGCGGTGCCGCTCAAGGCGCTCGTCGAGCGCAACCGCGACGTCGACTGGACGGCGATCGACGACGTGATCTACGGCTGCGCGAACCAGGCCGGCGAAGACAACCGCAACGTCGCGCGCATGTCGGCGCTGCTCGCGGGCCTGCCGCAGGGCGTGCCGGGTTCGACGATCAACCGGCTGTGCGGTTCCGGGATGGATGCGGTCGGCGTAGCCGCTCGGGCGATCAAGTCGGGCGAGGCCGCGCTGATGGTCGCGGGCGGCGTCGAGAGCATGACGCGCGCGCCGTTCGTGATGGGCAAGGCCGCGAGCGCGTTCGCGCGTCAGGCCGACATCTTCGACACGACGATCGGCTGGCGTTTCGTCAATCCGCTGATGAAGCAGCTTCACGGCGTCGATTCGATGCCGGAGACGGCCGAGAACGTCGCGGTCGATTACAACATCAGCCGCGCCGACCAGGACCTGTTCGCGCTGCGCAGCCAGCAGAAGGCCGCGCGTGCGCAGCAGGACGGCACGCTCGCCGAGGAAATCGTGTCGGTCACGATTGCCCAGAAGAAGGGCGATCCGGTGGTCGTGTCGCGCGACGAACATCCGCGCGAGACGTCGCTCGAAACGCTCGCGAAGCTGAAGGGCGTCGTGCGCCCGGACGGCTCGGTGACGGCCGGCAACGCGTCGGGCGTCAACGACGGCGCCGCCGCGCTGCTGCTCGCGAACGAGGAAACCGCGAAGCGCTTCGGCCTGACGCCGCGTGCGCGCGTGCTCGGCATCGCGACGGCCGGCGTCGCACCGCGCGTGATGGGCATCGGCCCCGCGCCGGCTACGCAGAAGCTGCTCGCGCGGCTCGGGATGACGATCGACCAGTTCGACGTGATCGAGCTGAACGAGGCGTTCGCGTCGCAGGGTCTCGCGGTGCTGCGCATGCTCGGCGTCGCCGACGACGATCCGCGCGTGAACCCGAACGGCGGCGCGATCGCACTCGGCCATCCGCTCGGCGCATCGGGTGCGCGTCTCGTGACGACCGCGATGTATCAGCTGCATCGCACGAACGGCCGCTTTGCGCTGTGCACGATGTGCATCGGCGTCGGCCAGGGCATCGCGATCGCGATCGAACGCGTCTGATACGCGTGACGCGGAGAAGCGGCCGGACCTGCGCCGCTTCGCTGTTTTTCCGCCTCACCGCTCCCCGAACGATGCGCGGCACGACAATCGTCGTGCCGCGCATTGTCGTTAACCGGCCTGCGATATCTGCCTGAGGCGCGCGTCGAGCGCGTCGATCTCGGTGTCCGCGAACACCTCGATGCCGTGCTCGCGCAGCAACGCCGCCGTGACACCGGCGCCCGCATGCCGCCGGTTCGCGAAACTCCCGTCATAAATGAAGGTGCTGCCGCACGACGGACTGCCGTCGGCCAGGATCGCGAAGCGGCAATCGTGCGCGCGCGCGAGTGCCAGCGCGGTTTGCGCGCCGGAGACGAACGGCGCCGTCACGTCGGTGCCGTTCACGTCGACGATGCGTGCGGCGCCCGACAGAACCCGCTGCCCCGATTCGCCATCCGCGATTTCGGCGGGCGGGCGCGGCACGCTGAAGCCGCCAGCCAGTTCGGGGCAGACGGGCACGAGACGCCCTTCGCGCTGCCACCGTTCGAGCGCGTCGTGCGCGGCGGCCTTGGCCGAGCCGTTGTAACGCACCGGATGACCGACCACGCACATGCTGACGAGGATCTTCGGCATGGCCTGCGGCTGCGGTTCGTTCTGCAATTTCGCTCTCCGTGATCGCTGATGGCAGCTGTGGCAAAGCGGGAAATTCTACGCGTCGCACGCGTGCCGGTGCGTCAGGCCGTCGGTCCTTCCAGATGAATGTCTTCCGGCTCGAGCGCGTACAGCGCCGGGTCGGGCGATGTGCTGACCGTAAAGCCGAGCCGCAGGTAGAAGTCGATCGTGCGCTGCGACGGCGTCGCCGACACATACAGGCGTTCGGCACTCATCGCGCGCGCCTGCGCGCGGGCCGCGCGATAGAGCTGTTCGCCGAGCCCGCAGCCGCGCCAGTCGCGGCTCACATGCAGGAACTTCAACTGCAGCATGTCGTGTCGCGGGCCGAGCGGGCGGCTGTCGACGACGACCGTCGCGACGAGCCGCGCGCCGTCGAACATGCCGAGGAACCAGCCGCCGCGATCGTGGCAGTCGAGCAGGATCGGCGTGTAGTGATCGGCTTCGCCGGCGGGCCAGCCGTCGACATCGTAGAACTCCGGAACGAGATGCAGCGCGCCGTCGCGCAGCACATACAGGTGCTCGATGATCTCGCGCCGGTCGATGGTCCACACGAGCGGCACCTCGTCGCGCGCGAGTGTGCGTGCGCAAAGCGCGTCGCGTTCGGCGGCGGTACGGCGCGTCATGCGGCCACCCGGTGCGCGGCGATCGCATGCATCAGCGGCAGGCGCGGCATGTCGGCGTGCTCGAACCGCGCGAAGCCGATCGCTTCGTCGCAGATGTCGACGCCCGTCGCATCCGCGCCGTCGCGCACGAGGCTCGGCGTGTCCTGCCCCGCGTTGCACTGCAGGTGCAAAAGCCGCAGGCCCGTGACGTCGCCGGGCAGTTCGCGTGCTTCCGGAAACAGCATCGAGCCGCCATCGCGGAAAAAGGCGGCCTGATCGCCTTTATGGCTGTTATGCGCGGCAGTCGCCGTATTCCAGGACAGCCGATTCAGTTCGTGCAATGCCTTTTTCATCGAATTCGAATACCGGTTGAATGGAGCAGGATAGATCGAATCGTTTCGCCGCGCGCAATGACTGCCGGTATTGGCGCGTCATGCGGCGTTTCCGGACAGCGCGTTGTGACATCCGGATAAACGCGCGCGGCGATTATCGCCGGATTATTTGATCGAAATCATGGCGGCGGCCGAATTGCATATTTTATGCGCGGCAAGGGTAAGGTTTTCGGCCGGATTGCCGACAGTAAAGACGAAGACCGTCGTAAAGCGATCAACCGTTTTTCGGCTACTGAGCGTGATTTCAGCGCGGCGCGGACGACAGATCCGCCTTTCGGAGCCTTGCATGCGCAACAACCAGCCTGTTACCCAACAAGAATTCGATTTTCCCGACGACGTCACGCTGATGTCGACGACCGATGCCGACGGCACCATCACGTACGCGAACACGACGTTCGCGCAGGTGAGCGGCTTCTCGAACGAGGAGCTCGTCGGCCAGCCGCACAATGTGGTGCGCCACCCGGACATGCCGCGCGAGGCGTTCGCCGACATGTGGGCGACGCTCCGGCGCGGCGAGCCGTGGACCGCGCTCGTCAAGAACCGCCGCAAGAACGGCGATCATTACTGGGTGCGCGCGAACGCGATCCCGGTGATGCGCAACGGCGAGCCGCAAGGCTACATGTCGGTGCGCACGAGGGCGCCGCGCGACGAGTCCGAGACTGCCGACGCGCTGTATCGCGCGTTTCGCGAAGGCAAGGCGGGCCAGCGCCGGTTCCACAAGGGGCTCGTTATCCGCACCGGGCTGCTGCGCATCGCGTCGCTGTCGCAGACGATGTCGGTGCGTGCGCGCGTTCATGCGGCGCTGTGCGTGCTGGCGCCGGTTGTCGTCGGCGCGGGCTGGGCATGCGGGCTGGCCGGCGGCGGGCTCGCGGCATTTGCCGGCGTGACGGTCGGCGTGACGGCTACGGCCGGACTATGGCTCGACGCGCAGATCGTGCAGCCGCTGAAGCGGCTGCACGACCAGGCGCTGAACGTCGCGACCGGCGAGAGCCGGCGCGGCGTGCGGATGAACCGCGTCGACGAGATCGGGATGACGCTGCGCACGATCAACCAGCTCGGGCTGATGTTCCGCTGGCTCGTCGACGACGTCAGCGAACAGGTGCACAACGTGCAGCGCGCGAGCAACGAGATCGCGCAGGGCAACAACGACCTGAGCGCGCGCACCGAGCAGGCCGCGTCGAGCGTGCAGGAGACGGCCGCGTCGATGGCCGAGATGACAGCGACGGTCGACAGCAACGCGGAAACCGCGCTGCAGGCAAACCGGCTCGCGGTATCGGCGAGCGATGTGGCCGAGCGCGGCGGAAAGGCGGTGAGCGAAGTGGTCACGACGATGAACGACATCACCGACAGCTCGCGCAAGATCGCGGACATCATCGGCGTGATCGATGGCATCGCATTCCAGACCAACATCCTCGCGCTGAATGCGGCGGTCGAAGCCGCGCGTGCGGGCGAACAGGGGCGCGGCTTCGCGGTGGTCGCGGGCGAAGTGCGGGCGCTCGCGCAGCGCAGCGCGAATGCGGCGAAGGAGATCAAGACGCTGATCGGCGCGAGCGTCGAGCGGGTCGAATCGGGCGCGAGGATCGTCGACGGCGCGGGCAAGACGATGGAGGACATCGTCACGCAGGTGAAACGCGTATCGGACCTGATCGCGGAGATCAGTTCGTCGACGGCCGAGCAGAGCACGGGTGTCGCGCAGGTCGATCAGGCGGTCGTGCACCTGGACAACATCACGCAGCAGAACGCGGCGCTCGTCGAGCAGAGTACGGCGGCGTCGGAGAGCCTGCAACAGCAGGCAACGCGGCTTGTCGATGCGGTGAACGTGTTCCGCTGATTGAGGGGGCGCGAGGTGACGCGGGCGCGACGGAGAGGGGTGCCGGCCCGCGTCGGACCGCCCGGTTCCGGCCGGGCGGTCAGGGCCTGTCGCCGAAGCGGCAGGCCCTGAACCGTCAGACGGCGAGGCAGAGGTACTTGATCACGACGTAGTCGTCGATGCCGTAGTGCGAACCTTCGCGGCCGAGGCCCGACTGCTTGACGCCGCCGAACGGCGCGACTTCGTTCGAGATCAGGCCCGTGTTCACGCCGACCATCCCGTATTCGAGCGCCTCGGCGACCTTCCACACGCGACCGATGTCGCGGCTGTAGAAGTACGCGGCCAGACCGAACTCGGTGTCGTTCGCGAGGCGGATCACCTCGTCGTCGCTGCCGAACTTGAACAGCGGCGCGAGCGGCCCGAACGTTTCTTCCTTCGCGACCTTCATCGCCGGCGTGACACCCGTCAGCACGGTCGGCTCGAAGAAGCCGTGGCCGAGCGCGTGGCGCTTGCCGCCCGTCACGACGGTCGCGCCCTTCGCGAGCGCGTCCTCGATGTGCGCCTCGACCTTCAGCACGGCCGCTTCGTTGATCAGCGGGCCTTGCGTGACGCCCGGCTCGGTGCCGCGACCGACCTTCAGCTGGCCGACCGCCGCCGCAAGCTTCTGCGCGAACTGGTCGTACACGGCTTCATGCACGTAGAAACGGTTCGTGCACACGCACGTCTGGCCGCTGTTGCGGTACTTCGACGCGATCGCGCCCTGCACGGCCGCATCGAGATCGGCGTCGTCGAACACGATGAACGGCGCGTTGCCGCCGAGCTCGAGCGAGACCTTCTTGACCGTCGCCGCGCATTGCGCCATCAGCAGGCGGCCGACCGGCGTCGAGCCGGTGAACGACAGCTTGCGCACGATCGGGTTCGACGTCAGTTCGCCGCCGATCGCCTTCGGGTCGCCCGTGACGACGCTGAACACGCCGGCCGGCACACCCGCGCGCTCGGCCAGCACGGCCATCGCGAGCGCGGAGAACGGCGTCGCCTCGGCCGGCTTCACGACGATCGGGCAGCCTGCGGCGAGCGCCGGGCCGACCTTGCGCGTGATCATCGCCGCCGGGAAGTTCCACGGCGTGATCGCCGCGCACACGCCGATCGCTTCCTTCGTCACGACGATGCGCTTGTCGCTCGCCGGCGTCGGGATCGTGTCGCCGTACACGCGCTTGCCTTCTTCCGCGAACCATTCGAGGAACGACGCCGCGTAGCCGATCTCGCCCTTCGCCTCTGCCAGCGACTTGCCTTGCTCGGTCGTCAGGATCAGCGCGAGGTCGTCGGCGTTTTCCATCATCAGGTCGTGCCACTTGCGCAGGATGACCGCGCGTTCCTTCGCGGTCTTCTTGCGCCACGCCGGCCATGCGGCGTTCGCGGCGTCGATCGCGTGACGCGTCTCGGCCGTGCCCATCGCCGGCACGGTGCCGAGCAGGCCGCCCGTCGCCGGGTTGCGGACTTCGAACGTCTCGCCGTTCGTTGCGCCTTGCCATTCGCCGTTGACGTACGCCTGCTGGCGGAACAGCGACGGATCCTTCAGTGCCAGGGTTTCTTGAACAGTGCTCATGCCGGTGTCTGCTTTGAAGATGACGGATGAAAAGGCCGCCGCCGTCTCGACGACGGCGGCGGCGCATTCAGTGGACGGGAACTCAGGCCGGCACGCCGACCGTTTCCTTCAGCACTTCCTCGAGGATCACGAGCGCTTCGTCGAACACGGCCTCGGGAATCGTCAGCGGGAACAGGAAGCGCACGACGTTCGAGTACACGCCGCACACGAGCAGCAGCAGGCCGCGCTCGAGCGCGCGCGTTTGCACGCGCTTCGTGAATTCCGCATCCGGCTCGCCCGAACCCGGCTTCAGGAACTCGACCGCGATCATCGCGCCCGGGCCGCGCACGTCGGCGATCTGCGGCACGTCGGCCTGCAGCGCGCTCAGCTTCGCCTTCAGCACGTCGCCGAGTTGCGTGGCGCGCTCGCACAGCTTCTCTTCGTCGATGATCTCGAGCACCGCGTGCGCCGATGCGACGGCCAGCGGGTTGCCCGCGTACGTGCCGCCGAGGCCGCCGGGCGCTGCCGCGTCCATCACGTCCGCACGGCCGACGACGCCCGACAGCGGCATGCCGCCCGCGAGGCTCTTCGCCATCGTGATCAGGTCGGCCAGCACGTCGTAGTGCTGCATCGCGAACAGCTTGCCGGTACGCGCGAAGCCCGTTTGCACTTCGTCGGCGATCAGCAGGATGCCGTGTTCGTTACAGATCTTGCGCAGCGCGCGCACGAATTCGGCCGGCGCCTGGTAGAAACCGCCTTCGCCCTGGACCGGTTCGAAGATGATCGCGGCGACGCGCTTCGGATCGATGTCGGCCTTGAACAGCATCTCGATTGCCTTGATCGAGTCGGCGGTCGTCACGCCGTGTACGGCGTTCGGGTACGGCGCGTGGAACACGTCGCCCGGGAACGGGCCGAAGTTCAGCTTGTACGGGGCGACCTTGCCGGTCAGCGCCATGCCCATCATCGTGCGGCCGTGGAAGCCGCCCGAGAATGCGATGACGCCCGGACGGCCGGTCGCGGCGCGCGCGATCTTGATCGCGTTCTCGACGGCTTCGGCGCCGGTCGTGAAGAACGCGGTCTTCTTCGGGAAATCGCCCGGCGCGCGTGCGTTGATCTTCTCGGCCAGCTCGACGTACGACGCGTACGGGACGATCTGGTAAGCGGTGTGCGTGAAGTTGTTCAGTTGATCCGCGATCGCCTTGACGATCTTCGGGTGGCGGTGGCCCGTGTTCAGCACCGCGATGCCGGCGGCGAAATCGATGAAGCGGCGGCCTTCGACATCCCACAGTTCCGCGTTCTCGGCGCGGGCTGCGTAGAAATCGCACATCACACCGACGCCGCGCGGGGTAGCGGCGTTCTTGCGGGCCTGCAGGTCGGCATTCTTCACGGTCATCTCCTTGATGTTCTGTCCGGTGGGTAGAAAATCGGGCGCGTTGGCAGCCCATGGAGGCGACTATAATCACATTTGGCTCTGACAATCAGAGCCATTTCAATAAATATTCAGGAGCCAATCATGCGCGCGAGCGTGTTGTCGGACTGGCTGGCGCAGCGCCTCGTGCGCGGCGGCGAACAGCCGATCTACCGGCAGCTTCACCGGCTGCTGCAACAGGCGATCCTGTCGCGCGAACTGCCGGCCGGCACGCGCGTGCCGTCGTCGCGGCTCCTGGCCGCCGAGCTCGGGATCGCGCGCAACACGGTCACGCAGGTTTACGAACAGCTTGCGCTCGAAGGTTATGTGAACTCGGCGACGGGCCGCGGCACGTTCGTCGCCGACAGCGCGCCGGACGAGATCGTCGGCGCGCCGCCCGACGCGGCGGCCGGCCCGGCCGTGGTGATGCCGTCCGCGCGGCGGCTGTCCGCGCGCGGCACGCGGCTCGTCGAAGGGGCCGGCGTGTCGAAGCGCCAGGGCGGCGCGTTCATGCCGGGCGTGCCCGATGTGTCGCGATTTCCGGCGCGCGTGTGGACGCGGCTGCACAACAAGTACTGGCGGCGCCTGCGCCCCGACCTGCTGACCTATGCGCCGGGCGGCGGGCTCGCGCTGCTGCGCGAGGCGCTGGCCGACTACCTGCGCACGTCGCGCTCGGTGCGCTGCACGCCCGAGCAGATCGTGATTACGACCGGCATCCACCAGTCGATCGACCTCGCGGTGCGGCTCCTGACCGATCCCGGCGACGCGATCTGGACCGAGGACCCGTGCTACTGGGGCGTGCGCAGCGTGCTGAACGTGTCGGGGCTGACCACGCGGCCGATCCCGGTCGACGAGGAAGGCATCGCGCCGTCGCCCGCCGATCTCGCCGAACCGCCGAAGCTGATGCTCGTCACGCCGTCGCACCAGTATCCGCTCGGGATGGTGATGAGTCTCGCGCGGCGCCGGATGCTGCTCGAATACGCGCGCCAGCACGGCTGCTGGATCATCGAGGACGATTACGACAGCGAATTCCGTTACGGCAGCCGGCCGCTCGCGTCGCTGCAGGGTCTCGACACGGCCGGGCAGGTGATCTACGTCGGCAGTTTCGGCAAGACGCTGTTCCCCGGGCTGCGGGTCGGCTACCTGGTCGCGCCGGAACCGCTCGCGGAAAGCTTCGCGACCGCGAGCGCCGAGCTGTATCGCGAAGGACAGTTGCTGCAGCAGGCCGTGCTCGCCGAATTCATCGCGGAAGGGCACTTCGTGTCGCATATCCGCAAGATGCGCACGCTGTACGGGCAGCGCCGCGAAGTGCTGCTCGATGCGGTCGCGCGCCGCTACGGCGACACGCTGCAGGCGCTCGGCAGCGACGCGGGGCTGCATCTCGTCACGCAATTGCCGGCAGGCGTCGACGATCGCGCGGTCGCGCAGGCCGCGCTCGAACGCAATATCGTCGTGCGGCCGCTGTCCGGCTATTACGCGGATCGCGAGCGCGCGGCGCCGGGGTTGCTGCTCGGTTATGCGTGCGTGCCGGAGGACGAGATCGCGACGGCGTTCGCGACGCTTGCCGAGGCGATCGACGAGCGGGCGTTTCTGCGCTCCGATATGGTCGCCGCCTGATGACGGCGTGCGACGGTATTGCCGCGCTGCGGTGCCGTCGATGCGCGATTCGCTCGGCGGATATCGGTACCGGTCGCGCTTAAAGCCGGATCAACGCCGCGCCCGCGACCACCAGCGCGCAGGCGGCGAGCCGCTGCGCGCCGGGTCGCTCGCGCATCACGAACCAGCCGATCGCGACCGCGAAGATCGAACTCGTTTCGCGCAGCGCCGACACGGTCGCGACCGGCAGGTGCCGGTACGCGAGGATCACGATCGCATACGCGGCGAGCGAGATCGTGCCGGCGATCGCGCCCTGCGTGAGCGCGGCGCGCGAGCCGAGCACCGCGCGCGGGCCGCCGCGCACCGCGCAGACGAGCACGAGCTGCGGCACGCTCCACAGCAGGTACACCCACGCGATGTAACCGAGCGCGCTGCCGGACACGCGCGAGCCGATCCCGTCGCAGATCGAATACGCGGCGATGAACACGCCCGTGAGCAGCGCATACGGCACGCCTTCCCCGGAGAACCGGAAGCCGCGGCGCAGCGCGAGCGACATGATGCCGAACGATACGAGCGCGATGCCGGCGAAGCCGAACGGCGTCGGCCGCTCGTGCAGCACCGCGAACGCGAGCACCGACACGAGCAGCGGCGACATCCCGCGCGCGATCGGATAGATCTCCCCGAACTCGCCGCTGCGGTAGGCGCGCGCGAGCGTGAAGCAGTACGCGACCTCGAGCGCGGCCGACGCGGCGACGTACGGCCACGCGGCGGGCGCCGGCGCGGGCAGCAGTGCGGCGCCGGCGACGCCGAACGCGAGATACGGCAGCGACATCGTGCCGAGCTGGACGAGCCGGTCTTCGCTGACGTGCAGGAACGCATTCCAGATGGCGTGCAGCAGCGCGGAGCACAGCACGAGGCCGATGAACAGGTGATCCATGAATGAGGGGGCGGACGAGGGCGGGCGCCGACGATTATGTGGGTATCGGGCGCGCTCGCGCGGAATTGTCGATAATGGAGTGTTGTTATTCACCGGATGCCGACGATGACCGAAGCCACTCAAGCCCAGCCTGCCGTTCCGCGCCTCACGAGCCTGTCGCACGGGGGCGGCTGCGGCTGCAAGATCGCGCCGGGCGTGCTGTCCGAGCTGCTGAAGCGCGCGACGCCGCCCGCGCTGTTTCCGGACCTGCTGGTCGGCACCGAGACGTCCGACGATGCGGCCGTCTACCGGCTGAACGACGAGCAGGCGATCGTCGCGACCACCGACTTCTTCATGCCGATCGTCGACGATCCGTTCGACTTCGGCCGCATCGCGGCGACCAACGCGCTGTCCGACGTCTATGCGATGGGCGGCAAGCCGATCCTCGCGCTCGCGCTGGTCGGGATGCCGATCAACGTGCTGCCGCACGAGACGATCGCGGCCGTGCTGCGCGGCGGCGAAGCGGTGTGCGCGGACGCCGGCATTCCGGTCGCGGGCGGCCATTCGATCGATTCGGTCGAGCCGATCTACGGGCTCGCGGCGATCGGCGTCGTGCATCCGTCGCGCGTGAAGCGCAATGCGGCCGCGCGTGCGGGCGACGTGCTCGTGCTCGGCAAGCCGCTCGGCGTCGGCGTGCTGTCGGCCGCGCTGAAAAAGAACCAGCTCGATGCCGCGGGTTACGCGCAGATGGTCGCGACGACCACCAAGCTGAACCGGCCGGGCACCGAGCTTGCCGCGTTGCCGGGCGTTCATGCGCTGACCGACGTCACGGGCTTCGGGCTGCTCGGCCATACGCTCGAACTGGCGCGCGGCGCGCATCTCACCGCGCGCGTGCACTACGCATCGCTGCCGTGGCTCGCGGGTGTCGAGGCGTTCGTCGCCGACGGCGTGTTCACCGGCGCATCGGGTCGCAACTGGGCCGCGTACGGCACGGACGTGCGGCTCGCCGACGGCCTGCCGCCCGTCGCGCAGGCGCTGCTGACCGATCCGCAGACGTCGGGCGGCCTGCTCGTCGCGTGTGCGCCGGAAACGGTCGACGAAGTCCTCGCGTGCTTCCGCGCCGACGGCTTCGACCGCGCGGCCGTGATCGGCGAGATGGTGGACGGGCCCGCGCGCGTCGACGTCGCCTGACGCGGATTTTCCACGCCGGATCGTGGTGCGGTCGCTAGAATCGATGCCTTCCCTCGAAGGCGTCGACGACCGATGAACGACTTCCTGTTCGGGCTGATGATCGCGCTGTCGGTCGGGCCCGTCGCGCTGATGATCGCGAACTACGGCATGCGCGCCGGCACCGCCACCGGCGTGCGCGCGGCGGTGGGCGTGGCCGCTGCCGACGGCTGCTATGCGGTCGTCGCATTCACGATCGGCGCGATGCTCGCGAGCACGCTCGCGTCGCACCTGTCGCTGTTCCGTGTCGTCGGCGCGTTCGTGTTGCTCGCGATGGGCACACGGATGCTGTGGCACGCGCTGCGGGATCGGCGCCGCACGCTCGACGGCGATGCGCAGCCGCCGGGCACTCGCCCGTTCACGTCGATGTTCTTCGTCACGCTCGCGAACCCGCTCACCATCCTGCTGTTTTATGGCTATGCGACGGCGGCAGCCGGTGCGCATCGGCACTGGTTGTTCGGCGCCGCGTGCGTGTTCGCCGGCAGCCTCGCGGGGCAGCTCGTGTTCGCGTTCGGCGGCAGCACGATCGGGCGCATCGTGAAATCGCCGGGGTGGCTCGCGGCGAGCCATGTGGTCGCCGCGCTGGTCGTGCTCGGTTACGGCGTCGCGGGGCTCGTGCGCGTGTAGCGGTTCGGGAGCTGGCCGAAGTAGAAGGCGACGTCGACGGGTGCGATGCGCAGCGGTATGTCGGCAGGCGTTCGTTCCTGCCAACCGGATAGCATTCCTGATGGTTTTCATGCACGGCGACGGTGCGAAACCAACGACGCACATCGCATTGCGCAACACGCGCACGGTCGCACGAAACAAGGTAGTCGTTTCGTAGTCGGGTTCCGCATCGCACGGGCCCGTTCTATACTCCCTCGCGCAGTCTCCGAGAGCCGTTCTCACCCAACATCATCGAAACAAGGGACGCCGATGCTGACTCGCTCCATTCTTTCCGCCGCCGCCTTCTCGCTCGCGGCCTGTGCGACCGCGCCGTCGATCGCGCAGGACAACCAGGGCAACAACGCGGGCAACGCTGCATTTGCCGAGACCGGTGCACAGGGCCGCCCGGTCAAGGTCATGATCATCACGATGTTCGGTCCGGAGGGCCAGGCCTGGCTCGACCGGATCGGCCCGTGGCGCGACATCACCGTGCCGGGCCTGTCGCCCGACTATCCGGCCGTTCACTGCAACAAGCAGGACGTGTGCGTGGTGACGACCGGCATGGGCTATGCGAACGCGTCGGCGACGATCATGGCGCTCACGTTCTCGCAGCGCTTCGATCTGCGTCGCACGTATTTCCTGATCTCCGGCATCGCGGGCGTCGACCCCGCGCAAGGCACGGTCGGGTCCGCCGCGTGGTCGAAATATCTCGTCGATTTCAGCCTGCAGTGGGAGCTCGATGCACGCGAGATTCCGGCCGGCTGGAATACCGGCTTTCTCGGCATCAACACGAAGAGCCCGAACGACAAGCCGCCGCTCGACTATCGCACCGAGGTGTTCCAGCTCAACCCGCAGCTGACCGACGCCGCTGTCGCGCTGTCGCGCAACGTCGTGCTCGCCGACAGCGCGCAGGCGCAGGCCGCGCGCGCGAAGTTCACGTATGCGCCGGCGAACCGGCCGCCGACGGTGATCCAGTGCGATACGTCGTCGGGCAACACGTGGTTCTCGGGCACGCTGATCGGCGAGCGCGCGCGCCAGTGGACGAAGATCCTGACGGACGGCAAGGGCACTTACTGCATGACCGCGCAGGAAGACAACGCGACGTACGAAGCGCTCAAGCGCGCGGCGAGCGTGAAGCGGGTCGACCTGTCGCGCGTTGCGGTGCTGCGCACGGGGTCCGATTTCGACCGGCCGTATGCGGGGCAGACGAGTACCGACAACCTGCTGAACTACGCGGACCAGGGCGGCTTCGCCCCGGCGACCGAGAACCTGTACCGCGCGGGCAACCCGCTCGTGCAGGACATCGTGACGCACTGGGGCGAGTGGCGCGACGGGGTGCCGCGCCGTTGAGGGCCAGGCGACGGCTCAGTCGGCGGTCAATGCGAGTGCGGGGCCGAACGGAAAGGCGTCCAGACCGGCGTGGTGTCGTCCCAGTGATCGAGCGGCGAAGGGAGTTGGTCGTTCATCATGTGCTCCTGCAACTAACTGACTCGGCGAGTCGTCGATAGGTGTGTCGCGATGCCGCGCACGGGGCACCCCGCTGCGCGGCGTTGCACGTTTACCGGCCCCCGCCGGCGAGCTGGTTGCTTTCCGGCAACGAGCGATACGGGCCTTGCGCGAGTTCGAGCCCTTGCGGGTATGAATTTGCCTTGCGCAGGTACGCGAGCGTGCCGTCCTTGCGGGCCTGCTCGACTTCCGCGCTCACTTCGGCGCGCGTGCGCGGGCCGTAGTGCTGCGAGTACCACGACGTATTGCCGTAGTCGCCGGCGTGCGGCGTGCCCGAATCGGCGAAGGCCGGTGCGGACACGGCGAGTGCGAGGGCGAGAGCGGAGAAAAGGTGGCGGCGGTTCATGGCATGACTCCTGTCGATACGAGTTAGCGCTTCAGCGCTTACTCAGATCCCATGCTTGGCATTTCGGAGTTGGCGCGTTGGCGCTTGCTCCGGTCCCATCAAGCGGGATCTGTTCGATGCGCAACGAGGTGCGCGACAGGGTTTACTCTAGGTGTCTGTTCCGGCGCGATAAATGCGGCAGCCGCGAATTGAATTGTCGCCGTACAGGAACAATCGGAATCCGCACACGCAATGGGGGAATGCGGAAAGCCTTGCTGGCTGGCGCTGGCAGCGAGATGCGGTGGATCGGGCGGAGCATGTCGCGCAGCGATCAATCCAATCGGCGCAATAGTCTTCTGCACGCGATGACGGGATGCCGCGCGTCACGAGCGCCGTTCCTCCGTGCGTTGGCCGGCGGGCGCGGCAGCCTGGCGATGCAGTGCGACGGTGGAATGGGCATGGTCGCGTTGCCACGGATAGGGGGCGTCAGATCGCCTCAAGTCGATAGCCGAGCGAATAGACCGCGCTGAGCCGCATGCCGTTCGACGGCTGGAGTGCCAGCTTTATCCGCAATCGATAGATGTGCGTGTCGAGGCTGCGCGATACGCGGGTCATGTCACGGCCCCACAGCGAAAGGATCAGCGCGTCGCGTGGCATGATGCGCCCGAGGTTACGAAACAGCAGCACGGCGAGATCGAATTCGCGTGGCGTCAGCACGATCTGCGTGCCGTTGAGCCGCACCGTCCGTGCCTTTGTATCGATCCGGTAGCAGCCGATATCGAGGGTCTCCAGCGGCGCACCGCCGCCGTGATACGCGCGCCGCAGCAACGCGTTGGTGCGCGCCAGCAGTTCGAAATGGTTGATCGGCTTGACCATGTAATCGTCGGCGCCGGCGTTGATCGCGGAGAAAATCTCGTCCTTTTGCGCGCGATTCGTCAGGAACAGGATCGGCAGGCCCCCGCCGATGCGTTCCCGGGTCCATTTCAGCACCTCGAACCCCGACAGGCCCGGCACTTGCCAGTCGAGAATCAGCAGGTCGACAACCGCGTTCTCCAGATGGCGGATCGCCTGGTGGCCGTTGCCGACCGCATGTATGCGGTGCCCCGATTTCTCCAGTATTGCGGTGATCATTTCGACGTATGCGCTGTCGTCCTCGAGATATAGAACATTCATGTTTTGCACTCCTTTGTTAGCGAGCAGGTCGATCGTACTGCGTCGAGCATGGATGGAAGGATTCTTGTGATCCGTGTGAGACCGAGTGGCGACCGGCGAATTGCCGCGCATGTTCGCATCGTTACGCGCGTGTGATTGTCAACGATTTTGAACGCGTTAAGCCGTTGTTATAGCGTCGAAATTGCTTTCATCGGGGCATGTGAGGTCGATTTGTAGTCCATATTGTTGACAAAGGTTGTCAATATGAAACGGCGGCGCGATTACGCTCCGATGTACCGGCACCGCCTTGGTGGAGGACCGGCGTAGAGGCGAGTCTTAAGGAGCGTCGCATGTTGATATACAAGTCGTTCATGGAAAAGAAGGCCTTGCTCGAAGAGCAACTGGAACGCGAGCGTCTTGCCATATCGGAGGCCGTGCTGCTCGAAGTCCGGCGCTGTATCGAGGAATTCGGGTTCACCCACAAGGAGGTGTTTCCGGCCGGTGCGATCGGCTCCGGGAGGAAGCGCCGGGCAAAGTATTTCGACCCGCGCACCGGGCAGACGTGGTCCGGCGTGGGGCGGGAGCCGGTGTGGTTGCGTGGTCAGGATCGCGACCGGTTCCTGATCGACGTCATGTCGCCGAATAAATCTTAGGATTCCTGATCATTTGATTGTTGAAGATTCGTCATGTCGGTCTCGGGGAGCTTCGACGCGGCGGCCTGTCATCGGCGTCGCGACGCGTTCGGAAGATCGATCGGTCACACCGGGGTGACTGAGCGAAGCGGGTGGAACCAGTTCCACCTGGAATATTACATTTCGATTATGACAGTTCTAGTGGCGAACACCGGTGCCCCAATTTCTTTTTCGCCGGCCGGACCGAAGGGCGAGATCAGGAGCGAATTCGTATGAGCGATCAAGCAGCGCAACAGCACGACGAGGCGTTGGCGCCCGAGCGCGTGTTTGTCGGCATCAGCGTGACGCGGGAGACGGTCGAGGTCGGCATCTCGTCGCTGAGCGTGATTCTCGGCTACCGGAACGAGACGTTCGGCATCGAGTCGCTGACCGATGCGATAGCCGGATTGGCTCCTGCGCGCGTCGTGCTGGAGTCGTCCGGCGGCGCCGAATTCGAGGCGGCTTGCTCGCTGCAGGCCGCGCGACTGGCGGTGGCCGTTGCCTATCCGCATCAGGCCCGCGATTTCCTCGCGGGCGCGGTCGAGATTCCGCTCGAGCGAAAAGGGGCGCGAGCCCGTTTGCTGACGGAACTGGCTCGCCAGTTCGATCAGCATCCGTCGTGCGCCCGGCTCGTCGAGCCGTTGTCCGACCCGCAACTACAGAGCTTGCAGGCGTTGGTGCAGCGCCGCCGGCAACTCGCGCGCACGCTGATCGCGGAGTATCAACTGCTTACGTACTCTCAGGCGAACGTGCGCGGCGGCATCGAGCAGACGATCGCGTTCCTGGAAAACCAGATCGGCGTGATCGACCGCTATTGCGCGCGGCACGTGAGCGCGCAGCGCGCCGAACTGGCACGGGCGATGGCACGCGCGAAGCGGCCCGGCCGCGGCGCACCCGGCATGGGGGCCGCGGAATTCATGCGTGCGTGGCGAGCGAAGTGAAAAAGGCGCCCGGGTACGCCGGACCTACGCGACCCATTCGTTGATGACCGGCGTGTCGAGCACCGGCGCGCGTTCGGCTTCCTCGAACGTACGCTTGCTGCACGTCGCGTCGAGGCTGCCCTTGCCGCTCAGCAGCGGGCAACGGTCGAACACCTCGGCGATCCAGTCGACGAATACGCGCACTTTCGGCGACAGATGGCGGCTGTGCGGATACACGACGGAGATCGGCATCGGCAGCGGCTTGACGCCGGGCAGCACTTCCTTGAGCCGGCCTTCGCGCAGATGCGGCAGCACCATGAAGAGCGGCGGCTGGATCAGCCCGAAGCCTTCGATCCCGCAGGTCACGTACGCATCGGCATCGTTCACCGACACGATGCCCTCCATCTTCATCTCGACTTCCTGGCCGTCGGTCAGGAACGTCCAGTCGATCGTGCGGCCGGTGCGGCTCGAGAAGTAGTTGACGGCCTTGTGCTGGCTCAGGTCGTCGATCGTCTTCGGCTCGCCGTGACGCTCGAGATAGTCGGGCGACGCGACCGTCACGCATTCGAACAGGCCGACCCGGCGCGCGACGAGCGACGAGTCCTGCAATGCACCAACGCGGATCACGCAGTCGACGCCTTCCTGCAGCAGGTCGACCGGGCGATCGGACAGCCCGAGTTGCAGGTCGATGTCCGGATAGCGCGTGTGAAATTCGCACAGCGACGGAATCACGAGCAGCCGCCCGATCGAACCCGGCATGTCGATACGCAACTTTCCGTGCGGCTTCCGGTTGTTGGCCTGGAAGCTCGCTTCGGTTTCCTCGACGTCCGCGAGGATCCGCACGCATCTTTCGTAGTACGCGGCGCCGTCCGGCGTCAGCGACAGCCGGCGCGTGGTCCGGTGCATCAGCCGCACGCCGAGGAACGCCTCCAGATTCTGGATGATCGTCGTGACGGACGCCCGCGGCAAGCTGAGCGTTTCTGCTGCCTTGGTGAAGCTGCTTGTATCGACGACGCGAGTAAACACCTGCATGGCCTGAAGCCGGTCCATCACAACCTCCGCAATCTAATTTGCCGCCGGAACAACAAGGCTGCGCTACCTCGTGGGTGAACGCAGCCTCGGATTGTTCGGGGGCGTTGAATTGTGTTGCCGGATTATAGGCATTTATCCCAATGTCTGCCGGACCCAGAATTCGTTCCATCTCGAAATGGATGCTGCATCGTCATGGACGCTTCTGAATTCAGCAAATTCCTGAAAGCCGCGTTGCCCGCTCAAGCCTTGGCGGGCGCGGCGCTGACGGTCGCCGAAGTGGAAATTCCCGGCTACGCGCAGGACATCGTGCTGCGCCTCTACCGCCGCCCGGACAAGACCGGGCTGCCAGTAGTGCTTTATTTCCACGGCGGCGGTTTCGTCCGCGGTTCGCTCGAAGACGCCGATTTCGCCGCGCGTTTTTTAGCAGAACGCTTACCAGCTCTCGTAGTGTCGGTCGATTATTCGCTCGCACCGGCCTTTCCTTTTCCGGCCGCGCCGGAGGATGCGTATCGCGCGGCCGTGTGGGCCGCGACACGTGCCCGCGCGTTCGGCGGCAACCCGAAGAAGATCGGTGTCGCGGGCCACGACGCGGGCGGCCAGCTTGCGAACTGTCTGGCCTTCATCGCACGCGACCGCGGCGAAGTGTCGATCGCCGCGCAAGCGCTGTTCGGGCCGATGCTCGACCCGAGCATGACGCGCATCGGCGACGCCGAGCGCCTCGCGTCGGACATCACCGCGCGCGAATGCGCGGCATGTTATCGCGCATATCTGCCGCAGGCCGCGCAGCGCATGCACCCGTACGCGGCGCCGCTCGAATCGGTGCGCCTCGCGGGGCTGCCGCCGACGCTCGTCGTCACCGCGCAGAACGACGTGCTGCACGTCGAAGCGGAGAAATATGCGGGCTGCCTGATTTCGTCGGGCGTGCTCACGCAGGTGATCCGCTATCCGGATATCACGCATGCCGCGCTCGCGACGCACGAAGCCGCATTCGAGGAAGCCGTGCGCTTCTTCCAGTGCCGCTTCCAGGCGCGCCAGCCGAACCGTTCCGAATAACCAGAACCAATCCACGTTTATTGGAGATCCACATGGCCATCCTACGCACCTCCCGTTCCCGAATCGCGACAGCGGCGATCGTGACGCTCGCCGTCGTCGGCCTCGGAACGTTCGGCGCAATGCGCGTGAACGCAAACGCACCCGAAAAGGCGGCCGCGCCGCTGCCCGAAGTCGATGTCGCGACCGTCGTGCCGCAGACCGTGACCGACTGGCAAGGTTATTCGGGCCGCCTCGAAGCGATCGAGAAGGTCGACGTACGCCCGCAGGTGTCGGGCACGATCGTCGCGGTGAATTTCAAGGACGGCGCGCTCGTGAAGAAGGGCGACGTGCTGTTCGTGATCGACCCGCGCCCGTACCAGGCCGAAGTCGACCGCGCGGCTGCACAGCTCGCGGCTGCCCAGGCGCGCAACGGCTATGCGCAGACCGACTGGCAGCGCGCGCAGCGGCTGATCGGCGACAACGCGATCGCGAAGCGCGATTACGACGAGAAGCAGAACGCGGCCCGCGAGGCGGCGGCGAACGTGAAGGCGGGCGATGCCGCGCTGGAAACGGCGCGCATCAACCTCGGCTATACGCGGATCACCGCGCCCGTGTCGGGCCGCGTGTCGCGCGCGGAGATCACGGTCGGCAACGTCGTGTCGGCCGGCGCATCGGCCGCGCCGCTGACGACGCTCGTGTCGGTGTCGCCGATCTATGCGTCGTTCGACGCGGACGAGCAGACCTACCTGCAATACATCAACGGCGCGCGCGACGGCCGCAAGGTGCCGGTCGAGCTCGGCCTCGCGAACGAAACCGGCTACTCGCGCAGCGGCGTGATCGATTCGGTCGACAACCGGCTCGACACGTCGTCGGGCACGATCCGCGTGCGCGCGCGCTTCGACAACGCCGACGGCGCGCTCGTCCCGGGCCTCTACGCGCGCGTGAAGGTGGGCGGCAGCGCGCCGCACGAGGCGCTGCTCGTCGACGACGCGGCGATCAACACCGACCAGGACAAGAAGTTCGTGTTCGTCGTCGACCAGCAGGGCCGCGTGTCGTACCGCGAAGTGCAGCAAGGGATGCAGCACGGCAACCGGCGCGTGATCGTGAGCGGGCTTTCCGCGGGCGACCGCGTCGTCGTGAACGGCACGCAGCGCGTACGGCCCGGCGAGCAGGTGAAACCGCACATGGTCCCGATGACGGGCGGCGATGCGCCGTCCGCGCCGATCGCGAGCACCGCGAAGCCGGCCGCACCGGCGAAGGCGGATTCGTAAGCGGTACGCCGCTTCGCATCCGCGTTCAACCAGACAGAGCCACACATGAACATTTCCAAATTCTTTATCGACCGACCGATCTTTGCAGGAGTCCTATCGGTGATCATCCTGCTCGGCGGGGTGATCGCGATGTTCCTGCTGCCGATTTCGGAATATCCGGAAGTCGTGCCGCCTTCCGTGATCGTGAAGGCGCAGTACCCGGGCGCGAACCCGAAAGTGATCGCCGAGACGGTCGCGTCGCCGCTTGAAGAGCAGATCAACGGCGTCGAGGACATGCTCTACATGCAGTCGCAGGCGAACAGCGACGGCAACATGACGATCACCGTCACGTTCAAGCTCGGCACCGATCCGGACAAGGCCACGCAGCTCGTGCAGAACCGCGTGAACCAGGCGTTGCCGCGCCTGCCGGAAGATGTGCAGCGGCTCGGCATCACCACGGTGAAGAGCTCGCCGACGCTGACGATGGTCGTCCACCTGATCTCGCCGGACAACCGCTACGACATGACCTACCTGCGCAACTACGCGCTGATCAACGTGAAGGATCGCCTGTCGCGGATCCAGGGCGTCGGCCAGGTGCAGTTGTGGGGTTCGGGCGACTACGCGATGCGCGTGTGGCTCGATCCGCAGAAGGTCGCGCAGCGCGGGCTGTCCGCCGAGGACGTCGTGCAGGCGATCCGCGAGCAGAACGTGCAGGTCGCGGCCGGCGTGATCGGCGCGTCGCCGTCGCTGCCCGGCACGCCGCTGCAGTTGTCGGTGAACGCGCGCGGCCGTCTGCAGACGGAAGACGAATTCGGCGACATCGTCGTGAAGACGACGCCGGACGGCGGCGTCACGCGCCTGCGCGACATCGCGCGGATCGAGCTCGATGCGTCCGAGTACGGGCTGCGCTCGCTGCTCGACAACAAGCCGGCCGTCGCGATGGCGATCAACCAGTCGCCGGGCGCGAACTCGCTGCAGATCTCGGACGAAGTGCGCAAGACGATGGCCGAGCTGAAGCAGGACATGCCGGCGGGCGTCGACTACAAGATCGTCTATGACCCGACGCAGTTCGTGCGTTCGTCGATCAAGGCCGTCGTGCACACGCTGCTCGAAGCGATCGCGCTGGTCGTGATCGTCGTGATCGTGTTCCTGCAGACCTGGCGCGCGTCGCTGATTCCGCTGATCGCGGTGCCGGTGTCGATCATCGGCACGTTCTCGCTGCTGCTCGCGTTCGGGTATTCGATCAACGCGTTGTCATTGTTCGGGATGGTGCTGGCGATCGGGATCGTGGTCGACGATGCGATCGTCGTCGTCGAGAACGTCGAGCGCAACATCGAGAGCGGGATGAACGCGCGGCAGGCGACCTACAAGGCGATGCAGGAAGTGAGCGGGCCGATCATCGCGATCGCGCTGACGCTCGTCGCCGTGTTCGTGCCGCTCGCGTTCATGTCGGGCCTGACCGGCCAGTTCTACAAGCAGTTCGCGATGACGATCGCGATCTCGACGGTGATCTCGGCGTTCAACTCGCTGACGCTGTCGCCGGCGCTGTCCGCGATCCTGCTGAAGGGGCACGGCGAGAAGGAAGACTGGCTCACGCGCGTGATGAACCGCGTGCTCGGCGGTTTCTTCCGCGGCTTCAACAAGGTGTTCCATCGCGGTGCGGAGAACTACGGCCGCGGCGTGCGCGGCGTGCTGTCGCGCAAGACGCTGATGCTGGGCGTGTACCTCGTGCTGGTGGGCGCGACCGTGCTGGTGACGAAGGTCGTGCCGGGCGGTTTCGTGCCGGCGCAGGACAAGGAATACCTGATCGCGTTCGCGCAATTGCCTAACGGTGCATCGCTCGACCGCACCGAGAAGGTGATCCGCGACATGGGCTCGATCGCGCTGAAGCAGCCGGGTGTCGAGAGCGCGGTGGCGTTCCCGGGGCTGTCGGTGAACGGCTTCACGAACAGTTCGAGCGCAGGCATCGTGTTCGTCACGCTGAAGCCGTTCTCGGAACGGCACGGCAAGGCGCTGTCGGCCGGCGCAATCGCCGGCGCGCTGAACCAGCAGTACGGCGCGATCAAGGACTCGTTCGTCGCGGTGTTCCCGCCGCCGCCGGTGCTCGGCCTCGGCACGCTCGGCGGTTTCAAGATGCAGATCGAGGATCGCGGCGCGGTCGGTTATGCGCGGCTCGCGGATGCGACCAACGACTTCATCAAGCGCGCACAGCAGGCGCCGGAGCTTGGCCCGCTGTTTACCAGCTACCAGATCAACGTGCCGCAGCTCAACGTCGATCTCGACCGCGTGAAGGCGAAGCAGCTCGGCGTGCCGGTCACCGACGTGTTCAACACGATGCAGGTGTATCTCGGCTCGCTGTACGTGAACGACTTCAACCGCTTCGGGCGCGTGTACCAGGTGCGCGTGCAGGCCGATGCGCCGTTCCGCCAGCGTGCGGACGACATCCTGCAGTTGAAGACGCGCAACGACAAGGGCGAGATGGTGCCGCTGTCGTCGCTCGTCACGGTGACGCCGACGTTCGGCCCTGAAATGGTGGTGCGCTACAACGGCTACACGGCGGCCGACATCAACGGCGGCCCGGCACCGGGCTTCTCGTCGGGGCAGGCGCAGGCCGCGGTCGAGCGGATCGCGCACGAGACGCTGCCGCGCGGCGTGCGGTTCGAGTGGACCGACCTCACGTACCAGCAGATCCTCGCGGGCGATTCGGCGATGTATGTGTTCCCGATCAGCGTGCTGCTCGTGTTCCTGGTGCTCGCCGCGTTGTATGAAAGCCTGACGCTGCCGCTCGCGGTGATCCTGATCGTGCCGATGAGCATTCTGTCGGCGCTGACGGGCGTGTGGCTCACGCAGGGCGACAACAACATCTTCACGCAGATCGGCTTGATGGTGCTGGTGGGGCTGTCGGCGAAGAACGCGATCCTGATCGTCGAATTCGCGCGCGAGCTCGAACACGACGGCAGGACGCCGCTCGAGGCTGCGATCGAGGCGAGCCGGCTGCGGCTGCGCCCGATCCTGATGACGTCGATCGCGTTCATCATGGGCGTCGTGCCGCTCGTCACGTCGACGGGTGCGGGTTCGGAGATGCGCCATGCGATGGGTGTCGCGGTGTTCTTCGGGATGCTCGGCGTGACGCTGTTCGGGCTGATGCTGACGCCGGTGTTCTACGTCGTGCTGCGTACGCTCGCGGGCGGCAAGATCCACGTCGCGGGCAAGGACTCGGCCGGTTACGGCGTGACGCCCCCGGGCGTACCGGCTTCGGATGCTTGAGGATAAGAAGATGGACAACATGCACAACACGAATGGCCTGATGCGCTTCGCGAAGGTGGCGGCCGCGAGCACCCTGCTCGCGACGCTGCTCGCCGCGTGCGCGGTGGGCCCCGACTACAAGCGCCCGGATGTGTCGACGCCCGCCGCGTTCAAGGAAGCGCCGACGCTCGCCGCGGGCGAACAGGCCGGTACGTGGAAGACGGCCGAGCCGTCGGACGGCGCGCATCGCGGCGAATGGTGGACGGTGTTCGGCGATCCGGTGCTCGATTCGCTCGAGACGCAGGCGCTCGCCGCGAACCAGAACCTGAAGGCCGCGGCCGCGCGTGTCGAGGAAGCGCGCGCGGCGACACGTACTGCGCGCTCGCAATGGTTCCCGCAGATCGGCGCCGGTTTCGGGCCGACGCGCGAAGGGCTGTCGTCGGCGTCGCAGTTCCAGCCGCAAGGCACGGGCCCGACCAACGCGACGCTGTGGCGCGCGCAGGGCACGGTGTCGTACGAGGCCGACCTGTTCGGCCGTGTCGGCCGCAACGTCGAGGCGTCGCGCGCCGACCAGGCGCAGAGCGAAGCGCTGTTCCGTTCGGTGCAGCTCGCGCTGCAGGCGGACGTCGCGCAGAACTACTTCGAACTGCGCCAGCTCGACTCGGACCAGGACCTGTACCGCCGCACGGTGGAACTGCGCGACCAGGCGCTGAAGCTCGTGCAGCGTCGCTTCAACGAAGGCGACATCAGCGAGCTCGACGTGTCGCGGGCGAAGAACGAGCTGGCCACTGCGCAGGCCGATGCGGTCGGCGTTGCGCGCCGGCGCGCGGCCTCCGAGCATGCGCTCGCGATCCTGCTCGGCAAGGCGCCCGCGGATTTCGCGTTCAAGGAAACGCCGATCGTGCCGGTCGGCGTGAAGATTCCGGCGGGCCTGCCGTCCGCGCTGCTCGAGCGCCGTCCGGACGTGTCGGCGGCCGAGCGCGCGATGGCGGCCGCGAACGCGCGGATCGGCCTCGCGAAGTCGGCGTATTTCCCGAAGCTCGATATCACGGGCGCGTTCGGTTATGAGGCGTCGACGCTCGGCAACCTGTTCCTGTGGTCGAGCCGCACGTTCCTGCTCGGGCCGTTCGCCGGCACCGCGCTGACGCTGCCGTTGTTCGACGGCGGGCGCCGTGCGGCCGGCGTGCAGCAGGCGCGTGCGCAGTACGACGAGCAGGTCGCGAACTACCGGCAGCAGGTGCTCGTCGCGTTCCGCGAGGTCGAGGACAATCTCGCCGATCTGCGCCTGCTCGACGACCAGATCCGCGCGCAGGATGCGGCCGTCAATGCGTCGCGCCGCGCGGCGACGCTGTCGCGCACGCAGTATCAGGAGGGTGAGGTCGCCTATCTCGACGTGATCGACAGCGAGCGGTCGGTGCTGTTGTCGCAGTTGCAGGCGAACCAGTTGACCGGCGCGCAGGCCGTGTCGACCGTGAACCTGATCCGTGCGTTGGGCGGCGGGTGGGGTAATGCGCCGACGGCGGTCGGCGATGCGGCGTCCGTCAAGGCGGAAGTCGCCGCGCGTTGAGTGCGAACGGCGGGCGATTCGTCGCTCGTCGGCAGTGAAGCGAAGAACCCCGGCATGCAGGCTCAGGGCTGCATGCCGGGGTTTTTTATGGCGTCAGGCGTTTTCGCTCATCGTCAGGATGATCTTGCCTACGTTCACGGCCGACTCCATCCGTCGATGAGCCGCCGCGGCATCGGCGAGAGGAAACACGCTGTCGACGACCGGTTCGAGACCCGCGCCTCCCGCAAAGCGGTCCAGCCAATGTTCGCGAAATCGCCGAACCATCGCGTGTTTCTCGCGCGGGTCGCGCGACTTCATCACCGTGCCGATGATTTGCAGATGACGGTACAGGATCTGATCGAGCGCAACGCTCACGTCACCGCCGCCGCCGAGTATGCCGACCTGCACCAGCCGGCCGCCGTTTGCCAATGACGCGACATTCCGCGAAAAATACGGCGCGCCCACGAAGTCGATGACGACGTCGACACCGCGTTTGCCTGTCCTGCTTGCGACGACTTCCGAAAAATCCTGCGCCTTGTAGTCGATCGCATGGTCCACGCCGAGTTGAACGATCCGTTCCAGTTTCGAGGCTTCGGCGGTCGCGAATATCGTCGCGCCGGTTGCGTAGGCGAGCTGGACCGCCGCGGAACCCACCCCGCCCGCCGCTGCGTGAATCAGCACCGAATCGCCGCGTTGCAAGCGGCCCAGATGCAACAACGCTTCGTGCGCAGTGACGAAAACTTCCGGTATGGCAGCCGCGTGCACGTAGTCGATCGTTGCCGGAATGGGCATCGCCATTCTCCAGTCGATGCGCGCCAGTTCCGCATAGGCCCCGCCGCCCACGACGCCCATTACACGATCACCCACCTTGTAGCCCTGCACGGCGCTGCCCGTCTCGATCACCTCGCCGGCGATTTCGAGCCCCATGAGGGTGGAGTCGCCGAAATTGGGCCGACCGTATCCGCCTCGCCGATGTGTCAGATCCGCGCGATTCACGCCCGCGGCATGAACGCGTACCAGTAGATCGTCGGGGCGAACCTCGGGTGCCGGGACTTCGGCCAATTGGAGAACCTCGGCCTCGCCGAATTCCTTGAATGTGATGGCTTTCATTTCACACCTTCCTGTGCCGGAGCTGAATGACCGGCGAGATCGTCGGACCGAGGTTGTGCGCCCAGCGTTGCCTGCGCCACGGCCGAAGCGGAAATCGCTGCGGGAAACCCGGCGTAGAACGCGAGGTGAGTAATTGCCGCGGAGAGCTCTTCGCGGGTTACGCCGTTCGTCAACGCGCGCCGCAGGTGCGCCGGCAACTCGTCGAGATGGCCCCCCGCGATCAGGGCGGCGATGGTCACGAGGCTGCGGTCGCGCGGCGCGAGCGACGGATCGCTCCAGATGCGCGGATAGAGCGTGTCGTCGACGAATGCCGAGAGCGTCGGCGTGAAGGCCCGCGCGGCCTCGCGCGGACTGTCGAAATGCGTATGAGACATGGCGATACTCCTTCAAGCCTGGCTGATGAACTTGTGCGTGAGGTAGTACTCGATGCCCTCGGTGCCGCCTTCCGAGCCGTGACCGCTTTCCTTCATGCCGCCAAACGGCAGTTCGGTCGACACGATGCGGTACTGGTTGATGCCGATCATCCCGGCTTCGAGACCGTCCGCGACATCAATGGCCGTGCGCGCGCTGCGCGTGAACGCATAGGCGGAGAGCCCGTACGGCAACCGGTTCGCTTCGGCGAGCCCGTCGGCGAGGGCATCGAAGCGCATCAGCACCGCGATCGGGCCGAACGGTTCTTCATGCATCACGCGCGCGTCCTTCGGTACGTCGGCGAGGACCGTGGGTTCGAAGAAATATCCTTCGCCCTCGATGCGCTTTCCGCCGGCGAGGACCCTTGCGCCACGTTCCACCGCATCGGCGATGAGTTCTTCCATCTTGGCAAGCTGGCGCGGATTGGCCAGCGGCCCGACCTGCGTGCCGGCATCCATGCCATTCCCGACCTTGAGGGCCTGGGTGGCGCGCACGAAGTGCCCGACGAACGCGTCGTAGACTTCGCGCTGGATCAGGAAGCGCGTCGACGAGATGCAGACCTGGCCCGTACCGCGAAAGCGGTTCGCCGCACCGTCGACCGCGGCCTTCTCGACATCCGCGTCGTTGAATACGAGGACGGGCCCGTGGCCGCCCAGCTCCAGCGTGATGGGTTTGACGCCTTCGGCGGCACGCGCCGACAGCAGGCGGCCGATCGGTACCGAGCCCGTGAACGTCACCTTCCGGATTACCGGGGAAGCGATCAGATGCTTCGACACCTGGTCGGGCACGCCGAATACGACTTGAAGCACGCCCTTCGGCAAACCGGCGTCGTCCAGTGCACGTGCCAGCGCGAGCGCCGTTGCGGGGCTTTCCTCGCCGGGTTTGATGATGACGCTGCATCCGGCGGCGAGTGCGGCGGAGAGCTTGCGCGCCGGGGTGATCGCGGGAAAATTCCATGGCGTGAATGCGGCGACGGGCCCGATCGCCTGTTTTTTCACGAGCTGTTGCACGCCCGGGCGGTTGGATGGCACCACGCGGCCGTCGATACGGCGAGCCTCTTCGGCGAACCATTCGAAATAGTCGGCGGCACGCAGGACTTCGTCGCGGCTTTCTGCCAGTGGTTTGCCTTCCTCGAGCGTCATGACGGTAGCGATGTGCTCGGCGCGCTCGCGCATCAGTTCCGCCGCACGCTTCAGAATGCGCGCGCGCTCGGCAGGCACGGTGTTGCGCCAGACGTCAAAAGCCGGTGCGGTGGCCTGCAGGACGCGATCCAGATCGGCTGCCGTCGCCAGCGGGACGCGCCCGATCTCGATTTGCGTGGCGGGGTTGATCACCGGCGCCGTTTCGCGTTCGCTCGCACCGATCCATTCGCCGTTGATGAAAAGATGAAGCGCGTCGTAACTGATGTCCATGGTAGTAGCCTTTATGGTTAGGATTGCGATTAAATATGTGTTCGCCACGAGCCGGACAGGGGAACCTGCGCCACGCCGTGTCTGGATGATTCGCCGTGGCGGGCCGAGCTCGGGTTTGATACTTCCGCGTTCTGATTGCCTGACTTCGGGACCCAGTCTAGGCGTGAAGCGGGCGGCAACTTAGAGGGGCCGGAAAGAATGAATCTTGTCTCGGGAGAGAAAATCCCCCTGCCAGCATGAAAGCACATTGAAAGGATGCGCGAAAACGACAGGGGATTGCGCGCTGACTGCACGAAGCAGGCGCGGGCCCTATGATCAACAGGCTCGCGCGGGCCGAAACGCAGCGATTCGGCGATCAATTCAAAACCAAGGTGCGTAATGGACAAGGTTCACACCATGTCGGTGTTTGCGAAGGTGGTCGAGATGGGCAGTTTCACGGCTGTCGCAAACCACCTCGATACGACGGTCGGCAACATTTCCCGAGCGGTCTCGGTACTCGAGGACAATCTCAACACGCGGTTGCTGCAGCGCTCGACGCGACGGCTCGTCGTCACCGATGCGGGGCGACGTTTTTACGAGCGCAGCGTTGCGATCCTCTCGGACATCGAACGGGCAGAAGCGGAAGCGCGCGATGCGCTGCTGGAGCCGCGCGGCGTATTGCGCGTGCATGCGGTGCCGGGATTAGGCCGTCAACTCGTTTCGCAAGCCGTGCTTGCCTATCGGAACGCATACCCGGAGGTATCGGTCGATCTCATGCTGTCGCAGCGGATGCCGAACCTGCTCGAAGAGCAACTCGACGTGGCGATCGTGATTGCGCGCACGCTGCCGGACTCGGCGTATGTGAGCCAGAAGATCGGCGTCAGCCATTGCATTCTGGCGGCGTCGCCCGATTATCTGGCACATCGTCCGGCTCCCGCGTGTGTGGAAGACCTCGTCGACCACACATGTGTGCTCCTGAGCACGGTCGATTACGCGCCCGACGAATGGCGTCTGCAAGGCAGGGTCGGCGAGGCGGTGTATCGTCCGGCGGGATCGCACTTCAGCGTCAACGACATGGATGCGATGTCCACGGTACTGCGCGAGGGCGCGGGGATCGGGCTGATCGCCGCCTTCTCGGCAATCGACGATTTGCGTAAGGGATCGCTCGTTCGCGTGCTGCCTGAATTCCACACCGCTCAGCGCAACGTCTATGCGGTGTATTCGTCCCGTCAGTTCGTCGACGCGAAGATCAAACGGTTCATCGATGTCCTTAAGTTGCGGGTAGGCGACCGGTTGGAGGCGTATGCGGAGGAGCTCGCCATCACGGTCGTATGACCCGCCTCACGGTCGGCATGATCGGACAAGTCGAGCGATGACCGGGAACGCGTTTCTGGCGCCGAACGCGCGCGAGGGTGGCCCATTGATTGCAACTAACGGTCAAGCCGTCCGACGTTGACGGACGGTGTGGCGACGCCATCGCCGCACCGCTCAATGCGGACTGTCTTCAGCCCGCAGTGCCCGCAAGAGTTCCCCGGCGGCCTTGCCGAGCCCCGTATGTTTCGGCCGCCGCAAATACACAGGCAGCGGCAGCCCGTTGCGAATGTTCGCGAACACGAGCGGTGCGAGTTCGCCGTCCGCCACATACCGGTCGATGATCGATTCCGGCAAGTTCGCCCAGCCATGACCGGCCTTCACGAGCGCGATCGCGGTCGCCATGTCGGTCACCTTCCACGTGCGGGTGCCGATAAGCGGCCGCACGTCGGTGAGCGGCCGCTCCGGATCGGCGATCACGATCTGCCGAAACCCCGACAAGCGCTCGATCGCCTCCGGATGCGCGGCTTCGGCAATCGCCGGATGGCCGGGCGCGGCGACCGCGATCAGCGTCTCGGTCCACAGCGCGTGAATCTGTTCCTGCGGATGAAGATCGAGCCCGCCGTACGCGACGCAAAGATCGACGGCCCCGCGATGCAGCGCGTCGACGATCGCATCCTGCGGTGCGGTGACGACGCTGACCGCGAGCGCCGGATATTTCGCGGCGACGGCGGCCAGCGCGCGCGCAATCGGCGCGCCGTCGATTTCGGCCGCGAGCCCGAGTCGCAGCGTGTCCTCGACACCCTCCGACAAGTGCTGCGCATGCGCACGCAGCGCATGCAGCCGTTCGGCGATCGCGCGCGCGTCGGGCAGCAGCGCGGCCATCGCGGCGGTCGGCGTCGGCTCGCGCGTGCCGCGGTCGAACAGCACGAGGTCGAGTTCGGCCTCGAGGTTCGCGATCGCCATGCTGACCGCCGACGGCGTGCGGCCGAGCGCACGCGCGGCCGCCGAGAACGAGCCTTCGTCGATGACGGTCAGCAGCATGTCGATGTGATCGCTGGTCAGCACGTGCGGCCTCCTGTCAGAAAAATTGAAAGGACCTGACTTTGGCGGACAGGGTACCCGCTGCTAGTCTCGCCACCTTGTTCGATTCGAAGGGGATGGTCATGCAAGGCTGGAAGCGACGCATAGTCTACGTCGTGATGTTCGAGGTGCTCGGCATCCTGATCGCGTCGACGGTGCTCGGCGTGCTGAGCGGCGCGAGCGCCGAAACGAGCGGCCTGCTGGGCGTGATGATCTCGACGACGGGCGTCACCGTCAATTTCCTGTACAACCTCGCGTTCGAGGCGTGGGAGCGGCGGCGTGCGGCGACGACGCGCACCGTCGGGCGGCGCGTGCTGCACGCAATCGGGTTCCAGGTCGCGCTCGTGACGTTCCTGATCCCGCTGATCGCGTGGTGGCTCGACGTGTCGCTGGTGCAGGCGTTCCTGTTCGACGCGGTGCTGATCGTGTTCTTCCCGATCTTCACGTTCGTGTACAACTGGTCGTTCGACAGCGTGTTCGGGTTGCCGGATGCGGTGACGCGGAAGGCGGCATCGGCTGCGTGATGCAGGGGGATGTGAAACGATGCGGATTGCCCGCGCCGTTTCGCTTCCGCAAGAGAGGGGAAGGCCGGGCGGCGCGCATGCCGCCCGCTCGCGTTACGCGGCGACGAACTCGTGCACGTAACGGTTGAACACGGCGGGGCTCGCCGCGTTCATCCCGTGCGATGCGCCGGCGACGGTCTGCCGTTGCGCATTGCCGATCCACTGCGTCAGCGTATCGACGTTGTTGCGGAACATCTTCGGGCTGCGCTGGCCGTCGATCAGCAGCGTGCGGCACGCGATGTCGCCGGCCGCGTGCTGCGAGTACGCGGGCAGCGGGTCGCGCAACTGCTTCGGCAGCGTGCTTGCGTTGTCGATCGCCATCGTGCGGAAACGCGACGTGCTTTTCTTCCACGCGCCGGGCAGGCTCACGGAATCGACGAACATCTCGAGGCCCGCTTCGACGTCGCCTTGCCCGATCAGGTTCACGGCCTTCGTGCGCAGCGCGAGCGCGGCGGCCGGCAGCGCGGCTTCGCGCACGCCCTGCTGCTGCAGCGGGCCGCCCGGATCGGCGAGCGTCAGCGTGTCGACGAGATGCGGATGCTGGCGCGCGACGTTGAACGCGACGCTGCCGCCACGCGAATGGCCGACCAGATGCACGGGGCCGAGATCGAGTGCGTCGATGAATTCGGCGAGCTCGTCAACGTGGTTCTGCCAGCTGAACTCGCCCTGGATGCCTGCTTCGACGGCCGGCCAGTAATGGCTGAGGCTCGGCGCGATGCAGCGGTAGTGGGCCGACAGCGACGCGAGCTGCGGATCCCAGTAGCGGTAGTCGCACAGCGAGCCGTGCACGAACACCATCGGCGCGCCGCTGCCCCGCTCGACATACGGCAGGCTGATGCCTGACGAAAGCGTCGCAAATTGCAGGTCGGGGTTCGCGAGCACGGACGGCTCGATTCGCATGTTCATGACTGAAAGACTCAAAGGTGCGTCAACACGACGCAACTATGCATCACGGCGACCTGCAAGGAAAACGCATAATTTTCATCGCGACGATCAATTTTATTGATGGCTGCGCCGCAAACCCCTGTCGGAGCGTGGGCATGTGTCGAAGCCTCCAATCATCTGACGATTGGTTTCGGCGTCGAAAGGGCGTGCGGCGGCCTGCGCGCATGCGCAAACGCACCGGAAAATGAGGGAAAGCAGGGGCTGCGCGTCAACGCACCGCCAACGCAGGCGCAGTCTGAACCTCGACCGGGAGGTCGTTGTCGGCCGCGAACTGCATCGCGAAGTCGAACGCGTCCGCGCATACGCCGCGCAATTCGTCCGACACGAACAGGCATTTTGCGCCGCCGTCGACGACCGGCATCGCAAGCCGCGACAGCGCGCACGGATAGCCGGGCCGCCGTTCCCCGACGAACAGCGTGATGACGCCCGCGAGGCGTTCGGGCCAGTCGCTCGGGCGGAAGGTCTTCCGCGCGCGCGTGACGCCGCGGATCAGGTGGCCGTGGATGCGGCCGTGTTCGGAGACTTCGATGCGATCCATGCTGTTGTGCGTGTCCTCGTTCGCGTCATTCGCCGCCGTCGGCCGCCGCGTCGCCGCGCGCGGGAATCCGCAGATTGCGCAGCTTGTGATAGAGCGTCTTCTTCGGCATGCCGAGCGCGACGCTTGCGTCCGCAACGTTGCCGTGGTGACGCTGCAGCATGTCCTCGATCAGCATCCGTTCGAAATACGCGAGCTGTTCCGCGAGCGTGCCGCCCACCGCCGGCGCGTCGCCCGACGACAGCAGGCTGTCGCCGGTCAGTCCGAGCACGAAGCGGTCGGCCACGTTCTGCAGTTCGCGCACGTTGCCGGGCCATGCGTGCGTCATCAGTTCGGACACCTGCGCAGCCGTGACGACTGGCGCCGGCTGCCCGAAGCGCCGCGCGGCCGCGAGCACGAAATGCTCGAACAGCAGCGGCACGTCTTCGCGCCGCTCGCGCAGCGGCGGCAGCTCGATCTGCGCGACGTTGAGGCGATACAGAAGATCCGCCCGAAAGCGCCCGTCGGCCGCGAGTTCGGCGAGATCGGCCTTCGACGCGGCCACCACGCGGCAGTCGACCGGAATCAGCTCGTTCGCGCCGAGCCGTTCGACCACGCGCTCCTGCAGCACGCGCAGCATCTTGATCTGCAGCGGTATCGGCATCGTCTCGATCTCGTCGAGGAACAGCGTGCCGCCGTGCGCCCATTCGATCTTGCCGATGCGCTTCTTGATCGCGCCGGTGAACGCGCCGGCCTCGTGGCCGAACAGTTCGCTCTCGAAGATCTGCTCGGGCAGGCCGCCGCAGTTCAGCGCGACGAAATGCGCATCGCGCCGGCCGCCGAAGTCGTGCAGGCTGCGCGCGATCAGTTCCTTGCCAGTGCCGGTTTCGCCGCTGATCAGCACTGACACCGATGTATCGGCGAGGCGCAGGATCTTCTTGCGCACGTCGGCCATCGCGGGCGACTTCCCGAGCACGAACGCCTCGATGCCCTGCCAGTTGTTGAGCGCCGCGCGCAGCCCCTGCACCTCGAGCGTCAGGCGGCGCTTCTCGACCGCGCGTGCGACGCGGCCGGCGATCACGTCCGACGAGAACGGCTTCTCGATGAAGTCGTACGCGCCGACCTGCATCGCGCCGACGGCCGTCGAGATATCCGCGTGGCCGCTGATCAGCACGACCGGGATCTGCGCATCGACAGCCATCACGCGGTCTAGCAACTGCAGCCCGTCGATGCCCGGCATCCGCACGTCCGACACGATCACCACCGGCGCGCCGGGCGCGACGTGCGCGAGCGCGTCGGCGGCCGACGCGAACGCGTCGACCGGGAACCCGGCGAGCGCGACGGCTTGCTCGACGCCGATCCGGACGTTTTCATCGTCCTCGACGACCAGCACCCGAATCTCATCTTCCATGCTCTGTCCTTTGCAGCGTCGCCGCCGCGAATTCGATACTGAACTGCGCGCCGCCTTCGTCGCGGTTCGTCGCGGCGATCTTCGCGCCGAACGCCTCGACGATGCGCGACGTGATCGCGAGGCCGAGCCCGAGGCCCTGGCCGCGCGGCTTGGTCGTGACGAACGGCTCGAACAGGTGCGGCAGCACCTCGGGCGCGATGCCGGCGCCGCTGTCGGCGATCGTGAAGCGCACGCGGCCGGCTTCGTCCGGCCCGGCCGCTTCGATGACGATGCGGCGCACGGGCGCGTCGTGCACCGCGTCGAGCGCGTTGCCGAGCAGGTTCACGATCACCTGCTGCAACTGGCTCGATTCGGCCGACACCGCCGTGCCGGGCGCGATGTTCACGTCGAGCCGCACGCCTTCGTCGCGGATCCGCGCGTCGTAGATGAGCCGCGCATGCGCGACGGCCTCGTTCAGCGACACCGCGACGCGCTCGACGTCGGGCTTGCGCGCGAAGGTCTTCAGCTCGCCGGTGAGCACCGCCATGCTGTCGACGAGCTTGCCGATCCGTTCGAGATTGGCATACGCCGGCGCCGGCTGGCCGCGCTCGAAGAACGTGCGCGCGTTGTCGCACAGCGTGCGGATCGCGACGAGCGGCTGGTTCAGCTCGTGCGTGAGGCCGGCGGCCATCTGCCCGAGCACCGCGAGCTTGCCCGCGTGCACGACTTCCTGCTGCGAATCGCGCAGCCGCTGCTCGGTGCGCTCGCGCTCGACGATCTCGCGCTGCATCTGCTCGTTCGCGGCCGTCAGCGCGGCCGTGCGCTGCGCGACGGTCAGTTCGAGCCGGTCGTTCGCGCGGCGCAGCGCGTCCTGCGCGTTCAGCCTTGCGACGATCGCGCGGCGGCGCTGGATCGCGTAGCCGGCCAGCAGCGCGGCGATCAGGAACGCGCCCGTGACGAACACGAACGCCGTCTGCTGCTGGCGCCGCGCGCCCGCGATGTCGAGCAGCACCATCAGCGAATCGCCGGCCTGCGGCGCGGGTCGCGACATCACCAGATAGCGTGTGTTGTGGCCGGCGCGGCGCGGATCGGGGAACGTGCCGAACCACGCGGCCGCGTTGCGGTCGCCGATGCGGCGGTACGGCAGCGCGTCGACGGTGCGGCCCGCGTATTGCCGCGACGCCTGGATGTCGCGCTGCTGCTGCGCGGTGATCGGGCGCAGCGCGGTGAATTTCCATTCGGGTTCGGTCGAGATCACGACAACGCCGTTGCGGTCGACGACCATCGCGGCGACGCCCGGCGCGCGCCATGCCGATTCGAGCGAATCGACGCTGATCTTCACGGCGGCGACGCCGATCGGCACGCCGTCGTCGCGCACCGCGCTGGCGAAGTAGACGCCCGGCACGCCCGTGTTGGTGCCGATGCCGAAGAAGCGGCCGCTGCCGCGCGCGAGCGCGTCCTTGAAGTACGGCCGGTACGACACGTTGGTGCCGACGAAGCTGAGCGTCTCGTTCCAGTTGCTGGCGGCGATCACCTCGCCTTGCAGGTCGATCACGTCGACCGCGCCGCTGCCCGCGTCGCGGTTCACGGCTTCGAGGTACGTGTTCACCGTGTGCACGAGCTCGGGCGCGTCGTGCGGCGCGGCCTTCAGCATCGCGCGCACGCCGTCCTGCCGCGCGACCAGCCCGGGCAGGATCTCGAAGCGGCCGAGCTCGCTCTTCAGGCTCGACGCATACAGGTCGAGCCGGTGCGCGCCGGTTTCCTCGAGCGCGTCGATCGCACGTTCCCACGCGAAATCGACGGCCGCGCCCGCCACGCCGACATACAGCACGGCGGCCGACGCCCAGCCCCACCACGGGATTCCCTTGAAGCTCTTCTGCACGTTCGCCCTCATCGAAGCCCGCAACCGGCCGGCCTGAACGACGCGCGCCGCGCGCCGGCAGAGCCGGCGGCGGCGCGTGCGAAGCGGCCTGCGCGACGATGCGCGCGGCGGCGCGTCATCCGAAGTGCGCGACCAGGATCAGCGTCACCGTGACGACGATTGCGCCGCCGATGCGCGTCGCGATCTGTGCGAACGGCATCAGCTGCATCCGGTTCGCGGCGGTCAGGATCGCGACGTCGCCGGTGCCGCCTTGCCCGCTATGGCAGGCGTTCACGATTGCGGTGTCGATAGGGTACATCTTCATCAGGCGGCCGACCACGAAACCGGTGCCCATCAGCGTCGCGACGGTCGACACGATGGTCACGACGTTGACGATCGTGAACGCGGCGGTCAGCTTGTCCCACGGCGTCATCGCAACGCCGATCGCGAACAGCAGCGGATACGTGACGGCGGTCGAGAAGAACTTGTAGACGACGAACGCGCCTTCCTGCAGCGGCGGCGACACCGCGCGCGCGAGCTTCACGAGCACCGCGAGGAACAGCATCGCGACCGGTGCGGGCAGGCCGAACAGCTTGTGCGCCATCAGGCCGACGAGGTACAGCGTGATCGCCGTGATGCCGGCGCCCGCGATGTGCGTGACGTCGACGTGGCCGCGGATTTCTTCGTTTTCCGGCGTCATGTCGCCGGTTTCGCCGACCTGCAGGCGGCCGTTGCCGGTCAGGTGCGGCAGGCGCTTGCCGAGCATGTCGAGCGCGCCCGACAGGATGATCGCGGTCAGGCTGCCGAGCATCACCGGCGGCAGCACCATCGCGAACATCTCGCCCTGCGGCAGGTGCATCAGTTCCGAATAGCCGATCGACAGCGGAATCGCGCCTTCGCCGACGCCGCCGGCCATGATCGGCACGACGATGTACAGCAGCGTGTGGCGCGCGCCGAGGCCGAGCGCGGTGCCGACCGCCGTGCCGACGATCGCCGCGGCAACCGAGCCGGCCGCGAGCGGGATGAAGATCTTCACGAAGCCCTGGATCAGCACGCGGCGATCCATGCTCAGGATGCTGCCGACGATGATCGACGCGATGAACAGGTACAGGAAGTTGGTCGACTTCGTGAATTCGACCGTCAGGTTCAGCACCGGCTTCGGCAGCAGGTGGTAGTACGTGAGCGCCGACGGCACGAAGGTCGCGAAGATCGCGGCCGCGCCGATGTTGCGCAGCAGCGGCAGGCGCTTGCCGAGTTCGGCGCACGTGAAGCCGAAGAACGCGAGCACGGCGATCGCCATCGAGATCTCGCCGGGCACCTTGCCCGTCACCGCGAAGCCGACGATCAGCCCGAACAGGATCACGTAGACCGGCAGCGGGATGATGCCGATGCGGATTTCCATCAGCTTCCACCAGCCTTCCGGCCAGAAGCGTGCGCGCGTGGCGGGACCGGCTTCGGCAATCGGCTCGGGATGGGACGGGGTATGGATAGAGGTCTGCAAGACGTGTCTCCTGATGTTGGAATGCCTGCTTTGCTTCGCGGCATCGTGTGCCGACTATTACGCAACCTCCGTGCCAAGGCGCAGACCTGTCGGCTTGTTTGCAGATCTTTGATTCATAAGGGATTTATATCGTCTGCGGAAAGAATGGCACGTAGGCCGTTCCGAGATTTCGGAATTCGCGCGGCGGGCAGGCCGAGATTTCGGCCGGATGGCGCGTCAGGCGCACGGTCAGCCTGGCCGCGCCCCGATCTCGCCCTGTACGCGCCCCGTATCGCCGTGCCCGATCGCGCGCCATATCGCCGCGCGCGATTTTCTTCGCACAATCGCTTCGTAGACCGTCCCTTCGCCGCTCTCTATCATCGGCTGATCCTTTTCCGATGCGACGACGACTGTCCGGAGAACGCCCGCGCGTTCGCCGCGGCGTCGTTCATCCGTCGATACCGTCTTTGGACAGGAGAGTGGTTTCCATGCTGCATGCCGTTGTTTCCGCCCGCTTTTCCTCCGGCCGCTTCGCGCGGCCGGCCCGCCTGCTGGCGGCCGCGCTGCTCGCCGGGTTGTTCGGCGTCGGGCTGCTGAACGGCGCGCGCGCCGATACGGCGCCGCTGAAGGTCGGCATTTCGACCAGCCCGCAGATCGAAGCGCTGAAGATCGCCGCGAAGGAGGCGAAGGCGCAGGGGCTCGACGTGAGGATTGTCGAGTTCACCGACTGGAATACGCCGAACGCGGCGCTCGCGAACAAGGACATCGACGTCAACTACTTCCAGCACATCCCGTTTCTCGAGAACGCGAACAAACAGGGCGGCTACAACTTCGTGTCGATCGCGCCCGGCACGATCATGAAGATCGGCCTCTATTCGAAGAAGGTGAAAAGCTTTGCCGAGCTGAAGGACGGCGCGCGCGTCGCGATCGCGAACGATCCGGTGAACGGCGGGCGCGGGCTGTTGCTGCTGCAGCGCGCGGGCCTGATCGCGCTGAAGCCGGGCGCTGACTATCGCGCGACGACGCACGACATCGTGTCCAACCCGAAGCACCTGAAGATCATCCCGCTCGAAGCGTCGCAGCTCGCGCGTTCGCTCGACGACGTCGATCTCGCGCAGGGCTATCCGAGCTTCATCAAGCTGGCCGGCACGACCGACCCGAACAGCGCGCTGCTGTTCGACGGCACCGAAAACAAGATCTTCGCGATCCAGTGGGTCGTGCGGCCCGACAGCGTGAACGATCCGCGCATTCGCAAGTTCATCGCGATCTACCAGCACTCGCCGGCCGTGCGCAAGGCGCTCGACAACGCGTTCGGCTCGCTGTACGCGATCGCGTGGTGACGGAGGCGCACATGACGACGGCGAACCGGAAGAAGATCCTGCTCAACGCGTTCAACATGAACTGCGTCGGGCACATCAATCACGGGTTGTGGACGCATCCGCGCGACCGCTCCGCGCACTACACCGATCTCGACTACTGGGCCGATCTCGCGAAGACGCTCGAACGCGGCAAGTTCGACGGGATCTTTCTCGCGGACATCGTCGGCGTGTACGACGTGTTCGGCGGCGGCCCCGACGCCGCGCTGCGCGAATCGGTGCAGGTGCCCGTCAACGATCCGCTGCTGCTCGTGCCCGCGATGGCGCAGGTCACGCGGCATCTCGGCTTCGGCGTGACCGCGAACCTGACCTACGAGCCGCCTTACCTGTTCGCGCGCCGCATGTCGACGCTCGATCACCTGACGAAAGGGCGCGTGGGCTGGAACATCGTCACCGGTTATCTCGACAGCGCCGCGCGCGGGATGGGCCTCGCGCAGCAGATCGGCCATGACGACCGCTACGAGCGCGCGGACGACTACATGGACGTCGTCTACAAGCTGTGGGAACAGAGCTGGGACGACGACGCGGTGATCCGCGATGCACAGGCGCGCGTGTTCGCGCAGCCGGGCAAGGTGCGGCGCGTGAAGCACGACGGGCCGTTCTATTCGGTCGACGCGATCCACCTGAGCGAGCCGTCGCTGCAGCGCACGCCGGTGCTGTACCAGGCCGGTTCGTCCGCGCGCGGCGTCGAGTTCGCGGGCCGTCACGCGGAATGCGTGTTCGTGAACGGGCAGAGCAAGGCCGCCGCGCGCGCGGCGGCGCTCGACATCCGCGCGGCTGCCGCGCGGCAGGGGCGCGATCCGGCGTCGATCCGGATCTTCGCGGGCGTGAGCGTCGTGACGGCCGAGACCGAGCGGCTCGCGCGCGAGAAGTTCGACGAATACCGGCGCTACGCGAGCCCGGAAGCCGGCCTCGCGCATTTCGCGAGTTCGACCGGCATCGACTTCGCGAAGTATGGCCTCGACGAACCGATCTCGTACGTGAAGACCGATTCGATCCAGTCGGCCGTCGACGCGATCTCGCGCAAGAGCACGACCGGCACATGGACCGTGCGCCGGATGCTCGAACAGATGTCGCTCGGGGGCCGTTATGCGCCGATCGTCGGTTCGCCGTCGCAGGTCGCGGACGAGTTGCAGTCGTGGATCGACGAGACGGGCATCGACGGCTTCAACCTGACGCGCACCGTGATGCCCGAGTCGTTCGAGGATTTCGTCGACAGGGTCGTGCCCGAGCTGCAGAACCGCGGCGTCTACAAGGAAGACTACGATCCCGCGCCGACGCTGCGCGAGAAACTGTTCGGCGCGGGTCCGCGCCTGCCTGCATGGCACACCGGCGCGCAGCATCGGCCGGCCGCCGTGCCTGAACCCGCGCATCCCGCGCATGCCTGAACGTGACGGAGCGAAGCGATGACGCAATTGTTCGATACGCTGGGTTTCATCGACGCATCGGCCGCGCGCGCCGGTGCCGCCGCAACGGCGCATGAAGCGGCGGCCGCGCCGACTGGCGGAGTTGCCGTGTCGCTGGAGCAGGTCGGCAAGGTGTTCGCGACGCCGCGCGGCCAGGCCGCCGCGCTGCGCGACGTGACGCTCGACGTGCGGCGCGGGGAGGTGTTCGGGATCATCGGCCGCAGCGGCGCCGGGAAGTCGACGCTGCTGCGGCTCGTGAACGGCCTCGAACGGCCGAGCTCGGGCCGCGTGCGCGTGCAGGGCGTCGACGTCGGCGCGCTCGACGAGGACGGCCTCGTCGTTTTGCGCCGCCGCACCGGCATGGTGTTCCAGCATTTCAACCTGCTGTCCGCGAAGACGGTGTTCGAGAACGTCGCGCTGCCGCTGAAGATCGCCGGCGTGCCGAAGGCCGAGCGCGTGCGCAAGGTCGAGGCGCTGCTCGAACTCGTCGGGCTGACCGCGAAGCGCGACGCGTATCCGGCGAGCCTGTCGGGCGGGCAGAAGCAGCGCGTCGGCATTGCCCGCGCGCTCGTGCACGATCCCGAAGTGCTGCTGTGCGACGAGGCGACGTCGGCGCTCGATCCCGAGACGACGCAGTCGATTCTCGCGCTGCTCGCCGACATCAACCGCCGCCTCGGGCTGACGATCGTGCTGATCACGCACGAGATGGAGGTGATCCGCGCGGTGTGCGACACGGTCGCGGTGATCGAACAGGGCGAAGTCGTCGAAACGGGCCCCGTGTGGCGCGTGTTCGGCGATCCGCGCCACGGCGCGACGCGCGCGCTGCTCAGCACGCTGGTGCACGACCTGCCGGCCGAACTGGCCGCGCGCGTGCAGCCGCTGCCCGAGCAGGCCGCGTTGCCGGACGGCGCGCAGGTCGTGCTCGACGTTCGTTATACGGGCGAAAGCGGCGGCGAGCCGGACGTCGGCGCGCTCGCGGCGGCGCTCGGCGGCTCCGTGCGTTTCCTGCACGGCGGGATCGAGCGCATCCAGGGGCGTGCGCAGGGGCGGCTTGTGATCGCGGCTTCGCCGCGCGTGGATGAAGTCGGTCATTCGTCGGCTCGCGGCGGCGCGGTCGCCGCGCTGCTCGAACGTGCGCGCCGCCACGCGAATCACGCGGAGGTGCTCGGCTATGTTTGAGCTCTGGTGGCCCGAGCTGCTCGACGCGATCCGCGACACGCTGTCGATGGTCGCCGCGTCGGCCGCGATCGCGGCGCTGATCGGCATCCCGCTTGCGGTGATCCTCGTGACGACCGCACCCGGCGGCATCTACGCGCGGCGCGGCGTGAACGCGGTGCTCGGCGCGCTCGTCAACGTGTTCCGCTCGACGCCGTTCATCATCCTGCTCGTCGCGCTGCTGCCGTTCACGCGCGTGCTGATCGGCACGACGATCGGCGTATGGGCGGCCGTCGTGCCGCTGTCGATCGCCGCGATCCCGTTCTTCGCGCGGATCGCCGAAGTGAGCCTGCGCGAAGTCGATCGCGGGCTGATCGAGGCCGCGCTCGCGATGGGCGCGAAGCGCCGCCACATCGTGTGGCACGTGCTGCTGCCGGAGGCGCTGCCCGGCATGCTCGGCGGCTTCACGATCACCGTCGTCGCGCTGATCGGCTCGACCGCGATGGCGGGCGCCGTCGGCGCGGGCGGGCTCGGCGATCTCGCGATCCGCTACGGCTATCAGCGCTTCGATACCACGGTGATGGTGACCGTGATCGTGATCCTGATCGCACTCGTTTCGGCCGTGCAAATCACGGGCGACCGCCTGGTCCGACGTGTGACCCGGCGTACCTGAGCGACGCCACGAGCGTCCGCTCGCTTCATTCATGACCCTGAGAGAACCCTACCCATGACCTTGCCCATCGGCGCGCCGCGCGAATGGAACGGACAATTCGAGGAAGCGCTGTTTCTCGACGTAGCGCGACGCCATCGTCCCGGCTTTCCCGACAAACTCGCCACGCCGCCGCGCGAGCCGCACAACGCGGACGAACTGGCCGCCGTCGCCGACTACTACACGAAGATGGCGTCGCACGACCTGTTCATCGTGCAGGTCGTCGCGAAGGCGATCGACACGCTGTTCCGCGACGATCCGCATTTCCAGCTGATCCTGTCGCGCCAGCTCGGCGACGACGGCGCGCACGCGGTGATCGGCCGCGAGCGCGTGACCGAACTGACGGGGCGCGATCCGCTGCCGGAAGTCGACCGGCTCGTCGCCGCGCACTGGGCGCGTATCGGCGATATCGCGGTGCGCGATGTCGCGGGTTTTCTCGCGTTCGAATGGCATTACGAGCTGCACATCCTCGCGAAGCTGTGGATCCAGCGCAAGACCGGCCGTATCGGCGACAGCGCGATGCGCGAGCACGGCGAGAACCGGATCCGGCCGGACGAGGAGTGGCATCGCGTGCAGATCGTCCAGTGGTGGTTCGACACGTTGAAGGCGCTGCCGGCTGCCGAGCGCGAAGCGCTGATCGATCGCGTGATCGCGGCCGACGAGGAAACGCAGGTGCGGCTCGACGGTTATCTGCACGACGAGTACGCGCATACCGCGCGCGTGTTCGGCGCGGATATCGACGAATACCGCGCGATCTACGACGACTGGCGGCGCGAGATCCTGTCGCGGTTGACCGGCAGGCGCCAACTCGGGAAACTCGTGCCGTTGTCGGAAGCCGTCTCGACCCAGGAACAGGAAGCCGTCGCATGAACGATCCACGCGGCCCGGCGACGCTCGCCGCGGCAACGGATGTCTCGGCAATCGATCCGGACGCACTTGCGCGCGTCATCGACGCGCTGCGCGCAACCGCCGCCGCACGCGATCGCGCGGGCGGTCACGCGGCGCAGGAGAAGCTGTGGCTCGCCGACGCGGGCCTGCTGACGCTTGCGGTGCCGCGCGCGTTCGGCGGGCAGGAAGCCGCGTGGCCGGCAATCTACGACGCGATCCGGCAGATCGCGCGCGTCGACAGCGCGCTCGCGCATCTCGTCGGGTTCCAGTGCCTGCAGGTGGTGAGCGTCGACGTGTGGGGCAGCGCCGCGCAGCGCGAACGCTATCTGCGCGGCACGGTCGAGCAGCGCTGGTGGTGGGGCAACGCGGTCAATCCGCTCGACGCGCGGCTCGTGGCCACCGCGACGCCGGATGGCGGCTACCGGCTCGACGGCGTGAAGGGCTTCTGTTCGGGCACGCGCGGCTCGCAGCGGATGACGGTGTCCGCGCACGATCCGGAAACGGGCCGCACGGTGTTCGGTGTGGTGCCGACCGATCGTCCGGGGATCGTAGTCAACGACGACTGGGATCCGATCGGCCAGCGCCAGACCGACAGCGGCAGCGTGCGCTTCGACGGCGTGACGCTCGCGCCGGACGAGGTGCTGCACCGTTCCGAGGCGCCGCCGACGCCGCGCGCGACGCTGCGCACGCTCGTGTCGCAGCTCGTGCTGACGAACCTGTTCGTCGGGCTCGCGGAAGGCGCGCTGGTTGAGGCGCGCGATTATGTGCTGAAGCACGGCCGGCCGTGGATTCACTCGGACGCGGCACAGGCGAGCGACGATCCGTACACATTGCAGCGCTTCGGCGATATGCGCGTGCGGGCTGTTGCCGCGGCGGCGCTGGCCGATCGCGCGGCCGGCGCGTTGCAGCACGCATGGGCGCGGCACGATGCGTTGACGGCGGACGAGCGAGCCGAAGTGGCGCTCGCGGTATCGGACGCGAAGATCGTCGCGCAGCGCGCGGCGCTCGACAACGGCGAGGCGCTGTTCGATGCATGCGGTGCACGCGCGACAGCCGCGTCGCTCGGCCTCGACCGCTTCTGGCGAAATGCGCGTACGCATACGCTGCACGATCCGCTCGACTACCGGCTGCGCGACGTGGGCCGGTTCGCGCTGACGGGAGAATTGCCGCCGGCGTCGCTCTATACGTGACGACGGAGCAGGCGCGGGGGCGCTTCGTGGCGGCTCCGCGCCGACCGGCAAGCGCCGGTGCCTGCCGCCTATACCGACACATCGTTCGTTCCGCCCGCTGGACGCCTTACGACGGATTCGTGGTCACGGGTTGGCCCGTGCATACGGTCGTGCGCAGACGGGTCGCCGTGCGCGACGGCGCGCTGAACGGGCAGCCGGCAGGGCGGGCCGAGACGTTTCTGGATACGGCGGCGTAGCCTGCTGCGGCGACCGGGAAACCGGCGTGCCGCGTGAGATCGTGGCGCCATCGGCGCGATGGCGCCGATGGCTTGCCTTGCGGCGTCAAGCAACCGTCTCTTGACGCTTCACGGGCCGAGCACGCTTACCAGCGGTAGCCGACGCCCGCGCCCGCACCGAACGAGCCGTGGCCGGAAACCGCCGTCGTCACCGAACCCTTGACCAGCCATTTCGCCGTCGCGACGGAAAGACCGACCGCCATGGCGCTTTGACCGCCATACGTCCCGCCGCCGAGCGCGACCACCTTTTCACCCGGCAGCACGGCTTGCGGCATGTTCGCCATCGCGATCGCGCTTGCAGTGCCCGCGTTCGCGTCTTTGCGGTACTTCGACATTTCTTCGCGAACCGAATTGATTGCGCCGTTCAACTGACGCACGTTGACGCCGTCCGTCGGCGCCGTGCCGTCGGCCATGTTGGTGAGCTGACGCTCGGCGCCCGGCGCGCCGAGCGATACCGTGTTGTCCCGATCGGCGATCGAATTCGCCCCCAACGCGACCGAATTGCTGGCGGTTGCGCGGCTGTTCGTGCCGATCGCGGTAGAGTCCTTGCCGGACACATTCGACCCTGCGCCGATCGCCGTTCCGTTCGGTGCGGTGACTTTCGAATTCGTGCCGATGGCGGTTCCGTTCGTCGCCGTGACGGTGGAATTGACGCCGACGCCCGTACCGTTGTCGCCCGAGACATTGGAGCCGTTGCCGACCGCGGTCCCGTTCGGCACGCTGACCAGCGTATTTTTGCCGATTGCGGTGCCCGTATCGCTCGTCACCGTGCCGCTCGGGACGCTCGACGAAATTTTGCCGACGGTCGTCGTGAGCGTTGCCAGATTCGCCGTCAACGTGGAAACCTGGTTTGCGATCGAGAAGAGCTGCGAGCCGTTCACCGCATCCGTGCTGGTCGCGCTGATCGCGCCGGCCGCGACGTTCACGATCTGACGCTCGGCGCCCTTGCTGCCGACGCTGACCACACCCACCGGCGTGCCCGCGAAGCCGCCGTAGCTGACGCCGTTGAGCGTCACGCTGTTGACGGTGGTGAAAGCGCGCGTGGACGCGTTCGAGCCCAGTGCGACGGAATTCGCATCGGCGGCGTTCGCGCCTTCGCCGATCGCAACCGCATTCACCGCGGATGCCGTCGCACGGGCAATGGCGATGCTCCCGACAGCGGAGGCCGAACTGTCGACGCCGAGCGCTACCGCATCGTTCGCGCCGGCGTTTGCCTGAAAGCCGAGCGCCGTACCGCCGGCTGCAATGCTGCCCTTGCCCACGGCCGTGGAAAATGTCGCGGTGGCGCTGGCGCCTTGCCCGACCGCCGTCGACTGGTCGACGGCGATCGCGCCCTGGCCGAAGGCGGATGCCGTCGCGCCGTTCGCGATGGCTCCGTTACCGACTGCCGTCGCCTGCGTTCCGACTGCGCTCGAGGCCGCACCCATCGCCGTCGCCTGGTCGCCGGTTGCCACGGCATTTCCGCCGACGGCCGTCGCAAAGGCACCGGTCGCGGCCGACATGCGGCCGATCGCGACGGTTTCGCTATAGGCTCCGGTCGACGAGCCCGAATTCGCGGCTGCCGCAGTGCCGATCGCCACGTTGTCGCAGCCCGTTGCAGTGGCCGGATACGTGCCGCTTCCCGAGATGGCGATGTTGCCGACACAGCCGGCCGCCGTTTCGGTGGACGTCCCGTTCTGCACATAGTCGGCCCGCGCCGGCGCAGAGGCCGTGAAGGCAACAACTGCCGCGCCAACGGCGGCAGCAAGTACCGCCTTCGACTTTGCCGGCACGCGCCGTGCCGGATTCCCCAACCCTCGATGATTCTTGTTCATGTTATTTCTTGGCTCGATATAGAAATTAGTTATGCTTTGCATATTCGTCTGGCGATTTCCCGGTCGCATCTCATTCATGTCATTTGTGTGAAACCTTTGCTTGATCACAATCAAATTAAAAAGATGTGCTAAGCAAATTCGACACTCAGCGGCGTGAATCAGATGGGGAAGCGGTACACAGGTGCGGCTGCTGGATTTGAAGATGCCGGAACACCGGCGCTTCCCGGATCTGCACCTTGAGATGCGACGACGCATTCTGATCGGACTCACCGGCGCCCATGTTTGCCATGGCGGCCGATCTCTATGTCTTGGGGAAAGTTCGTCGTGTCGATGTATGCGCTGACCGCCGGCATACCGGTCTTCGGAGCGGCAGCCGGCGTTCAGGCTTCGGCTTCCGTCAATCTTCGTTGCGCGCTTGTTACTACGCCGCCAGCGCCCGCATCGCGTCCACCGTCTCCGGATTCGGCGGAAAGAACGCCTCGATCGCGAGTTCTGAAAGCGTCACGTCGACCGGTGTGCCGTGAACACCGCGACGGCGCGCTGAGCGGACAGCCGGCAGGGCAGCCTGTCACGTTTCGGGGTGCCTAGATCGGCAGGCGCACCGTCTGCTTGATGCGCTTCAGCGGAATCTCCGTTTCGACGTTGCGTACGCCTTCGATCTGCGTGAGCGTTTCCATCTGGAAGCGCTGATAGTCGTCGAGATCCCGCGCGATGACGCGCAGCAGGTAATCGTAGCTGCCGGCCATCAGGTGGCATTCGAGGACTTCGGGCGCTTGCTCCATTTCGCGTGCGAAGCGCTCGACCGTCTTCTTGTCCTGGCGCTCCAGCGTGACGCGCACGAACGCCGTGAACCTCAGGTCGACGGCGGCGGGGTTCAGCAGCGCGACATAGGCGTCGATCACGCCCTGCTCTTCGAGCAGGTGAACGCGGCGCAGGCAGGGCGTGGCCGAGAGCCCGGCCTGTTGCGCGAGTTCGGCGTTCGTCTGGTTCGAATTCTGTTGCAGCGCACGCAGAATGCGCCGGTCGATCGCGTCCAGCTTGATTGGCATTTTTGGCTACTGTGAATGGGATTGGTAGAGAATAGCGCCAATTTCAGTATTTCAGTTAGCCAAATACGCATCCAATCTCCACGGCAACGCGCCGATAATCCGAGGACCGGCCGGCCGGTGCAACGCGCGATGAACGCCCACGGCGCGCGCGATTCCCGTCCCCCCGGCAATCCCCTTCAGGAGATCTCCCATGCTGCACGTATCCTGGCTGCCGTTCATCGCCACGTCCCTTCTGATCATCGTCACGCCGGGCCAGGACATGGTGCTCGTGATGTCGCGCACGCTGTCCGGCGGCACGCGCGCGGGCCTCGTGACCGCGGCGGGTGTCAGCGTCGGGCTGCTCGTGCACACGATGCTCGCGACGCTCGGGCTGGGTGCGCTGCTTCAGGCATCCGAATGGTTGTTCACCGCGCTGAAGGTGGTCGGCGCGCTGTACCTGCTGTACCTCGGTATCACGTTGCTGCGTTCGTCGAGCGAGCTGACGCTCGCAAGCAGCCGCGGTGCGCCGGAATCGCGGCTGCGCACGTTCGCGCAAGGCGCGCTGTCCAACGTGTCGAATCCGAAGGTCGCGCTCTTCTACCTGGCGTTCCTGCCGCAGTTCGTGGCCGCGGGCGCCGCGCATCCGATGCTGTCGCTGTTCGTGCTGGGCGCGACGTTCGCCGGCCTGACGTTTCTCGTCAAGGGGCCGGTCGCGCTGTTCGCCGGCCTGCTGTCGGCATCGATCCGCCGCAACCCGCGCATCCTGACCCGCATGCACCGCGTCAGCGGTGTGGTTCTGCTGGCGCTGGGCGTCAAGCTGGCGTTCGAGCGCCGCTGATGACGGTCATTGCGCCGCCAACGCATCCGCCAGCGCTCGCATCGCGTCCACCGTCTCCGGATTCGCCGGAAAGAACGCCTCGATTGCAAGTTCCGACAGCGTCACGTCGACCGGCGTGCCGAACACCGTCGTCGTACTGAAGAACGTCAGCTCGCCGGCCGCGGTGCGCAGCCGAAGCGGCACGGCGATATCCGCGAAATCGGTGCGCGCGTGCGTGTCGTCGGGCTGGCCGGCCGGCGCCGGATATGCGGCGAGTTCGTCGCGCAGCGCATGCAGCGTGCGGTCGCCGCTCGCATCGATCTGCCGCTGCAGCCGATGCAGGATGTGCGCGCGCCATTCGTGCCAATTGACGATCTGCGACGCGAGGCCGTCCGGATGCAGGCTCAGCCGCAGCACGTTGACGGGCGGCTGCAGTAGCGACGGATCGGCCTGCGCGACCAGCGCGCCGAGCATCCGGTTCGCGGCGAGCAGCGTCCAGTGGCGGTCGACCGCGAGCGCCGGGTAAGGCTCGTGGCCACGCAGCACGGCTTCGACCGCATGGCGTGCGGCATCCAGCTGCGGATCCGAGAACGGCCGCTCGCGAAAGAGCGGCGCAAAGCCGGCCGCCACCAGCAGCGCATTGCGTTCGCGCAGCGGCACGTCGAGCCGCTCCGCGAGATGCAGCACCATCTCGCGGCTCGGCTGAGCCCGTCCCGATTCGACGAAACTCAGGTGGCGCGCGGACACTTCCGCGTCGAGCGCGAGCGCCATCTGGCTCAGGCGCCGGCGCTGGCGCCACGTGCGCAGCAGCGGGCCGATGCCGGCGGCGGGGCCGGCGGACGGGGCGGGCGAATGGAGGGCGGCGGTCGGGTTCATGCAGCAGATGATAGGCAATCCCGCGCGCGTTGGGCATTACCTGCGACGTAAGCATCGCGCCGCTCCCCGGGTGCGTCCCGGCGCTGCGTTACCATAGCCCCCGTGCCAACTGAGAGGCGACGCCGGACCCGCGACGACAACGCATGGGCCGGGTCGTGCACGTTCAAAACAAGGCATTCCAGGGGAATCCGACAATGAAAATGAAAAAACTTGCCGTCCGGCTCGCCTGCGTGGCGACGCTTGCACTCGCCGCGACCAGCGGCCATGCGCAGACCGAAGCTGCGCAGGTGGAAATGAGGGCCGCCGCCGCGGCCGCCAACGAGGCCGTCGTGAAGGGGCCGACCGACATCGACGTGAAGCATGAAGCCGTACTGAAGCTGAAGGCCGGCGAGTCGTTCGTGCCGGCCGCCGAAGCCGGCCGCTACCTGCGCTCGATGGGCAACTCGGTCGACGAATCGAAGCTGGTCGGCCTCGTGCTGCCCGACGATCCGGACGCCGACTGGATCTCGGTCGTGTCGTTCGAGCCGAGCGGCTACATCCGCGACGACGACGCGAAGGACTGGAAGCCCGACGACCTGCTGAAGAGCCTGCAGGCCGGCACCGAGGAAAACAACCCGGCGCGCAAGGAGCGCGGCCTGCCCGAAACCGAGGTGGTCGGCTGGGCGAAGGCGCCCGCGTACGACGCGGCCACGCACCGGCTCGTGTGGTCCGCGATCATCCGCGACAAGGGCGCGGCGCCGAACGCCCAGAACGACGGCGTGAACTACCGGACGCTCGTGCTCGGCCGCGACGGCTACCTGTCGCTGACGATGGCGTCGACGCTGGCCGATCTGCCGAAGTACAAGGCGTCGGCCGACGACCTGCTGTCGAACATCAGCTTCAACGACGGCAAGCGCTACGCCGATTTCAACAAGTCGACCGACCACGTCGCCGAGTACGGCCTCGCGGCGCTGATCGTCGGCGTCGGCGCGAAGAAGCTCGGCCTGCTCGCGCTGATCGGCGCGTTCGCGGTGAAGTTCTTCAAGATCGGCGCGGTCGCGCTGCTGGCCGGCGGCGCGGCGCTGAAGCGCTTCTTCGGGCGCAAGCCGAAGGCGGCCGCGGTGCCGGCCGTCGCCGATGCGTCCGACGTCTCCGGCGCGGAGCGCAAGGAATGACGAAGCTGCTGCTGCTGATTTTCGGCGGCCTCAAGCTCGGCAAGGTGCTCGTTTCGGCGGGCACCATGCTGGCGTCGATCGCGGTCTACGCGCTGTTCTACGGCTGGCGGTTCGCGGCCGGTTTCGTCGCGCTGCTGCTGGTGCACGAGGCCGGCCACTACCTGGCCGCGCAGCGGCGCGGGCTCGACGTCGGGCTGCCGACGTTCATCCCGTTCGTCGGCGCATGGATCCAGCTGAAGGAGATGCCGCACGACGCGGAAACCGAAGCGTATGTCGGGCTCGCCGGGCCGTTCGTCGGCACGCTCGGCGCGCTGGCCTGCTACGCGGCCGCGCGCCACTACGACAGCAACCTGCTGCTCGCGCTGTCGTATACGGGCTTCTTCCTGAACCTGTTCAACATGATTCCGCTGTCGCCGTTCGACGGCGGGCGGATCACCGCGGTGCTGTCGCCGCGCGTCTGGTTTGCTGGCGTGCCGGTGCTGATCGCGCTGTTCGTGTATCGCCCGAGCCCGCTGCTGATCGTGATGGCGATCCTCGCGCTGCCGCAGTTGAAGCGCGCGTGGCGCTACGATCCCGACGCGCCGGAGAACCGCGTGTACTACGCGACGTCGATCGAGACGAAGACGACGTACGCGCTTTGCTATGTCGGCCTGCTCGCGTTCCTCGCGCTGATGACGTCCGGCGTGCACGACATGCTGCGCGTCGCGCATTCCGCGACCTGACGCAAAAACGGCGGCCGCTTTTACGCGGCCGCCGTCGTCTTCCTTCCTTTTCCGCTGAAGCTCAAGCGTCGCGATGACGCAGCTCGACGCGCCTGATGTCCTTCACGATCACGAGATAGCTGAATACGGTGACGAGCGCGTTCAGCCCGACGAACACGAGCGCGCCGTTGAACGAGCCGCTCGCGCCGACGAGGTAGCCGATCGCGATCGGCGCGACGATGCCGGCCGTGTTGCCGAACATGTTGAACAGGCTGCCCGACAGGCCGATCGCTTCCTTCGGCGCGGTGTCCGCGACCACGGCCCAGCCGAGCGAGCCGATCCCCTTGCCGAAGAACGACACGGCCATCAGTACGATCACGAGCGCTTCGCTGTCGACGTAATTGCAGCCGATGATGACCATCGACAGCGCCATCCCGCCGACGATCGGAATCTTGCGCGCGAGCGTCAGCGACACGCCGCGGCGGATCAGCGCGTCCGACAGCATCCCGCCGAGCACACCGCCGAGGAACCCGCAGATTGCCGGCAGCGACGTCATGAAGCCGGCCTTCAGCAGCGACATCCCGCGCGCCTGCACGAGGTAGATCGGGAACCACGTGAGGAAGAAGTACGTGAGCACGTTCACGCAGTACTGGCCGAGATAGACGCCGATCAGCATCCGGTTCGACAGAAGCTGGCGCACGTAGTACCAGCCGGCGACGCGGCTGCCTTCGGACGCCGTACCGGTGCCGCGTGACTTCGACCGAACGAGGCCGCCGCCCTGCTCGATATGGTCGAGTTCCGCGCGGTTCACGGCGGGATGGTCGGCCGGATCCTTCATGACGCGCAGCCACAGGAACGCGAGCGCGATGCCCGCGAGGCCGAGCCACAGGTACACCTGGTGCCAGCCATACGCATGCGTGAGCCACGCCATCAGCGGCGAGAACACGACGGCCGCGAAATACTGCGCGGCGTTGAAGATTGCCGACGCGGTGCCGCGCTCGGCGGTCGGGAACCAGCTCGCGACGACCTTCGCATTGGCGGGGAACGCTGGCGCTTCGGCGATGCCGACCGCAAAGCGCATCGCGAACAGCGCGGCGACCGCGAACGCGGCGCTGCCGCCGAGGCCGATCGTGCTCTGCAGCAATGTGAACGCCGACCACAGGAAGATGCTCGCCGCATACACGCGCCGCGCGCCGAAGCGGTCGAGCAGCCAGCCGCTCGGCAGTTGCGCGAGCACGTACGCCCAGCTGAACGCCGAGAAGATGTAGCCCATTGTCACCGGATCGATGCCGAACGCCTTGCGGATCGGCGTGCCGGTGATCGACAGCGTCGCGCGGTCCGCGTAGTTGAGCGTCGTGACGACGAACAGCATCGCCAGGATCCAGTAGCGCACGGCGGTCCGGCGCGCGGTGCGCGCGAGGTCGATCGGAAGATCCCGAGGGGTGGTCTGATTGGGCATGTTAATGTACGTCGTCGTATGACATGAGCGGAAGTTTATGAGGGTTGGTCGAGCTCAGAAACCTCGGGTTTTCCCTTTGAAGTGCAGCGAAAAGTGGTCAAAATTTGGGCATAGACTGAATGAGTAAGGGATTCACGCATAGTGTGGCAAGATCGACGATCAGCATGAATCGCGAAATCGTGTCGGCAGACATCGTATCTGTTGAGCTACAATGAACCCATCATTCCCGAACCACGGAGCACACCCCATGCAACTGACAGGAGAGATGCTGATCGGCGCCGAAGCGGTGACCGGCTCGGCCGGACCCTTGCTCGCGTTCGACCCGACGAAGGGCGCGCCGATCGATGCGCCGGCGTTCGGCGTCGCGACGCAGGCCGACGTCGACCGCGCGTGCGAGCTCGCGCGCGACGCGTTCGATGCGTACCGCGCGCAGCCGCTCGCGGCCCGCGCGGCGTTTCTCGACGCGATCGCGGATGAAATCGTCGCGCTCGGCGATGCGCTGATCGAGCGTGCGCACGCCGAAACGGGCCTGCCCGTCGCGCGGCTGCAGGGCGAGCGCGGCCGCACCGTCGGCCAGCTCCGGTTGTTCGCGCGCGTCGTGCGCGACGGGCGCTTCCTCGCCGCGTCGATCGATCCCGCGCAGCCCGCGCGCACGCCGCTGCCGCGCTCGGACCTGCGTCTGCAGAAGGTCGGGCTCGGGCCCGTCGCCGTGTTCGGCGCGAGCAACTTCCCGCTCGCGTTCTCGGTGGCCGGCGGCGATACGGCGTCGGCGCTCGCGGCCGGCTGCCCGGTCATCGTGAAGGGGCACGAGGCCCACCTCGGCACGTCCGAGCTGGTCGGTCGCGCAATCCGCGCCGCTGTCGCGAAATGCGGGATGCCGGCCGGCGTGTTCTCGCTGCTGATCGGCCCCGGCCGCGTGACGGGTGCCGCGCTCGTCAGCCATCCGGCGATCCAGGCCGTCGGCTTCACGGGTTCGCGGCAGGGCGGCATGGCGCTCGTGCAGCTTGCGAACGCGCGTCCGCAGCCGATTCCCGTCTACGCGGAAATGAGCAGCATCAACCCGGTCGTGCTGTTCCCGGCCGCGCTCGCCGCGCGCGGCGACGCGATCGCGACGGGCTTCGTCGATTCGCTGACGCTCGGCGTCGGCCAGTTCTGTACGAATCCCGGCCTCGTGCTCGCGATCGACGGCCCCGACCTCGACCGCTTCGAAGCCGTCGCCGCGCAGGCGCTCGCGAAGAAGCCGGCCGGCGTGATGCTCACGCGCGGCATCGCCGATGCGTATCGCAACGGCCGCGGCAAGCTGGCCGAACTGCCGGGCGTGCGCGAAATCGGTGCGGGCGAGGCCGCGCAGACCGAATGCCAGGCGGGCGGCGCGCTGTACGAAGTCGGCGCGCAGGCGTTCCTGGCCGAGCCGGCGTTCAGCCACGAGGTGTTCGGGCCGGCGTCGCTGGTCGTGCGCTGCCGCGATCTCGACGAAGTCGCGCGCGTGCTCGACGCGCTCGAAGGCCAGTTGACGGCCACGCTGCAAATGGACGCCGACGACAAGCCGCTCGCGCGCCGGCTGCTGCCGATCCTCGAACGCAAGGCCGGGCGCCTGCTCGTCAACGGTTATCCGACCGGCGTCGAGGTGTGCGATGCGATGGTGCACGGCGGGCCGTTCCCCGCGACGTCGAACCCGGCCGTCACGTCGGTCGGCGCGACGGCGATCGAGCGCTTCCTGCGGCCCGTGTGCTACCAGGACTTCCCGGACGACCTGCTGCCCGAAGGGCTGCAGGAGCGCAATCCGCTCGCGATTCCGCGCCTGCGGGACGGGAAGGCGGAGTGACGGGCCGGATCGACTGAGGGCGCGATCCCCGGCGGCCGGTGCGCCGGGGCGGAAAAACAGAAAGGCGGAAGTGGCCGGTGGGCCGCTTCCGCCTTTTTGCATGGCGGGCGTTCGTGCCGCCGATCTCGTCGGGTCAGTGGGCGGGGTGAGCGGCAGCACCGGGTGCGCCAGGCTGCCGTCGATCTTGCCGCCTTCCGCGTCGCCGGAATTTCTCCTACAGTAGCGGAGCCCCGGACCATGCGGTCCGCGGGCGAGCCTGAGAGACCGACAAAAGACAACGAGGGAACCCTCCAATGAACATCAACAAGCGTGGCGATCACCTGTTCGCGGCCGGATTGTGGAAAGCGATCGGCGACGTCGCGAAATCCGTGCGCACCCAGATCGGCCAATACAGCGAAGGGCGCGTGCTCGCGAATGCGCTGCTGGAATTCCAGCGCGACCTGGGCGGCAGCGAGTTCGACGTGACGATCAACCAGGGGCGGCTCGTCACGGGCGCCGACGCGCATTCGCTCGTGTTCGGGCAGGCCGTTCGCCGTTTCCGGCAGGACATGGAAGCGCTGGTGTTCGCGCTCCAATACCGGCGCAGCATCGACGAACGCGACCAGGGCCTGCGCGCCGAAGCGCTGACGCAGGCGAACAGCCAGCTCGCGACCGCGAAGCAGTCGGCGACGATCACGGTCGGCCGGTTCTTCGATGCGGTCGTCGACCGCGACGTGCTCGGACAGATTCTCGACGGCGAATCGAAGGCGCGTGCGCGTACGGGCGCGCAGGACCAGATCGAGACAACGCGGGTCAAGCTGGGGAACGTGCGCTACCGGATCGTCGGGATCATCGCGCAGATGTGACGGGGAGGGCCGGCCCGCGAAGTGGGCGGCGTCGGGCGGAGCGGCGGAGCGCTGCGGCGGAGGCGGCACGCATCGCGGCGGATGCGTGCGCAGTGGCCGATACAAACGGGGCCGCGACAGGGTCAAACCGGCGCGCGGCGCAACAACAGCCGGCCGCGGCGCCGATAACGGCGCCACGCCGGTCATACCCGCTCTTACTGCGGGCCCATCTTCTTGATCAGCACATCGAGCTCCGCGGCTTCGGCCTCGGTGAGGTCGACGAGCGGCGCGCGCACGGGGCCCGCGTCGTGGCCGACGAGCTTCGCACCCGCCTTCACGATGCTGACCGCATAACCCGCGCGGCGATTGCGGATCTTCAGGTACGGCAGGAAGAAATCGTCGATCAGGCGGCCGACCGTCGCGTGGTCGTCCTTCGCGATCGCTTCGTAGAAATCCATCGCCGTCTTCGGGATGAAGTTGAACACGGCCGACGAGTACACCGGCACGCCGAGCGCCTTGTATGCGGCCGCATAGACTTCGGCCGTCGGCAGGCCGCCGAGGTAGGCGAACCGGTCGCCGAGGCGGCGGCGGATCGTGACCATGCTCTCGATCTCGCCGACGCCGTCCTTGAAGCCGATCAGGTTCGGGCAACGGTCGGCGAGGCGCTCGAGCATGTCGGCGTTCAGCTTCGAATTCGCGCGGTTGTACACCACGACGCCGATCTTCAGCGCGCGGCACACCTGCTCGACGTGGTCGGCGATCCCTTCCTGGCTCGCTTCGGTCAGGTAGTGCGGCATCAGCAGCACGCCGCTCGCGCCGAGGCGCTCGGCTTCCTGCGCATATTCGATCGCGACGCGCGTCGCACCGCCCGCGCCGGCGAGGATCGGCACCTTGCCCTTGCAGGTTTCCGTCGCGACGCGGATCACGTCCGAATACTCGCGCTGCGTGAGCGAGAAGAATTCACCGGTGCCGCCGGCCGCGAACAGCGCGCTCGCGCCATACGGCGCCAGCCATTCGAGGCGCTCGGCATAGGTGGTCGGGCGGAAGTTGCCGTCGGCGTCGAAGTCGGTCAGCGGAAACGACAGCAGGCCGTGGGAGATGATCTGTTTGAGTTCTTGCGGTGAAGTCATGGTTGGGGTCGTCCGTCTAGCGCGAGTGCTGGGTTCGTCGGGAACGGCATACGTGCCACTTTGGCGATGTCGTTGTATGTCATCGTACAACGAGGGCAAAGGTGGCGCAAGCGGTTTGCTGGCGGTTCGATAGTAGGGTCTTTCCGGATAAGGGTTTACGCAGCATCGCCGGTTGGGGGTGAGTGTCGTATGATGACTAACGATATGACCGGTCGCTTCCAGGAATTCCAATGACTGCTTCCCCTCTCTACATCCGTGTGCACCCGGACGACAACGTCGCGATCGTCGTCAACGACGGCGGCCTGCGCGAAGGCGCGACGTTCGCCGACGGGCTGACGCTGCGCGAAGGCGTGCCGCAGGGGCACAAGGTCGCGTTGGCCGACCTTGCGGCCGGCGACCCGATCGTCCGCTACAACGTGGTGATCGGCTATGCGCTGACCGACCTGCGGCGCGGCAGCTGGGTCAACGAACGCACGATGCGCATGCCCGAGCCGCCGGGGCTCGACGACCTGCCGCTCGCGACGCGTGCCGCACCGCCGCTGGCGCCGCTCGAAGGCTATACGTTCGAGGGCTTCCGCAATGCCGACGGCTCGGTCGGCACGCGCAACATCCTCGCGATCACGACGACCGTGCAGTGCGTGTCGGGCGTCGTCGAACATGCGGTGAAGCGGATCAAGGCCGAGCTGCTGCCGCGCTACCCGAACGTCGACGACGTGGTCGGGCTCGAGCATACGTACGGCTGCGGCGTCGCGATCGATGCGCCCGACGCCGACATCCCGATCCGCACGCTGCGCAACATCAGCCTGAACCCGAACTTCGGCGGCGAGGTGATGACCGTGAGCCTCGGCTGCGAGAAGCTGCAGCCCGAGCGCTTGCTGCCGCCCGGCACGATTCCGGTGGCCGCCGACGGCGCGACCGACAACGGCGGCGTCGTGTGTCTGCAGGACGCCGCGCACGTCGGCTTCAACTCGATGATCGACTCGATCATGAAGATGGCCGAAGCGCATCTCGAGCGGCTGAACCGCCGCCGCCGCGAGACGTGCCCCGCGGCGGACCTCGTCGTCGGCGTGCAGTGCGGTGGCAGCGACGCGTTTTCGGGGCTCACCGCGAACCCGGCTGTCGGCTTCGCGGCCGACCTGCTCGTGCGCGCGGGTGCGACGATCATGTTCTCCGAGGTGACGGAAGTGCGCGACGGCGTCGCGCAGCTCACGTCGCGCGCGGCGAACGAGGATATTGCACGCGACATCATTCGCGAGATGGACTGGTACGACCGCTACCTGCAGCGCGGCCGCGTCGACCGCAGCGCGAACACGACGCCCGGCAACAAGAAGGGCGGCCTGTCGAACATCGTCGAGAAGGCGATGGGCTCGATCGTGAAGTCGGGCAGCGCGCCGATCGCCGGCGTCGTGCGACCCGGCGATCGCGCGCGGCAGAAGGGGCTGCTGTATGCGGCGACGCCCGCGAGCGACTTCATCTGCGGCACGCTGCAACTCGCGGCGGGAATGAACCTGCACGTGTTCACGACCGGTCGCGGCACGCCGTACGGTCTCGCGCAGGTGCCGGTGATCAAGGTCGCGACGCGCAGCGATCTCGCGCGCCGCTGGCATGATTTGATGGATCTCGACGCGGGGCAGATCGCGACCGGCGCGGCCACGATCGAGGACGTGGGCTGGGAGCTGTTCCGGCTGATGCTCGACGTCGCGAGCGGCAAGCGCCGCACGTGGGCCGAGCAATGGAAGCTCGCGAATGCGCTGACGCTGTTCAATCCGGCGCCGGTGACCTGACGCGCGCGGTGGTGACGGCAGACGATGCGGGCGCCTTCGGGCGCCCGTTTTCATTGCGGCGGCGGGCTCGCGATTCGGCGCATGCGTGCCGTACGCGGCCGGCACGAATTCCTTACCTCGCACGTAATCGACCGCCCGCGCGAGGCCGGCGACGATAGCGGCACGCGGACACGAAACGTTCGCGGCATCGTCCCCTCATCGATACAAGGAGCCTCGCCATGAATACTGCCCAATCCGCACAGTCCGCCCACGCCGACCTGATCGACCGCTACTTCGACGCATGGAACGAAGCCGACGTCGCGCGTCGCCGCGCGCTGATCGATGCGACCTACGCGAGCGACGCGGCCTATCGCGATCCGCTGATGGCCGGCGACGGCCACGCGGGTATCGACACGATGATCGCGGCCGTGCAGGCGCGCTTCCCTGCATACCGCTTCCGCCGCACGACCGACGTCGACGCGTTCGGTCAGCACCTGCGGTTCTCGTGGGCGCTCGTGTCGCCCGACGGCGCGGCGATCGTGAAGGGCTCGGACTTCGGCACGGTCGACGCGTCGGGCCGTCTCGCGTCGGTCACGGGTTTCATCGACGAAATGCCGGCCGCGGCGTCGTAAAGCGAGCGACGCATGCGCAGCTGCCACCGGGATCGGGTAACGTTACGCATTCGTTCCTGATCCCGGAGACAATCCCACATGCTGAAGAATCTCGACCCGCTGCTGCACGCCGATATCCTGCACGCGCTGCGCGCGATGGGCCACGGTGACGAAGTCGCGATCTGCGACGCGAATTTCCCGGCGGAATCCGTCGCGGAGCACACGGTGGTCGGCCGCGCGCTGCGGATCGACGGGGCCGATTCGGCGCGCGTCGCGCGTGCGGTGCTGTCGGTGCTGCCGCTCGACACCTACGTCGACACGCCGGCGTGGCGGATGGAAGTCGTCGGCGACGCGGCCGCGGTGCCGCCGGTGCAGCGCGAGGTGCAGGCCGAGATCGACCGCGCGGAAGGGCGTGCGGTGCCGCTCACGGGCATCGAGCGTTTCGCGTTCTACGAGCGCGCGCAGCAGGTGTACGCGGTGATCGTCACCGGCGAGCTGCGCGGCTACGGCTGCTTCATCTTCAAGAAAGGCGTGCTGTTGAGCGACGCGGGCTAAACGCCTTTTTCGTGCCGGCACCGCCGGCTGCGCGGCCGCCGCCGTGTAAAGATTTGCTACAACCTTTTTCTTGGACCCGGCCGAAAGACCCTCTATGCTGGCCCATTTGCCGCAGGCCCAGCAGGGCCGCGCGGCCCCTGAGCTTCACGGGCACGCCCCGTGCGGCCGGCCGAATTGCATACGAGGAGAGAGGCATGACGCGTTCCGTCGATTCCGGCGTCATTTTTTTCGCGCGCCTGGCACTGGCGGCGTTGTTCTTGTGGGGCGGCGTGATGAAGCTGCTCGGCTACAGCGATTTCGTCGGTTACCTGCATGGGCTGAACGTGCCGTATCCGCAGGTCATCGGGCCGATCGTCGTCGCGATCGAGGGGCTTGGCGGCCTGCTGCTGATCGTCGGCTACAAGGTGAAGCCGCTCGCGCTGCTGATGGCGTTCTATACGGTTGCGACCGCGATGGTCGGGCACAATTTCTGGGACGCGACGGACGCCGCGGTCCAGCACGAGATGGTGATCCACTTCTGGAAGAACATCTCGATCGCCGGCGGTTTCCTGCTGCTGTTCGTCACCGGTGCCGGCGGCGCGAGCATCGACGGCCTGCGTCGTCCGAGTTCGTCGTACGGCGGCCTGCGCTGATCGCACGCGCGCCGTTGCGCTGAAGCAAAACAAAAGGGCCGAATCCCGCGGGATTCGGCCCTTTGTTCATGGAACGGGCGCGTGCGCCAGCGTTCAGTGCGTGCCCTTCACGTCCTTCGCATCTTTCGAGAACTGCACGGCGATCGCGCCGAGCACGCAGATCGCCGCGACGTACACGACCGGCGCGAGCGGATTCGACTTCATCATCAGCGACACGATCACCGGCGTGAGGCCGCCGAAGATCGCGTATGCGACGTTGTATGAGAACGAGATGCCCGAGAAGCGCACGACGGCCGGGAAGCTCTTGACCATCACGAACGGCACCGCGCCGATCGTGCCGACCATGAAGCCCGCGATCCCGTAGTAGAGCGGCAGCGTCGACGCGTCGGCCGCGACCTGCACGAACAGCAGGTAGTAGCACGCGGCGAGCCCGAGGCCGCCGATGCCGAGCACGCGCTTCGCGCCGATCCAGCCCGCGAGCGAACCCGCGGTGATGCAGCCGGCCGTCAGGCACAGCGTCGCGACGCTGTTCGCGAACAGCGTCGTCGCGGGCGTCAGGTGGAACTGCTTCTGCAGCAGCGCGGGCGTCATCAGGATCACGACGACGATCGCTGCAGACAGCATCCACGTGAGCAGCATCGACACGATCACCGCACGGCCGTGGTCGCGCAGCACGGCCTTCAGCGGAATCTCGGCCGCGAGCGCCTTCTTCGCCTTCATCTCGGCGAACACCGGCGTTTCATGCAGCCAGCGGCGCAGGTACACGGAGAACAGCCCGAACACGCCGCCGAGCAGGAACGGGATGCGCCATGCGAACGCACCGACTTCGGCGGTCGAGTAACGGCTGTTGATGCCGGCGGCGACGAGCGAGCCGAGCAGGATGCCGGCCGTGAGGCCTGCGGTCAGCGTGCCGCAGGCATAGCCGATATGACGCGACGGCACATGCTCGGACACGAACACCCACGCGCCCGGCACTTCGCCGCCGACCGCCGCGCCCTGCAGCACGCGGAACAGCAGCAGCAATACCGGCGCGAGGATGCCGATCGAGTCGTAGGTCGGCAGCAGGCCCATCAGCAGCGTCGGCACGGACATCATCAGCACGCTCAGCGTGAACATCCGCTTGCGGCCGAACAGGTCGCCGAAGTGCGCCATGATCACGCCGCCGAGCGGGCGCGCGAGATAGCCGGCCGCGAAGATGCCGAACGTCTGCAACTGGCGCAGCCAGTCGGGAATGTCGTGCGGGAAGAACAACTGCCCTATCGCCGGTGCGAAGAACACGAAGATGATGAAGTCGTAGAACTCGAGGGCACCGCCGAGTGCGGCAAGGCCAAGGGTTTTATAGTCGCCGCGCGTGAGCGCGCGTTCGGCGGCGCGAGGCACGCCGCTCAATTCGGAAGCTTGCATGGTCAGGACGATCGGTTTTCGAATGTTGTTGTCGGTGCTGCGTCTCCAGGGCCCGCTATCGGCATGGACTGACAAGGCGCGGCTTGCGTCGTCGAAGCGTGCCGGGTGCCGGATAGGGCACGAAACACGTACCGCCGCACCGGGATGGGGCGCGGCGCAGACGAAGCGTCAAAGCGGGTGGGGGGATTCTACAGGAGCGCGAAATGCGCGCGCGCGGGTGCGCGCCGACGAACGCTTCGGACCGTGCAGCCGAAGCGCGCGCGGCGCGGGCGGCCGGTGAGCCGCTTGCGCGCCGCGCGGGGCAGGTCTCGCGTATCAGTTGCCGGCGATCGTATCGACCGGCTTGAACGTGCCGTGCTCGACCTTGTAGATCGTGACCGGCGCATCCTTCAGGTCGCCCTTCGTGTCGTACGCGATGCTGGGGGCCGACACGCCCTTGACCGACACCTTGCCGAGATACGGCGTGTACACCTTCGGGTCGGTCGAGTTCGCGTCCTTCATCGCGGTGAGCAGCGCGATCGTGCCGTCATACGAGTACGGCGAATACGTGATCACGTCTTCGTTGAAGCGCGCCTTGTAGCGTGCCGCGTAGCCGGCGAAGCCCGGCATCTTTTCCTTCGGCAGTCCGCCCATGTACACGATCGCGCCTTCGGTCGCGTCGCCGCCGACCTTCAGGAACGTCGGCGAGCGCGACATCTCACCCGTCACGAACGCCGACTTCATCCCGAGCTGGCGCATCTTGCGGATCATCGGCGACGATTGCGCGTCGCCGCCGCCGTAGAAGACCGCGTCCGGATTGACGCCCTTCAGGTTGGTCAGGATCGCCGAGAAATCGAGCGCCTTGTCGTTCGTGAAGTCGCGCTTGACGATCGTGCCGCCCGCCGCCTCCACGGCCTTCGCGAATTCGTCGGCGATGCCCTGGCCGTACGCCGTGCGGTCGTCGATGATCGCGATGCGCTTGAAGCGCAGCGTCTTCACCGCGTACGTGCCGACGATGCGGCCCGCTTGCGCGTCGCTCGTCAGCAGCCGGTAGGTCGTCTTGTAGCCGCGCGCCGTGTATTGCGGCGACGTTGCCATCGAGATCTGCGGCAGCCCCGCGCGATCGTACAGGTCGGACGCCGGAATGCTGGTGCCCGAGTTGAAGTGGCCGATGATCCCGCGGACGTTGTCGTCGATCAGCCGCTGCGCGACGGTCGTGCCCGTGCGCGGGTCGGCCTGGTCGTCCTGCGAGTCGAGCTGGAACGTGACGGGCTTGCCGCCGATCGTCGGACGCGTCGCGTTGAAGTCGGCGATCGCGAGCTGCACGCCCTTCTGCATGTCCGAGCCGTAGTTCGACTGCGGGCCGGTCAGCGGTGCGGCGAAACCGATCTTGACGACGTCGGCGGCGATGGCGTGCGCGCCCGACAGTGCGCAGGCAGCGGCCAGCGCGACGTGCGATACCTTCAGCTTCACTTTCACTTCCCCTTGATGGCGTGGTTGGGCCGCCGGCTAGTGTGCCGGCGCCGGTAAACCGGGCGAGACGTTTCGGTCGGCAGGCCGATGCGAGGGCCGTACCGACTCGCCGCGCGTTGCCCGGCTTGTGCAGGAATCGGCGTGCGCGACGGTTGCCTGAGCGGGCCGCGCGTGCCGATTGCTGCAGCGGTGCGATGACGTCTCGTGACCGTGAAGCGAAGTCTAGATAGCGAAAATGCGCGCGTCTTGCGCGTTCGGTGCGCGGCCGGCGACGATATCGGCATATCGTCGATAACCCTGATATATGCCGAAATCGTCACGCTGGATGCGCAATCGCGCCAAGACGTTGCACGTCCGCATTTTTAGGATGGGGGATTCGGGCGTGCCGTGCCGGCGCGCCGATGCGGCACGTCGGCATCGGCGCATGCGTGACTGCATGCGGCGGCGCAAGCGGATTCGCGGCCGGCCGCCGCACCCGCAGCGCAGTCGTTGCGCGCGCAACGGTTTGTCGCTTGCCGATGCCGGCCGATCGGCGTCGCGATGCGGCGGCTGCCGCCAGCTTGCCCGCCGCTGCAATCGTCACGCCGCGATTGAAGTGGCGCTCCTATAATCGACGCCATCTGCCACTCGCTTCGCGGTTGCCGGGATGACGACCTTGCTTGCCGTACCGCCCATGAGCCTGTCCGACACGTTGCGCTACCAGCCCGACAACGCCGATCTCGGCGCGATGCTCGCGCACTTTCGCCTGCTCGAACCGGTGTTCGATGCGCTGCCGGACGTCGCGTTCTTCGTGAAGGATGCGAACGGCCGCTACGCGCTCGTCAACCGCACGCTGGCGATGCGCTGCGGCTACAAGGAGAAGCGCGACCTGCTCGGCAAGACGACCGACGAAGTGTTCCCGCGCCGCTTCGGCCGCAGCTATTTCGAGCAGGACATGGCGACGATCAACGCCGGCCAGCAACTGACGGACCAGCTCGAGCTGCACCTGTATCCGGGCCGCCAGCCGGGCTGGTGCCTGACCTGCAAGGAGCCGCTGCGCGACGCCGCGGGCAAGGTGGTCGGCCTCGCGGGCATCTCGCGCGACCTGAAGGCACACGAGGGGTCGCATCCGGCCTACAGCAAGCTCGCCGATGTGGTCCAGCACATCCAGGATCACTACGTGCAGCCGCTGAACCTGAAGCATCTCGCGCAGATGGCCGGGATGTCGGTCGCGCAGCTCGAACGCTACTTCCACAAGGTGTTCCACCTGACGCCGCGCCAGGTGCTGCTGAAGACGCGGCTCGATGCGGCTACCGCGCTGCTCATCACGCACGACAAGGTGACCGACGTCGCGGCGCTATGCGGCTACACGGATCACAGCGCGTTCACGCGCCAGTTCAAGGCGACGGTCGGCGTGACGCCGACGGAATACCGGTTGATGCTGCAGGAGCGGGCGGGGTGACGCGAGACGCCGGACGGGCCGGCGCGTCGCAGGGATCGGGGCAATGCGGGGAAACGGGGAAAACCGTGGCTCAGCGGTAGCCGAGCCCTTTCAGGACGGCCGTGCCGTCTTCGGTCAGCCGGAAGCTCGGGGCCGTATCGGGGTCGAGCTTGACCATCTCGACGAGACCGGCTTCCTGCAGCGCAGGCAATTCGGCTTTGGCGTTCGCGCCGATCGGTGCGTGCAGCAGCACCAGCAGCGTCGCGATTTCGTGATGACTGAGCAGGCGGCGCAGCATCGTCTTCTTTGCAGGGGGCGCGGCCTGGCGGCCCGCGGGTGCTTCTACGGCGCTCATCGCTTTCCTCCTTTTCGAGATAACCATCGGGTACTGGTTGCGGATGGTGCCGTCGAAGACTTAAGCGATTCTTAAAACCGGGGCGGGCGACGGGATGCTGCGCTGCGGTACGGGTTACCGGATGTAACGTCATACGGTGCGCGGCGCCCGGCCCGGTCGCGGGCAGCCGCGCGGGCTGGTGCGCGGCCGCGCGATTCACCACGATGGTGCGCGTCGGATGCGGCTCTTTGCGTCGGCCGCTGGGCACGATCCGATTCCGCCCCCAAAAAACGCGATTCGCGCCCTTCCCTTATTTCCTGCGCTGCGCTTGCGCGGCGAGCCGCACGGCTGCGTTCGCCGCGCCGTAGCCGTCGTATCCGCCGCGCCGTTCGACGATTTCGAGCGAGAAGCGGTTGTCGACCAGTTCCGTATACGCGTGCAGGAATTCGCCGCCGTGCTCGTCGCGGTCGTACAGCAGGTGGTGCGCGCTCAGCGTGTCGATCAGTTCGTCCGGCAGCGCGTAGCGCGCGGCGAGATCGTCGTAGTAGTTCGGCGGAATGCGCAGGAACGGCACGCCGTCGGCCGCGAACGCGGCGATCGTCTTCACGATGTCGTCCGTGCGGAACGCGACGTGGTTCAGCCCCGTGCCGTGGTAGCGGTCGAGCGATTCGGCGACGGCCGTGTGACGGTCGACCGACGCGTTCAGCGCGATCCGCACCGAGCCGTCGGCGCTGCGCACCGCGCGGCTGCGCATCAGCCCGTACGGGTCGGGCACGAGCCAGCTGCGCTCGGCCTCGAAGCCGAACGCCGTCTTGAAGAACAGGATCCACGTGTCGAGCGCGTCGGCCGGCAGGGCCAGGCACACATGGTCGATGCCCGTCAGCGGGCCGACTTCGCTCGGGCCGTCGATGTCGGTCAGCACGAAGTCCGATTCATACAGCGTCGGCGCGTTCGGCGCTTCGTCGACGAAATACTCGAGGCTGCCGTCCGGCGCCTGCACGCCCGGCAGCACGCGCTCGTTCGGCCCGACGCGGCCGGAGAACGGCGCGTAGCCGAAGCCGGCCGCGCGCTCGAACGCCACTTTCGCGTCGTCGACGCGGAACGCCGACGCGCACAGCGACAGCCCGTGCTGCTGGAAGAACACATCGGCGAACGAGTCGCGCTCCGCGTTCAGCACGATCGACGCGGCGCCGTGCTGGAACAGCGTCACGTCTTTCGAGCGGTGCCGGCCGGCGAGCCGGAAGCGCATCCTGCCGAGCCATTCGCCGACGGTTGCCGCTGCCTGCGCGTCGACAGCGAATTCGATGAACTGGAACCCGACGTGCGCGGGCGGCGCCGGGGGCGCGAACAGCGGCTGGCTGGCGGCCGGCGCACGGCCGTCCTGCGCGAGCCGCGTGCGCGTCAGCTCTTCCAGATAAAGCAGCGAGCGATGGCCGTCGGCGGCCGTGACCGCGGTCGGCGCCGCGCGGAAGCCGTCGTTGAAAATTTCGAGCGACAGCGGCCCCGTGTAGCCCGACTCGATCACGCGCGCGGTGAAGCGCGCGAGGTCGAAGTCGCCCTGGCCCGGGAACGACCGGTAGTGGCGGCTCCATTCGAGCACGTCCATCGCGAGCTTCGGCGCATCGGCAATCTGCACGAACGCGATCCGGTCGCCGGGAATCTCGGCGATCGCATCCGGCGAATCGTCGAGCGACAGCGTGTGGAAGCTGTCGAGCGCGAGGCCGAGATGCGGGCTGTTCACGGCATTCACGAGTTTCCACGCATGGCCGTACCGGTTCACGACGCGGCCCCACGCAAGCGCTTCGTACGCGGCGACCACGCCGGCCTCCCGGGCGGCTTCGGCGAGCGCGCCGAGCTGGTCGACGAGCAGCCCGTCGTCCGCGATCGTGTCGGCCGACACGTTGCTGCAGACGAGGATGCGGTCGGTGCCGAGCGCATGCATCACGTCGAACTTGCGCTTGATGCGATCGAGGTTGCGCGCGAGCTGTGCCGCGCTCACGCCTTCGAAATCGCGAAACGGCTGGAACAGCACGATGTCGAGGCCGAGATCGTCGGCCATGCGCCGGACGTCGGCCGGCGATCCGTCGAAGTAGACGAGGTCGTTTTCGAAGATTTCGACGCCGTCGAAGCCTGCGGCCTGGATGGCGGCGAGCTTCTCGGCGAGCGTGCCGGACAGTGACACGGTGGCGATCGAGCGCTGCATGGGCGATTCCTGCGGATGAGCGGGGCATGGCGTCGGTCGACCCGGCCCTGAATGAACCAGTCGTTGAGTTCCGGGCGCGCGCCATATCCCGAATTTACTGGGTAAGTGACATGGATTATACAAACTAACTAGGTGGTACAAATTAGCGAAAACCCGAAAAGACTTTGCGCTTGCGCAAGCGCACACTAGCGCCAAATCTTGACGTCAGGGGGCGAAATCCGTTAGCGATTCGCCCCCGTTTTAGGAGCAGAATCACCATGAGCAAGCACAAGGTGCTGGTGCTGAACGGCCCGAACCTGAATCTGCTGGGGACACGCGAGCCCCAAATCTACGGCGCGGAAACGCTCGCGGACGTCGAGCAGCGCTGCCGCGCGGCGGCTGACGGGCTCGGGCTGGAAATCGACTTCCGCCAGTCGAACGCCGAGCACGAACTGATCGACTGGCTGCATGCCGCGCGTCACGACACGCACGGCATCGTGATCAACCCGGCCGCCTATACGCACACGTCGGTGGCATTGGCCGATGCGCTTTCCGCGATCGCGAAGCCGGTGATCGAAGTGCATATCTCGAACGTGCATCGCCGCGAGGCGTTCCGCCACCATTCCTATGTGTCGGCGGTCGCCGAAGCCGTGATCTGCGGCTGCGGCACCGAAGGCTACGTGTTCGCGCTGCAGCGTCTGTCGACGCTGTTTGCGCAGGGAGCCGCGCGATGAGCCGCCCGTCGTTTCTGATCGGCCTGATCGGCCAGGGCATCGGCGGTTCGCTGTCGCCCGCGATGCACGAGGAAGAAGGATTCCAGCAGGGCTTCGGCTACGTCTACCGGCGCATCGACCTCGACGTGCTCGGCGTCACCGTCGACGCGTTGCCGCAACTGCTCGATGCCGCGCAGCGGATGGGCTACAACGGGCTCAACATCACGCACCCGTGCAAGCAGCGCGTGATCGAACACCTCGACGCGCTGTCGGACGATGCCCGCGCACTCGGCGCGGTGAACACCGTGCTGTTCAAGGACGGCAAGCGGATCGGCCACAACACCGACTGGTCGGGCTTCGCGAAATCGTTTCGCCGCGGGCTGCCCGGCGCGTCGCTCGAACGCGTCGTCCAGCTCGGCGCCGGCGGCGCGGGTGCGGCTGTGGCCCATGCAGCGCTGCAGATGGGCGCAGCCGAACTGACGATTTTCGATGTCGACGGCACGCGTGCCACCGCGCTCGCGGCCGAACTGCAGCAGCGCTTCCCGGCCGCGCGTGTTGCGTCGGGCGGCGCTCCGTCCGGCGACGATCTCGCGGCTGCGATGCGCGCCGCGACGGGCCTGATCCACGCGACGCCGACCGGCATGACCAAGCACCCGGGCCTGCCGCTGCCGGCCGAACTGCTCCACGCGGGCATGTGGGTGGCCGACATCGTGTATTTCCCGCTCGAAACCGAACTGATCCGTGCCGCGCGTGCGGCCGGCTGCGCCACGTTGCCGGGCGGCGGGATGGCCGTCTACCAGGCCGTCGATGCGTTCGAGATCTTCACCGGACGTACGCCCGACGCCGAGCGGATGTTCGATCACTTTCAGTCGCTCGTCGCGCGCTGACCCTTTACAGAAAGAGAGACCAGGAGACGACCATGCAGCACACCACCCACACGAGTGCCGCGCCGGCGCAGGCGGCCGGCACGGTCCGGCGCACTTCGGCGCGCTACAAGATTCTCGCGCTGCTCGCGATCGGCACGATGATCAACTACCTCGACCGCACCGTGCTGGGGGTGGCTGCGCCGCAGCTCACCAAGGAGCTCGGCATCAACGCGGCCGTGATGGGCATCATGTTCTCCGCGTTCTCGTGGACGTACGTCGCGATGCAGGTGCCCGGCGGCCTGTTCCTCGACCGCTTCGGCAGCAAGATCACCTATTACTGGTCGATGACGCTGTGGTCGCTTTGCACGCTCCTGCAGGGCTTCGTGCCGGGCATCGCGACGCTGCTCGCATGCCGGCTCGGCCTCGGCGTGACGGAGGCGCCGTGCTTCCCGACCAACAGCCGCGTCGTCGCGACGTGGTTCCCGCAGAACGAACGCGCGATGGCGACGGGCACCTATACCGTCGGCGAGTACATCGGCCTCGCGTTCTTCAGCCCCGTGCTGTTCGCGCTGATGGGCGCGTTCGGCTGGCGCTCGCTGTTCTGGGTCGTCGGCGCGGTCGGCATCGCGTTCGGCCTGGTCTGGTGGAAGTTCTATCACGAGCCGCGTGATCATCCGGGCGCGAACTCGGAGGAACTCGCGTACATCGAGGCGGGCGGCGGCCTCGTGCACGGCGCGCGCAAGGGCGACAATGGCGGCAAGAGCGAGCAGAAGAAATTCAGCTGGGCGATGGCCGGCCAACTGCTGAAGAAGCGCCAGCTCGCGGGCATCTGCCTCGGCCAGTTCGCCGGCAACTCGACGCTCGTGTTCTTCCTGACCTGGTTCCCGACCTACCTCGCGACCGAGCGCCACATGGGCTGGCTGAAGATCGGCTTCTTCGCGATCATGCCGTTCATCGCCGCGTCGGTCGGCGTGATGTTCGGCGGGATCTTCTCCGACTGGCTGCTGCGCCGCGGCAAATCCGCGAACCTCGCGCGCAAGCTGCCGATCATCGCCGGTCTGCTGCTCGCGTCGACGATCATTCTCGCGAACTACGTGCAGAGCAACGAAGCCGTGATCGCGATCATGTCGGTCGCATTCTTCGCGCAGGGGATGGCAGCGCTCGGCTGGACGCTCGTGTCGGACATCGCGCCGGACGGCCTGCTCGGCGTGACGGGCGGCATCTTCAACTTCGCGGCGAACCTCGCGGGGATCATCACGCCGCTGGTCGTCGGCTTCATCGTCGCGTCGACCGGCTCGTTCGTCGGCGCGCTCGTGTTCATCGGCGTGATCGCGCTGGTCGGTGCGCTGTCGTACATCTTCGTCGTCGGCGACATCAAGCGGATCGAGCTGTAAGCATAGACTCCACGCACATCTCGTGCGTTCGCCCGGCGGCCGGTTGGCCGCCGGGCTTTCTTGTATGCGCGCCGGCTGATGTGCCGGCTTGTGTTCCGGCCCGCGTGCCGCGTTATGCGCGCTGCACGGCGATGCCGAGCGATTCGATCGCCTGCGCGATCGCCGCCACCGCGCGCCGGATATCGTCGGCGTCGATCGCGCCGATGCAGCCGACGCGGAACGTCTCGAGCTGCGTGAGCTTGCCCGGATACAGGATGAAGCCCGCGTCGCGCACCGCGTCGTAGAAGCGGCGGAAATCGTACGCCGGATGGTCGGGCGCGTGGAACGTGACGATCACGGGCGCCTGCACGCTCGCGTCGGGAAAAGGCACGAAGCCGAGCGCGCGCATCGATTCGACCAGCGTCCGGCAGTTCTCCGCATAGCGCGCGCCGCGCGCCGGCTGGCCGCCTTCGGCAAGGTACTGGTCGAGCGCGGCGCGTAGCGCGGCGATCACGTGCGTCGGCGGCGTGAAGCGCCACTGGCCAGTCTTGCGCAGGTACGCATATTGATCGTGGAGGTCGAGCGCGAGCGACGGCGAGTTGCCCTCGCTCGCGTCGAGCGCATCGCGCCGCACGATCGCAAAACCCATCCCCGGCACGCCTTCGAGGCATTTGCCGCTCGCCGAGATCAGCGCATCGATGCCGCTGTCCGCCAGCGCGATCGGCAGCGCGCCGAACGAACTCATCGCATCGACGATCAGCCGCTTGCCGTGGCGCCGGCACACGGCCGCGATCGCGTCCAGCGGATTCAGGATGCCGGCGCTCGTCTCCAGGTGCACGAGGGCGACATGCGTGATGCGCGGCTCGCGTGCGAACGCAGCCTCGACCGCTGCCGCGTCGACGGCCGCGTCCTCGCCGAACGGCAATGCGATCGCGTCGATGCCGAGACGGCCGAGGATCTTCAGGATGCGTGCGCAGTACGCGCCGTTGTCGGGCACGAGCACGACGCCGTCGCGCGGCACCAGCGTGCCGAGCGCCGCCTCGACCGAGAACGTGCCGCTGCCCTGCATCGGCACGCACACGTAGTCGTCGCCGCCGCGCGCGATGGCGACGAGATCCGCGCAGACGCGGGCCGTCAGTTGGTTGAAAGCGGCGTCCCACGACCCCCAGTCATGTTGCATTGCGTGGCGGGTTGTGGCGGACGTGGTAAGCGGGCCGGGCGTGAGCAGGATCGGATCGGGCATGGCTTTTTCTCCAGCAAAGGTCGGGCGAAACGCCGGGCGGCATTTCCGAATGACTTGCATGATAGTGGCAAAATGTGTCATTTTTTGGAAATTGTGGCACTCGTCATGGGTTTGTCATCGAACGCTGTGATCCTTCGGTTGCCGCGCGAAACCGCCTTCAGCGCGGCAACGAGGCGGGCCGGCCAATCGGTTCGCCCGGATCGATAACAGGCTTTGCATGGGGCTGGAGCAAGCGCTGATGCGCTAACTCCAGCCGACCGCGAAGCATGGGGCCAGAGTAAGCGCTGAAGCGCCAACTCTGGCCGACAGCGCCGGGATCGTGCCCCCGGCCGTTTGGTGTTCCGCCTACGGAGAAGTGAGATGACACTGCAGAATTCCTCGCGCGCCGCTGCCGGCGCGTTCCGCAAGCTCGCGCTGGCCGCCTGCGCCGCCGGTCTGCTGCAAGGTGCCGCGATGCCGGCGCATGCGGCAAACGCGGTCGTGCTGTATACGGCGGACGGTCTCGAGAACCTCTATCGCGATGTGCTGCCGGCCTTCGAGAAGAAGGAGGGCGTCAAGGTCAACATCGTGACGGCGGGCAGCGGCGAGGTCGTCAACCGCGCGAACATCGAGAAGAATTCCCCGAAGGCCGACGTGATCGTCACGCTGCCGCCGTTCATTCAGCAGGCCGGCCAGATGGGCCTGCTGCAGCCGTACCAGAGCGTGAACTACAAGAACGTGCCGGCCATCGCAAAGGCCGAGGACGGTACGTGGGCGACGTTCGTGAACAACTACTTCTCGTTCGCGATCAACCCGGACGTCGTGAAGAACCAGCCGAAGACGTTCGCCGACCTGCTGTCGCCGAGCTATGCCGGCAAGGTCGCGTACTCGAACCCGGCCACGGCCGGCGACGGGATGGCCGTGCTGATCCTGACGACCTCGCTGATGGGCGAGGACAAGGCGTTCGACTACCTCGCGAAGCTGTCGCAGAGCGTGAAGTTCCACACGAAGGGCACGGGCTACCTGAACGTGCTGCTGTCGCGTAACGAGATCAGCGTCGCGAACGGCGACCTGCAGATGGACCTCGACGATGCCGAACACGGCGCGCTGTCCGTCAAGCCGATCTTCCTGGCCGCGAAGGAAGGCGATCAGCCGACCACGTTCCAGCTCCCGTACGGCATCGGCCTGATCAAGAGCGGCCCGAACCAGGACGTCGGCAAGAAGCTGATCGACTACTTGATGTCGACGGAAGTGCAGTCGAAGGTGCCGGACATGTACGGCATCCCGGGCCGCACGGACGTGCCGCTGGCCGGCAAGAACGGCGAGGCGGTCAAGAAGGCGATCGCGGGCGTGAAGCTGATCCCGGTCGACTGGAGCCAGGTGATGGCGAAGAAGCCGGTGTGGATCGAGCGCTGGAAGAAGGACGTGATCGGCAGCTCGGGCAAGCAGCTCGACGTCGTCAAGCCGAAGTGATCGGCGCACGCCGCCTGTATTAGCGAGCAAGAGGATGAACCCGGTGGAAACCACCCTGACCCATCCCGGCGCATTCGGCGCCGCCGAACCGCACGCGACGCTGCGGTCCGGCGCGCCGGGCGGCGTGCAGATCGAGCACCTGAGCGTGCGCTACGGCGCACGCACGGTGCTGGAAGATCTGTCGCTGTCGATCGGCGCCGGCGAATTTCTGACCGTGCTCGGCAAGAGCGGCTGCGGCAAGACCACGCTGCTGCGCTTCATCGCCGGGTTCGTGAAGGCCGACGGCCTGACCGGCACGCTGACCGTTGCCGGGCGTGACCTGACCTATGCGCCGCCGCACAAGCGCAATCTCGGTCTGCTGTTCCAGAATTACGCGCTGTTCCCGCACCTGTCGGTGTTCGAGAACGTCGCATTCGGGCTGCGCGCGCGCGGGATGGCGTCGTCGGAAGTGACGCGACGCGTCGCCGACGCGCTGAAGCTCGTGCAACTCGGCGACGCGGGCCACCACCTGCCCGCGCAACTGTCGGGCGGGATGCAGCAGCGCGTCGCGCTGGCCCGCGCGCTCGTGATCGAGCCGGACGTGCTGCTGCTCGACGAGCCGCTGTCGGCGCTCGACGCCAACCTGCGCGCGTCGGTGCGCAGCGAACTGAAGGCGCTGCACGAGCGCCTGCCGAACCTGACCGTCGTCTGCGTGACGCACGACCGCGACGACGCGCTCGTGCTGTCCGACCGCGCGCTGCTGATGCGCGACGGCCACATCGCGCAGCTCGGCACCCCGCAGCAACTGTACGACGAGCCGCGGGACGGTTACGTCGCACGCTATCTCGGCCCGGCGAACCTGCTGCCGCCGCACGTGATTTTCCCGCTCGGCGATCCGCGCCACGAAGTGCGCGGCAAGGTCGCCTGCGTGCGCCCCGAGCGCCTGACCGTGATGCCGCCCGCGGCGGGCGGCCTGCACGGCACGGTGTCGTCCGTCGAATGGCAGGGCGCGGACCTGTCGATCGCGGTCGTGATCGACGCGGCGCCCGACGAACCCGTGCGCGTGACGATGCAACGCGGCCGCGGTGCGGCCCCCGAGCGCGGTGCGCGCGTGTCCCTGCATTGCGAGGCAGACGATGTCGTCCTTATCGAGCCCTGAAGCCGGCCTGCCGCCGCACGTGCTCGCGTCCGCCGCCGCGCACGCCGCCGTCGCGCGACGCCGCAAGCGCATGGGCGACCTGCACCTGGCCGGGCTCGCGGTCGTCGTGCTGGGCCCGCTCGTCGTCTATCCGCTGGTGCGGCTCGTGCTGCTGAGCGTGTCGGGCGATCACGGGCTGAGCCTGGTCGCATACCGGACCTTCTTCGGCAACCCCGACACGCGCGCCGTGCTGCTGACGACGCTCGGCGTGCTGTTCGCGAGCGCCGGCACCGCGTCGGTGCTCGGCGTGCTGCTGGCCGCGCTGCTGTTCTTCAAGCCGTTTCCGGGCGCATCGCTCGTCACGCGCTTCCTGGAGCTGTACGTCGCGTTTCCGTCGTTCCTCGTCGCGTTCACGCTGATCTTCCTGTACGGCTCGCAAGGGTCGATCAGCATCGCGCTGCAGCACCTGTTCCATCTCGAGAATCCGCCGCTCGATTTCCTGTTCGGCATCGGCGGCGTGATTCTCGCGCAGACCGTGTTCTATACGCCGTTCGTCGTGCGGCCGACGCTCGCGTCGTTCGCGACGCTCGACCTGCGGCTGATCGAAGCCGCGCGCAGCCTCGGCGCGCCCGGCTGGATGCTCGCGCGCCGCGTCGTGCTGCCGATCGCGTGGCCGGGCATCGCCGCCGGCACCGTGCTGTGTTTCCTGCTGACGTTGAACGAATTCGGGATTCTGCTCGTGCTCGGCAGCGCGCGGCTCGTGACGCTGCCGGTCGCGATCTACAGCAGCGCGACCGTCGATCTCGACCTGCCGACCGCGTCGGCCGGCGCGGTCGTGATGCTCGCGCTGTCGCTGGCGCTGTATACGGTTTATCGCCGGGTGAACCGGCGTGCGACGGGAGGGAACGATGTCCGCTGAATTCCGTATCGGGCAGGGCGTGCCGCGCCACCAGATCGGCTGGAGCGACGCGCTGCTCAAGCATGCGCCACGCGTCGCGCTCGCGCTGGCCGCATTCGCGTGCTTCTGGCTGTTCGTGCTGCCCGTCATCGTCGTCGCGCTGTCGAGCGTGTCGACGCAATGGTCGGGCACGATCTTGCCGGCCGGCTACAGCCTGCGCTGGTTCGAGCGGCTCGGGTCGCCGGAATACGACGCGCTGCTGACGAGCCTCGAAATCGGCTTCGGCGTGTCGGCGATCGGCACGATCCTCGGGCTGTGGCTCGCGCTTGCGCTCGAAGGGCGCGATCGGCGCGGCCTCGGCGCGGTCGTCGACGCGCTCGTGATGGTGCCGAACGGCGTGCCGAGCGTTGTGCTCGGGCTCGCGGTGCTGATCGCGTATCACCAGAAGCCGGTCGACCTGTCGAGCTCGGCGGCGATCGTCGTGCTCGTGCAGCTCGCGCTGATCCTGCCGTTCTGCTATCGCTGCGCGGCCGCGGCGCTGCGTCCGGAGCTGACCGTGCTGCGCGAAGCCGCGGCGAGCCTCGGCGCGCCGCCCGCGATGGTGCTGCGCCGCGTGCTGCTGCCGCAACTCGTGCCGGCGCTGCGCGCGAGCCTCGCGCTCGGCTTCGCGCTGTCGCTCGGCGAGCTCGGTGCGACGCTGACGGTTTATCCACCCGGATTCGCGACCGTGCCGATCGTCGTGATCGGCCAGGTGGAGCGTGGCTACTACCTGCCGGCGTCGGCGCTGTCGCTGCTGATGCTCGGCGCGTCGCTCGCGGCGCTGCTGCTGATCGCCGCGCGCGTGCCGCGCGGCAAGCGGGCGGCATCATGAACGCCGCGTTCGCATTGCGCCATCCCGGTGACGCGTCAGCGCCCGGCGCAGCGCCGGATCTCGCGGGACGATCCGTCGACGTCAATGGCCGGCGCTACCGGCTGCCGGTCGAGCCGACCGTCGTCGTCTGCGTCGACGGCTGCGAGTACGACTATCTCGAACGTGCGGTGGAAGCGGGCGTCGCGCCGTTCATCGGCCGGATGATCTCGGAAGGCACGGCGTGGCGCGCGGATTGCGTCGTGCCGACCTTCACCAACCCGAACAACCTGTCGATCGTCTGCGGCGTGCCGCCGTCGGTCCACGGGATCTGCGGCAACTATTTCTGGGACGCGACCGCCGACGGCGGGCGCGGCGCCGAAGTGATGATGAACGACCCGGCCTATCTGCGGGCCGGCACGCTGCTCGCGGCGGCGTCCGACGCCGGCGCGCGGGTGGCCGTCGTGACGGCGAAGGACAAGCTGCGCCGGCTGCTCGGCTGGCAGATGAACGGCATCTGCTTTTCCGCGGAGAAGGCCGCGCAGGCGAATCTCGCGGAAAACGGCATCGTCGATGTACTCGACTGGGTCGGCCTGCCGTCGCCGGATGTCTATAGCGCGGCGTTGTCCGAATTCGTATTCGCGGCCGGCGTGCGGCTTGCGCAGACGCGGCAGGTCGACCTGATGTACCTGTCGACCACCGACTACGTGCAGCACAAGTGCGAGCCGGGCAGCGCTGGCGCGAACGCGTTCTACGCGATGATGGATGGTTATCTCGCGCAACTCGACGCGCTCGGCTGGGCGATCGGGCTCACGGCCGACCACGGGATGAACGCGAAGCACGATCCCGCGACCGGTCGGCCGAACGTGATCTATCTGCAGGATGCGTTCGACGGCTGGTACGGCGCGCAGGCTGCGCGCGTGATCCTGCCGATTACCGATCCGTATGTCGTGCACCACGGCGCGCTGGGCTCGTTTGCAACCGTCTATCTCGCGCCGGACGTCGACCGGGCCGAGGCGATGTGGCGCGTCGGCGGCCTCGACGGTGTCGAACTCGTGCTCGACAACGCGGAAGCCGCCGCACGTTTCGAACTGCCGGCCGACCGGATCGGCGATCTCGTCGTGATCGGCCGCCGCGACATGACACTCGGTACGCGCGAGCGCGAACACGATCTGTCGGGCCTCACGGTGCCGCTGCGTTCGCATGGCGGCGTGTCGGAGCAGGAAGTGCCGCTGCTGTTCAACCGCCGTATCGAGCCGGACGATCCTGAGCGTCGCCCGCGCAACTTCGACGTGTTCGATTTCGTGCTGAACCGGATCGCGACATGATGGTTCATCCCCGGCAAGACCATCCCGAGTTTCGCGCCGAGGCGCTGCGCTGGTGCGGCACGCGCGCGACGCGCGAGCGCACTTTCGACATCGTCGATCCTTATACGGGCGCCCGGGTCGGTACCGCGCCGCTCGCAAGTGTCGACGACGTACGCGCCGCGTTCGACTACGCGATGGCCTACCGGCCGAAGCTCACGCGCTACGAGCGTTCGCAGATCCTCGAACGTGCGGCCGCGCTGCTGCGCGAGCGCACCGAGGAAGCGTCCGACCTGATCACGCTCGAATCGGGGTTGTCGAAACAGGATTCCCGCTACGAGATCGGCCGCGTTGCCGACGTGCTGAAGTTCGCGGCGGTCGAGGCGCTGCGCGACGACGCGCAGAGTTTCTCGTGCGACCTGACGCCCCACGGCAAGGCGCGGCGCGTGTTCTCGCAGCGGCAGCCGCTCGACGGCGTGATCGTCGCGATCACGCCGTTCAATCATCCGATGAACCAGGTTGCGCACAAGATCGCGCCGGCGATCGCGACCAACAATCGCGTGATCGTGAAGCCGTCGGAGAAGGTGCCGCTGTCGGCGTTCTATCTGGCCGACCTGCTGGTCGAGGCCGGGCTGCCGGAGCCGATGCTGCAGGTGCTGACCGGCGATCCGCGCGAAATCGCGGACGAGCTCGTCACGCATCCGCATGCATCGCTGATCACGTTTACCGGCGGCGTCGCGATCGGCAAGGCGATTGCCGCGCGGGCCGGCTACCGGCGCATCGTGCTGGAACTGGGGGGCAACGATCCGCTGATCGTCCTCGAAGACGCCGATCTCGAACGCGCGGCATCGCTGGCGGTGCTCGGCTCGTACCGGAATTCGGGCCAGCGCTGCACGGCCGTCAAGCGGATGCTGGTGCAGCGCTCGATCGCGCCCGCGTTCACCGAATTGCTCGTCGAGAAGACGCGCGCATGGAAGTACGGTGATCCGTTCGATCCCGCGAACGAAATGGGCACGGTGATCGACGAGGCGGCGGCGCGGCTGTTCGAGGCGCGGGTCGAAGAAGCGGTCGCGCAGGGCGCGCGCTTGCTGACCGGCAACGTGCGGCGCGGCGCGCTGTATGCGCCGACCGTGCTCGACAACGTCGATCCGTCGATGACGATCGTGCGCGAGGAGACGTTCGGTCCCGTATCGCCCGTCATCACGTTCGACACGATCGACGACGCGATCCGGATCAGCAACGGAACGGCGTTCGGGCTGTCGTCGGGTGTCTGTACGGACAGCACGGCGGCCGTCGTGCGGCTCGTGAACGAGCTGAACGTCGGCACCGTTAATGTATGGGAAGTGCCCGGATACCGGATCGAGCTGTCGCCGTTCGGCGGGATCAAGGATTCGGGGCTCGGTTACAAGGAAGGCGTTCAGGAGGCGATGAAGAGCTTCACGAACCTGAAGACGTTTTCGCTGCCCTGGGAGTAAACGAATGGCATTGACGGTGGAAGAGATCCACGGGCTGTATCGCGAGCATGGCCATGTGGCCTATAGCGGCGAACCTGTCACGCAGCTCGAGCATGCGTTGCAAAGCGGATTGCTGGCGGAAGAGGCGGGCGCTGACGAAGCGTTGGTCGCGGCGGCGTTCCTGCACGATCTCGGGCATCTGCTGAATCGCCAGGGCGAGACGCCGAGTGCGCGCGGGATCGACGATCTGCATCAGTATTACGTGCTGCCGTTCCTGCGGCCGCTGTTTTCCGACGCGGTGCTGGAGCCGATCCGGCTACACGTCGACGCGAAGCGCTGCCTGTGCCGCACGGACGCCGGCTACTTCGAGAGCCTGTCGCCGGACTCGGTGCGCAGCCTTGCGCTGCAGGGTGGCATCTTCAGTGAAGAGGAAACCGCGGCATTCCTGCAGCGCCCGTTCGCGGAGGACGCGCTGCGTCTGCGCCGCTGGGACGATACGGCGAAGGAAGAAGGCAAGGTGACGCCGGATCTCGATCGTTATATGGAGATCGTCGGGCGTCAGGTACGCGCGGCCTGACGGTTCCGCTGCTTCTACATAAGGCCCCGCACGCAGCAGCGTGCGGGGCCTTATATTTTTTGAGAAACCCCTTGCGCGAACGGCGTGGGGTGCTTAGAATCACGCCTCTTTCGCGCTAACGGAAACGCGGCGCGGGAGAGGGGAAGCGAAGTCGGAGGTGTGCAGCAGGTTGCCGCGCACGGCTGGCGAAGGAAGATGGACCCCGCAGTCGCAACGAAGTAGTTCAAAAAGTTGTTGACGATCTGCGAAACACGGTTCATAATCTCACTTCTCTGCTGCTGAAAACGCAGCGCTGCTGAGAAACACGATGTTTCTCGCAGAAATGCTCTTTAAAAATTAACAGCCGATAAGTGTGGGCGCTTGATGGAGGCGAGCTGATCCTCGGATCAGATAGCGAAAGTATCAAGAGTCTCACACTAAAGTAAGTCAGGTTTATGAAGCAATTCATATTCCTGTCAGCTTTGAGTGAGCGACCGGTTCGAAAGAACCGAAAACAGTAACAGGTTTAAACTGAAGAGTTTGATCCTGGCTCAGATTGAACGCTGGCGGCATGCCTTACACATGCAAGTCGAACGGCAGCACGGGTGCTTGCACCTGGTGGCGAGTGGCGAACGGGTGAGTAATACATCGGAACATGTCCTGTAGTGGGGGATAGCCCGGCGAAAGCCGGATTAATACCGCATACGATCTACGGATGAAAGCGGGGGACCTTCGGGCCTCGCGCTATAGGGTTGGCCGATGGCTGATTAGCTAGTTGGTGGGGTAAAGGCCTACCAAGGCGACGATCAGTAGCTGGTCTGAGAGGACGACCAGCCACACTGGGACTGAGACACGGCCCAGACTCCTACGGGAGGCAGCAGTGGGGAATTTTGGACAATGGGCGAAAGCCTGATCCAGCAATGCCGCGTGTGTGAAGAAGGCCTTCGGGTTGTAAAGCACTTTTGTCCGGAAAGAAATCCTTGGTTCTAATATAGCCGGGGGATGACGGTACCGGAAGAATAAGCACCGGCTAACTACGTGCCAGCAGCCGCGGTAATACGTAGGGTGCGAGCGTTAATCGGAATTACTGGGCGTAAAGCGTGCGCAGGCGGTTTGCTAAGACCGATGTGAAATCCCCGGGCTCAACCTGGGAACTGCATTGGTGACTGGCAGGCTAGAGTATGGCAGAGGGGGGTAGAATTCCACGTGTAGCAGTGAAATGCGTAGAGATGTGGAGGAATACCGATGGCGAAGGCAGCCCCCTGGGCCAATACTGACGCTCATGCACGAAAGCGTGGGGAGCAAACAGGATTAGATACCCTGGTAGTCCACGCCCTAAACGATGTCAACTAGTTGTTGGGGATTCATTTCCTTAGTAACGTAGCTAACGCGTGAAGTTGACCGCCTGGGGAGTACGGTCGCAAGATTAAAACTCAAAGGAATTGACGGGGACCCGCACAAGCGGTGGATGATGTGGATTAATTCGATGCAACGCGAAAAACCTTACCTACCCTTGACATGGTCGGAATCCTGCTGAGAGGTGGGAGTGCTCGAAAGAGAACCGATACACAGGTGCTGCATGGCTGTCGTCAGCTCGTGTCGTGAGATGTTGGGTTAAGTCCCGCAACGAGCGCAACCCTTGTCCTTAGTTGCTACGCAAGAGCACTCTAAGGAGACTGCCGGTGACAAACCGGAGGAAGGTGGGGATGACGTCAAGTCCTCATGGCCCTTATGGGTAGGGCTTCACACGTCATACAATGGTCGGAACAGAGGGTTGCCAACCCGCGAGGGGGAGCTAATCCCAGAAAACCGATCGTAGTCCGGATTGCACTCTGCAACTCGAGTGCATGAAGCTGGAATCGCTAGTAATCGCGGATCAGCATGCCGCGGTGAATACGTTCCCGGGTCTTGTACACACCGCCCGTCACACCATGGGAGTGGGTTTTACCAGAAGTGGCTAGTCTAACCGCAAGGAGGACGGTCACCACGGTAGGATTCATGACTGGGGTGAAGTCGTAACAAGGTAGCCGTATCGGAAGGTGCGGCTGGATCACCTCCTTTCCAGAGCTTCTCGCAAAGTTGAGCGCTCACGCTTATCGGCTGTAAATTAAAGACAGACTCAGGGGTCTGTAGCTCAGTCGGTTAGAGCACCGTCTTGATAAGGCGGGGGTCGTTGGTTCGAATCCAACCAGACCCACCAATGTCTTGTCTGGCGGTAGTACCTGAGGATATCTGTACTCATGGGGGCATAGCTCAGCTGGGAGAGCACCTGCTTTGCAAGCAGGGGGTCGTCGGTTCGATCCCGTCTGCCTCCACCAATCTTCAATGGGAAGCGTTTGGATCACACGAAAGTGACGTGTGAGACGAGCATTTGCCATTGGCGATTGAGCCAGTCAGAGTGATACGTAGTATGTATCGGCTGTCGTTCTTTAACAATCTGGAAGAAGTAAGTAATTTGGATAGCGGAAGCGTCTTGAGATGGACGTGAAAACTATCCGGGTTGTGATTGTATCGATGTATCTCAAGATGATTCGAACTCTATGTTTGACTCAATTGGAATACGGCACAACGCGAGAACTCAACCTGTAACGAGACAGACTCGTTATAGGGTCAAGCGAACAAGTGCATGTGGTGGATGCCTTGGCGATCACAGGCGATGAAGGACGCGGTAGCCTGCGAAAAGCTACGGGGAGCTGGCAAACGAGCTTTGATCCGTAGATGTCCGAATGGGGAAACCCGGCCCTTTTGGGTCATCCTAGACTGAATACATAGGTCTAGTGAAGCGAACGCGGTGAACTGAAACATCTAAGTAACCGCAGGAAAAGAAATCAACCGAGATTCCCAAAGTAGTGGCGAGCGAAATGGGATGAGCCTTGTACTCTTTATTTGTATTGTTAGCCGAACGCTCTGGAAAGTGCGGCCATAGCAGGTGATAGCCCTGTAGGCGAAAACAGTATGAAAGAACTAAGTGTACGACAAGTAGGGCGGGACACGTGAAATCCTGTCTGAAGATGGGGGGACCATCCTCCAAGGCTAAATACTCGTGATCGACCGATAGTGAACCAGTACCGTGAGGGAAAGGCGAAAAGAACCCCGGGAGGGGAGTGAAATAGATCCTGAAACCGCATGCATACAAACAGTCGGAGCCTCGTAAGGGGTGACGGCGTACCTTTTGTATAATGGGTCAGCGACTTACGTTCAGTAGCAAGCTTAACCGTATAGGGCAGGCGTAGCGAAAGCGAGTCCGAATAGGGCGTTCAGTTGCTGGGCGTAGACCCGAAACCAAGTGATCTATCCATGGCCAGGATGAAGGTGCGGTAACACGTACTGGAGGTCCGAACCCACTAACGTTGAAAAGTTAGGGGATGAGCTGTGGATAGGGGTGAAAGGCTAAACAAACTTGGAAATAGCTGGTTCTCTCCGAAAACTATTTAGGTAGTGCCTCGTGTCTCACCTTCGGGGGTAGAGCACTGTCATGGTTGGGGGGTCTATTGCAGATTACCCCGCCATAGCAAACTCCGAATACCGAAGAGTGCAATCACGGGAGACAGACATCGGGTGCTAACGTCCGGTGTCAAGAGGGAAACAACCCAGACCGCCAGCTAAGGTCCCCAAATATAGCTAAGTGGGAAACGAAGTGGGAAGGCTAAAACAGTCAGGAGGTTGGCTTAGAAGCAGCCACCCTTTAAAGAAAGCGTAATAGCTCACTGATCGAGTCGTCCTGCGCGGAAGATGTAACGGGGCTAAGCTATATACCGAAGCTGCGGATGCGTGCTTTGCACGCATGGTAGGAGAGCGTTCCGTAAGCCTGCGAAGGTGCGTTGAAAAGCGTGCTGGAGGTATCGGAAGTGCGAATGCTGACATGAGTAGCGATAAAGGGGGTGAAAGGCCCCCTCGCCGTAAGCCCAAGGTTTCCTACGCAACGTTCATCGGCGTAGGGTGAGTCGGCCCCTAAGGCGAGGCAGAAATGCGTAGCTGATGGGAAGCAGGTCAATATTCCTGCACCATTGTTAGATGCGATGGGGGGACGGATCGCGGAAGGTTGTCCGGGTGTTGGAAGTCCCGGTCGCTGCATTGGAGAAGGCGCTTAGGCAAATCCGGGCGCGGAATTCAAGGGTGTGGCGCGAGCTCCTTAGGGAGCGAAGCAATTGGAAGTGGTTCCAAGAAAAGCCTCTAAGCTTCAGTCTAACGATGACCGTACCGCAAACCGACACAGGTGGGCGAGATGAGTATTCTAAGGCGCTTGAGAGAACTCGGGAGAAGGAACTCGGCAAATTGGTACCGTAACTTCGGGATAAGGTACGCCCTTGTAGCTTGATGCGCCTGCGCGCAAAGGGTGAAGGGGTTGCAATAAACTGGTGGCTGCGACTGTTTAATAAAAACACAGCACTCTGCAAACACGAAAGTGGACGTATAGGGTGTGACGCCTGCCCGGTGCCGGAAGATTAAATGATGGGGTGCAAGCTCTTGATTGAAGTCCCGGTAAACGGCGGCCGTAACTATAACGGTCCTAAGGTAGCGAAATTCCTTGTCGGGTAAGTTCCGACCTGCACGAATGGCGTAACGATGGCCACACTGTCTCCTCCCGAGACTCAGCGAAGTTGAAGTGTTTGTGATGATGCAATCTACCCGCGGCTAGACGGAAAGACCCCATGAACCTTTACTGTAGCTTTGCATTGGACTTTGAACCGATCTGTGTAGGATAGGTGGGAGGCTATGAAACCGGAACGCTAGTTTCGGTGGAGCCGTCCTTGAAATACCACCCTGGTTTGTTTGAGGTTCTAACCTTGGCCCGTGATCCGGGTCGGGGACAGTGCATGGTAGTCAGTTTGACTGGGGCGGTCTCCTCCCAAAGCGTAACGGAGGAGTACGAAGGTACGCTAGGTACGGTCGGAAATCGTGCTGATAGTGCAATGGCATAAGCGTGCTTAACTGCGAGACCGACAAGTCGAGCAGGTGCGAAAGCAGGTCATAGTGATCCGGTGGTTCTGTATGGAAGGGCCATCGCTCAACGGATAAAAGGTACTCTGGGGATAACAGGCTGATACCGCCCAAGAGTTCATATCGACGGCGGTGTTTGGCACCTCGATGTCGGCTCATCTCATCCTGGGGCTGTAGCCGGTCCCAAGGGTATGGCTGTTCGCCATTTAAAGAGGTACGTGAGCTGGGTTTAAAACGTCGTGAGACAGTTTGGTCCCTATCTGCCGTGGGCGTTGGATATTTGAAGGGGGCTGCTCCTAGTACGAGAGGACCGGAGTGGACGAACCTCTGGTGTACCGGTTGTCACGCCAGTGGCATCGCCGGGTAGCTATGTTCGGAAGAGATAACCGCTGAAAGCATCTAAGCGGGAAACTCGCCTTAAGATGAGATATCCCTGGGGACTAGATCCCCTTGAAGGGTCGTTCGAGACCAGGACGTTGATAGGTCAGGTGTGTAAGCGCAGTAATGCGTTCAGCTAACTGATACTAATTGCCCGTAAGGCTTGATCCTATAACAAGTCTGCCTTGTGTCGATGATCGTTAGTGCTTCAGCACTTACGAGCATCCCACGCAGAGCGTCGAGCAGCGAAGCTGATCGATGCGGCGCGCCGGTTGAAGTACCGGTGACCTGCGTAGCAAGACGAGACAAGTTGGATTCTCGTGTGTGATACACACAACTCAAAATTACTGCTTCTTCCCGATTGGTCGTGCTGCGAAGCAACGCGACAACCCTCTTTGCCTGATGACCATAGCGAGTCGGTCCCACCCCTTCCCATCCCGAACAGGACCGTGAAACGACTCTACGCCGATGATAGTGCGGATTCCCGTGTGAAAGTAGGTAATCGTCAGGCTCCCTAAGCCAAGAACCCCCGCCCGAAAGGCGGGGGTTTTTGCATTTGTGGCGCTGGATCTTCGCCGTAGAGAATCCAACGTTCGGGTCTAGATTTCGATGAACGACGAGACCTGCGAAGCAATCAGACACGGCGACGATGAGCACTCGCGGGCACACACATCGTAAATGCAGGCCGGCCAGGCAACGGGCAGCGCGCTCGGAGCTGGGGTGCCGAAGGCGTTGATCCGAGCATTGCAGTCCGCCCACACGATTGGCCAAGGCATTCAAGTGATCCGCAGTTCTGCGCTGCTGAAATCTTCAGGCCTCTTCCTCTACGCATCGCATCGATGCACCTCCACCCAGCGCCTGGCTGATGTCGGTGCATCCAAAGATGCTGCTGCGATGACTGCTGATGGGCGACGTTCATCGACAATGCTCGATAAATGACGCCTTCCTGCGAAAACCCGCCAGCTTTACCTACCCAGCCTTCCGCGCTTCGCGTCGACCCGATCGGGCACGTTACTCGGCGGACGCAGCACGAAACCGTCCCCGAAATCTATGCGCATAAAGTGCATTCGTGCGACCTGAGTCGACAAAGCGAAGACCAAGCCCTTCAGGGTAATATCGCCATTCGTTCCGATCCCCGGCGCTTGTCTGCACCTGCTGGCGGTCGGTGTCTTTCGGATTCCGTCTCCTGCACCGTTCATGACTGACAGCCCAGCCCAAGGTGGTCGGACGACCGACTTCTTGCCGTATCTCGTCGCCGCAACGTTCTTCATGGAGTACCTCGACACGACCGTGATTGCGACCGCGCTGCCGCAAATGGCGCACTCGTTCGGCGTTGGGCCGAACGCGCTGAGCCTCGGGATGACGGCCTACATGCTTGCGCTTGCGGTGTTCATCCCGATCAGCGGCTGGATCGCGGACCGGTATGGATCGCGCACGGTGTTCGCCAGCGCGATCGTCGTCTTTACCGGCGCGTCGGTGCTGTGCGGGTTGTCCAATGGCGTGGTGACGTTCACGGCTGCGCGGTTGCTGCAGGGCGTCGGCGGGGCGATGATGGTGCCGGTCGGACGGATGATCGTCGTGCGCAGCACCGAGAAGGCAAGGCTGATGCGCGCGATCGCGACGATCACATGGCCGGGCATCGTCGCGCCTGTCGTCGGGCCGCCGATCGGTGGTTTCATCACGACCTATGCGTCCTGGCGATGGATCTTCCTGTTGAACGTCCCGTTCGGCATCGCCGCGCTCGTCTGTACCTTGCTGATCGTCCGGAACACGCGGGCCGACGAGCAACGGCCGCTCGACTGGGTCGGCTTCGTGCTGGCCGGCGGAGCACTGACCTGTCTGTTGATCGGCACCGAGGCGGCCGGCCAGCAGGATGTCAACTTCACGCGAGCGGCCCTCCTGGTGGGCACGAGCGTGCTGTTCGGCATGGCAGCGTGGTTGCATGCGCGGCGTTGCGCGCATCCGCTGCTCGATTTCACGACGCTGAAGGTGCCGACGTTCTCGGTGACGGTGATCACCGGCTCGATCACGCGGATGGCGATCAACGCCGTGCCGTACCTGCTGCCGTTGCTGTTCCAGATCGGTTTCGGGCTGTCGCCGTTCCAGTCCGGCCTGCTGCTGCTCGCGAGCGCGCTCGGCAATCTCGGTATGAAGGCGGGAACGTCGTGGATCCTCGACCGTTACGGTTTCCGGCGCGTTGCGCTCGTCGACGTGACGATCGTCGGCATCTTCACGATCGCGTGCGGATGGCTGACCGCATCGACGCCGCTGACGATCACGCTGTTCGTCGTATTCGTCTACGGGCTGACGCGGTCGATGCAGTTCACGACGCTCGCGACGCTGGCCTATGCGGATATCCCGGCTCAGCAGACGAGCGCCGCCAGCACGCTTTGGAGTGCTGCGCAGCAGATGACGATCGGGATGGGGATCGCGTTCGGCGCGTTGTCGCTGCGGCTCGCGGCATTGGTGCGTGGCGATGCGGCCGGCATGCATTACGTGCTCGACGATTTCCGCTGGGCGTTCGTCGCGGCGGGCGTGCTCGCACTGTTGACGTTGCCGGGCTACGCGCGATTGGCCGCCGATGCGGGCGACCGGCTGCGGGCGAATATGGCGCGGGGGTAGACCGGGCCGCTAATCGCGTTGGTGTCGCGACAGGTGAGTATTTTTATTTCCTGTCGCTCACTTGCAACGTCGATTTGTCCTGGCTGTGATGACCTGACGGGTAGCGAAATCTGTCATCCATCACGGTGGACGGGTGACCAGGCGGCGATGTCCGGTCGTAACGAACCGTGAGTGATGACGCGCGATTGGCGCGGCAGACGCACGTCATTTCCTGTGCGAATCCATCGACGTGACAAACTGCACGACCGTATCGTGTTCGTCCCGGTGACCGTCACCTGTCACTGCGCGTCATGAAAGATGATGCCGACCGTGTGGCGGTGTCCGCCTCGGATCCGGCTTACGCCGTGGCGCAGGTTGACGCGATAGACGCCGCGCGTTCCCTGCACGGGCCTGCCGTGCACGGCGAAGATCACCGCGTCGCCTTGCGTCAGCGACACCACTTCCGCACGTGACTGCATGCGTGGTCGCTGTTCCGTCAACACGAACTCTCCTCCCGTGAAATCGCGGCCCGGCGCCGACAGCAGGATCGCGACCTGCAGCGGAAACACGTGCTCGCCATACAGATCCTGATGGAGGCAGTTGTAGTCGTCGGGACCGTATTGAAGGATCAGCGGTGTGGGTCGTGTCTGTCCTGCGGCGTGGCAGCGGTCGAGGAAGATCGCGTGGTCTTTCGGATAGCGAACGTCGATACCGAGTGCCTGGTTCCAGCGATTCGCGATCGGTGCGAGATGCGGGTAGATCGTCGTACGCAGCTCCGCGACGATCGCGGGCAGCGGGTACGCGAAATACTTGTATTCGCCGCGCCCGAATCCGTGCCGCGCCATCACGACGCGTGAACGATAGAGCGCATCCCGCGGATAGAGCGATGCGAGTGCATCGCACTCGTTTGCGGAGATCAGGCCCGGCACGCGTGCGCATCCGTAGCGATCGAGTTCGGCGTCGACGGTTGTCCAGTCGACCGTGTCGACGCGTTGCGCGATGTCCAGCGATTCGACGGCAGGTTGCAGATCGGCGATGTTCACGGGCGTACCTCGTTCGTCAGCAGTGTGGCGCCGTGCGGTCGCGCGGAATGCTCGGGAAACGTCGCGCGCACGGGTGAATCCACGATGAGAGTTGATGAACCCAGTCTAGCGACGTCCGTGCGCCGGCGCGCTCCAGATCTTGCGCTTCAATTCGGAAAGGAAGAGGAGAAAGCTCGCGACGTGGCATGGACACACGCGAATGCGTCGAAGTGTCGAAGTGTCGGGGCGGAGAAGCGGAGAAGCGGAGAAGCGGAGAAGCGGAGAAGCGGAGAAGCGGAGAAGCGGAGAAGCGGAGAAGCGGAGAAGCGGAGAAGCGGCGAAGCGGAGAAGCGGAGAAGCGGAGAGGCGGAGAGGCGGAGAGGCGGAGAGGCGGAGAGGCGGAGAGGCGGAGAGGCGGAGAGGCGGAGAGGCGGAGAGGCGGAGAGGCGGAGAGGCGGAGAGGCGGAGAGGCGGAGAAGCGGAGAAGCGGAGAAGCGAGGGCCGAATCTGCTACGGCAGGCGGCCGGCTTCCGCCGGCCGCCCGCCGTGCCCCCGATCAGGCCAGCGACCGGAACAGCCAGTAGAGCCCGCCCGCAAGCGCGATCGACGCCGGCAACGTCAGCACCCATGCGAGTACGAGGCTGCGCACCGTGCTCCATTGCAACCCGGACCCGTTCGCCGCCATCGTGCCCGCGACGCCCGACGACAGCACGTGTGTCGTCGATACGGGCAGCCCGTACACGTCGGCGGCGCCGATCGTCAGCATCGCGACGAGTTCGGCCGATGCGCCCTGTCCGTACGTCAAATGCTGCTTGCCGATTTTCTCGCCGACGGTCACGACGATCCGCTTCCAGCCGACCATCGTGCCCAAGCCCAGCGCGATCGCAACGGCAACCTTCACCCACGTCGGAATGAACTTGGTCGCGTGATCGAGCTGCTTGCGATAGTTGTCGATCGCGAGCTTGTCGTCGGCGGCAAACGCGGGCTGACCCGACTTCTCGATCAGGCGAATTGCTTCGGACACCAGATACATCGTGTTGCGCACGTTGTCGACGTCGCGTTGCGGCACCGCTGCCATCGAGCCCGACGCGCCGACCGCGGTTGCGAGCGACGTCGACAGCTGCTGCACGGCCGGCAGCACGGCGGGCGTCAGTTCGCGGCGCTGCACGTAGTGTTCGACGTCGGCGCGCGGGTTCGCGGACGGCGCAACGCCGTTCGTGTATTTCCCGAACGTCGCGGCCGCCTGGTTCGCGACCGCAACGAAGGTCTGCGATTCGGCCGGCGTGACGGCCTTGTTCAGCGCATACGCGGTCGGCACCGTGCCGATCAGGATCAGCATGATGAGGCCCATCCCCTTCTGCCCGTCGTTCGAACCGTGCGCGAACGACACGCCCGTGCAGGTCAGGATCAGCAGGCAGCGAATCCAGAACGGCGGCGGCTGATCCTTCGGCGGCTCCTTGTACAGCTCGGGAATCCGCACGACGGCCTTCAGCACGAGCAGCAGCAGCGACGCGCACAGGAAGCCGACGATCGGCGACAACAGCAGCGACTTGCCGACGCCGAGCGCCTGGCCCCAGTCGACGCCGCTCGTGCCCGATGGCCCGTGCATCAACTGGTTCATCAGCCCGACGCCGATGATCGATCCGATCAGCGTATGCGAGCTCGACGACGGCAACCCGAAATACCAGGTCGCGAGGTTCCACACGATCGCGGCGATCAGCAGCGCGAACACCATCGCGAAGCCCGCGCCGCTGCCGACCTGCAGGATCAGCTCGACCGGCAGCAGCTGCAGGATGCCGAACGCGACAGCGCCGCTCGAGACCATCACGCCGAGGAAGTTCCACATGCCGGACCAGATCACTGCGACGTTCGGCGTCAGCGAGTGCGTATAGATCACCGTGGCGACCGCGTTGGCCGTGTCGTGGAAACCGTTGACGAATTCGAAGCCGAGCGCGATCAGCAGTGCCGCGCCGAGCATCAGGTACGGGAACAGCGACCCTTCGCGGAACGGCGACAGATCGTCGATCAGGTGCGTGGCGATATAGACGGCGCCGATCGCGAGCACCAGCAGGAAGACGGCATAACCGACTTGCCGGGTGCGCTCGACGGAGCCCGGATTGTTCGAGGCGGACGAAGCAGGTTGATTCATGACGGTATCTCGTAAGGGAACCGTGTCCGATCCTAGCTTCGGCCAGCAGTCAGTTTGATGACAGTCGGGATGACGAACGGTATGTCTTACAGTGATGTAAGACACGCATCGATATGCGATCGCGACGAGACACGTCGGCTCGCATCGCGGCCCACATAGTGAACGCGATAAGGCAGGGGCTTACGTGTCGGTGTCGTGCCGATCGTCGTCTGCGATCAACGTCCAGCCGTGCGGCGATGCAACGAACGTCGTGCATGACAGCGGCGCGACGTCGATGCGGGGCGCAGCGTTGGAATCCATCCGCAGCACATGCGCGACGGCCGCGCGAACGATCGCCGCGTGCGTGATCGCGACGATGTCGCGGCCGTGCCGCAGCGCGTTCAACCATGCGGCGACGCGGTGCATGGCTGCATCGAACGATTCGCCGCCGTGCGGCGACGCGGACGGATCGCCGATCCATGCGTCCAGTTCGTCCGGCAGGTCGCGTGCGAGGTCGTGCAGCCGCTTGCCGCGCCAGTTTCCGTAGTCGATGTCGCGCAGCGCGTCATCAATGTCGGCACGCAGCCCGAGCGCATCGGCGGTTTGCCGCGCGCAGCATGCGGGGCTGCACAGCACGAGCGCGCCGGCGACACCCGCCCAACGGTTGCGCAGCGCGGCGGCGTCGGCGAGCCCGCGTGCATCGAGCGGATCGTTGTCGGGAAACGTGCCGGTGCGCATCGCCCGGGTCGATCCGTGTGCGATCAGGCGCAGCGAGGCATGCATGTTCATGTCGGTTTTTGGCGGGGGCGGGGCGGGTGCGCGGTCGCTCGCGGGCCATCACTTCAATACGCGGACGTTCGCACGTACAATTCGCCCGATACGAAACGCGGAAGCCGGTGCAATCCCGGCGCGGTCGCGCCACTGTAACCGGGGAATTCCGATCCCGGAAGCCAGACCTGCCTTCGTACCCATTCAACTTTCGTCGGGGCGCGATTCCCCTGAGGTGCATCCATGAGCGAAGCAGTGCTGAAGCCGGTTGTCGTGCCGGCACCCATCCCCGTCCGTGAACTGTTGCCGTGGGCCGTGTTCGTCGGCCTGATCCTGCTGCTCGCACTCTATTTCGTCGGCGCGGAACAAGGCGCGACGTCGCTCGTGCCGGGCATGTATGTGCACGAATTCGTCCACGACGGCCGCCATCTGCTCGGCTTTCCCTGCCACTGACGCGGAGCATACGATGGTCGGAAAGCTGCTCATGCGCGGGATGCTCGCAGGCATCGCCGCGGGCCTCCTCACGTTCGGTTTCGCGAAAATTGTCGGCGAACCGCAAGTCGATCAGGCGATATCCTTTGAAGAAAAGCTCGATGGCGCCAAAAGCGAGGCACCGGAGCCCGAACTGGTCAGCCGCCATACACAGGCCGGCCTCGGCCTGCTGACGGGCGTCGTGACCTACGGCGCGGCATTCGGCGGGCTGTTTGCGCTGGTCTTTGCGTATGTATACGGGCGAGGCGGCCGCCTCCCGGCACGGCCGCTGGCCGCGTGGCTCGCGCTCGCGGCGTTCGTCGCGCTCGTGATCGTGCCGAACCTCAAGTACCCGGCCAATCCGCCGTCGGTCGGCGATCCCGACACGATCGGCTATCGCACGGGCCTGTTCTTCCTGATGATCGCGATCTCGATCGCGACGATGGTGTTCTCGGTCAGCGTGCGCCGCCATCTGCTGGCGAAGCTCGGCCAATGGAACGCGTCGATCGTCGCGGGGCTCGTGTTCATTGCGATTATCGCGGCCGTGCAGTTCGGGCTGCCGTCGATCAACGAAGTGCCGGCCGCCTTCCCGGCCGCCGTGCTGTGGAAGTTCCGCGTCGCGGCCATCGGCATGCAGGCGATCATGTGGACGACGATCGGCTTGCTGTTCGGCGCGTGGGTCGAGCGCAGCGAACGCAGCGGCATGCGCGCCGCCTGACGCGTATCGCAAGCGAGCGCACCTAGCGCACCTAGCGCACCTAGCGCGCCTAGCGCAGCATGCGTGGCGCGCTCCATGTCGATTCGCGCGCAAGCGCGACGAACGCGGCCAGATAGTCGATCGATGCGTCCGCTTCACGGATGCCTAGGAAGATCTGCTTCGCGATGCCCTTCTTGCCGAGCTTGACCGGTACGACCGGCATCCGGTCCGCATATTCGTCGGCGAGCCATCTCGGCAGCGCGGCCACGCCGCGCCCGCTTGCGACCATTTGCAGCATGATGTCGGTCGTCTCGATCGACTTGTGCCGCCTCGGTATGATGCCGGCCGGCGTCAGGAACTGGTTGTAGATGTCGAGCCGGTCGGTTTCGACCGGGTAGGTGATCAGGATCTCGTCGGTCAGTTGCTCGGGCGTCACGTAGTCGGTGTTCGCGAACCGGTGCGAGTCGGCGACCACCAGCACCTGCTCGTAGTCGAACACGGGATCGAAGCGCAGGCCCGGCTTGTTCAGCGGATCGGGCGTGACGAGCACGTCGATGTCATAGCCGAACAGCGCGCCGATGCCGCCGAACTGGAAGCGCTGCTTCACGTCCACGTCGACGTCGGGCCAGCGCGACAGGTATGGCGACACGACCTTCAGCAGCCACTGGTAGCACGGGTGGCATTCCATCCCGATGCGCAGCGTGCCGCGCTCGCCCTTCGCATACTGCTTCATCCGCTCCTCGGCGAGTTCGAACTGCGGCAGCAGCCGGTTCGCCAGCTTCAGCAGATATTGCCCGCCCTGTGTGAGCCGCAGGCCGCGGCCTTCCCGATCCCAGATCGGCGTGCCGAGCTGCTGCTCGATTTTCCGGACGGTATGGCTGAGCGCCGATTGCGTGAGATGCAGCGCATTGGCGGCCGCGGTCAGCGAGCCCTGGCGCTCGACTTCACGAATGACGACGAGATGGAATCGTTCCAGCATGGATATCGCTCACCTGGCAGATACATGAACAGATTTAATGGATGAATGAAATAATGCCATTTTATTTCATGTATTGAAATCCCTATCATGGCTGCCGGACATTCACTACATCTGGACGGCAGCATCATGGTCAGGACACACAACCTCGGTTTTCCGCGCATCGGCGCGAAGCGCGAACTCAAGTTCGGTCTCGAACGCTACTGGAAGGGCGAATCGTCGCGCGACGAGCTGAAGGCGCTCGGCGCCGAACTGCGCCAGCGTCACTGGAACGACCAGCGCGATCTCGATCTCGCGCCGATCGGCGATTTCGCGTTCTACGACCAGGTGCTCGACATGAGCTTCACGCTCGGCAACCTGCCGAAGCGCGTGCAGGGTTTCCACGGCGACGTGCTCGACAACTATTTCCGCGTCGCGCGCGGCCGTTCGGCGCAGTCGGCGGAAGAGCACGCAGCGTGCTGCGGTGGTGTCTCGGCCGGCGAAATGACGAAGTGGTTCGACACGAACTATCACTACATCGTGCCGGAATTCCACGCGGACACGAACTTCTCGCTCGACCCGTCGCGCCTGCTCCAGCAACTGGCCGAGGCGAAGGCGCAGGGCGTGAATGCCAAGCCGGTGATCGTCGGCCCCGTTACGTACCTGTGGCTCGGCAAGGCGAAGGACGATTCCGATCGCCTCGCGCTGCTGCCGAAGCTGCTGCCCGTGTACGGCGCGCTGCTCGACACGCTGACCGCGCAGGGTGTCGAATGGGTGCAGGTCGACGAACCGATTCTCGTCACCGAGCTCGACGCCGAATGGCGGCAGGCATTCCGTACTGCCTATGCGGCACTGGAAACGCGCCGCATTCAGCTGCTGCTGGCCACCTACTTCGGCCAGCTCCAGGACAACCTGACGCTCGCGAATTCGCTGCCCGTCGACGGCCTGCATGTCGACGCGATCAATGCACGCGACGAGGTTGATGCACTGGTGCGCGAGCTGCCGGCCGAGCGCGTGCTGTCGGTTGGCGCGATCAACGGCCGCAACATCTGGAAGACGGACCTGAACGCGACGCTCGACTGGCTCGAACCGCTCGCGAAGCAGCTCGGCGATCGCCTGTGGCTTGCGCCGTCGTGCTCGCTGCTGCACGTGCCGGTCGATCTCGCGAGCGAGGAGAAGCTCGACGCGGAGATCCGTTCGTGGCTCGCGTTCGCGCTGCAGAAGCTCGACGAGCTGAAGGTGCTCGCGACCGCGCTGAACGAAGGCCGCGACAAGGTAGCCGACGTGCTTGCCGCGAACGCCGCCGCGATCGACTCGCGCCGCCGCTCGCCGCGCGTGAACAACCCGGCGGTGAAGGCCGCGATCGCGCGTATCGACGCGCAGCTCGGCAACCGCGTGAGCCCGTATACGCAGCGTGCGCCGAAGCAGTCGGCGCGATTGAACCTGCCGGCCTTCCCGACGACGACGATCGGCTCGTTCCCGCAGACCACCGAAATCCGCCAGGCGCGCAGCCAGTTCAAGGCCGGCGCGCTGGATGAAGCCGGCTACCGCACGGCGATGAAGGCCGAGATCGAACGCAGCGTCCGCGAACAGGAGTCGCTCGAACTCGACGTGCTCGTACATGGCGAAGCCGAGCGCAACGACATGGTCGAATACTTCGGCGAGCAGCTCGACGGCTACGCGTTCAGCCAGTTCGGCTGGGTGCAGTCGTACGGTTCGCGCTGCGTGAAGCCGCCGATCCTGTTCGGCGACATCGGCCGCCCGAAGGCGATGACGGTCGAGTGGATCACGTACGCGCAGTCGCTGACGAACAAGCCGATGAAGGGCATGCTGACCGGCCCCGTGACGATCCTGAACTGGTCGTTCGTGCGCGACGACCAGCCGCGCTCGGTGTCGTGCTACCAGCTCGCGCTCGCGATCCGCGAGGAAGTGCTCGATCTCGAGAAGGCCGGCGTGCGCGTGATCCAGATCGACGAGGCCGCGCTGCGCGAAGGGCTGCCGCTGCGCCGCGCGCAATGGAGCGAGTACCTGAAGTGGGCGGTCGAATCGTTCCGCATCACCGCGAACGGCGTGCAGGACGATACGCAGATCCACACGCACATGTGCTATTCGGAGTTCAACGACATCATCGCGTCGATCGCCGACATGGATGCGGACGTGATCACGATCGAGACGTCGCGCTCGGACATGGAGCTGCTCGATGCATTCGACAACTTCAGGTATCCGAACGAGATCGGGCCGGGCGTGTACGACATCCATTCGCCGAACATCCCGACGCAGGAGCACATCGTCGGCCTGATGAAGAAGGCGGCCGAGCGGATTCCGGCGGAGCGCCTGTGGGTGAACCCGGACTGCGGCCTGAAGACGCGCCAGTGGGCGGAAGTGATTCCGGCGCTGACGAACATGGTCGCCGCCGCGAAGACGCTGCGCAACCCGATGCAATAACGCGCGAACGCTGTGCGCCTGCTCGCCGCGATCGACGATCCGGCGACAGGCGCCGCACCGGTTCAGACCGTCCCGGGCAGGCCCCGGGACGCGTCGTTATCCGGATCGGCGTGAAGTACTACCGTGTGAAAACGCCTGACGAAGGCAGCCGGGAAGACGGACGGCGACGTCGTCGCGAAACAGGCGGGGAGTGGATTCCCGGAAGAAGAGCGGGCGACCTGTCGGCCGCCCCGTATGCGCGAGAACCGGGCAGGGGAAGCCGCCTGCCCGTCGTGCGTAAATTATGCGGTGCGCGCCCCGCGCGGCAGCGACTCGTTCACCTTGCCGGGCGCACCGGCATCGTCGATGCTGACGCGGCGCGAGATCAGCCACACGCACAGCGACGAGAGGATCGCGGCACTCGTGTACTGAATCGCGAGCGGCCACCATTGCGGCGCGACGTTCTGCGCGATGACGGTCGCGACGAGCGGCGTGAGGCCGCCGGCGAGCGCGCCGCACACCTGGTATGCGATCGAGATTGCCGTATAGCGGATCCGCGCGACGAAGATGCCGCTGACGAAACCCGCGACCACCGAGTAGTAGCCCGATTCAGCAAGCGTCGCGAGGCCGACGCCGACCGTGATCGACAGCGGCGTGCCCATGTGCACGAGCGGCAGCATCACGAACGGGACGATCGCGGCCCATGCGCCGGTGATCAGCAGCACGCGCGTGGTGCCGAGGCGCTGCGCGAGGAACGCGGCCGCAAGCTGCACGACGAACTGCAGCACCGCGACGATCGTCATGCAATGCAGCACCATCGACCGGTCGAGCGACAGGAATTGCGTCGCGTAGCTGATCATGAAGATGTTGCTGAAATACACGCCGGCGATGCCGTACACGTTCGCACCGATCGCGAGCAGCAGCAGCGGCCAGTACTTGAGCGCTTCGCGCACCGGGTTCTGCGCGGTGTTGCCGCTCTTCCTGACTTCCTCGAACTCGGGCGACTCGGACACGCTTGCGCGGATCACGAAGCCGACCACCAGCAGTACGGAACTCGCGAGGAACGGCACGCGCCAGCCCCAGCTCATCATGTCGTCCTTCGACAGCGTGCTGATCGCGCCGAACGCGAGCATCGACAGGATCAGGCCGCTCGCGCTGCCGAGCTGCGCGAACGATGCGAAGAACGTGCGCTTGCCTTCCGGCGCATGCTCGCCGGCGAGCAGCACCGCGCCGCCCCATTCGCCGCCGACCGCGATGCCTTGCAGCACGCGCATCAGCACGAGCAGGATCGGCGCGATCACACCGGCTTGTGCGTGGGTCGGCAGCAGGCCGATCGCGACCGTCGACACGGCCATCAGCATCAGCGTCGCGAGCAGCGAACGCTTGCGGCCGAAGCGGTCGCCGAGATAGCCGAACATCACGCCGCCGAGCGGCCGCGCGAAGAAGCCGACCGCGAACGAGCCGAACGATGCGAGCAGGCTGATGAAACGGTTTTCGCCGGGAAAGAACAGCGGCCCGAACACGATGGCGGCGGCGGTCGCGTAGCTATAGAAGTCGTACCACTCGATCGTGGTGCCGACGAACGAAGCGAGCGCCGCCCGCTTCGGTTGCTTGACGGAAGTCCCCATCTTTGTGTGTGCTCCTCTGGAATCTTCTGATTTGGAATAGGTGGCGGCGCGGGATCAGTCGCGGTACTTGACGCCGGGCAGCACGCACAGCAGCTCGTACGCGAGGTTCGCGCCGAGCAGCGCCGTGGTGCCGAACGGGTCGTACGGCGGCGCGACTTCGACGAGATCGCAGCCGACGATGTTCAGCCCCTTCGCGCCGCGGATGATCTCGAGCGCCTGCGGCACCGTGAGGCCGGCGATTTCCGGCGTGCCCGTGCCCGGTGCGTAGGCCGGATCGATTCCGTCGATGTCGAAGCTGATGTAGACGGGCGTGTCGCCGACGCGCGCGCGCACTTCTTCCATCAGCGGCGCAAGCGACTTGTTCCAGCATTCCTCGGCCTGGACGACGCGGAAGCCCTGCTCGCGGCACCAGTCGAAATCCTCGGCCGCGTAGCCCGTGCCGCGCAGGCCGATCTGCGTGACCTTGTCGCCGTGCAGCAGGCCTTCCTCGACCGCGCGGCGGAACGGCGTGCCGTGCGCGATCTTTTCGCCCATCATCGTGTCGTTCACGTCGGCGTGTGCATCGACGTGGATCAATGCAACCTTGCCGTGCTTGCGGTGGATCGCGCGCAGGATCGGCAGCGCGATCGTATGGTCGCCGCCGAGCGTGATCGGCTTGCAGTCGTGCTCGAGGATCGCGTCGTATGCGGCTTCGATGCGCGCGATGGAATCGTGCAGGTTGTACGGATTGATCGCGACGTCGCCGATGTCGGCGACCTGCAATGAATCGAACGGCGCGGCGCGCGTGGCCATGTTGTACGGGCGCAGCAGCACGGATTCGGTGCGGATCTGGCGCGGGCCGAAGCGCGCGCCCGTGCGGTTGGACGTGCCGAGATCGAACGGCACGCCGACGAAGCATGCGTCGAGTCCTTCGGCGCTCGCCACGTGCGGCAGGCGCATCATCGTCGCGATGCCGCCGCAGCGCGGCATTTCATTGCCGCCGAGCGGCTGGAAATGGGTGTGGTCGTTCATGGGGCGCCTCTTCCGATGTGGGGTTGCCGTATCATTCGACGCGGCTTGGCGCACAGTTTTACGCGCTCCGCCGGGAAAGAAGAATGCGAAGATATCGACGTTAACATCGATTTTCATCGATGTATGGAAGGGGAAGAGCGTGCTGGGGAATCTGTCGACCCTCGATCTGCGGTTGATCCGCGTGTTTCTCGCGGTCACGGACGCGGGCGGCGTATCGGCCGCGCAGGCCGTGCTGAACGTCGGTCAGTCGACGATCAGCGCGCAGTTGTCGTCGCTCGAGACGCGGCTCGGCTACCGGCTCTGCGAGCGCGGCCGCAGCGGTTTCCGGCTCACGCCGAAGGGCGAACGGTTTCATGCGATGAGCCGCAAGCTGCTCGCGGCGCTCGACGAATTCGGGATGGCCGCGCGGCACATGGACCGCCAGCTGGTCGGCACGCTGAACATCGGCCTGATCGGCCATACGCCGGTCAGCCAGAACGCGCGGATCGCCGAGGCGATCGCCGCGTTCCGCACGCGCGACGAGGCCGTGCGCTTCTCGATCTCCGTGCGCGCGCCGGGCGATCTCGAGGAGAAGCTGCTGAGCGACGAGATCCAGATCGCGGTCGGCTATTTCTGGCACCGCGTGCCGACGCTGGACTACACGCCGTTGTTCATCGAGCGCCAGATCGCGTACTGCGGCCGCGGCCATCCGCTGTTCGACGGCGCCGGTACGCTGACGCCGGCCGACGTCGCGGGCTTCGAATGGGCGTGGCGCTCGTATCCGCTGCCGGAAGCGCAGATGTCGACGACGCCCGACCGCGTGACCGCGACCGCCGACAACATGGAGGCCGTCGCGCTGCTGATCCTGTCCGGCCACCACCTCGGCTACCTGCCGCAGCACTTCGCGGCGCCGTACGTCGCGCAGGGGCTGCTCGCGCCGCTCAATCCGGAGCAACTGCGCTACGACGTGACGTTTCACATGGTCGTCGCGCGCAACGGGCGCGGTAATCCGCTCGTGGAGGCGTTTCTCGAGGATCTCGAGCGCGCGCACCAGGCACCGGACATCGCGTGACGCCGGCGCTGCCGACAATGTGAACGAGCGTTACATCGGCGCGTCCCGCCGCGCACATCACGGCACCGGCAACCCCGCGTCGTGCTTCACCTCGCGCAGCGACAGCGCCGATTCGATCGACGTCACGCCCGGCAGCATCCGCAGCGAGTCGCGCACGAACGTGCCGTAGTCGTCGAGGTCGCGCGCGACCACCTGCAGCAGGTAGTCGGCCGTGCCCGCGACGTTGTGGCACGCCAGGATCCGCTCGATGCCCAGCACTTCCCGCTCGAACCGGTCGGCGACCCTGCGGTCGTGCGTCGCGAACCGCACGAGCACGAACGCGACGACGCCGAAGCCGAGCGCCTGGCGCGACAGTTGCGCGCGGTAGCGCTCGATGTAGCCGTCGGTTTCGAGACGTTTGAGGCGCCGCGCGCAAGGCGTCTCGGACAGGCCGACGGATTCGGCGAGACGCGCGATCGGCAGGCGGCCGTCGCGCTGCACCGCAGCGAGGATCGCGCGATCGGTTTTGTCGAGTTCGGTCATATTGGTGGAATCCTTGTTCTGGTTTCTAGATTGTGGCGGATTCCGCTATGGATCGCCAATCCTGAGTCGAAGATGGCCAATAATCCCTCTACCTTCAGCGGCAACATATCGTCATTGAAGGACGGGGGCAGAACATGATTTCCACGCATTTGCTGTTGATCTATCTCGCCGCGCTGGCGGCCATTTATGCGGTGCCGGGGCCCGACATGGCGCTCGTGCTGCAGACCAGCATCGGTCGCGGCGTGCGGCCGGGGATGGCGGCGGCGGCCGGCCTGTCGCTCGCGCGCACCGCGCACGTGACGCTGTCCGCATGCGGCGTCGCGGCACTGATCCGCAGCGCGCCGTGGCTGTACGAGGTGATCCGCTACGGCGGCGCGCTCTATCTCGCGTATGTCGCGATCCAGGTGTTCCGCTCGCCCGTGTTCGCGCTCGGCGACAGCGATGCGGCGGCGACCGCCGACGAGCTGCGGCAGTCGTTCGTGAAGGGGCTGCTGACGAACCTGCTGAACCCGAAGGCGCTGCTGTTCTGCTCGGTGCTGCTGCCGCAGTTCGTGCGGCCCGAGGCCGGGCCGGTCGTCGTGCAGATGTTCGAACTCGGCGCGCTGCTGGTTGTGACCGGCGTGTGCTTCGACCTCGCGTGCGTGTTCGGCGCGTCGCGCATCGCGGCGTGGATGCGCGCGCATCCGCTCGCGCAGACCGTGCAGCGCTGGACGTTTTCCGCGGCGCTGATCGGTTTCGCGCTGCGCCTGTCGATGGACTGAGCGGCGCCGCTGCATCGCCGCCACGCAGGTCGACAGGCCGCGTGGCGACGATGCGCCGATCGATGCAGGCCGCGCGCAATGCCGGCCTTCGCGCGCATGCCCCGCCGCAGAAGGGCGTGCGCGCAAATCATCTGACTGTTCTAAACTCCCTTTAACTTCGCGCTGCTGCGAACCGACTGACCGAACGGAACCGACTTCCGCCGGCTATGTCCGATTTCCTGGCTGTTCCGTGCAACGCGGTACCAAGGAGGGTCTGAACATGGCAAGGCATCTTCACGCCGACCGTGAACCCCGAATCGTCGCCGAGTCCAAGTGTCTCGGCCCGTGCGATCCGGCAGAACGCATCCACGTCACGATCATGTTGCGGCGGCAGGAAGAAGGGCAACTCGATTCGTTGGTCCACCAGCTCGCCACCGGCGACGCACAGGCGAAACCGCTGACGCGCGACGCGTTCGCGCAGCGTTTCTCCGCCAATCCCGACGACATCCGCAAGACCGAGGACTTCGCGCGTCGTCACCAGTTGACGGTCGATCGCGTCGATCCCGTTGAAAGCGTCGTCGTGCTGTCCGGCATGATCCAGCAGTTCGAAGCGGCGTTCGGCGTGAAGCTCGAGCGTTTCGAGCATCGTTCGATCGGCCAGTATCGCGGCCGCTCGGGCCCGATCGCGCTACCCGACGATCTTGGCGACGCGGTCACGGCCGTGCTCGGCCTCGACAGCCGCCCGCAGGCGCGGCCGCACTTCCGACTGCGTCCACCGTTCAAGCCCGCGCGCGGCGGTACGGCGGGCGTCACGTTCACGCCGATCCAGCTTGCGTCGCTGTACGGCTTTCCGGCCGGCGACGGCGCCGGGCAGTGCATCGCGATCGTCGAACTCGGCGGCGGCTATCGTGCGGCCGACATCCGGCAGTATTTCAGCGGGCTCGGCATCAAGACGCCGCCGACGCTCGTCGACGTGAACGTCGGCACCGGACGCAACGCGCCGTCCGGCGACCCGAACGGCCCGGACGGCGAAGTCGCGCTCGACATCGAGATCGCCGGCGCGATCGCGCCGGCCGCGAAGATCGCGGTCTACTTCGCACCGAACAGCGACGCGGGCTTCATCCAGGCCGTCAACGCGGCCGTCAACGACACGACCAACAAACCTTCGGTGATCTCGATCAGCTGGGGCGGCCCGGAAGCGGTCTGGCAGGCGCAGTCGGCGCAGGCATTCAACCGCGTGCTGCAGGCGGCGGCCGCGCAGGGCATCACCGTGTGTGCGGCGTCGGGCGACAGCGGCTCGGGCGACGGGTTGCAGGACGGCGCCGATCACGTCGACTTCCCCGCATCGAGCCCGTACGTGCTCGGCTGCGGCGGCACGCAGCTCGACGCGCTGCCGGGGCAGGGCATCCGCAGCGAGGTCACGTGGAACGACGAGGCGTCGGGCGGCGGCGCGGGCGGCGGCGGCGTCAGTACGCTGTTCGACCTGCCGGCGTGGCAGCAGGGGCTCGCCGTCACGCGTGCCGACGGCAGCAGCACGCCGCTCGCGAAGCGCGGCGTGCCGGACGTCGCCGGTGATGCATCGCCGCAGACGGGCTACGAGGTGTCGGTCGCCGGCACGGCCGCCGTGATGGGCGGCACGAGCGCGGTCGCGCCGCTGTGGGCCGCGCTGATCGCGCGGATCAATGCGGCGGCCGGCGCATCGGCCGGCTGGGTCAATCCGGTGCTGTACAAGAATCCGGGCGCGCTGCGCGATATCACGAAAGGATCGAACGGCACGTACGCGGCCGCGTCGGGCTGGGACGCCTGCACGGGCCTCGGCAGCCCGGACGGCGCGCAGCTCGCCGCGATCCTCGCGCGCAAGCCGTCGAGCTGACGCATCGCCACACGCCTTTTTCGTTCGACGCGGGTTTCCTGCCCGCGTCTTTTTTCACCTCCAGGAGCAGCACGATGGGCATCGATTCCGCATCTTCCGGCGGCGTTTATCCGCTGCATCACGGCGACCACAATTCGCAGAGCATGCCGCCGACCGTCAATCCGGTCGCGCTGAGCCACGGCCGCGACCAGCCGTTCTTCGATCCGGTTGCGTACGGCAACGGCCCCGACGATTCGGTGACCGACACGACCGAAGCGGCCGCGATCACGCATCACACGATCCTGATCGGCGGGAAGCGCATCGCGTACACGGCGACGGCCGGCCACCTCGTGACGGTCGACCCGAGCAGTTCGCAGCCTGCCGCGAAGATCTTCTACGTTGCATTCACGGCCGACGGCGCGACGGAGGAAACGCGGCCCGTGACGTTCTTCTATAACGGCGGGCCCGGTTCGTCGTCGGTGTTCGTGCTGCTCGGCTCGTTCGCGCCGAAGCGCATCAAGACGTCGATGCCGGGTTTCACGCCGCCCGCGCCGTACCAGATGGAAGACAACCCGGACAGCATGATCGACCACAGCGACCTGGTGTTCATCAACCCGGTCGGCACCGGCTATTCGGCGGCCGTCGCGCCGAACAAGAACCGCAACTTCTGGGGCGTCGACCAGGATGCGGATTCGCTGAAGCAGTTCATCAAGCGCTACCTGACGAAGAACAACCGCTGGAATTCGCCGAAATACCTGTTCGGCGAATCGTACGGCACCGCGCGCAGCTGCGTGCTCGCGTACAAGCTGCACGAGGACGGCATCGACCTGAACGGCGTCACGCTGCAGTCGTCGATCCTCGACTACCGGCAGGCCGGCAACCCGGTCGGCGCGCTGCCGACCGCCGCGGCCGACGCGTGGTATCACAAGAAACTCGGCGTCACGCCGGCGCCGACCGATCTCGGCGCGTTCGTCGAGGAAGTCGCGCAGTTCTCGCGCACCGACTACCTGAACGCGTTGCGCACGGTCCCGCATGCGGACCCGGCCGCCGTGCAGAAACTGTCGCAATACACGGGCATCGACACGGCGACGCTGCAATCGTGGAGCCTCGATATCGCGGGCTACGACGCGCGCGGCAATTCGCTGTTCCTGACGACGCTGCTGCATGCGCAGGGGCTCGCGCTCGGTTCGTACGACGGCCGCGTGACCGCGATCTCGACGGGCATCGCCGGCAAGATCGACCCGAACTCGGGCGGCAACGACCCGACGATGACGGCCGTGACGGGCGTCTATACGGCGATGTGGAACAGCTATTTGAACGAGCAGTTGAAATACACGTCGAATTCCGCGTTCACGGACCTGAACGACCAGGCGTTCCGGAACTGGGATTTCAGCCACATCGATCCGACCGGCGCGCAGCAGGGCATCGATGCTCAGGGGAACGTGATCCTCTACACGGCCGGCGATCTTGCTGCCGTGATGGCGTTGAACGTCGACCTGAAGGTGCTGTCGGCGAACGGTTTGTACGATTTCGTCACGCCGTTCTACCAGACCGTGATCGACCTGCAGCAGATGCCGCTCGAGGATCAGAAGGTGCGGCAGAACCTGTCCGCGCGTTTCTATCCGTCGGGGCACATGGTGTATCTGGACGGCGGCTCGCGCACCGCGCTCAAGCGCGACCTCGCGACGATGTACGACGCGACGGTCAGCGATACGGGCGCGCGGATGCGGATTCGCGCGCTGCAAACGAAGAAGACGGGCGGGCACGCGTAGCGTTGCCTGTCTCCCGGTTGCCGCGCGTAGCCGCGATGGCTCGCGCGGCGGTCGGGTTCCGACGCTGCCGGCCGGTTGTCCGGCCGCAGCGCCGGATTGCGACGCGGCCGTATTTTCGCGTCAGCGGCCGGCTTGCGCGGTCGGCCAGTCGAACGGCGTGTACGGCAGCGCGCGCTTGTGGCGCGAACCGTCGTAGAAGCGCAGCACCGTTTCGTACACATGGTCGCTGACCGGCTTGCCTTCGAGGAAATCGTCGATCTCGTCGTAGCTGACGCCGTATGCGTGCTCGTCGGGGCGCAGCGGGCGCAGTTCCTCGAGGTCGGCCGTCGGCACCTTCATCACGATCGATTCCTCGCCGCCGAGCGCGCGGGCAACCGCGCGTACGCGGCGCTTGCTCAGGCCCGCGAGCGGCAGGATGTCCGCGCCGCCGTCGCCGAACTTCGTGAAGAAACCCATCAGCGATTCGGCTGCGTGATCGGTGCCGATCACGATGCCGCGCCGCGCGCCGGCCACCGCGTATTGCGCGATCATGCGCTCGCGCGCCTTGATGTTGCCGTGCACGAAATCCTGTTGCGCGGGCGTGTCGAACGCATGGCCGGAGGCGACCAGCGACGCGAGCATCGCATCGGCAGCCGGCTTCACGTCGACGGTCAGTTCCTCGTCCGCGCGCACGAACGCGAGCGCGCGCTGTGCATCGGCTTCGTCGTTCTGCACGCCGTTCGGCAAACGCATCGCGATGAAGCGCGCATCGTAGCCGTCGGCGCGCAGGCGTTCGACCGACAGTTGCGCGAGCCGCCCGGCCGTCGATGAATCGACGCCGCCGCTGATGCCGAGCACGTAGGTCCGCAGGCCGGTCGAACGAAGGTATTGCGCGAGGAAATCGACGCGGCGGGCGATCTCGGCCTCGGCGTCGAAGTGCGGGGCGACGTTCAGTTCGGCAATGATCGCGCGTTGGCGGCTGGCGTAATCGGCGGATGTCATGAAGGTAGTTCCGGAACGAAATGCAAGGCGCCCATCATAAGCGCAATCGCGGCGGGGCGCCGCGCCGGGCGTGCGATCCGGCCGTCTCGCGTTGCTTCGGCGAGACGCGCTGCCTCGCGGTGGTGCACGGTGCGCCGGGCGGGTGCAGGATGCCGCGGGAAGGGCGTTCGTGACGCAGGTCTCGATGAGCTTGTCGGCATGCGTCGGCGCGGCCGCACGACCGCACGACCGCACATGTGCGCGTGCGTCAGCGCCGCGCGAGCACGACGCCCGCCAGCGCGAGCGCGAAGCCGAATAGCTGGATCGCCGCGAGCGTCTCGCCGAACAGCAGGTAGCCCTGCAACGCGGCAAGCGGCGGCGCGAGAAACAGCAGCGACGTCGCGCGCGCCGCGTTGCCGCGCCGCAGCATCCACATCAGCATCGTGACCGCGCCGCCGGACAGGAACACGACGCCCCACACGAGCGACACCCACAGCGCCGGCGCGCCGATCCAGCGCGTTTCATGCAGCAGCACGACGAAGATCGCCGCGACGATCGCCGCGCCGAAGTTCTGCACGGCGACCGCGGTGCGCAGGTCGCTCTGCGCGAGCTTGCCTTTCTGGTACAGCGAACCGGCGGTGATCGATCCGACCGCGAGCACCGACACGGCAACGACGAACCACGCAGGCGCCGCGCCCGGCGGCGGCGCGACGCCGCCCGCGACCTTCGGCGCCAGCACGAGCACGACGCCGGCGAGCCCGAGCGCCATCCCGAACCAGCCGCGCGTGGGCAGGCGCTCGTTGAACAGCGGGACGGCGAGCACGGCGGTGGCGAGCGGCTGCAGCGCGCCGAGCAGCGCCATGACGCCCGCGTTCAGCCCTTGCGCGACGGCCCAGTAGCTCGCGCCGAGATAGACGCCCTGCAGCAGCGCGCCCGCAATCAGGTGGCGCGGCCACTCGCGGCGGGCCGGCCACGGCGCGCGCGCGACGAGCGCCACCGCGCCGAACAGCGCGGCCGTGCCCGCGAAACGCGCGAGCAGGAACAGGTTGGGATCGGCGTAGGGCTTGATTGCCCGTGCAACGATGAAGCCGGTGGACCACAGCGCGACGAAAGCGGCGGCGACGATCGAGGTAAGCATGCAAGGCGGGCCGCGATGCGGCCGGACGGAATCGTAAAGTCGGCCAGTATCGGGGGAAGCGGCGCCGGCGTCTTGTCGAATCCTGCACTCGGGCCGCGCATCGTGTGAATGCGCCGGCGCTCGTTGCGTGCCGGGCGTCCGGCTTCCGGTGCGGGCCGGCTATCGACCGGTGCAGGCGGGGCGCGGACGGGAAGGGCGCCGCACCGCACGCGGTGCGGGCAAGCGCGAAGCTGCGGAGATCAGTCGATCGAGAACGTGTCGAGCGGCTGGTTGGCGCGCGCGTCGGTCGCGAAGCGTGCGGCGAGCTGCTCGTAGAGCCGGCGGGCCTCGTCGAGCGTCAGGTCGATCCAGTACGGATCGCCGGCCGCATCGTTGAGTCGTTCGGGCGGAAACTGGATTTCGATCACGCTGCCTTTGCGATACATTGTGCGGGCCCCTTTGCCTGGTCTGTCGTTTGAGGAAGCGCAAAGTGTAGCAACCGGCACCGCGCCGATTCGCGCGCACCAGGCAATACAGAATTTCGCTTTCGGGGAATGCGGCCGGCCGCGTTACGCGCCACGGTCAAATGGCGGTCAAACGGCCGTAATACAATGGCCGGCTTACCCATTACCAGTCGCCTCGGGCGCACACGCGATGCTGGCGGAACAACGTCATCAATACATCCTGTCGGAGCTCGGACGGTCGGGCGCGTTGTCGGTCGCGGAGCTCGTGCGCTCGCTCGACGTGTCGCGCGAGACCGTGCGGCGCGACCTGAACGCGCTCGCCGCGCGCGGCCTGCTCGTGATGACGCATGGCGGCGCGCTGGCCGCCGACCGCCGCGAACCGAGCCTGTCCGAGCGCGAAGCCGCGAACGCCGAAGCGAAGCGCACGATCGGGCGGCGCGCGGCCGAATTCGTGCCCGACGACGCATCGGTGCTGATCGATTCGGGCAGCACGCCGCATGCGGTCGCGCTCGCGCTCGCCGACCGGCACCGGCTGTCGATCTACACGAACGACTGGCGCACCGCGTTCGTGCTCGCGCGGCGCAACGGCAACCGCGTGACGCTGCTCGGCGGCGAGCTGTCCGACGACGAAGACGCAACCTTCGGGCTCGACACGATCCACCAGCTCGCGCAATACCACGTCGATTTCGCGTTCGTCGGTGCCGGCGGCATCACGCCCGACGGCGAGTGCACCGACTACTCGCGGATCGCGGCCGAGGTGCGCAGCCGGATGATCGCGGCGGCCGGCACGGCAGTCATCGTCGCCGACCATTCGAAATTCGGCCGCGTGACGCCGGTGCGGATCAACGGCGCGTCCGCCGCGCGCTATCTCGTGACCGAACGCGCACCCGACAAGGCCGTGCGCCGCGCGCTGACCGCGCGCGGGATCGAACTGCTGGTGTGCGACTGACGCGCGTCCGACATACAAGGTTCATCGAACCGTCATTCCGCGGGAAGAACCTCCGCCGACACTGACCCATTCATTTCGACCGGCCTCGCGGCCAGGGAGCAACGAATGACCGTCAGCGTGCGCAGCTATCTTTCCCCGACTCTCGTCCTGCTGGCCTTCGACTGGGCCGATGCGCAGTCGCGCAACGATTTCCTCGGCTTTGCGATCCGGCGCACGCCGGGATTCTGGTCGGCCGACGGCAGGACGCGTGCGCCGAACAGCTGGCTGCCGAACCGCCTGACGTTCGACGGCCCGGCCGCCGACACGCAGGGCGATGCGCCGACCGACCAGGCGCCGATCCAGAAATTCATGTGGTGGGATGCGCGCATCGATCCGCAGGACCGCGGCGCGTCGTTCCGCTACGACGTGTATCCGGTCGTCGGCACGCCGGCGAACCTGCAGGTGCTCGACGCGCAAGCCGGCGTGTGCGACGTCGTGCTCCCCGCGCATATCGAGGACGGTATCGGCACGTGGTTCAACCGCGCAGTGGTGAGCTCGCAGGCCTTTGCGAAGCAGGTCGCGGCGCTGGGCCTCGCGCCGAATGCGGCGCCGAGCGACGCGCAGGCACTGAAGCTGCGCACCTGGCTCGCGAACGACATGGAGCAGGTGTTCGCGGAGTTGCTCGACCCTGCGTCGCGCGCGGCATCGGCCGTTTATCACCTGACCGACACGCTGTGGGCGCTGCCTGCGTTCGAAGCGTTCGGGCGCAAGCACGGCGACGCGTCGCTCGCGATCGTCTACGACGCGCACACGACGGCCCGCAAGGGCAAGCCGCCGCTGCCGTCGCCGAACCAGCCGGCCGTCGATGCGCTGCAAGGGCTCGCGACGCTCGCGCCGCGCGACAAGACGCACATCATGCACGACAAGTTCATCGTGACCGACGCGCCGTCGAACCCGGCGCCCGTGCGCGTGCTGACCGGTTCCGCAAACTTCACGACCGAGGGGCTGACGGAGCAGGCGAACGTGCTGCACGCATTCGACTCGTCCGCGCTCGCCGCGCTGTACAACGACCGTGCGCATGCGCTGGCCGGCAATCCGTCGATCGCGGACACGGCGCGCCTGTCGCCGGGCTGGTCGATGCCGATGACGATCGGTAGCGCGCAGGTGCGGCTGGCGTTCTCGCCCGAACCGGCGGGGCAGCGCACCGAGATCGACACGATCGTCGCCGCGATCGCGGCCGCGAAGCACTCGGTGTCGTTCTGCCTGTTCATGCCGACCGACGCGGCCTTGCGCGACGCGTGCTTCGCGGCCGGCGACCGCGGGCTGATGATGTTCGGGCTGGTGAACAAGATCAACATCGGCAGCGCGACGAAGGCCGATGCCGCGCAGCAGGCCGGCCAGCCGCTCGATGCGGCGACGCTCGCGAACCTCGAGCTGTATCACCGCAGCCGCGACAACCACGACGTGATCGACGCCGAGTACTTCTCGCCGGCGACGGTGCCGCAGGGCTTCGAGCCGGAATGGCGGCAGTTTCCGGGCGAACCGGCGCCGGCCTATCCGCCCGTCGTGATCCATCACAAGTTCATCGTGATCGATGCGGAAGGCGCAAATCCGGTCGTCTATACGGGCTCGGCGAACATGAGCCGCAATTCGGAGCAGTACAACGACGAGAACCTGCTCGAGATTCGCGACAAGCGGATCGCGGCGATCTATCTGGCGGAATTCCTGCGGCTCTACGAGCACTATCGCGCACGGGCGCTGGCGATCGGCGCAAAGCAGCACGGCGCCGGCACGGGCACGCATGCGCGGCTCGCGCTCGCGCCCGATTCGAGCTGGGCGAAGAAGTATTACGTGGCGGGAAGCCCGGAAGAGAAGGCGCGGATCGCGCTGGCGTCGACCGCGCCGACGGACTGATACGGGAAGGGCGCGGTTGCTTCGTGCGCCGGGGGGCGCTGCCCGGGAGCCCGGGCAGCCGCCGCTTACGCGGCGACGTAGCGCAGCACGGCGTCGGCGATCGTGTCGCGATGCCGCGCGCGCAGGCGCGGCGCCGACGGGTCGCGGCCGAACGCGGCGCCGAAGGTGTAGCGGTTCGACACGCGGTGGAAGCAGAACGAACTGATCAGCAGGTGCAGGTCGAACGCGTCGATGTCCTTGCGGAACGCGCCGCTTGCCGCGCCGCGCTCGACCAGCTCCTCGAGCGTCTTGATGATGCTGACGTTGCGGTTCTTGAACGACTTGAGCTGTTCGAGATACTTCGCGCCGTGGATGTTCTCGATCGACACGAGGCGGACGAAGTCGCGATGCTTGTCGTGATAGTCGAACGTGAATTCGACGAGGCGGCGCATGCCTTCGCGCGGCTCCATGTCGCCGACGTGCAGCTCCTGCTCGAGCGCGCGGATGTCGCCGTACACCTTCTCCAGCACGGCCTCGTACAGGCCTTCCTTGCTTTCGAAGTAGTAATAGAGCATCCGCTTCGTCGTGTTCGTGCGCTCGGCGATCGCGTCGACGCGCGCACCGGCGAGGCCCATCGCGGAAAATTCCTGCGTGGCGACATCGAGGATGTTGCGCTTGGTTTGCTCGGGATCGTATTTGCGCCGCGCGTCGGACGCAAGCGCGCGGCTTTCGGACGTGGCGGCCTTGCTTCCTGCTTTCATGTGATCTTGTTCTGGCTTTGCGGCGGCTTGGACGAGGCATTCTAGCATGTGGGAAATCCGCGTCCTGCCGACCTTCCGCTCTAATCGGCCGGGCCGTTTCGGCCGTCGCGGCTGCTCAGCGGCGGCAGGACGCGAGCGCGTCGCGGGCCTGGTACGCCGTGTACGTGAGCTGCGCGGCGGCGAGGCCGGCCAGCCCGAACGTGCGCGTGAGCCCGAACGCGGCGAAGCCGTCCGGCACCGGCCGGCCTTCGGCCAGCGCGGCCGCGAGCGCTTCGCCGGCCACCGTGGTCGGCGCCATCCCGTGGCCGCCGAACGCGATCGCGTGCCATACGCCGTCCGCGTCGCGGCCGATCTGCGGCATCTTGTGCCGCGCGTAGCTCATCAGCCCGCCCCACGCGTAGTCGACCTTCACGCCTTCGAGTTGCGGATACACGCGCAGCAGGTCGCGCCGCAGCAGGCGCGCGATCGCGTCGGGGCCGCGGTCGAGCACCGAGATCCGGCCGCCCCACAGGATGCGCGTGTCCTTCAGCGGGCGGTAGTAGTCGAATGCGAAACGCGTGTCGTAGATTGCGTACGGCGCGTCGATCGCGTCCGGCAGGCGCGCGCCGAGCGGTTCGGTCGCGATCACGTAGGTCGCGATCGGCAGCACCGCGCGCTCGATGCGCGGCGACACGCCGCGCGCGTAGCCGCCACCCGCGAACACGACGTCTTTCGCGCGCACCGCGCCCTGCGCCGTGCGCACGACGTATCCGGCGCCTTCGCGCGCGATGCCGAGCGCGGCCGAGCGTTCATAGACGCGCGCACCGCCGCGCGATGCGGCCGCCGCGACGCCGAGCACGTACTTGAGCGGATGGAAGTGGAATGCGTTCGGCTCGAACAGGCCGCCGTAGTAGCGCTGCGTCTTCAGCCGCGCGCGCAGCGCGTCCGTCGACACGGGTTCCCAGTCGACGCCGAGTTCGCGCTTCATCAGCGTGCGCACGCTGTCGAGCCGCGACGGATCGTCGAACCAGTTCGCGAGCATCACGCCCTCGTCGACGATGTCGCAGTCGATGCCGTAGCGTGCGATCCGCGCGCGGATCAGGTCGACCGCATCGACGGTGAGCCGGTACAGCCGGCGCCCTTCGTCGCGGCCGAGCGTGCGCAGCAGGTCGGCGTTGTCGAGGCTGTAGCCGCCGAATACGAAGCCGCCGTTGCGGCCCGATGCGCCGAAGCCGACCCGTTCGCTGTCGAGCACGACGACGTCGTGCACGCCGCGCTCGACGAGGCCGAGCGCCGTGCACAGGCCGGCGAGGCCGCCGCCGACGATGCAGACCTGCGTGTCGATCGTGCCGGTCAGTTGCGGGTAGGGCTGGCGGGTAACGGTGGCTTCGTAGAAGTTCTGCATGCGATTCGATGACTCTTGACGGCGTAAAAACGGACGGTGCGCGTCGATCTTGCCTGAACGCGCGCGCCGCGTCGAATGGGGGTTGTCAGGGCGCCGGCTGCCGCGCGCTCGCGGCGGCCGGCGAGATGCGGGCCGTCAGGCGCCCGGCGTCGGGTTGGCCGGGCGGGCGACGAAGCCCGCGTAGCCGGTTTCGGCCTGCGGTGCCGTTTCGGGTGTCGCGTTGCATTCGATCCACGGCGCGATCTCCATGTCCTCGTAGCGCACCAGGCGGCATTTGCGCACGAGCGCGTAGCCGAGCCAGATCGCGAGGAAGAACGGCAGGCCGATGTAGGTCGCGGCGATGCCGACCCAGTCGATCTTGTCGGCGAGGAACGCCTGGTAGTCCTGGCCGAGCGCGACGACTGCGCACAGCGCGAACGCGAACAGCGGGCCGAACGGGAACCACTTCGACCGGTACGGCAACTGGTCGAGCCGGTAGCCCTGCTTCAGGAAGCCCTTGCGGAACCGGTAGTGGCTGACCGCGATGCCGAGCCACGTGATGAAGCCGGCCATGCCCGACGTGTTCAGCAGCCACAGGTACACCGTCTTGTCGCCGTACAGCGACGTGAGGAAGCACAGCGCGCCGACGGCCGTCGTCGCATACAGCGCATTGCGCGGCACGCCGCCCGGCGACAGCCTCGCGAACAGCCGCGGCGCACGGCCTTCGACCGCGAGGTTGTAGAGCATCCGCGTCGACGCATACATGCCCGAGTTGCCGGCCGACAGCACGGCCGTCAGGATCACCGCGTTCATCACGCCGGCCGCGAACGCGAGGCCCGCGTGGCGGAACACGAGCGTGAACGGGCTCACGCCGATGTCGGTCACGTCGCTCTTGAGCAGGCTCGGGTCGGTATACGGAATCAGCACGCCGATCACGAAGATCGCGAACACGTAGAACAGCAGGATGCGCCAGAAGATCTGCTTCACCGCGCGCGGGATCGTCGTGCGCGGGTTTTCCGATTCGCCGGCCGCGACGCCGATCATTTCGGTGCCCTGGAACGAGAAGCCCGCGATCATCGCGACGCCGAGCATCGTGGCCCAGCCGCCGGCGAACGGCGCGTCGCCGATCGTGAAGTTGCCCCAGCCCGCGCTCGGGCCGCCCTGCATGATCCCGAAGATCATCAGCAGGCCGACGCCGACGAACGCGAGCACCGTCAGCACCTTGATCAGCGCGAACCAGTATTCGGCCTCGCCGAAGCCGCGAACCGACAGCGCGTTGAGCGCGAAGATCAGCGTGAGGAACAGCGCGCTCCACCAGACGCCCGGCACATGCGGAAACCAGTAGTGCATCACGAGCTGCGCGGCGACGAGCTCCACCGCCAGCGTCACGGCCCAGCTGTACCAGTAGTTCCAGCCGAGCGCGAAGCCGAAGCCTTCGTCGACGAACTTCGCGCCGTAGGTTGCGAACGAGCCCGACACGGGCATGAACGCGGCCATCTCGCCGAGGCTCGTCATCAGGAAATAGACCATCAGGCCGATCACCATGTACGCGAGCATCGCGCCGCCGGGGCCGGCCTGCGAGATCGACGCGCCGGACGCGACGAACAGGCCCGTGCCGATCGAGCCGCCGATCGCGATCATCCGCAGATGGCGGGCCTGCAGCGCGCGGTGGAGGGACGGCTTCGCGGGCGGCGAGCCGGACGGATGGGGCGAATCGGGGCGGGCATCTGAATGCATGGCGGGTGCTGGGCGCTGTCTCCGGGATTGTCTTTCGGTGACGAAGCGCGACGCGTTGCCGGCCGCCGGCCGGGCAGCGGTGATGCTTCGCGGAAACGGGCCGGGTGAACCGGGCCGCGATGCGTGTCGCCTTCGTCTGTCGTCCGGCTGCCGTAGTGGCGGCCGGCGGCGCGCCGGGTGCGTTGCACCTCGACGTCGCATCGATTGTGTGTGCCCGATGCATGGGCCGGCAAACGATATTTCCGAACAGGGTGATGCGGCTTTGTCATCAACTTGCGTCATGTCGAGACGCGTCCGGCGGCCCGGCTACGGGCTTTGGAAACGTCCCGTATCGGCACAAAAACGCATCGGTCTGGCCGCCGAGGTGTTGCGTTTTGGGAATGAAGTCGTGAGTTAATATCAATAGCGGCCCGACTTGTGGCCGCCGACAATGTGTTTCATGGATCGTGCCTCGCGAGGCGAGGGCGTGCCGTCCGGCCGGGCTTCCGGCGGCGGCGCAGCGCGATGCGCCGTGCGGCGCACCGGGCCCGCCGAGTTGCGCATCCGCTTGCACAGGGCGCGCGAACGCGCTCCAATCGAATCACGCGGGCGGCGCTGCCGCCGCACCGATCAATCTGTCCCTGAAGAGGAAGTGATGCAATTCAACGACATTCTTGCCGCGCTCGATATCGATCTCGCCCAGTGGAAAGGCAATGCGCTGACCGCGCGTTCGCCGCTCGACGGCGCGACGCTCGCGACGCTGGCTGTCGACACGCCCGCCGACGCCGAGCGCAAGATCGACGCCGCGCACGAAGCATTCCTCAAGTGGCGCACGGTGCCGGCGCCGGTGCGCGGCGAGCTCGTGCGCGTGTTCGGCAACGTGCTGCGCGAACACAAGGCCGCGCTTGGCCACCTCGTCACGCTCGAGGCCGGCAAGATCACGTCGGAAGGCCTCGGCGAAGTGCAGGAAATGATCGACATCTGCGATTTCGCGGTCGGCCTGTCGCGCCAGCTTTACGGCCTCACGATCGCGTCGGAGCGCCCGGGCCACCGGATGATGGAGACGTGGCACCCGATCGGCGTGTGCGGCGTGATTTCGGCGTTCAACTTCCCGGTCGCGGTGTGGGCGTGGAATGCGGCGCTCGCATTCGTGTGCGGCGACCCGGTCGTGTGGAAGCCGTCGGAGAAGACGCCGCTTACCGCGATCGCCTGCCATGTGCTGCTCGAGAAGGCGCTGCGCGAGTTCGACAAGACGCATCCGGGCGTCGCGCCGGAAGGGCTGAGCCAGCTCGTGCTCGGCATGCGCGATGTCGGCGAGGTGCTGACCGCGTCGAAGAAGGTGCCGGTCGTCAGCGCGACGGGCAGCGTGCGGATGGGCACGGAAGTCGCGAAGGTGCTGAGCCAGCGTCTCGCGCGCGGCATCCTCGAGCTCGGCGGCAACAACGGGATGATCGTCGCGCCGAGCGCCGATCTCGATCTCGTCGTGCGCGCGGTCACGTTCGCGGCGGTCGGCACGGCCGGCCAGCGCTGCACGACGCTGCGCCGCCTGATCGTACATCGCAGCATCGTCGAGCAACTGCTGCCGCGCATCGAGAAGGCCTACACGTCGGTGAAGGTCGGCAGCCCGCTCGAAGAAGGCACGCTGGTCGGCCCGCTGGTCGATCGCGCGTCGTTCGACGCGATGCAGAAGGCGCTGGCCGATGCGCGCGAGCAGGGCGGCGAAGTGAAGGGCGGCGAGCGCATCGATATCGGTCACGCGGATGCGTACTACGTGCGTCCGGCAATCGTGCGGATGCCGAAGCAATCGGCGGTGGTCGAGCGCGAGACGTTCGCGCCGATCCTGTACGTGATGGTCTACGACAACTTCGAAGACGCGATCGACCTGCACAACGCGGTGCCGCAAGGGCTGTCGTCGGCGATCTTCACGAACGACATGCGCGAGGCCGAGCAGTTCATGTCGTCGGCGGGCAGCGATTGCGGGATCGTCAACGTGAACATCGGCACGAGCGGCGCGGAGATCGGCGGCGCGTTCGGCGGCGAGAAGGAAACGGGCGGCGGGCGCGAGTCGGGTTCGGATGCGTGGAAGGCTTATATGCGTCGCGCGACGAATACGATCAACTACAGCCGGCAGCTGCCGCTGGCGCAGGGTGTGAAGTTCGACGTGTAATGCGGGGCGCCTGAAAGGGCGCGGCGCATGAATCGAAAGGGCCGGTTGCCGCGATGCGGTAACCGGCCCTTTGTTCGTCTGCGCAACGGCGAGATCGCGTGCGCCGTGTTACGCGTCGCCCACCGCGGGCATGTTCTGCACGACCAGCATCTGCGGGCTCGACAGCGTGATCCCCGCCGCGCGCAACTGCTTGAGGATCTCGAACAGCAGGTCGCTCTTCGTCGAACTCGCGATCCGCGGGCTCGACACGTAGCCCGTCACGCTCAGCGTGATCCCTTCCGGCGTGAGCTGGCTGAACGTCACCGACGGCGCCGGTTTCTCGAGAATCGCCTCATGCGCGCGGTACGCATCGAGCAGCAGGTCGCGCACCTGCTCGGGATCGGTGTTCAGCGGGAAGGTCAGCACCAGCGTCGCGACGCCCTGCGTGCTGTTGCCCATCGTCACGTTGCGCAGGTTCTGCGAGATCAGCTGCGAGTTCGGCACGATCACGGTCGAGCGGTCGCTGAGCTGGATCTCGGTCGCGCGCACGTTGATGCGGCGGATGTCGCCTTCGACGCCCGCGATGCTGATCATGTCGCCCACCTTCACCGGACGCTCGGTCAGCAGGATCAGCCCCGACACGAAGTTCTTCACGATCTCCTGCAGGCCGAAGCCGATACCCACCGACAACGCACTGACGATCCACGCGAGGTTGTTCCACCTGACGCCGAGCAGGCCCAGCGTCATCAGCACGAGCAGCACGTAGCCGACGTTGGTGAACAGCGTGATCAGCGACACGCGCATCCCCGTATCCATGCCGAGCGCGGGCATGAACTCGCCGTCGAGCCAGCGGCGCAGCGAGCGCAGCAGGTAGAAGCCGATCGCGAACCCGATTACCGCGTTCAGGATCCGGTCGGGCATGATGTTCAGGCTCTGCAGCCGCTGGCTGCCGATCATCCCGACCGCGCTGTCGAGCAGGTCGCCCGGCGTCGTGCCGAAGCCGCCCGTCAGCAGCGCGATGGCCGCGATCAGCATCAGCAGGCTCGTGCCGAAACCGGACAGGACCGTGCGGGCCTGGTCGAGGTGCCGGTCTTCGAGCGCGAACAGGTGCTTGATCTGCTGACCAGTCGACAGGCTCACGGAGAACAGGCTTTCGCTCGCATCGCGCGTCAACTGGATCAGGATATAGGTGGCGCACAGCACGATCTCGAACCACACGAGTTCGTAGGTGATGAAGCGCGCGACCGTGATGTAGCCGATCAGGAGTGCGATCAGCGACACGACGATCGCCAGCGTGACGCCGGCGTGGATCAGCCCGGCGAGCGTCGAGCGCTGCTCGGGCGCCTCGCCGGCCGCCGCGAGCGCGCTGCGCGCGCGGTTCGAGCGCAGCAGCGACGCGCCGACCGTCAATGCGACGACGACCGATACGATGCCGCGGCCGAACAGCGTGACGGACAGGCTGGTGTCGACGATCCGGTTGATCGATTCGAGCGTGCCGGACATCAGCAGCAGCGCGGCCAGGATGCCGGGGAACGGCCTCATCGCGCGCGCGACGGGATCGGCGAGCGCCGGCAGGCGCCACGACGGATGCCTCGTGCAGAGCAGCGCGCGGCCGAGCCCGGCGATCAGTGCGCAGGTCGCGGCGAGCTTCGCGAACTGGTCCCACAGATCGGTCAGCGACGGCGTGAGCTCGTAGTGGCGCGCGACTGCGAGATAGAGGATCTGAACGGCAAACGCGGTTGCCAGGAATGTCGACAGCGCGGTCGACAGCGCCAGCGCGCTGCGGCGCAAGCGGGTGGGCGGCAGGCGGTTCAGGCAGATCCACGCGAGCCCGCGCTCGATGAGCCGGCGGCCGCCGAGCCACATCGCGAACGACGCGATCAGCAGCAGCGCGGTGATTGCCCGTTGTCCGGGCACCCACGACGAACGCAACATGTCGCGCAATTCGTCGTTGAAATCCTCGAGCCGCTGGATGTCGTCCGGCGAACGCTGGAACAGCGGCAGCCAGAATTGCGCGCTGAAGATGCCGCCCGAACGGAACGCGAGCTGGTTCTTCAGCTGGCTGCGATGCAGCTTCGCGAACTGTTCGGTCAGGTTCGCGAGATTGGTCTTCTGGTCGGCGGCCTGTTTCAGCGCGGCGTCGAGTTGCGTCTTGCGCGCGTCCAGCGTCGCGCGCTGCTTCACGACGGCCGGCGTTTCCGGCGCGGCGCCTTCGGCCGGCGCCGGGCCGAGCACGTCGAGTTGCGCCTGGACCTGCGCGCGCTGCGGAACGAGCTCGCTCTGCAGCTTCGCGACGTCGGTGCTCAGTTCCTGCGTCGCATCGCCGAGCGCGTCCAGCTCCTTGCTGTTGGACGCGGTCGAGGTCTGCTGCTTGATGCGGTCCTGGTCGCCCTGCATCCGCTTGAGCTGCGCGACGGCGTCGTTCAGCGAGATGGCCGGCACGGACGCGTCGGTGCCGCTCGCGCCCGGGGCGGAAGCGGGCGCCGGAAACGCCGACGCGGTCGCGATCGCCGCGAACTGCAGCAGCGCGACCAGCGCGACCCGGCGGGCGTACGTGGATAGTCGTTGTATGAACATGGAATGCTTACGATTTGCCGACAATACCGGCCGCCGAAAGGCGTCCGGAAGCCGGTAGTTGGCCCGGTAAGCATGTTACCGGGGCGGGGAACGCGTGGTTGTACCGATTGCGTACCCCGTTTGCGGCGATTTCCGCGGCGCGCGCCCGCGCGAAACGGCGTGTCAGGCCCGTACCGTCGGGCCGGGACCGCCGAGGCGCGGCGCGGGAGGCGCCGGATCGCCGTTCCGACGCGTTTGCCGTACCCGACAGACGGTTACGCAATTTACACAATGTCCGGCGCGAAATCGGGGCGTCCGGTTCGGTTCGGGGCGTGCAATTCGGCGGGCACGCTGGCGTGCGCGTGCGCCGGATGGGCGTGCCGGTACAATGCAGCGATTCGCCCGACGGCGGCTCGACGGTCGCCGGACAACAACACACAACACGACACGATCAGGAGACGCGCCCAAGATGGCCTCAACGGACAGCCTTTCGCAGGCATCTTCCCAATCCCCATCCGTCGACCCCGGCTCGATCTCGGCCCGCCTCGACCGCCTGCCGCCCACCCGCAGCGTCTGGAAGCTCGTCATACTGCTGAGCCTCGGCTTCTTCTTCGAGCTCTACGATCTGCTCTACAGCGGCTACGTCGCGCCCGGCCTCGTGAAAAGCGGCATCCTTTCGGCGACCACGCACGGGCTGTTCGGCACTACGGGTGTCGCGAGCTTCATCGCCGCGCTGTTCTCCGGGCTGTTCATCGGCACGATCGCGTGCGGCTTTCTCGCCGACCGCTTCGGCCGCCGCGCGATCTTCACGTGGTCGCTGCTGTGGTACACGGCCGCCAACGTCGTGATGGCGTTCCAGGACACCGCGGCCGGGCTGAACTTCTGGCGCTTCGTCGTCGGTCTCGGGCTTGGCGTCGAGATGGTGACGATCGGCACGTACATCTCCGAACTCGTGCCGAAGCAGATCCGCGGCCGCGCATTCGCGTGCGAGCAGGCGGTCGGGTTCGTCGCGGTGCCGGTGGTCGCGTTCCTCGCATACCTGTTCGTGCCGCACGCGCCGCTCGGCCTCGACGGCTGGCGCTGGGTCGTGCTGATCGGCGCGCATGGCGCGCTGTTCGTGTGGTGGATTCGCCGCGAGCTGCCGGAAAGCCCGCGCTGGCTCGCGCAGCAGGGCCGGGTCGACGAAGCGGACCGCATCATGCGCGCGCTCGAGGCGAAGGTCGAAGCCGAATACGGGCGGCCGCTGCCGCCGCCTGCGCCGGCCGAACCGGTGCCGCCGCGCGGCAGCTTCCGCGACATGTGGGTGCCGCCGTATCGCCGCCGCACGATCATGATGACGATCTTCAACGTGTTCCAGACGGTCGGCTTCTACGGCTTCGCGAACTGGGTGCCGACGCTGCTGATCAAGCAGGGCATCACGATCACGTCGAGCCTGATGTATTCGAGCGTGATCGCGCTCGCGGCGCCGATCGGCCCGCTGATCGGCCTCGTGATCGCCGACCGCTTCGAGCGCAAGTCGGTGATCGTCGCGATGGCGGCGGCGATCGTCGTCTGCGGGCTGCTGTTCAGCCAGACGACGGTGGGCGCATTCCTGATCGTGCTCGGCATCGGCCTCACGCTCGCGAGCAACATCATGTCGTACAGCTTCCACGCGTATCAGGCCGAGCTGTTCCCGACGTCGATCCGCGCACGGGCCGTCGGTTTCGTCTATTCGTGGAGCCGCTTCTCGGCGATCTTCTCGTCGTTCGCGATCGCGGCCGTGCTGAAGGGCTTCGGTACCTTCGGCGTGTTCGCGTTCATCGCAGGCGCGATGGCGATCGTGATGGCCGCGATCGGGCTCATGGGGCCGCGCACGAAGGGCATCGCGCTCGAAACCATCTCGAAGTAGTCAGTGGTTGCGCACGCGTGCCGCATGGTTCGTGCGGCACGCGTGCGATGCGGCTTTGGGCGGAAACTGCATCGCCGAAATGATTTGGCATACGAATTTATTTGGCGAGAACATCGTTGCGGACGGAATGCGCAAGCCTTCTTCCGGTTACACGCGCTGAAACGCCCAACACACAAGCTTGCCGCGCAATGAAGCCGCAAGCGGAAACGAGTTGAAACAATGCGTGACGAAGCGCAAATCTGCCGCAAAGCCGCGACTTTCGTCGCTGCAGATGCTGGCGCGGACGCGTAAAATGAAGGGCCTGACGACTCATTAGCCGCCATCGGACCGCACGCGTTGCATCAGCGAACGGCTCCGCCGCGAAGAGGCGTCGGCGCCGGGCGCACACGATGCGCCGGACGTATCGATGGCTCGCGCGGAAGATGCGCCGCCCGCAACAGCAACATGCGGCGGCCGGATCGGCCGATGGCTTCGAACGTATGATGCTTTCCAGCCTGACGCGGCGATTTGCGAAGCCGCGTTGCCGTACCCGCGCAGTCGCCACGTATATGTGGCTCGCTGCCGCGCTGCCGGTTTCCGTTCTTGCCGGGCGGCCTGCCTTTGCCGCACCCGACGTCCCGTCGTCCGCTGCTACGTCATCCTCATCAGTTGCGTCGCCCGCGTCGGCGGCTTCCCGTGTGCATCCGGCGTCGCACGCGCATGCATCGTCGAGCGCATCGGCCGTGCAGCCCGCGCCCGCGGCATCGCACGTACATCATGCGGAGCCTGCCGGCGCGGCATCGGGCGCGTCGGCGGCTTCCGCCGCGTCCGCTGCAGCGCCTACGTCAGCGGCTTCCCCCGCGTCCACCGCCGAACCTGTGTCGGCCGCGTCCGCCGTGCCGGCCAACGAGGCCGAGCCGCCCGTGCCGACCCCGCCGCGCCGACATCCGCCGTTGTCGGCCGACGAGGCGAAAAACGCGACGGCTCGCGCGATCGACACGCGCAAGCGTTTCACGCAGGAAGTCACGCGGCGCCTGAACGTACCCATCAGCGAACAGCGCGCATACGGCGAGCGGCTCCAGAAGGCGCTCGCCGATGCGGACCTCGGCGACCTGGCCGGCGAATACGTCGCGATGGTCGACCGCGCGCCGAACGTGCAGGCGCTGTTCATCTACTTCCGCGCGACGCCGGCCAATGCGTGGCTGATGATCGGCGCATCGCCGGTCGGCACCGGGCTGCCGGGCAAGTACGATCATTTCCTGACGCCGCTCGGCGTGTTCCATCATTCGCCCGACAACATGGATTTCCGCGCGGAAGGCACGACGAACGAGAACGGCATTCGCGGCTACGGCCACCGCGACATGCGCATCTACGACTTCGGATGGGAGGACGGCGAGCGCGGCTGGGGCAAGGGCGGCGTGTCGCCGATGCGCTTCCAGATGCATGCGACCGACCCCGACCGCCTCGAAGCGCTGCTCGGCATCCGGCACTCGAAGGGATGCGTGCGGATTCCCGCGTCGCTGAACATGTTCTTCGACCGGCACGGCCTGCTCGACGACGACTACCAGGCGCGCGTCGAGGCCGGCAAGTCGCTGTGGGTGCTGCGTCGCGATCGCGACATCACGCCGATCGCGGGCCGCTACCTGGTCGTGATCGACAGTGCACGCAACACGCGTCCGGCGTGGTCGCCGTCGCCGGGGCGCAAGGCATGGTCGAAGTTGCCGAAGGGCGGCGATACGGCGGATTGACGGCCGGTCCGCCGGGCGCGGGAGGTGCAAGGATGAGAATAAATCCAGGAGTTCGTGCGGGGCGAAGCCGTTGCCGTGTGCGAGCACGAGCACTGGGGCCTGGTCGGCCGCGACGGGCAGTGGCGCGCGCGGCCCGAATGGACGTCGCTCGACTGATCGCCGGAGCGCGACGCGCTCCTGGCAGAACGCGACGGGAAGGTCGGTCTCGTCGACGTGACGGGGCGCGTCGTCTTCGAGCCACGCTATTCGGCGGCGACGCGTCAATGAAACGGGTAGCCGTCACGCCGGCCGGCGTTGCCCGCCGGCGGCACGCTCAGTGGAAAAACTTCAGCCAGTCGAACAGGCCGGGATGCGGACGGCGCCTCGGCGCTGGCGCCGGCGCGCTGCGCGGCCGGAAGTCGGGCGAGAACTGCACGCGCGGATCGATCGCGCGCGCACGCAGCGCCGCATCGTAGAAACCGCCGACGATCGGCAGCGCGCTGTGCGCGCCCTGCCCCCAGTAGTCGCTGCGAAGCGTCACGCTGCCGTCGTCGAAGCCGACCCACGCGCCGGCCACGAGCTGCGGATGCATCAGGATGAACCAGCCGTCCGCGTTGTCCTGCGTCGTGCCCGTCTTGCCGGCCACGTCGACGCGAATCCCGTAGCGCGAGCGGATGTCGGCGCCGGTGCCGTAATCGACGACATCGCGCATCACGTCGACGAGCGTCTGCGCGGCAGGCGCCGGCAACGCACGTTCGGGCGGCGCGCTGCCGAATGCGGCGAGCACCTTGCCGTCGCGATCCTCGATGCGCGTGATCATCTGCGGCGCGACGTACACGCCGCGGTTCGCGATCGTGCCGTACGCGGACACCATCTCCTTCAACGTGACGGGGCTCGTGCCGAGCGCGAGCGACGGCACCGCGTCGAGCGGACTGTCGCGCACACCCATCGCGCGCGCGAGCTGCGCGACCTTCGCGGCGCCTTCATGCTGCATCACCTGCGCGGTGATGCGATTGCGCGACAGCGCGAGCGCGTCGCGCAGCGTCATCGGCTCGCCGGTCGGCGGCTCCTCATCGGTCGGGCGCCAGACCGCGCGGCCGTCGATCGGGATCGCGACCGGGCGGTCGATGAACGTATCGCCCGGCCGCATGCCGTCCGCGAACGCCGCGCCATAGACGAACGGCTTGAACGTCGAGCCCGGCTGGCGTCGCGCCTGCGCGACGTGATCGAACGGCTCGCTGCCGAAATCGGGACTGCCGACCCATGCCCTGATCGCGCCGTTGCGCGGATCGATCGCGACGAAGCCAGCCTGCACCTGCGTCTTGCGCTCGCACAGCGCGCGCACGAATTCGCGATTCGCGCCGAGCTGCTTCAGTGCCGCCGCATCGGCGAGCCCTGCGTCGCGAGCACTGCGATAGTCGGGCGTCTGGCGGATGAAGCCGCGGAACAGGTCGTTGCGCAGCCCGCAGCCGGACGGGCCGCGCCATGCGCTGTCGGCGATCGCCTGCAGCCGCTCGGTCTGCTGCGTCAGCGCCTGCGTCGCGATGTCCTGCAGCCGTGCATCGAGCGTCGTGCGTACGACGAGACCATCCGAGTAGAGGTCGTAGTTGTTGCGGTCGGCCCACGCGATCAGCCACTTGCGAAGCTGCACCGCGAAGTGCGGCGCGAGGCCGGGCTGCGCCGTCTGCGGTTCGAAGTCGACGCGCAGCGGCTGGCGCTGCAATTTCGCGAGCTGTCGCGGCGACAGCATGCCCATCGTCGCCATCCGGTCGAGCACGATGTTGCGCCGCTGTACCGCGCGTTCCGGATTCAGCACCGGGTTGTAGTAGCTGTTGCCCTTCAGCATCCCGACGAGCGTCGCGCTTTCGGCGATGTCGAGCTGGTCCGCCGATTTGCCGAAGTAGGTGCGTGCGGCCATCTCGACGCCGTACGCGTTGTACAGGAACGGCACGGTATTCAGGTAGGTTTCGAGGATCTCGTCCTTGCTGTACACCGTCTCGATCTTGAAGGCGGTGATCAGCTCCTTCACCTTGCGCGTGAGCGTCAGCGAACGGCCGACTTCGTCCGGGTACAGGTTGCGCGCGAGCTGCTGCGTAATCGTCGAGCCGCCCTGGCGCGCGCCCGAGAACGTGTGCAGCCCGGCCGCGATCGTGCGGCGCCAGTCGATGCCGTGATGCGAGTAGAAGCGGTGGTCCTCGGTCGCGATCAGCGCGTCGACCATGTGCGGCGAGATCTGCTTGAGCGGCACCCATTCGCGGTTGACGGGCCGGAACTCGGCGATCAGCTCGCCGTCGGCCGACAGCACGCGCGCGGGGCGGTCGATGCGCGCCTTGCGGATGTCGCCGATGCTCGGCGTGAACGGAACGAACGCCAGCAGGACCAGCAGGCCCAGCACCGGTATCGCGGCGAGCGTCAGCGCCACGCCGCGCCGCGTCGGATGACGCAGGCGATGCAGCGCGCCGGCGCACAGCGCGCGGGTGCGCGCACGGCAGGCGGCGGCGAGCGGTGCGACACGGGCGCGGCAGCGGAGCCACGCGTCTCGAAGAAACGGCACGAAGCGATTCACGGCGGCAGGGGCGTGGACGGAAGAGGCGCGATCCTAGCAAACGGCGCACGCTTGCCGGCGGCCGAAACGGCCTTTTGCTTGCAGGAGTTACAGACGATTACGTTTGTTGCCTGCGGACAACCTTTTGCGGTGCGACCGGCCGCGATTCTTCCGACGAAACCACGTCCGCGAGCCGCTGCGCGGCCGCCTCCATCTGCGCGCGGCCGAACCCGCCGAAGCCGAGCACGAGCCCCGGGCGGGCCGTGCCCGGCGCGAACATCGGCGACACCGCGCGCACCGCGACGCCGGCCTTCGCCGCGCGCGCGACCACGTCGAGATCGTCGATCCCTTCGGCGAGCCACAGCACGACGTGCATCCCCTGGTCGCCGGGCTGCACCCATGCGCGTTCGCGCGGCAGCCGCGCGCCGAGCGTGTCGATCAGCAGCGCGCGCTGCTCCGCGTACACGCCGCGTACGCGGCGGATGTGGCGGTCGAGATGGCCTTCCGCGATGAACGCGGCCAGCACGTGCTGGTCGGCGGTCGGCGCATGGCGATCCATCAGCACGCGCGCGCCGCAGAACGCGGGCACGAGATCGTCGGGTGCGATCACGTAGCCGAGCCGCAGCGACGGAAACAGGATCTTGCTGAACGTGCCGAGATAGATCACGCGATCGGGGTCGAGCCCCTGCAGCGACGGGAACGGATAGCCTTCGTAGCGCAGTTCGCTGTCGTAGTCGTCCTCGACCACCCACGCGCGCTGTGCGCGTGCCCATGCAAGCAGCGCGTTGCGCCGCGCCATGCTCAGCGGCATGCCGAGCGGGTACTGATGCGACGGCGTGACGAATGCGGCCCGCGCGTGCGGCGCCAGGCGGATGCCCGCGTCGACGTCGATGCCGTCGGCGTCGACCGGCACGCGGACCATCGCATCGCGTCGCCCGGTGCTTTCGAGCAGCGCGGTGATGCCGCGATAGGCCGGATTCTCGACCCAGGCCTGATCGTCCGCGCCGAGCAGCACCTGGCTCGCGAGATGCAGCCCCTGCTGCGTGCCGCTCGTGATCACGACCTGGTCGGCCGTGCAGCGCACCGAGCGCGACCGGCGCACGTAGTCGGCGATCGCTTCGCGCAGCGGCAGCGCGCCTTGCGGATCGGCATAGCCGGACGGCGCGCCGGCGCCGCGCGCGCGCAGGCGGTTGCCGAGCCGGCGCCAGATGTCGTCGGGCGCGGTGAGACCGACCGGCACCGAGATCGCGAACGGCATGGCCGGCAGCGGAAGGAATTCGCGGGCGATCCGCGCGAAGGTGGCGGCCGGTTCGGGCAGCCCGGCGCGCGCCGGGCGCCCGCGTTGGGCGGGTGGTTCGGGTTTGTCGACGGGCGGTGGTTCGGCGAGCGCGTGCGCGACCCGCGTGCCCGCGCCGCCGCGCGATTCGAGGAAGCCTTCGGCGACCAGTTGCGCATACGCGTCGACGACGGTGCCGCGCGCGACCTGCAGCGCGGCCGCCAGCAGCCGCGTGGACGGCAGCGTGTCGCCCGGACGAACGTCGCCGCGGCGCACGGCGTCGCGCAGCGCCTGCGCGAGCTGGCGGCTCAGGTCGCCGGCCGCGCGATCGAGCGCGCCGAGCGACGGGATTTCGACGATCCGGGCCGTTCTTGCCATGATTCTGGTCTGCTGAAAATGTTCCAAACCGGCTCTACAGCATAAACCAGTTTGAGGCCACAATCGGCGCATGACGGGCCAGCGCCCAGCCAATTCAACCCCTGCACGACCGTGGAGCCGACATGTACGTCCCCGCCGATTTCAACGAGCCCAACCCCGACGCGCTGCGCGAACTGATCGTGCAGCACCCGTTCGGCAGCCTGATCACGCACGGGAAGAACGGGCTCGACGCGAACCACATCCCGTTCGAGCTGCTGCCGGGCGACGGCGGGCTCGGCGAGCTGCACGCGCACGTCGCGCGCGCGAATCCGGTCTGGCAGGACGTCGCGAACGGCGACGAGGTGCTCGTGATCTTCCGCGCCGGCGACGCGTACATCTCGCCGAACTGGTACCCGAGCAAGCATGTCGCGCACCGGCAGGTGCCGACCTGGAACTACGTGGTCGTGCATGCGCACGGCCGCATCACGGTGCGCGACGACGAGAAGTTCGTGCGCGGCGTGGTCGCCCGGCTGACGCGCACGCACGAAGCGTCGCAGCCGGTGCCGTGGAAGATGGGCGACGCGCCGGCCGATTATCTCGACACGATGCTGCAGTCGATCGTCGGGCTGCAGATCGAGATCACGCGGCTCGTCGGCAAGCGCAAGCTTGGGCAGAACAAGGCGGTCGAGGATATCCGCGGTGCCGGCGACGCACTGATCGCGGACGGAAAGCTTGCGATCGGGGAAGCGATGCTGGCGGCGGCCGACGCGAAGCGCAACTGAGCGCATGACGCACGCGCGGGCGAGTGCCGCGCCCGCGCTCCGGCAGTTACTGCGTGCGCGTCGCTCCCTTCATGCCTTCCCCCGCCTGCGCGAGCGCACCGCGAATCGCCGCCTCGGTCTTGTCGTACCCGCCTTCGCCATAGCGCGTATAGACGACCTTTCCGTTCGCATCGATCAGGTACAGCGCGGGCCAGTACTGGTTGCCGTACGCGCGCCACGTGGCGTAGCGGTTGTCCTGCGCGACCGGATACTGGATGCCGAAGCGCTTGATCGCATCGGCGACGTTGCCGGCGTCGCGCTCGAACGGATATTCGGGCGTATGCACGCCGACCACGACGAGCCCCTGGTCGCGATACTTCCGATACCAGTCGTTCACGTACGGAATCGTATGAATGCAGTTGATGCACGAGTACGTCCAGAAATCGACCAGCACGACCTTGCCGTGCAACTGGTCGAGCTTGAGCGGCGCGCTGTTGTGCCAGCGGTCGATGCCGGTGAAGTCGGGCGCTTGCGTGCCGGCCAGCGAGGTCGCCATGCCCGCGTCGTCGCGGGTGCCGGCGAAGGCGGCGAGCCCGGCCGTGGCGGCGAGGGCGATGACAAGGGCGGCGGTCTTGAGTCGGGGCAGCATGGCGTTCTCCTGATCGGGAGGCCGTCGCTCGGGTGCGGCGGCCGGACGTGTTTCGACAGGCCCCATTAGGCTGCGCCGACGTATCTGCGATGTGTCCGGCGAGCCGCGCGTGTGCAATGTTGTGTGTCGTCGCGGCGGCGCGATACATTGGGATACAAACGCGCGCCCGCCGTGCGGTATAACAGCGGACATCGCCAGCCCGAACGACCCGACACCGACAGCGACACCGACTTATGGACAAGACCGACCACGTGCTGATCGTCGACGACGATCGCGCGATCCGCGAACTGATCGCGGACTACCTGGAGAAGAACGGCATGCGCGTGTCGCTGGCCGCGAATGGCCGCGAGATGCGCAACGCGCTGGACGACGGCGCGCCCGACCTGATCGTGCTCGACCTGATGCTGCCGGGCGAGGACGGCCTCACGCTGTGCCGCGACCTGCGCGCCGGCAGGTTCCGCACGGTGCCCGTGCTGATGCTGACCGCGCGCGGCGAGGAAACCGACCGCATCATCGGCCTCGAGATGGGCGCCGACGACTACCTGGCCAAGCCGTTCGCGGTGCGCGAGCTGCTCGCGCGGATCCGCTCGGTGCTGCGCCGCGCGCGCATGCTGCCGCCCGGCATGCAGGTGACGGAAACGGCCGAGATGCTCGCGTTCGGCGAATGGCGGCTCGACACGACGGGGCGCCACCTGCTCGACGCCGAAGGCACGCTGGTCGCGCTGAGCGGCGCCGAATACCGGCTGCTGCGCGTGTTCCTCGACCATCCGCAGCGCGTGCTGACGCGCGACCAGTTGCTCAACCTCACGCAGGGGCGGCAGTCCGACCCGTTCGACCGGTCGATCGACCTGCTCGTGAGCCGGCTGCGCCAGCGGCTGCGCGACGGTGCGCGCGAACCGCGCTACATCAAGACACTGCGCAACGAGGGCTACGTGTTCTCGTCGGCCGTCACTGCCGTCGACGGTACGTCATGAGCGCGCGCACGCTGTGGCACTGGCCGCGCTCGCTGTTCGCGCGGCTCGCGCTGATCCTGTGCGTGGGCCTCGCGCTCGCGCAGACGCTGTCGTTCTGGCTCACGGTGACCGAGCGCGACCAGGCGACCACCAACCTGATGATGGGCTACATCGAGCGCGAGGTCGCGAGCTCGGTCGCGCTGCTCGACCACCTGCCGGCGGCCGAGCGCGCCGCGTGGCTGCCGCGCCTCGCGCGGCGCAGCTATGCGTTCATCCTCGGGCCCGGCGAGACCGGCACGCCGCCGGAAGCGCGGCTGTCGGCGCGCGTCGAGCGGTCGATTTCCGACGGCATCGGCGGCGACTATCCGCTGACCGCGAACGCAATCCCCGGCGACCGCGAACACCTGCAGGTGCATCTGCGGCTGACCGACGGGTCGCCGCTGACGATCGACATCCAGCCGATGTCGACGGTGCCGCTGTCGGGCTGGCTGCCGGTCGTGCTCGTGCTGCAGCTCGCGGTGCTGGCCGCGTGCTGCTGGCTCGCGGTGCGGCTCGCGACGCGCCCGCTCAAGCAGCTCGCGCAGGCCGCCGACGCGCTCGGCCCCGACCTGAAGGGCGAGCGCCTGAACGAGGGCGGGCCGTCCGAGGTTGCGCGCGCCGCGCGTGCGTTCAACGCGATGCAGGACCGTATCGCGCAGTACATGGCGGAGCGCATGCAGATCCTCGCGTCGATCTCGCACGACCTGCAGACGCCGATCACGCGGATGCGGTTGCGGGTCGACGTGATGGACGACGACGTGCAGGGCACGAAGCTGCGCCAGGACCTGCTCGAGATGGAGCATCTGGTGAAGGAGGGCGTCGCGTATGCGCGGACGCTGCACGGCACCGAGGAAGCCGCGCGCCGCATCGATCTCGACGCGCTGCTCGACAGCATCGTGTGCGACTACACGGATGCGGGGCAGGACGTCGCGCTGCACAGCCGCACGCCGCTGGCACTCGTCACGCGGCCGAAGGCGCTGCGCCGCATCGTCGGCAACCTCGTCGACAACGCGCTGAAGTTCGCGGGCGCGGCCGAGATCGACGTGCACGCCGCGCCGGACGGCGGCGCGGTCATTGCCGTGCTCGACCGCGGGCCCGGCATTCCGGACGATCAGCTCGATGCGGTGTTCGAACCGTTCCGGCGCGTGGAGACGTCGCGCAACCGCGAGACGGGCGGCACGGGGCTCGGCCTTGCGATCGCACGGCAACTGGCGCTCGCGATGGGCGGCACGCTCACGCTGAACAACCGGCCGGACGGTGGCGGGCTGGAGGCGAAGCTGACGCTCAGGAATGCGGGGTGATGCGACGCCGCGCGCGTGAGCGTCGCGGTATCAGGTTCAGGTTGAAGCAGCGGCGCGCGCGGTCACACGCGCCGCAGATGCGCGTCGACGAGCGGCGCGGGCGCGTCAGCACCGGCCGGTTTGCAGCGCGACGGTCCAGTCGTCGCGCCCGCGCGATGCCGCGGTGGCGGCGGCCGTGTGCCAGTCGTATTCGACCGCATGGAATTCGACGTTCCAGCCGGCTGCCGTGCGCGACACCATCGCGTAGCGCGCATGCGGCGAGCCCGTTTCGATCCGGTGCGGGTGCGGCAGGTCGTCCGCGTACGCCTGCAGCCCGACGCTGCCCGGGTTGACGATCAACCGGCCGTCCGCGAGTTTCGCGGTGCGCGGCAGGTGCGTGTGGCCGCACAGGATCAGCGACGCCGGCGCGTCGCCCGCGCGCTGCGCGATTTCATCGGGCGTTGCCGCGCGGCAGCCGTCGGGCGTGACCGTTTCGAGGAAATAGACGAAGTCGCTGGCCGGCGTGCCGTGCACCATCAGCACGTCGTCGTCGAGCGTCACGCGTTCGGGCAGCGCGGCGATCCAGTCGAGATGATCGGCGCGCAGCGTGTCGCGCGCCCAGCGATCCGACAGCCGCATCGACTCGCGATCGTCGGCGAGCAGTTGCCGTTCGTGATTGCCCTTGACGGTCGGCAGGTCGAGCGCGATCAGGCGGTCGGCCGTTTCGGCCGGATGAAGCGCGCCCGACACGATGTCGCCGAGATTGACGATCACGTCGGCGCCGCGGCGGCGGACGTCGTCGAGCACCGCGTCGAGCGCGGCGAGGTTGCCGTGGATGTCGGAGAGCGCAGCGATTTTCATGGCGGACCGTCGAGGCAGGGAACGGCGATTGTCGCCAATTCAGTGCGGGCCGTCCATTCGCGCTCGCGGGTGACGCCGCGCGCGGCGCGTCAGTCGGTCGCGAGCCGCGCGTACATCGCGAAATCGCCCGGTGTGCCGCGCACGATCCGGTACGCGCGCAACAACCCTTCGTAGCGGTAGCCGCACTTCTGCAGCACGCGCGCGGAGCCCGCGTTGCTGGTCAGCACGACACCCTGGACGCGCATGAAGCCGCCGTCCGCGAATGCCCACGCGGTGACGGCTTCGCACAGCGCGCTCGCGATCCCGCGCCCCCAGTGCGCCGGCGCGAGGTCGTATGCGATCTCCGCCGAGCGGTTCGCGGTGGATACCGTATGCAGCCCGATCGTGCCGGCGAGCGCACCCGATGCGGTATCGACGATCGCGAGACGCCGGATCGAATCGGGGGCGGCCGATTCGATGTGGTCGAACAGCGGCAGCAGATCGTCGCGCGAGCGCAGGTCCCAGCTCGTGTGGCGAACGACGTCGGGGTTCGACAGGTACGCGTACCACGCGTCGAGATCCGCGCGTTCGAGCTGCCTGAGCGACAGGCCCGGAAAGCCGGGGCGAGGCGGCGCATCGACCCTCATCGGAACCCGCCCCTACGCGGCATGACGCCGGTACAGCGCCAGCGAACCGGCGAGCGCGAGCAGCATCGCGCCGCACGTGCGTTCGAGCCACAGCGCGCCCGAGCGCTTCAGCAGCCGCACCGCACGTGCGCCGAGCAGCGCATAGCCGAACATCACGACGCCGTCGAGCAGCGCGAACGTGACCGCGAGCGCGACGTATTGCGGCGCGAGCGGCGCAGACGGATCGAGGAACTGCGGCAGGAACGCGGAGAAGAACAGATAGCCCTTCGGGTTCGTCACCGCGGTCAGGAAGCTTTTCGCGAAAATCGACGCGTTGCGTTCGGGCGTCGCGCTCGCGTGCGCTGTGGCGACGTCGAGTGAACCCTTCGACGCCAGCAGCCGGATGCCGACATACGCGAGGTACGCGGCGCCGAGCCACTTCACCACCGAGAACCAGAACGCCGACGCCATCAGCAGCGCGCCGAGGCCGAGCGCGACCGCGACGATCAGCACGAAGTCGGACAGCATCGCGCCCGCGAAGCCGTACGCGGAGCGGCGCACGCCGTAGCGCGAGCCGTTGGTCAGCGCGAGCAGCACGGTCGGGCCGGGTGTCGCGATGCCGACGAACGCGACGGCGGCGAAGATGAGCAGGGTCGTTTCATGCATGAAGGAACTCCCGAGGGAAGGCGCGCGTTCGATTATCGGGTGCGTGCGCCTGCGTTGTACAGGCACGGCAGCCGTGCGGCCGGTCGCGCTTTCGACTATCTCGATTTTGGCAAGAAACTGTTTTCATCATTGCGCTTTAGTCTGGGACCGGTTCCATCTACCATGGCGGCCGCAGCGGGCCTGCCCGCCGCGACGCCGCGCGCGCCCGTCGCATGCGCGCATTCCCGCGTGCGGATGCCACGACCGCGCACGGCCGGCGGCGCTCGCCGCCGCACGCGCTACTCGCACAGAACAACGGGTTCACCGCCCGGAGACATAAAACCATGAACAAGCAACTGATCGCAGGACCGCTGCTGCTCTCGCTCGCGGGCGGCGCCTTCGCGCAAAGCTCCGTCACGTTGTACGGCATCGTCGATGCGGGCGTGACCTATCGCAGCAACGAACGGGTCGGCTCGGCCGGGGCGTACACCGGGCATTCGAGCGTCGGGCTCACGACCGGCAACCTGTCCGGCAGCCGCTGGGGCATCAAGGGTTCCGAGGATCTCGGCGGCGGGATGCGCGCGCTGTTCGTCCTCGAGAACGGCTTCGACATCACCAACGGCACGTCGGGCCAGGGCGGCCGCCAGTTCGGCCGGCAGGCATTCGTCGGCATCGGCAGCGACCGCTACGGCTCGGTCACGCTCGGCCGGCAGTACACGTCGCTCGACGACTTCGTGAGCCCGGTCGGCCCGTCGTCGTTCATCGGCGGGTTCGGCGCACACCCGGGCGACATCGACGATCTCGACCAGACCGCGCGCGTCGACAGCTCGATCAAGTACACGAGCGCCAACTACGCGGGCTTCACGTTCGGCGCGCTGTACGGCTTCGGCGGCCAGCCGGGCAGCATGAAGCAGCGCAACACGTGGAGCGTCGGCGCGGCATACGCGGCGGGCCCGCTGCGTGTCGGCGTCGGCTACGAGCGCTCGGACAACAGCAAGACGGGCGCGACCGACCCGACAACGGGCAAGTGGCAGAGCACCGACGACGGCCTGTTCAACTCGTCGATCAACGAAGGTTATGCGAGCGCGCAGTCGCAGCAGGTCATCGCGACGGGTGCGACGGTCGACTTCGGCCCGGCCGTCGTCGGCGTGAACTACAGCAACGTGCAGTACCGCGGCGGCGACCGATCGCTGTTCGCCGGCCACGCGACGTTCAACGTCGCGGGCGTGTTCACGCGCTGGAACGTGCGGCCGCAGACGCAACTGTTCGCCGGCTACAGCTACACGCGCGGCAGCGATGTCGATGGCGTCGACGACCGCGCGCAGTACCACAACGTGACGCTCGGCGCCGTCTACGACCTGTCGAAGCGCAGCAGCGTGTACCTGCTCGGCGCGTACCAGCATGCGTCGGGCATGACGCTCGACGCGCTCGGCCGGCCGGTGGCCGCGACCGCGTCGGTGTCCGACAAGGCGAACGGCCATTCATCGGACTCGCGGTCGCAGGCGATCGTCAGCCTCGGGCTGCGCCAGAAGTTCTGACACGCAGCATTCGTTGCGGCCGCAACGTCGTTCGCAGCCGGTGCGGGCGACGTTGCACGCGTGCTCCTATACTGTCGCCTCTGTTCTTCGAGGAGACGACATGACCCGAACGCTTTCTGCGCGCTGCCTGTGCGGTGCCGTCACCGTCACGCTGCGCGGCGAGCCGGCGGCACGCGCGAACTGCCATTGCGCGACTTGCCGCGATTTCTACGGCACGTCGATGCTGTCCGCGACCGCGTGGCCGCCGGAGCAGGTTGCCGTCGACGGCACCGGCGCAACGTTCCCGCACCCGTCGAAGTCGATGTCGCGCACGTGGTGCGCGTCGTGCGGCGAGATCGTGTCCGGGACGAACCGGCTCGGCATGCGCGTCGTGCCGAACAGCCTGACCGCGCGTGCGCACGGCGGGCAACTGCCTGACCATCTGCAGCCGACGATGCACCTGTTCTACCGGCACCGCGTGATCGACGTCGTCGACGCGCTGCCGAAATACCTCGACGGCTGGGACGGCCCGACGCTCGACAGCGCAAACTGAACGATCGCGACCGCGTGCCGGCACGGCCGGCGCGCGGCTTGTACCGCCGCATCCTTCTTCCCCCTTGCTTGCTTCCGCCCGCCGCGTTCGCGGCACGCCCGATACGTCGAATCGCGAAACGCCGATTGCGCCGGATAATATTTTTTCTCTTTCATTTTAATTTCGATTTGTAATCATCGGGCCTGTTTTCGGGGAATGAAAAGGCAATGCGGGCATGTCAGAAAAAATGACGCATTCGCATTGCGAGACCCGGAAGAAAATGCCGGGAAAAGCGCCGAAGTCGCGCTGCCGGTGGGCCGTTGCGGCGCGGTGAGCGGGTTTGACCATCATTGACGAAAAAACGCCGGACGGGATAAAAGCACGCGGTTAATAATTCGGGATGACGGCGAATGTGCTTTTGCCGGAATCACCAATATTTCATGCGTCGAGATTTACAGTGTCGACACACGATCGTCCGGGAGCATTATTCATGTCAATGAAACAAATTCGCGCGGCATTGCTGGGAATGTGCGTGGCCATGCTGGCGCCGGCGAGTCACGCGCAGGCGCAATACACGACGGACTGGCTCGCGAACACGTTCGGCACGCTGGCCGCGCACGTGGGCAACGGCGCGCGCTCGATGTGGGTCGCGCCCGAGGGCGTGATCTACACGGCGTCGCGCTGGGACGAGAACGCGGGCGGCGTCGCGATCTACCAGAACGGCCAGCCGCTCGGCACGATCGGCATCCACGACGAATTCCAGGGCGGCGCGATCACCGGCAACTCGACGTCGCTGTTCGTCGCGCTCGGCTACAACCGCACGTTCGGCAGCGGCTCGGTGGGCCGCTACAATCGCGGCACGAACCTGCGCGACCTGCGCATCCCGGTCAGCACTTGGACGGGCATCCAGTACGCGGACGTGATCACGGGCCTCGCGACAGCCGGCAACCTGCTGTACGTGAGCGACTTCTACGGCAACCGCGTGCGCGTCTATACGACGGACGGCGTGTGGCAGCGCGACATCGGCGTATCCGGGCCGGGCGCGCTGGCGCTCGACGCCGCCGGCAACCTGTGGGTCGCGCGCAAGAGCGCGGGCGTCGTCGCGCAATTCAGCGCGACCGGCACGGCGATGAACACGATCCAGATGGCGGCCGGCGCGCGGCCGGCGTCGCTGTACTTCGATGCGTCGATGGGCCAGTTGATGGTGGGCGACCAAGGGCCCGACATGAACATCAAGGTCTACAGCGGGCTGCTCGGCCTGCCGATGCAGGTCGGCACGTTCGGCGTGCAGGGCGGCTATCTCGACACGACGACGGGCATCAAGGGGCAGGTCGGCGACAAGCGCTTCACGCGCGTCGCCGCGCTCGGCAAGGATTCGGCCGGCAACCTGTACGTGCTGAACAACGCCTGGGGCGGCGGCTGGGATCTCGGCCGCAACGGCAGCACCGACCTGCATTCGTACAGCCCGACGGGCGCGCTGCAATGGAAGCTGCAGGCGCTGAACTTCGAGGGCATCGCCGCGCCCGATCCGGTGACGGACGGCGCGTTCTTCTACAGCGGCAACAACGTGTACACGGGCGGGGCAGGCGGCACGTTCGTCGCGAACACGGTCGACCCGTTCACCTATCCGAAGGACCCGCGCCTCGACATGAACGACTACCAGCGCGGCCAGCACTTCGGCCAGCTCGTGATGGTCGGCGGCAACCGGATCCTCGTCGCGTCGGGCCAGAACCCGGGCAACTTCAACTTCTATTACTTCAATACGGCGAGCGGCTATATCGCGATTCCGGCCGGCTCGCTCCCGGGCAAGCCGTTCAATACGACGCTCCAGGTGACGGCCGGTTTCGACATCGACGGAAATGGCGACGTGTGGGCGGGGCTGAACGGATCCAACGTGATTTCCCGCTACCCGATGACGGGCTTCGACGCGACCGGCAAGCCGTCATGGGGCAAGCCGACGACGACGCCCGTGCCGAGCAGCGTGGCGCCGGTCACGCGCATCATCTACCAGGCGGACAGCGACACGATGATCCTCGCGCAGGGCCTCGCGGGCAACTGGGACTGGACCGCGATGAACGGGCACATCGAGGTCTATCACGGCTGGAAGAACGGCAACACGAACGCGCCGAATCCGGTGATCAACCTGACGAGCGCGAATCCGAAATCGATCGCGGCGGCCGGCCACTACCTGTTCGTCGGCTACGTGCACACCGTGCCGAACATCGACGTGTTCGACCTGAACACCGGTGCGCTCGTCACCACGCTGACGAATTCGAACGCGTCGGCGATGGACGTCGGCAACGACGTCGACTCGATGTACGGCGTGCGCGCCTACCTGCGCTCGACCGGCGAGTACGTGATCACCAAGGACAACTACAACGGCACGAGCATCGTCGTGTATCGCTGGCGTCCGTGACCGCGCCGGCCGGGCCGGCCGGCGCGGCATGGCGTCATGGCGCGCCGAGCACGCGGCCGTTCACGCTGAGCCCGTACATCGAGTCGGGCGAATCGTGGAACTTCGCGCGCGTGTCCTGCACGGAGCCCGTGAAGCGCGGATCCTGCGGACGTTCGTGGCTGTCCATGAAGGTCGCGACGTCCCACGCCTCCTGATCGGTCAGCGTGCCGCCGAGCCCGAGCGGCATGTTGGCCTTGATGAAGCCGGCCGCATTGCGGATGTCGCCCATCCCCGCACCCCAGTTGAACGAGCGCGCGCCCCACAGCGCCGGGAAAGCCGGCTTGCCGCCGCTCGACTGGCCCTGGCCGTCCGCGCCGTGGCACAGCGCGCAGTGCTGCGTGTAGACGGCGGCGCCGCGCGCGTAGTCGGCCTTCTGCGCGGGCGGCGGCAGTTTCGGGAAGCCTTGCCCCGGCAGCTTCGTGCCGACCGGCGCGCCCTTCGCGAGCCAGTACGAATACGTTTCGAGCGCGACGAGGATCGGGTCGCCGGCCGGCGGCGCCTTGCCGTTCATGCTGTATTGGAAGCAGCCCTGCAGCCGTTCGGCGAACGTGTTCACGTGCCCGTTCTTGCTGCGGTAGGCCGGATACAGCAGGTACGCGGCCCACATCGGGCTCGAGTCGGGCCGGCGGCCCGCATCGAGGTGGCAGCTCGCGCAGGTCAGCTTGTTGCCGACGTACTTGCCCGCGAACTCGGGCGTGTGCAGGAAGATCTGCTCGCCGAGCTTCACGGTCTTGCCGAAGCCGTCGGCGGGCATCGCGGATTCGGCGGGCGGCGTGAACGGCTTGGCCGTCGCTGCGGTTGCGGCCGGTGCCGGTGTGGTCACGGGTGCGGAAGCGGCGGCCGGCGTGTCCTGTGGCGCCGCCGCGAACGTGAGCGCGGGCATCCAGGCCGCGCCGAGCAGCAAGGCGCGTGCGCGGCGGATCAGCGTCGTGCGGTCGATCATCGCTTGTCTCCTTGTGCGGCGCCGCCGCGCGCATAGTAGGCGGCCACCGCGTCGATGTCGGCATCCGACAGCTTGCCGGCGATCATCGGCATCAGCGCCATCGGCCCGGGCGGGCGCGTGCCGTGTTTCCAGCCGTTCAACTGGCCGGCGATATACGCGGCAGGCTGCCCCGCGAGCGGCGGAAATGCGCTGCCGACGCCGAGGCCGCCGGGGCCGTGACATTGCGCGCACGCGGGCAGGCCCTGCGACCAGCGCCCGCGCGTCGCGAGCCACACGCCGGTGTTCGCGGGATCCACCGACGCGGTGTCGGGGGTGAAGACGCCGGCCGGCGCGGACAGGCTCGCGAAGTACGCGGATACCGCGTCGCGTTCGTGCGGCGTCAGCAGTTTCGACAGCGGTTGCATGACGGGATTCTGGCGGCTGCCGTCCGCGAATGCGGCAAGCTGCGCGGACAGATACGCGGCGTTCGTGCCCGCGAGACGCGGGAAGCCGGCCGCCGCATTCCCTTCACCCTGGCTGCCGTGGCAGCCGATGCAGGCGGCGACGCCCGTCGCCGAGCCCTGTGTCGCGAGCGTCTTGCCGAGCGTCGCGTCGTCTGCGTGCGCATGGCCGGCCAGCAGCGCCGCTGCGGCAAGCAGCAGCGGTGCGAACCGGCGTCGCCGTGTGTCGACCGTATCGTTCACGTGTCCCCTCCTTGTTGTATGTCGCGTGTGCGCCGCCACGCGGCCGGCGCGGCCACGCGGTCAGCCGGCGTCGGGCCGGTCATCCGCCGGCGCGAGGTGCTGCACCGGTGTCGTCGCATCGTATCGCCCGAAGCCGTAGCGCTGGAAGATCCGGAACGCTTCCGGCGACCGGATGAACGCGAGCCACGCGCGCGCGGCTTCCGGATGCGGCGCGTCCTTCACCATCGCCCCCGCATAAATCGCCGTCGTATTCTGCGCGGCCGGAATGTCGATGTGCATCAGCGGATGCCCGACCTGTTCCTGGAACGCCGCTTCGGATTGCCACAGCACGCCGGCGTCCGCGCGATCCTGCATCAGGAACAGCGCGGTTTCCCGATGGTGGATGTGCGTGAGCTCGGTCGTGCCGGCGCGCACCTTGTCGTCGTAGACGGTGCGCGCGAGCGCGTCGCCGCCGGCCTTCACGAGCGAGGCGCGGATCTGCCGCGCGACGCCTTCGAATGCCGGGTTCGGCATCGCGAGCTTCACGTCGGGCCGCGCGAGATCGTTCAGCGATGCGATGCGCTTCGGATTGCCCGCGCGCACCATGATCGTCAACTGGTTCGTCACGTACGGCACGGCGGGGCCCGCGAGCGTGCCGTCCGCGATCAGCCCGTCGATCTTGCCGAGCCCCGCGAAATACGCGTCGGGCTTGACCGTCCACGTCATGTTGCCGACCGTGATCGTGCCGCCCGCTTGGATCTGCTTCACGAGCAGGCCGGGAGGGATCGTTTCCCAGTAGATGCGGCCGCGGTAGTCGGGATGGTCTTCCTCGAACTTCGCGACGAGCGGCGCCATCGCGAAGAAATAGTTGCCGCCGACGAACAGCACGAGCTTCGGCGCGGTGAGGTCGCCGTGGAAATCGGCGAGCACGTCGACCTGCGGCACCGTGAATTCGAGGCCACGATGAATCGCGTCGTTGTTGCGGCCTTCCTGCCAGGGCGGAAAGATGCTTGCGGCGGTGTCGGCGGGTGCGGCGAGCGACAGCGCCGACGCGCAGCACAGCCAGGCGGCCAGCGCGGCGCGCAGCGTGCGCTGCCGGCGGCGCGACGGCGACTGCGGGTGGATCGAGGTCATCGCGGGCCTCATTTCGCGTACGTGAAACCGGCCTGCTGCAATTCGGGCAGCGTGCCGACCGCGCCGGGCGTGACGATCGCCGACGGGATCACGTGATTGGTCAGGTCGGCCGCGAGCGCGTCGAGCGGCAGCTTGTCGGGATTCGCGTTCGCGCCGTCGAGCCGTTCCGCGAGTTCCCAGATCGCGTTGTGGCATGACAGGAACACGACGCCGCGCTGTTGCAGCGCGGCGATGCTGTTGTCGTGCGACGAGAAGGCGCCGTCGGGCAACGCGCGATCCTGCGCGCCTTTCGATTGCGCGGGCTTCGCGTCGAGCAGCGTGTTGGCCGGGAACGCGGCGCCGGCGAATTTCGCGAGGCCGTATTTGTCCCACGCGGCCTGGTCGAACAGCGCAAGATGCGCGCTGCCGTGCGTGGCCGACACGACGAGGAAATCCGGATGACCGTACGACCAGATCTGCGCGTTCAGCGAATTGCGCATCAGGTTCAGCCACGGGCCGCCGAGCTCGGTGTTGTCCCACACCTGCTTCGGGCCGCCGCGATAGCCGATCACTTCGGCGAGCGCCTCGTGATCCCACTGGTCGGGGTGGTTGAGGATCATCGGCACCGTCTTGAAGTCGCGTCGTCTCGGCGCGGCCGCGAGGCGGCGCGTGAGGTCGGCGAGGCGCGCGGCGCCGCCGGGCAGCAGCGCGCCGGTTTCGGGCGCCGCCGCGTGAGCACGGCGCGCGGCGGCGAGCAGCGCGGTGCCGGCCGCGAGGCCGAGTGTCTTCAGCGCGCCTCGGCGCGCGTGCCGGTCGGACATGGCATATCTCCCAGGATCGTTGTTGTGGGGGCGTGTCGCGTTGCCGTGCGGCGGCGCAGCGTCGCCATCGCGTAGCCAGTCTAGAGGCGCGCGATCGATCCCGGAAATCGCGATATCGGATGGGAGATATTCGGGGGTCTGATGATTCGGCGGGAGGGCACCGGCTGACGCGGTATCGTGCGCGGGGTACGGCTTGCGCCGCCGGCCCGCGTGCGTCGATTGCCTCCAGCGGGCGTGTCCAGCGCATTTGCGCATGGCCTCCGGTTCGGCGAACACTCAGCCGCGGTCGACCGAAAAGCGTCCCGGGCCCGCTGCACAGAGCGCGAGAAGCCCCCCCATGATCGACAGGTTCTTGTAGAAATGAATCATGTTGTTCATCTGCTGGGAGCCATCCGTCAACCAGAATGGGTGACCGATAATCGCGGCGCCGAGCGTATAGAGTGCGAGCAGCAACGCGACGGGGCGGGTATGGAATCCGATCAGAATCGCGATCGCAACGACGACGTCCATTGCGATCAGGATCGCCGCTGCCAGCATTGGCATGGGTGCGTCGATGCGGGTCATGTAGGCGATTGCTCCGCCGAAGTCCATCAACTTTGGAATCCCGATTTTCAAGTAAAGTGCAACGATCAGCACACGGGCGATCAACAGCAGGAAATCCTGAAATGTGTTTGGCAGTTGTGGTCGGGTTGTCATGGCTCAAGAAGGCGAAAGCGACCGGCACACACTCGGGAGCGCGCAGGTCGCAGATGTTTTACGTTGCGTCGTGACGCGCACCGTCGTCGTTCGGCGCTGAGCCGAACCGGACTTCGAGAATGGTCAGCGTGGTCAGAAGGGCGACGAGGGCTGCTGCTGCGGTCAGTTGGAATCCGGTGTGCAGGACGTCGCTGAAGACACTGCGCAACGCGTCAATGACATGCTGGCCAGCGAACGGTGCGCCGGCCATCGATTCGATGATCGCGGACTGCTTCTTTGGGTCGATGAGCAGTTGGGGGTCTCCCAGCAGGCTGTTCAGGTGCCGGTCGACAGTTGTCACGCCCAGGGTGTTCAGTGCTTGAACCGCACCGACCTTGTAGTGGGCCGATACCCAGGCGCCGAGCGTGGATAGCCCCACCATCCCGCCGATCATCCGTGTGGACTGGATGAGCGATGTCGCGATACCGACGCGTGTTTTTCCCGCGATCTCCTGCGTGAAGATGTTGACGTTGTTGAGGATAAGCCCCAGGCCGACGCCCGCCCCGAACAACGAAACGATCAGAAGCGCATGCGTGTTCGTCAGCGCGACGAGCGACAAGCCATAGCAGGCGAGCACGAGCATCGAGAAGCCGGTGAGCACGATGATCGCAGGGCGCTCGACGCGCGTGACGATTGCCGTGTTGAACAGACTGCCGACGGCTATCGACGCGGCGAGCGGCGTCGATAGCCTGCCTGCCGCCGTAGCGGACAGTCCGAAGCCGCTCTGGAGCAGCAATGGCGCATAGAAGATCGTCGAAAACATCACCGCGCCGGTCAGAAACGAAAGCCCGAGCAACGTCAGGATGCGTCGATTGCGCAGCAGGTCGAGGGGTACCAGCGGTGCTGCTGCGCGCCGTTCGCAACGCACGAACAATGCGACAAGCACGGGCAGGCTGGCGATTGCGATGCAGCGCAGTTGTGTCGACGCTTCGCCAAGCTCGCTGCTGAACGCGAACAACATGCATCCCAGCAACAAGGAGAGCACCAGCGCTCCGGCGATGTCGATACGGATTCGCGTTCCCGACGACGGGGCGAGGCGCGGGAGATAGCGTTGTGTGAAGTAGAGTGCCGCGAACCCGACCGGCAAGTTGATCACGAATGTCGAGCGCCAGCCGTATTGATCGGTCAGCCATCCACCCAGGGACGGCCCCGCGGCGGTACCGATGCCGTATGCCGCAGCGAGTACGACCTGCCATCGGGCGCGTTCCAGCGGCGCGGGAAACAGATCCGGTATCGAGGCGAACGCGGTCCCCGTCATCATCCCGGCACCGATGCCCTGAAGCGCTCGTGCGGCGACGAGCGTAGCCATGTTCGGGGCGGATGCACACAGGACGGAGGCTGCGGTAAACGTCGCGATTGCGCCGATGACGAATGGTTTGCGCCCGTAGTAGTCACCCAGTCGACCGAAAATCGGTACGGTAATCAACGACGTCAACAGATACGCGGTCGCTATCCACGTGTACCATTCGAAGCCGCCCAATGTTGCGACGATCTGTGGCAGCGCCGTGCTGACGGTGGTTTGATCGAGCGCGACGAGCATATTGACGATCCCGATACCTGTCATGGCGGCCAGCGACTGACCGAACGGGCGTGGCGATGCGGATGGCGTGGGTACGGCGGAGAGGGATGGCAGTTCTGCCGGAACAAGGGACGACGCGCCGCCGGTAGCCGGCGCTTTGGCTGGGGATTGCATGGTGCTTTGATTCGGATCGGTCGCGGTCCGGGATAGCGGGTTGACGCGATGGAGATCGGGGAGGGAGATACATCCCGATGGAAGCGAGGGAGGATGCAAGGAAGCCGAGCCGTCTCCGGAACCGGCGTTCCTTCACGCATCCGGATGCGTTACTGGACCTTCCTGGTGATGAGCAATTCCTTGCGCTCGACGAGATCCGGAACAAGCGTGCGGTAGGTGGCGATATGTGGCGTATTCAAGTGCCCGTCGAGCGCTTCCTGACTCTCCCAGATCTCGTGGAAGACGAAGATGCGGGGATTCCGCAGGTCGCGACTGAGTTCGTAGCGGATCATGCCCGGGTCGCTTCGGGTCGGGGCGACGAGGCTGCTCAGCAGCGCTTCGAGCGCGGCTTCCTTTCCGGCCTTCGCTACGTTGATGGAGATAACGACGATTTCAGACATGCTCTATGCTCTTTGAGTCAGTTTTGTTCCAGGGTGCGCAGGGGTTGCCCCTTGGCGCCGGCAAAGAACACGACCATCTCGGCCGGTTCGTCGGTCGTATAGCCGTGGTGAATCGTTCCGACGGTGTCCGCGATGACCTGTCCCGCGGTAAACGTCGTCCGGGATTCACCGTTCTTTTTCTCGACAGTGAGCCTGCCGCTCAACAGATAGACAGCGTTGACCACACCGTGGCTATGCCACGGAAGCGTCGTGTGAGCAGGGATTCGCACGTGCTGCACGTCGATGAGCGGCGTACCTTCCGGATAATGCGTGTAGTAGGCGCCATCCCATGATTGCGACGTGTGCGCGAGCGGCATGACCGTCACCCCCTCCTCGGACGCTTGCGCGCCGGAAGCGAGTGACAGCGCACTGATTGCAGCCGCCAGAAAACGGATGGGCCACTTCGTCTGGTTCATTCTTTTCAACGTCCCGTATCGTTCAGTCTCTTTCAACATCAATCGATGCACTCGGGGGTGTCGATTGCTGCGGCCGGCGAGGCGGCATATGCGTCGACCTGCTCGTTCTTCGTTGGTGCTGCCGTCGAGGATTCGGCGTAGTAACGGTTTGGCGAAGGGAAGACACCCACGGCCACTTCAATGACGAAGGGCCCGTCGCATGCCGACGCGTCGCCGACGGCCTGCTCGAGACCGGCCAGGCAATCGACCTGGCGGGCCGGCACTCCCACCGATTGGGCGAACCGTGTCCAGTCGTGGCGAGGCAACTTGCTGAACTGCTCTGCGACGGTTCGCTTGGTGATGGCGTCGATGTGAATCGCACCGTGAGCGGAGTTGTTCAGGACGATAAAGATCACCTTGATCCCGTAACGAGCCGCGGTTTGAATCTCCATTCCGTGCATCAGCATGCAGCCGTCCCCGGTGACCACGAGGCAGGGGCGATGCGGTGCGGCGAGCTTGACACCAATCCCGGCTGCGACTGCCCAACCCATCGGGGCAAGCGCGCTCGACGAGAAGTAGTTTCCGAGGCCTGACGAGAGCCAGTAGTGCGCCATGAAGATTCGATGCGCACCTGAATCGACGACAACGTTGGTGTCGTCTGGCACAAGGTCGCAGAGCCGTCGGACGACGTCACCCGGATAGAGTGAAAGTGAATCGGATGCGCTTCCGATCGACGTAGGTTCGAAGCGATGATCGTAAAGCGGAGCGTGCTTGACACGCTCGAGCCACGCATCCCGGTGGGCGAATGCCGCCTGGAATTCCTGTGCTGATCCCGCCGGCATATGCGCGAGCATTCGAATGGTCGCAGTAATGCCGGAGAAAATGCTTCGGCTCGGAACGTGGCCGGTTGCCGGCGCATCGAAGCTGTCGTCGAAAATGACGAGTTCCTTGCCGGCGCTCAGCTTGTCGCTCCAATTCAGACTGTCGCGTTGATTGAGATCGCAACCAAGAACGACGAGTGCATCGAGATCGTTTGAGTTGATCAGTTGTACCGCTCGCGTGTGCCCGGAAAATCCATAAACACCCAACGCAAGGGGGTGCCGCTCGGGAAAGGCGCCTTTGCCGGACAGAGTTGTCGCAACCGGAATATTGAATCGTTCGGCAACCTTGAGCAGGACCTGGGCAGTCTCCGGATCGTTTCCGCGACCACCGACGAGAAATGCAACCTTCTTTTCCTGAAAGAGATATTGCTTGCAAAGTGCCTGCACCGCGACCGGGTTGGCCGGGACATGGTTCATGTCCACGATGCTTTGGGCGTAGGGGCGTTGCATTCGATCGTGCGGGACCGGCACCGGTTGCTGTTGAACGTCGAGCGGGATGCTGATGAACGAACGGGCACGTCGCATCCAGTTCAGACCGTCGGTAGCCCGACGCATTTCCGCCAGAAGGTTGTGCTTGTTTTTCAGTTCGACAATGTCGTCGACGAGATTTTGCACCACGCTGCTTTCGGCGATTCCTCCCAGCGTACCGTCCTGGAACGCACCTTTTCCCTCGGCGTTGGACGATATGCCGCCGGCAAGATAGAGAACCGGGATTCGATCGGCGAGGGCGGCGGCCATGCCGGGAACGAGATTCATCGTGCCGGGCCCGGAGATGGCGAGACACACACCGAACTTGCGACTGGCTCGTGCGTAACCGTCGGCCATGAAGGCACTGCCGGTCTCGTGTGCGGCAACGATGCCACGAATTTCTGGCGTCTTGTCCATCGCGTCAAGCAACGGATAAACCATCTTTCCGGGGACCAGAAAAATGTGGTCGATGTGCAGCGACCGGAGGAGATTCATAACGCTTCCCGAAACGTCGCATCGGGCCGGAATGTGAGTTGCCTTTTCCATCTTTTTATGCTTTTTCTTTCGATCTGAAACGATCTATGCGAGTCGAATACGCCGGCTGTATTTTTAAAACCCTCAATATGGCGAGGGAAATCACGGTTGCCGGAATGCCGCGATATACCGTTTGATACGGGGGCCTGATTATCTCTGTTGGAGAGCATGGGCTCAACTTGTATAATTGCATCCAAAGAATGCAAAAGTGCTTTACCGAGAGAGAACGTTATTCATGAATTGGGACGATGCACGCGTCTTTTTGGCAGTTCATCGCGCCGGGACGCTGCGCGAGGCTGCAGTTTTTCTCGATGTCGATCAGGCAACCGTGGGGCGGCGGCTGACGGCACTTGAGAAGGCGCTGGGTGCGAAGCTGTTTCTCAAGACGTCGTCCGGCTATGTCGTGACGCAGATCGGCGAGCATTCGCTGCAGGCCGCGGAGGAGATGGAGCGAGCGGCATACGAGTTCGAGCGCCGCGCGCATGGCTCGGACGACCGGCTCGAAGGTGAGGTTCGGGTGACGACAACCGATTCCCTGGCGATGGATTTTGTCGTTCCCGCAATACGGGCGTTACGGCGGAAATATCCCGGGATACACGTGGTCCTGACGACTTCCGTGCAGGTGCTCAACCTGACGCGACGTGATGCGGATCTCGCGATTCGAACCGTGATGCCGGAAAATCCCGATCTCGTCCGCCGGAAGCTGGCCGAATGGGAGGTCGGGCTGTTCGCGAGTCGCGAGTATCTGGATGCGCGTGGTGCCCCCGCGATCGGTTCCGCTTTCGAAGGTCATGATCTGGTGGTCTACCAGCCCTCCGTCACGTCCAACCAGGGGCTCTCGCTATGCGGCGAGTCGATGGAACAAGGGCGCGTCGTCGCGCAAGTGAGTTCGAGCCTGATGCTGGCGACATCGATCCGGTCGGGCATCGGAATAGGCGAGCTCCCGGTGTATATGGCGCAGGCGGACGATTCGCTCGTGCGCATCTGGCCCGACAGGACTCGAACCGCGCCGTACCAGGTCTGGCTCGTGTCGCATACGGACCTGAACCGGACGGCGCGCGTTCGGGCGGTCACCGACGAGATCGCTGCTTCGTTCGACCGCTATCGATAACGGCCGGGATCTCGTCGGTGCAAGGCCGGGTGTTTAACGTGGCAGGGTCTTGCGCATCGAGAGCGTGCGCCGCGCGGCATACCAGCGGGGGACGATCGCGACCGCGGCGACGATCGCGAAGAACGGAATTGCCGTCGCCAGCACGTGGCTTCCGGTACCGAGCAGGCCGCTGGACACGGTGGCTGCGAGCGACGCGCTGCCGATCTGGAAGAAGCCGACCAGTCCGGACGCCGTGGCGGCGCGCCCATGTTCGCTCGCGATGGCGCCCGAGACGGCGAGTGACAGCGACGATCCGTTTGACAGGCTGACGAGAAACATCGGCACGACGATTGCGATGATGCCTTTGAATTGCCACGACTCGCACAACGCGAACGCAACGCCGCCGGCGACGAAGCAGCACACCCCGGCCACGACGATCGAGTCGTAGGACATCCGGTCGAGCATGCGGCGCGAGATCATGTTCGCGGAAATGATGCCGGCGGTCAGCGGCAGATAAAGCCAGCCGCTTTGCTGTTCCGAAAGACCGAGGCCGGAAAAGATGAAGGGCGATTGCGTCAGGTAGACGAACCACGCGCAATAGATTGCGCAGACGACGAGCGTATACCGGATGAACACGCGATCTCCGAGCACGTCGGAGAAACCGGCCAGCGGAACTGCGCGATGTTGGCCCGGCGCGACGGGCGGCCGCGTTTCTTTCAGAAGCAGTTGGACCAGCGCGAGCGCGACTGCGCCAAATCCGGCGACGAAAACGAAATCGCTCCGCCACCCGAACCAGGCGGCCAGATATCCGCCGATCGCCGGGGCGATTGCCGGAGACAGCGAGACGAGCGGATACACGATGCTGTAGACCTTTGCGGATTCCTTTTTGTCGCAGGTGTCGGCGATGATTGCGCGGCCGATCACGAGGCCGGAAGCCGCGCCGAGGGCCTCGAGCACTCGCCATCCGAGAAAGCTCGCGAAGCCGCCGGCACTTGCGCAGCCGATCGAGCCAAGAATGTACAGAAGGATCCCGACCGTCAGCACGGGTTTGCGCCCCCATCGATCGGAGAGGGGGCCGTAGAACAGCTGGGCGCACGCGAGCGCGATCAGGTAGGCCGATACCGTCTGCGGCATCTGCCATGCACCGATTGAAAATTCATGGGCCATCGATGGCATGGCGGGCAGGTAGACGTCGGACGCGATCAGGCCGAAGGCGCTCAACATTGAGACGACAAGTATCAGTGAGAAGTTGGACATATTCGCTGGGTTGTTGTGGCGAAACGCGTAAGCGGATGAAGATGGCGACGCGCATTGGGCGGCCTTGAGAAACGGCGAGGGGATCATACGGCGTACGATGCGGTTCGCGATCAGACGGAATTGCATCGCTGGGATGCATTTTCGCGGTCGTCGGAGTTGTTGCCGGGGACGCATGCGAATGACGGCGTCAGGTGTCGCGCGGGCCGGCTGTCAACAGGATTCCGGCGCTATATCGAGCGATTTTCCGGCGCATCGCGTATGCGCCTGCCGTGACCGATCATGAAGCGGCCGTGATGCTGCGCAGAGGGGGAACCGAGCCGCCGCGTAGAGCGAGCGGCACATCGAGGCGGGGTTTGCGCGCGGGCCGTCGCTTGCGGGCCGGCCCACGCGCGTCAGGACGTTAGAGCGACACCGTCGTCAGCGCGTCGGGAACTTGCCGGTCGCCGTTTCGCAGGCCGCGAACGCTTCGACGGTCACGTAGCCGCGCGGCGTCAGTGCGCCGCGCGTTCGCGCAGGACTTCCGACGGCCGGCTGTTGCGCACGAATACGGCTGCCAGCACGGCGCCCGTCAGCGCGATCGCGCCGGCCAGCACGAACGCGGTCGCGAACGAGCCGCTGCGTTCGACGATGAAGCCGGTCACGGCCGGCCCGATCACGCCCGACAGGCTGCCCATGCAGTGCAGGAAGCCGCTCACGCCGCCGACGCGCGTCGGGTGCACGACATCCTGCACGATCGCCCAGTAGATCGCGCCGGTGACGTACAGGAAGAACAGCGACACGGACATCAGCGCGACCGCGCCTTGCGTCGACTGCACGGTGCCCGCGATCGCGACGCATGCACCCGCGCCGAGCAGGCACGTGACGAGCACGATCCGGCGCGACAGCAGCAGGTTGCCGGTGAGCCGGTAGAGCGCATCCGAGATGGCGCCGCCGCACGCGAGGCCGACCGTGCCGACGAGCCAGGGCACGACGGTGGCGATGCTCATCTCCTTGATGTTGAGGTGGTGCGCGCGCACGAGATAGCTCGGGAACCAGCTCAGGAAGAAGAACAGCACGTAGTTGTAGCTGAAGAACGCGGCCGCCGTGGCGAGGATGCGCGGCTGGCGCACGTAGTGCGACAGCGTGCGCGCGGGCGCCGATGCGTCGTCGTCACCCGAGCGGGCGGCGGCAGGCACGTCCGGCGCGTTGTTTACCGGTGCGGCGGGACGATCCGACGTCGACACCATCCACAGCACGACCCACGCGAGCCCGATCGCGCAGACGATCCAGAACGCCGGCCGCCAGCCGAACTGCGCGGCCAGCAGGCCGACGATCGGCCCCGCGATCGCGCCGCCGAGCGGCGAGCCCGCGCTGAGCAGGCCCATCGCGGTCGCGGCGGCGTCGCGCGGCAGCCAGTTGTTGACCATCTTGTTCGCGGCCGAGCACAGCGGGCCCTCGGCCATGCCGAACAGCAGCCGCACGATCAACAGGCTCACGAAGCCGACGGTCAGCGCGGTCATCCCGCAGAAGATCGACCAGAGGCCGACCGACAGCACGTACACGAGCTTCGGCCCGAGCCGGTCGGACGCGAGGCCGCCGATGAAATTGAACAGCGCATAACCGACGAAGAACGTGCTGAAGACGAGGCCCATCTGCGCGGCGTCGATACCGAGATCGGTCTGCACGATCGGCGCGACGATCGACAGCGCGACACGGTCGAGATAGTTGATGCCGTACACGAGAAACAGCAGGAATACCGTGAACCACGCCTGCGACTTTTGCTTCATGTTCGTCTCCTTCGTGCCGGTGGGCCGGCCGTCATGTCTGGTCTGTCGTTCGCCGCGCCGGCATGCGCGCCAGCGGGAAGGTGTCATGCGGTTCGCGCGTGGCAGCGCAAACCGGTCGTGCGGTCGGTCAGCGTGCGTGCAGCGGCGCGAGCAGCGCGTCGGTGCCGTGCGCACGCAGCGTCGACAGATGCGCGCCGACGCGCGCGACCAGCGCGTCGGGCCACGCGGCCGGGCCGGCGAGCGCGGCACAGGCGAGCGCCGCCCGCACCGCGCCGTTCGCATCGCCGGCCGCGTCGAGCGTCTCGGCTAGCGCCGCCGCGCCCGGGTCGCTGATCGTCAGCGGCCGGCCGCCGGCGTCGTGCGCGGTGGTCAGGTAGTGCAGCCAGAGCGCGAGCGCGCGCTCCAGGTACGGGCGCTCGACGCCCGCCGCGGCGCTGTCGGCGAGCGCGGGCAGCCAGCGCAGCGGCACCTTCTGCGTGCCGTCCATCGCGATCTGTTCGGTGCGGTGCGCGAGCGTCGGATTCCGGAAGCGCCGCACGAGCGTCGCGCAATAGTCGTGCGCATCGAAGCCGGACGGTACGTCGACGGTCGCGAGCAGGTCGTGCGTCATCACGCCGTCGACGAACGCCGCGATCGCCGGATCGGCCATCGCGTCCGACACGGTCGCGCGGCCGCGCAGTTGTCCCGCATACGCGATCGCCGAATGCGAGCCGTTCAGCAGCCGCAGCTTCATCGTTTCGTACGGCCGCACGTCGGCGACGAGGCGCGCGCCGGCGTCTTCCCAGCGCGGGCGCGGGCCGGCGAAGCGGTCCTCGATCACCCATTGCGAGAACGGTTCGCAGACGATCGCGGCCGCGTCGCGTGCACCGAGATGGGTTTGCGCCCAGTCGAGCGACTCGGGCGTGGCAGCCGGCACTATCCGGTCGACCATGCTGTTCGGGAAGGCGACGTCGTCGCGGATGCGCCGCGCAAGCGCGCCGTCGTCGATGCATGCCGCGTAGTCGAGCAGCAGCGCGCGCAGCGTGTCGCCGTTCGACGTCATGTTGTCGCAGCAGACGACGGTGAGCGGCGCGCCGGCCGGCCGCTGCCGGAGGCCGGCGGCGATCACGCCGAGTGCGGTACGTGGCGTGGCGGGCGCGGCGAGGTCCGCGCGGAGGGCGGGATCGTCGGTGTCGAGGCCGCCGCCGGGACGGCGGCAATAGCCTTTCTCGGTCACGGTCAGGCTGACGATCGACACGCCCGGATCGGCGGTCAGCGCGAGCAGCGCGGGCAGCGATTCCGGTGCGAACAGTGCGCCGTGCACGGCGCCGACGATCCGGGTGCGCGCGCCGTCGCCGTCGCGTTCGGTCACCGTGTACAGGTGGTCCTGAGCGGCGAGCAGGTCGACGGTATGGCGCCGCCGCAGCTCGACGCCGACGATCCCCCAGCGCAGGTCGCCCTGCTCGAGCACGGTCTCGGTATGGATCGCCTGATGCGCGCGGTGGAACGCGCCGAGGCCGAGATGGACGATGCCCGTGCGGACCGCGTGCCGGTCATAGCGGGGGCGGCGCGTGCCGGGCGGCGCGGTGCGCAGGAAGTCGGGTGAGGGTGGCATGACGGTCGGTGACGGCTTGTACCATGGTAGATAATGGAGTGAGTGAAGGTTATTGCGAGTTTTTGCTGGGAGTTATTGGTGTAAACGCCAGTTCGATCAATTTCATTGTGTTGTGTACCATGGTAGTCATCGATATCAAGTCGGAAGCATCGGCAAACATGAACGAAACCGCAGCATTCGAGGAAGGCGTCGTCGTCACGGCGTTGCAGGCGTTCTCGCTGGACGAGAGCCGGTCCTATACGGAGCAGGTACACGCGCTGCTGCGCAACGCGATCGTGCGGGGCGCGTTGCCGCCGCACACCGCGTTATCCGAAGCCGTGATCTCGACGACGATCAAGGTCAGCCGCACGCCCGTGCGGGAAGCGTTCGCGCAACTGGCCGACGAGCGGCTCGTGCAGATCCACCGGAAGGTCGGCACGTTCGTCGCGCCGATCTCGGTATCGCTCCTCGAGGAAGGGCGGTTCGCGCGCAGCACGCTCGAATGTGCGAACCACGTCGAACTCGCGCAGAAGATTGCGCCCGCCCAACTGACCGAACTCGCGCGGCTCATCGACGCGCAACGCGACGCGGTCGATGTTGGCGATGTCGATGTGTTTTTTGCGCTGGACGAGAAGATGCACGCCCGCATGTTCGAGTTCGCCGGACGGCCGCACGTGTGGGAAATGCTGCAGCCAATCAAGCGTCAGTACGATCGCGTGCGCTGGCTGCTGCTCGACGACGTCGAGGGTCACGCTCGTCTCGCGCTGCAGGAACACGAACAGATTCTCACGCATATCGCGTCGCGCAACATGGCGCTGCTCGGCGCGTCGGTCGCGTCGCACGTCGACCGGATCGGCTCGCATCTGCCGGACGTGCGCAGCCGCGCCCCCCAATACTTTGTCGACTGAATCGCCCGCTGGAGGAGCGCAGTGAAAATCGAACGCTTGCAGACCATCGTCACGTGTCCGGGCCGGAACTTCGTGACGGTGAAGATCGTGACCGACGAAGGCGTCTACGGCCTCGGCGACGCGACGCTCAACGGGCGCGAGCTCGCGGTGCGCGCGTATCTGGAGGATCACGTGTTTCCGTGTCTCGTCGGCCGCGACCCGCGCAACATCGAGGACATCTGGCAATACCTGTATCGCGGCGCGTACTGGCGGCGCGGGCCCGTGACGATGACGGCGATCGCCGCGATCGACATGGCGTTGTGGGACATCAAGGGCAAGCTCGCGGGCATGCCCGTCTACCAGCTGCTCGGCGGCAAGAGCCGCGACGGGCTGATGGTGTACGGCCACGCGAACGGGCGCGATCACGAAGAAGCGGTCGACGCGGTGCGCGCGCACATCGAGGCCGGCTATCGCGCGATCCGCGTGCAGTCGGGCGTGCCGGGGCTCGACAAGGTGTACGGCGTCGGCAAGACCGCGGGTGCGTACGAACCCGCCGAAAAGGGCCTGCCGCCTGAAGAACCGTGGGACACCGCGCTCTATCTGCGCCATACGCCGGACCTGTTCCGCAAGGTGCGCGACGCGGTCGGCGATGCGCCGCACCTGCTGCACGACGCGCATCACCGGCTCACGCCGATCGAGGCCGCGCGGCTCGGCCGCGATCTCGAGCCGCATCGTCTCTTCTGGCTGGAAGACGCGACGCCCGCCGAGAACCAGGACGCGTTCCGCCTGATCCGCCAGCACACGACGACGCCGCTCGCGGTCGGCGAAGTGTTCAACTCGATCTGGGATTGCAAGGACCTGATCCGCGACCAGCTGATCGACTACATCCGCGCGACGATCGTGCATGCGGGCGGGATCACGCACGTGCGGCGCATCGCCGACTACGCGGCGATGTACCAGGTGCGTACGGGCTTTCATGGCGCGACCGACCTGTCGCCGGTCTGCATGGCGGCGGCGGTCAACTTCGGGTTGTGGGCGCCGAACTTCGGCATCCAGGAACTGATGCCGCACAGCCCGCTGACCGACGAGGTGTTTCCGCACAGCTACCGGTTCGAGGACGGTTATCTCGTGACGGACGACGTGCCGGGCCTCGGCGTCGACATCGACGAGACGCTGGCCGCGAAGTACCCGTACGAGCGCGCGTACCTGCCGGTCGCCCGGTTGCGCGACGGGTCGATGTGGAACTGGTGAGCGGCGAAGAACCGAAGGAGAGAACCGAAATGTTGAGCGTCGTTGTCGATCGTCCGAACAGCATGAGCGTGCGCGAAGTGCCGCTGCCCGCGCCCGCCGCCGGCGAAGTGCGCGTGAAGGTGCGTTATGCGGGCATCTGCGGGTCGGACCTGCACATCTTTCACGGCAAGAATCCGTTCGTGTCGTATCCGCGCATCATCGGCCACGAGTTCGTCGGGACGATCGAGTCGGTCGGCGACGGCGTCGACGCGGCGCGGCTCGGCGAGACCGTCGCGGTCGATCCCGTGATCAGCTGCGGGCATTGCCATGCGTGCACGATCGGCCGGCGCAACGTGTGCCGGCACCTGACCGTGCTCGGCGTGCATCGCGACGGCGGGTTCAGCCAGTACACGTGCGTGCCGGCCGGCAATGCCTACCGGATTCCGGCGGAGATCGCCGATACCTGCGCGGCGATCGTCGAGCCGTTCGCGGTCGCCGCGAACGCGACGTCGCGCACCGGCGTGCTGCCGGGCGATGTCGCGCTGATCTATGGCGCGGGCACCGTCGGGCTGACGATCCTGCAGGTGCTCAAGCGCGTGTACGGCATCCGCGCGTTCATCACCGACCGGCTCGACGCGCGCCTGCAGCTCGCGCGCAAGTGCGGCGCGGCGGAGGACGAGGTCATCAACACGAGCGTCGAGTCGCTGCCGGACGCGCTGGAGAAGCGCGGCGTCGACGGCGGCCCGACGCTGATTTTCGATGCGGTCTGCCATCCGTCGATTCTCGAGGAAGCGGTGCGGCTTGCGGCGCCCGCCGGCCGGATCGGCGTGCTCGGCTTCTCGTCGGAACCGTCGGCGATCGTGCAGGCGGAACTGACGAAGAAGGAACTGACGCTCGCCGCGTCGCGGCTCAATTGCGCGATGTTCCCGCAGGTGATCGACTGGATCGGCCGCGGGCTGATCCAGCCGGAGCACATCGTCACGCACAAGGTCGGTTTCCGCGACGTCGCGCAGGCGTTCGAGATGGCCGAGCAGCGGCCTGCCGAGAGCTGCAAGATCCTGCTCGATTTCGCGGGCGATTGACGAGCGATACCGGCTCGCGCCGCGAGCCGGGGCGGCGGTTTCCGGTTCCGGATCGAACCGCACCACAAGAACTTCAGGAGACACGCAAGATGATCCGAATTCCGTTCGAGGAGTTGCAGGGCGCCATTTATCTCGCGCTCCTGAATGCGGGCATGAACGAGCACGACGCGGGCGTCTGCGCACGGGTTCATGCGGAGGCGACCTGCGACGGCGTCAATTCCCACGGCATCAATCGCGTCGCGCGCTTCGTCGACTACGTCCGCAAGGGCTGGGTGAATCTGCAGGGCGCACCCACGCCGGTCAAGCGCTTCGGCGCGATCGAGATCCTGGACGGCAATCGCGGCCCCGGCATTCTCAATGCGTTGTCCGTGACCGAGCGCGCGATGGCGATTGCGGACGAGCAGGGCGTCGGCATCGTCGCGCTGCGCAACACGACGCACTGGATGCGTGGCGGGACCTATGGCTGGCACGCGGCGGATCGCGGCTACATCGCGATCTGCTGGACGAATACCGAATCCTGCATGCCGGGCTGGGGCGCCAAAAAACCGCGCGTCGGCAACAACCCGTTCGTGATGGCGGTGCCGCGGGACAAGGGCCCTATCGTGCTCGACATGGCCATGTCGCAGTACTCGTACGGAAAACTGCAGGCGACCCGCCTCAAGGGGAAAAACATGCCGTTTCCCGCCGGTTTCGACAGCGAAGGGAAGCTGACCGTCGAGCCCGGCCCGATCGAGGCATCGATGCGGATCCTGCCGATGGGTTACTGGAAGGGCTCGGGATTCGCGATCATGCTCGACGTGCTGGCTGCCGTGCTGTCGGAGGGGCTGGCGACGAACGGGATCGATGCCGTGCAGCAGGGCAGCTGCACCGGCTGCTCGCAGGTGTTCATCCTGATCGACCCGCGCAAGCTGGGCGGCGAAGCGTTCACGAACGAGGTCGCCGACGGCGTGGCCGATTACGTGAATACGTCGGAACTCGCGGAAGACAGCGACGAGGTGCTGTATCCCGGACAAAGCGCGCTGCGGACCCGCATCGAACAGCGGCGGCACGGCGTTGCCGTCGACGACGGAATCTGGGCCGACGTGCTCGCGCTCGCGCAGCGGTGAGGTCACCGCATCCGTGACGCGGCGCCGGCACGCAACCCGGCCCGCACACGCGCATGCGAAACGAACCGGCGTACGGATCGATTCCATCGCCGTCGAGGTGCTTGTTTTCATCGGGAGAACTGACCATGAAGGCGGACGTCACGCTTGCGCTCGGCGCAAGCACCGAAGCACTGCACGAAGACGCGTTGTACCGGAAGGTGATACTGAGGATCGTCCCGCTGTTTTTCCTCGGGTTCATCATGTCCTATCTGGACCGCGTGAACATCGGCTTCGCCAAGCTGCAGATGGCGGCCGATTTCGGGCTGACGAACGCGTCCTTCGCACTCGGCGCGAGCGTGTTCTTCTGGGGCTACATGCTGTTCGAGATTCCGAGCAACCTGATCCTCCGGCGGGTCGGCGCACGCGCATGGATCGCGCGGATCATGATCACGTGGGGGATCGTGTCGACCCTGATGATCTTCTCGAGGAACGAGGCCGCGTTCTATTCGCTCCGCTTCCTGCTTGGCGTATGCGAGGCCGGGTTCGTTCCGGGCGTGATGTATTACACGAACACGTGGCTGCCCGCCCGGCGCCAGAGCGGCATGTATTCGCTGTTCCTGATGGCGTTGCCGATTGCCGTCGTGTTCGGTGCGCCGCTGTCCGGCGCGATCATGGAGACGATGGACGGCGTGGCGGGCATCAGGGGATGGCAGTGGCTGTTCCTGCTCGAAGGGCTGCCGTCCGCGGTGCTGGGCGTCGTGATCCTGGCGCTGCTGCGGAACCGGCCGGCCGACGTCGACTGGCTGACGCCGCGCGAGAAGCAGATCATCGAGGCGAATGTCGCGAAGGAGGCGGCGTTCAAGTCGCATCGCGTCGCGGATGCGTTCCGGACACCGAAGATCTATGCGCTGATCGTCGTGATGATCCTCTTCAACACTGCCTTCTATGGGCTGACGTTCTGGATGCCGACGCTGTTTCATGACGCCGGCGTCGCAAACAGCCTGGATGTCGGGCTGTTCACGGCCATTCCGTTCGGCGTCGCGGCGATCTGCATGTACGTGAACGCGAAGATCGCGGAGCGGTCCGGGCGGCTGCGCAGGCACGGCGTGGTGCCGGTCGCGCTGGCCGCCGTCGGCCTGTTCGTCGCGACGGTGGCGCACGACAGCTTCTGGCTCGCGCTGATCATGCTGACCGTCGCGACGTCGGGCATCCTGTCGCTGATGCCGATCTACTGGACGCTGCCGGGGCGCGTGCTGTCCGGTGCGGCCGCAGCGGCCGGTCTCGCGCTGATCAACGCGTGCGGAAGCCTGTCGGGGATCCTCGGCGCGATGATCATCGGCTATGCGGGCATCCGGATCGGCATGGCGATCCTTGCAGGCTTCCTGTTGCTGTGCAGCGTGGTGTTCTACCGGGTCTGTCCGCCGACGGCGGAATGACGTCGAGCCGGGCCCGGTTTCCGGCTGCCCCGCGCCGTCAGAACGACACCGTCGTCGTCAGCGTGACGAGCCGCGGCTCGCCGACCGCGACGATCAGGTTGTTGTTGCTCGACGGGTAGTAGGTCTTGTCGAGCAGGTTCTTCACGTTGAGCTGGATGCGCGTCGGGAACTTGCCGATCGTCGTTTCGTAGGCCGCGAACGCGTCGACGGTCACGTAGCCGGGCAGCGTGAAGCTGTTCGCGGTGTCGCCGGAGCGTGTGCCGACAAGCCGTGCGCCGCCGCCGAAGCGCCAGCGGCCGGGCAGGTTCGCGATCGCCGTGTCGTACACCGCGAACAGGCTGCCTGTGTGGCGCGCGACGTTGACGAGCGGCGTGTTGCTGTCGCGATCCGTCGCGTTCGTGTACGCATAGCTGCCGATCACGCTCAGGTGGCGCGTGATCTGCCCCGCGACGTCGAGTTCGATCCCGCGCGAGCGCGCGGTGCCGATCGTCGACGTGATGTCGCCGTTCGTGACCGCGACGTTGCGCTTGTCGATCTGGTAGACCGCGAGCGTGCCCGTGATCGCGGGTTTCAGGCTGAACTTGAGCCCGGCTTCGAGCACGCGGCCGTATTCCGGCGCGAGCGGCGCGGCGACATTCGTTGCGACGTTCGGCTTGAACGAGCGGCTCACGTTCGCATACGCGGTCAGCGCGGGCGTGAGTGCATACGCGAGCCCGAACTGCGGCAACCAGACATTGCCGCGCGAACGGTCGGCGAACACGAACGGCCGGCCCATCCCCGATTCCTGCTGCCAGTTTTCCCAGCGCAGCCCGCCGACTGCGGTGAGGCGCTCGGTGAGCTTCACCGAATCCTGCACGACCATCGAATACGCATGCACGACCGAGCGCGAATCGCTTTGCTTCGGGTTGGGCGTGCCGCCCGGCGCGAGCAGGCCGTACACGGGATCGTAGAGATTGAAGCCCGACGTCGCCTTGCCGCGGATCGTGTCGCCGCGGAAGCTGCGCTGCCGCTCGTATTCGCCGCCGACGTAGAGCGCGTGGTTCATTCCGGCAAGCGTCACGTTGCCGAGCAGGCCGAGCGTCGCGATCTGGTCCGAGTCGTTGCGCCCGAGGTTTGCATCGGACGAGCGCGTCATTGCGCCCGTCTTGCTGTTGAACGAGTTGCCGCGCGTAATGTATTGGTCGTAGCGGTCGCGGCCCCAACCGTAGGTCGCGCGCACGCGCCACGCGTCGGAGAAGCGGTGCTCGATGCGCGCGCGCAGCGTTTCCTGGATGCCGCTGCTCTGCGACCACGCTTCCTCGTAGCGGCGGTAGCGCAGCGCATCGTCGAGCTGGCCGTTCACGAGCACGGTGCCGCGATCGAACGGTGTCGTGTAGTCGACGTACTGGTAGCTGACGTCGACCGACGTGTTCGCGTCGTGCCACGACAGCGCGGGCGCGATCAGCGCGTCGCGCTGGCGGCCGAAGCTGCGCCAGTAGCGGCTCGTGTCGTATTCGCCGGTCAGCCGGAACGCGAGCGTGCCGCCCGCGACCTGGCCGGGCTTGCCGAGCGGGCCGGTGAGATCGAACAGCGCGCTGCCGCCGCCGTGGCTCGTGCGCGACGCGGAGATCGAGCCGCCGAACGTGTCTTCCGGCTTGCGCGTGACGAGGTTGATCACGCCGCCCGGATCCTGCATCCCGTAGAGCAGCGACGCGGGGCCCTTCAGCACTTCGACTCGGTCGATCGTCGCGAGATAGCTGTGCAGCACCGGCGTGCGCACGCCGTCGACGAGCACGGAGCCGTCGTTGTTCGACCCGAAGCCGCGCTTGGTGAACGCGTCGCGCGTGCCGCCGAGCGTGTTCGTCTGCGTGACGCCGCTGATGTTGCCGAGCACGTCGTCGAGCGAGCGCGCCTGCTGGTCCTGCATCACGCTGCTGCTGACCACCGCGACCGATTGCGGAATCTCCTTGAGCGGGCGGTCGCTGCCGCCTGTGATGCTGCTGGTGCGCGGCTGATAACCGATCGTCGGATCGACGGCCGCCGATGCGTTGACGCTGATCGCCGGGAGTTCGTGTTCGGCCGGCGTAACGGGCGTTGATGCGGGCGTGGAGGCGGGCGTGGAGGCGGATGCGGCACGTTCGGCGGCATCGGCATGCGCGCCGCTTGCGACGCACAGGGTGATCAGGGCAGGCAGGCTCGTGCGCCACGGACGAAGGGTCCGGACGCGGCGGGGCGTTCGACGGGATGGCATGAATCGATGCAGGACGGAGTGCTAAGGATCGTGGCGCGGGCCGCAGCACTGCGCCGCAACCGGGATGCGCATGATATATGTAATGAGAATCATTTGCAATTGTAATGAAATGATCGGAGGCGTGCGGGCGTTGGTTGCCGGGCCATCGGCCGTCTGCTACCGTAGCGGCCAAAATCAGACGCAGTGAAATTCAACGAGAGAGCCGGGGGCCGCACCATGTCATCTTCCTGTCGTGTCGCGTTCAGCGCGACGCTACGCACCGCACTCGACCATGCGGGTGGCGAAGTGATCGCAGCCGTGTTCCGCCATTCGAACGATTAAAGCAACGGAAGCGAATTCATCTGGCGTTGTGCCGCGCAGCCGGCGCCGCGCCGCTTTCAATCACTTCAACCACCACGCTAGACGGGAGACCACCCATGAAAAAGAGTTCCGCGCCGTTCGCGGCGGCCGCGCTTGCGGCGTGCGCCATGTTGGCGGGCGTTCACCAGGCGGCTTGCGCCGCACCGGCGGACGAACCCGCGATCGATGCGCATTACAGCGCCGTGATCGAGGCCTATACGCAGGACATGGCCGCCGCGAAGACGAAATACGACGGCAAGCGCCTCGCGTTCGTCGGCGCCGTGATCCGGATGGGCAGCGATCCGGGCGGCACGTACTTCGGCGCGCTGACGACCGACGGCGGGCAGTTCGACACGCATTTCGACGTGGCCGACCAGGATGCGCTGAAACCGAAATTCCCCGGCGGCGAGATCAAGCCGTTCACGGCGTCCGCGAATTTCCGGTTCAGCTGCGTGAACGAAGGTTATATCGATGCGCCCGTGTTGCCGGGGTTGAAGCTGGCGCACTGCCGACTCGCCAACTGATCGACGCGTCGCGGCGGTTGTGCCGGAGCATCGGCACAACCCCGCCGCTGCGCATCACGCGCGCGTGTTTTCCCCTTCCAGCCGCCGCACCGCTTCCGCCACCTCGTTCCTGAAGCGCACGAGCGCCGCCTGTTCCGGCGCGGGCGGCTGCACGGCGGCCCACAGCATGTCGACCAGTTGCGTGGCCATCGTTTCCGTATCGAGCTTGCGGTGTCCGAGGATCGCATCCCACAGCACGTGCTCGATCGGCCCGAACACCATCGAGCGCAGCAGGCTCAGCGGCAGGTCCGCGCGCACCTGCCCGGCCGCCTGGCCGCGCGCGAGCACGTCCATCAGCGGCGCCGTATAGCGGCGCTGCAGCGCGGTGAGCTCGTCGCTCAGCGCATGCTGCTTCGCACGGCCTTCCGACAGCACCAGCGCGCACAGCCCCGTGCCGTTCACGAGCATCAGCCGCAGGTGAGTGCGCACGATGAACGCGAACTGCTGCTGCACCGACGCATCCTGCGGCATCCCGTGCTCGAACGCGGCGATGATTTCGTCGTACCAATCCGCGATGACACGGGCACACAGCTCGCGCTTGCCACGGAAGTAGCTGAACACCGTCGCCTCCGACACGCCCACGCGCTGCGCGATCTCGGCGGCCGTCGCATGCTCGTAACCTTTTTCGGCAAACACTTCACGACCGGCGCGCAGGATGTCCTGCACGCGCTGCTGGGATTTGCGCCCGGCGGGCGCGCGGGGCGTGTCGGCGCGGTCGGCTTTGACGGTGGCGGTCATGGTGTCGGCGGTAGCGGCTGTCATGTCGGCATGATATCTGAGTGTCACTCAAAAAACTATTGACGCCGAACCCGACGAGGCGCGAAACTGTGCAAAATTACCGCTGTATTGGTCAATGAATCGACGCATTAATTCGATTTGAGCGAAACTCAGAAATCGGTGCGTGCGACACACTTTCTGGAGACGGAGGAGACATGATCAACCTGCCCGGCGTGCAATTCATGCTCGGTGAAGACATCGAGATGCTGCGCGATGCCGTCGCGACGTTCGCGGCGAAGGAAATCACGCCGCGCGCGGCGGAGGTCGACCGCACCGACCAGTTTCCGATGGATCTGTGGAAGAAGTTCGGCGATCTCGGCGTGCTCGGCATGACGGTCGCCGAGGAATACGGCGGCGCGAACATGGGCTACACGGCACACATGGTCGCGATGGAAGAGATCTCGCGCGCATCGGCGTCGATCGGCCTGTCGTACGGCGCGCACTCGAACCTGTGCGTGAACCAGATCCACCGCAACGGCACCGACGCGCAGAAACAGAAATACCTGCCGAAGCTCGTGTCGGGCGAACACATCGGCGCGCTCGCGATGAGCGAACCGAACGCCGGTTCCGACGTCGTCAGCATGAAGCTGCGCGCCGACAAGCGCGGCGATCGCTACGTGCTGAACGGCACGAAGATGTGGATCACCAACGGCCCCGATTGCGACACGCTCGTCGTCTACGCGAAGACGGACGTCGAAGCCAATTCGCGCGGCATCACCGCGTTCATCGTCGAGAAGGGGATGAAGGGTTTCTCGGTCGCGCAGAAGCTCGACAAGCTCGGCATGCGCGGCTCGCACACGGGCGAGCTGGTGTTCCAGGACGTCGAAGTGCCGGAAGAGAATATCCTCGGCCAGCTCAACGGCGGCGTGAAGGTGCTGATGAGCGGCCTCGACTACGAGCGCGCGGTGCTGTCGGGCGGCCCGACGGGCATCATGGCCGCATGCCTCGACGCGGTCGTGCCGTATATCCACGACCGCAAGCAGTTCGGCCAGTCGATCGGCGAATTCCAGCTGATCCAGGGCAAGGTCGCCGACATGTACACCACGTTCCAGGCATGCCGCGCGTACCTGTACGCGGTCGGCCGCCATCTCGATTCGGCGGGCAGCGACCACATCCGCCAGGTGCGCAAGGACTGCGCCGGCGTGATCCTCTATACGGCCGAGAAAGCGACGTGGATGGCCGGCGAGGCGATCCAGATCCTCGGCGGCAACGGCTACATCAACGAATACCCGGTCGGCCGCCTGTGGCGCGATGCGAAGCTCTATGAAATCGGCGCCGGCACGAGCGAGATCCGCCGGATGCTGATCGGCCGCGAGCTGTTCGCGGAAACGATGTAACGCCCTACGACACGCGAACGGAGCCCCGTCGATGCCGATCATCGAATCCAGACTGAACCCGCGTTCGGAAGACTTCCGCGCGAATACCGCGGCGCTCGAGGCGGTCGTCGCCGACCTGCGCGCGAAGATCGAACAGCTTGCGCAGGGCGGCGGCCAGGCCGCGCGCGACAAGCACCTGTCGCGCGGCAAGCTGCTGCCGCGCGATCGCATCGCGCAACTGCTCGATCCGGGCGCGCCGTTCCTCGAGTTTTCGCAACTCGCGGCGAACGGCATGTACAACGACGACGCGCCGGGCGCGGGTGTCATCACCGGCATCGGCCGGATCGCGGGCCGCGAGTGCGTGATCGTGTGCAACGACGCGACGGTCAAGGGCGGCACCTACTACCCGGTCACCGTGAAGAAGCACGTGCGCGCACAGGAGATTGCCGCGGAAAACCGGCTGCCGTGCGTGTACCTGGTCGATTCGGGCGGCGCGAACCTGCCGAACCAGGACGACGTGTTCCCCGATCGCGACCACTTCGGCCGCATCTTCTTCAATCAGGCGACGATGTCGGCGGCCGGGATCGCGCAGATCGCGGTCGTGATGGGCTCGTGCACGGCGGGCGGCGCGTACGTGCCCGCGATGAGCGACGAGTCGATCATCGTGAAGGACCAGGGCACGATTTTCCTCGGCGGGCCGCCGCTCGTGAAGGCCGCGACCGGCGAGGAAGTGAGCGCCGAGGATCTCGGCGGCGGCGACGTGCACACGCGCCTGTCGGGCGTGGCCGACCACCTTGCGCAGAACGACGCGCATGCGCTGTCGATCGCGCGCAGCATCGTCGATCATCTCGCGCCGAAGATCGCATCGCCGGTCGCGCTGCGCGAGCCGAAGCCGCCGCGTTACGACGCGAAGAGCCTGTACGGCGTGATTCCGGTCGATACGCGCAAGCCGTTCGACGTGCGCGAGGTGATCGCGCGCATCGTCGACGATTCCGAGTTCGACGAATTCAAGGCGCGCTACGGCACGACGCTCGTCACGGGCTTCGCGCACATCTGGGGCCACCCGGTCGGGATCGTCGCGAACAACGGCATCCTGTTTTCCGAATCGGCCGTGAAGGGCGCGCATTTCATCGAGCTGTGCTGCCAGCGCAAGATCCCGCTCGTGTTCCTGCAGAACATCACGGGCTTCATGGTCGGGCGCAAGTACGAGAACGAAGGCATCGCGCGGCACGGCGCGAAGATGGTGACGGCCGTGTCGAACGCGAAGGTGCCGAAGTTCACGGTGATCATCGGCGGCTCGTTCGGCGCCGGCAACTACGGGATGTGCGGCCGCGCATTCGGGCCGCGTTTCCTGTGGATGTGGCCGAACGCGCGGATCTCGGTGATGGGCGGCGAGCAGGCCGCGTCGGTGCTCGCGACCGTGCGCCGCGACGGCATCGAGGCGAAGGGCGGTTCGTGGTCGACCGACGAAGAGGAAGCGTTCAAGCAGCCGATCCGCGACCAGTACGAGCGCCAGGGCCATCCGTATTACGCGAGCGCGCGGCTGTGGGACGACGGCGTGATCGATCCCGCGCAGACGCGCGACGTGCTCGGGCTCGGTCTTGCCGCATCGATGAACGCGCCGATCGACGATACGCGCTTCGGCGTGTTCCGGATGTAACGAGCAAGGAGCGGACGATGCGATACGAAACCATCAAGGTCAACGAAGCAAACCGCGTGGCGACCGTCACGCTCGCGCGTCCCGACGTGCGCAACGCGTTCAACGAGACGACGATCGCCGAGCTGACCACCGCGTTCGAATGGCTCGACGCGCACGAAGGCGTGCGCGCGATCGTGCTCGCGGCGGAAGGCACTGCGTTCTGCGCGGGCGCGGACCTGAACTGGATGAAGAAGATGGCCGGTTACTCGGACGACGAGAACCGTGCCGACGCGCGCAAGCTCGCGCGGATGCTCGAGGCGATTCATCGCTGCGGCAAGCCGGTGATCGCGCGCGTGCATGGCGACGCGTATGCGGGCGGCGTGGGCCTCGTCGCGGCGGCCGATATCGCGATCGCCGCCGACGGCGTGAAGTTCTGCCTGTCGGAAGCGCGGCTCGGGCTGATTCCCGCGACGATCGCGCCGTACGTCGTGCGCGCGATGGGCGAGCGCGCGGCGCGCCGTTACTTCACGACGGCCGAGGTGTTCGACAGCGCGCGCGCCGCATCGCTCGGCTTCATTCACGACGCGGTGCCGGCCGACGCGGTCGACGAAACGGTCGCGAAGCTGGCCGCGACGCTCGTCGCGAACGGCCCCGACGCGGTGCGTGCGTGCAAGCGGCTCGTCGCCGACGTCGCCGGTCGCGCGCTCGACGCGACGCTGATCGACCAGACCGCCGACTGGATCGCGCGCACCCGCGCAGGCGCGGAAGCGCGCGAAGGGATTGCGGCCTTCCTCGAGAAACGCACGCCGTCGTGGCGTGAATGACGTCGTCGTGATCCACCCTTTCCGGACGAAACCGAAGCCATGTTCGACAAGATTCTGATCGCCAACCGCGGCGAAATCGCGTGCCGCGTCGCCGCGACGTGCAAACGTCTCGGGATCGCGAGCGTCGCCGTCTATTCCGACGCCGATGCGAACGCGAAGCACGTGGCCGCATGCGACGAAGCCGTGCATATCGGCGGCTCGGCGGCCGCGGACAGCTATCTGCGCATCGAGCGCATCATCGAAGCCGCGCGCGCGACCGGCGCGCAGGCGATCCACCCCGGCTACGGCTTCCTGTCGGAGAACGAGGATTTCGCGCATGCGTGCGAAGCGGCCGGCATTGCGTTCATCGGGCCGCCGGTCGACGCGATCGCGGCGATGGGATCGAAGGCCGCCGCGAAGGCGCTGATGCACGCGGCCGCCGTGCCGCTCGTGCCCGGCTATCACGGTGACGACCAGGACACGGCCTACCTGCATCGCGAAGCCGACGAGATCGGCTACCCGGTGCTGCTGAAGGCCAGCGCGGGCGGCGGCGGCAAGGGGATGCGCGTCGTCGAGCGCTCCGACGATTTCCCGGCGGCGCTCGCGTCGTGCCAGCGCGAAGCCGCGAGCAGCTTCGGCAACGACCGCGTGCTCATCGAGAAATACCTGACGCGCCCGCGCCACGTCGAGGTGCAGGTGTTCGGCGACACGCACGGCAATGCCGTGTACCTGTTCGACCGCGACTGCTCGGTGCAGCGCCGTCACCAGAAGGTGCTCGAGGAAGCGCCGGCGCCGGGCCTGCCCGACGACCTGCGCCGCGCGATGGGCGAGGCGGCCGTCGCGGCCGCGCGCGCGGTCCGTTATGTCGGCGCGGGCACCGTCGAATTCATCATGACGGGCGACGCGTTCTACTTCATGGAAATGAACACGCGCCTGCAGGTCGAGCATCCGGTCACCGAGATGGTCACCGGGCTCGATCTCGTCGAGTGGCAACTGCGCGTCGCGTCCGGCGAGCCGCTGCCGATGAAGCAGGACGAGCTGCGCGTGCAGGGCCACGCGCTCGAGGCGCGCCTTTATGCGGAGAACCCCGCGCGCGGCTTCCTGCCGTCCACGGGCACGCTGAAGCACCTGCGGCTGCCGGAAGGCGTCGAGTTCGACATCGGCGCAGCGGTGCGTGTCGACAGCGGCGTGCGCGAAGGCGATGCGATCACGCCGTTCTACGATCCGATGATCGCGAAGCTGATCGTCCACGGCGCGGACCGCGCGGAAGCGCTGGGCCTGATGCTGCGCGCGCTGCGCGCATGCGAGGTGGTCGGCCTGCACACGAACGCAGCGTTCCTGCAGCGGATCGTCGCGTGCGAGCCGTTCGCGACGGCCGATCTCGACACGGGCCTGATCGAGCGCAACCACGACGCGCTGTTCGCACCGCAACAGCCGCCGCGCGCGACGCTCGCGCTCGCTTGCGCGGCGCTGCTCGCGCGCGAACGCGGAGCGGCCGCACCGGGTGCGTCGCCGTGGGGCGCGCTGCCGGACTGGCGACTGAACGGCGGCTATCGCCGCACGCTCGAATGGCGCGCGGTCGATCGCGAAGCGGACGTGACGGTCGCGTACGAAGACGACGGCGCCGTTGCGCGTATCGCGACCGGCGACGCGGCCGCGCAGCCGTTCGCATGGACGCGCGGCGCAACGCCGCTCGATTTCGACGTGACGCTCGGCGGCGTGCGCAGCAGCGGCCGCGTGTATGCGGACGGCGACACGTTCCATGTGTTCACGCAGGGCGCGGCCGAGACGTTCGAATGGCGCAACCTGCTCGCGCATGCGGGCGATACCGAACAGGGCGGCGGGCGTTTGACCGCGCCGATGCCCGGCAAGGTGATCGCGGTGCTGGTCGAACCCGGCCAGAAGGTCGAAGCCGGTACGCCGCTGATCGTGATGGAAGCGATGAAGATGGAGCACACGATCGGCGCACCGGGCGCGGGCGTCGTCGCGGAAGTGCTGTACGGTGTCGGCGACCAGGTCGCGGATGGCGCGCAGTTGCTGATGATGGCGGAAGGCTGATCGGGGCTTTCGCAGTGCACGGGCCGGCGGCTGCCGGCCCGTGCAAACCGCGTCGCGATTCACCGCACGCAAGTGGTTGCGACAGGTGCTGCGTCGATTGCATCGACACGCCGGCGCCGCGCGAATCTTTCTATCGCATTACGTTTCGCCGGCGAAATCCCTACTTCCGTCGAATGCGTGGCCTGCTGCGCCACACCCTCCTGCCGCACATCCATCTTCGCGCGACACCGTCGTGTAACAAGTCCAACATAGCATCTCGCCGTCGATATGACCGACGCGGGTTCGCGTCCGTGTCACGTCATCACATCCACGGAGATACGTTATGCGAACGTCGGCCCTACGGCCTTTCGCGGTCGTCGGTCTGGTCGCGCTGATCGCACTCCTCAGCGCCTGCGGCGACGACCTGAATGCAGACCCCGCGCCCGTCGCGCAGCAGAAGGCCGCCTGCGGCGGCGCCGCTGTCGCCACCGCGCAGATGCGCTGCCCGCCGGGTTTCACCGCGCCTGCCTCCTCGCCCGCTTCCTGATACCGGTCGTTCCAACCAGAAATCCAATCAAGAGCAACCAGCATGGCCATCCATTCGCGACGCGATTTTCTGAAGTTCTCCGCCGGTCTCGCCGGCGCGACCGCAGCCACCGCACTGCTTCCCGAATCGATCCGCAAGGCGCTCGCGATCGAGCCGAATTCCGTGACGGGCACGATCCAGGATGTCCAGCACATCGTCGTGTTCATGCAGGAAAACCGCTCGTTCGACCACTATCTCGGGCACCTGAGCGGCGTGCGCGGCTACAACGACCGCTTCCCGGTCACGCTGCCGAACGGCAAGCCGGTCTGGTTCCAGCCGCGGCAGGAGGACAAGACGAGCGTGATCGCGCCGTTCCGCTACGACACGACCGACCCGGGCGTCAACGCGCAGTGCATCGGTGGCCTGCCGCATACGTGGGCGACGACGCACGGTGCGATCGACAACGGCCGCGCGGACCAATGGGCGGTGCAGAAGTCCAACATGACGATGGGCTACCACGTCCGCGACGACATCCCGTTCCATTACGCGCTCGCGGATGCGTTTACGGTGTGCGACAACTACTTCTGCTCGATCCCGGGCAACACGCACCCGAACCGCATGTACCTGATGACGGGCATGGTCGATCCGCTCGGCACGGGCGGCGGCCCGCTGCTCGACAACACCGACTACATCGACAACCAGTTCGACAAGATCAAGTTGCCGCCCTTCAGCTGGAAGACCTACCCGGAGCGGCTCGAACAGGCCGGCATCTCGTGGCAGGTCTACCAGCAGGGCACCGGGTTCGACAACTTCACCGGCAACTACGGCACGAACATGCTGGCGTGCTTCGACAACTTCGTGAATGCACCGGCCGGTTCGTCGCTGCAGACGCGCGGGATGAGCACGCGCCCGATTACGCAACTGAAAGCCGACGTTCAGGCGAATGCGCTGCCGCAGGTATCGTGGCTGCTGCCGCCCGCCGCGTATTCGGAACATCCGAAGTTCACGCCGCTGTATGGCGCCTACTACCTGTCGACGATCCTCGATGCGCTGACGTCCAATCCGGACGTGTGGAGCAAGACCGTCCTGCTCGTCATGTACGACGAGAACGACGGCTTCTTCGATCACGTCGTGCCGCCGTCGGCCCCGACGCTGCCGGGCTCCGGCATGAGCACCGTGGACGTGTCGCTCGAGCGGCACAACGTCGTGACGTCGACGCAGACGGGCACGTATACCGCCGACAACCTGCCGTACGGCCTCGGCCCGCGCGTGCCGATGTTCGTCGTGTCGCCGTGGTCGAAGGGCGGCTTCGTCTGCTCGCAGGTCTTCGATCACACGTCGGTGCTGCAATTCATCGAGAAGCGCTTCGGCGTGATGGAAACGAACATCTCGCCGTGGCGCCGCGCGATCTGCGGCGACCTGACGTCGGCGCTCGACTTCTCGAAATCGGATGCGACGTTGCCGACCTTGCCGAGCACGCAGGCGTATGTCGCGCAGGCGGACCTGCAATGCTCGCGCGCATCGTCGCAGACCGCACCGGCCAGCACCGCGCAGCAGGTCGTGACGGCGCAGGAACCCGGCACGCGGCCGGCGCGCGCGCTGCCGTACGAACTGCACGTCACCGGCCAGCTCGGGGCGCAAGGCTACGCGCTGACGTTCGCGAATACCGGCACGCAAGGCGCGCACTTCTGGGTCTATACGGGCGACGCCACCGCGATGCCGCGCCGCTACACGGTCGAAGCGGGCAAGCAGCTGACCGATACATGGGCGCTCGACGCGAACGGCAACTACCTGGTGAGCGTCTGGGGCCCGAACGGCTATTTCCGGCGCTTTGCGGGGTCAGCGGCCGCGGACGCCGCTGCGAAGCCTGAAATCACCGCGTGTTATGACGCCGCGAACGGCGATGTCTACGTGACGTTCGCCAATGCGGGCAGCAGCGCGCTGACGGTCACGGCGACCGATGTCGCGTACGGCGGGGCGGCGCGCACGCTGACGATTCCGGCGGGGCAGCGCGTCGAAGCGCACTGGGATCTGTCGTGCAGCAGCCACTGGTACGACCTGCAGTTCGCGATCGCGGGGAATGTGGGCTGGACGCGCCGCATCGCGGGGCACGTCGAAACCGGCAAGGCCAGCAGCACCGATCCGGCCGCGGTGGCGCCGACGATTACGGCGATCTGACGGTAACCGGCGTGCGCCGCCGGCCGGTTGAATCCGGCCGGCGCACGCACGCACGCGCTCGCGATGTCGATGTCGATGTCGATGTCGAGGTGGTGGCGTCAGGGCAGCAGCCCGTCGTCGTGCGCCATCATCAGCGCGCGCATCGCGGTCCACATCCCGTAGTAATGAACGATGTAGCTGTCGGCGCGGCGAAACAGCCAGGGCGTGTTGAAGCTGACGAGATCGGCCACGCCTTCGCCGTGCAACTGCCCGTCGCGCTCCATCGCGCGAATGAAATGCAGCTGGTCGCCATCGCTGGCATAGACGCTCGACCTGTCCTGCAGCGCCGCGATCGTGGCCATCATGTCGCGCAGCATCGCGTCGTTGCGTTCGGTGCGGCGGAACGCCATCACGCCCGAGTTGAACGCCCACTGGCCGATATCCTGCGCGAGCAGCCAGTCGCGCCCTTCGAGCAGCGGCTCCAGCGCTTTCTGCTGGTCCGCGATCAGCACGTCGGCGTCGAGCCACACGACCCATTCATGGTGCTGCAGGTACGCGTGCAGCAGCCAGGGCTTGAACCAGTTGCCGGTCGCGTTCAGTCCGATCTCGGCGGGAATGTCGCGATGCACGTAGAACGTATAGCCGTGCGCGTCGCAGTAGCGCCGGAAATTCCGTTCGGCGATGCGCGCATAGCTGCCGATGTTCGGCGTGTAGAGCGTCATCAACGCAATCGGGCGGCCGGGATTGTAGGCGCTGCGCTCGGCGGATTCGTCCGGTGCATCGGCTGCGTCGTGATCGAACGAGAACATCGGCCGGCCGGCGGCACGGCATCGATTGACGTACGCGACGAGCGTGTCGCGGAACCGGGGCGTCGCGCCTTTCCGTTCGGGATCGTGCGGCGTGTCGTCGATGCTGATCGCGAACGTCGATTCGCGGCTCCACATCGGATCGAGGTTGGGGCTGGCCGGCATGACCGGATACAGCCCGTCGATCGGCGTCACGTAGCGATGCGTGTCGAGATCCGCGAACAGCGCGGCCTCCGACGTCAGCCGCGGCTCGCTGCCGAGCTTGCACCGCTGCACGAGCCGCATCACGATCGCGCGCACGGCCGCCGTGTTGCGCCAGATCTGCACGTCGACTTGCGGCAGCGGGGGCGCGAACGCGTCGACGAACAGCATGTCGCGCCCGGTCATCAGGCGATCCAGCGCGACGGGTTCGATGATCGCCGCGTCTTCGCTGAGCAGCAGCACGAGTTCGTCGGGCTGCGCGCCGCGCAGCACATGGAGCAGCGATTCGTAGCGATGCAGCGGCCGCAACGGCAGCGCCTGCGGCATCGCGGAGGCGTCGGCGAATTCGTGACGATACCCGTGCGTGTGCGCGTACTGCCGGTGATTCTCGAGGCTCGCGGGCGCGACCTGACTGAAATGGCTGAGGACGATCATCGTGCGCTCCGACGCCCGGGAAGCGGCCTGCGCCGCAAGCGTGCGCGCACGCTCTCCATGCTCCAGAGCCCGAGGCAACGATCCGACATCGGCACCGTGCCGATGTCGGGCCCGTAGATGATGCATTCGTTGCTGCCTTCGACGAGCAACGTCAGCGGCGGATCGAGATCGAAGGGCGGCATTTCGAGGTTGATCGGCGTCCACTGGCCGGTCGCGATTTCCGCATTGCGCGGATAGCTGCGATAGATGAAGGTCGTGGTCAGCAGGTAGCGCGCGTTTGTGGCGGCGAAGCGCTCGAACGCGCGGAACACGTCGGCATGGGAAAAGTGGAACAGGCAGTCGCGGCACAGGATCAGGTCGGCGTCCGGCAACGGATCCTGCAACAGGTCGAGATGCACGAAACGGCGGTTCGGCGCAGTCCACGTCGCCTGGTTCGCCGTGACGAGGTTCTGCACGATATCCGCACCGATGTAGTCGATGCCGTCGAGGTCGACATGGCGCATCCAGTTGAAATCGCCGCACGGCGCATCGAGCATCGAACGCACGCCGAACCGGCGCAGCAACCCGGGCAGTTCGCGAATGATCTGCGCGGTGTTTTTCAGCTCGGACCCCCACCCGGATACGCTTTCCTCGGAGTGCCACCCCTGTTCGTCGTGGATTTTCTGGAAGACTTGCGCGGTATCGTGTTCCATTCTGTCAGCCTGTTTTATCGTGTTGCGGCGAGGTCGTTCGTGGTCCGTTTGAATGTCAAAAACAAGTCGCAACCTGGCAGCGCGGCAGGTGGCCCGAGTATCGCATAACGGCCTCGCGTATTTGCGCGTCCAGCCCGCGCCTGCCGTGGGCTGACGATCCATGACAGTGTGCCCGCCGGCGATTCGCTAGAATGCCCGGTTGCCGCCGTCGCTTGACGCGGGCGGCGCTTCGCGCGCTACACTGCGTTCATTCCATTCCCATCCAACCTTCCATCCCGCCGACGATGACGTCTCCTGTCCTGAACGGTTTGCGCATCGGTATCACGATCGGATTGCGTGCCCCCGACGAAAGCCTGTGGATCAACGGCATCAAGCAGAACGCGCTGTTTCTCGCGAAGCTGCTGATGGCGTCGCCGCACGGCTACCGCGTGACGCTGGTCAACACGACCGACGTGCCGCTCACCGATGCGCTGCCGTGGGATCGCGCCGTGTACGACACGCGCGCGTTCGCCGACATGAAGGATTCGCTCGACGTGGTGATCGAGCTCGGCGGGCAGGTCGACGGCGAGCAGACGGCCTACCTGAAAGCGCGCGGTGCGAAGCTCGTCAGCTACTGCTGCGGCGTCGAGTACATCAACGCGATGGAGTCGATGCTGTTCGGCCGCCGGCTGTGGGATTCGCTCTTCATCAACCGCGGCTACGACGAGGTGTGGGCGATCCCGCAGATCGCGCCGTCGTCGCTGCCGTTCCTGCAGTCGCTGCGCCGCTGCCCGGGGCGCGTCGTGCCGTTCGTGTGGGATCCGATGTTCCTGAGCGCACGCGCGCAATCGCTGCCGGAGCACGGCGAATACCGGCCGCGCAGCGAGCCCGGCAAGCGGCTGACGGTGATGGAGCCGAACCACAACGTCGTGAAGTTCTGCGTGTACCCGATGCTGATCATCGACGAGGCGTATCGCCGCGACCCCGATGCGATCTGCTTCACGCACGTGACGAACGCCGATCGTCTCGCGCACGACAGCCCCGAGTTCGTGATGCTGATGAACTACCTGGACATCGTGCGCGCGGGCAAGGCGAGCTTCGTCGGGCGCTTCGATACGCCGCTGTTCCTGGCCGACCTGACCGATATCGTCGTGTCGCATCAATGGTCGAACCCGCTCAACTACTTCTATTTCGACGTGTGCTGGCAGGGCTATCCGCTCGTGCACAACGCGAGCCTCGCGCCCGATCTCGGTTACTACTATCCGGACAACGACGTGCAGCAGGGCGCCGATGCGCTGCTGCGCGCGCTGCATACGCACGACGACGACTGGGAAGCGTATACGCGGCGCCAGCGCGACATCCTCAGCCGCTATACGTCGGCGAATCCCGCACTCGTCGCCGAATACGACGCGCTGCTCGCGAACCTGATCGGCGCGACGACCGCATAAGGTCAGTTTTTTCGCGGCGCATACCCGTTGCGCCGCGGACCGCCATCGGGGTTGTCCCGCCCTAATGTCTGACGAAATGGTGCCGTAAAAAAGAAACCGTCGAACCCGTTAGGGTCGACGGTTTTCGAAGGCACGAAATTGACGGCTCCGAGGGAAGTCCGTCGAAAACAAGTTTATAGGTTAACGAGTCAGAAGGATTGTTAAATTTGTTTCAATCGATAATCATCATATAATTAAACTTGATATTATTGATTAAAGGCGGTTTGATTCTGTTTTGAAATTTAGCAATATCGTTTGAAACGTGTAAATTGAATGCTGCGATGATCGAATGATGCGTAGCGGCAGGTTTTTAGCGGGTGGCGGTCCGTGCAGCGGGCCACGGCGGCGGGCTTGGCATCGAATGCGGGCGGCCTTTTGCGGGCCGGTATTTATCTGATCAATTGAAAAAGTCGCGATTTTTGGGATTGGCATGTCGCGGGAAAACGATTCGGATAAAGCTGTTCAGGCGAAAAAGAGAGGCGATTTCTGGATTGGGGTTCCGTAATTCGCGTTGTGTAACCTGTCGCACTGTCGGTGTTGCGCGGATATGGTGTATTCCTGATAAATGACTATCGTTGAAAATATCGAATTTGACGGCGCGCCGAAACGAAAAGTACGCTCCCGGAAAAATCGACATAACAGGATGGGCCGGGTAGGCGGCGGAGTGCGTCATGGTCGGTTCGCTCCGCATGTTTCTTGAGGTCGAGCCGTCTTCGGCGGCTCGCCATTTGCCGGAGCGCCGGATGAATGCGGTCGAAGCTCGCCTGGAGGCGAATCGGGAAGCGAATCGTGACGAAATCGATCTCGTGTTCGGCGCGCCCGACGATCATCCCGACCTCGCGTCGGTACGCAGTTTCGTGGAAAGCCGGCTCGGGTTCGCGCACGAGCCGGTGTGCCGTTCCGACCTGTCGGGCGGCGTGCTGTACGAGGAATGCCTGGCGCGGTTGCGCTGGGGCGAGCGTGACGTGCTGCCGCCGCTTGCGTTCCTGCCGCGCCTCGAGGCGCTCGGGCTGATGCGCTGGTTCGACCGGCTCGTCGTGAGCCGGATGATCGACGCGCTGCGCGCCGATCCGGGCGCCGTCTACGGTTGCAACGTCGTGGCGGCGAGCGCGGTCGTCGACGATGCGTGGCTGGCGATTTTCAGGCGGCTCGAGCACGAGCCGTCGGTCGCGGCGCGGCTGGTGGTCGAGATCACGGAGACGGCGCCGCTGAATCCCGTCGCGGGCCGGTCGTTCGTGAACCGCTTCCGGCAGGCCGGATGCCGGATCGCGATCGACGATTTCGGCGTCGGCTTCAGCGCGTTGAACAATCTGGTGGTCGGCAATCCCGACATCGTGAAGCTCGACCGGTCGATCCTGTCGATGATCAAGCGCAACGCGATCGGGCGCTACCAGTTCCGCAGGCTGATCGCGTTCGCGCATGAAGGGGCGCGGCACGTCGTCGTCGAAGGCGTGGAGAGCGAGATCGACCGGCAGATCATCGTGGATGCCGGCGTCGCATGGGCGCAGGGCATCCGCTTTTCATGGCGGTCGCCGGCCGCCGCGTGACGGCGCGGGAACAGGCGGGGCGGCGTGCTTGATGCGCGCCGCAGTCGGGCGGGGCCGGCGCGTGGCCGGGACGAATCGCAAAGGGGCGTGGGCATGGCGGAGACGAAGGCCGGAGGCGGAACGGGCACGCAGGCGACCGATGCGCGCGACCTCGTCGCGATCGCCGAACTGGCCGACATGCTGTGGCAACTGGGCGCCGAATCGACCGATGTGCCGATCGACGTCGTGCCGTATCTCGACGGCCTGAAGGCCGTCGCGCGCCGCATTCAGCGGATGACGCCGCTCGATGCCAACGGCCGCGAACTGGCGGCGCGGCACTATTACGCGGGCGTCATCGCGGGCGCGTGCGGCGACGATTCGGCGATCGCGCGCGGCGTATTCGACAGTCTCATGAAGCAATCCGGCGGCGTTAGCCGGCCGGCGGCCCGTTGCTTCGCCGTGCTCGCACGCACGGGGCGGCGGCATGGCTGCGCATTCGCCGCGCAAAGCGGCGCCCGGGTGCTGGTGTAGGGCCTGTTATTAGCGTGAACAGGCGTTGGCGCATCCGGGACGCGTGCGAATGCGGTCAGCCGAGCGCGCGGCCGGCGAACAGCTGCTGGATCTGCGCGGAATACGCGCGGACGTTGTGTTCGGCGAGCGTGTCGACCTGGTGCAGGCAGCGGCGGGCGGCCGCCGCGTAGTCGTCGAGCCGCGCGTCGTGCGTCTGCGCGGCGGTCGCGATCGCGCGTGCCGCGTCGAAGATCTCGAAGTCCGGGTAGTAGTAACCGACGTCGCGCAGGAACGGCGAGTTGTGCACGAGCGGGTAGTTGCCGTACAGCGCGTCGTACAGCAGGTAATTGAGGCCGTTTTCCCAGTGGTGCGACACGACGATGTCGGTGTGATGCGCGGCCCACGCGACGAACGGCGCGCGCACGTCGGCCGTCGCCTTGCCGTCGCGCACCATCTCGAGCCCGAGCGCGAGATGCTTGAAGGCGACGTTTTCCTTCTTGTCGAACGTGTTGGTCATGTACACGTGCTCGACGAGCTCCGGATGCTCGACGTAGCACGCGTTCGCGGCGAGCATCGGCACGATCGAACTCTTCACGACGTTCAGGTTCGGTTCGAAGAACGCGATGCGCTTCGCGGGGCCGTGGTTCCGGTAGCCGAAACGGGCCTTCAGTTCGGGGTCCGCATCGAGGCTGCGCTCGATGAAATACGGCGACCAGATGTGCGGCAGCTCGATCACCGGCGCGCGATACACGGCCTGGAAATACGCCGCGCACGTGTGCATGTGCTGCGGGTTGGTCCAGATCTCGTCGAACTGCACGCGGTGCGGGTTCGGCCGCCAGTCGTTCTTCTCGAAGTTGATCGTCTCGACCGCGATCACGTAGTCGTTGCCGAAGCGGTACGACACGCACTTGCCGCCGCGCTGGCGCACGACGTCCGTGTGCGTCGGGTCGATGAACGCGTTCATCTCGATCAGCAGGTCGGTCTGGTGGACGACGGCCGACAGCGGCCGCAGCGCGTCGCCGAACGCGTCCATCATCAGCGCCTGCGGGTACTCGGTGACGCCGTTGTCGTGCGTGAGCCAGACCTCGCCGATCAGCGGCGACTGCTTCAGCAGCATGTACAGGTACACGCAGTGCTGGTTCGCGCCGTTGTACCAGATCGACTGCGTCGCGTCGCGCTGCACGTTCATCGTTATCGCGACATTGAGTTTCATAGCGGCTCCGTGAGGCGGGCGGTGAGCGGCTTACTGTACGGTGCCTTGCGACTGGCGCGGCACGTAGCCCGTCAGGTGCCAGCGGCCGTCGTCGTCGAGGCGGAAGCTCAGCTTCTCGAACACGGTCGCGCCGCTCGTCAACGTGGTTGCATAGTCGACGTTCGCGTAGAGCCCGTCGGGCGTCGCCGATGCATTCGTATAGCGGATGCGCGTCACTTGTGCCCAGCCGCGATGGCTGACCGCACCGACGGACTGGCGGGCCCGCTGCATGTCCGCCGCGAACTGGTCCTGCTTGATGCGCGCCTTCACGAACGCGGCGGCATCGCTCCACACCGCGCGGTACTGGCCGGCGTCGAGCTGCTTGAACACGGCGTCCGAGTCGCGCAGCAGCGTGTCGGCCGATTCGCCGGCGGATTGCGCGTGCGCGCCGATCGCGATCGATGCGACGGCGCAGCCGATCAGCCATTTGGCGCGGGCGAAGGTCAGGCGTGCGTTCATGTCGGGGTCCGGAAAGGGCGGCGCGTCACGCGTCGCGATAGAGGGTGGCGATCGCGTCCGTATAGGCGGCGACGTTCTCGGGGTTATAGATGCTGACCGAGGACAGCACGTGCTTCGATTGTTCGCGGTATTCGTCGAGATTCGCGTCGTGCTCGGCGAATGCATGCAGCAGCGCTTGGCCGCCGGCCTGGCAGTCGAAGTCCGGATAGAAATACCCGGCCTTGCCGAGGAACGGCGAGTTGTGGATCAGCGGATAGTCGCCGTACAGCAGCTCGTAATACAGGTAGTTCTGCGCGTTTTCCCACGTGTGCGACACCACCGCATCGCCGTACGCGGCCATGAACTCGTACACCGCATAACGGCTTTCGAACGTCGTGATCCCGTGGTTCACGATGTCGAGGCTCTTCGCGAAGTGGACGAAGGTGGCGTGCTCCTTGATGTGGATCGTGTTGCACACGCGCACGAATTCAAGGAATTGCGGGTTGGCACGGTATGCCTCTTCCGTGACCAGCATCGGGATGATGCTCGTCTTCACCATGCAGATGTTCGGCTCGAACATCGTCACGCGCCAGCGCGGCTTGCCGGGCTGATAACCGAACGACAAACCGGCGCCGAGCGTCGCGCGCGCCTTGTCGAACAGCATCGGGTGCCAGATGTGCGGGACGATCGTGACGGGCGCACGCAGGCCGGTCTGGTAATAGTGCAGGCACGAGCGCTCGAATTCGGGAATCGTCCACACCGCGTCGTACGGCGCGCCCGAGAACAGGAAGCCCGACGGCTTGTCGAACATCGCGCGTTCGATGTCGATCACGTAGTCGTTGCCGACCCGCATCGTGACGACCTTGCCGCCGCGCTCGCGGAACGCGCGCAGGTAGTCCGCGCCGAACTGCGCGCTCATTTCGATCAGCACGTCGCAGCGTTGCAGTGCTTCGTCCATCGACAGCAGCGGCACGTCCCATTCGCCGAGCATCATCTGCGGATCGGCGACCTGTTCGCCGCCGTTCACCATCACGGCTTCCGCGACGAGCGGCGACTGGCGCAGCAGCAGGATCAGCAGCAGGCAGTTCTGGAAGATGCCGTTTTCCCACAGCGACTGGCCGGCGCCACGCACGAACAGCGATACGCCGACGACGAGACGCTTGCCCTCGCCGGGCGCTTGACGGGCATTGGAGTCCGACATGCGTATTCTCCGGTTCAGGCGACCAGACGCGAGACGAACGCGTCGAGGTTCGCGGGGTTGTCGATCGAGACCGACTGCAGCAGCCGGCCGGTCTTCGCACGGTAGTCGTCGAGGCGTTCGTCGTGATGCAGCCATGCGTCGAGCAGCGCGCGGCCACCCGCGGCGGAGTCGAAATCCGGGTAGTAATAGCCGGCGTCGCCGAGCAGCGTCGAGTTGTGGATCAGCGGATAGCCGCCGTGCAGCACGTCGTAATACAGGTAGTTCTGCGCGTTTTCCCAGTGATGCGACACGACCGCATCCGCGTGGCGCGCCATGAAGCCCGGCAGGTCGATGCGCGGCTCGAAGGTCGCCTTGTGCTGGCGCACGAGATCGAGGCTGTTCGCGAAGTGCACGAAGGTCGGATGCTCCTTCATGTGCATCGAGTTGACGACGAACATGTGTTGCACCGCGTCCGGCCGCGCGCGGTAGAACTCGTCGCACGCGAGCATCGGGTAGTGGCAGGACTTGGCGACCGAGATGTTCGGTTCGAGCATCGCCAGGTGCCACGGGCGGCTGCCGGGCCGATAGCCGAACGTCGCGCCTTCGGCGGCGAGCGCGGCGACGCGGCGATCGAGGAAGTACGGCGACCAGATATGCGGCATCAGATGGACGGGCGCGCGCAGGATGGTCTGCAGCATCGGCGCCGCGGTCTTGTCGTACTGCGGCAGCAGCCACACTTCGTCGAACGGCGCGCCGTTGAAGATGTGCCCCGACGGTTTGCCGAAGATCGGGGTTTCGCACAAGCCGGCATACACGTGCCCGCAGAAGAACGCGGCGATTTTCTTGCCGAGCGCCTTCATGTGCCTGAGCCATTCGACCGGAAGCTGCGCGCCCATTTCGATCACGACGTCGAGTTCGTGCGTGACGTCGGCGGGCTTTACGAGCGGGATGTCGAGGCCGTCGAGTTCGAGGCCGGCCGGCAGGGCGTTGGCGTCGCCGCCGTTCAGGAAATAGACGGGGCCGACGCGATCCGAGCGCTTGAGCATCATCGCGAGGAACGCGATGTTCTGGTGTATGCCGTTTTCCCAGATCGCCTGGCCGTCCCGCGCAAACAGCGAGATGCCGACGGCCGGCCGTTGCTTGCGGGTGCCGCCCGCGGCGGCTTCATTGATGTCCGTCACCGGTTGGTTTCCTCTGCGGCGTCGTGCGTCCGGGCATCGCGTCGAGCGTCTGGTCTGGAAGCGGCGCGCCGTGGATTGTCATGGTTGCATTCGCGCCGGTGCAGCGCGGCAGGCGAATCGGGCGACGTGGTTCGCGAGGGCGGTAGCCGGATTCCGGCGTATCGTCGGGCACGCCTGGCACGGCGCGCGTCTCGGGCAGGCTGCCCCGGCGACTGTCTGCGGCGATTGTGGCACGGAAATCGCCGGTTTGTGGAGGGACGTGACGAACTTTGACATAGCCGCCGGCCAACGGGAGCGGGGCGCTGGCGCAGCGGCGTCGGCGTTGTCCGGCGGTTGTCTGGAGGATGTCCGGCGCGGCGCTGGCGGCAGGCCGGATCGGGCCGCCGCGCGCGGCGGCCGCCCGCTCAGTGCTGCAGCCGGATTTCGACGCGGCGGTTGCTGGCGCGGCCTTCGGGCGTCGCGTTGGACGCGACCGGATCGGCCTTGCCGCGGCCCGTGACCGTCAGCGTGTCGGTCTTCAGCCCGTGCGCCTTCAGATAGGCGGCGACGGACTCGGCGCGGCGCTGCGACAGCGCGAGGTTGTAGTCGTCGCTGCCCACCGAGTCCGTAAAGCCGGTGACCGTCACCAGCGAGTACGTGCGGTCTGCGCGCTCGCTCAGCAGCCGGTCGAGCGATTCGCGTGCGGTCGGTGCGAGCGTCGCGTGGTCGGTCGCGAACAGCGCGTCGCCCGACAGGTTCACGCGCTCGACGACGGCAGGCGCCGGTTCGGCGGCCGAGGTCGCAGCCGCTTCGGCCGGCGCGGCGCCGCACTGGAAGACCAGCGTCGCGGGATCGGATTTGTCGCGCAGTGCACGGGCCGAGTCGACGGCGCGCACCGGCTGGTCGCCGCAGATCTTGCGGGCGGCCTTCATGCAGGTCTGCGGGCCGGACAGCAGGCCGTGGCAGTCCACCTGGAACGTGCGCACGCCGTCGCGCGGCTGCAGTTCGGAGGCGCTGAAGGTCGGGCCGGATGCGGTCGAGCACGCGGCGAGGGCCATTGCGGAAAGCGCGAGCGCAAAAGCGAGTTTGTTCACGGTTACGTCCTCAAAGCTTGGGTTGACAGAAGCCGGCCGCGGGTTGCGCGGCCGGCTCGTCCTGCCGTCGGGGCCGCCGCGGGCCGGCCGGCTCGCGAGCCGGGCGACCTGGCGGCGCGACGTGTTACTTCCACTGGTACAGCATGCCGGCGCCGATCACCTTCTGACCGCCGCTGAAGCCGCCGTTGATCGACGCCTTCAGGTTCTCCGTGATGCGAGCCTGCATGTTGACCGCCATCGCCTTCTGGCCGAGGAAGGTCGACGTGCCGACCCCCATCCCGAAGTTGGCATCGCGATCGAGCTGCGGGATCGACGCCATCGCGCCGACGGCCGCGATACCCTGCTTCGCCATCTGGTCGGTCTGCTGCAGTTGCGAACCCAGCGAGTTGATCTGCGCCTGCTGGCCCGACAGTGCCGTCGACAGCGTCGTCTGAACCTGCGTCAGCTGGTTCACGTTCACTGCGTCGGTGCCTTGCGTACCCGGCGCGACGTTCACGATCTGGCGCTGCTGCGTGTCGCTGCCGACCGAGACGACGTTCTGGCGGCCGCCATCCGTCGAATTCGCGCCGATCGCCACCGAGTTCGAGCCGGCGGTGACGGTCGGGTGATCGTTGCCGGTACCGTTCATGTCGGCGGCGATGCCGTTGTTGTTCACCGCGCGCGTCTGGTTGTTGTTGATCGTCGTCGACAGCGAGTTCAGCGTGTTGCTGATGTTCGTCACGCCGGTCGACAGCGATGCCACGTTGCTGTTCGTCGTGCTCAGGCCGGTGGACAGCGAACCGATGCCGGTCGAGGTGGACGTGGACAGCGACGATACGTTGCTGTTCGTCGAGCTGAGGCCCGTCGACAGCGAGTTGATCGCGGTCGAGGTCGACGTGGACAGCGACGACACCGAGCTGTTCGTCGAGCTCAGGCCGGTGGACAGCGAGCCGATGCCGGTCGACAGCGACGCGACGTTCGATGCGGTGGACGTCGACAGTGCGTTGACCGCGTTGTTCGTCGCATTGAGCTGGCTGCCGTTGATCGCGTCCGTGCTGCTGGCTGAGATCCGGCCCGCGGCGACGTTCGTGATCTGGCGTTCCTGGCCCGGCGCGCCGACGCTCACCACGCCGACCGGCGAGTTGCCGGCGAAGAAGTACGTGGCGCCGCCGATCGTGGCGCTCGACGTCGGGTTCGCGGCACTCGTGACCGAGTTCGCCCCGAGCGCGATCGAGTTGGCGACGTTGGCTTGCGCGTTCGTGCCGAAGGCGAGCGCGTCGGCGGCCGTGGCCTTGGCCGCCGAGCCGTAGGCCTGTGCGCCGGTGGCGCTGGCCGTGGCCTGGTTGCCCAGCGCAATCGTGTTGTCCGCGGTGGCCTGGTTCGAGCTGCCGAGGGCGAGTGCGCTGGCGCCGTTCGCGGTGTTCGCGTTGCCGAGCGCCACTGCGCCGTTGCCGGTCGCCGTGTCGTTCGCGCCCAGCGCTACCGCACCGGTGCCCGTCGCGATGCTCGGGTCGCCGATCGCGACTGCGCCGTCGCCGCTCGCGGTGTTGCCGGAGCCGATCGACACGGCCTTGCCGCCCGTTGCCGATGCGTTCTGGCCGATCGCGACCGCGCCTGCCGACTGCGCGTTCGAGCCGTCGCCGACCGCGACGCTGCTTGCGCCTGCCGCGCTGGCGTTGACGCCGGCTGCGAGGGCGTTGGTGCCCGTCGCGCCGTCGTTGGCGTAGTTGCTTTGCTGCGTGCCGTTGTCGTTGACGCTGTAGTAGTGCGTCTTCGCGTTGTTGATCGCGGTCGAGGTCGACGTGGACAGCGACGTCACCGAGCTGTTCGTCGAGCTCAGGCCGGTGGACAGCGAGCCGATGCCGGTCGAGGTCGAGGTCGACAGCGACAGGATCGTGCTGTCGGTCGAGCTCAGGCCGGTCGACAGCGAGTTGATGCCGGTCGAGGTCGACGTGGACAACGACGTGATCGAGCTGTTCGCGGACGACAGACCCGTCGACGTCGAGGTCGACAGCGAGGTGATCGAGCTGTTCGCCGAGGACAGGCCCGTCGACGTGGAAGTCGACAGCGAAGTCACCGAGCTGTTGGTCGAACTCAGGCCGGTGGACAGCGAGTTGATGCCGGTCGAGGTCGAGGTGGACAGCGACGTGATCGAGCTATTCGCCGACGAGAGGCCGGTCGAGGTCGAGGTGGACAACGACGTGATCGAGCTGTTAGCCGACGAGAGGCCGGTCGACGTGGAGGTCGACAGCGACGTCACCGAGCTGTTGGTCGAGCTGAGGCCGGTGGACAGCGAGTTGATGCCGGTCGAAGTCGAGGTGGACAGCGATGTGATCGAGCTGTTGGCGGACGACAGGCCCGTCGAAGTCGACGTGGACAGCGAATCGATCGAGCTGTTCGCCGAGGACAGGCCGGTCGAGGTCGAGGTCGACAGCGAGGTGATCGAGCTGTTGGCGGACGACAGGCCGGTTGACGTCGAGGTGGACAGCGAGTCGATCGAGCTGTTCGCGGACGACAGGCCCGTCGAGGTCGAGGTGGACAGCGAAGTCACCGAGCTGTTGGTCGAGCTGAGGCCCGTCGACAACGAGTTGATGCCGGTCGAGGTCGACGTGGACAGCGACGTGATCGAGCTATTCGCCGACGAGAGGCCCGTCGACGTGGAAGTCGACAGCGAAGTCACCGAGCTGTTGGTCGAGCTGAGGCCCGTCGACAACGAGTTGATGCCGGTCGAGGTCGACGTGGACAGCGACGTGATCGAGCTATTCGCCGACGAGAGGCCCGTCGACGTGGAAGTCGACAGCGAAGTCACCGAGCTGTTGGTCGAGCTCAGGCCCGTGGACAGCGAGTTGATGCCGGTCGAGGTCGAGGTGGACAGCGACGTGATCGAGCTATTCGCGGACGACAGACCCGTCGACGTTGACGTCGACAACGAGGTCACCGAGCTGTTGGTCGAGCTCAGGCCCGTGGACAGCGAGTTGATGCCGGTCGAGGTCGAGGTGGACAGCGACGTGATCGAGCTGTTGGCCGAGGACAAGCCGGTCGATGTGGAGGTCGACAGCGACGTCACCGAGCTGTCGGTCGAGCTCAGGCCGGTGGACAGCGAGTTGATGCCGGTCGAAGTCGAGGTGGACAGCGACGTGATTGAGCTATTCGCCGACGAGAGGCCCGTCGACGTGGAAGTCGACAGCGAAGTCACCGAGCTGTCGGTCGAGCTGAGGCCCGTGGACAGCGAGTTGATGCCGGTCGAGGTCGAGGTGGACAGCGACGTGATCGAGCTATTCGCCGACGAGAGGCCCGTCGACGTGGAAGTCGACAGCGAAGTCACCGAGCTGTTGGTCGAACTCAGGCCCGTGGACAGCGAGTTGATGCCGGTCGAGGTCGAGGTGGACAGCGACGTGATCGAGCTATTCGCCGACGAGAGGCCCGTCGACGTGGAGGTCGACAGCGACGTCACCGAGCTGTTGGTCGAGCTGAGGCCGGTGGACAGCGAGTTGATGCCGGTCGAAGTCGACGTGGAGAGCGACGTGATCGAGCTGTTAGCCGACGACAGGCCAGTCGACGTGGAGGTCGACAGCGAAGTCACCGAGCTGTCGGTCGAGCTCAGGCCCGTGGACAGTGAGTTGATACCCGTCGAAGTCGAAGTGGACAACGACGTGATCGAGCTATTGGCCGAGGACAAGCCGGTCGACGTGGAGGTCGACAACGACGTGATCGAGCTGTTGGCCGACGACAGGCCGGTCGACGTGGAAGTCGACAGCGACGTCACCGAGCTGTCGGTCGAGCTCAGGCCGGTGGACAGTGAGTTGATACCCGTCGAAGTCGAGGTGGACAACGACGTGATTGAGCTGTTGGCCGACGACAGGCCGGTCGAGGTGGAGGTCGACAGCGACGTCACCGAGCTGTTGGTCGAGCTGAGGCCGGTGGACAGCGAGTTGATGCCGGTCGAAGTCGACGTGGAGAGCGACGTGATCGAGCTGTTAGCCGACGACAGGCCAGTCGAGGTGGAAGTCGACAGCGACGTCACCGAGCTGTTGGTCGAGCTGAGGCCGGTGGACAGCGAGTTGATGCCGGTCGAAGTCGAGGTGGACAACGACGTGATCGAGCTGTTGGCCGACGACAAGCCGGTCGACGTGGAAGTCGACAGCGAAGTCACCGAGCTGTTGGTCGAGCTGAGGCCGGTGGACAGCGAGTTGATACCCGTCGAAGTCGAGGTGGACAACGACGTGATCGAGCTGTTGGCCGACGACAAGCCGGTCGACGTGGAAGTCGACAGCGAAGTCACCGAGCTGTTGGTCGAGCTCAGGCCGGTGGACAGCGAGTTGATGCCGGTCGAAGTCGAGGTGGACAGCGACGTGATTGAGCTATTCGCCGACGAGAGGCCCGTCGACGTGGAAGTCGACAGCGAAGTCACCGAGCTGTTGGTCGAGCTCAGGCCAGTGGACAGCGAGTTGATGCCGGTCGAGGTCGAGGTGGACAGCGACGTGATCGAGCTATTCGCCGACGAGAGGCCCGTCGACGTGGAAGTCGACAGCGACGTCACCGAGCTGTTGGTCGAGCTCAGGCCAGTGGACAGCGAGTTGATGCCGGTCGAGGTCGAGGTGGATAACGACGTGATCGAGCTGTTCGCCGACGACAGGCCAGTCGACGTGGAGGTGGACAACGACGTGATCGAGCTGTTCGCCGACGAGAGACCGGTCGAGGTCGAGGTGGACAGCGACGTGATCGAGCTGTTCGCGGACGACAGGCCGGTCGAGGTCGAGGTGGACAGCGACGTGATCGAGCTATTCGCCGACGACAGGCCGGTCGAGGTCGAAGTCGACAGCGACGTGATCGAGCTATTAGCCGACGAGAGGCCCGTCGACGTGGAGGTCGACAGCGAGGTGATCGAGCTGTTAGCCGAGGACAGCCCGGTCGAGGTCGACGTGGAGAGCGACGTGATCGAGCTATTCGCCGACGACAGACCCGTCGAGGTCGACGTGGACAGCGACGTGATCGAGCTATTCGCCGACGACAGCCCCGTCGAGGTCGAAGTGGACAGCGACGTGATCGAGCTATTCGCCGACGACAGGCCCGTCGAGGTCGAGGTGGACAACGACGTGATCGAGCTGTTCGCCGACGACAGGCCCGTCGACGTGGAGGTCGACAGCGAGGTGATCGAGCTGTTAGCTGACGACAGGCCGGTTGACGTCGAGGTCGACAATGAGGTAACCGAACTGTTGGTCGAGCTGAGGCCCGTCGACAGCGACGTGATGCCGGTCGACAGCGAGGCGATCGCGCTGCCGGACGTCGACACCGTGGTCGACAACGAGTTCACAACCGAATTGGTCGCGAAGAGCTGCGAGCCGTTGATCGCATCGGTGCTGGTCGCGGTGATTTGACCGGCCGCGACGTTGGTGACTTGACGCTCGGCACCAGGCTTGCCGACGCTGACCACGCTGGTCGGATTGCCACCCGCGAACGTGGCGGTTACACCGCCGATGGTGCCAGTCGGCGTCGGGTTCGGCGTCGACGTGGTGGAGCCGCTGCCGAGTGCAACGTCGCCGGCGTTGTTGGCCGTGGCGTTCTGGCCGATTGCGACCGCGCCGTTCGCCTTCGCGTTCGCGGTGTCACCGACAGCGACGCTGCTCGCACCGGCAGCGCTTGCGGCCACACCGGCGGCGAGCGAGTTGATGCCCGTCGCGCCGTTGTTATTGTAGTTGGCCTGCTGCGTGCCGCCGTCGTTGACGCTGTAGTAGTGCGTTTTCGCGGCTTCGATCGCGGTTGAGGTCGACGTGGACAGCGAGGTGATCGAGCTGTTGGACGAGCTGAGGCCCGTGGACAGCGAGCCGATGCCGGTCGACGTCGACGTGGACAGCGACAGGATCGAGCTGTTGGCGGACGAGAGGCCAGTCGAGGTCGAGGTGGACAGCGAAGTCACCGAGCTGTTGGCCGAGCTCAGGCCCGTGGACAGCGAGTTGATGCCGGTCGAGGTCGACGTGGACAGGGACGTGATCGAGCTATTCGCAGACGACAGACCGGTCGACGTGGAAGTCGACAGCGAAGTGATGGAGCTGTTAGCCGACGAGAGGCCGGTCGAGGTCGAGGTGGACAGCGACGTCACCGAACTGTTGGCCGAACTCAGGCCCGTGGACAGCGAGTTGATGCCGGTCGAGGTCGACGTGGACAGGGACGTGATCGAGCTATTCGCAGACGACAGGCCAGTCGACGTGGAAGTCGACAGCGAAGTGATCGAGCTGTTAGCCGACGAGAGGCCGGTCGAGGTCGAGGTGGACAGCGACGTCACCGAGCTGTTGGCCGAGCTCAGGCCCGTGGACAGCGAGTTGATGCCGGTCGAGGTCGACGTGGACAGGGACGTGATCGAGCTATTCGCCGACGACAGGCCGGTCGACGTGGAAGTCGACAGCGAAGTGATCGAGCTGTTAGCCGACGAGAGGCCGGTCGAGGTCGAGGTGGACAGCGACGTCACCGAACTGTTGGCCGAACTCAGGCCCGTGGACAGCGAGTTGATGCCGGTCGAAGTCGACGTGGACAGGGACGTGATCGAGCTATTTGCCGACGACAGGCCGGTCGACGTGGAAGTCGACAGCGACGTGATGGAGCTGTTGGCCGACGACAGGCCCGTCGAGGTCGACGTGGACAGGGACGTGATCGAGCTGTTAGCCGACGAGAGGCCGGTCGACGTGGAGGTGGACAGCGAAGTCACCGAGCTGTTGGCCGAGCTCAGGCCAGTGGACAACGAGTTGATGCCGGTCGAAGTCGACGTGGAGAGCGAAGTGATCGAGCTATTTGCCGACGACAGGCCAGTCGACGTGGAAGTCGACAGCGAAGTGATCGAACTGTTAGCCGACGAGAGGCCGGTCGAGGTCGAGGTGGACAGCGACGTCACCGAGCTGTTCGCTGAGCTCAAGCCAGTGGACAGCGAGTTGATGCCGGTCGAGGTCGACGTGGAGAGCGACGTGATCGAGCTATTTGCCGACGACAGGCCGGTCGACGTGGAAGTCGACAGCGACGTGATCGAGCTGTTAGCCGACGACAGACCCGTCGAGGTCGAGCTGGACAGCGAAGTGATCGAACTGTTAGCCGACGAGAGACCGGTCGATGCCGACGTCGACAGACTCGTGATGCTCGACGTCGTTGTGCTCGCGACCGAGTAGAGCTGGCTGCCGTTGATGGCGTCGGTACTGGTTGCGCTGACGAGGCCAGCCGCGACGTTCTGGATGCGGCGTTCCGAGCCGGGCGCGCCGACACTGACCACACCGTTCGCCGCGCTCGCGCCGGCGTAGGTACCGAACGTCTGAGTGCCGATCGTGGTGCTGCTGACCGTCCCGGTGCCACCGGTTGCCGTCGTCGCGGTGGCGCTCGTCACCGAGCCGTTGCCGAGGGCAACCGAGTTCGCTACGTTTGCCGTCGAGCTGACACCGATCGCCACTGCATTGGTGGCTGTAGCGCTGGACCCTTGCGCAATCGCGACGGATCCGCTGCCGGACGCGTTGGAGTTTGCACCCAATGCGGTTGCGAACGAATTCGTGGCCACACTGCTCGAACCCAGGGCGACCGAACCTGCCGCCCCGCTCGCGGTCGAGCCGTTGCCGAGCGCCACGGCATCCGAACCGGAGGCGAGGGCCTTGGCACCGAAGCTCCCGCTGTTGCCGATCGCTATCGATCCAGTGCCGGTCGACGTCACCGAGTTGCCGATTGCAATCGAGCCGTTCGTGCCCGTGGCAGTCGCGGTGCTGCCGATCGCCACGGAGCTGCCGTTCGACGTGGTGGCGTTGCCGATCGCCACGGCGCCCGTGCCGGTCGCCGAGTTCGCATTGCCAAGCGCGACAGCGCCCTGGCCGTTCGACGTGTTGTTCGCGCCGATTGCCAGAGCACCCGTGCCGGTTGCGCTGTTCGGGTCGCCGATCGCGACCGCGCCGTCGCCGCTCGCCGACTGGCCGCGGCCGATCGCAACCGCGCCGCCGGCTGCCGTGCCGCTGTTGGCCGTCGTGCCGCTCGAGCCGATCGCAACGTTCTGGCCCGTCCCGCCGGAGACGACGCCGTCGCCTTGCGCAATGCCGTACGCGCCGTTGACGGTCGCGCCGCGGCCGACCGCGATACCCGACGTAGCCGTCGACGCGACGGACGACTGACCGCCGATCGCGATGCTGTCCGAAGCGGCCGACTGCGCGCCCTTCGTTGCGTTGCTGCCGATTGCGATCGAGCCCGCGCCCGACGCGATGGTCGAGTTCGCTTGCGACAGCGGCGTCGTGCCGTTGCCGCCCGCACCGCCGATCGCGACGGAGTTCAGCGCGTTCGCCGTCGAGCCGAAGCCGAGTGCGGTCGCGCCGGCACCGCTGGCGGTGGTTTCGAGGCCGGCTGCGACCCCCCACAGGCCAGCCGACGACAGCATGCCGGTGGCGACGGCGCCGTTGCCGTTCGCCTGCGCGAACGCGCCATATACCGTGACGCCGGTCCAGCCGTTGCCGTTGGAGTTACATCCGGCCACGACCGAGTAAGTGCCGGAACCGTCGCCGGCCTGGTTTTGCGTGCCGCCCGGGTTGACGCGGCCGACCGCGCCGCTGCTTCCCGTAAGGCAGGACTGCAGTGTGGTGAGGGTATTCGCCTCGGCGAGCCCCGGCAGGGCGATCGCCAGTGCTGCGACTGCGGCAACCACGATGGCCGACTTGTTCGGCTTGCCCCGTGCCGAATCGATTTCCGATGCCGCGACCCAGGCGCCAAGAGCTTCGTTCCAGATCGAGCGGTATGTGCGGTTCATGTCCTACTACCTCCAAATGTGCACGCTACACACCGGTCTCTTTCGTTAGAGGAATATGCCGTGCGCTCGCGCGAATCTCAAAATTGATGGGCGGAGTTTATTGGAGGTCGATTTAATGAATTGACAAATAGTGATAAATGGAGGGTTTGGAAAGTTAAAAGATAGTCAATGCATCGTGTTTGGATGTATTCGTGAAGAATGAATTTGAAAGATGTAAGAATGTTACTTGCAGGGTTTGAGTTTTCTGGGTTTGCGCTGTGAATTTGTATTAAAATCAACGTGTTACGCGTGTTTTGTGCGGTGGGTAACACATGCGGGCGATCGAAAAGTAAGACAAATGAAATAGCAAACGTTTGCGCAAACGTCACACATTACATGTTTGTAATGTCTTGAGATGTGTGGGTTGATAATGTGTTGATCGACTCATTAACTTGTTAATTTGTGATTTTGTAGAGGATTTGTTTTTGTCTTATATGATTATCGGTAAATCAATTAAATATGGAGTTGCGAATATCTGGCTGTGCTGATTTGCGCATCTCGTCCGTCGAGGCTGCCCGTGTGGCGAGCGTTCCGGGCCGGCTGGCTCATCGAATTTGTAAAAAATTGATACAAAGCGACAGATAGTGTGCGTGGCATTCAACTATCGGATTTGTCCTATTGACGATATCTGCAATGTCGGTACATGGCAGGATTTGAACGCGTGTCGAACCGGTCCGTGAGGCGGTATCCGCCGTGGTTGCCCGCCTGGTGTCGACAGGATGCGAAAGACGCTGGTCGGCGTCGGCGGTGCCGCTCCCGAACTGTCCGAACATGGGTACGACAATTTGTCCTGCGCGGCGCGCGTATCGCAGCGCCGGTAGAAAAAGGGGGAGGAGTGAATGTGTCGGGCGCGCCACATTCAGCAGGCGGATGCAGGTCGATGCGCTCCCGCATCACATGCGACTGGTCGGCTTCGAGCGCCTGCACCCGAACGTCCGCTTGCCCGGAACCTATGGCAAGCGTCAGGGAGGAAGCCGGGCACCGGTGGCAACAGTCAGGCTGCGCAGCGTATCGCCGGCGACGGCGCGCACAACGTCGAGAGCGGAACCGGCGAGCGCGCTGCGCGTGCCGGCTCGCGCGTCTCGCGGCCGCGCCCCTCGACCTTACTTCTTGAGAAACCGCAACGCGAACCGCGCCATCCGCGGCACGAACATCGGGCGCAGCAGGCGCTTGTCGTAACCGGCCATCCGCCGGTCGTTCTCGACGAGACACAGCTCGATCAGCTCGCGCGGGTTCAGCGCATCGCCGATGTCGGCGGTGCCGGTCGCCGGGAAGTTCGCGTCACGCGCGGCGCCGTCGGCGTCGATGCCGCGCGCGATGCCGATGCGGTCGCGGATCAGTTGTACCCACACGGCCGCGACGCGTGCGAAGAACCACGGCCGGCGCCACCACGGCATCGTGCGCCAGTACCACGCATACCAGTTCGCGAAGAACAGGATGTGGCGCCCTTCTTCCTGGATCACGGGCTCGAAGGTGTCGACGAGTTCGGGCGGGAAATAGCCGGAGCGCTGCGCGGAGCGGAACAGGCCGAATGCGAAGAAGCTGTCGATGCACTCGCTGAAGCCCGTCATCATCCACGACCACTCGGGATCCTTCGGCGCCGGGTAGGCAGGCTCGGGCGCGAGCCGGATGCCGTAGGCCTCGACGAGCTTCGACAGCACGACCTTGTGGCGTGCTTCCTCGCCGCCGTCCATCTCGAGCGCGCGGCGCAGCAGCCGATCGTCGATCGTCGCTGCGTAGGTTGCGACGCGGATCGATGCGCGGCCTTCGGTTTGCACCGCGATGTCCCAGATCGGCAGCGACGTGAGCCGCCTGAGTTCGGCGGGCTTGAGCGCCGGCCAGTCGATCACGGCCGGTTTGTACGGATTGTGTGTGTCGAGCAGCATGCGACAGAACATCTGCTTGTGCGCATCGGAACCGATCCTGACCGGACCTTGACTCTCGAAGGTCCAGTTGCGCATCGCGTGATCTGCGGCTGCGTGCTCTTCCTGCAGCGTGTCAGTCATGGCTGTTGTTATGCGATTACGGGCCGAAAGATTTTTGCATAGCTTCCGTAAACGCGTATTTTCGTGCGGCCATGCGCACGCCCGTCAGGCGTGCGTCACGCGTGCGTGTCGACCCAGAGGCGACCCCAGCGGGACGCATAGGCGAGCGCGTGTTCCTCTTCGAAGAAGAAATCGATCGCGTCGAACGAAACGGAGCGCGACGACGGGCCGCCGCTCGCCCGCGCGATCGTCAGGTTGGCGGCGAACAGCCCGTTCGGCAACCGGGCGGCAGCGGGGGCGACTTCATAGCCCTTGTAGCGGATCGTACGGTTCATGGCGTGCGCGGAGAAAGTTCGGGCTTTCAGCGTACGAAAACCCGCCGGCTGCGTGAACCAATCTTTCGGCCAATGCAAATCATGCGGTGGACCGAATCGATATCGAGGAGGGTATGCCGGGGAAGGGGATTCAAGGCGACGCACCGGAGCGGTCTGCGCGCGGGGGGCGGTGTCGGCGCACGCAGCACATCGCCGCGCATCCGAAGGCGCGCCGCCCGCGCACGGCGAACCTTGTCGGCCGGGCGCGGGCGGCGGAGTGCAGGGGATTACTGGTTGGCGATCTTCAGCACGGGCGCGAGCGCGTCGACCGATGCCGCATGCGTGGCCGCACGATGCGACGCGAATGCGAGCGCGAACTCGGCCGCTTGCGCGCCGACCGTCTCGAGCTGTGCGACGACCTTCGGATCCGAGCAGCTATCGGCGTTTTCGAAACGCGTTTCGAGCGTGTTGACGGTCGCGCCGAACGGCGTCGGCCAGCCGCGCAGCGCATGGACGATCGAACGCAGCGACGTCAGCACGGTGCCGGCCGCCTGCCAGCCGTACGCGGTGACGATCAGGCCGACCGCGCGGCCGTCGAGATAGGGGCGATCGTCCGCGCGCAGTTCCTCGAGCGTGTCGAGCGCGTTCTTCACGAGACCGGAGACGCCGCCGTGATAGCCGGGCGTCGCGATGATGATCGCGTCGGCCTGGCGCACGGTGTCGATCAGTTCGCGCTGCGCGTCGGTCAGCGTTTTGTGTTCGGGTGCGTAGTGCGGCAGCGTATGCAGGAACGGGCCGTCGAACAGGCGCGTGCGCGCGCCGGCGGCCTGCGCGCCGCGCAGCGCGAACGACAGCGCGCGTTCGGTCGACGACGCTGCACGGGTGGTACCGCCGATGCCGACGACGAACGGGCGGCGGTGTTGATCGAATGCAGTCAAGGGGCGCTCCTCGGGGATGGCTTGCCCGGCTAAGCACAGGCTTAAAACCAGATGGTAACGACCCCGTCGCCACTCTGAAAACGACTTTTCGTTCTATCGATATGCCGCGCGGCGGGGGCAATCGTGTGCGCGGTCGCGCAGATCGATAGCAGAAATGCTTGGTTGGGACGGTACGCCACGGTCGATAAGATGGGCCCGTCTCCTCCATGATGTCTCTACTGACATGGGTTGGCCCCGCCGCGCGGATGCAGGCGGGGCTTTTTTTCGTCCCGGTCAGGAAAAGGGGCGCGATGCCTGCGGGCGTTGCCGGTTACTCGAATACCGGCCGGAAGAAGCTGCGTTCGTAGCTGACGATGCAGCGCGTTTCCTCCGCATAGCGGAACGCGGCCTGGCACGCCGGATCGTCCTTCGAGCGTTCGCGGTAGCGTTCGTACTCGGCGAGGCTCGGGAACGAGAACATCGCGAGCGCGATGTCGTTCGCGCCTTCGGACGGCAGGAAGTAGCCGTGATGCGTGCCGCCGAATTGCTCGACGAGCGGAATCCACATCTTGCCGTAGGCTTCGAACTGGTCGAGCTTGTACGGATCGATGACGTAGCGAAGGAAGCAGGTGACCATGAGCGCTCGCGGTGCGGTGAGGTGAGGGAACATCGAGTCTGGATCGCGTCGCCGCAGGTGTCAACGGAGTGCGCGCGGGGTGTCGATGCCGTCGCGGGATTCGTTGCTTGCGCGGACAACGATCGGCGCACTTTCATGCGTTCGCAACGATATCGGCAGAGCAGCGGCACGCAACGTTGCGACCGTTTTTCCCGCGCACATCTCCCCAAACTTTTACGACATTTTTTCTTGCGACGCCCACCGGCACGCTCCTAGACTTCGGGCATCCCAACCACGGAGCACTGCGATGTCGATACCCTGGAACGCGATTGCCGAACGTCTCCCTGCTGCGCCGCCTTCGGTGTGCGCCGACCGGGTGTTCGTACGGCGTTTCGATCCGGCAGTCGACAGCTACGCGCAACTCACGCCGATGCTGCATCGCGCATTCGCGCGGCTCGGCGCGATGGGGCTCAACTGTACGTGCGTCGATCAGGACGAAGACGTCACGCGCCGCCGCGCGGAAGCGGGCGAGTGCTACGTCGCCGTGTGCGGCGGGCGCGTCGTCGGCACGGCCACGCTGTATGGGACCGATCAGTCTTCGGCCTGCTCGCTGTACCGGCGGGAAGGCGTCGCGAGCGTGCGGCAGGTAGCCGTGGATCCCGATTGCCAGAGCCGCGGGATCGGCGCCTTGCTGCTGTCGTTCGCCGAGCAGTGGGCCGCGTTGCGCGGTTATACGCTGCTCGCGCTGGATACGCCGCATCCTGCATCGCATCTGCTGGCGTTCTACGGCGCGCAGGGTTTTGCGGTCGTCGACGTGATGCGCTTCGCCGGCAAGCGCTACGACAGCGCGATCCTCTGCAAGCGGCCTGTCGCGCAAATCGTGCGCCGCGCGTCGCCGGCGTCGCGGCTGGCCGCGCGTGTGGCGGCCGTGCGGCGTCTGACGCATGCGTTGCCGGCGCGCGTTGCGGCAGTGGCACGGCGCGACCTGCGCGTGCGCCGTGGCGCGGGATGGGCGGCGCGACGCGCGGCCGGCGCCGCGAGCTGCCGTTCGTCGCCATGGCGGCCGCGTCAGCATGGGCGCTACACGTTCGGCTGAGCGCCGCGCACTGGCTCCTTTTCCTGGTTTTACCGCGTAAACGTCGCGTGAGCGGAGTGTGGCGCTTCCGCTCGTGTACGGCCCATGAGACACCCCCGCCGCGCCGCGGCGAAACCGATGTTTACGCGCTTTTTGTGCTCTGCCGCGATGCTTGGCCGCGATCTTCACGCGAACCTTCACAAGATGGTCCAAGTGGAAACGGATGCTGCACGACCGTGCGCGCGACGGTGTCGGCCTGCGAAACGCGATGCCTGACGCCGTCACGACGGCTCGTCGCAGTCATGCGTTGCGACCATCGAAAGAAACAGGCGCGCCGGATAAACGCCGCATAAAGACGGGCCCGTCGCGTCACTCTTCGCGGTTGCGCGACTCGCCGCCGCCTTTCGCGAGCCGCCAGGCAATCGTGCCGAGCACGCCGACCGCGACGACCAGCGCGCCCCACAGCACGTAGCGGCGCGTCGCGTCCGTATCGGCAGCCGGCCCCGGCGCGCCCGCCGAAACCGGCAGCGCAGCACCGACGCGCGCGGGCCGCACTTCGGGCGCCATGCCGACCAGCAGCGCGTCGCGGCTCACGGCCGACGACACGAGCGTCGCGTCGCCGACGCCGAGCGTAAACGGCGGCGTACCGCGCGCGACGAAGGTCAGCGCGGCCGGATGCCAGCCGATCGCGACCGCCGGCTGCCCGGTGCCGAATCCGCCGTTGCGCGTGTCGACGACGATCCGCCACGCGCGATCCGTATTCGCCGCGAACTCGAGCGGCGGATTGCGCTGCTCGCCTGCCTTGCCCTGCAGCCGGAACAGCACGGCGCCCGCGACGTCGCGCCACGGCGCCTGCGCGTCGGCGCGGCTTTGCAGCGTCGCACGCGCGACGGTGTTCGGCTGAGGCAGGTCGATGCGCACGCGGTCGACCGGATACGCGCCGTCGGTGTCGAACAGATACTCGCCGGGCGTACCGCCGGCTCGCACGCGCGCGGCGTCGCGCCATTGGCGCGGCACGGATGCGGTGTCCGTCCCGCGCGCGTCGCGCGGATGCGTCTCGACGTCGATCGACGCAATCGCGGGCGCGCCGTCGAGCCAGTCCAGCCGCAGGTAGCGCGGCGCCGCACCTTCGAGCGCGATGCGCTCCTGCATCAGCATGTCGTCGCCGCGGCCGACCTTCAGCAACTGCGTGCTGCCGAGCGAGCGCCAGCTGCGCAGGTCGTCGCTGGCGTCGACGGCGACACGCCCCTGGTAGGTGTCGTCGCCCACGTGCACGAGCAGCGCGTCGATGTCGCCGTCCGCACGCGACAGGTCGACGAGATCCGCGCCGCGCTTTGCCGGCGACGGCGTGGCGACGGCCGCGCGCAGCGAGCCGTCCGGGCCGACCGTCACGCCGAGCGGCGCGTTGCCGTTATCGGCGCGCACCGGCGGCAGCGGAAACCAGTGCACCGGCGTGCGCGACGGAGGCACGGCGGGCGTGGCCGCCGCGGGCGCGTCGAGCGAATACGGAACCGGCTCGCCCGCGCCGTTGAAGACGCGCACGTCGCCGAGATCGTCGCGCCGGCTGGCCGCATACACGGGCTGCGGCACGGTGAGCTGGTAATACGCGGCGCTGCCGTCGAGGTCGAGCGAGAAGCGCTGCGCGACGCGCCCGGCGCCCGGCGTGCCGTCGGCGGCCGCGAACGACGCGAGCAGGCTCAGTCCGAGCAGGGCTGCGAGTCGTTTCATTGCGGGTCGTCCTGGTGGACCGCGGCCTTCGGCGGCAGCGGCGAGAAATAGCCGATCAACAGCAGCAGCACGCCGATGCCGATGAACGACACGATGCGCTCGATGCCGGTCACGTGCGACAGGTCGAACAGGAACAGCTTGACGACCGTGAGCGCGAGCAGCGCGGCGCCGACGAACCACAGCGGCCTCAGCCCGCGGCGCGTGGCCCAGATCGTTGTCGCGAGCGCGCAGACCGTCCAGTACACGGACACCGACGCCTGCACGAGCGTCGATTCGGCCATCGCGCCGAATTCGTACGGCACGCCGGCCCAGTGATGCAGCGTGCGCAGCAAGATCGCGTTCAGCCACAGGAACGCAGTCGCACCGGCCGCGCCCAGCAGTTCGACGCGATACTTCCCGAACGACCAGCCGAGCTTGCGCGCGCGCACGAACCACGACGCGGCGAGCGCATAGACGACCGCGAGCACGAGATCGAGCGGATTGAAGAGCGGCACGCGCGCCCAGCTTCCGCCGTCCTGCGTGAAGTTCGCGTAGAAGGTCCACACCCACATCACGACGATCAGCGGCAGCGACGCGAGCGCACACGCGCGGGCGATCCCGTCGCGACGCGTCAGCCACATCCCGGCGAACGCGAACAGGCTCCAGCCGACCATGAACACCTGCTGGATGCCGAACGACGACAGCGCGGTGTCGATGCCGTAGACCATGTGGAAGCGCTGATGCAGCGTGCGCAGCATCAGCGCGTTGAACCACAGGAATACGGTTGCGATCGCAACATAGTCGACGACGCGCGGATGCCATGCGATGCCGAGCGTCTTCAGGCGGCGCAGCCACGCGGCGAACGCGACGAAGACGAGGAACTGCGCGATGTCGAGCGGATTGAGCAGCGGCAGCCAGAAGAGCGGCGATGCGTCGCCGTCGCTCGTCACGCTGGCGATGCTCCACAGCCACAGCAGCGCGGCGAGCGGCGCCGCACCCCATACCTGGTAAGCGCGCGGGAACGCCGCGACGGGCCAGCGCAGGCGCGAGCCGGGGCCCGATACGAGCAGGAGCAGCGCACCGAAACCATACGCCCACGCGCTCCAGCTCCATGCGCCTTCGGGCACGAATGCGCGCAGGCGCCAGAACCCTTCGAGCGACAGCAGCCCGCACAGCGTCCAGAACATCAGCGAATGCAGCGGTGCGATCACGCCTGCGGCGATGGATTGGCCGATGCCGGGCGCGGCACCCTGCGCGGCATCGGCGCTTGCCGGTCCGCGCGACTGGCGCCACAGCAGCGCAAGACCCGCGCCGACGGCGACGGGCCACGCGAACGCGCCGAGGCCCGACAGCGGCGCTTCGTACGCATCGAACGCGCGCAACGCGAGCAGCGCCAGCACCGGCGTCAGCGCGAGTGCGGGCCATTCGGCGAGCGGCCATGCGAGCCGGCGGCGCGCGACGTGCGCGAGCCACGCGGTGCCGGCCGCGAACAGCGCGGTTGCGTCGACGACGAAGCGGTCGGCATGCAGGTCGACGTGACGGCTCGCGTAGACGAGGATCTCGTGCAGCCCGCCGCTCACCCACCACAGCAGCCCCCACGCCGCGGCCGCGGCGCCGATCTCGGGCATCCACGCGTGCCACGCGCGCGCTTCGTCGCGCCCGTGCAGCCACCAGCCGGTGAACAGGCCGGCGAGTGCGATCAGCAGCATCGCGATATACGGGCTGTTGAGCACGGGCAGCGCGGTTGTGTCGGCCGGCCCGAGCAGGCTCGTGAAGAACGCGCCGGCCGCGGCGACCTGCATCAGCAGGCCGAAGCCGAATGGCAGCAGGCGCTTCTGGCGCACCCCGAGCCACACGATGGCCGCGCCTTCGATCGCCCATGCGGCGCTGGTTGTCGGGCCCGAGAACGCGAGCGGCACCGCGAGCGTCGCGAAGATCACCGCGAGCGCGAGCATCGCTTCGAACAGCAGCGCGAGGCGATCGCGGCGCCGCGCGAGCCACGCTGCGACCGCGACGTAGAACGCCGACAGCGCGACGGCGCTCCACGCGAGCCCGAACGGCATGCCCTTCACGAGCGACGCCTGCAGCGCGGTCGCGACGATCGGCGTGCCGAACACGAGCGTGCCGTCGACGTAATGCCGTAGCGCGAGCTCGCGTTTCACCGCATACAGCAGCGCGATGCCGACATACATCAGGAAGAACAGGATGAGGAACGGCTCGGTGCTCGCGAACAGCGCGGGGCGGTAGGCCGTCACGCCCCACGCCGAACCGATCGTGAACGTGAACACGAAGCCGAGCAGGTTCAGCGGGCGCCATGCCTTGAACCACGCAATCGCGAAGATGCCCGCGTTCAGCAGCGCGTAGTAGCTGAACAGCGCGACATGGTTGCCCTGGCCGGTCGACAGCAGCACCGGCGCGAGAAAGCCGCCCGCGCTGCCCATGAACGCGAGCGGCAGCGCGTTCTGCTTCACCGCGAGGAACGCACTCAGCGCGCAGACCGCGATCATCAGCGGGAACGCGGCGCCGACGGGCAGCAGTGCATAAAGCTTGATCGCGGCGAAGATCGTCAGGTACAGGATGCCGACGCCGCCGCCTTGCAGCACGAGGCCGTACGCGGCGCGGCGCGCACGCACGCGCCAGCCGATCGCGAGCAGCGCGGCCGCGGCGAGCGCGGTGCCCGCGAGGCGGAATTCGATCGGCAGCATGTTGTTGTCGGCCGCGTACTTGAGCAGGAACGCGACGCCGAAGAACAGCACGATGATCCCGACGCGCACGACCGTGTTGCCGCCGAGCAGCCAGTCGCGCGCGGCGCTGAACGCACGCTCGGCGATGCCGGGTTCGCGCGGCGCGGGCGGGGCAGGATGGGCGAGTGTGGCCGGTGCGTTCATCGCGGTGTTGGCGGCAGCGGGAACGGTGGCGGGTGCTGCGGGTGCAGGAGCCGGCACCGACGTTGATACCGGCGTGCCCGCGCGCGCGGCGGCCGCGATTGCGGGTTGCGCAGGTGATGTCGATGGCGTTGCCGAAGCAGGGGGCGACTGCGGAGCCGACAGGGCGCCGGCCGCAGTGGACGAAGGCGTTTGCGCGGCGCTGCCGGCAGCGACCGCACCGGCTTTCGCGCCGGCGAGCTGGCCGCGCAGCGAATCGAGTTCGCGCGTGAGCGTTTCGACGGTTGCTTCGAGGCGCGCGACGCGATCCGCGAGCGGCGCGGGCGTGGGGGGCGGCGTCGCGGGCATCGCGAATGCGTCGGGCGTGGCGCTGTTGTTCGTGAGTTTGCGCTGCCGCAGCGCATGACCGATGCAGAACCCGACGACGGCGCCGAGCAGCGAGCCGTTCGCGGCCGAGAAATCCCCGATCAATGCGGCGATGCCGCCTACAATGAAACCGATTACGGCGAATGCCCAGTTCAACGCCTTACTCCCTCTCGTATCGTTATCGTCCTTCGATCGCGGCTCGCACCGGATCGAGGCGGGTTCAGCACGGCCGGCAGGCGAACCGGCAAGTGCGCGCCGTTGGCGGACCGTCGTGCGCAAGGCGCGCGGCAACGGCGCGATCGGCGTGTTTGCAGGCAATGTATCACAGCGGTCATGCGGGATTTTCTGGGTTGCGGGCGGGCCGCGATGCATGGCTGATTCCCGTTCATGGCGATCGCGCGGCGCGGCCTTTTTTGTACGGTCATGCTTTTTGCGGAGGGCCGACAGGCGCGGCGAGACGGGCGCTCGACGTGCATTGATCAGACGACATTCGCGACACCGGCTGATCGGACGCGGAATTGTCGCAAAACGACGCGCGCCCGATGCGAGTTGGCGCAAAACATCATGCGATGCGCGCCGCGCTGCTGCGCACAAGTCCCGCGTGCGACGCCCGTCGTTATTGGGTGTGCGCGTATTGCGCTGCCGCAATCGGATGTCGCCGCGTGCCGCGGCCCGCCAGGCGGGGCTGGAGGCCGTGTCGTATTTGCGCAAGCGTTTGTCGTAATTCGTCGGCAGGTCGGGGTTTTTTCTGGCAACTATGTAGGCACGTTGAGTGACACGCGTGAGTCCCCGCTACACGAGGAGAAGGTTTCGATGGATGCCCCCAAGGTCGTAGTCGAAGGTCTGTGCAAGGTATTTGGAAGTAACCCCCAGCAGGCGCTCGACATGCTCGCCGCCGGTGCGACGAAGGATGACGTGCTCAAGCGCACCGGCCAGGTCGTCGGCGTGCACAACGTCTCCTTCGATGTGCAGGAAGGCGAAATTTTCGTGCTGATGGGCCTGTCCGGCTCCGGCAAATCCACGCTGATCCGCCTCGTGAACCGCCTCGTCGACCCGAGCGCGGGCAAAGTGATGATCGACGGGCTCGACGTTGCGTCGGCGCGCCGCTCGGCGCTCACCGCGCTGCGCCGCAAGGACATGAGCATGGTGTTCCAGTCGTTCGCGCTGATGCCGCATCGCACCGTGGTGTCGAACGCCGCGTTCGGCCTCGAGGTCGGGGGTGTCGGGAAGAAGGAACGCGAACGGCGCGCGATGGAGGTGCTCGAGCAGGTTGGCCTCGCACCGTTTTCGCACAAGCTGCCGTCCGAGCTGTCGGGCGGCATGCAGCAACGCGTCGGCCTCGCCCGCGCGCTGGCCGTGAACCCGTCGCTGATGATCATGGACGAGGCGTTCTCCGCGCTCGATCCGCTGAAGCGCAGGGAAATGCAGGACGTGCTGCTGCAGCTCCAGAAGGAGCAGCGCCGCACGATCATGTTCGTGTCGCACGATCTCGAGGAAGCGCTGCGCATCGGCAACCGCATCGCGATCATGGAAGGCGGCCGGCTCGTGCAGGTCGGTACGCCGCAGGACATCATCGCGAACCCGGCCGACGACTACGTGCGCGCGTTCTTCGACGGCATCGACACGAGCCGCTACCTCACTGCCGGCGACCTGATGCAGACGGGTGCCGTGCCGACCATGTCGAAGTGCGATGCCGCGAACGTCGCGGCGACGCTGAACGGCAGCGCCGAATACGCGTTCGTGCTCGACGCCCAACGCAAGATCCGCGGCTTCGTCACGCGCGATGCGATCGGTCAGGACACGCCGTCCGTGCGGCCGGTCGAGAGCATCCGGCGCGATGCGTCGCTCGAACATGTCGTCGCGCGCGTGGTCGCGAGCCCGAATGCACTGCCCGTCGTCGACGACGACGGCTGCTACTGCGGTTCGGTCGATCGTGCGCTCATCCTGAAGGCCATCACGCGTTCGCGAGGTTCCCATGTCTGAAATGATTCCGCTCGGTACCTGGGTCGACCAGTCCGTTCATTACCTGCTCGACCACGATGCGAAGACGTTCGACGCGATCGGTCAAGCGATCGAGGGTCTCGCGGCATTCGTCGAACACGGCCTGCAGGCGATTCCGATGTGGCTGATGATGGCGATCTTCATCGGCGTCGGGCTGTGGCGGGTGGGCTGGCGTTTCGCGCTGTTCACCACCGCGTCGCTCCTGCTGATCTTCGCGACCGGCTTCTGGGATCAGACGGTCATCACGCTCGGCCTCACGCTGTCGTCGACGATCATCAGCCTCGTGCTCGGCATCCCGCTCGGCATCTGGGCCGCGAAGAGCAAGTGGGTCGCCGCGACCGTGCGCCCGATCCTCGACCTGATGCAGACGATGCCGGCCTTCGTCTACCTGATTCCGGCCGCGATGCTGTTCGGTCTCGGCCGCGTGCCGGGGATCCTGTCGACGGTGATCTTCGCGATGCCGCCGGCCGTGCGCCTGACGAGCCTCGGTATCCGTCACGTGAACCGCGAGATCGTCGAAGCCGGCCAGGCATTCGGCTGCACGCCGTGGCAACTGCTGTACAAGGTGCAGTTCCCGAACGCGCTGCCGTCGATCATGCAGGGCGTAAACCAGACGATCATGATGGCGCTGTCGATGGTGATCATCGCGTCGATGGTCGGCGCGGGCGGTCTCGGCAACGACGTGCTCGCGAGTATCCAGCGCCTCGACATCGGCCTCGGTTTCGAAAGCGGTCTGTCGGTCGTGCTGCTCGCGATCATTCTCGACCGCATCACCGAAAGCTTCGGCCGCGCGCCGGGCACCGTGAAGGCGCCGCTGTTCTCGGGCCTCAAGCAGCTCTTTCGTATGAAGGCGGCGCCCGTACAGGCCTGACCGTCCGGCGGCCGGCTCGACTTCCGGCCGCCTTCCCTGAATCGAAAACGGCTTCCGCGGCATTTGCCGCGGGGCTGGCCCCCTGCAACCTCCTCGCCAGGAGACCGATGTGACGTCCGCCGTCGCTGTTGCGCCCGCCGCCTGCGTTTCACCGGTTTCGTCCCTCGCCCATTTCGGCTTCCTGACGCTGCCGAACTTCTCGATGATCGCGTTCTCGAGCGCCGTCGAAGTGCTTCGGATGGCGAACTACGTCGGGCGCGCCGACCACTACCAGTGGTCGATCTACTCGCTCGACGGCGCCCCCGCGCATGCCAGCAACGGCATTGCGGTGCGGCCCACGCAGGCGCTCGACTACACGAACCTGCCCGACGTGATGATCGTGTGCGGCGGGATCCGCATTCGCGACGTGGTCGACGAGGGCGCGCGCGATACGCTCGCGGCGCTCGCCGAACGCGGGCTGCCGCTCGGCGGCATCTGTACGGGCGCGTACGCGCTGATGTCGAGCGGGCTGCTCGACGGCTATCGCTGCACCGTGCACTGGGAGAACCTGTCCGCGCTGCATGCCGAGTTTCCGCAGGTCGGCTTCGCCGACGAGCTGTTCGTCGTCGACCGCGACCGGCTGACCTGCACGGGCGGCACCGCGCCGCTCGACCTGATGCTGAACCTGGTCGGCATGCGATTCGGCCAGCAGCTTGCCGCGCAGGTGTCGGAGCAGTTCATCCTGGAACGCATCCGCAGCTCGACCGATACGCAGCCGATTCCCGTCGATGCGCGCGTCGGCTTCTCGCGTGCCGAGCTGATCGAGGTCGTGCGGCTGATGGAGGCCAACATCGAGGAGCCGCTGTCGCTGGAGGAACTCGCGCGGCTCGTGCGGCTGTCGCAGCGGCACCTGCAGCGGATGTTCAAGGTGTACCTGAACGTGTCGCCGACCCACTATTACCTGACGATGCGCCTGAAACGCGCACGCGACCTGCTGCGCACGACCGATGCGTCGATCGCACGCGTGACGACGGTCTGCGGGTTTCATTCGCCGTGTCATTTCAGCAAGGCATACCGCGCGCAGTTCGGCCATGCGCCGAGCTACGAGCGCAGGTTGCCGGGGCGCTGACGGTTTGTACGGTCCGCGACGCCGCCGGGATCACGGCGCGCGGTTTCAATAAGAGATCCCGCATTCATGCAAACGACATCACTTTGAGGAGAAGAAAGATGAAGCGCCTATTGATCGCAGCGGTGTGCGGGATCGGGATAACCGCGCCGATGTCGGCCGTTTATGCAGCCGATCCGCCCGTATGCAAGAACGTGCGCTTCGCGGATGTCGGCTGGTCAGACATCGCGGCGACCACGGGCCTCGCATCGACGATGCTGCAGGGGCTCGGCTACAGCCCGACGAAGACGATCGCGTCGGTGCCGATCACGTTCGCGGGGATCAAGAGCAAGCAGATCGACGTGTTCCTCGGCTACTGGTCGCCGACGATGGACCCGATCATCCAGCCGTTCACGAAGGCCGGCACGATCAAGGTGCTGTCGACGCCGAACCTGACCGGCGCGAAATACACGCTCGCGGTGCCCGACTACGTGTACCAGGGCGGCCTGAAGTCGTTCGCGGACATCCAGAAGTTCGCCGACAAGCTGAACGGCAAGATCTACGGGATCGAGCCGGGCAACGACGGCAACCTGCTGATCAAGAAGATGATCGACGGCAACCAGTTCGGCCTCGGCAAGTTCAAGATGGTCGAGTCGAGCGAGGCCGGGATGCTGGTCGAGGTGAACCGTGCGATCCGCGACAAGCAGTGGATCGTGTTCCTCGGCTGGGAACCGCATCCGATGAACGTGAAGATGAAGATCGACTACCTGAGCGGCGGCGACGACGTGTTCGGCCCGAACTACGGCGAAGCGAAGGTGCTGACGGCGACGCCGCCCGACTATTCGCAGCGCTGCCCGAACGTCGCGAAGTTCGTGTCGAACCTGCAGTTCACGACGACGATCGAGAACCATGTGATGCTGCCGATCATGAACAAGGAAGACCCGAACAAGGCGGCGGCCGAGTGGCTGAAGGCGAACCCGCAGGCGCTCGACAAGTGGCTGGCCGGCGTGACGACCCTCGACGGCAAGCCGGGGCTGCCGGCCGTGAAGGCGTATCTCGGCGTGCATTGAGCGTCGACGTAGCTGGCGCGCCCGCTGAAAGCGGCGCGCCGGCGTGATGAAGCGCGGCCCTCCCGCATCGTGCGGGCGGGCCGCGATGTTTTTGGGGAGGGCGGGTCGACGGGCGAAGTGCCGGGCTGTGCAGGAACAACGGTCACAACCCCTTCGTCGCCGCCGGCACGTCGAACACGCGATCGAACGCCCACTGGAACACGAACGCGTAGCAGAAGAAGAACGCGAACAGCCCGATATCGACGACGAACGCGTCGAACCACGAGATGTCGAGCCACCACGACACGACGGGCACGAGCATGAAGATCAGCCCGCCTTCGAATCCGGTGGCGTGCAGGATCCGCCGCCCGAGCGTACGCGTCGGCTGCCGGCGCGACGCTTCCCAGCGCTCGAACAGCGCGTTGAAGATCATGTTCCACAGCAGCGCGATCGCCGACATCGTCGCCGACAGCGCACCCGAATAGACGAGGTCCTGCTTGAAAATCGCCGCGATCACGGGCGAGATGCAGGAGATGGCGATCGCTTCGTAGAGCACCGCCTGCGTGATCCTGCGCGGTAGGCCTTGCACGTTGTTTCTCCGGTTCGACCGCAACCGCCGCGGCACCGTGCCGCGACGTCCCGCAAGGCTATTCGCGTTGCGCGCCCGCTTCAATTCACCTAATCTCACCCCGATTGAATCGAATTCAACCCGGCCGCATCCGGCCCGCGAGGCCCCGTGTTCTCGAAAATTCCCCTGACCGCATTGCGTGTATTCGAGTCGTCGGCGCGGCTCGGCACGTTCAAGGCCGCCGCGGACGAGTTGTCCGTGACGCCGGCCGCCGTGTCGCACCAGATCAAGTCGCTCGAAAGCCGGCTCGGCGTGCTGCTGTTCGAGCGCGGCGCGAGCGGCGTGCGGCCCACGGAGGAGGGCGAGCGACTGTTTCGAACGAGCCACGATGCGTTGCTTGCACTGAGCCGCGGGCTCGACGCGGTGCGGCCCGAAGCGGCCGACGAGCGCACGCTCGTACTGACCACCACGCCCGCATTTGCCGCGATGTGGCTGATTCCGCGTCTCGGCCGGTTCCGGCAGGTCGATCCGCGATTGAACATCAAGGTCGAAACCGGCAACGCGCTTGCCGATCTCGAACGCGACGCGCGAATCGATCTCGCGATCCGCGCGACGTCGCGCACGTTCCCGGCGCTGCACGAGATTGCGTTGATCGACGAGTATTTCGGCGCGTATGCGGCCGCCGGGTTCGATGCGCATCGTTCGGACGAGCGGCTCGATTTGATCGAGACCGTGTGGGATACGCCGCTCCCGGTGTCGATCGACTGGGCGTCGTGGTGTCGCGCGGCCAATCGCGAGGCGTGGCTCGAACGCGCGGTGTTCCGGCATTACGACGACGAGCAGTACGCATTGCAGGCCGTATTGCACGGGCAGGGCGTCGCGTTGTTGAGTTCGGTGCTGGTTGCCGAGCACGTCGAGCGTGGCGCGCTGATGCCGATCGAGCCGTCGGTGCGGCTCGATGGTGCGCGCTTCGTCGCGCTGTGTCGCCCCGGGCGGGAACGCGAGCCGCAGGTCAGGCGGTTTCTCGACTGGCTCGAAACGGAAATTGCGCAGACGCGTGCGGCGGTGGCGGGGATGACGCCGGGCGATCGCCGCGCGGATGAGCACGTTGAGGAGAGATCCGGCGAGTGAGCGGGAACCCGACCATATCGGGTTCCGGTTGCCCGCGGTACGCCGTTACCCGAACCTGACGCAATACACCGGCGGCAAATGCGCCGACACCATCTGCCAGTTTTCGCCGCCATCGCCGGACGTCCATAACCCGCCGGTCGTCGACGCCATCGCGAGGCGCGTGCCGGAATCGTCCACCGCGAGCCCGTGCCGATACACGAGGTCGTACGCCGGCGCGGCCGGCAATCCGTTCGACAAGCTTTCGAAACTGCGGCCGCCGTCGCGCGTGCGCGTGACGACGAACTGGCCGTTCACCGGAATCCGGCACGCATCCTTCACGGCCGGCACGAACCACGCGGTGTCCGGTTCGTCCGGATGCACGGCGACCGCGAAGCCGAAGCTCGAGGGCTGCGCCTCGATGCGCCGCCAGTGCTCGGCGCCGTCGGTCGAGCGGAAGATCGCGCAGTGATGCTGCGTCCACAGCACGTCCGGGTTGGCCGCGCACTGCACGACGCGGTGCGGGTCCTGCGCGTTGGGCTCGCCGCGCCGCTCGGGCGGCATGTAGTCGGCTTCCATGCCGTCCGCGGTCACGCGCCAGGTCGCGCCGCCGTCGCCGGTCTGCCAGACGCCGCCGCACGAGATGCCGACCGTCACGTGCCGGCTGTCGCGCGGATCGACCATCACCGAATGGATGCCCGGCGCGTCGTATCCGCCGCCGCCCCACTCGGCGCGTTCCGGGCGATCCCACAGCGGGCGGTTGAGCACCCACGAGTCGCCGTAATCGCCGGAGCGGAACAGCCCGCCGGGAATCGTGCCGGCCCACAGTACGCCCGGCTCGTCGGCGCCGCCGGTTTCGAGCGACCAGATCTGCTGAAGCGTCCACGGCGGCTGCGGCGGGCTGGGAGGCTCGTCGTCCGCGTCGCCCGTGCCTGCATGCGCGCTGGCGCCGGCGGGCGGTTCGTCGGCAGGCTGCGGCGGATAGACGGGGACGGCGCATTCTTCCCAGTCGGCGGCGCCCGCCCGCCTGCGGTGCAGCTTCACGCCGAAATGACCGAGGTTGAGCGCGGCGTACAGCGTTCCGTCGCGCGGGTCGGCGAGCGCCATGCTGACCGGCTCGCCAGCGAAATGCGGTTCGCCGAGCGTCCAGCCGCCGTTGCCGTCGGGCTGCAGAACGAACAGGCCCTTGCGGGTGGCGACGAGCAATCGATCGTTCATGTGCGATGTCTCCTGATGGCCTGACTGTGCGTTCTGGCCTTGGGTCGGGACCTATGCATAAGTCCCCTTATCCGCCGGTCAGCGCCTGCACGACATAAACCCGGCTGGCGTCGCCGAGCGCATCGGACAGGCGCTGCCGGTCGCGTATCGGCTGGCCGTCGATGAATACGGAGAGATGTTTTCGCAGCGCGCCCTGGTCGTCGACGATGTAGCCGCGCAGTCGCGGCTGCTCGCTGAAAACGGTGTCGAATGCTTCGCCGAGCGTGTGTGCGTCGATTTCGCGTTCGGGTGTTTCGACGTGCCGCTGGATCGAAGCGGCGAAGAAGATATGCGCCATGGCGGTGGCTGGCAGGAGCCGCGCGAAGGGGACGGTCTGTAGTTTAGGCGATCCGTCGGGAGCCGGAAGACGAAGTCGCGTCGCCCCGATGCGCGTGACCGAACCGCGTCGGCCGCGTCACGCCGGTGGACCCGGCGTGTCCGGGTCGACACACTCGGGCGAATCGGCAACAATCTCGCGCTGACCGCGCTCGCATGCCCGTTTCGGCCGCATGACGATCGACGGTCGCCCGATTTCAACTTGCCGAAGGAATGACTTGCCATGCCGCGACAGGCCCTGTCGATCGTGAAGCCCGCCGTCGACGATATCGTTGCGGGACGCAAGCAGGTGGAAATCCGGTCGTGGGCGCCACCGACCATTCCGTTGCTCGATCTCGTGCTGGTGCAAAACACGATCTATCTGCGACAGGACGGGCAGGAAGATCCCGACGGCCTCGCACTCGCGCTGGTCGACGTCGTGGGCGTGCACGACTGGACGCCTGACGAAGCCCGCTCGCAAGGCAAGCAATGGTGTGCCGGATATGTGTGCTGGGAACTGACGAACGTGCGGGCGATCGACCGGCCTTTCCGGTGCGTTGCCAGGCGAGGCATCTATGCGCTGGCGCTTGCTTCCGGGCAAGCATCGTGACGCTTGCGTCGCGCGCTAAACCGGAATCGACCGCCCCCGCACCCGGATCCCGAGCCGCACGACGCCGATCACCGCATTCGACAGCCACGTGAGCAAGCGCGGCATCCCGCGCCGGCGGATATCGAGCAGCAACACGATCCGCACTTCATCGCTGTCGTTCCACACCTCGTGCATGAACGTGTCGTCCCACAGCAGGAAGCGGCCCTCGTCGAGCCGGTATTCGCATCCATCCACTTTCAGCACGGCGGCCGGCGTGCCGTCCGCGCGCTTCGGCATCGACAGCACGAGATAGCCGCGCAGGATGCCGCGAAACGGCCCGCGATGCGGCGGAATGTGCTTGCCCGGCGCGAGGAACGACAGCGATGCGGACAGCACGTCCGGCGACGCCGCGACGATCGACGCGACAGTCGGGCAGCGCGCCAGGTTGCGCGGGAAAGGGTGGCCGTACGCCTGCATGATGAACATCCGCCAGTCACGTGCATCGTTGGCCGAGATGTCGTACTGCTCGCGCATGATCTCGTGGAAGCGCGGAATACGCGACATGTCGCGCGCCACCGCGAGCGCTTCCGCACGGATCGCAGGCCACGCGCGCACGAAACGCTCGGCATCCGGGAACGCGGCCGTATCGAGCACCGCGTCGCCGTCGATATGGCGGTCGTACAGCGTGCGGAGCAGGCCGGCTGCGTAGTCGTAAGCGACGGACATGGTCGATCGATGGGCGATCCGTATGAGGTGGCGTCAGTCTGCACGAAGCGCGACGGGTGCTGCGTTACGTCAGGTTACGCCGTCTGACGAAAGAATGACAGTTCGATGACCGGTCGACGCAAGCGGCCCGAGCCGCAACGCGCGGGAATAAACGAACCCCCTCCGTCGTCATACGGGTGTAGCACGTCGTCTCGTTGACTTCTGAAGGAGTGGAACATGAACACGCATTGGCTGGTGGCCGCCACGGTGGTGGCGATGTCTGTCGCGGGTGTCGCGACGCAAGCGTCGGCACAGGCGCTCACGCGAGCGCAGGTCAGGCAGGAACTGATCGACGCCGAAAACAACGGGCTGCGCCTCGTGACCGATACGTCGTATCCGGACGTGAGCCCGCTGTTCCAGCGGCAGGCCGAACAGATGCCGCAGCGTCAGTCCAGCACGGCGGTCGGCAGCGATCCGGCCGTTTCATCCGAAGCGGGCAAGCCGGCGGCGATGTCGCCGCGCCAGCGCCCGGCCGCGTGCGTCGGCCCCGCGAGCTTCTGCTCGATCTATTTCGGAAGCTGAACCAACCGCCTGCGTTCGCGGGGCAGGCATTCACAACGGTTGATCGATACGGAACATTGAAGGAGTTCATGATGAAAACATATATCGCAGTACTGACGATGATCGGAGTGATCGTCGGTCAGTCCGCATTCGCGCAATCGGCCGCGCCGCTGACGCGCGCGCAGGTTCGCGACGAGCTGATGCGTCTGGAAGCGGCCGGGTACGACCCGGCGAAGGGCGACGACGGCGAGTATCCGGCGGACATCCAGGCCGCGGAAGCGAAGCTCGCCGAGCAGGATCGGGCCAGGGCGGCAGCCGCCGCCATGCATGCGCCGGCCCCGGGTATGCCGGCGCAGACCAGCAATTAGGTGTCGATATGTACGCGTGTGGCGTCTGGCCGTCGTGTTCGCGGTATGGCAATCCGCGTGCCCTTCGCGCCGCTCGACGTGACCGAAGGGCACCGGCTGCCATGCCGCTCATTGCGCGCCGCTTCGCGCGACGTCGAGATCATCTCGCCAACCGATCCCGATGGGTCGGCAGGTCGATCGCGCGATGAACAGGAAGGCAGGCAGTGCCGCGAACCGGAACAACCCGGTTCATGCAGGCAATGGGAGGGTGCGTTGAAACAGGGGGGGGCGATCACCACGGCATCATGCGCTGCACGACCCGGTCGCGCAGCACGAAGCGGTGCGCCAGCGCGGCTGCCACGTGCAGGCAAATGCCGGCGAACAGCGCCCATGCGAGGATGCCGTGCACGTCGCCCATTGCGTGACCGAATCCCGAGCCGGCCGCCGACAGCGCCGGCAACGGGACGACTCCGATCAGCGTCACGGCCCAAGCGCGCGACGATGCGTTGATCCAGCCGAGCAGCGGTACCGCGAGCAGCAGCGCGTAGAGCGCGAAATGCGTCGCACCCGACAGCGCGCGCATCGCGGGCGGCAGGTCGCTTGCAGGCGGGCGATGCGTCGCGCGCCACAGCACGCGGCAAGCCATCGCCGCAAGCAATGCGGTACCCAAGATCAGGTGCGCGGCGATCAGGCCGATCGGTTGCGTATCGCGATGCACGTCGGGCATCGTCCAGCCGATCGCATATTGCGCGACGACCAGCGCCACGATCAGCCAGTGAAGAAAGCGTGCAACTGCGTCATATCGGGCGGGCGTGGGCATGCAATCTCCAGACGAGCGACGGGGATGGTATCGGTCGGGCGGATTCTACGGTCGAATTCTTAACGAAACGTTAAGCACGCAGTAGGCAGGCCGAGATCGAGCACGACGAGCGTGAAGCGCGTCGTTGCGAGCGCGACTGTGCGTGCGATGGAACGGATTGTAATTGAGCTGTCTTAAACATTGCCGATCCTGAAGAACGCTCAAGGCTTGCTGCCGTCATTCCCGCTACCATCGGCCACGACATTGCTCCCCCAATCCCGATCCCGATCCGGGTTTGCCGCGTCCGGCGCGTACCGAACGCCCCGGCCCACGAATCCGCGACCCTTCAGTTTGATTTCAAATCGATCCGGGTCGCCTGCACGGGAGGTTCATTCTCCATGGCACCCTCGACGATCGAGCGATGGCGCGCCCACCTGCTGATCGCCGCGCTGGCCGGCATGTTCATTCAATGTTTCGTGCTGGTATCGCTGCTTGCATTGCGCATACCCGAGGCGTTTTTCACCACAATGACATTTCGCGTCTGGACCGTCGTCGCGGTTGCGACCGCCATCCTTTCGGCCCGCAAGCTTGCCGACGGGGCGTTCAGGGCCGCGCTCGCGTGCGGATACGTGCGCGTGACCGGAATCGATCGCCGGACGGTAGTTGTGTCATCTGATTGCGCGTATCGTCGATTGGTCGTCCTTCACATCCGGCTCAACGGGAATCGATACGGCAGCGTGCACGGGTGAGCCCGCGTGCGCGGCCGGTTGCGGTCGTACGGGTCACCACTGGGGAGAAGCATGGTTTTGCTGCATGTGCTGCACGCGCTGGCCGGGGCAATGTCGATCGTCTGCGGGCTGGGCGTGTTGCTGGGCATTGCCTACACCGTCACGGCCAGCGTGCTGGTCGGCAGGTTCTTTTCCCGGGCGCCGGCGGTGCCGCGCGATTACCCGGGCGTCACCGTCGCGAAGCCGCTGCACGGCGACGAATGGAATCTCGTACAGCATCTCGAAAGCTTCTTCGTGCAGGACTATCCGGGGCCGGTACAGCACCTGTTCGGCGTGCACGATGCGGGCGACGCGGCGCTCGCGGCCGTCGAGACGCTGCGGGCACGCTATCCGGACGCGAACATCAAGGTCGTCGCCGATGCGCGGCTGTACGGGCCGAACCGCAAGATCGCGAATCTGGTCAACATGCTCGAACACGCGGAGCATTCGGTGCTCTGCCTTGCCGACAGCGACGTGGTGGTCGAGCGCGATTATCTGCGTGCGGTCGTCGGCGCGCTACAGCAGCCGGAAGTCGGTATCGTGACGAGCGTGTATCGCGGTGTCGCGTCGCCGGGTTTCTGGCCCGGTGTCGCCGTCGCGATGACGAATTACCATTTCCTGCCGGGCGTGATTACCGGGCTTTTCATCGGGCGTGCACGGCCATGCTTTGGCCAGACGATTGCGATCACGCGCGCGACGCTCGAACGCATCGGCGGGCTCGCGCGTTTCGCGCATCACCTGGCCGAGGATCACGCGCTCGGCGAAGCGGTGCGGCAAGTGGGTACGCAGGTCGTCATCCCGCCGTTCGTCGTCGGGCATGCCTGTGTCGAAGAGACGTTCGCCAAGCTGTACGCGCACGAATTGCGCTGGAGTTGCACGATCCGCGCGGCGGACCGGCTCGGTCATGCCGGGTCGGTGCTGATGCACCCGGTGCCGCTCGCGCTGCTGGCCGTGCTGTTCTCCGGCGGCACGCTCGCCGCCTGCTGGCTGACGGTCGCGGCGCTCGCCGCGCGGGCGCTGCTGATGGTGAAAACGAGCCGTGCGACCGGTGCCGGCCTGCGCGGCGCCCTCTGGCTGCCGTTCGTCGATCTCCTGCAGTTCCTGGTCTTCGTGTCGAGCTTCTTCTCGTCGCACGTTGTCTGGCGCGGCACGCGCTTTCGCGTCGACCGGGAAGGCTTGTTGTCGCCGGCGGGTGAATCATGACGATCGAGACGAACCCCGCCAACGCCGACGCGGACCGGCAGGCCGCGCGTCACGAGGCGCGGCTCCGGCATGCGGCGCGCGCGGCGGCGCTGGCCGGGCTGGCGCTCGCGGTGTGGCTGATCTGGCGCGAGCATCCGCTGGAAATCCTGCATCGGTTGCGGATCGCCGGCGCCGGGCTGCTCGTCGCCGCGCTGGCGCACATCCTGCCGATGCTCGCGAATGCGTGGGACTGGCGGATGCTGATCCGCGGCCCGCGCCGGCCGTCGTTCGCGACGATGCTGAAGCTCGTGTGGATCCGCGAATCGATCAACGGGTTGCTGCCGGTCGCGCGGATCGGCGGCGAGATCGTGTCGTTCGGGCTGCTGCGGCAGGCGGGCGTGCGGCCGGCGACCGCCGTGGCCAGCCTCGTCGCCGACATGCAGCTCACGTTGATCAGCCAGCTGGTGTTCGCGCTGATCGCGATCGGCTACGTGCTCGAACGCGTGTCGTCCGACGCCGCGCAGGTGGCCGCGCACCTCGCCATCGGCATGGCGGCGCTGGTGCCGGTGTTGCTGCTGTTCGCGCTGGTGCAGCATGCGCGGCCGTTCGAGCGCGCGATGCGCGTGATCAACCGGATCACGAGCGGCAAGGTGGTGGCGCTGGTCGGCGAATCGGCACGCACCGATCAGTCGATCCGGATGATCTGGAGAAAGACCGGCATCGTCGTGCGCTATCTGGGGATCTGGCAGACGCTGCAGTTTGCGGGTTATGCGCTGGAAATCTGGCTCGCGCTGTATTTCCTCGGCGCCGATCCGACGTTTGCGCAGGCGCTCGCGATCGAGGCGCTGATCCAGCTCGTGAGCAGCATCGCGTTCCTGATGCCGGGCGGTTTGGGCGTGCAGGAGGGCGGGTTCGTGCTGATCGGCGGGCTGCTCGGGTTCGACGCGCCGACCTGTCTTGCACTGGCCGGCGCCCGCCGCGTGCGCGATCTGCTGTTCTATCTGCCGGGCTTGCTCGCGTGGCAGTGGGCGGCCGGTTCGGCGAAACGACCGGGCGGCGCGAAGCGCGGGTCGCTGGGCATCGGGGAATCCGCCAGGCCGCGCTGACGCGGCTCGACGGCGACGCGTGCGTGCCGCGCGGCGGGCACGCATCCGCCCGCGCAACGCGGCGCGTGAATCAGCACCGTTCGTCGGCGATATGACTGCGGATCACGTCCGCGAACGACGTGTCGCCCTTCAGCCCGAGCGCTTCCGCGCGCGTCGTGTCCCAGCGGCCCGGCCAGCTGCCGACGATCTTCTCGACGCGCTCGTCGGGCGCGTGGCGGATCAGCTTCACGACGTCGTCGCCCGCGACTTCGCGCAGCGCTTCGATCATCTCGTCGACCGACACCGACAGGCCGGGCAGGTTGATCACGCGCTTGTTGCCGAGCTTCGCGCTGTCGATCTCGCAGCCCGCGACGAGCGCTTCGATCGCACCGCGCGGCGACAGCAGCCACAGCCGCGTCGAACCCGGCACCGGGCACGCGCTTTCCTCGCCGTTCAGCGGCTCGCGGATGATGCCGCTCGCGAACGACGACGCGGCCGCGTTCGGGCGGCCGGGCCGCACGCTGATGGTCGGCAGCCGCAGCACGCGGCCGTCGACGAAGCCGCGCCGCGCGTAGTCGCACAGCAGCAGTTCGGCGATCGCCTTCTCGGCGCCGTACGACGATTGCGGGTTCAGCGCGGTGTCGTCCTGCACGACGTCGGGCAGCGCGCCGCCGTACACCGCGACCGAGCTCGTGAACACGACGCGCGGCTGGTGGCCGCGCGCGCGGCACACTTCGAGCAGCGTGCGCGATGCGTCGAGGTTGATCCGCATGCCGAGATCGAAATCGGCTTCGGCCTGCCCGCTGACGATCGCCGCGAGGTGGAAGATCGCGCCCGTCTGCGTGTCGATCGCGCTTTCGAGCACCGCGCGATCGGCGATGTCGCCGACGATCGACGTCACGCGCGCATCGCCGAAATCGCTGCCCTTGACGACGTCGAGCAGCACCAGCTCGTCGATCTTCGCGATCCGGCCGTCGGGGCCGGTCAGTTCGCCGCGCTCGAGCAGCTTGCGCGCGAGACGCTGGCCGAGAAAGCCGGCGCCGCCGGTGATCAGTACTTTCATCTTTTCTATCCTCGTGGGAATGCTGGATTACAGGTACGGCTTGAGCCAGCCGAGGCCGGCCGACGTGCCGGCCTTCGGCCGGTATTCGCAGCCGATCCAGCCGTCGTAGCCGAGCGCGTCGATCAGCTCGAACAGGTACGGGTAATTGAGTTCGCCGAGATCCGGCTCGTGGCGCTCGGGCACGCCCGCGATCTGGATGTGGCCGATGCCCGCGAAATCGCGCTTGAGCTTCATCGCGAGATCGCCTTCGACGATCTGGCAGTGGTAGCAGTCGAACTGCACCTTCAGGTTCGGCGCGCCGACTTCCGCGCAGATCGCCTGCGCGTCGTCCTGGCGGCTCAGGAAATAGCCGGGCATGTCGCGCTGGTTGATCGGCTCGATCAGGATCGTGACGCCGCGCGGGGCGGCGGCCTGCGCCGCATGCCGCAGGTTCGACAGGTACGTGTCGCGATGGCGCGCGCGGTCGGCGCCCGGCGCGACCATGCCGGCCATCACGTGCAGCTTCTTGTTGCCGAGCACGCGCGCATAGTCGAGCGCCTGGTCGATGCCGCGCCGGAACTCGTCCTCGCGGCCCGGCAGCGACGCGATGCCGCGTTCGCCCGCGGCCCAGTTGCCCGGCGGCGCGTTGAACAGCGCCTGTACGAGGTTGTGCGAGTCGAGGCGCGCGCGGATGTCCTCGGCGGCGAAGTCGTACGGGAACAGGTACTCGACGGCCTTGAAGCCGTCGTAGGCGGCAGCGGCGAAGCGTTCGAGGAACGCGTGCTCGTTGTACATCATCGAGAGGTTGGCGGCGAAGCGTGGCATGGCAGCGGTCCTGTGAATGAATGGGGCGGGGCGCAACGCGCCCCGCGTCGAATGGCGGCTCAGCGGCTCGGCAACTCAGCGGTTCACGAGTTTCGCGGGCGTGAGCCACACGGCGATCGCGCCGATCACGAGCATGGCCGCCAGCACGTACATGCCGGACGACGTGCTGTGCGTGGTGTCCTTCAGGTAGCCGATCACGTACGGGCTCGCGAAACCGGCGAGGTTGCCGACCGAGTTGATGATCGCGATCCCGGCCGCGGCCGCCGAGCCCGCGAGGAACGCGGTCGGCAGCGACCAGAACAGCGGTGCGCAGGTCAGCACGCCGCCTGCCGCGAGCGACAGGAACACGATCGACACCACCGTATTGTGCGAGTACGACGCCGCGACCGCAAACCCGACCGCACCCATCAGCGCCGGCACGATCAGGTGCCAGCGGCGTTCGCGGCGCTTGTCCGCGCTGTGCCCGAACAGGTTCATCGCGACGATCGCGACGACGAACGGGATCGCGGACAGCAGGCCGATCTGGAGCGTATCGGTGATGCCGGTCGACTTCACGAGCGTCGGCATCCAGAACGTGAGGCCGTACTGGCCCGTGACGAACGCGAAGTAGATCAGCGACATCCACCACATGCGCGGGTCGGAGAACACGGCCTTCAGCGAATGGCCGTGCTGCTGCTGTTCCTGCGGCTGCGCGGCGATTTCGTCTTCGAGGAGTTGCTTCTCGCGCTCGTCGAGCCACTTCGCGCCGCGGATGCTGTTGTCGAGATACAGGATCGTCGCGATGCCGACCAGCACGGCCGGCACGGCTTCGATCATGAACATCCATTGCCAGCCGTGGAAGCCCGAGCCGCCGTGGAAGCGCTCCATGATCCAGCCCGACAGCGGGTTGCCGAAGATGCCCGATACGGGGATCGCGGACATGAACACCGCGATGATCTTCGCGCGGCGGTGCGACGGGAACCAGTACGTGAGGTACAGGATCACGCCGGGGTAGAAGCCGGCTTCCGCGAGGCCGAGCAGGAAGCGCAGCACATAGAACTGCGTCGGCGTCTTCACGAACGCGAACAGCGCGGACAGCAGGCCCCACGTGATCATGATCCGCGCGATCCAGATGCGCGCGCCGAGGCGGTGCATCAGCAGGTTGCTTGGCAGTTCGAACAGAAAGTAGCCGAGGAAGAAAATCCCCGCGCCGAGGCCGAACACGGTTTCGCTGAACGCGAGATCCTGCGACATCTGCAGCTTCGCGAAGCCGACGTTCACGCGGTCGAGATATGCGACCACGTAGCAGAGCATCAGGAACGGCACGATGCGCCAGAACACTTTCTTGTAGGTGCGGTCAAGTTCCGCGGAATGGGCAGGCGCGGCGGGCGAGCGGCTTGCGGCCGCATCGAGAGCAGTCATCGTCGTCTCCAAGGATGTCGTGTGCCGGCGGCGCGTAGGCCGCCGGATCGTATGTGTGTGCTGACGGAAGGGCCCGCGCACACGGCGGGCATGGGAATCGGTACGTGGTGCGCGCCGCGTTACCAGCGCGCGCCGAAGGTCTCGCGCAGTTCGTCGAGCGCCGCGTCGGAAAGCGGCTCGGGCTTCGGGTTCGTCATCAGCCACAGCCGTGCCGTTTCCTCGAGTTCCTCGAGCGCATACGACGCGTGCGATACCGACGGCCCCCACATCACGGGGCCGAGGCGGTCGAGCAGCACGCCGCGCACCTGGTCGGCGAGCGCCGCGACTTCGGCCGCGACGGCCGGGTCGCCGGGGCGGCGGTAACGGATCAGCGGAATATGGCCGACCTTCATCACGTAGTACGGCGTGATCGGCGGCAGCACGTCGGTGTCGCGCCACACGCCCGCGAGCGTCAACGCGACGAGGTGCGTCGAATGCGTGTGGACGACGCCGTTCGCTTCCGCGTTGCGCGCGTAGATGCCGCGATGCAGCGCGAGCGTCTTCGACGGCTTGCCGCCCGACATGGGCTGGCCGTCGGCGCTGACTTTCGCGATGTCGTTCGGGTCGAGCCGGCCGAGGCACGCGTCGGTCGGCGTGATCAGCCAGCCGTCGGGCAGGCGCGCGCTGATGTTGCCGGCGCTGCCGACCGCGTGGCCGCGTGCGTACAGGCTCGCGCCGACGACGCAGATCTCTTCGCGCAGTTTCGCTTCGTCGCTCATCATGCGGCTCCGTCCAGCGCGCGCAGCGCCTTGTCGAAAAAGTCCGTCGCGCCGAAGTTGCCGGATTTCAGCGCGAGGCCGAGCGGCTGCGCATCGATGGTGGCCGTGGCCGGCACGCCCGGATCGATTTGCGCGCCGATCTGCAGCGACTTCACGTCGAGCGCCTGCACGACCGCGCCGGACGTCTCGCCGCCGGCGACGACGAACTTGCGCACGCCGAGCTCGCGCAGGCCCTGCGCGATCGCCGCGAGCGTGCTTTCGACGAGATGACCGGCCACTTCGACACCGAGCGCCTGCTGCACGGCCTTCACTTCGTCGGGCGTCGCGGTCGCGTAGATCAGCACCGGCTGCGGCAGGTGTGCGCGCGCGAACGCGAGCGCTTCAGCGACGACGGGCTCGCCGCGCGACGCCGCAAGCGGATCGATGCGGAAGCTCGGCCGCGTGGCGCGCCACGCGGCGACCTGCGCGTTGGTGGCTTTCGATGCACTGCCGGCGAGCACGGCCGACAGCCCGTCGATGCGCGGCAGCGATGCCGCATTGTCGCGTTCGGGCAGTTGCTCCGCGCGGCGGAAATTCGCGGGCAGGCCGAGCGCGATGCCCGAGCCGCCGGTGACGAGCGGCAGGCCCGCGCATGCTTCGCCGAGCACGTACAGGTCGCGGTCGGACAGCGCGTCGGCGATCGCGAAGCGCGCGCCTTCCGCGCGCAACTGGTCGATCCGCGCGCGCACCGCGGCCGCGCCCAGCGCGATCGTGTCGTAGCGGATCAGACCGACCGGCGACTTTGTCTGCCGCTGCAGCACGCGCACGAGGTTCGCGTCCTTCATCGGCGTGAGCGGATGGTTCTCCATGCCCGATTCGTTCAGCAGCACGTCGCCGACGAACAGGTGGCCGCGATAGATCGTGCGGCCGTTCTCCGGGAACGCCGGGCACGCGATCGTGAAGCCGCCGCCGGCCGCATCGAGCAGCGCGTCGGCGACGGGCCCGATGTTGCCCGCATCAGTCGAGTCGAATGTCGAGCAGTACTTGAAGAAAAACTGCCGGCAGCCCTGCGCGCGCAGCCATTCGTACGCGGCGAGCGATTGCGCGACGGCATCGGCCGCGGGAATCGTGCGCGACTTCAGCGCGACGACGATCGCGTCGGCGTCGAGCGTTGCGTTGCCGGCAGGCACGCCGATCGTCTGCACGGTGCGCATGCCGCTCTTGACGAGCATGTTCGCGAGATCGGTCGCGCCGGTGAAATCGTCGGCGATGCAGCCGAGCAGGGGACGGGAAGCGGAAGCGGTCATGGCGGGAACGTCGTACGAATCAGCGGGCGGGCGGCAGCGTGATGCCGGGGAAAGTCTTGATCACGGCGGAATCGTCCTCGCCGCCGTGGCCGGCGCTCGACGCGCTCATGAACATCTGGTGCGCGGTGGCCGACAGCGGCAGCGGGAACTTGCTGCGGCGCGCGGTATCGAGCACGAGGCCGAGATCCTTCACGAAGATGTCGACGGCCGACAGCGGCGTGTAGTCGCCGTTCAGGATGTGCGGCACGCGGTTCTCGAACATCCACGAATTGCCGGCGCTGTGCGTGATCACGTCGTACAGCGCGTCGGCATCGACGCCTTCGCGCAGGCCCAGCGCCATCGCTTCGGCCGCGGCTGCGATGTGCACGCCGGCCAGCAGCTGGTTGATGATCTTCACCTTCGAGCCGATGCCGTGCGTGTCGCCGAGGCGGTAGACCTTGCCGGCGATCGCGGCGAGCACGTCCTCGCAGCCCGCGTACGCGGCGGCCGGGCCCGACGTCATCATCGTCATCTCGCCCGATGCCGCGCGAGCGGCGCCGCCCGACACGGGCGCATCGAGCATCTGCAGGCCGGCGGCCTCGATGCGTGCGCCGAGCGCGACCGCGAATTCGGGCGCGACGGTCGCGCTTGCGATCACGACGCCGCCCGGCTTCATCGCCGCGACCGCGCCGTGCTCGCCGAACAGCACCGTTTCCGTTTGCGCGGCATTGACGACGAGCGTGACGACGACGTCGCACTGCGCGCCGAGTTCGGCCGGCGTCGCGCAGGCAATGCCGCCTTCGGCGGCGAACGCCTGCAGCACGGTGTCGCGTACGTCGCATGCGTGCACGCGCAAGCCTGCGCGCAGCAGCGAGCGGGCGACGCCGAGGCCCATCGCGCCGAGGCCGATGACTCCAATATTTCGTGACATGGTCAACCTTGATCGATTCGGGAGAGGTTCGGGACAACAGCGGCGGCGGGCGCCGCCGGCTTCAGCAGATGCCGGCTTCCGCGAGACGTCGGGCGGCGTTGTACATGTGCGTGCGCGCCGCGTTGCGCGCCGCCATCGGGTCGCGCGCGCGGATCGCGTCGGCGATCGCCGCGTGTTCCTCGCGCACCTGGCGCGAGAAATCCTCGCGCGTCGCTTCGTTGCTGCGCGTGACTTTCACGCCGGCTTCGAGGTACTGGTTCAGGAACTGCAGCGTCTTCAGGAAATACGGGTTGCCGGTGACGGCGGCGATCGTGCGGTGGAACGCGACGTCTTCCGCGACGCCGTCGCGCCCTTCTGCGACCGCCTCGTCGATCTCGCGCAGCGCGTCGTCGATGTCGGCCATGTCGTCGGCGGAGTGGTGCAGCGCGGCTTCGGCCGCGACTTCAGCCTCGATCGCGCGGCGCACCGCGAGCAGGTGCGGCATCGAGCTCGCCTCGACGGCTTCCGCATAGTCGATCCGCAGCGGCCGGATCGCGCCGTGCTGGTTCACGTACACGCCGCTGCCCTGGCGCGGCTCGACCACGCCTTCGTTCTTCAGCCGCGAGATCGCCTCGCGGATCACGGTGCGGCTCACGCCGAATTCCTGCGCGAGCACGGCTTCGGTCGGCAGCTTGCCGGTGGCCGAGAAACTGCCGACTTCGATCTGCTTGAGCAGTTGCTGCGCGACATGGTCGCTCATCGCGCGGGCGGGAATTTTCTCGAACATGGCGCTCAGGTTTGTAAGGTGATGTGGTCATCATACAAATTTGAGCGTGAGGCAGCATCCGTGATAACCCTCGGTTAATGATGTGCAACGTCGGTCAAGTTGACTGAAACCGGTTCCATTTGAATCGAAACCGGCGCGATCGGATGCTGTTTCGCGGTTGGTCGGCCGGTCTGGAAAGAGACGCGCGGGTACCTGCGGCCGTCAGTCGGCGATGTCCTCGACGGGGTCGGCCGCCGCGTCTGGCGCGCCGGCTTCCGCCACTTCGCCGCCGCGTTCGCGATACGTCGCCGGCGGCACGCCGAACTGCTTGCGGAATTCGCGCCCGAGGTGCGACGCATCGGCGAACCCGCAGCTCGACGCGATATCGGCCACCGTGCGGTCCGAACTCGTCAGCAGCCACGCGGCGGTGCGCAGCCGCACCTGCTTCGCGAACACCTGCGGGCTCTTGCCCGTCTCGGCCTTGAACAGGCGCTCGAGCTGTCGCGTCGACAGGTCGAGCTTGCACGCCAGTTCATCGAGCGGCAGCGTGCGCCCGACATGCTGTTCCATCAGGAGAATCGCGCGCTTGACCTTCGGATGCGTCGCCGGCTCGAGCCCCGGCGGATGCGGCTGCGGCGCGTTGCCCTTCTGCATCTCGCCGACGAGCAGGATGCGCAGCGCCTTCTGCACGGTTGCATGATCGAAATGGCGCAGCAGGATCGCGGCGGCGACATCGATCGACGCGCGGCCGCCCGAACAGGTGATCCGGCGCCGGTCGATCACGAACAGCCGGTCGGCGATCAGCAGGTCGGGATCGGCGGACGGGAAGCGTTCGATGAAATCCCAGTAGTGGAACCAGCTCACGCAGGTGCGGTAGCCGTCGAGCACGCCGGCGCGCATCAGCGTGAACACGCCGGTGCAGATTCCGACGACCGTCGCGCCGCCCGTCGCCGCGCGGCGGATGAAGTCGAGCGTTTCGGGGCCGGCTTGCGGCCCCGAATGCAGCAGCCCGCCGACCACGACCACATAGTCGAACGGCTCGGCCGCGTCGAACGTCTCCCACGGCGTGATCTGGATCCCGCAGCTCGCGCGCACCGGCGCGAGGGTCTCGCCGATCACGCTCCACGCGCAGCGCACGGGTTTGCTGTAGTCGCCGTCGTCGGCCGACAGCCGCAGCATGTCGACGAAGCCCGAGAAGGCCGTCAGCGTGAAGTTCGGCAGCAGCACGATGCCGAAGCGGATACGCCGCGGTGCGGGTTCTGCAAGGGGGGAAGCGGGTACGTCGGGTGTCATCGCGGCCAATCTCGTCACGCCGGGCAGGCGGTCTCACTCATTTCACTCTGGTTGCGGGTACGGCTGCCGAGGCGGCGCGGATGGTGCCAGCGTCGCCGATCGGCTTCGGCCGGACTTGTGGTTTTCCGTCGCGAACCATCGCCAAAACGTACTTTCGGGCCGGCCGGCGCGGTACTTGGCGGCGGTATCCCACGCCGATGCCGTTTTTGTTCTATCGGCCAATTTTACGCTTTGATGTACTGGTGCCCAACGTCATTCCACGCATGTCATCCAGAGGAAGCCAGATGAACGTCAGCGCGTTCGACCTGTTCAAGATCGGCATCGGCCCGTCCAGTTCGCATACGGTCGGCCCGATGATCGCCGCGTGCCGCTTCGCGTCGCACGTGGAGGACGCGAACCTGCTCGGCTTCGTGCGCCGCGTGCGCGTCGAGCTGTACGGCTCGCTCGGCGCGACCGGCAAGGGCCACGGCACCGACAAGGCCGTGCTGCTCGGCCTCGAGGGCCACCTGCCCGACACGATCGATCCCGACCTGATCGAGCCGCGGCTCGCCGCGATCCGCGCGGAGAAGTCGCTGTCGCTGCTCGGCAAGCAGACGGTCCGCTTCGAGGAAAAGGAGCACATCGGCTTCTTTCGCAAGATGATGAGCGGCACGAGCATCGTGCACCCGAACGGAATGCGCTTCCAGGCATTCGACGAACACGGCCAGTTGCTGGTCGAGAAAGAGTATTACTCGGTCGGCGGCGGTTTCGTCGTGAACCGCGACGGCGATCGCGTGAACGGCGTGCGCGCGGCGGTCGAGGTGCCGTACCCGTTCCGCACCGGCGACGACCTGATGCGGCAGTGTCGCGAACACGGGCTGTCGATCGCCGAACTGATGCTGCGCAACGAATGCGCGCTGCGCCCCGCCGACGAAGTGCGCGCCGGGCTGCTCGCGATCTGGCGCACGATGGCCGCATGCGTCGAGCGCGGCTGCAAGGTCGAGGGCGAGCTGCCGGGCCCGATGCGCGTGAAGCGCCGCGCGGCCGAGCTGAACGGGAACCTGCGCGCGCGCTCGGAAGAGTCGCTGCGCGACCCGCTGTCGATGCTCGACTGGGTCAACCTGTACGCGATGGCCGTCAACGAGGAGAACGCGGCGGGAGGGCGCGTCGTCACCGCGCCGACCAACGGCGCGGCCGGCGTGATTCCCGCGGTGCTGCACTACTACGTGAAATTCGTGCCGGGCTCGAACGAAGCCGGCATCGTCGAATTCCTGCTGACGGCCGCGGCGATCGGGATCATCTACAAGGAAACCGCGTCGATCTCCGGCGCGGAAGTCGGTTGCCAGGGCGAAGTGGGCGTCGCGTGCTCGATGGCCGCGGCCGCGCTCGCCGCGGTGATGGGCGGCACGCCCGACCAGGTCGAGAACGCCGCCGAGATCGGCATGGAGCACAACCTCGGGATGACCTGCGATCCGGTCGGCGGGCTCGTGCAGATCCCGTGCATCGAGCGCAACGCGATGGGCGCGATCAAGGCGCTGAACGCGTCGCGCATGGCGCTCAAGGGCAACGGCCAGCACTACGTGTCGCTCGATTCCGTGATCAAGACGATGCGCGAGACGGGTGCCGACATGAAGACGAAATACAAGGAAACGTCGCGCGGCGGTCTCGCCGTGAACGTCATCGAATGCTAACGAAGGGTCAATCATCATGAGCCGCTACTCGATATTCAGCCTGTTCCGCAACGGCCTCTCGTATCACGAGAACTGGGAAAAGCAGTGGAAGAGCCCGGAACCGAAGAAGGAATACGACGTCGTGATCGTCGGCGGCGGCGGCCACGGCCTCGCGACCGCGTACTACCTCGCGAAGGAACACGGGATCACGAACGTCGCGATCCTCGAGAAGGGCTGGATCGGCGGCGGCAACACCGCGCGCAACACGACGATCGTGCGCTCGAACTATCTGTGGGACGAATCGGCCGCGCTGTACGAGAAGGCGATGAAGCTGTGGGAAGGGCTGTCGCAGGACCTGAACTACAACGTGATGTTCAGCCAGCGCGGCGTGATGAACCTCGCGCACACGTTGCAGGACGTACGTGACACCGAGCGCCGCGTCAACGCGAACCGGCTGAACGGCGTCGATGCCGAATTCCTGACGCCCGCGCAGATCAAGGAAATCGAGCCGACGATCAACCTGAACAGCCGCTACCCGGTGCTCGGCGCATCGATCCAGCGCCGTGCGGGCGTCGCGCGTCACGACGCGGTGGCCTGGGGCTTCGCGCGCGGCGCGGATCGCGCCGGCGTCGACATCATCCAGAACTGCCAGGTGACGGGCATTCGCCGCGAAGGCGGCGCGGTGGTCGGCGTCGATACGGTGAAGGGCTTCATCAAGGCGAAGAAGGTCGCGGTGGTGGCGGCCGGCAACACGACGACGCTCGCCGACATGGCCGGCGTGCGCCTGCCGATCGAAAGCCACCCGCTGCAGGCGCTGGTGTCCGAGCCGATCAAGCCGGTGGTCAACTCGGTGATCATGTCGAACGCGGTGCACGCGTATATCAGCCAGTCCGACAAGGGCGATCTCGTGATCGGCGCGGGCATCGACCAGTACACGGGCTTCGGCCAGCGCGGCAGCTTCCACATCATCGAAAGCACGCTGCAGGCGATCGTCGAGATGTTCCCGGTGTTCTCGCGCGTGCGGATGAACCGCCAGTGGGGCGGTATCGTCGACGTGTCGCCGGACGCGTGCCCGATCATCACCAAGACCGACGTGAAGGGCCTTTATTTCAACTGCGGCTGGGGCACCGGCGGCTTCAAGGCGACGCCCGGCTCGGGCTGGGTGTTCGCGCACACGATCGCGCGCGACGAACCGCATCCGCTGAACGCGCCGTTCGCGCTCGACCGCTTCTACACGGGCCACCTGATCGACGAGCACGGCGCTGCCGCCGTTGCGCACTAAACCCACCATTGGAGAAAGAAACATGTTGCTGATCGAATGTCCGTGGTGCGGGCCGCGCGCCGAATCCGAATTCTCTTGCGGCGGCGAAGCCGACATCGTGCGCCCCGTCAACAACGAGAACATGACCGACCGCGAATGGGGCGAATACGTGTTCATGCGCGAGAACAAGCGCGGGCTGCACAAGGAGCAATGGCTGCACGCGCAGGGCTGCCGACGCTGGTTCAAGGCCACGCGCGACACGGTGACCTACGATATCAAGGGCTACGAAAAGTTCGGCGGCGACGCTGCCGGCAACGCACACGAAGAGGGCACGAGCAAATGAGCCAGAAAGACCGCCTCGGCACCGGTGGCCGCATCAATCGCGCGATTCCGTTGACGTTCACGTTCAACGGCCGCACGTATCAGGGCTTCCAGGGCGACACGCTCGCGTCCGCGCTGCTCGCGAACGGCGTGCACTTCGTCGCGCGCAGCTTCAAGTACCACCGCCCGCGCGGGATCGTGACGGCCGACGTCGCGGAACCGAATGCGGTCGTGCAGCTCGAATCGGGCCCGTACACGGTGCCGAACGCGCGCGCGACCGAAATAGAGCTGTACCAGGGGCTCGTCGCGACGAGCGTGAACGCCGAGCCGACGCTCGAGAACGACAAGTACGCGATCAACCAGAAGTTCTCGCGCTTCCTGCCGGCCGGCTTCTACTACAAGACCTTCATGTGGCCGCGCAAGATGTGGCCGAAGTACGAAGAGAAGATCCGCGAGGCGGCCGGCCTCGGCAAGGCGCCCGAGGCGCTCGACGCCGATCGCTACGACAAGTGCTATGCGCACTGCGACGTGCTCGTCGTCGGCGGCGGCCCGTCGGGCCTCGCGGCCGCGCATGCGGCGGCCGTGGCCGGCGCGCGCGTGATCCTCGTCGACGACCAGCGCGAGCTCGGCGGCAGCCTGCTGTCGTGTCGCGCCGAGATCGACGCGAAGCCCGCGCTGCAGTGGGTCGAGAAGATCGAGGCCGAGCTGCGCAAGCTGCCCGACGTGACGATCCTGTCGCGCAGCACCGCGTTCGGCTACCAGGACCACAACCTCGTGACGGTCACGCAGCGCCTGACCGATCACCTGCCGGTGTCGATGCGCAAAGGCACGCGCGAGCTGCTGTGGAAGGTCCGCGCGAAGCGCGTGATCCTCGCGACCGGCGCGCACGAGCGTCCGATCGTGTTCGGCAACAACGACCTGCCGGGCGTGATGCTCGCGTCGGCCGTGTCCACCTACGTGCATCGCTTCGGCGTGCTGCCGGGCCGCAACGTGGTCGTGTTCACGAACAACGACCGCGCGTACCAGGCCGCGCTCGACCTGAAGGCATGCGGCGCGAAGGTAACGGTCGTCGATTCGCGCGCATCGTCGAACGGCGCGCTGCCGGCCGCTGCAAAGCGGCAGGGCGTGACGGTGATGAGCGGCGCGGTCGTGACGGCCGCTTCGGGCAAGTGGCGCGTATCGTCGGTCGACGTCGCGTCCAGCACGAACGGCCAGGTGGGCGGCAAGCTGCAGACGCTGCCGTGCGACCTCGTCGCGATGTCGGGCGGCTTCAGCCCCGTGCTGCACCTGTTCGCGCAATCGGGCGGCAAGGCCTGCTGGAACGACGAGAAGGCATGCTTCCTGCCGGGCAAGCCCGTGCAGGCGGAAGCGAGCATCGGTGCGGCGGCCGGCGAATTCGGCCTCGCGCGCGCACTGCGGCTCGCGGTCGATGCCGGCGCGGAAGCGGCGAAGGCGGCGGGCTTCACGGCCGCGCAGCGCCCGGTCGCGCCGCAGGTCGCTGAAACCGTCGAAGGCGCACTGCAGCCGCTGTGGCTCGTCGGCAGCCGCGAGGCCGCGGCGCGCGGGCCGAAGCAGTTCGTCGACTTCCAGAACGACGTGTCGGCTGCGGACATCCTGCTCGCCGCGCGCGAAGGCTTCGAGTCGGTCGAGCACGTGAAGCGCTATACGGCGATGGGCTTCGGCACCGACCAGGGCAAGCTCGGCAACATCAACGGGATGGCGATCCTCGCGCAGGCGCTCGGCAAGACGATTCCGGAAACGGGCACGACGACGTTCCGCCCGAACTACACGCCGGTGACGTTCGGCACGTTCGCGGGCCGCGAACTCGGCGATTTCCTCGACCCGATCCGCAAGACCTGCGTGCATGAATGGCACGTCGAGCACGGCGCGCTGTTCGAGGACGTCGGCAACTGGAAGCGGCCGTGGTATTTCCCGAAGAACGGCGAGGATCTCCATGCGGCCGTGAAGCGCGAGTGCCTCGCGGTGCGCAACAGCGTCGGCATCCTCGACGCGTCGACGCTCGGCAAGATCGACATCCAGGGCCCCGATGCGGTGAAGCTGCTGAACTGGATGTACACGAACCCGTGGAACAAGCTCGAAGTCGGCAAGTGCCGCTACGGGCTGATGCTCGACGAGAACGGGATGGTGTTCGACGACGGCGTGACGGTGCGCCTCGCCGACCAGCATTTCATGATGACGACCACGACGGGCGGCGCGGCGCGCGTGCTCACGTGGCTCGAACGCTGGCTGCAGACCGAATGGCCCGACATGAAGGTGCGGCTCTCGTCCGTCACCGATCACTGGGCGACGTTCGCGGTGGTCGGCCCGAAGAGCCGCAAGGTCGTGCAGAAGGTGTGCCAGGACATCGACTTCGGCAACGAGGCGTTCCCGTTCATGAGCTACCGCAACGGCACCGTCGCGGGCGCGAAGGCGCGCGTGATGCGGATCAGCTTCTCGGGCGAGCTGGCCTATGAAGTGAACGTGCCGGCGAACGCGGGCCGTGCGGTGTGGGAAGCGCTGATGGCGGCCGGTGCCGAGTTCGACATCACGCCGTACGGCACCGAGACGATGCACGTGCTGCGCGCGGAGAAGGGCTACATCATCGTCGGCCAGGATACCGACGGCTCGGTCACGCCGTACGACCTCGGGATGGGCGGGGTCGTCGCGAAGTCGAAGGACTTCCTCGGCAAGCGTTCGCTCGCGCGTTCGGACACGAAGAAGGAAGGCCGCAAGCAGTTCGTCGGCCTGCTGACCGAGGACGAGCAGTTCGTGCTGCCGGAAGGCGCGCAGATCGTCGCGAAGGACACGCAGGTGTCGGCGGTCGATCCGACGCCGATGATCGGCCACGTGACGTCGAGCTACTACAGCCCGATCCTGAAGCGCTCGATCGCGCTCGCGGTGGTGAAGGGCGGCCTGAACAAGATGGGCGAGAGCGTCGTGATTCCGCTGGCCAACGGCAAGCGCATCACCGCGACGATCTCGAGCCCGGTTTTCTACGATACCGAAGGGGTGCGCCAGCATGTGGAATGAAACGAGAAACCAGACGCAGGTGGCGGGCGCGGGCGCCGTGACGCTTGAATCGCCGTTCGTCGGCGCGGTCGACGTGCTGAAGACGCACCAGGCGCGCGCATCGAACAAGTTCACGCTGCGCGAGCGGCCGTTCCTCGATCTCGTCAACGTCCGCGGCGAGTTGAGCGATCCGGCGTTCGTGAGCGCGTTCGAACGCGTGGTCGGCTGCCGGCCGCCCGCGCAGCCGAACACAGTCGCGCGCGGCGCCGAGTACGACGTGCTGTGGCTCGGCCCCGACGAATGGCTCGTGCGCTCGAACGGGCCCGTGCCGGCCGGCGTGCTGGAGGCCAAGCTCGCGGATGCCGTGCAGGGCACGTATTCGGCGGCCGTCGACGTCGGCAGCGGCTACACGGTCGTCGAGATCAGCGGCGAACGCGTGCGCGACGTGCTCGCGCGCGGCTGCCCGCTCGATCTCCACCCGCGTGCGTTCAAGCCGGGCCAGTGCGCGCAGTCGCATTACTTCAAGTCGTCGATCGTGCTGATCCCGACCGGCGACGATACGTTCGAGATCGTCCTGCGCCGCAGCTTCGCCGACTACTTCGTACGCATCATGCTCGACGCTGCCGCGCCGCTCGCGTCATGAAGCCGTTCGACGAACCGTTCGTGGCGATCGACGCGCCGCGCCTGCGCGGGCGCGGCTGGAGCGTGTTCGTCGACGAACTGAAGGTGCCCGCGCGGATCGGCATTCATGCGCACGAGCATGAAGCGCCGCAACCGATCGTGATCGATGCGCGGCTCGGGTATCGCTGCGAGCCGAGCGAGCAGGGCGAGTGGATCGATTACGACGGCTATTGCGCGCGCGTCGCGGCGTTTCTGTCGCACAAGCCGCATACGCGGCTGCTGGAGACGCTCGTCGCCGATATCGCGGTGCTGTCGTTTCGCGAATGGCCGGCGCTGGAGTCGCTGACGCTGTCGGTGTACAAGCCGAAGATCCGGCCGGGCACGAAACGCGTCGGCGTGTCGCTCGACTGGACGCGCGGGGATTATTTGCGATGGACGGGGGCGGCGGGGCAGATTTGAGAGACGGATTGAAGTGGGCGGGCGGCATAGTTTGCCGTCTTGCATAATTCCTGAAACATAAGAACAATAGGTCATCTGCTCAGACACACCTCTTTGTTCCTGAAAATTCGGAATTATGGCCCGCACCTTACCGCAACCGATTGCGACCCCCGACCCATTGGCTCAGGATCTGGTGGCGTTGGGGGCGCTTGTTCGCAACCGACGAGCGCAGATCCGGATGCGGATCGATGACGCGGCCGATATGCTTGATGTCTCCAAGGACGTGCTGTCGCGACTGGAGAACGGTCGAGCAGTGGGCCTCGATAAACTGTTCAAGGTGCTGGAAGGCTTGGGTCTCAATTTGCTCGTCCTGCCGAAACGCGAAGCGCTGGTGGCCCGCAAGGCATTGTATGAGCATTCGGCGACGCAGGTTGTTCCGGTGGAGGCACAGGAGAGCGCCTGATAGCGCATCGCCTGTGCATTTCAACCAACGTCTCGCCGGTCGAACACATGTTGCAGGTGCGTGCCAATCCGTTTTGATGTTCGCGCGCGAGCGTTACGCCGCAGCCGTACCGTTCAACGCCGGATAATCCACATACCCGCGCGCATCGCCGCCGAAGAACGTGTCGCGCTGCGCGTCGTTCATCGGCGCGCCCGTCTTCAGCCGCGTCACGAAATCCGGATTCGCGAGCACCATCTGCCCGTACGCTTCGAGATCGGCAATGCCCGCTGTGACATCCGTGCCGATCGCATCGCGCTCGCGGCCCGGCCGGTTCACGATCAGCGTGCCGTTCCAGCGCGCGCGCAGGTCCGCGAGCAGCGGCTCGTCGCCCTGGTGCATCACGTGCAGGTACGCGAGGCCGAGCCGGTCGAGCTGCGTCGCCAGGTGGCGATACAGGTCGGGACCTTCCGCGCCTTCATCGATCCCCCACAGCGTGGTGCCGGGCGACAGGCGGATCGCGGTGCGGTCCGCGCCGATCTCGTCGGCGATTGCCTCGGCCACCTCGATCGCGAAGCGCGCGCGATTCTCGATCGAACCGCCGTACGCGTCGGTGCGCGTGTTGGCGTTCGGCGCGAAGAACTGCTGGACCAGATACCCATTCGCGCCGTGGATCTCGACGCCGTCGGCGCCGGCCTCGATCGCGCGGCGCGCGGCAACGCGGAAGTCGTTCACCGTCTCGCGCACCTCGTCCGTCGTCAATGCGCGCGGCGCGGGAATCTCCTGCATCCCCTTCACCGTGAACATCGGCACGCCCGGCGCGATCGCCGACGGCGCGACGCCCTGGCGATGATGCGGCGTATTGTCGGGGTGCGACATCCGCCCCACGTGCATCAACTGGATGAACAGGCGGCCGCCGCGCGCGTGCACACGGTCGCTGACCGCCTTCCAGCCCGCGACGTGCGCATCGGTGTAGATGCCGGGCGTCGTCAGGTATCCCTGGCCATCGTCGGACGGCTGCGTGCCTTCGCTGACGATCAGGCCGAGGCCCGCGCGCTGCGCATAGTATTCGGCGGCCAGTTCGCCGGGCGTGCCGTCGAACGCGGCGCGGCTGCGCGTCATCGGTGCCATGACCAGGCGGTTCTGCAGCGTGTAGCGGCCGACACGGGCCGGGGTGAACAGTGCGTCCATGATGCGTGCTCCTTGAGGGTCGGGTAACGGCACCGGGGCGATGCCGTATCGGGCGCCGGCCGCGCACCGTTGCGCCAGCCTTGCCGCCATGGACACATCATCCATTGCTTCCTTTTCGAGATAAATATGGTAGTTTGGATAACATTGATCCATTGATGGATCAGTGGGCGTGGAACTGCTGAACGACATGGCGCTGTTCGTGGAGGTCGTGAAGGCGAAGGGCTTTCGCAGCGCGGCCGACGCGCTGGGCATGCCGAATTCGACGCTGTCGCGGCGGATCGGCGCGCTGGAAAAGGCGATCGGCTTGCGGCTGCTGCATCGCACGACGCGGCGGATCGAGCTGACGGAGGCCGGGCAACTGTATTTCGAGCGCTGCAAGCGCATCGTCGACGAGGCGCGTCTCGCGCACGAGCAGCTCGGCGAGCTGCTGGCCGAACCGGCCGGCGTGCTGCGCGCGTCGTTTCCGGTCGATTTCGCGGTGATCTACCTGACGCCGCTGATCGTCGAATTCGCGAACCGTTATCCGAAGCTGACGTTCGATTTCGAGCTGACATCACGGCGCGTCGACCTCGTGAGCGAGCCGTTCGACGTCGCGATCCGCATCGGGGAATCGGCGGATTCGCAACTCGTCGCGCGGCGGCTCGCCACGTTCCGCAATCAGCTGTATGCGTCGCCGCGCTATCTCGAGCGCTCGGGCGAGCCGCGCGAACCGGACGACCTGACGCGGCATCAGTGCCTGAGCGTGCAGCGCGTCGATGCGTGGACGCTGCATGACGACGCGCGGGAGGTCGAGGTGCCGGTGGGCGGGCGCTTCGTCGTGAACAGCGTCGGCATGATCCGGCAACTGGCCGTGCAGGATGCGGGGATCATCCAGATGCCGGAGGAGGTCGTGGCCGACGACGTGGCCGCAGGAAGGTTGCGTCGCGTGCTGCCCGGATGGGAGGGCACGCCCGTTCCCGTCTACGCGATGACGGAAACGCGCTTGCTGCCCGCGAAGACGCAGATTTTCATCGAGTTTCTGCGCGCGCATTTCGCGCAGGGGTGACGTCTGGCGGTGCGGGCATCCGGGCGCCGGTCAGTTGTGCGCCGGTTGCGGCGCGTCCGCCTGCGCTTCCCATTTTTTCAGGATGCGCACGCGCGCCTGGCTGAAGTCGACCCAGCAGTTCATCCATGCATCGTTCGGAATCATCTGCTGCGGATTGGCGGCCTTTACGTAATTGCAAGTGTCGCTCGCGAAGCTGAGCCAGCTCGCCTGCGATTTCGCGAGCTGTTTCGCGGCATCGGGGTTGCGTTGTCGGGTCTTGCGTTCGAGCGACCGGTACGCGCGTTCCACTTCCTGATTGTTGTTGTCGAGGACGCAGTTTCGCACCGCGTCCATCGTCGGCCCCTGCTGTTCGCAATCGACTGCGGCGAACGCGGGGGCAGCGCCGCTCGCCAGCGCGGCGACGGCGAGAAGGCGGGCAGCGTGTCGGATCGCGTAGTGCATGCGCAGGATAAATCGCAAAGGGGGAGTGCGCGGTTGCGCTTACTGCGTGTTGCGAGCCGACGTCGATGTCGAGGTCGGCGACGATTCGCTGACCGGCACCATCCGCGCCTTCGTCTCGCTCGCAGCTTTCACGTCGTCGGGTTCGAGCACGAAGCGGAACGAATCGACCCGCTGCATCACCTTCGCCGCATATGCGTTCGAACCGCCATAGCTTTTCAGCCCGGCCTGCACGTTGCCGCCCGCCGCCTTCACATAGCCCGACAGGATCGCGGAGCCGACTTCGACGTTCGCGTTCGGCTCGGTCAGATCCTTCACGTTGCGCAGCAGGCCGCGATGCGCGGCCGGCACGACCTGCATCAGCCCCGTCGCGCCATGCTGGCCGCGCGCCTTTTCCTGGAAGCGCGATTCGATCGAAATGATGGCGTAAACGAGTGCCGGCGGCAGCGAATATTTCGTCGCAGTCACGCTCACGATATCGGCGAGCTTCGCGGCCCGTTCTTTTGCGACGCCGAACTTCTTCGTCAGGTAGGACGTGATGCGGCGGTTTGCTTCGTTCGGCTGATCGTTGGCGTCGGCGAGCGGCGCGGATGCGCCGGACGGTGCCGATGCGGCCGCTTCAGGCGCGGACGCAGGCAGCGTGGGCGCCTGCTGCGCCGATGCCTGTTGCGCGATGCCGAGCGAAAGCACGATCAGCCAGAGAAACCGTCGCATGGTGAAGTGCGGGGAATTGGGAGGCGCATAGTATATCGGCCAATCGCCACCGGTGGTCGAGCGCCGGCTCGAATGAAAGCGCCGTGTAGGCTTGTGTCGGTTCGCGACGACCGATGGGCCGATCGTTGCATGGGCACGCATCGGAGTCCGGATGAACGTCGCCGGGCGTTGCGTTCGCATCCTTTTTTCCCGTACGTGACAGGGTGCGGCTCCGAGGGCCTTATGCGCGCCGCGCGGCCGCCATTCGCGCAACCGCGCCGATCGCATCGCTGACGAGCACCGCGAGCAGCCCGACGATCACGCCGCCCTGCAGCACGAACGCGGTATTCGACGTCTGCAGGCCCGCGATGATCACGTCGCCGAGCCCGCGTGCGGCGACCGTCGAGCCGATCGTCGCGGTGCCGAGATTGATCACGACCGCGAGCCGGATCCCGTTGACGATCACCGGAAACGCGAGCGGCAGCTCGACCGACACCAGTTGCTGCCAGCCGCTCATCCCCATCCCGCGCGCGGCGTCGACGACGTCGCGCGGCACGTCTTCGAGCCCCGCGATCGTGCTTTCGAAAATCGGCAGGAGCCCGTACAGCACGAGCGCGATCAGCACGGGTTTCAAGCCGAAACCGACGGCCGGCACCGCGAGCGCGAGCACCGCGACCGGCGGGAAAGTCTGGCCGATATCGACGACGCTGCGCGCGACCGGCAGGAAATCCGCGCCGGCCGGCCGCGTGACGAAGATGCCGGCCGCGACCGCGACGAGCGTGCCGATTACGCTCGACAGCGCGACCGTGCCGAGATGCGCGAGCGTGAGGTCGAGCAGGCTCGCGCGATCGTAGATGACCGGCGCGCCGTTGTCCGCGAACGGTGCGAACAGCCCTTGCAGCCACGCGGGGCGCAACAGCAGCACGAGCAGCAGCGCGAGCGCGGCCGCGCGGGCCGCATACGCAGGCAGTCGCCGGGGCAGCGCCGAACGCGCAGGCCGGACGCCGTGCGTCGTCATGCGGGCTTCCTCGCGTGTGCACGGATCGCATTGAGCGTGATGCGTCGCGTGTTGTGCGCATTGCGGCCGTCGCCATCGTCCACGGGCAGCGCATCGACACCGCGCCACAGCAGCTCGGACACCGCATCGCGCAGCGTGCGCGTCGCGGCGATCGGTTCGCCGTCGGCTTGACCGGGTTCGGCTACCGCGTCGATCGGCGTCAGCGCGAGCAGGCGCAGCGGCCGGTCGACGCCCGCGACGAGCTGCTCGACGACGCCGGCCGCCGGCTTGCCGAGAATCTCGGCGGGCGGCGCGACCTGCAGCAGCCGTCCGCCGTCCATCACCGCGATCGTGTCGCCGAGCTTCAGCGCTTCCTCGATATCGTGCGTGACGATCACGACCGTGACGCCGAGGCGGCGCTGCAACGCGAACAGGTCATCCTGTGCCTTGCCGCGAATGATCGGATCGAGCGCGCCGAACGGTTCGTCCATCAGCAGCATCGCGGGCTCGGCCGCGAGCGCGCGCGCGACGCCGACGCGCTGCTGCTGGCCGCCCGACAATTCGTGCGGCAGCTTGTCCGCGAATTCGGACGGCGCGAGATGGAACAGTTCGAGCAGTTCGTTCACGCGCGCGTCGATGCGTGCGGACGACCAGCCGAGCAGGCGCGGCACGGTCGCGATGTTGCGCGCGACGCTCCAGTGCGGAAACAGCCCATGCCCCTGGATCGCATAGCCGATGCCGCGCCGAAGCTGCTCGGGCGCGACGGTCGCCGTATCGACGCCGTCGATGCGGATCGTGCCGCTGGTGGGCGCGATCAGCCGGTTGATCATGCGCAGCAGCGTCGACTTGCCGCTGCCCGACGCGCCGACGAGTGCGGTGATCGTGCCGCCCTTGATCGTCAGCGAGACGTCGTCGACGGCGACGACGTCGCCGAAGCGTTTGCCGACCCGTTCGATCTCGATCATCCTGCACGCCCCTTCGCGAGCGACGTCGCGGCTTCGAACACGACGGCGGCCGCCAGTGCGAGCGCGATCGTCGGGATCGCGCCGAGCAGCACGAGATCGGCGGCCGATTGCCCGATCCCCTGGAAGATGAAGGTGCCGAACCCGCCGCCGCCGATCAGTGCGGCGACCGCGGTCAGGCCGATGTTCTGCACGAGCACGATGCGCACGCCGCTCAGGATCACCGGCAGCGCGAGCACGAGATCGACGCGCAGCAGCCGCTGCGCGCGCGTCATGCCCATCGCGCGCGCCGCTTCGGTCACGTGCGGCGGCACTTGCTCGAGCCCGACCACGACGCTCGATGCGATCGGCAGCAGCGAATACAGGAACAGCGCGAGCACGGCCGGCGCGACGCCGATCCCGCGGATGCCGAGCGCGGCCGCGAGCGGCACGTGTGCGGCGAGCAGGCCGAGCGGCGCCATCATCAGCCCGTACATCGCGATGCTCGGGATCGTCTGCACGATATTGAGCACGGGCATCGCGACGGTACGCACCGCCGCGACGCGCGCGCATGCGATGCCGAGCGGCACACCCGCGATGAGTGCGGCCGCCACCGAGCCGCCCGCGAGCGACACGTGACGGAGCGCTTCGCGCCAGAAATCGTCGCTGCGCACTGCGTATTCGCGCATCACGGAGAGGCCGTCCCACCAGCCGCTCGCGAGCGGCACCGAGATCGCCGCAATCGCGACGACGAGCGCGACGAGGCGCCGCCACGGGCCGAACGCGAGACGTGCGAGTGCGTCGGCGACGAGCACGGCCCACGCGAACAGCAGCAGCCAGACACCGGCGGCGGGCGACACGCGCGCGAGCATGTCGTCGGGCGCGACGACGTGCGTCGCGGCCGCACCGACCGCATATGCGAGTGTCGCGAGCCACGTGCAGCCTGCCGTGAGCCGCCACGCGGGGCGGCTCGCCGTCATCGCCCACAGTGCGCCGACGATCCACAGCGCGGCGAGCGCAGTGCCCTGCACGGCGGACAACGCGGCGAACACCGACAGATCGGCGCCGGCCGCGATCCGGTTCGGACGCTGCACTGCGAACGGCAGGCCGAGCACGGCAACGATCGTCAGTACTCCGATCAGGATGCCGACCTTGTCGGGTATCACGCGCCGCGCGGACGCCGCCGCGCGACCCGTCATTTAACGAAGCCCTTCGATTTCAGATAGCTTTTCGCGACACCGGCCGCCGGCTCGCCGTTGATCTGGATGCGCGCGTTCAGCGACTGCAGCGTCTTCAGGTCGAGGCTCGCGAACACGGGCTTCAGGTAGTCGGCGATCTGCGGATGCGCTTTCAGCACGGCTTCGCGGATCACGGGCGTCGGCGCATAGACGGGCTGCACGTGCTTGTCGTCGTCGAGCACCGCGAGGCCGCTCGACGAGATGCCGCCGTCGGTGCCATATACCATCGCCGCATTCGCGCCGTCGGTCTGGTTCGCGGCGGCCTTGATCGTCGCGGCCGTATCGCCGCCCGACAGCACGACAAGCTGCTCGGGTTTCAGCTTGAAGCCGTACGCCTTCTCGAACGACGGCAGCGCGGACGCGCTGTTCACGAATTCGGCCGACGCGACGAGCTTCACCTTGCCGCCACCCGCGACCCACTTGCCGAAATCGGAGAAGGTCTTCAGGTGCTGCGACTGCGCGACGGGTGCGAGCACGGCGACGCCCCATGTATTGTTCGCGGGCGCCGGGGCGAGCCACACGAGATGGTTCGCCGCGTAGTCGAGCTTCTTCGCGGTGTCGTAGCCCTGGCTCGCGTTCTTCCACACCGGATCGTCGGCCTTGTTGAAGAAGAACGCGGCATTGCCCGTGTATTCGGGGTAGATGTCGATCTCGCCGCTCGTGAGCGCCTTGCGCACGATCGGCGTCGTGCCGAGCGCGATCTTTTCGGTGACCGGAATGCCGTGGGCCTTCAGCACCTGCGCGATCAGGTTGCCGAGCAGGTTGCCTTCGGTGTCGATCTTCGACGACACCACGACGGGCGTGTCGGCGTGCGCGCCGGGCGCGACGAGCGCGGCGGCGAATGCGAGGCCCAGGATCCGGGCGGGCAGGGCGAGCTTCATGAGCCAATCTCCAGGACGGGGGCGTAGGCCGAAAGTTACTTGACTGAGCCGGCTTTGGCAAACCGCGTGCGGCGGCGTGCCCACAGCCCGCGTGGGGATAACCCGCATCCGTCACGCGGGCTTGTTACACTGAAATCCGTTCCCGCCTGCGGACAATTCCTGCCATGAAGCCCGAGCTGCTGGTCCTCATCGCATTGCGCGGCGACGCGCATCGCGAGATCGCCGCGTCGTTCGACGTGCGCTACGCCCCGACCGCCGAAGCACGCGAACGCGCGATCGCCGAATCCGGCGGCACGATCCGCGCGGTGCTGACCAATGGCAGCACGGGCCTCGCCGCCACCGACATCGACCGGCTCCCGCAACTCACGTTCGTCAGCGCGCTCGGCGCCGGCTACGAGCATATCGACGTCGCGCATGCGAAGGCGCGCGGCATCACGGTCGTGACGGGCGCCGGCACCAACGACGATTGCGTCGCCGATCACGCGTTCGCGCTGCTGCTCGCGGCGGTGCGCGGCGTCGTGCGGCTCGATGCGAAAACCCGCGCGGGCGTGTGGCGCGAGGGGCTGCCGATGCCGCCGAACGTGTCGGGCAAGAAGCTCGGCATCGTCGGGCTCGGCAAGATCGGCGAGAAGTGCGCACGCCGCGCGGCCGGCTTCGACATCGAGATCGGTTATCACAACCGGTCGGCGAAGCCTGTTCCTTACCGCTATTTCGACCGGCTCGACGCACTCGCGCAGTGGGCCGATTTCCTGATCGTCGCGACACCGGGCGGCGCGGGCACGCGGCACCTGATCGACCGTGCGGTGCTCGACGCGCTCGGCCCCGGCGGCTTTCTCGTCAACGTATCGCGCGGCAGCGTCGTCGATACCGCTGCTTTGGCGGATGCGCTGCGCGAAGGGCGCATCGCGGGCGCGGGGCTCGATGTGTATGAAGGGGAACCGGAGCCGCCTCGTGCGCTGACGGATCTCGACAGCGTCGTGCTGACGCCGCACATGGGCGGCTGGTCGCCCGAGGCGCTCGATCGTTCGGTGCAGCAGTTCCTCGACAACGCCGCGCGGCATTTCGCGGGGCAGCCGGTGCTGACGCCCGTTTGAGTCACGTTTGAGTCAGGTTTTTCGGAGATAAAACAGTGCGGACGGCGACCGACGTCGAAAAGACATCGGTCGCCGTCCGCTTTGCGTCACACGCGCCCGCTCACGACGAAACCGAAACCAGCGGCACCGTCACCGCCGTGCCGGCCGGATCGAGCGTCAGGCCCGTGCCCGGCGTCGGCCGCAGCGTCGCCTCGTTGTCGCTGGACAGGACGACGAGCCCCAGCCGGTGGCCGGCTTCGAGCTTGTAGTCGCGCGGCATGAACGTCAGCTTCAGGTCGTACGGCATCCCGGGCAGCACGGGTTCCGACAGCCAGTCGGACAGCCGGTTGCGCGGGTCGGTCCACGCACGCGTGACGATCGTGGCCGTGCCGTCCGGTGCGCGGTCGACCAGCAGCGCCGTCACGTTGGCCACACCGGTGAAGGTCAGCCTGACGCGTGCCGTCGCGGTGCCGGACAGTCGGGTCGCGGCCGTGAACGGCGCGGTCTCGAAGCGGCTGCGGTTCTCGCCGGTCGGCGCATTCGCCAGCGTGAGCGCGGTAATGCGCGCATCGTCGGTGAAGCGTGCGAGCGGGCCGCCGGTCGGCATCCGCAGCAGCGTGCCGGTACCCGCGCCGTCACCGCCCGCGAAATACGAAACCGGCGTCGCATGGCGCGCGGCCCAGTCGGCTTCCTTCAGCAGCGTGCCGTCCGCCTGCGCGATCACCGCCCGCGGATCGCGTTCGACACCGTTGTCGAAGCCGATCAGGTAGCGCGTGAACCACCGGTTCACCTCCGCGGTCCATGCGTCGGCCATCGCCGGCACGCGCGACGGATCGGTGTGCTTCAGGCGATGCAGCCACAATTGCGTCGGCACGCCCTGGCGCCGCATCGCGAGATACCACGACGTCGACTGGTCGACGCGCACGTTGTCGTCGGTCAGCCCCTGCGCGACGAGCGCCGGCGCGACCGCGAACGCGGTCGGGATGTCGCGCGCGGCCCAGAACGGCGAATAGTCGCCGGTCGTGCGGTTTTCCTTCTGCAACGCTTCGTCGATCAGGTGCGTGCAGCGCTCCGGATGCGCGTTCGTCAGCAGCGCCTTGATATACACGTCGACGTCTTCGCCCTGATAGCCCTCCGGCGCGCGCACGAGCCCGCCCGAGCGGTAATAGCCATACATGTTCGACAGGCCGGCGATCGGCACGATCGCATCGAGCCCGCGCGTGCGCAGGCTCGCGACCATTTTCGGCAGCGTGCCGTCGTACGACACGCCGTACATGCCGACGTGGCCCGTCGACCAGTTCGCGACGACCGTCTTGCCGCTCGCGTCCTTCGCGGTCGCGTCGCGGCCGAGCCAGCGGATCACCGACGCCATCGCGACCGATTCGTCGCGCGTCAGGATCGTCGGGCAGCCGTCCGAACCGGCGGTGCCGAGCGAATCCGCATAGACGATCGTGAAGCCGCGCGGCACGAAGTAGCTTTCGATCCACGAGCGCCCGGCGGCGGCCGCTTCGAGCTGCTGCAGCATCCGCGTCTGCGGTGCGGCGGCCATGATGCGCGCGGACGTCGATGCCGACGCGGCTGCGTTCGCGGCCGGATGCGGCGTGCCGTCGAGCTCGACGTCGACGTCGTGGTTCGGGCTGTCGGCGAGCCCCGCGTAGTACGGGCTCGCGAGCACGATGACGGGCGTGCGTGCGCCGTTCGCGGTTTCGGACGGGCGCACGATGCGCACGTGAATGCGGTCGCGCGTGCCGTCGCCGTCGGAATCGACCGGCGTGTCGACCCACGCGTTCTCCTCGATCGTGCCGCCCGACAGCGACGGCTGCACCTGGCCGTTCGCGATCACGGGGCGGTAGCGCCCGCCGCTGGCCGGATTGGCGTACGGAACGCCGGACGGCGAGATGCGTGACGCCAGCGACTGCGTATCGGCCGCCGATGCGGCGGCCCCCTCCTGTTGGCCCTGAGCGAGCGCAGATGCACCCGCGACGCTGCCGCCGTCGTCGCCGCCGCATGCAGCGAGCGTCGCGGCCGCAACGAGCGCGGGAAGCCACGCGCGCCGCAATCCGGTTCGATGAATGTTCATTTCGACCTCGTTCTTGTTCGTGATTGTCGTGAACCGGCCGGCTCGCGATATGCCCCCTGCGGCCTGGCCGGGTGCTGCATCGGATGAAGCGGAACTGCACCTGCGAAAGCGCCGGGCGATGCGCCCGGATGTCACGGCCGGTGTCGGCGCGCGTCATGCGGCGCGCCACCCGGCGAGTGTCGGGGCGACTGCATCGCCCCGACCGGAAAGTGTCAGCGCGGCAGCCGGTTCGGGCCGCGCGGTCCAGGTAGCGACGGCGGTGCGATGCGAATGCAGGAGTGCGAATCAAATGCGGGCATGCCCGACCTTCCTTCAGGTTTCAGATGAAACGGAACGGCATGATGCGATGAGGCGGGGGTGTTGCGAACGACGGTGCTGCAACGGCAGGAAAGCGCGACGCGTGTCGGCATGGCTGGCCGGATTTCTTTCCGGAAGCTTGCGCAAACTTATCTCAGTGAAATCTCGGTGTCAAACTTTTTTAGTTTGTATCAAACAAAGTTTCCATGTGTGCGCGGCATGCGCCCGCCGATCCTTGCAGCATCGGTCTCAACTTCGCTGTAATCCGTCCGGAACATTTAAAAACATTCTGAAAGGAGAGAGAGGGCAATGACGATTTCGATCACGCCGGACGACGGCAACAGCGTCGGTTTCCACGACATCGCGTAGCGCAGGCGCCGGACGCCGCGTCTATTCGTCGCGCAATGCTTCGGCCGGCCGCACCCTCGCGGCACGCCAGCTCGGGTACAGCGTCGCGACGCACGACATCAGGAACGCGGCCGCGGCGATCTCGATCACGTCGACAGCCGCGAGCTTCGACGGCAGCGAACTGAGGAAATACACGGACGGCGTCAGGAAGCGGATGCCGAGCAACTGCTCGATCGCAGGCAGCACCCACGGGATGCTGACCGCGATCGCGCAGCCGAGCGCGACGCCCGCCAGCGTGCCGGCGAGGCCGATCGTCATCCCCTGGATCGCGAAGATCTTCGTGATCGACCCGGGCGGCGCGCCGAGCGTGCGCAGGATCGCGATGTCGCCCTGCTTCTGCGTGACCGTCATCACCAGCGACGACACGAGATTGAACGCGGCGACCGCGACGATCAGCATCAGGATCAGCGACAGCATGCGTTTCTGCAGCCGCTCGGCTTCGAACCACGTACGGTTCTGCCGCGTCCAGTCGCGGATATAAAGATCGCCCGACAGCGTGCGCGACAGCGCCAGCGCGATGTCGGGCGCGCGCTGCAGATCGTCGAGCCGCAACCGGATGCCGGTCGGCGCGGGCACGTTGAACAGCTTCTGCGCGTCGCGGATGTGGATGTACGCGAGCGCGCTGTCGTACTGGTAGTGGCCCGACTCGAACGTGCCGACCACGTTGAACTGCCGGAACCGCGGCAGCGCATCGCCGACGCGGGCCGCATTGCCGGGCGCGAAGAACGTGATGCGGTCGCCGATCTTGACGTGCAGCGCGTCGGCCAGCGCGGCGCCGAGCACGATGCCCATTTCGCCCGGCACGAGCGCATCGAGGCGCCCGGTCTTCAGCTTGCGCGCGATCTCGGACACGCGCGGCTCGAGCACCGGATCGATGCCGCGCAGCGCGACGCCCGTCACACTGCCCGCGTTCGTCAGCAGCGCCTGCGCGTCGACATAGGGCGCGACGGCGCGCACGGCCGGGTTCCGCAGCGATTCGTGCGCGGTGAGCCGCCAGTCGGGCATCGCGCCGGACGGCGAGAAGATTTCCACATGCGCGAGCACCGACAGCATCCGGTCGCGCACCTCGGTGCGAAAGCCGTTCATCACCGACAGCACGACGATCAGCGCGGCGACGCCGAGCGCGATGCCGGCCATCGCGGCGCCGGCAATGAACGACACGAAGCCGTCGCCGGCCGAGCGCCGGCCGCCGCGCGCATAGCGCAGCCCGATCTGCCATTCGAACGGGAGTTTCAAGCGATTTCCTTTCAATTCGATACGAACCACGTCGAGCCGCGCATTCTAGCGAACGCGGCGCGACTGCGCGCAGAGGTTGCGACGCGGGCGGAATACCGCCCGACCGGCCGGTCGTCGGCCTGCGTTGCACGCCCGCACGCCGATATTTCCATCGTTTCGGCTCTGACCCATAATGTCGGCCAGCATCCGGTCGAACAAAACATTCCAAGCATTCACGGCGCAACCAGGGCCGCGCCGTCACAGACCAATAAATCTCGGGGTACGTTGCCGCAGCCGGCAGCACGTCCTTGAACAAGGAAATAACAAAATGGATTTGCTGCGCTTCCTGCTGCTCCTGCCGATTCGCGCGGCGGGCTTCGTCTGGCGCCTGCTCGGCCGCGTGCTGCGGCCGCTGGTCGGCGACGTGTCGTGGACGGCGCCCGCGTGGGCGGGCATCACCGTCGCGGCCGTGCGCCGCCGCCCGTGGCATGCCGGTGGCATCGTGCTGCTCGCGGCCGCGCTCGGCTACGGCGGATACTGGTTCAAGCATCGTCCGAAGCCGCCCGAGCCCGAGACCGTCGACTTTACCGTGAAGGCGCCGGCGATCACGACCTACGAGGTCGACGACGGCGACAAGCCGAAGATCACCGTGCATCCGCTCGAAGTGGTGTTCTCCCGATCGGCCGCGCCGATCGAGCGGGTCGGCAAGCCGGCCGGGCAGGGCATCGAGATGACGCCCGCGCTGAAGGGCGCGTGGGAGTGGGTCGACGACAAGACGCTGCGCTTCACGCCGGCGGCCGACTGGCCGGTCGGCGCGCACGTCGAGGTGCGTTTCGCGGTGCACCAGGTGTTCGCGCCGCAGGTGACGATGCACGACGATCATTTTGCATTCGACCTGCCGGCCTTCACCGCGACGTCGGGCGACAACCAGTTCTACCAGAACCCCGACAATCCGGCGGAGAAGCAGGCGCTGCTGCAACTGCGCTTCAACTATCCGGTCGATCCGGCCGAGCTCGAGAAGCGCATCGGCCTCGTGCTGGTCGGCCGCGACGGCAAGACCGTGTCGCCGCTGCGCTACACGGTCAACTACGACAAGATGAAGACGAGCGCGTGGGTCTATTCGCAGCCGCTCGAGATTCCGCACGATCCGCTGTCGGTGCGGCTCGACGTCGACAAAGGCGTGAAGAGTACGCGCGGCGGCGAAGGTACGCCGGCGGTGCTGCACGCGTCGGTCGGCGTGCCGGGGCTCTACAGCCTGACAATCGGCAACGTTGAGCCGACGCTCGTCGACAACGAGCGCTACGAGCCCGAGCAGGTGCTCGTCGCGGAAACGTCCGACGGCGTGCGCAGCGCCGATCTCGCTGCGCGCGCGAAGGCGTGGGTGCTGCCGAAGCGCAAGCCGGGCGTCGATCAGTCGGACGACGATCCGCCGTACGAATGGAACGTGGCCGACATCAGTGACGCGGTGCTGAAGCAGTCGAAGCCGCTCCCGCTCGCAGCGGTGCCGACCGAGAACGACTTCGCGACGCTGCAGAGCTTCAAGTATCACGCGACGCCGGGCGACCGCATCGTCGTGCGTTTCGAAGGCGACCTGAAATCGGCGGGCGGCTACCTGCTCGGCGCGCCGGTGACGACCGCGTTCACGGTGCCCGACTATCCGAAGCTGCTGCGCTTCATGGCCGACGGCTCGCTGCTGTCGATGAGCGGCAGCAAGCGGCTGTCGGTCGTATCGCGCAACCTGCCGGGGATGAAGGTCGAGATCGGCCGCGTGGTGCCCGACCAGCTTCAGCATCTCGTGAGCTTCAACAACGGCACGTACGCGCGGCCCGAGCTGTCGTATTCGTTCAGCGAGGATCACATCGTCGAGCGCTTCGTGCAGACGCGCGCGTTCCCGGCCGGCGACCCCGGCAAGGCGCATTACGAAGGCATCGATCTCGGCCAGTACCTGAAGGGCGGCAAGCGCGGCGTGTTCCTGCTGCACCTGTCGAAGTACGATCCGGCGGCCGAGAAGAAGAAGGCCGACGATGCGAAGGACAGCGATGCTTCGTCGGGCGACGGCAGCCAGGATCAGTCCGGCAACGCCGATTCGGGCGACAGCAACGGCAACGGCGACGACAGCGACAAGGCGCTCGGCGACACGCGCCTGATCGTCGTGACCGATCTCGGGATGCTGGTCAAGCGCGCGCTGGACGGCAGCCAGGACGTGTTCATCCAGTCGATCCGCAACGGCCGCCCGGTTGCGGGCGCAACCGTATCGGTGCTCGCGGTGAACGGCCAGACGCTGTTCTCGCAGACCACGACCGCCGACGGCGTCGTGCATTTCCCCGCGTTCAAGGGGCTCGACCGCGAGAAGCGTCCGCAACTGTATGTGGTGAAGAAGGACAGCGACCTGTCGTTCCTGCCGGTGGCGGGCCGCGATCGCCAGCTCGATTTTTCGCGCTTCGACGTCGACGGCGAACGCAACGCGACAGGCCAGGGGCAACTATCCGCGTACCTGTTCTCGGATCGCGGCCTGTACCGGCCCGGCGATCCGTTCCACATCGGCCTGATCGTGCGCGCGGCGAGCTGGGCGCGCAGCCCGGCCGGCGTGCCGCTGCAGGCGGAGATCGTCGACCCGCGCGGGATCACCGTCGAGCGCAAGCCGGTAACCGTCGACGCGACGGGCTTCACGGAACTTGGCTATACGACGGCCGAAACGTCGCCGACCGGCACGTGGACGGTCAACCTGTACATCGTCAAGGATGGCCAGCCGGGCGCCGAGCCGATCGGCAGCACGACGGTGCAGGTGAAGGAGTTCCTGCCCGACCGGATGAAGGTCGACGCGAAGCTGTCGCAGCAGGTCGTCGAAGGTTGGGTGAAGCCGAAGGGGCTGAAGGGCATCGTCGATGCGCAGAACCTGTTCGGCACGCCGGCCGAGAAGCGCCGCGTCGCGGCGACGCTGACGCTGCGCCCCGTGTGGCCGTCGTTCCGCAGCTGGCAGGGTTATCACTTCTTCGACGCGCGCCGCGCGAAGGAAGGCTATACGACGACGCTGCAGGACGGCACGACCGACGACAAGGGCCATGCCGAGTTCGACCTCGATCTCGACAAGTACGCGGATGCGACCTACCAGCTCTACTTCCAGGCGAAGGCGTATGAAGCGGAAGGCGGGCGTAACGTCGCCGCGAACGCGCAGACGCTCGTGTCGAACAACGACTGGCTCGTCGGCTACAAGTCGGTCGACGATCTCGGCTACGTGAAGCGCGGCAGCCCGCGCGCGGTGCGGCTCGTCGCGATCGACCCGGGCGCGAAGGCGATCGGCGTGAAGGACCTGCGTGCGCAGCTCGTCGAGGAACGCTACGTGTCGGTGCTGACCAAGCAGGATTCCGGCGCGTACAAATACGATTCGCGGCTGAAGGAAGTGCCGGTCGACGAGAAACCGCTGACGATTCCGGCGGCCGGGCTCGACTTCACGCTGCGCACCGACAAGCCGGGCAGCTATGCGCTCGTGATCCGCGGCGCGGACGGCACCGCGGTGAACCGGATCGAGTATTCGGTCACGGGCGACGCGAACGTCACGCGCTCGCTCGACCGCAACGCCGAGCTGCAGGTGAGCCTCGCGAAGCACGACTACAAGCCGGGCGAGCAGGTCGAGATCGCGATCCGCGCGCCTTACGCGGGCAGCGGCCTGATCACGATCGAGCGCGACAAGGTGTATGCGCACGCATGGTTCCATGCGGATACGACGAGTTCGATCCAGCACATCACGGTGCCGGCCGGCTTCGAAGGCAATGGCTACATCAACGTGCAATACATCCGCGATCCGTCGTCGGACGAGATCTTCATGAGCCCGCTGAGCTACGGCGTCGTGCCGTTCTCGGTGAACCTCGACGCGCGCCGCAATGCGCTCACCGTCGATGCGCCGGCGCTCGTGAAGCCGGGCGACACCGCCACCTTCACCGTGCATTCGGCGAAGCCGGCGAAGGTCGTCGTGTTCGCGGTCGACGAAGGCATCCTGCAGGTCGCGCGCTACAAGCTCGGCGATCCGCTGAAGTTCTTCTTCCGCAAGCGGATGCTCGAAGTCGGCACGTCGCAGATCCTTGACCTGATCCTGCCGGACTTCGAGAAGCTGATGGCGATGGCCGCGCCCGGCGGCGACACCGACGACGCGATCGGTCGCCAGTTGAACCCGTTCAAGCGCAAGCGCGACAAGCCGGTCGTCTACTGGTCGGGGATCGTCGACGTGAACGGCGACACGCGTTTGAGCTACACGGTGCCCGACTATTTCAACGGGAAGCTGCGCGTGATGGCCGTGTCGGTGTCGCCGGACCTGGTCGGCACGTTCGAAGGCGCGACGACGGTGCGCGGCGATTTCGTGCTGTCGCCGAACGTGCCGACGACGCTCGCGCTGGGCGACGAGGCCGACGTGAGCGTCGGCGTCGCGAACAACCTGACGGGCGTCGGCAACCAGCCGGTGCCGGTCGCGGTCACGCTGAAGACGGGCCCGCAGTTGCAGGTGATCGGGCCGGCGACGCAGAACGTCGCGCTCGCGCCGCAGCACGAGGGCGTCGCGCTGTTCCGCGTGAAGGCGACCGACACGCTCGGCTCGGGCATGCTGTCGTTCGGCGCGCGCTACGGCGCGAAGGGTGCGCAGCAGCGCGTCGACGTGTCGGTGCGGCCGGCCGCCGCGTTCCGCACGCAGCTCGACATCGCGCGGCTCGATCCGGGCAAGAAGGCGAGCGTGCCGAACCTGCGGCCGATGTACGACGCGTATGCGTCGCGCGACGCGAGCATCTCGACCGCGCCGCTCGTGCTGTCCGAGGGGCTGTCGTCTTATCTCGTCAATTTCGACCACTACTGCAGCGAGCAGATGGTGAGCGCGGTCGTGCCGCGCGTGTTCGCGTCGAAGTGGCTGTCGGTGCGCGCGCTGACGAGCGCGATGCATGCACCTGAAGCCGGCGCCGACGCGGCGAACGCGGGCGCGATCGCGCAGTTCCTCGGCGTACTGCGCAGCCGGCAGAACGTGCAGGGCGGCTTCGGCCTGTGGAGCGCGACGCCTGATGCCGATCCGTTCGTGTCCGCTTATGCGATGCACGTGCTGCTCGACGCGCGCGAGCGCGGCACGGCCGTGCCGAAGGACATGCTCGACACGGGCAACACGTATCTGCAGAAGCTCGCGGCGAACGATTCGCTCGGCTCGCTCGACCTGCTGCGGCAGCGCGCATACGCGGTGTATCTGCTGACGCGCCAGGGCAACGTGACGACCAACAGCCTCGCGGCCGTGCAGAAGCGCCTGCAGGATGCGTATCCGAACGACTGGAAGAGCGATCTCGCGGCCGCGTGGCTGGCCGCGTCGTATCAACTGCTGAAGCAGGACAAGGAGGCCGCCGCGCTGATCGCGGGCCCGCAGGCGCTGCTCGAACGCAAGCGTACGTCCGATGGCGGTTACGTGACCGGCTACTACATCGATCCGCTGACGCGCGACGCGAGCGTGCTGTACCTGCTCGCGAAGCACTTCCCCGAGCGCGTGCGCAAGCTGTCGCCGCGCGCGATGGACAACATCGCCGCGCCGCTGGTCGACAACCGCTACAACACGCTGTCGTCGGCGATGACGATCCTCGCGCTCGATGCGTATGCGGCGTCGAACGCGGGCCAGCTCGACCAGCTCGCGATCAACGAAGTGCGCGCGGGCGCCGCGCCGAAGGACGTGTCGTCGATCCAGGCGAACCTCGTGCGCTCGGGCACGTGGGCGGCCGGCGCGTCGCGCATCGACTTCGTGAACGGCAGCGCGCTGCCCGCGTGGTGGGTCGCGAGCCAGTCGGGCTACGATCGCGGCACGTCGACGAAGGCGATCAGGAACGGGCTCGAGATCGTGCGCGACTACACCGACACGAACGGCAAGCCGCTCGACAAGATCACGCTCGGCCAGGAAATCGACGTGCACCTGAAGATCCGCGCGACGGGCTCGGCGAACGTCGGCAACATCGCGATCGTCGATCTGCTGCCCGGCGGCTTCGATCCGGTAATCGCGCCGCCGCCCGCGACCGACGCGCAGGACGGCGACGGCAATGGCGAAGGCGGCGCGTCGGCGCCGGCGGCCGATGCCCCGTGGCATTCGCCGATCGGCGTAACGGGTTCGACGTGGCAGCCGCAGTTCGCGGACGTGCGCGAGGATCGCGTGGTGATCTACGGCACCGCGACGACCGACGTGCGCGAGTTCGTCTACCGGATCAAGGCGAGCAACGCGGGCCGCTTCGTCGCGCCGCCCGCGTACGGCGAGTCGATGTACGACCGCCGCGTGCAGGCGCAGGCGCCGGGCGGCACGGCGCTGACGGTGGAGCGCGTGCGATGACGGTGCGGCTGCACCGGCCTTGCAAGCCGCGCCGGATGCGAGGAGCGCCCGCGCGTGGCTGATGGATCCGTGCTGCGGCGCGCGCTGCATGGCGCCGGCCGCTGGCTGCATCGCTGGCAGAACTGGATCGCCGGCGCGCTGCTTGTGTTCGGCGCGCTGGCCGCGTGCCGGCTGTGGCCGCATCCGCCGCTGCGCGACTGGAAGCCGTCGTCGGTCGCGGTGGTCGACGTGCACGGCCGGCTGCTGCGCCTGACGCTCGCGAAGGACGACCGCTACCGGCTGTGGGTGCCGCTCGACCGGATGTCGCCGCAGCTCGTCGAAGCCGTGATGCTGCACGAGGATCGCTGGTTCTGGTGGCATCCGGGCTTCAATCCGTACGGGCTCGCGCGCGGCGCATGGATCACGTATGTGCGCGGCGGCAATCCGCAGGGCGGCTCGACGCTGACGATGCAGCTTGCGCGCTCGCTGTGGCGGCTGAACACGCGCACGCCGGCCGGCAAGCTCGAGCAGGTCGCGCGCGCGGTGCAGCTCGAACTTTTCTACTCGAAGCGGCAGATCCTCGAAGCCTATCTGAACGATGCACCGTACGGCCGCAACGTCGAAGGTGCGGGCACCGCGTGCGTCGTCTATTTCGACCGGATGCCCGACGCGCTGACGCTGCCCGAGGCGCTCGCGCTTGCGGTGATTCCGCAGGACCCGGCGCGGCGCGTGCGCGGCGGGCAGGACGAGATCAACCGCGCGCTGGCCGCGTCGCGCAACCGGCTATACGCGCGCTGGCTGACGAAGCACCCGCGCGATGCGTCGCTCAAGCCGCTGTTCGCGTTGCCGCTCGCGATGCGGCCGCTGTCGGCGCTGCCGTTCGACGCACCGCACGCGGTCGACCAGGCGCTCGCCGCGCGCAGCGCATGGCGCACGACATCGGGCGACGCGGACGACACGAACGATGCCGGCGCGCGGCTCGTGACGACACTCGATCTCGATCTGCAGCGCACGCTCGAACGGCAGATCGCGCGCTACGTCGCACGCAACGACACACGCGGCGTGCGCAACGCGGCCGCGCTGCTCGTCGATACGCGCGACATGGGCGTGAAGGCGCTCGTCGGTTCCGCGAACTTCTTCGATCGCACGATCGACGGGCAGGTGAACGGCACGCTCGCGCGGCGCTCGCCGGGCTCGACGCTCAAGCCGTTCATCTATGCGCTCGGCTTCGACCAGGGCGTGCTGCATCCGCAGACCGTGCTGCGCGACGTGCCGACCGCGTTCGGGCCGTATGCGCCGGAGAATTTCGACGGCCATTTCCTCGGGCCGATCACCGCGACCGATGCGCTGAACCGCAGCCGCAACGTGCCGGCCGTATGGGTTGCGTCGCAGCTCAAGTCGCCCGATTTGTATGGATTCCTTCAGGAATCCGGCGTGCGCCGGCTCGCGAGCGCGCAGCACTACGGGCTCGCGCTCGTGCTCGGCGGCGGCGAAGTGACGGCGCAGGATCTCGCGGCGCTTTACGCGATGCTCGCGAATCGCGGCGAGTTCAGGCCGCTGCGGCTGCGCGCGGACGAACCGGCCGCGCCCGGCCGGCGCCTGCTGAGCGCGGAGGCGAGCTACATGACGATGGACATGCTGCGCCAGCATCTGCGGCCCGACGAGACGAGCGGCGCGCAGCCGTCGGGCGTGCCCGTCTACTGGAAGACCGGCACGTCATGGTCGTTCCGCGATGCGTGGACGGCCGGCGTGTTCGGCCCGTATGTGCTGGTCGTGTGGGTCGGCAACTTCGACAATTCGACCAACACGGCGTTCGTCGGCGTCGATGCGGCCGCGCCGCTGTTCTTCCAGGTCGTCGACGCGCTGAATGCCGAGCGCACGCTCGTCGAGCCGCCGCGCGCGGTGCCGCCGCACCTGAAGCGCGTGCGGATCTGCCTCGCGAGCGGCGAGCTGCCGAACGAGTGGTGTCCGCAGCAGGGCTGGACGTGGTTCATTCCCGGCACGTCGCCGATCCGCGTGAGCACCGTGCACCGGCCCGTCGTGATCGACGATGCGACGGGAAAGGCCGCATGCCCGCCGTACGACGGCAAGCGCACGCATACGGAGATCTTCGAGTTCTGGCCGTCGGACCTGCAGCAGGTGTTCGCGCAGGCCGGCATTCCGCGCCGGCGGCCGCCGCAGAACGCGGACTGCCGCGATGCGGGGCAAGTAGACGGCGATCCGCCGCGCATCACGTCGCCGCTGCGAGGCAGTACGTATGCGATGCGCGTGAAGAGCGCCGACGATACGCGCATCGCGTTCAACGCGACGGCCGACGCGAGCGCGCATGCGCTGTACTGGTTCGTCAACGACGCGTATGTCGGCCGCAGCGCGCCTGGCGACGCGCTGTTCTGGCAGCCGCGCACGGCCGGCAGCTATGCGGTGCGGGTGGTCGACGATCACGGGCGCAGCGACCAGCGGCCGCTGGCGGTCGGGCTCGAGCAGTAGGGGCGAGCGACGACATCGATCGCGGTGATTTCGCCCATGCGGCAGACGAACGCGACGAAGCGGGCCGAGCGCTGTGCTATCTGTCGGCGCCCGCGTTCCGCGCGACGGTGCGAGCGCTGCACGGATGACCCGCTAGCGCCGATTCATGCGCTGTAGCCGATCCGCAGGACACCCCATTGCCGTCCGCCGACCACGATGGGCGCGGAAACGTCCTTCATCAGCGCGAAGTTGCCGTTGCCCATGTCGCGCCGATAGGTCTGCAGCAGGAACGGCTTGGTATGCGACACGGAGGTGCGCGCCGTCCGGTCCGTGTAGATCCGGCGGTTCCGGCAGTTCGCCGCATTCCACGCGGCGTCTGCGCGCTGGGGCAGCGAGAACTTCCGGTTGTGAGTCGGCAGGTAGCACTGTTTGTCGAAGCTGGCGCAATAGACGATGCGTTCGTCGATCTCGAGCACCGGCTCCTGGACGGCCGGCAGCGCGCGATCGGTGAAGGCCGTGAAGCGCGTCATGAACTGCTGCGGATCGGTGCCGGGAATCGGCACGTAGTTCGCGTCGAACAGCGCGTCGAGCGCGATATCGCCGCGCGCGACCGCATCGTCGAAGAGCTTGCTGATCGCCGCGGCCGTGTTCCGCGCGGTTTCGATAAAGCGCGTGTCGGGCGACTCGATGCCGGTCGCGGCCGTGAGTTCGATGAGCGTCTCGGAGACGGAGAGCAGGTTGCCGAGCCGGTCCTTGGCTTGCGAGAAGTTGTCGCTGGAATCCTCGACGCCGGACGCCATTTCGCCAACCTGTTCCTCGAGGTGGTGGCACTGCGTCTCGATCTCGTCGGTGAGCGACGCGATCTGTTCGGCCTCGCCGGCGAGTTCGGTGATCGCGTGCCCCGTCGAGTGCACGACCTCGCCGATCGTGCGCGTGCCCTCGCGTACGCGATGGGCGCGCGCGGCGTTGTCGGTTCCCTCCGCGATCAGGTGTTCGGTCTGTTCGGCAAGGCGCGCGAGGGTCGTCTCGATCTGGGCCGTCGCCTGCCCGGTCTTCGCGGACAGATTCTTGACCTCGGCCGCGACGACCGCGAAGCTGCGGCCCGACTCGCCGGCGCGCGCGGCTTCGATCGCGGCGTTCAGCGCGAGCAGGTGGGTCTGGCGGGCGATGACGGAGATCTCCTCGGACACGGCCCGCACGTGATCGAGCGCGTCGCGCAGCGCGCCCATCTGGCTGCCGATCGACGTGACGCCCTCGACGAGGCCGTGGATGTCGGCGAGCGATGCCTCGATCGTCTGTTGCGACTTCTGGACCGCGTTCGACGCATTGGCGCTGACGGCGCGCACCTGCTGCGCGGCTTCGGCGATCCGGTGGTTGCCGCGCAGCGTGACGGCGGCCGATTCACGCAGCGTGTGGCAGACCTCCGCCTGCCTGGCGACGCGGGCGGCGACTTCCTCGACATGGCCCGAGACGTCGCAGATCTCGATGCCGAGCTTGCCGGCCTGCTCGGCGATGTCGCCGACGAGCGCGCGCGATGAACGGCGGCCGCGGCCGATTCCGAAGAGGTTCACGTTGCTGGGTCTCCTAGAGGGCGCGCATTCCCTGTTCTTGACCGATTTTGGGTGTGCGCTCCTGACTTGACGGCAGCGTGGCCGCCGACTTGAGGTCGGGTAAACGTCAGGATCGGAAATGAGGATCGTCAGGCAAGCGCTGCGCGTTTCACGTTCTCGCGGCGGCCGTCTTCCGGTGCGGAGCCGGACGAGCGAGCGTGCCGATCGCCCGTCCGGATGCGCCGCGTCAGAAGACGTGGTGGATGCCGACGTTGGCGCCGACCGTCGTGCCGGGCAAGCCGAACAACGCACCGCCCGCGTGCCGTCATGCCGCGTCAGCTTCGCTCCCGGCCGACTTCAAGCCGCCTGGCAATGCGAACGAAATCAAACCGCGACATCACCCGTCATCCGCCTTCGCCTGCAGATCCTTCAACCCCTGAATCACGACCAGCAGTGCGCGCCCGTGCTCGTCGGAGCCGTCCCATGCATCGACGATCGCGTCGCGCAGCAGGTCGTTATAGCGGCGGCGCGACGGCCCGGTATCGACGCCATAGAAACTGCATAGCTTATTGAATGGCGTGCTGCGGCGCAGCCGATGCCCGTTCGACAGCCGCAGGCGCGACACGGTCGGCTGGCTGACCCCGGAAAGTCGCGCGATTTCGCTGGACGAGCGTGTATCTGCCATCAGGCGGCGCAACAGGTCTTGAACGGGAAAATCTTGGTCCGGGGCTTCCATGCGATGCATTATACCTATACAGTTACGGCTGTTGAATGGGCTTCCTGTCACCAGCGAGGCTGTATCCCGAGAAAGTTGATGACACTGAAACACCTCCCACCCACGTTCTGCTGGACCAAGATCGGTACCGAGTCCGGCGAGGAACTGCCGACCGTCGTGCTCCGCAAGGAATGGGAGCGCCGGCTCGGGGGCGGGCGTTTTCTGTGGGGCATCAACCAGCCGCTCGGCAGCAGCGCGCAAGTCGCCGCGCATCGCACGGGCTCGCTGCTCGCGCTGTTTTCGCCGGTCGCGTCGCGCCCGCGCGCGGGCGAGCGCAAGGACGCGCTGCTGTGGAATGCATGGGTCGACGCGAACGGCCAGGTGCGGCCGCTGCCGCCGCACACGTTCATCGCGAGCCGCTCGACGCTGCCGTCGGGCCGGCGTCGCGAACAGCACTACGCACTCGTGTGCGCGTCGTCCACCGCGCTGACGGTCGGCACGCAGTTGCGCGTGTTTCCCGATCACCTGCGTAGCGTGAGCACGGGCAAGCCGCTCGGCGCCGCACAGGGTGCGGCCGTGGTCGATTGCGTCGGGCGTGCGAAGGAGCAGACGGGCAAGAGCTATCCGCTCGCGTTGTCGGTCGAGCTAGAGGCACCGTATTTCGTGCGGCTCGCGCAGCCGTGCGTGCTGAAGGCGCGCGATCTCGCGGAAGTGAACAAGGCGACGCGCGCGGGCGATTTCGATCGCTTCGTCGAGCTGGTTGCGCGCTTGCGCGGCCGTGCGCCGACGGATGCCGTGCGCGGCGTCACGCGCGACCTGTTCGACGTGCCGCCGATCGAAACCGCGGCCGCGTATGTCGCACCCGCGCATGCGGCGCGATTGCGCAATCGGCCGGCGGCCGAGCATCCGCGCGATCGCACGGGCGATCTGTTCGACCTGTCGCCGGGCGAGCCTGCTGCGTTCGGCGGCCTTGCACGCCCGCGCATCGGGCGCGCGTGACGACCGGCGGCGAGAAGATCGCGCAAGAATTTGTTGCAAACTCGCCGTAGCGGATCGGCGAGCGCAGAGGGACAATCGGCACGAAGCGCGCGGCGCGGCGGCCGATGTGCCGACCATCGATGCGCCGTGGTTCACGCCACCGACATGCGTACCACGCACACTGGGCGTCGGCATGCTTCACACTGCAACCCTGTAGGAGAAGTGTCGATGTCGACCCACATCTGTTCACGGGAAGCCCGGGCTGCGCAACGCTTCGTCGAAGCGACGCGCAACGTCGATCAGGCCTTTCGCGCCGTGCGCGGCGAAAGCGACGACGACGTCTCGTCGGCCGAATACGCACGCGCGATGTCGCGCCTCGATCGCGCGCTCGACGAGCTGGCGCGTGCGCAGGAAGTCTTCGATCGCGTCGTGAGCGCCGACGCGGCACACCAGATCTGAACCAGGTGTTTCTGCTTTTTTCGCGTCGATCGGCGCGCCTCCTTTCCCTTGCCGGGCCGCTGTTCGGTCCGTCGATCGTTTATCCCGCCCGCATCGAATCGATATCGCCGGGCCGCGCGGCGACACCGCGCGCGCGTCAGCCCGCGCGCGTCATGTCCGGCGCGGGGTTCGCGGGATGGAACGCGTAGCCGCGATGCTGGAACGACGCCGCGAAGAACCGCATCTGGTAGCGGATCGCATTCGCCCAGTAATCCCACGTGTGGCCGCCCGGCCGCTCCGCGTAGTCGTGCGGCACGCCGAGTGCGACGAGCCGTTCGTGCAGCGTGCGGTTCGAGCCGACGAACGCGTCGTCGCGGCCGCAGTCGATCGTCACGTCGAGATGTGCGCGCACGAACGCGCGCGCGCTTTCGACGATCACGTTGCGGTTCCAGAACGACGGATGGCGGCCGGGGTCGCCGAACACGTGGTCGATGCCCGGCTCGTCCTCGCAGCAGCGCGGATCGACCGCGCCGCTGATGCTGCCGACCGCGCCGAACGTGTCGGGCCGGTCGAGCGCGATGCGCAGCGCGCCGAAGCCGCCCATGCTGAGCCCGGTGATCGCACGGGCGCGCTGCGTCGCGATCGTGCGGAAGTGCGAATCGACATAGGACACGACTTCGTCGCCGATGAAGGTTTCGTAGCGGCTGCCCGAATCGAACGGGCTGTCGATGTACCAGCTTTCGTGTCCGCCGTCGGGCATCACGAGGATCACGCGGTAGCGGTCGGCCAGTGCGGCGATGTGCGTGTTCGACGTCCAGTCGGTATGGTCGCCGCCCGAGCCGTGCAGCAGATAGACGACCGGATAGCGTTCGCCGTTGCGGTTGGCGCGAGCGTAGTCGTCGGGCAGCACGACGGTCGCCCTGAGCGTCTCGCTCATCGCGGCGCTGGGGATCGCGACGACCCGCGCATGAAACGCGAAGGCAGGGCTCGTGACGGCGAGCAGCAGAAGCAGCCAGCAGGCGCGTGCCACGTACATCGGTCCTCGCATGTGTCGACTCCGTCCGGCGCAGGGGGCCGGGAAAACCCTGTTCGGACGACTCTAGCAACCGCACCTTTCAACCAAATTTCGGCGAGCCCTACGGGTTGTTAGCCGGGCGGCGCGCACAGGATGCGCTCGATTGCGTCGCGAAACGCGCCGGGCCGCTCGGCCGGTATCAGGTGCCCGCAGCGTTCGATCGCGTCGAAGCCGGCGCAGCGCGCGAGCGCCCAGTCCGGCACATGCCAGCCCGTGCGCGAGCGTTCGCCCGCGACGAGCCAGACCGGATGACGCTCGAACACCCGCGCGAGCGCCTCCAGGTAGCCCGGAACGCCCGTCGTCGCGACCACCGAGCGGCCCATCGCGCGCAGCGTCGACGCCGGCTGGTGCGCGAGCCAGCGGCGTGCGTCGTCGAGCATGCGTGGCGACGGATCGTCGATCGCGCCACGCAGCCAGTCGAGCGGTTCGGCGCGCAGGCCGTCGAGCATCGCGTCGGCTTCGCCGGGCGTCATGCGGCCGACCGACGCCGACCAGAACGCATCGTCGAGCGTGAAATTGCCTTCGACGTTGACGATGCGCCGCACGCGCTCGGGGTGCGCATGCGCGAACAGCATCGCGATCGCGCCGCCGACCGAATGGCCGACGACATCGACCGGCTGCGCGCCGAAATGCGCGTCGACGGTCTGCCGGACATGCTCGACCTGCGCGGCGAGCGTGATCGAGTCGAACGGCGTCGCACGGTGTGCGCCATAGCCGAGCAGGTCGGAGGCGAGATGCGGGCCGTTCCATCCGCGCACGTCGAACGTGCCGATGAAACCGTGGATGAAGACGACGGGGGCGGGCTGGGTCATTGGGCGGGCGCGGAAGGAAGGGGCGGCAACTCGAGCTCGGCGAGCAGTTCGTCGAGTTCGAGCACGTGCGTGCGGTCGTGATCGAGCAGTTCGCGTACGAGTTCGTCGAGCGACATGCGGCGGATGCCGTCGCGCAATCCGCAGCGCGCGAGTTGCGCGGGTTCCAGCACGGCGGCCGTTGCACACAGCGCGGCGCGGCCCGAGCGGAATGCCGCGGCTGCACGGTCGAGCGGCTGCGCGAGATAGTCGCGCTGCGCGGCGAGTTCGGTGCCGTCGACCGACGCGATCACGGGCAGTTCGACCGTGCGCACGGCGTCGATGCGTTCGGCGAACACCGCGTCGAGGTCGCGCAAGTGGCACGCATGCTCGACCAGCGAGAAGCCGGTGCCGGCCGGGCGACGCGTGCATAGCGCGGCCGGCACGTGCGCGGCATACGCGGCGAGCCGGTCGGGCATGCGGGCCAGCTCGGCGACGACGTCGGCGAACGGCAGCCGTTGCGGATACGCGCTGAACACCGCGCCATAGCTGAACAGCGTGCCGCCGAGCCGCCCGCGCGCCTGCACGACGTCGTGGCCGTGGCGGCGCATGACCTCCGCGACCATCGCGCCGCAGAACTGGCGGGCTGTCGTGTCGGCTTCGATTTCGGGGAAGTTGCGCGCGATCTCGTGCTGGATCGCGCCGATCGCGGCGACGCCGACGCGCGACAGCGCCGCGAATTCCGGATAGCGCTCGGGCTGTGCGATCAGCGCTTCGAGTTGGGTGCCGAGCGCGGTGGTGCGGAAACGGTCGAAACGGGAATGCATGACGAAGGGACCCTGTCGAGTAACGTGTCAAAACGATACGTTACTCGACAGGGTCACGTCAACCGGGCGGTGCGACCCGCCCGGGCGCCGCGCCGGCTTCGCTCCCGCCCGCCGCTCAGGATTTCTGCCGGGCGTCGATTTCCGCGCGCAGTTGCGCTTCCTGCTCCTGCAGTTCGGGCGTGAATTCCGCGCCGAAATCCTCGGGCGAAAACACCTGGCGGATCTCGATGTCCGATTCGCCCGGCATCGGGTTCGGGCAGCGCTTCACCCATTCGACGGCTTCGTCCATCGATTTCACTTCCCACAGCCAATATCCGGCGATGAGTTCCTTGGTTTCGGCAAACGGGCCGTCGATCACCGCCCGGTCCTTGCCGGCGAAGTGCACGCGTTTGCCGCGCGAACTCGGATGCAGCCCTTCGCCGGCGAGCATCACGCCGGCCTTCACGAGTTCCTCGTTGTACTGGCCCATCGCGGCCAGCAGTTCGGTGTCGGGCATCTTGCCGGCTTCGGAATCGGCGGTTGCCTTGACGATGACCATGACGCGCATTGTTGTTTCTCCTGGATCGGAAAAGGTGGAGTGGATGTCGGCCGTGCGGGAATACCGACCGGTGCTTGCGATGGTACGACGGACGACGCGCGGCGAAATCGACATCGGCACGAAAAAAACGCCGTTGCGCGGGCGGCGGGCGCGCTGGCCGACCGCCCCGCCAAAACTGGTATGCTGATCCTCACCACGTCTACGCGGAGGGTGCCATGGCTGCTAAAGAAGTTTCGAAGAAGAAATACCTGAAAATCCTGAACAAACGCTTGCGTGCCGAACCGGCTGCCCCGGACGGCGCGTCGTTCGTGTTTTTCCCGCTGGGCGCAAAGGCGAAGCACGCGACGGGTGTCGTGTCCTCCGACGCGCGCAGCAAGCGCGAGCTGGCGGTGATGGCCGCGGTCCAGCGCAAGGCGGCCGAAGAGTTCGTCGTCACCGGCGCCTGACCGGCATCCGTCATACCACCGCTTGCGTCGCCGCCTGCGTTCCCTACGCGGCGGCGGCTTCGCAATGCGCGATCGCGCTGGCCAGCACGCGCGGGCAATGGGGGCGGGACGGCACCGCCGCGCGATCGCCGCGACGCATCAACGGCCACACGAACCGGTGCCTCGATGCAGTCTAGCCGCGTCGAACCGGACGTGAAGCCTGTCGATTCGCGCAACGGCCGGGAACGGCGTTGAACGCCATCCCGGCCTGAGCCTGAAAGAAAACCACCATCCGGTCCGCGGATCAGGACGCCTTGTCCGCTGCCGCCGCCGGATACCGGCCGCTGCCAGCGGCTCCGTCGCCCGCCGCCAGTTGTTCCAGCGCGAGGCCCTTCGTCTCGATCCCGAGCGTCCACACGGCGATCGCGGCCACGATGAACGACAGCGCGCCGAGCGTGAACACGCCGCCCTGGCCGAACACCGGCAGCACGACGCCGACCACGTAAGGCCCGATCAGCGAGCCGACGCGCCCGATCGCCGACGCGAAGCCCGAGCCCGTCGCGCGCGCGCCAGTGCCGTACAGCTCGGGCGTGTACGTGTACAGCGCGGCCCACATCCCGAACAGGAAGAACTGCATCGCGAGGCCCGTGCCGATCAGCAGCGCCATGCTGCCGCCGTACAGCGCGCTCTGGCCGTATGCATAGGCCATCACGCCGCCGCCGATCAGCGATGCGATGCAGGTCGGCTTGCGCCCCCAGCGCTCGACGAGCCACGCGGCGCACAGGAAGCCCGGCACGCCGCCGAGCGAGATCAGCACCGTATAGAACACCGACTTCGTGACCTCGAAGCCGGCCTGCTGCAGCAGCGCACCGAGCCACGACGTGAGGCCGTAGAAGCCGAGCAGCGCGAAGAACCACAGCAGCCACACCATCACCGTGCGGCGGCGGTACACGCCGCTCCAGATTTCGCGCAGCGCGCCTTGGCCGCGTGCGGCCACCGGTTCGGCGAGTCGCGACGGCGGCGGCAGCGTCGTGACGCCGGTCGAGCGCATCACCTTCGCCTCGATCGTGTGCATCACCGAGTCGGCTTCCGCGAGCCGGCCCGCATGCTCGAGCCAGCGCGGCGATTCGGGCACGATGCGGCGCACGACGAGCACGAACACCGCGGGAATCGCGAGCAGCGCGAACACCGTGCGCCAGCCGAACTGCGGCAGCACGAAGTACGCGACGATGCCGGCCGTGATGAAGCCGAGCGGCCAGAAGCCGTCCATCAGCGCGATCAGGCGGCCGCGTTTCTCGGTCGGCACGAATTCGGACAGCAGCGTCTGCGCGACCGGGAATTCCATGCCCATCCCGATCCCGAGCAGCACGCGATAGACGATCAGCGCGTCGACGCTCTGCGCGGTCGAGCACAGGTACGACGCGGCGCCCCACAGCACCATGCTCCACTGGAACACGGGCCGGCGGCCGAAGCGGTCGGCGAGCAGGCCGGCGACGGCCGCGCCGAGCACCATCCCGAAGAAGCTTGCGCTCGCAACGAGGCCGGCGGCCGCGGTCGACAAACCGAACTCCTTGCGGATCGAGCCGAGCACGAACGTCATCGTGCCGAGGTCGACCGAGTCGAAGAAGAATGCGATCGCGATGATGAAGAAGATCCGCTTGTGATAGCCGGAGAACGGCAGGCGTTCGAGCCGGGCGGCGGCGGAGGCGGGAGCGGTGGCGGCGGGCATGGCGTCCTCTGAAATGAAAAGGGGCCTTGCAGCGCATGCTCCAGGGCCCCGATGCTTCGGTATTCAGTAGACGCGACCACAAAGTGCCGTATCAGAGGAAAAGCGCCGCCTGCTTGCCCAAATGCGTCATCGGCGGGCGGCGCGCGATGCGTCAGTTCTTCAGCTTGTATCCGGTGCGGAACATCCACGCGACGATCGCGAGCAGGATCACGAGGAACAGCCCCGTTGCGGCGAGGCTGATCCACACGTGCACGTCGGCGAGCCCGTAGAACGACCAGCGGAAGCCGCTGACCAGGTACACGATCGGGTTGAACAGCGTGATGATGCGCCACGCGGGCGGCAGCATGTCGACCGAATAGAAGCTGCCGCCGAGGAACGTGAGCGGCGTGATGATCAGGAGCGGCACGAGCTGCAGCTTCTCGAAGCTGTCGGCCCAGATGCCGATCACGAAGCCGAACAGGCTGAACGTGACCGCCGTCAGCACGAGGAACAGCACCATCCAGAACGGATGCAGGATATGCAGCGGCACGAACAGGCCGGCCGTCGCGAGAATGATGACGCCGAGCAGGATCGACTTCGACGCGGCCGCGCCCACATAGGCGATCACGATTTCCCAGTACGACACGGGCGCGGACAGGATCTCGTAGATCGTGCCCGTGAAGCGCGGGAAGTAGATGCCGAACGACGCGTTCGAGATGCTCTGCGACAGCAGCGACAGCATCACGAGGCCCGGCACGATGAACGACCCGTAGCCGATGCCGTTCACGTCGCTGATGCGCGAGCCGATCGCGGAGCCGAACACGACGAAATACAGCGACGTCGAGATCACCGGCGCGATGATGCTCTGCATCAGCGTGCGGCGCGTGCGGGCCATTTCTGCGCGGTAGATCGCGCGGATTCCTTGCAGGTTCATGTGCGTCAGGCTCCTTGTACGCCGTTGCGGCGGTTGTCGATCAGGCTGACGAAAATATCCTCGAGCGAGCTCTGCGTCGTGTGCAGGTCGCGGAAGCCGATGCCGGCCGAGCCGAGCGCGTTGATCAGCGTCGCGATGCTCGCGTCGTCGCGCTGCGAGTCGTAGGTGTAGACGAGCGCGGCGCCGTCGTCCGCGCGTTCGAGCCCGAACGGCGCGAGCGCGGGCGGCACGTCCGCGAGCGGCTGCTCGAGCTGTACGGTCAGCTGCTTCTTGCCGAGCTTGCGCATCAGTTCGCGCTTTTCCTCGACGAGCACGAGCTCGCCGCCGAGGATGATGCCGATCCGGTCGGCCATTTCCTCGGCTTCCTCGATGTAGTGCGTGGTCAGCAGGATCGTCACGCCGCTTTCGCGCAGCGAATCGACGAGCTTCCACATGTCGCGACGCAGCTCGACGTCGACGCCGGCCGTCGGCTCGTCGAGGAACAGGATGCGCGGCTCGTGCGACAGCGCCTTCGCGATCATCACGCGGCGCTTCATCCCGCCCGACAGCGTCATCAGCTTGTTGTCGCGCTTGTCCCACAGCGACAGCGCCTTCAGCGTCTTCTCGATATGCGCGGGATCGGGCGCCTTGCCGAACAGGCCGCGGCTGAACGACACGGTCGCCCAGACGGTTTCGAACGCGTCGGTGGTCAGCTCCTGCGGCACGAGGCCGATCATTTCGCGGGCCGCACGGTATTGATCGCGGATGTCGTGGCCGCCGACCGTCACGCGGCCTGAGGTCGGCGTGACGATGCCGCAGATCGAGCCGATCAGCGTCGTCTTGCCCGCGCCGTTCGGGCCGAGCAGCGCGAAGATCTCGCCGGGGCGGATGTCGAGGGTCACGTGCTTCAGCGCCTGGAAGCCGGACGCGTAAGTCTTGGAGAGGTCGGAGACGGAAAGGATCGGTTGCATGCTCACGGATGGCACGGCCGGCCGGCGCGACGGTGTGTGCCGCGCGTACCCGGTGTCGCCGCCGCTGCGAAGCGGCCGGGATCGGGGACGGCATGGCGAACGGGCGTCATGTCGAACGGCGTTGTGATGCGGGATCGCGGGACCGCCATATTAGCAATCGGTAGATGGAAATGCATTCTGGTGGAAAGAGGGTGCGTGACCGGAGCCGGATTTGCTTGAAATGGTTGGGTGTTACTCGATAGATCGGCCATTTATTTGAATTGAACGAACAATAGGTGTCGTTTTCGGCAAATCGGGCGACGATCGGGTTTTCTCGCTGCCACGCGGCGGCCGGCCCGCCGACTGTGCTGCCCGAACGCCTTTACGCCGTACCGGGACGGCATGCCTGGCGCTCGCGATAATGCGTTCCTTTCACGGTTCACGGAGCGGCGCGAATGTCTTTGATCGATTTCAAATCCGTTGCGGCCGCGCAGGCCGTCGCGTGGAAATCCACGATCGTCGGCGAGGTCGGGCCGGCCAGGATCAAGGTGTTGCGCATGGATGCGCAGCCTTACGAAGCGGAGGTGCACGACTACAACGAGGGACTGCTGGTGCTCGACGGCCAGTTGATGCTCGAAGTCGGCACGGAAACGGTCGTGGTCGAGGCCGGGCAGATGTATCTCGCGCTCGCCGGCACGCGCCACGCGGTGCTGCCCGGCAGCCATGGCACGCTCGCGATCATCGACGTTTAAGGCTTTTGCGGCCGCGTCGGCTCGCCCGCCCGCCGCGGGAAGCGGCCTGCCGCGCAAGGCCGTCGCGCGGGTCATCTATTTGTCTGAGCAAATAAATTGAAGGCCGTTTGAAAAACTGTCAAACACCGTGAAAACACTAGGATCGCGTGGTTCCGTTCGTTTGGAACTCTGCATCCATTTACTTGTTTGAATGGTCCGATCATAGTCTCGACAAACGACGCATCACGATAACGAATCAAGCGTACGTACGGAGACCAATTCATGCGACGCGTATCCGCGGGGCCAGTCGGACTGCCTTTTCCCGGTTTTTCGCTGAATGCAGGCGCGACGCAGGTCGCCCGCCTGCGTTGTCGCATCGCCGTGTAGCGGCGAACCACTTTCCGTTTCGATCGTTCCGACGGCGCCGTGCCGCATGACGGCGCCGCGGGAGAGCGTTTGTCTGCCGCCGCGGCTTTCGTCGCATTTGCATGAGCTGCGGGGCGGTTGCATGGCGAACACCATCATGCGCCGCGCGTTCGTGCGGCGGCGCGATACCAACCGGCGGGCCATGCAGCCCGTCCGGACGAGACTTGTCGTACCCGAAAAGGAGGGGTTGATGATTTGCATTCCTGAATGGCGGAAGGCGATCCTGTCGTGCGCGGTACTGGCGATGCCGTTCATCGCCGGCTGCGGCGGCGGCGACGATCCGGGGCCGATCAACGTGCCGCAGTGCTCCGGCAGCGCATGCGGGCCGAGCGGCCCGATCAAGCAGCCGCCCGTCGTGACGAAGCTGTGTCCGGATTCGCTCGATTACACGACGACCTACACGGGCGGCGCCGGCAGCGGCGAATACGTGAAGGTGAAATTCGACACGACGAAGCTCACCTACCAGATGCAGTTCATCGAATCGTCGGTGCCGACGTCGGCAGGGCAAGTCAACAACACGCGCGCGGGCCTGACGATCAGCGGCGCGTTCCATCATCCGACCAATCTTCCCACCGCCGAGCAGAACCGCTGCGCGTTCGTGCTCGACAGCGGCGCGACCAGCGACGGCGCGTATTCGGTGACGATCAAGCGTACCGATCCGCCGATGCTGTTCGTCGGCAATGGCGTGGTTGGCGGCGGGATTCCGGGGGCGACGATCGCGTTCGCGGGCCTCGAGCCGATTCCGGGTCTCGTCCTTGGCGTGGTGCCGTCGCGCACGTTCGATTTCTATCCGTTCATCGGCTTTATCGAAACGGAAACCGACTTCACGAAGGTCGCGGGCAACTACAACGAGGTCGGCATTCACCTGTCGCCGGTCGGCACCAACTATCAGGCCATGCTGGGGCCCGTCGGCTGGCAGCCTGACGTGATCAACTGGAACCAGACGTTCAACGCGGATGGATCGTGCACGATCACGCCGGGCAGCGACTACTCGTGCCAGACCACTGGATCGCCATGGGCGTTGCGCAAAAACGCCGACGGATCGGCCGATAACGTCTTCGTGAGCAATGCGATGGCAAACCAGGTCGGCACGGTCGTCTATCCGTTCGCAGGGCAGGGATCGGCCATCGTGATCGTGGCCCCCAGCCAGGCGAAGGGCATCATGATCGTCGGCAAGCTGAATGGCGTGCTGGTGCCGGTCGTGATTCGTGTCGGCTACACGCATATCGATACCAGCAACGTCCTTGCATCGGTCGCCGATGCCGAAGTCGGCATCTCGATGCTCTCGTCGACCAAGACGATCGCGGCGAATTCGCTGAAAGGCGGGTACATCGGTGCAACCAGCGCGTCGGCATGCGGCATCGTGACGTCCAACGGACCGACGGGCGCTTTCGCGACAGGCGGTCCGAGTTTCAACATCAATATCGCGCATCCGGACTTGCCCGGTACCTTCAACGGCAATGCCTTCCTGCCGGAAGCGGGCACCTGCAACGACGGCACCGCTGTCTCGACGATCTCGGCGAACTACACGTCCACGCTGTTCCAGGGCAATACCGCGGCGTTCATCGATCCGCAGACGTCGTCGGTGACCTCGCAGTTCGCGCTCGACTACGCGCAGGCCACGCCCGGCAAGATCAAGGTCACGGCCACGCAGGACTTCAACGCGAAAGGCGCAAGCGGCAACGTCGCGATCTTCAAGAAGGGCGACACGGGCTGGATCGTGACGGCCGGCAACGTCTACGCAATGGTCGTCAACAACAGCCAGGTCAACCCGTTCTTCACGGTCGGCGCGTTCGTCCAGTAACCCTGCATTGAACACGTAACACCGGCGGCGCATGCGTCGCCGCCGGCGAATCGAATTTCAAGAGGATTCCTATGAATTTGAAACAATGGATGGCCGCGGCGTCGATCGCGCCCGTGCTGGCCGCGTGCGGCGGAGACGGCGACCCGCCGCCCGCGCCGGTGGTCCGGCTGTGCCCGCAGACGATTGACTACAGCACGGTGTTCATCGGTGGGTCGGGGTCGGGCGAGCTCGTGAAAGTGCAGCTCGACACGACGAAGATGACGTACCGGATGACCTACCTCGCGTCGCCGGTGCCGACTACCGCGGGCACCGTGCAGCCGACGCGCGACACGGCGCCGGCCAACGTCGTCGACGGTACGCTGGCCGACGAAACGGGCCTGCCGACCGTGAAGCTGAACCAGTGCACGTTCCGGATGCAGAACGCGAGCCTCGACCCGAGCCGTCCGGCACGGCTGTTCCTCGGCGAGGGCGTGCTGGGCGGCGCGATTCCCGGCGCGACGATCCAGTTCGATGGCGTGATCGGCGTCGGCAAGATCCCGAAGACGACGTTCCCGTACTACCCGTTCATCAGCTTCTCGTCGCTGGAAACCGATCTCACGAAGATCGCCGGGACCTACAACCAGCTCGGTTATCACCAGGTGCCGTCGCAGAACTTCCAGCCGGTGGCGCTCGACCAGAAGGTGACGATCAACGCGGACGGCAGCTACGTCGAGACCGACAACTTCGGCAAGAAGAACGGCGGGCAGCCGCTTGCGTCGAGCGCGACCGTGAACCAGCCGTTCACGCTGCGCCCGGATGCGCCGGCATTCCAGTCGCTCAACTACCAGCCGCAGATTCCGCCGACGCTCGCCGCACTCGATCCGGCGAAGGCCGGCAAGGGGATCCTGATCGTCGGCAAGCTGCGCAACCAGCTCGTGCCGGTCTTCATCCGCACCGGCGCCGCGAACGCCGACCTTACGCAGGGCCCGCCGAGCGCGGACGACGAATCGGGCATCTCGTTCCTGGGCCCGCAGACGGCGATCGCGCCGGGCTCGCAGAACGGCGAGTACACGGGTGTCGACAGCGCGTTCAACTACCGCGCGACCGCGCTCATCGGCGCGCAGGCGACGCTGCTCGATCCGTTCAACGCGTCGCAGGCCGCGCTCACGCGCGCACTGAACCTCGACTTCACGCAGAAGGTGCCGGGCGTCGTCACGACCGTGCATGCGGATGCGGCGTCGGGCCCGGCGACCGGCAAGTTCGTGTTCACCGGCGGCGTGTTCGGGTTCCTCGACATGGCCGATACGAGCAATCCGTATTTCACGGTCGGCGCGTTCGTGCAGTAACCACACCCGGATGGAGACACGGCGGCGTCGCGCGCGGTTGCGCGGCGCCCGGACATAATGAGGGGAGACTTCATGAAGAAGCTGATTGTCGCGGGTGTCGTCGCAGGCATGTCGACGCTCGCATCGGCCCAGCAGGCGGGCGACAACGTCGCGACGCTGGGCTGGCTGCACATCATGCCGCAGGATTCGACCAACGGGCTGACGACGAATCTCGCGAGCATGCCGATCAACGGGCCGCTGCGCCTGCCCGGGTCGTTCACGTCGCCGGGCACGAGCCTGACGGTCAACAACGCCGATACAGTCGGCCTCACGCTCACGCACTTCTTTACCGACCACATCGCGGTGACGTCGGTGCTCGGCGTGCCGCCCGAGTTCACGCTGACCGGCCACGGCGTGATCCGGCCACCGGGCCCGGCCGGCTCGCTCGGCTCGGTCGACATGGACAAGACGTCGAACCAGCCGGCCGTGAAGAACGCGCGGCAGTGGAGCCCGACGATCATTCTGCAGTACTACTTCAATGCGCCGACGGCGAAGTTCCGCCCGTTCGTGGGGATCGGCGTGGCCTATAGCTGGTTCAGCAACATCGAGCTGAACGGCAACTTCGCGAAGGACATCAACGAGAACCTCGGCAGCGTGCTCGCGGCCGGCGCCGGCAAGCCGGGGCCGACGTCGGTGGAGGGCAAGGCGTCTTCGTCGTTCACGCCGGTCTACAACGTCGGCGCGAGCTATGCGATCGACAAGCACTGGGGGCTGACCGCGACGCTGACGTACATGCCGTTGAAGACCTACTCGTCGCTGGTGATCAAGGCGGCCGACGGTTCGACGCTCGCGACCACGCGCACGCGGCTGAAGGCCGATCCGCTGATCACGTTCGTCGGGATTTCCTACAAGTTCTGAGCCGTCCGGCGCGCATGACGCGTGCCGGCGGCTTCCTGCGACCGACGGGCCGGACCAATCCGGCCGGGAAGTCGCGTTCCTGGCGGCGTGCCGCCATTTGTGAAGAGAGGGGGCAGTTCAAATGAGCATTCGCAAAATCGTATCGCTTGTTGCTGCAGTGGCTTTCACCGCGGTTTCGGCCGCGCCTGCTTTCGCAGTCACCGTTTCGCGTGCCGACGGGCAGCCGATGAACCCGAACGGCGAACCGTTCTCCGTATCGGGGCTCACGAACCTCAGCAAGGGATCGATTACCGCATCCTGCAACGCGACGTTCAACGGCACGATCACGTCGACCGGCATCGTCAACATCACGTCGACGCAGTTTGCCGGCGGCGCCACCTGCGGCCTGATCAGCGGCACGGCGAGCAGCACGTCGCCGTGGACGGGCCAGGCAGACAGCACGACGCAGTTGTCGATCAACAACGTGCATGTGAATGTCGCGCTGCTCGGCGCGTGCGGCCCGAGCAAGGTGGTAACGGTATGGAACGATCCGAACTCGTCGCTGACGTTCAATAGCGCTGCATTGACGCCGAATTGCACGGTGTCCGGCACGGTCCTGACGTCGCCGAAGTTCCACGTGCAGTAAGCGTCGCGGATCGAAGCGGGGCGCCCGCCGCGTGCGAGGGCCGTGAGGCATGCGCGGCGGGTGTCCGCAGCTTCGATGCGTTCGTGTCGTCGCGCGTATCGGCGCGACGGCCGATTGGCCGCCCGTGTCGCGATCCGATGCGGGCGGACATACAGGGCTGGCGCGGCGTACCGCGCCACCCGATTCGACTGAAACAACATCATTCCGATTGGCCAGAACTATCCCGGACGACCCATGCTTACTGACCCAGCAGAGTATGGCGATGCCCGCGGCGCGACGCCTGACCGGCTGCGCACGGCCGCGTGGTTGCAGTACCTGATCGAACAGCTCGACGCTGCCGCATGTGTGGCGACGGCGGGCGACGCCGGCGACACGACAGTCGGCGCGTCACACGCGATACGCATGCGGGCAGGTGTGAGCCTGTCGCGCGACGCAGCGGCCGTTCTTCACCGGCTTGTACCGTGGATCGCAACGGATGGCGGCAGCTGCGCATGCGACCCGACCGATCCACTCGGCGCGTGCTCGCATGTGCCTTCCGCGCAGCAACTCACCGAAGCCGAACGTTGTTGCCCCGGTTCGAGCGCTGTGTTCGACGCGGCGTACGGCGTGATCGATGCGTGCACATTCGACGATCCCGATGTCGGCTGGGTCGCGCTCGCGCGGATTGCAGGCGGTGTCGAATGCAACGACGACGACGCTGGCGAATGCACCGCAGATGAAACAGACGGGCAGGGCGAGCCGCCCCTTGCGAAGAACCTGAGAGAAAAGCTGGCCGTCATCGCGGCGACGAGTGCGGAAACATCGGCCCGGCCCGGCGTCATCATCGATGCGATCGTGCTGCGCGCGTGCGGCCCGCGCGACGACGCATCACGCATCGACGAGATGGCGGCGCTCGCGATGTTCTCGGCCACGCTTGCCGCCGGCAACGGGATGTCCGTTGCCGCGTATGGCAGTCAGCACAACCTCGTTGCGCGGGCAATCCGCACGCATCGCGCCGATCTTGCGTCGGTGGACGGGCTGCTTGCCGCGCTGTCCGTGTGCCGGCTCGACCGACTCGTCGGCGCGGGCAGCTTCTGGGCGTACTACCTGCTGGCGGGTATCGCGATCGCGGCGCCGGAGGCAGTGCGGGAAATCGGCCGCCGTTTTCATGGCGACACATGGCAGGCGTGGCTCGATCACGTGCTCGCGTGGCCGGCGGTCAGCCGCTTCGGGCCGAAGGAGGATGCCGCGTTCGAACGCCTGCGCGACGCAATGAGCCTGACGTCGCGATGGAACCCGATCGTCCGCGCAAAGCGGATGCGGACGCGGGCCGTGGTGACGGCCCGGTTCGGCGAAGACGCGGGGAAGGCCGGCTGACCCACCGCCGTCGGCGAAACGACCCGACCCGACACGACACGCGCGCAAGCACCCGTGCGCGCTGAAATACGGCCCCCCATTCGCACGCGCGAGTGGGGCGCCAAGCGGCGGCGCCCTCAAGCCGTCATGCCGTCGGCGTCTCCCGCCGACCGCGCGCCACGCCAACCCGACTGACAGCGCGGCATCGACAGATCCGGGCCGCATCGACCGGACGCAGTATGATGCCGCAGTCGATGCCGGCGATCGATCGATTCGGAGTACCCGACCGCCCGCGCCGCCGAAGATTCGCCAAGCTTGTTGAAAGCCGGACGCGAGACGCAGCTGCGTGAGAGCGCTGCTGCCGAACCCGCGTCCGGATCACCTTCATTGAAACGGTCAGCCAGATGTCAAAGCAAAACAAGAAAATCCTTCTCCTGAGCGTCAGCGCCGGCGCCGGTCATACCCGCGCGGCCGAAGCGATCCGCGCATTTGCCGACAGCCATCCCGCCGGCATCGAAGCCACCCACCTGGATGTGATGGATTTCGTGTCCACCGGCTTCCGCAAGCTGTACACCGATCTCTACATCAAGCTCGTCAGCAGCCAGCCGGCGCTGTGGGGCTACCTGTACCAGAAGACCGACGAGGTCGATCCCGCCGCGCCGTCGCAGAAAATCCGGCGCGCGATCGAGCGGCTCAATTGCCGGCAGTTGCTCGCGGAGATCGAACGGCAGCGCCCGGACGCGATCATCTGCACGCACTTCCTGCCGGCCGAACTGCTGTCGCGCGAGATCCGCAAGGGGCGCGTCGACACGCCGGTGTGGGTGCAGGTCACCGATTTCGACCTGCACAGCATGTGGGTCGTGCCGAACATGCGCGGTTACTTCGCGGCCAACGACGAGATCGCGTGGCGCATGCATGCGCGCGGCATGGCGCCTGAAACGGTGCACGTCAGCGGCATCCCGATCATGCCGGCGTTCGGCCAGCCGCTCGATCGCGCGGCCTGCGCGGCCGAGTTCGGCCTCGATCCCGCGCGACCGACGTTCCTGATGATGTCCGGCGGTGCGGGCCTCGGCGGGCTCGACGTGCTGGCGACACGTCTGCTGGAGATGGACGCCGATTTCCAGTTGATCGCGCTGGCCGGCAAGAACCAGGCGATGCTCGCGTCGCTGCAGACGCTTGCCGCGAAGCATCCGGACCGGCTCTTTCCGCAGGGCTTCACGCAGCAGGTCGAACGCCTGATGGCCTGCGCCGACCTCGTCATCACGAAGCCGGGCGGCCTGACGACGTCCGAATGTCTCGCGATGCAGTTGCCGATGATCGTCAACTCGCCGATTCCGGGCCAGGAAGAGCGCAATGCGGATTTCCTGCTCGAACAGGGCGTCGCGCTGAAGGCCATCGACGACGATGCGCTCGTCTACCGGATCCGCGCGCTGCTGCAGACGCCGGAGCGCCTGGCCGACATGCGTCGCCGCCTGGCTCCGCTCGGACGGCCGCTGGCCGGGCGCTTCGTGCTCGATCGCGTGCTGGGCCTGGAGCCTGCCGCATGAGCGTCGCGCGTTTTATGCCGACGCGCCATACGTTGTTCGTCGTCGCGTGGGTCGTGTTGCTCGCGTTCTTGTTCGCGAACGTCGAGATCCAGATCGAGGGCAGCGCGGGCTGGGCCGCCAGCCTGCCGACCTGGCGCATCGAGCATCACTGGCTGCTCGACATCTTCTGGGGCGGGCGCCCGATGACCGGATACCACGCGTGGGTGTTCCCGTTCGTCGCGCTGTTCTTCCATCTGCCGCCCGTGTTCAACGGGCGCTGGTCGTGGCGCATCGAAGCCCGCATCGTCGCGTGCATCATGGTGTTCTGGCTGACCGAGGATTTTCTGTGGTTCGTGCTGAATCCGGCCTATGGTCTTGCCCGCTTCAATCCGGCCAACGTGCCGTGGCATATTCACTGGCTGGGTGTGGCGCCGACCGACTACTGGACCATGAGCGCCGCCGCGATCGTCCTGTTCATCCTGTCGCGCGAACGCAAGCGCGCATTCCACTGAACACTGAACCAACATGAAAATTGCCTTCATTGCCGCGCTCGCCGTCACGCTCGCCGGGCTCGTGCAGCCTGTATGCGCGGACCCGGCTTCCGGCGTTGCGGCCCGCCCGATCGCGGCCCGCCCGATCCAATGGGCGCAAAGCATCGTCGACGCGCACGTGAACAACCTGCATCGCATCACGCCGACGTTGTACCGCAGCGCGCAGCTCTCGCGCGAAGACGTGCCGGAATTGCAGAAGCTCGGCATCCGCAAGGTCATCAGCTTCCGCGCGTTTCACGCGGACGACAGCATCCTGGCCGGCACGCAGATCAAGATGCAGCGCATCCGGATCAACACGTGGTACATCCGCGACGAAGACATGGTTACCGCGCTGAAGGCGCTGCGGACCGCCGACCAGGACGGCCCGGTGCTGATCCATTGCCAGCACGGCGCCGATCGCACCGGGCTCGTGTCGGCGCTGTACCGGATGGTGTACCAGGGCTGGACGCGCGAGCAGGCGCTCGACGAACTGCAGCACGGCGGCTATGGGTTCCATCCGATCTGGCAGAACATCACGAATTACCTGAAGCACGTCGACGTCGAGCGTTTGCGGCAAGAGGTCAACAACGGTTGAGCCGGAAAGGAAAAACGCCGCCGACGGTGATCGTCGGCGGCGTTTTTCGTGGGCGTGCGGACAGTGTGCCCGCCGTCGTCAGACCATCTCCGGCTGTCGCACGGCCTTCGCAACATCCCGCGCCAGCGCACCGTTAGCGACGAAGTACGGCACATCGACACGCGCGAGCGGTTGCCTGCCACGAATCTTGTCGGCGATCTTCTCGGCGATCATGATCGTCGGCGCGTTCAGGTTGCCGGTCGTGATGATCGGCATGATCGACGCATCGACGACGCGCAAGCCTTCCAGCCCGTGCACGCGCCCTTGTTCGTCAACCACCGCCATGTCGTCGTACCCCATCTTGCACGAGCACGACGGATGGAACGCGGTCTCCGCGCGGGCCCGCACGAACGCATCGAGCTCGTTGTCGCTCTTGCAGTCGGCGCCCGGGTTCAGCTCGCGGCCGCGATAGCGGTCGAGCGCGGGCTGCCGCATGATCTCGCGCGTCGCGCGGATCGCATCGCGGAACTCGCGCCAGTCGAGCGCTTCGGCCATGTAGTTGAACAGGATGCTCGGATGCTGGTTCGGATCGCGCGAGCGCAGCTTCACGCGGCCGCGGCTCGGCGAGCGCATCGAGCCGACGTGCGCCTGGAAGCCGTGCATCTCGATCGCGTTCGAGCCGTTGTAGTTGATCGCCACCGGCAGGAAGTGATACTGGATGTTCGGCCAGGGATCGTCGTCGCGCGTGCGGATGAAGCCGCCCGCCTCGAAGTGGTTGCTCGCGCCGAGGCCGGTGCCGTTCAGCATCCATTCGAGGCCGATCTTCGGCTGGTTCCACCACTTGAGCGCCGGGTACAGCGACACGGGTTCCTTGCACTCGTACTGGATGTACATCTCCAGGTGATCCTGCAGGTTCTGGCCGACACCGGGCAGGTCGAGCACGACGGGAATGTCGAGTTCCTTCAGCCACGCGCCGGGGCCGACGCCCGAGCGCTGCAGCAGTTGCGGCGATGCGATCGCGCCGCTGCACACGAGCACTTCGCGGCGCGCATGCGCGGTCGCGCGCTCGCTGCCGCGCAGGTACGTGACGCCCGATGCGCGCTTGCCGTCGAACAGGATGCGGTCGGCGAGCGCGTGCGTGACGATCTCGAGGTTCGGCCGCGCACGCGCCTGGTCGAGATAGCCGCGCGCGGTGCTCGCGCGGCGGCCGCGCGGCGTGACGGTGCGGTCCATCGGGCCGAAGCCTTCCTGCTGATAACCGTTCAGGTCGTCGGTGCGCGGATAACCGGCCTGCACGCCCGCGTCGACCATCGCCTCGAACAGCGGGTTCACGCCCGGCTTGCTGGTCGTGACCGACACGGGGCCGCTGCCGCCGTGGTAGTCGTTCGGGCCGACGTCGCGCGTCTCGGCTTTCTTGAAGTACGGCAGGCAGTCGAGATATGTCCAGTTATCGAGGCCCTTGTGCGTCGACCAGTTGTCGTAGTCGAGCGCGTTGCCGCGGATGTAGCACATCCCGTTGATCAGCGACGAGCCGCCGAGCCCCTTGCCGCGGCCGCATTCCATCCGGCGGTTGTCCATGTGCGGCTCGGGGTCGGTCTCGTACGCCCAGTTGTAGCGGCGGCCCTGCAGCGGATAGGCGAGGGCGGCCGGCATCTGCGTGCGGAAGTCGAAGCGGTAGTCGGGGCCGCCCGCTTCGAGCAGCAGCACCGTGACGTCCGGATCTTCCGTCAGGCGCGTTGCGAGCACGTTGCCCGCGGAACCTGCGCCGCAGATGATGTAGTCGTATTCGCGTGTCGTCATGACGGGTTCTCCTCCTTCAAGAATCAAAACACCGGGTTGTAGCGGCCGAGCTCGACCTGCACCGACTTGATCCGAGTGTAGTGCTCGAGCGTCGTGATGCCGTTCTCGCGTCCGACACCGGATTGCTTGTATCCGCCAACCGGCATTTCGGCCGGCGATTCGCCCCACGTGTTGATCCAGCAGATGCCGGCTTCGAGGCGATGGATCGTGCGGTGCGCGCGCGACAGGTTCTCGGTCACGACGCCGGCCGCGAGGCCGTAGTGCGTGTCGTTCGCGCGGGCGATTACTTCGTCCTCCGATTCGAAATCGAGGATGCTCATCACCGGCCCGAAGATTTCCTCGCGGACGATCTTCATGTCGTCGCGGCAATCGCCGAACACGGTCGGCGCGACGTACTGGCCGTTCGCGAAGTGGCCGTCGGTGAGTCGCGTGCCGCCGGCGAGCAGCTTCGCGCCTTCGGCCTTGCCGCTGTCGATGAAGCCGAGCACCTTGTCGAGCTGCGCGGCCGACACGAGCGGGCCGAAGTTGGTGTCGGCATCGGTCGGCTTGCCGACGCGGATGCGCTTCACGCGTTCGAGCACGCGCTGCGTGAACGCGTCCTTGATCGAGCGGTGCACGAACACGCGCGTGCCGTTCGTGCAGACCTGGCCCGAGCTGAAGAAGTTGGCGGTCACCGCGATGTCGGCCGCGCGGTCGAGGTCCGCATCGTCGAACACGATCAGCGGCGACTTGCCGCCGAGTTCCATCGTCACTTCCTTCAGCGACGATGCGCCGGCCAGCGACATCACCTTCTTGCCCGTCTCGACGCCGCCCGTGAACGACACCTTCGCGATGTCCGGGTGGCCGGTGAGCAGCGCGCCGACCGAGCCGTCGCCCTGCACGACGTTGAACACGCCGGCCGGCACGCCGGCTTCCGTATAGATTTCCGCGAGCTTCAGCGCGGTCAGCGGCGTGACTTCGCTCGGCTTGAACACCATCGCGTTGCCGGCGGCGAGCGCGGGCGCCGTCTTCCAGCAGGCGATCTGGATCGGGTAGTTCCATGCGCCGATGCCTGCGCACACGCCGAGCGGTTCGCGGCGCGTGTAGACGAACGAATCGGCGCGCAGCGGCACCTGCAGCCCTTCGATCGCGGTCGCGAGGCCCGCGTAGTACTCGATCACGTCCGCGCCGGTGACGATGTCGACCGCGAGCGTTTCGCCGATCGGCTTGCCCGTGTCGCGCGTTTCGAGCGCCGCGAGCTCGTCGTTGCGCTCGCGCAGCAGGTCGACCGCGCGGCGCAGGATGCGCGAGCGCTGCATTGCGGTCATCGCGGCCCATTCGCGCTGGCCTTCCTGTGCGGACGCGACCGCGCGGTCGACGTCGGCCGCGCTCGCCTGCTGCACCTGTGCGAGCAGCTCGCCGGTGGCGGGATCGAAGGTGTCGAAAGTCTTGCCGCTCGTGGCGTCGACGTAACCGCCGCCGATGTAGAGGCGCTGCAAACCGAATACGGACATGAGGATCTCCTTGAGGGCGACTGCGTAGCGTCAGTCGGACGCGAGCAGCAGGTCGATGTAATCGTGGGCGAGCTTCAATGCCGCCCGGGTGTCGATCGGGCCGCCGGCGAGCGCGCCGCGCAGCCACAGGCCGTCGATCAGCGCGGCGAGGCCGCTGGCGGCTTCGCGCGCCTTCGCGAGCGGCAATGCCTTCGCGAATTCGGCGCACAGGTTCGAATGGAGGCGCCGCGTGTTGACGTGCTGCAGGCGCTTGAGCATCGGGTCGTGCATGCTCTGCGACCAGAACGCGAGCCACGTCTTCATCACGGGCGCGCTGACCTGCGTGTCGTCGAAGTTCGCGGCGACGATCGCGCGCAGCCGCGAACGCGGATCCTTGCGTGCCGCCACGCGGCGGCGCGTGGTGGCCGACCACAGGTCGCGCAGCACGTGCCGCATCGTCGCTTCGAGCAGGCCGTCCTTGTCGCCGAAGTAATGGCTGACGATGCCCGTCGAGATCTTCGCGCGTTGCGCGACCGATGCGAGCGTCGTGCCGGGCAGGCCCGCTTCGTCGATCGAACGCAGCGTGGCGTCGATCAACTGGGCGCGGCGAATCTCCCGCATTCCGACTTTCGGCATCGCGACTCCCTTCGCCCGGACGGGCCATCCATGGAAGTCGAGAGCTTAGCGGTTTTTTATTGATCGTTCAATCAACAAAAAATCGGGGTCTGACGGTGTGAAGCATGTCGCAACAGACGGATCGACCGAGTTTGCCGCGATGTGCAGGTGCGGAAAAACGAATTGAAAGAAGGTTAATTAAGCTGGAGTTTGTTTAAAACGGTTTTTGAAAAGATGGTGCAATGCGGTGGAAAATTTACGAGCACGTTTCTATTACGAAACGAAAGAGTGTGGAGGTATGTAATATCCTCCGCAATGTGAAATGGAGAGTGCCGATGGAGAAGATCGGTAAATTCCGAAAAACCGTTTAAATCAGGCGATTTAAATCGTATAGGTCATTGAATATAAATTGAAAAATGTGATTTCACCAAGCTTGTTGGTGCCGCTCGCAAACGATTGCGATCGTCTTCGTGGCGATTCCGCATACCATATAAATTGATAAAAAAATTTGAATCAGGCGCATTTCCCAACCGAGTAGAGGACATCGTTGGAATGACTTGAGTAAGTAATATTGTCCGTATTAGTATGGCGCCGCACTACGAGGAATGAATGGGCGCCGCCGGCATTTGCCGCGGTGCGTCGGCAATGGGCGCGGCGACGGACCGTGCACGGGGCCGGCGCGAGCCATTGCGCACTTGCAGCATGCCGCGACGTCGAGACGCCGCATCCACCGGAGAACGACGATGCCGACCGAAAAACACGTGGTCCCGCTGCCGAATGGTCTGAAGGTCTACGTCGAACGGAACGTGTTCGACCCGGCGTTCGACACGGCGATGCTCGTCAACGGCGCGCTCGCGACGACCGCGTCGTTCGGGCAGACCGTCCAGTATCTCGGCGAGCGGATGAATACGATCTGCTTCGACCTGCCGTACGCGGGGCAGTCGCGCCAGCACAACCCGGGTTGCTTCATCCTGACCAAGGACGACGAAGCCGCGATCCTTCAGCATCTGGTCGAGCGCTTCGCGCCGGCGTTCCTGGTGTCGGTGTCGTGGGGCGGCGTCGCATCGCTGTTCGCGCTCGCGCGCGGCTGCCCGAGCGTGCGGCGTGCGGCGATCTGCTCGTTCTCGCCGTTCCTGAACGACGCGATGGTCGACTACGTGACGCGCGCACGCGACCACATCGCGGCCGGCGAGAACCTGAAGGCCGCGCAGTTGCTGAACGACACCGTCGGCCGCTACCTGCCGCGCATCATGAAGCTGTACAACTACCGGTATCTCACGCGCCTGCCGCGAGACGAGCAGGACCAGGTCGCGTTCCACGTCGACCAGATCCTGTCGCTGCAGCCCGAGCGCTACTTCAGCGAATTCTCGAACATCGGCTGCGAACTGCTGTTCCTGAACGGCGAGCGCGACGAATACACGACGCCGGCCGACGTCCGCCAGCTCGGCGCGCACGTGCCGCGCGCGCGATTCGCGACGGTGCCGGACGCCGGCCATTTCCTCGACATCGAAGGCCGCGCGCAGCGCGAATACACGCGGGCGGCGCTGCTCGATTTCTTCTGCGACGGGTCGCCGGCTGCGGCCGGCATGGCGCGCGCCGCCGCGCATGCGTGCGCGCCCGCGCCGATGCACGCGCTGTCGTCGTGACGCCGCACGTCTTGGCGCGGGCCCGGCCCGCGCATCCGAATTCCCATCCCAACGAGGCAGGCCAGCCGTGAATATCGTTCAGACCATCGCCATCGTCGTTCCCTGGGCCGCATGGCTCGCGTACTGGATCGCCACGTCGCAGGGCGTGAAGACGACCGTGCGCAAGGAAGCGTCGCGCTCGCGCACGCTGCAGTCGATTCCGCTGATCGTCGGCGGCGCGCTGATCATCCTGCCCGATCCTTCATGGCAGGCGCTCGCGCCCGACTGGCAGCGCTTCGGCCTGCAGGCGCAGTGCGGGCTCGCGGTGCTGGTCGCGGGCCTGCTGTTCTCGGTGTGGGCGCGGCTGCATCTCGGCACGAACTGGAGCGTGTCGGTCACGCTGAAGGAAGACCACGAGCTCGTGCGCACGGGACCGTACGCGCTCGTGCGTCACCCGATCTACACGGGCTGCCTGCTCGCGCTCGTCGGCGCCGCGCTGATCGGCGGCGAATGGCGCGGCGTGATCGGCGTGCTGCTCGTGTTCGCGTCGCTCGCGTACAAGGTGCGCGTCGAGGAGAGCTGGCTGACCGGGTATTTCGGGCCGGCGTACGCGCAGTACCGCCGCGAGGTCGCGGCGCTGATTCCCGGTTTCTACTGACACCCGCGAGGCGCGCGATGGCGAAGATGATCGTGACCGCGATCGGCTCGGCGGGCGACGTGCATCCGCTGCTCGGCGTCGCGCGCACGCTCGCGGCGCGCGGTCACGACGTCGTGTTCTGCACGCACGCGCCGTTCGAGGCGGCCGTGCGCCGCTGCGGTTTCGCGTTCGTGTCGGTCGGCACCGCGGCCGAATACGAGGCCGCGATGGCGAATCCCGCGCTGTGGGACCCGCGCACGTCGTTCCGCACGCTGTGGCAGGTGATCGCGCCGATGCTGCGGCCGCATTACGACGCGCTGCGTGCGCTGACCGATGACGATACGGTGCTCGTCGGCACGCTGTGGGCGTTCTCCGCGCGCTTCATGCAGGAGTTGCACGGCACGCCGTACGTGTCGGTGCAGGTGTCGCCGTCGACGCTGCTGTCCGCGCATGCGCCGCCGACGCACCCGCGCCTGACGATTCCCGCGCGCTGGCCGCTGCCGGTGAAGTCGGCGCTGATGACGCTGATCGAGCGGCAGGTGCTCGACCGCGTATGCGGCCCCGCGCTCGACGCGGTTCGCCGCGATCTCGGGCTTGCGCCCGCGCGGCGCGTGCTCGGCCGCTGGCTGCATTCGACCGACGGCGTGCTGTGCCTGTTTCCCGGCTGGTTCGCGCCGCCGCAGCCCGACTGGCCGGCGAATCATCTGCAAAGCGGTTTTCCGCTGTTCAACGATATTGCGGTGCCTGACGAAGATGCGGAACTCGATGCGTTTCTTGCGGCCGGCGAGCCACCCGTCGTGTTCACGGCCGGCTCGACGCTCGTCGATCACGCGGCGTATGCGCGCGCGGTGGCGGATGCGCTGCGCGCGACCGGCGCGCGCGGGATCCTGCTGACGCCGCACGATGCGGCGCCGGACGGCAACCGGCTGCTCGTGCGCCGCTTCGTGCCGATGCGCACGCTGCTGCCGCATTGCCGCGCGCTCGTGCATCACGGCGGGATCGGCACCGCGGCGCTCGCGTACGAGGCCGGGATCGTGCAGGTCGTGACGCCGTTCGCGCACGACCAGTTCGACAACGCGCAACGCGTCGCGGCGAGCGGCTGCGGCGTGCGTGTCGATGGCCCCGTCGATGGCGCGCGTCTTGGCGCGGCGCTCGCGCACGTGCTCGACGAACCCGCGTTCGCGGTGCATGCGGAGCGGGTGCGTGCGTTGATCGCCGCCGCGCCGGACGGCTGTCATGCGGCCGCCGATTTCATCGAACGGTTCGCGCCGAAGCGCTGGCGGGCGACCGCGCGGGCCGATGTCGCGGCGGCCGGCGCATGAGCACCGCGTCGCCGCTTCACGACCGGCCCGTCGCGCCGTCCGCGTTCGACGCGCCGGCTCCGGCGTCGGAACCGGCCGCGCAGCCGGTGCGTGGCATCCGGCTCGCGCTGCTGACGTTTGCGCTGTCGCTCGCGACCTTCATCGAGGTGCTCGACTCGACCGTGACGAACGTCGCGGTGCCGGCGATCTCCGGCAGTCTCGGCGTATCGAACAGCCAGGGCACGTGGGTGATCAGTTCGTATTCGGTCGCGGCCGCGATCGCGGTGCCGCTGACGGGCTGGCTCGCGCGCCGCGTCGGCGAATTGCGGCTGTTCGTCGGCGCGGTGCTGCTGTTCACGCTGACGTCGCTGCTGTGCGGGCTCGCGCGCGACCTGCATGTGCTGGTGATCTGCCGCGCGCTGCAGGGGCTGTGCTCGGGGCCGATGGTGCCGCTGTCGCAGACGATCCTGCTGCGCACGTTCCCGCCGGACAAGCGCACGATCGCGCTCGCGCTGTGGGCGATGACGGTGCTGCTCGCGCCGATCTTCGGGCCGGTGGTCGGCGGCTGGATCGTCGACAACTTCTCGTGGCCGTGGATCTTCCTGATCAACCTGCCGATCGGGCTGTTCTCGTTCGCGGTGTGCACCGCAATGCTGCGCCCCGACGCACAGCGCGGCGCGGCCGGCCCGATCGACGTGCCGGGCATCGTGCTGCTCGTGATCGGCGTCGGCTCGCTGCAGGCGATGCTCGATCTCGGCCACGATCGCGGCTGGTTCGATTCGCCGCTGATCGTCACGCTCGCGGTGGTCGCGGGGCTCTCGATCGTGTCGCTGCTGATCTGGGAGGCGGGCGAAGCGCATCCCGTCGTCGATCTCGGCCTGTTTCGCGACCGCACGTTCTCGTTCTGCGTGCTGATCATCTCGCTCGGGATGATGAGCTTCTCGGTGGTCGGCGTCGTGTTCCCGCTGTGGATGCAGGCCGTGATGGGCTACAACGCGTTTCATGCAGGGCTCGCGACGGCATCGCTCGGCGTGCTCGCGCTCGTGTTCTCGATCCTCGTCGGCCTGTACGCGCATCGCTTCGACGCGCGCGTGCTCGCGACGGCCGGCTTCCTCGTGTTCGCGGGCGTGCTCGCGTGGGACGCGCATTTCACGCTGAAGATGACGTTCGCGCAGATCGCCGCGCCCGGCCTGATCCAGGGGATCGGGCTGCCGCTGTTCTTCATTCCGCTGACCGCCGCGACGCTGTCGCGCATTCCGGACGACCGGCTTGCCGCCGCATCGAGCCTGTCGAACTTCCTGCGCACGCTGTCGGCCGCGTTCGGCACCGCGATGAGCGTGACGCTGTGGGACAACCGCGCGACCTATCACTACGACGTCGTGTCGCAATCCGTCACGCACGCGTCGGCGAATACGCAGCGCTTCGTGCATGCGCTGAACACGATGGGCGTGGACGGCGTGCGCGAGCTGACGACGCTGCACCAGGTCGTGATGCAGCAGGCGTACATGATGGCGACGAACGACATGTTCTGGATGGCGAGCATGACCTGCCTCGTGCTCGCCGCGATGATGTGGCTGACGCGGCCGAAGCGTGGCGCGGCGGCGTCCTTCGGACATTGAGGAGACGAACATGACGACACTCGGCGCACTCGTGATCCTGTATCACCCGAGCGACGCGCAGCTCGAAGCGCTTGGCGCGTGGCGGCATGCGTGCGACGCGCTGCTCGTCGTCGACAACACGCCGCAGCCCGATGCGCGGGCGCGCGACCTGTGCGAGCGCGAAGGCATCGCGCTGCTGCATCACGGCAACCGCGGCGGGATCGCGGGCGCATACAACGCGGGGCTCGCGGCGCTGTTTCGCGATCGCATCGATGCGGTCGCGCTGTTCGATCAGGATTCGTCGGTGCCGGCCGCGTATTTCCCGACGATGCGCGATGTCTGCGCGGGGCTCGCGGGGCGTGCGTTCCTGGCCGGCCCGCGCATCTTCGACGAGAACGCGCGCAGCTTCCTGCCCGAACTCTCGACCAACGGGATCGGGCTGCGCCGCCTGCGCATCGAGCCGGGTGCGCCGCTGCAGCGCTGCGCGTTCCTGATCTCGTCGGGCTGCGTCGTATCGCGCGACGCGTTCGACGTGCTCGGCCGGTTCGACGAGACGCTGTTCATCGATCACGTCGATACCGAATACAGCTTCCGCGCGCTGTCGCGCAACGTGCCGCTCTATGTCGTGCCGTCGCTGGTGCTGCCGCACCGGATCGGCGCGAAGCAGCGTCATGCGATCGGCCCTTTTGAAATGACGTCGATGAATCATTCGTGGCAACGGCGCTACTACAGCGCGCGCAATGCGGTGCAGCTCGGGATGCAATACGGGCTGCGATTTCCGGTGGCGATCGTGCCGAACCTGCTGACCGTATGGCAGGTCGTGCAGATCGCGCTCGTCGAGCGCGACAAGCGCGCGAAGCTCGCCGGCATCCTGTTCGGCGTCGCCGACGGCCTGTTCGGCCGGCTCGGTCCGCTCGAACGCACACGGCCACGGCTGGCCGCACGCGCGCAGCGCATTCAGCAGGGGTGAGGGGCGCGATGCGGCGTGTGAAGAAAGCGGCGGGTTTGGCGTATGGCGTGCGACGCGGCTCGATGATCGCGGCGGCGGCCGTGTTGCTGGCACTGGGCGGATGCGTGCCGTCGGGCTTCCTGCCTTCGCTGTCGCTGCGCGCGCCGGCCCGCGATGCGCTTGCGCACACGGCCGGCCCCGGCGCGAACGGCGCGTGGCCGGCGCCCGACTGGGTGAAGCAGTTGCAGGATCCGCAGCTCGACGCACTGGTTGCGGAGGCCTCGCAGAACAACCCCGATCTGCAGGTCGCGCAGGCGCGGCTGCGGATCGCGCAGGCGCAGCTTCAGCAGTTCGATTCGCTGACGGGGCTGACGGGCACCGCTGGCGCGACGGTCAGCCGCGCGCGGATGCCGAAGCCCGGCGACATCGCCGACGTGACGGCGGGCGGCTATCGCGTGCCGGTCGAGATTTTCGGCGATCCGATCGTGTCGCCGTCGTCGGTGTTCGTCGGGCTGAACTACCAGCTCGATCTGTGGGGAAAGAACCGCGCCGCGACAAAAAGCCTGATGTCGCTGCGCGACGCGGCCGGTGTCGAGGCCGAACAGGTGCGGCTCACGCTCGCCGTCGCGATCGTCACCGTGTATTGCCAGCTCGACCAGGCGTACGCGACGCAGGATCTGCTGCAACAGAAGCTGAAGATCAGCCAGCGCGTGACGGCGGTGTTGCGCGAACGCACCGCGCGCGGCCTCGACAACGCGTACGACGCGAGCGACGCGTCGATCAAGCGCACCCGCCTGCTCGAACAGATCGCGTTGAACGACGAGCAGATCAAGCTCGCGCAACTGCAGCTCGGCGTGCTGTCGGGGCGCGGCCCCGAGCGCGGGCTCGCGCTGCAGCGGCCGCGCGTCGGCGCGTTCGCGGGCAGCGCCGTGCCGGCGCGGCTGCCGGCCGACCTGCTCGGCCGCCGGCCGGACATCGTCGCTGCGCGGCTGCGCGTCGAAGCCGCGTTCGCGAATGCCGATTCGACGCGCGCGCAGTTCTATCCGGACGTGAACCTCGTCGCGCTCGGCGGCGTGTTTGCGCTCACGCCCGCGTCGCTGTTCTCGCGCGACTCGCTCGCCGGCTCCGTCGGCCCCGCGATCTCGTTGCCGATCTTCGACCGTGGCCGGCTCAAAGCGAAGCTCGGCGCGGATGTCGCGCAGGCGGACGTTGCGATCGGGCTGTACAACAAGACCGTCGACGATGCGCTCGGGCAGGTCGCGCAGATCGTCACGTCGCTGCAGACCTCGCAGACGCTCGTCACGCAGCAGCAGGACGCGGTGGCGGCCGCGCAGAAGATCGTGCAGATCGCGGCCGACCGCCACCGGCGCGGCGTGCTGATGCAGAAGGATGTCGATGTCGCGGATCTCACGCTGATCGACGAGCGCGCGCAGATGATCGCGTTGCTCGGCCGGCAACGGACGCTGCGCGTCGGGCTGATCGGCGCGCTGGGCGGCGGGTTCGATGCGGGCGCAACGGTTGCGCAGGCGCCGGCCGTGCATCAGGCGCGCAGCGGAGCGGCGAGGCGCGGTGCGGCGACCGCTGCGACCGCTGGCGCGGCTGCGGCCGCGAATCGGGCGGCGGCAGGTGCTTCCGCCGATGCGCGTCAGGGACGCAGTGTCGTGCCGCCGGCTACCGGTACGGCGAGTGCAGCACCAGCACCCGCACCTGCACCGCGCGACGATGCGGCGCGTCCGTCGACGATCGGTGCGACCAACCCCGGCGCGACACCTCGCGGTACGCCTGTGCTCGCGCGCACGGCATCGGCGAGCCCGGCGCCGGGCGCGTCGGTCACGCCGGCGATCCCCGTCTTCCAGCACGATCGTCTGATCGTTACGCAAAGCGACTGATGCACCACGACAACCTTCATACCGCCGCGCAGCCGGCCGCGCTGAACGACCCGGCACTCGATACGCGCCGCGCGACGCGCCGCAAGCGCTTCACCGTGTTCTTCGCGGTCGTGCTGCTGGCCGCGCTCGCGTGGATCGCGTACTGGCTGTTGAGCGACCGCTATTACGAAGACACCGACGACGCGTATGTCGCGGGCAGCATCGTGCAGGTCGCCGCGCAGATTCCGGGCGCCGTGACCGATGTGCTGGTTGCCGATACGCAGGCCGTGCGCGCCGGGCAGACGCTCGTGCGGCTCGACGACACCGAGGCGTCCGTCGCGTTCGCGCAGGCGAAGGCGCAGCTCGCGCAGGCCGTGCGGCAGGTCGCGAACGCGAAGATTTCGAACACGATGTACGTCGAGGCCGTGAACGCGCGGCGTGCCGACCTGTCGCTCGCGCAGCGTGCGTTCGCGGCGCGCTCGGGCGCATCGGTCGAGATCGTCGCGCCCGAGGAGCTGGCGCGTGCGCGCGCGGCGGTGGCCGGCGCGCAGGCGAATCTCGCGGCCGCGCAGGCGCAGCTCGATGCCGCGCGCGCGCTCGGCAGCAAGCTGCCCGTCGACCAAAGCCCGGCCGTCGTGCAGGCAGCCGCGCAGTTCAAGCTCGCGTACCGGAACCTGAAGCGCACGACGATCGTCGCGCCCGTCGACGGCACGATCGGGCAGCGCTCGGTGCAGGTCGGCCAGCAGGTCGGGCCCGGCGTGCCGCTGATGTCGGTCGTGCAGTTGAACCGGCTGTGGATCGAGGCGAATTTCAAGGAAGGGCAGATCCGCCACATGCGCGTCGGGCAGCCGGTCGAGGTCGTGTCGGACCTCTATGGCACGCGCGTGGCCTATCGCGGCCGCGTGCAGGGCTTCTCGGCGGGCACGGGCAGTGCGTTCTCGATGCTGCCGTCGCAGAACGCGGCCGGCAACTGGATCAAGGTCGTGCAGCGCGTGCCGGTCGTGATCGCGATCGATCCGCGCGATCTCGCCGCGCACCCGCTGCGCGTCGGTTTGTCGATGCGCGCGACGGTCGACACGCACGACCGCAACGGCCACGCGCTCGACAGCGAACCGCCGACGCCGGCCGTCAGCACGCGTGTGCACGACGGCGTCGCGAGCGAGGCCGATGCGGCCGCCGCGGCGGTCATCCGCGAGAATCAGGGCGGGTAACGCCCGCCGAAAAAAGGGCAGGGCCGGTCGCCAGGGCCGGTCCGACCCGGGATGCATCCTGCTGCGTCCCGGCCTTCCCGTCGTTTCCCGCCCGACTTTCGTATTTCCGCCATCGATGTCGGCGCCGTTCAAACGCATGTCGCGTTTGAGACATCGGCGCCCCTGCCTCCGGGACTACTCTCGAACAGCACGTTGCGTGCGCGCCGCATTCGCCGGCGTGCCGCCGCGCCATCCAACGAGACATGGAGACAATACGATGAGCAGCAATCGAGGTGTCGTCTATCTTGGACCGGGCCAGGTCGAAGTCCAGAGCATCGATTATCCGAAGATGGTCGATCCGAGCGGCCGCGCGATCGGCCACGGCGTGATCCTGAAGGTGGTCAGCACGAACATCTGCGGTTCCGACCAGCACATGGTGCGCGGCCGCACGACCGCGCCGGTCGGCCTCGTGCTCGGTCACGAGATCACGGGCGAAGTGGTCGAAGTGGGCCGCGACGTCGAGACGCTGAAGCTCGGCGATCTCGTGTCGGTGCCGTTCAACGTCGCGTGCGGGCGCTGCGCGATGTGCAAGGACACGCATACGGGCGTGTGCCTGAACGTGAACCCGTCGCGTGCCGGCGGCGCATACGGCTACGTCGACATGGGCGGCTGGATCGGCGGCCAGGCCGAATACGTGCTCGTGCCGTATGCCGATTTCAACCTGCTGAAATTCCCCGACCGCGACCAGGCGATGGCGAAGATCCGCGATCTGACCTGCCTGTCCGACATTCTGCCGACCGGTTATCACGGCGCGGTGAGCGCGGGCGTGAAGCCGGGCTCGACGGTCTATATCGCGGGCGCGGGCCCGGTCGGGATGGCGGCGGCCGCCTCGGCGCGCCTGCTCGGCGCGGCCGTGACGATCGTCGGCGACATGAACGCGGAACGCCTCGCGCACGCGAGGGCGATGGGCTTCGAGACGGTCGACCTGTCGAAGGACGCATCGCTCGGCGAACAGATCGAACAGATTCTCGGCGTGCCCGAGATCGACTGCGCGGTCGACTGCGTCGGCTTCGAGGCGCACGGCCACGGTTCGTCGGGTCACTCGGAAGAGGCGCCCGCGACGGTGCTGAACTCGCTGATGGAAATCACGCGGCCGGCCGGCGCGATCGGCATCCCGGGCCTGTACGTGACCGACGATCCGGGCGCGAAGGACAAGGCCGCGCAGCACGGCAGCCTGAGCATCCGCTTCGGCCTCGGCTGGGCGAAGTCGCATTCGTTCTTCACGGGCCAGACGCCGGTGCTGAAGTACAACCGCAACCTGATGCAGGCGATCCTGTTCGACCGTCTGCCGATCGCGAAGATCGTCAACGTCGAAGTGATCTCGCTCGACCAGGCGCCGGAAGGCTACAAGAAGTTCGACGGCGGCGCGCCGCGCAAATTCGTCATCGACCCGCACGGGTTGCTGGCGGCCTGATGCGCTAGCGTTCGACACGCGCAACACGCAATGCGAAACGGGCGGTTCCGGAAACGGGCCGCCCGTTTTCGTTGCGGGTACGGCGAGGCGGGCGGGGCATGTGCCGGCGCTGGCGAATGACCCATTGAACGTCGCGCGTCCGTCGCGACGCAAATGGTTTTTTCGAGTACCGGTTTAGAAAATTGAAGTGGCGGGCGCGAGAACCGCCGGACCGCGCACTCAGTGGCCGCGATAGAGCTTCGCGACGTCGGCGTTGCCGGTTGCGGTGCGCCGCACGTGGCCGGTGTGCAGGCTCACCCGGCGGATCGAATGCGTGCGATGCGCGGGATCGCGACTGACTCGCCAGTCCGCGAGGCGAACTGCCCCGCCGTGCGTCCGGCCGGGCTCGCGAATCGACGGCGCGGCCTGCGCAACCGGCATTCGGTTCGCGGGTTCGCCGGCGCTCGGGCCGCCGTGTTGTGGATTGGCCACCAGTTGCGTTCCGTCAGTCGAATGAAACGGGTAGACGGGCACCGGCACCACCGGCGGCGCCGGATCGGTCGATGCATGCAGACCGGACTCGGTCGCTGACGCGGCAGGCGTACCGGAGCCGCGACAAACGGGATCGGCCTTGCATGTCCGGTCGACCATCACGTAGCCGCCGACCAGCAGCACGAGCGTCAGGATGCTCAGGATCGGTGCGCTCGATGCGCGCGGCTGCCGGAAGGCCGCGTTGCGCAGCGTACGCGCGACGCGCGACGACCACGTATGGAAGGACTGCGGCGCATGCGTGGCATGCGCGTCGTCCGACGCGCGGCGAATCGGATCGAACGGCCAGTTCCACTGGCCGCAGACAGGGCAGTGCTCGAGTGCGCGGAAGGCCACGAAGCCGCATTCCCTGCAGCGGCAGCAAGCGGCATGCCGCGAGTCGGCGCGCGTGTTCAGCACGGCGCGCCACGCATCGTGCGCGCGAACGTTCCGGTTGGGGAGGACTCGCATCGTTCGAAGCGGCAGGCGCCGTCAACGAGACGAACGATCGCCGATGACCGTGATTTTTTCGTACCCGGCAGTCGATCCACGCGTGCCGGCATCCAGCGGAGCGCGCGTCGTCGACTGTCGTTCGCATGCGGTGCTCATGTGATTCTCCATAACATCGGACGCATCGAACACGTTCGTCCGTGGCTGCCTTCCGCTTCATTCTTTGTCGCTCGCGCGCGAAACGCAAGGCGCATGTCGGTCGTCGCGATCCGCGCGTTCTGCGCTAACCGTCGTGCCGCTGCCGGGCCGCGAGCATCCCGATGGTTTGCATCGCACGTTCGACAGCCGGCGTCCACGGCCGGCCGTAGTTGAGCCGCAGATAACGGCGGAATCCACCGGTCGCGGAAAAGATCGGCCCCGGCGCGATGCTGACGCCGTTTTCCATCGCATCGCCGAACAGGTGCATCGCGTCCACGCGCGGCGGCAGTTCGATCCACAGGAAATACCCGCCGTCGGGCGTGAACACTTCGGTGCCGGCCGGAAAATACGCGCGAACCGCGGCGAGCATTTGCGCCTGGTGCGCGGCGAGATTGCGCCGCAGTTTCTGCAGGAACCGGTCGTATGTGCCGTCGCGCAGGTAGCTCGAAATCGCCATCTGCGCGGGCACGTCCGCCGACGGCGCGCTCGCGCCTTTCGCCTGCCGGATTTGCCGCACGTAGCGTCCGGCTGCGACCCAGCCGATCCGGAACCCGGGCGCGAGGCATTTCGAGAACGAGCCGCAATGCAGGACGAGCCCGCTGTCGTCATACAGTTTCGCGGGGCGCGTGGGTATCGATCCGAAATGCAGTTCGCCGTACACGTCGTCCTCGATCAGCGGCACGCCGCGCGACGCGAGCAGGTCGATCAGCGCGCGCTTGCGCTCGTCGGTCATCGTCGCGCCGGTCGGGTTGTGGAACGACGTCATGAACCAGCAGGCGCGCACCGGATGCGTGTCGAGCGCCTCCGCGAGCGCGTCGAGGTCGAGGCCGGTGCGCGGGTCGACCGGAATCTCGACGGCCTTCAGGTGCAGGCGCTGCACGGCCTGCAGCACCGCATGGAATGCCGGTCGTTCGATCGCGACGATGTCGCCGGGGCGCGTCAGCGCCTGCAGGCTGAGCGTCAGCGCTTCGAGCGCGCCGGTCGTGATGACGATCTCGTCCATCGGCAAGGCCGCACCCGCGCTCAGGTAGCGCAACGCGATCTCGCGACGCAGCGCGTCGTTGCCGGGCGGCATTCCGGACAGCAGCTTCGTGCGATCCATGCTGCGAGCCGCCGACGCCACGTAGCGCCACAGGCTGCCCATCGGAAACAGCGAATAGCTGGCGAATGCCGAGCCGAGCTGGACGATGTCTTCGTACTTGACGGAGTCGAGCAGGCGGAACAGCGGATCGCCGCCGCCGGTTGGCGCAGCGGCCGGCTTGCGCGGCGGATCGTGGCCGAACCGGACGTGTTTGTCTTCGAGGTTCGCAACGAAATAACCGGACCGCGCACGCGCGACGATCAGACCCTCGCTTTCGAGCGCGTAGTACGCGCGAAACACGGTGGACGGGCTCACGCCATACGCGCGGCAGGCCGCGCGCACGGTGGGGATGCGCGCACCGGCCGCCAGGTCGCCGCGCCGGATCGCATCGGCGATCGTCTGTGCCAGCGCCGCATATCGCTTCATGCCAGCCCTCCGGCCGCTCGGGCCTTGCTGAAAAAAGAGTAGCACGGCACCCGTCGTGCGCCATTGCGCCCCAATCGCTGATCCGCAAGTTTTTGATGGACTTTGATCCTTTTCTTTCGTCTGACGAGCGGGCATGATTTCGCAAGTTTTTTTCCCGACGTCTGACTATGAAGGAGTCCACGCTGCCCGGCGGCTGATCCGTGACCCTTGCGCGTCCTGCGCGCGACCTTGTCTGCGGCGTCCTCACCTTACCCGGAATCATTCAGCGTGAAATCGAAGACCCTCATCGCGGGCCTGGTGGCCGGCATCGCCCTCAACCTGTTCAGCGGCGCCGCCACGGCGGCCTGCATCAGCAATCCCGCGGCCCAGCCGAACGCGACGTTCCCTGCCGCGCTGACCGGCAAGCTCGTCTATCACAGCTACGTCAAGTACGGCGACGGCACGAGCCAGCTGTTCCTCTACGACTTCTCGGCCCATACGCTGACGCAACTGAGCAAGAGCACGTGGGGCATCACCGATCCGATGAACGGCGTGTTCAGCCCCGACGGCAAGTGGCTCGCGTTCATGGGCATCAGCAACGGCGCATGGAACGTGTTCATGCTGCAGCTCGGCGCCGGCACGCCGCCCGTCAACATGACGAACAGCACGGGCGCCACGCGCAACGAGGATCCGAAATTCAGCACGGACGGCAAGACGCTCGTGTTCAAGCAGAACGGCGACGTCAAGCAGGCGGCGCTGTCGTACACGAGCGCGGGCCCGGTGTTCACGTCGGTCGTGAGCCTGACGAACGCGCCGGCCGGCGCCGAATACTCGATGCCGTATCTCGCGCCGGACGCGAGCGCCGTGTACTACGCGACCGGCACCGGCTCGAACATGGGGCTGATGAAGCGCACGATCGCGACCGGCGCGACCGCCGTGTTCGATCATCCGGCCGGGCTGCAGACGTACTACCCGATCGTGCGCGCGGACGGCATGGTGTTCTACGCGCGCTGGAAAGACAGTGGCGCGGCCGACCAGATCTATTCGAAGACCGCCGACCCGGCATCGACGCCGAATGCGTTGTCGCTCAACGACTGCATCAGCAACAACTCGGACCCGGCGCCGGTGAGTGGTACGAACTATCTGTTCTTCTCGTCGACGACGGCGGGCGGCTATCAGCTCTACGTCGGCGACGTGACGACCGGCCAGCGCTGGAGCCTGTCGCAGTTCGGCGTGAATGCCGATACGACGAAGGCCAAGCTCGGGTCGAGCTATTACGGCGGCCCGGCCGCCGCGCAGCCGACGCTGCTGTCGCAAGGGCGTCCGGCCGCCGCGTCGGCGAGCTACAACGCGTCGCTCACGCCCGACAAGGCGTTCGACGGTAACGCGACGGGCACACGCTGGGATTCGCCGGAAGGCGCCGGTGTCGGTTCGCAGTGGATCTCCGTGGATCTCGGCGCGGTGAAGCACATCGATCACGTCGATCTGTACTGGGATGCGGGCGCGCTCGTCTACCAGATCCAGACGTCGAACGACAACGCGAACTGGACGACGATCTATTCAACGAGCAACGGCGGTTCATATAGCCACGTCACGCTGCCGAATCTCAACGGCAGCGGTCGTTACGTGCGGATGCTCGGCACGCAGCGCGCGACGCAGTGGGGTTACTCGCTCTACGAAATGCAGGTGTGGGGATCGTAAGCGCAAAAAAAGGCGGCTTTCAAAGCCGCCTTTTTCATGCGTTACGCGCAGCGCGCCGTTCACGCATGCAGCACATGCGCCGGAAACGCCGGTGCGGCGCTCGCCGCCCCCTGCGAAAGCGGCGCGACCTGCTTGCGACGCTCCCTCGTCGGCGCGACGCCGAACGAGTCGCGATAGCTCTTGCTGAAGTGGCACGCCGACTGGAAGCCGCACGCCATCGTGATGTGCATGATCGACATGTCGGTCTGCAGCAGCAGCTCGCGCGCACGGCGCAGCCGCAGCGTCAGGTAGTAGTGCGTCGGCGTCATCCCGAGATGCTCGCGGAACAGCCGCTGCAATTGCCGCTGCGACATGTTCGCGAGCCGCGCGAGCTCCTCGCGAGACAGCGGTTCCTCGATGTTGTTCTCCATCAGCGAGATCACTTCGAACAGCGACTTGTTCGCCGAGCCGAGGCGCGCGACGAGCGGCATGCGTTGCTGCGCGCTCGTGTCGCGCACGTGTTCGACGATGAACTGTTCGGCAATCTGCGTGACGCGCGCGGTGCCCACGCGCGCGGCGATCAGGTTCAGCATCATGTCGAGCGGCGCGACGCCGCCCGTGCACGTGATGCGGTCGCGGTCGATCACGAACAGTTCCTTCAGGAAGCGCGTGTCCGGAAACTCTTCCTTCAGCGCCGACATGTTCTCCCAGTGGATCGCGCATGCATAACCCGCGAGCAGCCCCGATTTCGCGAGCGCATAGGTGCCCGTGCACAGGCTGCCGAGCGGCAGCCCCATGCGCGCGAAGCGGCGCAGCGCCGACAGATGGGCGGCCGTGGTCGCGCGCTGCACGTCGACGCCGCCGCACACGAACACGATGTCGGGCTGCCCGACGCATTCGGCCGGGCCCGTGTCGACCGTGAGGCCGTTGCTCGCCGTGACCGGTCCGCCGTCCGGGCTGATTATCGACCAGCGGTAGAGCGGCTGGCCGCTCAGGTAGTTCGCCATCCGAAGCACCTCGATCGCATTGGTGAACGCGATCATCGTGAAGTTCGGTAAAGGCATGAACGCGAAGTGGGACAGCGACGCTGTGCGGTCGGGCGACATGGGGAGCTTCCTTGAATCTCTAATAGCTATAGGCCCGAGGCACGGATCGGGCTTCGGTATTGTGTGAGCGAGCGCAACAAGCGTGCCATACGGCTAAACCCTAGCCGCTTTCATTGATTAGGCTCAAAGGTATGCTGCACTGCACCGAACCCGTGACGCGTTGCACCTGCGCCGGGCGGCGGTGGCACCGCCGGAGTGCCCGTTCATAGGTGAACGTGCGCCGCGAATTTCATCGGACATTCGAAAAAGCACGACCGGTCACTTGTATAAAACGGACGTGCATGGCGGAAAAGGCAAAGAACGCGTCTAAATTCATCAATCCGCCGAAAATCCGAACGACAAGAATAGAGCCGTCGGCAGCCTTGTACCGGGCAAGCAGGAAACCCAGGCAGGGCGGGCCTTGAGCTTCGGTTTCAGCCCTTTATTCTTCGTCACGGACGCACTATGTCGAACTCCCAGCCTTTCTTCTCGCAGACCCTTGCCGAGCGCGACGCGCCGGTGCGCAGCGCCATCCTGAAGGAACTCGAGCGTCAGCAGTCGCAGGTCGAGCTGATTGCGTCGGAAAACATCGTGTCGCGCGCCGTGCTCGAAGCGCAGGGCTCGGTGCTGACCAACAAGTACGCGGAAGGCTATCCCGGCAAGCGCTACTACGGCGGCTGCGAATTCGCGGACGAAGTCGAGGCGCTGGCGATCGAGCGCGTGAAGCAGATCTTCAACGCCGGTTATGCGAACGTACAGCCGCACTCGGGCGCGCAGGCGAACGGCTCGGTGATGCTCGCGCTGGCCAAGCCGGGCGACACGGTGCTCGGCATGTCGCTCGATGCGGGCGGCCACCTGACGCACGGCGCGAAGCCGGCGCTGTCGGGCAAGTGGTTCAACGCCGTTCAGTACGGCGTGAACCGCGACACGATGCTGATCGATTACGACCAGGTCGAGGCACTCGCGCACGAGCACAAGCCGAACCTGATCATCGCCGGCTTCTCGGCATACCCGCGTGCGCTCGACTTCGCGCGCTTCCGTGCGATCGCCGACAGCGTCGGCGCGAAGCTGATGGTCGACATGGCGCACATCGCGGGCGTGATCGCCGCGGGCCGCCACGCGAACCCGGTCGAGCACGCACACGTCGTCACGTCGACCACGCACAAGACGCTGCGCGGCCCGCGCGGCGGCTTCGTGCTGACCAACGACGAGGACATCGCGAAGAAGATCAACTCGGCCGTGTTCCCCGGCCTGCAGGGCGGCCCGCTGATGCACGTGATCGCCGGCAAGGCCGTCGCGTTCGGCGAAGTGCTGCACGCCGACTTCAAGACCTACATCGACAACGTGCTCGCGAATGCGCAGGCGCTCGGCGAAGTGCTGAAGGCCGGCGGCGTCGATCTCGTCACGGGCGGCACCGACAACCACCTGCTGCTGGTCGACCTGCGCCCGAAGGGCCTGAAGGGCGCGCCGGTCGAGCAGGCGCTCGAACGTGCAGGCATCACCTGCAACAAGAACGGCATCCCGTTCGACACCGAGAAGCCGACCGTCACGTCGGGCATCCGCCTCGGCACGCCGGCCGGCACGACGCGCGGCTTCGGCGTCGCGGAGTTCCGCGAAGTGGGCCGCCTGATTCTCGAAGTGTTCGACGCGCTGCGCGCGAACCCGGAAGGCGACCACGCGACCGAACAGCGCGTGCGCCGCGAGATCTTCGCGCTTTGCGAACGTTTCCCGATTTACTGATCGACACCGACAAGACCAGAGACTCAAGCGAGAGGCAGATATGAGCACGCTGCATCAGGACAGCATCATCATCGACGGACTGAACATCTCGAAGTTCGAGAAGCCGGTGTTCGAGGACATGCGCAAGGGCGGCATCACGGCCGCGAACTGCACGGTGTCGGTGTGGGAGAACTTCACCAAGACCGTCGACAACATCGGCGTGATGAAGAAGAAGATCCGCGACAACGGCGAGCTGCTCTCGCTGGTGCGCACGACGGACGACATCTTCCGCGCGAAGCAGGAAGGCAAGACCGGGATCATCCTCGGCTTCCAGAATGCGCACGCGTTCGAGGACAACCTCGGCTACATCGAGGCGTTCCACGACATGGGCGTGCGCGTCGTGCAGCTTTGCTACAACACGCAGAACCTGGTCGGCACCGGCTGCTACGAACGCGACGGCGGTCTGTCGGATTTCGGCCGCGAAGTGATCACCGAGATGAACCGCGTCGGCATCATGGTCGACCTGTCGCATGTGGGCGGCAACACGTCGTCGGAAGCGATCGCGTTCTCGAAGAAGCCGGTGTGCTATTCACACTGCCTGCCGTCGGGCCTGAAGGAGCATCCGCGCAACAAGAGCGATGAGCAACTGAAGGAGATCGCCGATGCGGGCGGCTTCGTCGGCGTGACGATGTTCGCGCCGTTCCTGAAGCGCGGGATCGAAGCGACGATCGACGACTACATCGAGGCGATCGACTACGTCGTGAACCTGATCGGCGAAGACGCGGTCGGCATCGGCACGGACTTCACGCAGGATTTCGCGAAGGAATTCTTCGACATGCTGACGCATGACAAGGGTCGTTATCGCCAGCTGACGAACTTCGGCAAGGTGATCAACCCGGACGGCATCCGCACGATCGGCGAATTCCCGAACCTGACCGCGGCGATGGAGCGTGCGGGCTGGAAGGAGTCGCGCATCCGCAAGATCATGGGCGAGAACTGGGTACGCGTGTTCAAGGACGTGTGGGGCGCGTAAGCGCTACGCCGGCCGGACCACCTCCAGAGCTTCAACACTAAAAAGAATCGGGACGTGCCCGCACCAGCCGCGCGGGCACGCGGACGATGTCGTGCCTGCGCGCCGAGACGCGCGGCCAATTTCCTCACGGAGTCACCACGATGCAACCGCAACTGCCGATCAACGTCGATCCCGATACCGGCGTCTGGACCACCGATGCGCTGCCGATGCTGTACGTGCCGCGCCACTTCTTCACGAACAACCACGTCGCCGTCGAGGAAGCGCTCGGCGTCGAAGCGTATGCCGAGATCCTCTACAAGGCCGGCTACAAGTCCGCGTACCACTGGTGCGACAAGGAAGCGAAGCTGCACGGCCTGACCGGCATGGCCGTGTTCGAGCACTACCTGAAGCGCCTGTCGCAGCGCGGCTGGGGCCTGTTCTCGATCATCGAGGCCGACCCGGCCAGCGCGCGCGCGAAGATCGAGCTGCGCCACTCGTCGTTCGTGCTTCAGCAGCCGGGCAAGGAAGGCAAGCTCTGCTACATGTTCGCCGGCTGGTTCGCCGGTGCGATGGACTGGGTCAACGACACGACGCCGGAAGGCAAGGGCGCGCCGCGCGCGCAATCGAAGGAAGTGCAGTGCGCGGCCGAGCATCACGACCACTGCGTCTTCGAAGTGTCGCCGATCGCGCACTGATGCACTGATACACCGCTACACAACAACACCCGCAACACGAGACATTCGAACGCCAGAGGTCGCCAGCGATGCGTTATCCCCACCTGTTCAAACCCATGCAGCTGAACCAGCTGACGCTGCGCAACCGGATCGTCAGCACCGCGCACGCGGAGGTGTATGCCGAGCCGGGCGGCCTGCCGGGCGACCGTTATATCCGCTACTACGAAGAAAAGGCGAAGGGCGGCGTCGGCCTCGCGATCTGCGGCGGGTCGAGCCCGGTGTCGATCGACAGCCCGCAGGGCTGGTGGAAATCGGTGAACCTGTCGACCGACAAGATCATCGATCCGCTCACGCGTCTCGCCGACACGATGCACAAGCACGGCGCGAAGATCATGATCCAGGCGACGCACATGGGCCGCCGCTCGTCGTTCCACGGCGAGCACTGGCCGCACCTGATGTCGCCGTCGGGCGTGCGCGAGCCGGTGCACCGCGGCAACGCGAAGATCATCGAGATCGAGGAAATCCGCCGAATCATCGGCGATTTCGCGGCGGCCGCGAAGCGCGTGAAGGCCGCCGGCATGGACGGCATCGAGATCTCGGCCGCTCACCAGCACCTGATCGACCAGTTCTGGAGCAAGCGCTCGAACCACCGCACCGACGAATGGGGCGGCAGCCTGGAGAACCGCCTGCGCTTCGGCATCGAGGTGCTGACGGCGGTGCGCGAGGCGGTCGGCAAGGATTTCTGCGTCGGCCTGCGCATGTGCGGCGATGAATTCCACGAGGACGGCCTCGATCACGAAGCGCTGAAGGAAATCGCGCAGGCGATGTCGGAGACGGGCCTGATCGACTACCTGAGCGTGGTCGGTTCGGGCGGCGATACGCACAACACGATCGCCAACTGCATGCCGCCGATGGCATTGCCGCCGGAGCCGTTCGTGCACCTCGCGGCCGGCATCAAGTCGGTCGTGAAGATTCCGGTGATGCACGCGCAGAGCATCCGCGATGCGGGCCAGGCCGAGCGCCTGCTCGCCAACGGCATGATCGACCTGGTCGGCATGACGCGCGCGCAGATCGCCGATCCGCACATGGTGATCAAGATCCGCGACGGCCGCGAAGACGAAATCAAGCAGTGCGTCGGCGCGAACTACTGCATCGACCGCCAGTACAACGGCCTCGACGTGCTGTGCATCCAGAACGCCGCGACGTCGCGCGAAGCGACGATGCCGCACATCGTCGAGAAGTCGCGCGGCCCGAAGCGCAAGGTGGTGGTGGTGGGCGCGGGCCCGGCGGGCCTGGAGGCGGCGCGCGTCGCGAAGCTGCGCGGCCACGACGTCGTGCTGTTCGAGAAGAACGCGGAAGTGGGCGGTCAGGTGATGATCGCCGCGAAGGCGCCGCAACGCGAACAGATGTCGGGGATCATTCGCTGGTTCGACATGGAAACCAAGCGCCTGGGCATCGATCGCCGCCTCGGCGTTGCCGCCGACGAGAAGATGATCATGGCGGAGAAGCCGGACATCGTCGTGCTCGCGACGGGCGGTTCGAGCTTCACATGGCAGGTGCCGGGCTGGGGCGTGGCCGAAGGCCTGGCCGTCAGCTCGTGGGACATCCTGACCGGCAAGGTCGAGCCGAAGCAGAACGTGCTGCTGTTCGACGGCGTGAGCACCCATGCGGGCGCAGGCGTGGCCGACTTCATGGCGAGCCGCGGCTCGAAGGTCGAGGTCGTCACACCGGATGTGAAGGTGGCCGACGATTGCGGCGGCACGACGTTCCCGATCTTCTATCGCCGCCTGTACGCGCTCGGCGTGATCCCGACGCCGAACACGATGCTCGACCGCGTCTACGAAGAAGACGGCAAGAAGATCGCCGTGCTGCGCAACGAGTACACGGAAGAACTGGAAGAGCGTGCGGTCGACCAGGTGGTGATCGAGAACGGTTCGTCGCCGAACGACGAGTTGTACTGGAAGCTCAAGCCGGAATCGCTGAACCGCGGCCAGATCGATCCGCACACGCTGTTTGCGGCCGAGCCGCAGCCGTGCCTGTCGGAAGAACTCGGCAACGGCCGTTTCCTGCTGTTCCGTGTCGGCGACTGCATCTCGATGCACAACGTCCACGGTGCGATCTACGACTCGCTGCGTCTCGTGAAGGATTTCTGAAGATGAATCCGTCCCTCCTCATTACCGCACTGTTGTGGCTGTCGGTGGCGGGGCTCGCGTTCGCGGTCGCGAAGCGTTCGTCCTACTGGCGTCTCGGCCGGGCCACGGCGCCCGGCTCGTTCGGCGTCGCGAACCTGTTCGCGATTCCGAAGCGTTATTTCGTCGACCTGCACCATGTGGTCGCCCGCGATCCGTACATCGCGAAGACCCACGTCGCGACCGCCGGCGGCGCGATCGGCGCGCTCGCGCTGGTGTTCGTCAACTACGGCCTCGCGATCTACTCGCCGTGGCTCGACAAGCTGATCTTCCTCGCGGCGCTCGCGATGCTGGTCGGCGCGGTGTTCGTGTGGCGCCGGCGCGCGGCGAAGGACGTGCCCGCCCGCCTGTCGCGCGGCCCGTGGAATACGCTGCCCTGGCTGCTCGGTTCGTTCGCGCTCGGCCTCGTGCTGTTCATGCTGGTGCCGACCGGCGCGATGTCGGGCGCGTTCGCGGTGCTCTGCGCGCTGCTGATCGGCATCGGCGCATTCACGATGACGGTCGGCGCCGCGAAGGGCGGCCCGATGAAGCATGCGATCGCCGGCCTGCTGCACCTCGCGTTCCACCCGCGCCAGGAGCGTTTCGCGGCCACGCGTGAATCGTTCACCGGCAACGGTACGGCCACGCCGCCGACCGCGCTGAAGCTGCCGGACATCGAGCATCAGGAGTACGGCGTCGCGAAGCCGGTCGAATTCCGCTGGAACCAGTTGCTGAGCTTCGACGCGTGCGTGCAGTGCGGCAAGTGCGAAGCTGCATGCCCCGCGTTCGCGTCGGGCCAGCCGCTGAACCCGAAGAAGCTGATCCAGGATCTCGTGGTCGGGATGGCCGGCGGCACCGATGCGGCGTACGCGGGCAGCCCGTCGCCGGGCATCGCGGTCGGCCAGCATCGCGGCGAGCCGAACGGCCCGATCGTGTCGGGCCTGATCGAAGAGCAGACGCTGTGGTCGTGCACGACCTGCCGCGCGTGCGTGCAGGAATGCCCGATGCTGATCGAGCACGTCGACGCGATCGTCGACATGCGCCGCAACCGCACGCTCGTGCACGGCTCGGTGCCGGGCAAGGGCCAGGAAGTGCTCGCGAACCTGCGTGAGACGGGCACGATGGGCGGCTACGACATGGCCGCGCGCTACGACTGGTCGGTCGACCTGAGCGCGCCCGTCGCGCAGCCGGGCAAGCCGGTCGACGTGCTGTTCGTCGCGGGCGAAGGCGCGTTCGACATGCGCTACCAGCGCACGCTGCGCGCGTTCGTCAAGGTGCTGAACAAGGCGGGCGTCGACTACGCGGTGCTCGGCTCGACCGAGACCGACACGGGCGACGTTGCGCGCCGGCTCGGCGACGAGGCGACGTTCCAGCAGATGGCGAAGCGCCTGATCGGCACGCTCGGCACGCTGTCGTACCAGCAGATCGTGACGGCCGACCCGCACGTGATGCACAGCCTGCGCAACGAATACCGTGCGCTCGGGCTGCGCGTGACGGTCAAGCATCACACGACCTATCTCGCCGAACTCGCCGACAGCGGCAAGATCGCGCCGAAGGCCGTCGAGGCGCTGCAGGACAAGCGCACGACCTATCACGACCCGTGCTACCTCGGCCGCTACAACGGCGAGACGGAAGCGCCGCGCAAGCTGCTGAAGACGATCGGCATCCAGGTCGTCGAGATGGAGCGCAACGGCATGCGCGGTCGCTGCTGCGGCGGTGGCGGCGGTGCGCCGCTGACCGACATCCCCGGCAAGCAGCGTATTCCGGACATCCGCATCGCCGATGCACGCACGATCGGCGCGGACGTGGTCGCGGTTGCGTGCCCGAACTGCACGGCGATGCTCGAAGGCGTCGTGGGCCCGCGCCCCGATGTGCTCGACGTGGCCGAACTCGTTGCTGCGTCGCTGGAGTGAGTGAATCGATGAACACGATCAAACGAATCGATCCGCGCCGGCCGTTCGTCATCACGGCCGCGGGCCTGAAGCGCATCACGCTCGGCGAGGAAGGCAGCGCCGATGCGAGCGCCGCGCACTGGTCCGCGCACGGCCACGCGGCTGCCGCGAAGCCGCGCCGCGCGGTGCAGGAGCCGAAGCACGTGATGCTGGTGGTCGCGCACGGCGAACGCGGCGCGCTCGACGATCATGCGCGGCAGGCGATCGCCGCCGCCGCGCTGCTCGCCGATGCCCAGACCGAAGTCGCGCTGCTCGCATTCGGCGAACTGAAGGACGACGTGGCCGAACTCGGCGTCGACAAGCTGGTTGAACTCGCCGGCTTCGATCGCCGCGCATTCGATCCCGAAAGCGAATTGCAAGCGTTGCAGGCGTGTGTCGCGGCATTCGCACCGAAACACGTGTTCGTGCCCGACAACGCAACGGGCGACGGCGATCTCGGCCGGCGTTACGCGGCGGCCGCCGGCGCGAGCGTCGCGACCAACGTCGTCGAGATCGATGCGAAGCATGTCGGCGCGTATGCGCAGGCCGGCCGAGCGTTCGCGACGCGCGCGCTGCCCGACGTGATCCTGCTCGCGCAGAACGCGGTCGACGCGAAGCTGCCGTTCGTCGGCGCGGGCGAACGCCTGGCCGCCGACTTCATCCGCCCGGCCCATGATGCCGCGCAGTCGTATCGCGATCTCGGCCTCGAGGAAATCGATGCGGCGCGGGTCGCGCTCGAGGAAGCCGATTTCATCGTGTCGGCCGGCAACGGCGTGTCCGACATCGGCGCGTTCGAGCGGCTGGCCGGCGCGTTCGGCGCGGCGATCGGCGCGAGCCGCGTCGCGGTCGACAACGGTCACTTCACGCGCGACAAGCAGGTCGGCGCGACCGGCAAGACGGTCGAGGCGAGCGTGTATATCGCGTTCGGCATCTCGGGCGCGGTGCAGCACCTGCAGGGGATCAAGGACTGCCGCCACGTGATCGCGGTGAACCTCGACGGCAGCGCGCCGATCGCGAAGCGCGCGAACCTGACGGTGGTCGGCGATGCGCAGGCGACGATCGCCGCGCTGATCGAACAGGTGCAGGCCGCGCGGGTCGCGCGCGGACAATCGCCGGCCGCGGTCGGTAGCCGTGAACCGGAAGGAGTCGCAGCATGAACGCCCCCCGCCAGTTGCAACGCATCGCGGTGCTCGTGTCCGTCGGCCGGCACCCGGTCAGCGGCGTCGCGCGCTACAGCCGCAACGATGCGGCCGCGCTCGAAACCGGCCGCCAGCTCGCGGAACGGCATCGCGCGCAGCTCGACGTGATCCATGCAGGCGACCCCGCGAATGCGGCGCTTGCCGAATATCTGGCGCTCGGCGCGCGGGAGGTCGAGGTGCTGGCCTGCCGCGACGACGCCGACGCCGTGCACGCGCTCGCCGCGCGCATCGAAGGCTATGACCTCGTGCTGACCGGCACGCGCGCCGAGGGCGCGTACGACACCGGGATGCTGCCGTATCGCGTCGCCGCCGCGCTCGGTTATCCGCTCGTCGGCTCGGCTGTGGACGTGACGATCGAAGGCGACCGCGTGGCCGTCCGGCAATTTTTGCCGAAGGGGCTGCGGCGGCGCGTCGATGCGGCGCTGCCGGCCGTCGTCGCCGTCCATCCGCTCGCCAATGCCGAGCCGCGCTACGCGTATGCGCGGCTGCGTGCCGGCGCGATCCGGCCGGCGCTCGCGGCGCCCGGCGCGGACGCCGACGCGGCTGCGTGGACGGTCGGTCTGGTCGAGCGTAAACCCGTAAAACTGGTCGCCGCCGAGAAGCGCTCCGGGCATGCCCGGATGCTGTCCGCGACGACGACCGAAAGCCGTGGCGGCAACGTCGTAAATGAAGGGAGTTCGGTCGAAAAAGCACAAGTGATCCTCGCGTATTTGCGCGAGCATCAGCTCATCGACTACTGATTTTGATGCCTGTCGGCAAGAACCCAGGGATGCAAGGAATCCGGAGCAAACGATGAAAGTATCGGCAGACATTCGTGCATTGATCGAGCGGCGCAAGGAAGGGCACAGCCTCGACGCACCGTTCTACACGAGCGAAGACATTTTCGCGCTCGACATGGAGGCGATTTTCCGCCAGCACTGGATCCAGGTGGCGGTCGAGCCGGATATTCCCGAGCCGGGCGACTACGTGACCGTGGAACTGGGGAGCGATTCGATCCTGATCGTGCGCGACGACGACATGGCGATCCGCGCGTTCCACAACGTGTGCCGTCACCGCGGCGCGCGCCTGTGCAACGAGGACAAAGGCTCGGTCGGCAACATCGTGTGCCCGTACCACAGCTGGACCTACAACCTGACGGGCCAGCTGATGTTCGCCGAGCACATGGGCGAGAAGTTCGACCGCTGCAAGCACAGCCTGAAGTCGGTGCACGTCGAGAACCTCGCGGGCCTGATCTTCATCTGCCTCGCCGACGAGCCGCCGGTCGACTTCGCGCAGATGCGCGCCGAGATGGAGCCGTACCTGCTGCCGCACGACCTGCCGAGCACGAAGATCGCCGCGCAGATCGACATCATCGAGGAAGGCAACTGGAAGCTCACGATGGAGAACAACCGCGAGTGCTATCACTGCGTCGCGAACCATCCGGAGCTGACGATCTCGCTGTACGAATACGGTTTCGGCTACCAGCGTTCCGACGCCAACGCCGAGGGCATGGATGCGTTCGCGGAGACGTGCATCCGGCGCGGGAAGGAGTGGGCCGAGATGGGCCTGCCGTCCGCCGAGATCGAGAAACTGCACGACGTGACGGGCTTCCGTACGCAGCGCCTGCCGCTCGACCGCAGCGGCGAATCGCAGACACTCGATGCGAAGGTCGCGTCGAAGAAGCTGCTTGGTGGATTCGACAAGGCCGATCTCGGCGGGTTGTCGTTCTGGACGCAGCCGAACTCGTGGCACCACTTCATGAGCGATCACATCGTGACGTTCTCGGTGATCCCGCTGTCGGCCGGCAAGACGCTGGTGCGCACGAAGTGGCTCGTGCACAAGGACGCGAAGGAAGGCATCGACTACGACGTGAAGAACCTCACGGCCGTGTGGAATGCGACCAACGACCAGGATCGCGCGCTCGTCGAATTCTCGCAGCGCGGTGCGACCAGCAGCGCATACGAGCCGGGCCCGTATTCGCCGTACACGGAAGGTCTCGTCGAAAAATTCTCGGCCTGGTACATCGGCCGGCTCGCCGAAAAAACCGGCGAATAGTCAGTACATAGCAGCGGACAAGCGGAGCAAGACATGATGCGAGATGCGGCCAATTTCGAGCCGACGGACAGCCGGGTGACGCGCCCGGCGTTCTGGAACGCGCTTCCCGAGCGCTGGACGAGCGACGTCGAGGAAACGCTGGTGTGCTGCCAGGTGCGGCAGGAAACGCACGACGTGAAGAGTTTCTTCTTCCGTTCGCCGCAGGGCCGTTCGTTCTCGTTCGAACCCGGGCAGTTCCTCACGCTCGAGCTCGACATCGACGGCGAAACGATCAACCGCTGCTACACGATCTCGTCGTCGCCGGCGCGGCCGCACACGGTGTCGATCACCGTCAAGCGCGTGCCGGGCGGCAAGGTGTCGAACTGGCTGCACGACAACCTGCAACCGGGTGCATCGGTACGTGTGCTCGGCCCGGCCGGCGAATTCACGTGTGCGCGGCATCCCGCGCGCAAGTACCTGTTCCTGTCGGCCGGCTCGGGCGTCACGCCGCTGATGTCGATGAGCCGCGCGCACCATGATCTCGCGGAAGATCGCGACATCCTGTTTGTGCACAGCGCGCGTACGCCGGACGACATCATCTTCGCGCGCGAGCTCGACCTGATCGCGTCGAATCACACGAATTTCCGCACGTCGTTCGTCGTCGAGCGCCTGGGCGCGCGCACGAACTGGCCGGGTGTCACGGGCTTCCTGACGCTGCCGCTGCTGAAGCTGATCGCGCCGGATTTCATGGAACGCGAGATCTTCACGTGCGGCCCTGCGCCGTACATGAAGGCCGTGCGCGACCTGCTCGACGAAGCCGGTTTCGACCGCAAGCAGTATCACGAGGAGAGCTTCTCGTTCGAAACGCTCGCGCAGACCGCGAGCGACGAGTTGCTCGCCGATCTCGCGCCGCCGGCCGAAGGCGGCGACGCCGGGACGAAGCAATACACGGTCAGCTTCGCGAAGAGCAACCGCGAGATCGCGTGCGGCTCGGAGCAGCACGTGCTCGACGCGGCACGCCAGTCGGGCGTGCGGCTGCCGGCCTCGTGCACGCAGGGCATGTGCGGCACCTGCAAGGTGAAGCTCGTGTCGGGGCAGGTCGAGATGAAACACAACGGCGGTATCCGCCAGCGCGAGATCGACCAGGGGATGGTGCTGCTGTGCTGCAGCAAGCCGCTGTCCGATCTCGTGATCGACAAGTAGTCAAATCGCGCCATCGGCTGTCCGGACGCGTCGCGCCCGGACAAGCATCCGTCGGAAAACAACGATACCGCGGATTTGTGGTTGAAGAACCTAGAGAGGCAACGCGCGCAGGCGCATATCAAGGAGATCGACCATGAAGTTGTTCGGAAAACTGTTGTGGACCGGCGCACTGTCGGCGATGGTGGCATTGAGCGCATCGGCGCTTGCCGATACGAAGCCGACGCTGAAGATCGGCTACGTCGAAGGCTGGGACGACAGCGTCGCGACGTCGAACGTCGCGGCCCGCGTCATCGAGAAGAAGCTCGGCTACCAGGTCAAGCTCGTGCCGGTCGCTGCCGGGATCATGTGGCAGGGCGTTGCGCGCGGCGATCTCGACGCGACGCTGTCCGCGTGGCTGCCCGTCACGCACGGCTCGTACTGGGATGAGTACAAGACCAAGGTCGTCGACCTCGGCGCGAATTTCGCGGATGCGAAGATCGGCCTGATCGTGCCGGACTATGTGAAGGCGAAGAGCATCGACGACCTGAACGCGGAGAAGGGCAGTTTCGGTGGCCGGATCGTCGGCATCGATGCGGGCGCCGGCGTGATGCGCAAGACCGACGAAGCGATCAAGAGCTACGGGCTGAACTACACGCTGATGCCGAGCTCGGGCAGCGCAATGACGGCCGAGCTGTCGCGTTCGGTCAACGCGAACAAGCCGGTCATCGTGACCGGCTGGGCGCCGCACTGGATGTTCGCGAAGTGGAAGCTGCGCTTCCTCGAGGATCCGAAGAAGGTGTTCGGCGGCGCCGAGCACGTCGACAGCGTCGCGAATCCGGGCCTCGAAGCGAAGGCCAAGCCGGTCGTCGCGTTCCTGAAGAAATTCCAGTGGAAGCCGGGTGAAATCGACAGCGTGATGCTGGCGATCCAGAACGGTTCGAAGCCGGAAGCGGCCGCCGACGCGTGGATCGCGGCGCATGCCGACCGCGTGAATGCGTGGACGGAAGGCGCGCAGTAAGTACCAGACGATACGTCATACGAACCATCAAAGAGACACGCCGGGAATGGTACGCAGGAATCCGAAATAATCGTGACGCAATGCGGCCATATCCCGGAATTGTTTTTCTGATTCTGCAAAAAAGTGCGTAAGTTGTTACACTACGACCCTTGTGCGGAGTCATCACAGCTTTGCATCGGACCAGAGTAAGCGCTAAAGCGCTAACACTGATCGAGAGGAGGAATTGGATGAGTCAAGCAGGACTGCGTGCGAACCGCACCAGTGATGTTGAGGCAACCATCTCACATGATTCGACGGGCCACACGCTGCATCGTGGCCTGACTTGGAAAGACGCATTCTGGGTAACGAGCGGCGTGCCGGCAGGCGTGCTGTTCACGATCGGCGGCGTATGCGCGACGATCGGCCAGCCCGCGTGGGCGATCTGGATCGCCGCGATCACGATGGGGCTGATCCAAAGCGCGACTTATGCGGAAATATCGGGGCTATTTCCTCATAAATCGGGCGGCGCGTCCGTGTATGGCGCGATCGGCTGGGTCCGTTACAGCAAGCTGATTGCCCCGGTTTCCGTGTGGTGCAACTGGCTCGCGTGGTCGCCGATGCTCGCGCTCGGCTGCGGCCTCGCGGCAAGCTATGCGCTCACGAGTCTCTTTCCCGCCAACGCGGCGGTGCTGCACTGGCAGCTCAAGTTAGCGGACCTGAGCTTTATCAAGCCCGGTCTGTCCCTGCGAATCAACGCGACGTTCATCATCGCGACGATCCTGCTTCTCATCACGTTCAAGCTTCAGCACAGCGGTGCATCGAAGGCTGCGCGCACGCAGCGCATTCTCGGCATCGCATCGCTCACGCCGCTGTTGATCGTCGGCATCGTGCCGTTCGTCACCGGCGACGTGCCGATGTCGAACCTGCTCCCGCTGCTGCCGCTCGGTCATGACGCGCAAGGTAACGTCACGGCCGCGACCTTCGGTTCGTGGAACGGTCAGGGCGTCACGATGGCGCTCGGTGCGATGTTCATGGCCGGATGGGCGTCGTACGGCTTCGAGACGGCCGTCTGCTATACGCGTGAATTCCGCGATCCGCGCCGCGACACCGCGAAGGCGATCTTCTGGTCGGGCGCGCTGTGTCTCGTCGTGATGACGCTCGTACCGCTGGCGTTCCAGGGCGCGCTCGGCACACAGGCGATGCTCGATCCGTCGATCGGCGACGGCACCGGCGTCGCGGCCGCGATGGCGAAGATCGTCGGCGGCGGCGCATGGGTTGCGAATGCGGTCGTCGTGATGCTGATGCTGTCGATCCTGCTGATCGTGATGACGTCGATGATGGGCTCGTCGCGCACGCTGTACCAGGCCTCGGTCGACGGCTGGCTGCCGAAGTACCTGTCGCACGTGAACGAGCACGGCTCGCCCACGCGCGCGATGTGGACCGATCTCGGCTTCAACCTCGTGTTGCTGATGATGTCGGACTACATGACGGTGCTGTCGATCTCGAACGTCTGCTACATGTTGTTCGTATTCCTGAATCTTCAGTCGGGCTGGATCCACCGGATGGATCGCGGCAACTGGGATCGGCCGTTCCGCTGCCCGACATGGCTGCTCGTCGGCGGCGCGATCTGCGGCTATGCGAACCTCGTATATGTCGGCGCGGGTGCGAACCTGCAGGGCGAGGGCACGTTGCGTAATGGCCTGATCGCGATGCTGCTGATCGTGCCGGTGTTTCTCTATCGTCACTACTGGCAGGACCGCGGCCGATTCCCGGCGCAGATGCAGCGCGACATGGAGCTCGAAGTGCCGAAGCGCGCGATGTGGCTGAATCTGATGCCTTACGCGGCGCTGGTCGGCGCGGGGCTGACGATCTGGTTGTCGTATTACTTCGCGTGGGTGAAGTGAGCACATAGCCCTAGCGCGCCCCGCGTGAGGATCCCGGAAACCGCATATGGGATCGTTGCGCGGCTGCGCGATCTGGGTGGCGGCGATGCCGTCGCTGTTCTGGCGCCGTTTTCATCGGCGCCATTTTCTTTTTGTCTCGGCTGTTTTCCCGGTCGCCGGCTCGACCGGGCGTTCGACTTCTGGAACGTCACGCGCATGGGCTACACTTCCACTCTGCTGTGATTTCCCCTAGAGTTACGGTCGCCTCGAGGCGACGGTCTGGCGGGGCGGAACCTGAGACGAAAAGGAATTTAAAATGAGTTTTGCTCCGAATGGCGGCCTGCCGGGCGGCCTCGGCGGCAGCCCTTTGGGTTCGTTGAGCACGCTCAGCGGCCTGATCGGGCCTGCGGCATCGACTATCGCAGGAAATCTGGGGCCCTTGGCCGGCGTGGCCGGCCATATCGACACGGTCCAGCGTGCGCTCCAACTGGCGCAAACAGGTTTTTCCCTGATGGAGAAAACCCCGGCCGCGGTCGCCGCTGCGTTGAACGACGTCACCGGCGGCGTCGCACGCCTGACTCAGCTCAACCGGTACGTGACGATCGACACGCCGCTTGGGCCCGATGTCCTGCTGGTCAGTGCGGCGATCGTGGACGAGTACGTGAACCGGTTGCCCGAGATCCATCTGGATCTGCTTTCGCACCGACACAGTTTGACGCCGGAGCAATTGATCGGGCAGCCGATCCGGCTCAAATTCGATCAACAGGCGCGGATGTTGTCGCTCGAACGGTTGACGGCGTCGGATGCCGGAGAAGAGTCGCGCTACTTCGATGGGTACGTGTCGTCGTTCGATCGGGTCGGCAATCCCGGCAAGGTGACGCAATACCAGATGACCGTCGTGCCGTGGTTCTGGTTTCTGACTCGCTCGACCGACTGCCGGATCTTCCAGGGCAAGACGGCGCAAGACATCTTGTGCGACATTTTTCAGGAGCACGGTTTCGCGGATTTCACGTTCGATCTTCACACCGCGCAAAAACCACTCGAGTACGTGGTGATGTACCAGGAGTCGTACTTCAATTTCTGTGCACGCTTGATGGAACAGGAAGGCCTGGTCTGGACGCACCGTTACGAGAAGGACAAGCACGTCCTCGTGATCGGAGACGGCAATCTCGTCTTCAGGCCGATCGATGGCCTCGCGTCGATGCCGTTCTCGAGCACCGAATCCAGCGAACTCAACGGTATCGATCGGCTCGACGAGGGGCGGCGCTTCGGCGTCGGCAAGATTACCTACCAGGATTTCAATCATCGTCAGCCTTCGTCGCCACTGATGTTGGTCGAGGCCGGCCCGCAGAATCTCGATCATGCGAGGCTCGCAGCGACCGAGCGGTTCGAGCACCAGTCGCTCTACGATCATGGAGACGACGGCAATCGCTATGCGCGTTATGCGATGGAGGCGGAGGAAGCTGTCGCGCATCGCTATCTCGGTAGCGGCTATGCCTGGAAGATGACCACGTCGGGCCAGGTCAAGGTCGTCGATCACCCGGTGCAGACGAACAATCAGGATTACGCGATCCTGCATGTGCGGCACGAGGCGGTGAACGATTACACGCAGAATTCCGCACAGTTGCCTTATCGGAACAGCTTCGTGCTGCTGCCGATGAAGATTCCGTTTCGAGCGCCGCGCATGACGCCGAAGCCGGTGATCCACGGTACGCAGTCCGCGATCGTCGTCGGCCCGAAGGGCGAGCAGATCCATACGAACGGGAGCTGCGTCAAGGTGCATTTCCTGTGGGACCGTCGCGGCAAGCGGGATGGTTCCGACTCCTTGTGGATTCGCGTGTCGCAGCCCTGGGCTGGTGACGGCTGGGGCGCGGCGGCCATTCCACGGATCGGTCAGGAAGTGATCGTCGCGTTCAATCAGGGCGATCCGGACAATCCGGTGATCGTGGGTCGCATGTTCAACGGTGAGCAAGGCAATCCCTACCATGGCGCGGCGGGCCAGACCATGGGGATCAAGAGCCAGACGCACAAGGGCGAAGGCTCGAACGAACTGTTGATGAGCGACGTGGCCGGCGCACAGATGCTGTACATGCATGCGCAGAAGGACATGAACGTCGTCGTCGAGGACGCGCAGATCAACACGGTGCTCAAGGGCGACCGGACCGTCCAGGTCGCGAAGGGCAATCAGGCGACGACGGTGTCGGTCGGCAACCTGTCGGATGTCGTATCGCAAGGCAATACGCTTCAGCAGACGCCGCTAGGCGTGCACACGATCGAGGCCAAGGAGCTGTGGATCAAGATTGGCGGCGACGGCGGCACGCGGATCCACATGACGGCGGACACGATCGACATCTACAAGGGTGATTCAGTGATCCATCTCGGTACGGGGAACATCAACATCCAGGCATCGCGTACCGACATCAATCCGAAGAACGGCTGATACTCAACAGGACTACAAGACATGTACCAGATGCATGAGGGTGCGCTTGCACTGCCGGTCGAGTGGCAAGACAAGACGATGAACGTGTTCGTGTCGGCGGCGACGGGAACCGAAGGCGTCAGCCTGGTGATTACGCGTGAGCGGCTGCCTTGGGGGATGAAGTTCGACGAGTACGTGGCGAGCGAGATTCGCAAGATCGCGAAGAAGGTGCCTGACTATGCCGAGGTGTCGAGCGCGAAGACGACCGTATCGGGCCGCGATGCGCACGTTCACGAGTTTACGTGGACCAACAACAGCGCTTCGATTCATCAGCAATTGACGATGGTCGAGTACGGGCAGATCACGATGATGCTGACCTTTACCGCGCCGGGCGCGTTGAGCGACACGCAGCGTGAGCAGCTCAATGCGGTGATCCAGAGCCTGCAGTTGCATGCCCCGATCTGACGGATCTTGCCATGTCGGACACGCCTGTATACCACGAGCCGAGCGGTAGCGCCGAGGAGCGCATGGAGCGCCTCGGCCATTTGGAGGATGGCGAGGCGGCCAAGGCTGCGGATCAGCCGTTCTACGAGAACGTCAACCATATTATGCTCGGCGGCGACATCGGCTGGGCGACGGCCAGCGTCCTCGACGCGGGGATTACCGCCGGCGCATCGGGATCAGCGATCGCCGGCGCGCTCGCGGTCGAACTCGCGCCGGTCGCAATCGCGATCGGGGGCGCGTGGGCGCTCGACAAGCTGGGCGCCACGGATGCGATGTCGAGGGGATTCGTGTGGGTGGGTGACGAACTCGGCCTCACGATCGGCCGCGGCGATCCGCACCCCGCTTGCGTCGGCGATGCGGTCGCTCATTCGATGGGCGCGTGGGGCATCTTTGGCGGCATGCTGGTGGGCGTCGCGGTCGGCGCGATCGTGGCGGCGGCGGTGGTGGCGACGGTTGCGACCGGCGGGCTGGCGGGAGCCATGATCGTCGGTGCGTGCATGGCCGGCGGCCTCAGCCTCGGCAGCGCGCTGGCCTCCGCCAGCCAGCAGATGGGCAGCGACTGCGGGCAGATCATGACCGGTTCGCATGACGTGTACTTCGAGGGCCGCCGAGTCGCGCGCGTCACCGATCTCGTCAAGTGCGACCAGCACTCGGGTGTGCCGCAACCGCTCGTCGAAGGCAGCCGGACCGTGTTCGTGAATGACCTGCCGCTCGTGCGGATCGGCCACGAAACGTACTGCAGTGCGAAAGTCAATGCCGGCCGCAAGAGCATCTGGATCGACAAGACGACCGGGCAGTACGGCCCCAAAAAACCCGAGCTGACGGCCGGCGAGGAATTCTGGGCAAGCTTGCTCGGCGGGCTGGCCGGCGGCGCGGTCGGGAGGACCATCGGCAAGGGATTCAAGCCGAAATCGACAGAATCGGCCGAGCAGAGCGGCGTCAAGGATTCGCAGAGCAAGTGCGTGGACGATCCGGTCGACGTCGCTACCGGCGAAGTGCTGGAGGTGCGCGTCGATCTGGCGATTCCGGGTGTGCTGCCGCTCGAGCTCAAGCGGCGCTACCGGACCCGCTCGGATGATGACGGGTTGCTCGGGCACCGCTGGTCGGACAACTGGTCGCAGTGCCTGACGTTCGACGGCGGTCGCTTCGTGCGATTCCATGATGGCGCTGGCCTCGTGATCGGTTTTGACGCGCCGGGAATCGCGCTCGACGGCATTAACCTGCGCGAACCACGTTATCGGCTGATCGGTAGCCGACTCGAGCCGCGTATCCTTGATCGCGATACCCGACAATTACACATTTTCTCGCCTCTGGTCGACGGCCGATCGTCCCGCCTCGAGCGGATCGAGGATCTCGACGGCAACGCAATCGCGTTTTCCTACGACGCTGCCGGGCGCCTGAGCGGGCTGGCTCATAGTCATGGTTATCGGCTGGAAGTCGTCTATCACGGGCGAGGTCGTCGGCCGGAACAGATCGTCCTTGATGATGCGGATGGCGGCCGTCGCACGCTCGTGGACTACGGTTACCAGGGCGGAATGCTTGCCAGCGTGGCGAGCTTTCAGTTCGGCCGGTTCCATTACGCGTACGACGAGCACGGCTGGATGACCCAGTGGCGGGATACGGACCAGACCGATGTCCGTTATCAATACGACACCGTCGGGCGCGTAGTCGAGACCGGCACGCGACAGGGCTACCACACGGGCCGGTTCAGCTACGAGATCGGCCGCACGCGCGTGTTCGATGCCGATGGCGAGTGGATCTACGACCACAACGGTGAAGGCCTCGTGACGGCCGAAACCGATCCTCTCGGCCATTGCACACGCTCAGAATGGGAACTCGGCCGCCTGATGGCGCGGATCGATCCGCTCGGGCGCCGGACCGTATACCGCTATGACGATATCGGTCAGCTGATTTCGATAACGGAAAGCTCCGGGCGAGTGATCGATCTAGAGTACGACGAACAGCGCCTCACGACGGTAAGCCTGCCGAACGGCGGCCGGATTAGGCTCGAGTACGATCATTTGCACCGGTTGATTGCACGAACCGAACCGGATGGCGCTAGAACGACGTATCGCTACGGTTCCCGCGGCGAATTGCTGCGAGTCGTTCAGGGTGATCGCGAGACACGGCTGGACTATGACCGGCGATTGCGGCTGACAGATATCGAGTTGCCTGGCGGAGCCCGCTTTCGGCGCAGGAGCGATGTACTGGGGCGGGTGCTGGAGGAAACGTCGCCTGACGGGGATGCGACCGGTTTCGACTATACCGACGGCCCGGACAATCCGCGTGGCCGGTTGGTTGCGGTCACGCACGCGGACGGCTCGGTGTCGCGAGCGCAATACAACAGCGAGAGCCTGCTTGTCGGGTGGACCGATCCGCTCGGGCGCACGGTCCGGCGGACCTACGGTCCGTTTGATCTGCTTGTGGCGTCGATCGATGCGGCCGGTCACGAGACGCGGTTCGAGTATGATCACGCGACGCGATTGACCAAGGTCGTCGACGCGGTGGGCGATGCGTACATCTATCGCTATGACGCGGCGGGGCGTCTCATGACCGAGATCGACTGGGGCGGCCGCGTGACGGCATACCAGCGCGATGCAGCCGGTCGTCTGCTCGTGAAGACGCTGCCGGACGGCGGCCAGTGGCGCTACACGTATGACGCACAGGACCGGCTTACTGAGGTCGATGCCGGTGATGTGAGGCTCCTCTATCGCTACGACCTACTGGGGCGGCTGGCCTCCGCGGAGGTGCGCGGCGAGCAGTCCCATGTGACGCGTTTTGCTTATGACGGAAACGGGCGTCTTGTAGGCGAAGATCAGCATGGCGAGCTGTTGCGGCACGTCTACGATGCCGATGGGCGACGTCGTCGGCGAATGACCCCGCGCCGCGAGACGGCCTACGCGTACGACGAGCTGGGTGCGTTGACACTGATCGGCGGGCTGACAATCCATCGCGACAGTCTGGGGCGGGAGACTGGTCGACAGGTCGGGGAATTCGCCGCGCAGCGGCAATACGATGCGCTCGGTCGCCTTCGCCGGCAGGTTGCCGGGCCGGCAGCGGCGATCGAAGCCTTGCAGGCCGATCCGGCACACGCGCTTGAGCAATTGACACGGCAGGTGTACCACTACGACGCGGCCGGTCAACTGGAGCGAGTCGACACCGACGCAGATACACGTACGTACCGACGCGACGTACGCGGCCAGGTCGTCCTGGCGGATAGTCTGTTGCAGCAGGCCGAGCACTATCGCTATGACGCTGCGATGAACATTCTGGCGCACGGCCGGCAAGCGCCGGTGGACGTTCATCATTACGGTCGAGGCGGCCTGCCGGAGCGAATCGGCCATGCACGTTATCGGTACGACGCGCGTGGCCGTACGATCGAAAAGACAATCGAGCAGCCCGGGTTTCGGCCGAAAACGTGGCAGTACACGTGGGATGGCCTCAACCGACTCGTGAAGGTCGTGACACCCGAGCGCGGCGTCTGGCTGTATCGCTACGATGCATTCAACCGCCGGGTCGCAAAGCAGCAAATCGGCGGTCGCGAAACGATGAGGTTTCTGTGGGATGGTTCGACCATGGCGGAGCGCTGGGTCGAGCAACGGGACGGGACGACCGGGCAGGTTGTGACGTGGCATATCGAGCCGGGCAGTTTCTCGCCGCTCGCCCAGGAGACCGACGAAGGACTGTACGCCGTTCTGACCGATCAAGTGGGTCTGCCGACCGAGGTGTTTGACGGACGTGGCCAATCCGTATGGAAGGCTTCGTACTCGCTGTGGGGGAAGTTGTTGCCGGCCAGGCGGGCCGCGAACGATGCATGCGGCACGTCGATCGATACGACGCTGCGCTTCCCCGGCCAATGGGCAGACGACGAGACCGGGCTGAACTACAACCTGAACCGATACTACGATCCGGATTCGGGACAATATCTGTCCGTCGATCCGATTGGACTGGCTGGCGGTATCCGGACTCACGGATATGTGGCCAATCCGACCCAATGGGTCGACCCGCTCGGCCTTTCCGGGTGCGAATTCCGCGAATTCCTGAAGGACAAATGGGGGCGCAAGGACGTCGAGGACGCGCTGGCGGCGAAACGCGGCAATGCGGTACTGGACAAACTGTTGACGGACAACGAGTACCTTGCGATACGTGGCTACACCTCCAACCTGTACGAGGAAATCAACCCGGCATTGCGCGCCGGGAATCCGGGTGAATGGGGGCGGCTGACTTCGGAGGCGTCGAATGGCTTGAGCAAGCTTGCAGACAATGGTTATGCGCATGTGGGAGACGTCGTGCGAAATCTGCGACTGACCAACGAACAGGTTGAACAGTTGTTTCCTGTCGGGGGTGTTTTCCAGGACAAGGCATTCCTGTCGACGACTACCGATCTCGATGGCGTATTCCCGGGCAAGGTGACGATGAATATCGCGTCCCGCAGCGGCGTCAAGGTGAGTTCGCTGTCCGAATTCCCTCGGGAAGCGGAGGTATTATTCAAGCCTGATACCCCGTTTAAGGTTCTCGATCGTACTCACGATCCTGCGAACGGGTCATGGAATATCACATTGGAAGAGCAGTGATGAGCGATAAGCGTGCAGAGTTGTCGGCCGAGCAGCGCGTAGCCGTCGAGCGCGCAGCCGCACGTGCGGCGCGACGGAGTCAATACCCCGAGGATATGGGTTTTATGCCGTATTCCGGGAGATTTACCAATGCGGATGTGGCGCTCAAGACACCGTGGTTGAGCGAGTATTTCAAATTCAGAAACCGGAACCCACAGGCCGATCGTGAAACACTGCAGGACGTTCAGCGGCAGATCGGTGCCGATTGCTCGGAACTGATCGATCGATTCCGCGGCGCAATGCTGGGGCTGGCGATCGGCGACGCGCTGGGCACGACGCTCGAATTTTCGTCACGAGACAGCGCTACGGTCACCGATATCGTGGGTGGTGGCCCTTTTCATCTCAAGCCCGGTGACTGGACCGACGATACGAGCATGGCATGCTGTCTCGCGTACAGTCTTGTCCGCGCGCGTGGATTCGATCCCGAGCATGCGATGCTGGCTTTTTCCTATTGGTATCGGTTTGGGGCATACAGCCCGACAGGGGAGTGCTTCGATATCGGTGGAACCACTCGGGCCGCGCTCGATCGTTTTTTGAAGACAGGGAATGCGTTTTCCGGAGATAGCGATCCACATTCGGCCGGGAATGGATCACTCATGCGGTTGGCTCCCGTTGTGCTGTTCTATACGAATGATTTTGAGAAGGTAGTGCACTTTGCGGCCGAAAGCTCGAGGCTCACGCATGGAGCGGATGAGGCTGTCGACGCCTGCAGGTTTCTTGGCGCATTGATGTGGGGCGCATTCTCGGGATTCTCAAAAGAGGAAATCCTGAGCGATCGATTCTCACCTCTACCGGGGTATTGGGATAGACATCCACTTGCGCCGGCCGTGGAGCGAATTGCACATGGCTCATACAAGAACAAGACTCGCGATGAGATATCGTCTACGGGATACGTTATCGACACGCTGGAAGCCGCGCTGTGGGCGTTCTATAACAACGACCGCTTCGAGTCCGGAATGCTAGCGGCGGTCAATCTGGCGGGAGACTCGGACACCATTGGCGCCGTCTTTGGCCAGATAGCCGGAGCCTACTACGGAGAGACGGGGATTCCTGTCAGATGGATCGTCAACACGCACGCGGCACACGGGTTTTATCATTTTGCCGAGGATTTGCTCGCGGCTTCTCGAACGGATCAATCCGGAAATTGAAGCGCGCAAAGGGGCTTTGAACGGGATACGGGCCAAAGGGAGGGGCGTCGCGATGAGCGTGGACTGGAATTTCGTCACGAGCGGTGATGTTGTGTCTCCGACGCCGGCATTGTCCCGCACCCACGTCGGACTGCGACGAGATGGCGGTGAATGAAACCATGCGGTCCGCGCTTTATCGATGCCGCGCTTGCGACCAGTTACTCAAGACGGTCGAACTCGAGCGCGGGGTTGCCTCCCTGTCTCCCGACGATGCGCACGAGCAGTTTGCCGGATTCGATCCGTCGAAATACTGACGAGTGTCCGCGTTCGACGGGCGCGTTGCGACACGTGCAGGTCGATACTCGGCCTACGGCCGAACCCTTCCGCCAATACGCCGAACGCGCGCCGTATGAGTAACGCGCGTCCCGCTTCATCATGTGTTACGAAAACACCACCGTCCGATCCCCGTTCAAAAACACCCGCCGCTCTATGAACGCCTTCACTGCACGCGCAAGCGTGATGCTTTCGACATCACGCCCCACCGCGAGCAACTGCTCCGGCCGCAGCGCGTGATCCACACGCTCGACGACCTGCTCGATGATCGGGCCTTCGTCGAGATCGTCGGTGACGAAGTGCGCGGTCGCGCCGATCAGCTTCACGCCGCGCGCATGCGCCTGGTGATACGGCTTCGCGCCCTTGAACCCGGGCAGGAACGAGTGATGGATATTGATCGCGCGGTTCGCGAGTTTCGCGCTCGTCTCCTGCGACAGCACCTGCATGTAGCGCGCGAGGATCACGAGCTCGGCGCCGCTCGATTCGAAGAAGTCGAGCCACTGCGCTTCCTGCTGCGCCTTCGTGTCGGCCGTGATCGGGAAGTGCCGGAACGGCAGCCCGTGCTGCGCGGCCATCGGCTCGAAATCGGGGTGGTTCGACACGATGCCGACGATGTCCATCTTCAGTTCACCCATCCGCCAGCGGAACAGCAGGTCCGCGAGGCAGTGCTCGAGCTTCGACACCATGATCAGCACCTTCGGCCGTGCGTTCACGTCGTGGATCGCCCATTGCATGTCGCCGCCGAGGCCGGCCGCGATCGGCGCGAATTCCTGGCGCAGCGCGTCGATCTGCAGCGTTTCATCCGTCGGATGAAAGACGCAGCGCACGAAGAAGCGGTTGCTGAGATCGTCGTCGAACACGTTCAGCGCATCGACATAGCAGCGATGGCGATCGAGAAAGCCGACGACGGCGGCGACCTGGCCGGCCGCGCTCGCGCACGACAGCGTCAGGACGAATTGATCGGGGCGGTGCTCGGCGGTCATGAGACTCCTCGGTTGGCATAAGGCGCACGGCCGTGCGGCAGCGCACGAAAGCGCCGCGCCGCGCGGGTTGCGGGAGACTCAAGTAAATCAGGACGATTTTGGGGAGGATAGAACCAACGCGCCGTGTGGCTGGTATCGGCGCGCCAGCGCGCGGGGCCGGGCCCGATTCGTCAGGCGCTCGCGCACGCGTCGAGCAGCCAGCGCCGGAACACGTGGGTCGCGTCCGGCTCGGGCCGCTGCGGCGGCCGCACCAGGAAGTAGCCACGCGACGTGACGACGGGCGCGTCGACGAGCTTCACGAGCTGGCCGGACGCGACGAGCTCGTCGACGAGCGGCGACCAGCCGAGCGCGACGCCTTCACCGAGCAGCGTCGCATGGATCACGAGCGCATAGCTGTTGAAGGTCACGCCGCGCGCGGCGGCCGCCGTGTCGAGGCCGTGCGCATCGAACCAGCCGGACCACGACAGCCAGCGTTCGGGGCGCGTCGGCTGCACGTGCAGCAGCGGCAGCGCGAGGAGTTGGTCGGCCCGCGCGACGTGCGGATGCGCGTCGCGGAACGCGGGCGAGCACACGGGCGTGACGGATTCCGGAAAGAGCCGCGCGGCCGTGCACGACGGCCAGTGGCCGTCGCCGAACAGGATCGCGATGTCGCCGTGGTCGCGCTGCGCATCGTAATCCTGTGACGTGACGACGCGCACGTCGACATCCGGCATCACGCGTTTCAGGCCCGCCAGGCGCGGCATCAGCCAGTAGGTCGCGAAGCCGAAGTCGGTGACGATCGTGAGCGCGCCGTGCTCGCGGCGCGCGCGCAGCGTCGCGGTGGCGCCGCGCAGCGTGTCGAGGCTCAGCCGCACGGCTTCGTACAGGCACTGGCCGTCGGCCGTCAGCGTGACGCCGCGCGGGCTGCGCTCGAACAGCGGCACGCCGAGCTCGGCCTCGAGCTGGAACACCTGCTGGCTCACGGCCGGCTGCGTCGAGCCGAGCTCGCGCGCGGCGGCCGTGAAGCTCGCGAGCCGGGCGGCCGACTCGAATGCGCGCAGCGCCTGCATCGACGGTAACGGTTCGGATTTCGACATAAGTCCTTCTAATGGCCCCATAAGGGCAGGACGCCTACCCGCCTGAATTCGGGCGGGCGATAGTGCATCGGACGGTACGGCACACGCGCTTCACGGCCGCCGCGCCAGGCCTTCCGCGATTCTAGCCAGTCGCGACGGGCACGCGCGGCACTTTCTGCGGACCGCATCCGTCATGCCGGACGACTCGCTGCCAAAGCGGCGCACCGTTCCATTCGAACACCGTTTTCCCCACGACCGCCGATGACGAACCCGACACCCAACATCCTGATCCTGATGGCCGACCAGCTCACGCCGTTCGCGCTGCCGGCGTACGGCAATCGCGTCGCGCGCACGCCGACGCTCGACCGGCTTGCCGCGCAAGGCGTGGTGTTCGACGCCGCGTATTGCGCGAGCCCGCTGTGCGCGCCGTCGCGTTTCTCGCTGCTGACCGGCAAGCTGCCGTCGGGGATCGGCGCCTACGATAACGCCGCCGAATTGCCGGCGCAAACGCTGACGTTCGCGCACTACCTGCGCGCGGGCGGCTACCGGACGATGCTGTCCGGCAAGATGCATTTCTGCGGGCCCGACCAGTTGCACGGTTTCGAGGAGCGGCTCACGACCGACATCTATCCGGCCGATTTCGGCTGGGTGCCCGACTGGGACAGCCCGACCGAGCGGCCGAGCTGGTATCACAACATGAGTTCGGTGCTCGACGCAGGCCCGTGCGTGCGCACGAACCAGCTCGATTTCGACGACGAGGTCACGTTCGCCGCGAAGCAGAAGCTGTACGACGTCGCGCGCGAACGCGCGGCCGGGCACGATGCACGGCCGTTCTGCATGGTCGTGTCGCTGACCCATCCGCACGACCCGTATGCGATCACGCGCGAATACTGGGATCTGTACCGCGACGACGAGATCGACATGCCGGCCGTGCGGCTCGATGCAGCGGACAGCGACCCGCATTCGCAGCGGCTGCGCTTCGTCTGCGAGAACGACCGCACGCCGCCGACCGACGCGCAGATCCGCGCCGCGCGCCGCGCGTACTACGGCGCAACCTCCTACGTCGACACGCAGTTCGGCAGCGTGCTGGCCGCGCTCGAGCAGTGCGGGTTCGCCGACGACACGATCGTGATCGTCACGTCCGACCACGGCGACATGCTCGGCGAACGCGGGCTCTGGTACAAGATGACGTTCTTCGAAGGCGGCTGCCGCGTGCCGCTGATCGTCCATGCGCCGGGCCGTTTCGGCGCCGCGCGCGTGCGCGGGCCCGTGTCGCATGTCGACCTGCTGCCGACGCTCGTCGACCTGGCCGGCGTCGCACCGGCCGGCGGCTGGCCGGACCCTGTCGACGGCGCAAGCCTCGTGCCGCACCTGCACGGCACGCCCGCGCACGATGTCGCGCTCGGCGAATACCTCGCGGAAGGCGCGGTCGCGCCCGTCGTGATGATCCGCCGCGGCGACTGGAAGTACGTGCATTGCCCGGCCGATCCCGACCAGCTCTACAACCTCGCCGACGATCCGCACGAACTGACGAACCTCGCCGGCCTGCCGGAAGCCGCCGACGTGCTCGCGGCGTTCCGCACGCAAGCCGCGCAGCGCTGGAACCTGCCCGAACTCGACCGGCAGGTGCGCGCGAGCCAGCGACGCCGGCGCTTCCATTACGCGGCGACGACGCAGGGCCGCATCCACGCGTGGGACTGGCAGCCGTTCACCGACGCGAGCCAGCGTTACATGCGCAATCACATCGAACTCGACACGCTCGAGGCGATGGCGCGTTTTCCGCGTGTCGGGCGCTGAGCGTCCCGCATCGCGAACATAAACGAACGACGGAGGAAGCTGGCGATGGAACGGCAATGCAATGCAGCAATCCGGATCGGCGCGGCGCTCGCCGCGGCCGCCTGCCTGATGGTGGCGCAGGGCGCGCACGCGGCCGACCCGCAGACGTGCGGCGACGTGAAGATGGCGGCGCCCGGCTGGACCGACATCGACGCGACGAACGCGATGGCGGGCGTCGTGCTGAAGGCGCTCGGCTACCGGCAGGACGTGGCGAACCTGTCGGTGCCGATCACGTACCAGGGGCTCAAGAAAGGGCAGGTCGACGTGTTCCTCGGCAACTGGATGCCCGCGCAGGCGCCGCTCGTGAAGCCGTTCGTCGACGAGAAATCGATCGACGTGCTGCACGCGAACCTGAGCGGCGCGAAGTTCACGCTTGCGGTGCCCGACTATGTCGCGGCCGCGGGCGTGCATACGTTCGCCGATCTCGCGCGCTACGCAGACCGCTTCGGCGGCAAGATCTACGGGATCGAGCCCGGCGCGCCCGCGAACCAGAACATCAAGCGGATGCTGTCCGATCACGCGCTCGGCACGGCCAACTGGTCGCTCGTCGAATCGAGCGAGACGGGCATGCTCACGCAGGTCGAGCGCGCGGTGCGCGACAAGCGCTGGATCGTGTTCCTCGCGTGGGAGCCGCATCTGATGAACACGAAGTTCCATCTGACCTACCTGTCGGGCGGCGATGCGTATTTCGGCCCGAACTACGGCGGCGCGACGGTCAACACGGTCACGCGCGCCGGGTTTGCCGGCCAGTGCGCGAACCTTGCGCGGCTGTTCCGGCAGATGACGTTCTCCGTCGACGTCGAGAACCGGATGATCGCCGACATGCTCGACAACAAGACGTCGCCCGCGCTCGCGGCGCAGCACGCGCTGAAGACCGACCCGGCGCTGGTCGCCGGCTGGCTGGACGGCGTGACGACGGCCGCTGGCGCACCGGGCCTGCCGGCCGTGCGCGCGGCCCTCGACGGCCGCTGACCCCGCCTCCGGGCGGCCGGTTCTTGCCGTGCCGCCCGTCTACGTGTTTTCCCGACCAGTCGCATCGTGACCATTTGGTGTCGCCTTCAGACGGGTGACCCGAAATATGGGTTTGTATTTTTCGCCAATGGCTGCGTTATTGCGAAAAACGAAATGCCGAAGCCAGCGGGCGTATTGAATTCGAATCCGCCGGCGTATCGCGGCACGCGCCGGGACGAGGTTCTTTCCAACGAACGGTTCAGGGAGGGTGGTCGATAATGAAGCACACGAAAGTCGCCGTAGCCGCCGCGCTTGCATGCGCGGCCTGTATTCCCGCCATCGGGCACGCGCAAAGCAGTGTGACGCTGTACGGGATTCTCGACGCGGGCATCACGTATGTGAACAACACCGGCGGCTCGCACGTGGTCAAGTTCGACGACGGCGTTGCATACGGGAACCGCTTCGGCCTGAAGGGCACGGAAGACCTGGGCGGCGGCCTGAAGGCCGTGTTCACCCTCGAGAGCGGCTTCCGCCTCGGCAACGGGCAGCTCGGCTTCGGCGGCGCCGAGTTCGGCCGGCAGGCGTATGTCGGCCTGCAGAACGACTGGGGCACGCTGTCGTTCGGCAACCAGCTCGACATCACGAACGAACTCGTGTCGATCTACAACATCTCGGCGTGGGGCAGCGGCTATGCGATCCACCAGGGCGACTTCGACCGCTTCAACGGCGACCGCCTGCCGAATTCGGTGAAATTCCTGTCGAACGACCTCAGCGGCTTCAAGTTCGGCGCGATGTACTCGTTCGGCAACGTCGCGGGCAACTTCCATCGCAACAGCGCATGGAGCGCGGGCGCGAGCTTCACGAAGGGCGACTTCTCGATCGGCGCCGCGTACACGCGCCTGAACAACCCGAACGGCATCTATGCGTTCGACCCGTACGCGATGATCGGCACGCACACGTTCCTCGGCCAGCAGACCGTCACCGTCGATCCGGCGACCGGCGCGCGCACTGACCTGTTCGCGAACACGCCGATGAACGTCGACAGCCAGGGCACGTTCGGCATCGGCTCGAGCTACACGATCGGCAAGCTGACGCTCGACGCCAACTTCTCGTACACGACGATCAAGGGTTTCGGCCAGTCGTCGCACATGCAGGTGTATGAAGGCGGCGGCCTGTACCAGTTCACGCCGGCGCTGAGCCTGATTGCGGGCTACCAGCACACGCGCTTCGAAGGCCATCACTGGAACCAGGGAACGGCGGGCCTGCACTACCTGCTGTCGAAGCGCACCGACGTGTATATCTCCGGCGATTACCTGCGCGCGTCGCAAGGCGTCGATGCGGTGGTCGGCTACAGCTTCACGCCGTCGACGACGCAGACGCAGGCCGACGTGCGGATCGGGATGCGGCATTCGTTCTGAGCAAGGTGGTGTGGGGCGGCGACGTCTTCAGCGAGGTCTCTCTTTGGCGCGAACTTCGGTTCGCGCTTTTTTTTTGGGGGGGTCATCGCGGATTTCTGTGGGTGTTGCTGTCCGACCCGATCCGGACGCTGGATCAGGCGCTACCTGATTGGCAGCTTTCAGGGGGCAGCGGTCATGCATTCCTTCGAGTTGTTCGGAAGATCATCGGCCAAACCCGCCGGTCGCGTTCAACCGATCGCAACCGCCGCGAGCGGCCCGCTTCCGGAATTCGTGAACAGACAATTTCGACTCGCTGCGCCTTGACGATATTCACAGCGAGCTTCCCGCCTGTGCGGACCTTGCCGGCTTGCTCCGGTAGCTTGGCCGCCGGCCTTTTCGCTCCGCCAGCGGTTTCCTGTCATCTCACACAGTTGTCGATACGTCGCGGGTCTTTACCCATGTCGTTCGCCGGGCATTCCTACTTCTCCCCACTTGCAGCCCCGGCCAGAATGCGTTCACGAGTGCCGATACTCCAGCTTCAGCGGCAGGAAAGGCCGATGTTGCGGGCACGGATTGTCGGCGCGGCAACGCCGGTGGCCAGCGACGATCGGATGCCAGTCGCATTTTTGAGGGGAACGATCATGATCAATAGACGCCATGCCGTGTGCTTGAGTGCGGCTGTGCTCAGCCTTGCTTCGATGCAAGTCAGTGCAAGCGAGACATTGCACGTCGAGCTGACATCGACCGCCATCCATCTCGATACCAGCATGGTCAAGGCGGGACCCGTCACGTTCGAGGTAACCAGTTCGGTGGACGGCAACACGACACATGAACTGGTGGTACTGAAGACAGACTTATCCCATGATCACCTGCCGGTGCAGAAGGAGACGGTCGCGGAAAGCAAGTTCAAGAAAATGGGAGAAGTTGAGGACGTGGCGCCCGGGACGAGCAAACGTCTTACGCTGAAGCTGGCGCCCGGCCGATACGTACTGATCTGCAATCGACCCGGTCATTATTCGATGGGCATGCATGCTTCGTTGGTCGTCGAGCGCTAGGAAGGCTCTGCCTGGCGTCGGCGCCCCCGATCCATTCGATACCGACCCAATATCAAGCGACTGCGCCTGACATGTCGGTCGCGTCAATCCGCACCGGCGCTGTGCACGCCTTCTGCGTGCCGCGCGACGACTTCGCCACCCCACCACGGATACGGCCGACGACGCGGCGGACGTGATCCGCAGGCGAAAGTCCGTTGTCGTGGCGGAGCCGGCGTTCGAACGTCCGTGTGAAAGGGCCGACCAACGGCCGTCATTGGCCGATCGCCGACAGTCTGCGCCGCGTTCCCCGGAAATCCACGACGAACTTTCTTTGCGGTGCGGGGCGGGTGCGCCGGTGTAGTGCGCTCCTGCCTCGGCCGATCGAACGGCCGGTTTGTCGTGGTTGACATATCATCGCGATTTGGCCGCGTCTGCGCTGTCCAGCCGACCGTCTCCGCGACAGGGGACCAATAACGCGTCGCGATGGGCAAGTCGTTGCGCAAGCACGCACATGCGCAGGTAGCCGCTCGTCGAGCGGTTGCGTTACGCACCGCCGATCGCCGAGACCCCGATGACCGCCCCCTTGCCCGAACCCACCCCTCCATCCCCGTTACTCGCGAACCTGTTCCGTCACGCCCCGTTCCAGCGCTTCTGGGGCACCCGCGTGATGTCGTCGCTGGCTTTCCAGATCCTGTCGGTCGCGATCGGCTGGTACGTGTATGCGCTCACGCACAGCGCGTTCGCACTCGGTCTCGTCGGCCTCGCGCAGTTCGTGCCGATGTTCGCGCTGACGCTCGTCGTCGGGCAGGTGGCCGACCGCTATGACCGCCGGCGCATCGCGACGATCTGCCAGGGCGTCGAGGCGCTGGCCGCCGGCGTGTTCCTGCTCGGCGCCGTGCAAGGGTGGCTGGCCGCGCCGGCCGTGTATGCGCTCGCGGCGATCGTCGGCACGGCCCGCGCGTTCGAGTCGCCGTCGGTCTCGTCGCTGTTGCCGGCCGTCGTGCCGCGCACCGACCTGCCGCGCGCGACCGCGCTGTCGACGTCCGCGAACCAGGCCGCGCAGATCCTCGGGCCCGCGTTCGGCGGGCTGCTTTACGGTGTCGGTGCGCCCGTCGCGTTCGGCACGAGCGTCGTGGCATTCGCGATCGCGGCGGTGCTGAGCGGCACGATCCCGCTGCGCAGCGCGCCGCCTGCACGCGAGCCGGTCACGCTGCGCTCGGTGTTTTCGGGGATCGCGTTCATCCGGCGCGAACCGGCGATTCTCGGCGCGCTGTCGCTCGACCTGTTCGCGGTGTTGTTCGGCGGCGCCACCGCGCTGCTGCCGATCTACGCGCGCGACATCCTGCAGGTCGGGCCATGGGGGCTCGGCGCATTGCGCGCGGCGCCCGCGGTCGGCGCGCTCGCGGGCACGCTGTGGCTCACGCGTTTTCCATTGAAAGGGCGGCCGGGCCGCGCGATGTTCGGCGGCGTGATCGCGTTCGGCATTGCGACGATCGTGTTCGGGTTGTCGCGGCACTTCGCGCTGTCGCTCGTGGCGCTGGCCGCGCTTGGCGCATCGGATGTGGTCAGCGTCGTCGTGCGCCTGTCGCTCGTGCAGCTTCGTACGCCCGACGACATGCTCGGGCGCGTGAGCGCGGTCAATTCGCTGTTCATCGGCACGTCGAACCAGCTCGGCGAATTCGAATCGGGCGTGACGGCCGCATGGTGGGGCGCGCCGACGGCGATCGTCGTCGGCGGTGCCGCGACGATTGTCGTCGCGCTCACGTGGATGCGGCTGTTTCCCCAGCTCACGAACATGAAGTCGCTCGAGCGCGACGTGTGACGCGTGTGACGCGCGTCACGCGTCCTGCGTCACGCGCACGGCCGTGCCGTAGCAGATGACTTCCGTGACGCCCGACCCGATCTCGGTCGAGTCGTAGCGCATCGCGACGACCGCGTTCGCGCCGAGCTTGCGCGCATCGGCGAGCATCTTGTCGAACGCCTGCTGGCGTGCCTTCTCGCACAGCGACGTATAGAGCGTGATGTTGCCGCCGAAGATCGTTTGAAGCGATGCACCGAACGAGCCGACGATCGAGCGCGAACGCACGACGATGCCCTGTGCGACGCCGAGCGAGCGGACGGTCGTATGGCCGGGCAGGTCGAATGCGGTCGTGACGCGGGCGGGCGACAGATCGTCGACGGAGCGGGTGGTGTCGGTCATGGCAGGGAAGCGTGTAGCGGAGTGGTCGAGTGACGATTCTATCCGGACGAGCGCGCGCGTCCGGTTCGATCGATGCAATCGCGCGGCACGTGTGGCGCCATGGAGCTTCCGTTGCGGTCGCGCTGGCTTCGGGCATGCGTCTCTCCCGGACGCTGGACGAGATGGCCCGCTCAAAGTCGCCCGGGAGGAAGCGTGTGCGGACCGCGAGCACACGCTTCCGTCATTTCCGTGCGGACAATCGAACGCACCAATCGCTCGCGGTCAGGGCTTCGCGACTACGGAGCCATCCCCGCCTAGATCGACCGCATAGGCCAGCGCCAGCTTGCCGAACTTCAGCGCATGATTCGCCTGGCGATCCGAGTTCTGCAGGGTGTCGTTCACGGTATGGATATACGGGCTGTCGTTCTGGTCGGCCTCGAACGGGAACGACGCCGGATAGCCCTGCGCATTCCACGACGCATGATCCGAGCACGCATACCCGCACTGCGACGTGCCGATCGCGAGTTCCGGCAGGTAGGTTTTCGCCAGGTTCGTCAGGTAGGTGTTCTGCGATGCGTTCGTGTAGTCGGTGATCAGGTAGATATCCTTCGGATCGCCCTTGTAGTTCGTCATGTCGAGCTGCAGCACGCCGACCACGTTCGCATTCTGCGCGCGGAACTGCTTGGCGATCGCCTTCGAGCCGAGCAGCCCGGCTTCCTCGGCCGCGTACCCGACAAACTTGATCGTCCGCTTCGGCCGATAGTTGTTCGCGAGCAGCACGCGCAGCGCTTCGGTGAGGCTCGCGATGCCCGACGCATCGTCGTCCGCGCCGGGCGAGCGCGTGTTCTCCGTCGTGCGGCCGACGGTCGAATCGAGGTGGCCGCCCAGCACGATCGTGCCCGCGGCCGGATCGCTGCCGCGGATCGTCAGGATCACGGATTTTTGCGGAAAGCCCGTGTGCGCGAACTGCTCGACGGCGATGTCGGCGCGCGAGCCCGCCAGTTGCTTCCACTGCAGCGCGAGCCAGTCCGACGCGGCAACGCCGTGCGACGTCGTGTAGTAGCGATTCGTGAAGCTGGACAGCGACGTGATCGTGCCGACGATGTTGCTGGCCTGCAGCTGCTGGATCCAGGTGCCGATCTGCGGCGCGTTCGACACCTTGTACGCGGGGGCCGCAGCCTGTTTCGCGAGCGCTGCCGGCAACGGCTGCAGCGCCTGCCGCGCTTCGTCGAACGAGTCGTGCACGACATAGCCGGGCCCGTGGCCGCGCGTGTGGTGGACGGCATGGGCCAGTTCGCCGAGTCGTGAATCGTCGATCTCGACGACGTGAACCGTTTCGCGGCGTGCGGCGCCGTCGGCCGTCTTGCCGGCATCGACCGTCGTGCTGTATTGCGCGGTTGCGCTCGCATCGATGCGTTGAAGCTGGCGGAACGCCGCATCGCCGAGCGTGATCCAGACGGGGGCCGCATGCGCGGCGGCGGTCAACAGCATGCCGCCCAGCGCGGCGCTCAGGTGAGTCAGTTTCAGAGTAGGCATGTTCGATCTCGTGAGGGTAACGATGTCGAGGAGGAGGGCGCGCCGCAGGTCGTGCGATGCGCCCCCGCCTGCTGCGGAATTACGACTTCTGCGGCACGGTCACGCCGTACGTGCAGCTTTTGTTGTACGCATTGCCGATCGCCGTGAGTTGCGCGTTGCTGTAGCCGAGCGCGGAAGCGGCCGTCAGCACGGCCTGCGCGGCGGCCTTCTGGTTGGTCGAGCTGTTGGTCATCGACAGCCCCTTCAGGAACGCCTTGTCCATCGCCTGAGCGCCGATCGCGTCGCGCGCGACGAGGTTGCACGATGCCCAGTACTGGCCGGCCGTATGGATTTCCGCACCGCGCGCCTGTGCATAGGTGCGCCCGACGTTCCAGTTGGTCACGCGGCCGCCCCAGTATTCGTTGTGGCCGTCCCAGTTGTAGACCCAGTGATACTGCGCGTCGGTCGGGCTCCACTGGTTGAAGTCGCGGCTGTACGCGGCGGCGAGATAGTCGCCGGTGCCTTCCGAAAGACCTTCCTGTTGCGACAGGCCGCCGTTGGTCACCCAGTCGTGGATGCCGTGGCCGAGTTCGTGGATCACGACGTCCGCATCTTCCGCATCGTCGACGCCACCTTGCCCGAAGGTCAGCCGGCCGCTGCTCGACGAGTACGACGAGTTGTCGTCGCCCGATTCGCCGTGCGGGTCGTACTGCACGCCGCCCGTGTACTGGTACGGCAGCGCCTTGATGCCGAGTGTCTGGTTCACGTAGCGCAGGAACGTGTCGATGTGGTAGTACACGTTCACGGCCTCGAAATACAGGTTGCCGCGCGTGAACTCGAACGCGGGCGTCGACTGCAGCGGGCAGGCGTTGTCGCGCGGCGCGTCGAAATCGACGCACGCCGCATACGGGCCCGACAGCGCGTAACGCGAGCCCGACTGCGCGAGATCCTTCAGCGTCACGCGCACGCGCGCGGCCGTGAGCTGGGTCGAATCGGCGTCGTTGCTGTCCTTGTAGCCGGTGCTGCCGTAGCTGCTTTTGGTCGGCGAAAGCGGATCAGGGCGGAACACGAAGCCGGTGCCGTCGGTCGCATAGAACGCCTTGTCCTCGGCGCGCAGCACTTCGCCGCTGCCCGAATCGATCAGCAGTTCCCAGTCGCCCTTCGGGCCGTCCTGCGGGCGGCCGCGCACCTTCCATGCGGTGTGCGTGCCGGTCTTGTCGACGAACGCGACGAGCTGCGCGTCGAGATTCGTGAAGCCGCTCACGCCGAGATACGCGCGGGCGCGGTCGAGCGCCTGCTGCTGGTCGACGGCCTGCGACTTGCGCGACGTCGCGACCACGCCGTTGATCGTGTTGCTCGCGACGTACAGGATGCGGCCGTCCTTCGCAACCGTCACCGCGATGTCGCTGCCGTACACGGGCAGCCCGGCGGCCTGCTGCTGCAGGCGCACGACGGTGAAGTCGGCATCGTTGCGTTCCGACGTGACGACGAGGCTCGCGAGCGCGGTCGCGTCGAGCCCGAGCTGCGTCGCCTGCGAGGCGACGAAGTCGCGCGCGGTTGCGGCGGGTGTCGCGGCGGCCTTTTTCACACGATACGCGGGGTTGTACAGCGTGACGGCGATGCCGTCCGCGCGAAACTGCCCGGCGGCCGTATCGGCTTTCGCGGCGGGCGGCGCGACGCCGCGCGTCAGGCTTTCGCGCAGGCTCGCTGCCTGCGGATTCGAGACCTTCGTATCGGCCGCGGCGCCGCCGACGACGCCGAAACCGAGCGCAAGACCCAGGGCGAGGGGCAATGCTTTGCGTGATGTCTGCATACGTGATCCTCATCTCAACGGTTGGACACGCCCGCTCGCTCGTGGCGCGCAGGCACGACACGGCCCGCGCGCCGGTTCGATGGAACCGGTGCGGCGAAGCGGTGTTGGGAGCGTCGACTGACTAAGGAAACCTAAATGTCAGGTCGAAAAGAAACAGGCGGGAGCAGGGGCGGGGAAGCGAACGGCAGGCAGGTGCGGCGACGGCGAAGCGAGCATCGTCATGTCATACCCCTCGGATCGATATCGATATCGGTCGGCAGCCTGCGCGGATCGACGTGCGTCGAATCCAGTCTCTCATCTCGTTAGGCTGCCTATCTAATTGCGAGGTATGTTACAGAACATTTTCGGCGACATTGCATTTTATTTTCGACGGTCGCTTCAGTCCGTCGTTCAATCGCCGGCATTGTTCAGCGAGCGGCGGGAAACGCCGCCGGAACGTGCAATTCCGCGCAGGATTGTGATTAAAACCCGCGACGATCAGCGGGTTGCGCGACGGTCGCTGCGCGGGCTCAAGCCGAACCGCGCGCGATACGTGCGCGAGAAATGCGACGGCGATTCGAACCCGCACGCAACGCACACCGACGTGATGCTCATGTCGGTCTGCTGCAGCAGTTCGCGAGCACGATCGAGGCGCAGGTTCAGGTAGAAGTGCGTCGGCGTGTCGTTCAGCGTCGCGCTGAACAGCCGTTCGAGCTGACGTCGCGTGATCGATACGTCCTGCGCGAGCGCATCGGAGCCGAGCGGGTTTTCCATGTGCCGCTGCATCGTGCCGATCACCTGGATCAGCTTGCGGTTGTGCACGCCGTAGCGCGCGGCGATCTCGAGCCGCTGGCTGTCCGAGCGCTGCCGGATGCGGCTGACGACGAACTGCTCGGAGATCGCCGCCGCGAGATCGGCGCCGTGCCGGCGCCCGATCAGGTCGAGCATCATGTCGATCGACGCTGTGCCGCCCGCGCACGTGATGCGCCGGTCGTCGATCTCGAACAGCTCCTGCGTCGCGTTCAGGCCCGGATAGCGTTCGCGGAACGCGGCCAGCGCTTCCCAGTGCAGCGTCAGCGGCTGCGACGCGTCGAACAATCCGGCTTCCGCGAGCACGAAGCTGCCCGTATCGATGCCGCCAAGCGTCGCACCGTGCCGGTGCTGGCGGCGCAGCCAGTCGCCGATCGCGCGCGTGTAGCACACGAGCGGATCGAAGCCCGCGACGACGAACACCGTATCGACCTGCGCGACGTCCGCGCACGCGGCTTCGGCGGCGACCGGAATACCGTTGCTCGCGGCGACGGGCGTACCGTCGGCGCTGATCACGTGCCAGCGGTAGAGCTCGGTGCGGAAGCGGTTCGCGACGCGCAACGGCTCGACCGCGGACATGAAGCCGAGCGCGGAAAAGCCGGGCAGCAGCAGGAAGTGGAAATCCTCGGGCATCGGAGCAGGGGATGGAATCCGGTGGTCGTCGCACATCGCTCGGGATTGCGGCCGGCCGGGCACACGTCGCGGCCGGCTCGCAGGTGGCGAACGGTCAGCGGGAGATTATCGCGGGTTTTGTCCGGCTTCAGCGCGTTTTTGCGGTGCGCACGCGTTGCTCCATGATGGTCCCCAAAAAGAACAATCCCCACTCGGCGGAGTCCGCCGGGTGGGGATCGGGCTGACCATCTCACGCACGCCAGCCCGGACGGGCTGGCGTTTCGCTTCGGGTATGACCGGTATCAGAACTGGTTCATCGTGTTGTCCTTACCCGCCGCCTTCAGCGCCGCTTCGCCGCTGAAATACTCCTTGTGATCGTCGCCGATGTCCGAGCCGGACATGTTCTGGTGCTTCACGCAGGCGATGCCCTGACGGATTTCCTTGCGCTGCACGCCGGCCACATAACCCAGCATGCCCTGGTCGCCGAAGTATTCCTTGGCCAGGTTGTCGGTCGACAGCGCGGCGGTGTGGTACGTCGGCAGCGTGATCAGGTGGTGGAAGATACCCGCTTCACGCGATGCGTCGGCCTGGAACGTGCGGATCCTTTCGTCGGCGAGCTTCGCGAGTTCGGTGTCGTCGTATTCCACGCTCATCAGCTGCGCGCGGTCGTAGGCCGACACATCCTTGCCCTCGGCCTTCATCGCGTCATACACCTGCTGACGGAAATTCAGCGTCCAGTTGAACGACGGGCTGTTGTTGTACACCAGCTTCGCGTTCGGGATGACCTTGCGAATCTCGCTGACCATGCCGCCGATCTGCGCGATATGCGGTTTTTCGGTTTCGATCCACAGCAGGTCGGCGCCGTTTTGCAGCGCGGTGACGCAATCCAGCACGCAGCGTGCTTCGCCCGTGCCGGCGCGGAACTGGAACAGGTTGCTCGGCAGGCGCTTCGGACGCAGCAGCTTGCCGTCGCGCTTGATGATGACGTCACCGTTGCCCAGTTGGTCGGCCGACAGTTCTTCGCAATCGAGGAACGAGTTGTATTGGTCGCCCAGGTCGCCCGGCGCGTTGGTCACGGCGATCTGCTTGGTCAGGCCGGCGCCCAGCGAGTCGGTACGGGCCACGATGATGCCGTCGTCCACGCCCAGTTCCAGGAACGCGTAGCGGATCGCGCGGATCTTCGCGAGGAAGTCCTCGTGCGGCACGGTGACCTTGCCGTCCTGGTGGCCGCACTGCTTCTCGTCGGACACCTGGTTTTCGATCTGGATGCAGCATGCGCCCGCTTCGATGAACTGCTTGGCCAGCAGGTACGTGGCTTCCGCATTGCCGAAACCCGCGTCGATGTCGGCGATGATCGGCACGACGTGCGTCACGTGGTTGTCGATCTTTTCCTGGATGGCGGCCTTCGCAGCGCCTTCGGCCGCGTCGAGCTCGCGGAACAGGCCGCCCAGTTCACGGGCGTCGGCCTGGCGCAGGAACGTGTACAGCTCGCGGATCAGCGCGCTGACGGAGGTTTTTTCGTGCATCGACTGGTCCGGCAGCGGGCCGAACTCGGAGCGCAGCGCGGCGACCATCCAGCCGGACAGGTAAAGGTAGCGGCGTTCGGTGCTGTTGAAGTGCTTCTTGATCGAGATCATCTTCTGCTGGCCGATGAAGCCGTGCCAGCAGCCGAGCGACTGCGTGTACTTCGCCGGGTCGGCATCGTAGGCGGCCATGTCGGCGCGCATGATCCTGGCGGTGTACTTGGCGATGTCCAGACCCGTCTTGAACTTGTTCTGCGCACGCATGCGGGCGGCGTACTCGGGGCTGATGGCATTCCACGCGCTGCCGTGGTTTTCTTTCAAACCGGCAACTGCCTTGATGTCGTCTTGGTACTGGGCCATGTCAATCTCCTGAGAGCAAAGCGCGTTTGAGTAAATGGTTGAGCGTGGCGCTCCGTATTTCGAAGCGAACTGCATGACTGAATAGTAACGCCGCCCGCTGCGCTTTTGGAGATGTCTTATATAAGACATAAGACATAAATTTCTGTTGTTTTTCAATGAGATACGCAGTGATTTTTGCGATGCAAAACAAGTTTTCAAGCGGCGAAAAAGGGATGCTGCGGGAATTCGACGCAAGTTCCGCAATGTGAAATGTCCTTTCGGCTGCTGGAGGAAGGGCAAGCACGACGGTTCGAGCAACGATGGCTGGGGGGATGAGTGTGTAGACGTCTGTTTTGACGAACGAACGGACGACTTTCCAGCGTGCGATCCATCACGCTGCGGAAGCTGCCAGGCCAACCCGGCCAATTCATCCGTGCGGCTCCAGCGCCCCGAGCCCGAAGCCACATCGGCATCCCGCCCCCTTCCGATGGAATCAAAACTTCGCGCCGCATGTGGACAAGCCCGTTTTATCGAAAACACACGCGAAAACCCCGCCCATCAAGCCTCTACAAAACCCTAGTGGTTTCCACTCATAGTCGCAAATAGTCAAGAACAGGTCGCCGCCGGTCTTCTCGCGGCCAATATGGCTCGTTACTTTTACTCCCACGATGCAGGCCGGCGCACACCCCGCGCACCGGCTGCCACGAGTCCCACCGGGAGGAACCGAACCATGAAGTCGACGAAGATCGCCGCGCTTGTCGCGGCCGTGCTGGCGACCGGCGCGTTCACGAACGCGGCGCTGGCCGAAACGGAAGCCGCGACCTGCCGCACCGTGCGTTTCGCGGATATCGGCTGGACCGACATCACGTCGACCACGGCGCTCGCGTCGACCGTGTTCGAGGCGCTCGGCTACAAGCCGACCACGACGATCGCGTCGGTGCCGATCTCGTTCGCCGGCCTGAAGAGCAAGCAGCTCGACGTGTCGCTCGGCTACTGGTGGCCCGTGCAGCAGAAGCAGCTCCAGCCGTTCCTCGACAGCAAGTCGATCAACGTCGTCGAAACGCCGAACCTGTCGGGCGCGAAGGCGACGCTCGCGGTGCCGAGCTACGAATACCAGGCCGGCCTGAAGACCTTCGAGGACATCGCGAAGCACCGCGCGGAACTCGACGGCAAGATCTACGGGATCGAGCCGGGCAGCAGCGCGAACGCGACGATCCAGAAGATGATCGACACGAACCAGTACGGGCTCGGCGGCTTCAAGCTCGTCGAATCGAGCGAGGCCGGGATGCTGGTGACGGTCGAGCGCGCGATCCGCGAGAAGAAGTGGGTTGTGTTCCTCGGCTGGGAACCGCATCCGATGAACATCCAGCTCAGCATGAACTACCTGTCCGGCGGCGACGCGTCGTTCGGGCCGAACTACGGCGAAGCGCGCGTGTACACGCTGACGGCGCCCGACTTCATCGCGCGCTGCCCGAACGCGGGCAAGCTCGTCACGAACCTGCGCTTCTCGACGCAGCTCGAGAACCAGCTGATGCAGTCGGTGATGAACAAGACGAAGCCGGCCGACGCCGCGAAGGCCTACCTGAAGAAGAACCCGCAGGTGCTCGATCCGTGGCTCGCCGGCGTCAAGACGTTCGACGGCAAGGACGGCCTGCCCGCTGTAAAGGCGTATCTCGGCCTGTAATGGCCTGCGCGCTGCACGATGCGTGCACCGACAAAACATCAGCAATGCGAATCAATTAGAGTCAAGCGAGGCAAACAGCATGAACCATGAAGTCATCATCACCTGCGCCGTTACCGGCGCGGGCGATACGGTCGGCAAGCATCCGGCGATTCCGGTGACGCCGAAGGAGATCGCGGCCGCTGCGATCGAAGCCGCGAAGGCCGGCGCCACCGTCGCGCACTGCCACGTGCGCGATCCGCACACGGGGCGCGGCAGCCGCGACCCGAACCTGTACCGCGAAGTGGTCGACCGGATCCGCTCGGCCGACGTCGACGTGATCATCAACCTGACGGCCGGCATGGGCGGCGATCTCGAGATCGGCCCCGGCGAGGATCCGATGCGTTTCGGCAAGGGCACCGATCTGGTCGGCGGCCTCACGCGGCTCGCGCACGTCGAGGAACTGCTGCCCGAGATCTGCACGCTCGACTGCGGCACGCTGAATTTCGGCGACGGCGATTACATCTACGTGTCGACGCCCGCGCAGTTGCGCGCCGGCGCGAAGCGCATCCAGGAACTCGGCGTGAAGCCGGAGCTGGAGATCTTCGATACGGGCCATCTGTGGTTCGCGAAGCAGTTGCTGAAGGAAGGGCTGCTCGACGATCCGCCGCTGTTCCAGCTCTGCCTCGGCATTCCGTGGGGCGCGCCGGCCGATACGGGCACGATGAAGGCGATGGTCGACAACATGCCGCCGGGCGCGCACTGGGCCGGCTTCGGGATCGGCCGCATGCAGATGCCGATGGTCGCGCAGGCGATGCTGCTCGGCGGCCACGTGCGCGTCGGCCTCGAGGACAACATCTGGCTCGACCGCGGCGTCCATGCGACCAACGGCACGCTCGTCGAGCGCGCACGCGAGATCGTCGAGCGGCTCGGCGGCCGCGTGCTGACGCCGGCCGAAGGCCGCCGCAAGCTTGGTCTGCCCGCGCGCGGCGAGCGTCCTCTCGAACGCCGCGCGATCGCCGAATTCGCGTGAGTTTTTTCCCTGACCGATACGACACGGCGGCGCGCATGAGCGTGGCCGCCGACCGATTTCCCCTGATTCGAAGGATGCGTTGACATGGCTGTGAAGACCGACATCAAGACGTTTGCCGCCATCGGCACCGGCGTGATCGGCAGCGGGTGGATTTCCCGCGCGCTCGCGCACGGTCTCGACGTGGTCGTATGGGATCCCGCGCCGGGTGCGGAAGAACGGCTGCGTGCGAACGTCGCGAACGCATGGCCCGCGCTCGAACGCGTCGGCCTCGCGCCGGGCGCCGATCCCGCGCGGCTGCGGTTCGTGTCGACGATCGAAGCGTGCGTCGCCGATGCGGATTTCATCCAGGAAAGCGCGCCCGAGCGCGAGGCGCTGAAACTCGAGCTGCACGAGCAGATCAGCCGCGCGGCGAAGCCCGACGCGATCATCGCGTCGTCGACGTCGGGGCTGCTGCCGACGGATTTCTACGCGCGTGCGACGCATCCGGAGCGCTGCGTGGTCGGCCATCCGTTCAATCCGGTCTACCTGCTGCCGCTCGTCGAGGTGCTCGGCGGCGAGCGCACGTCGCCGGAAGCGGTCGAGGCGGCGATGGCGATCTACCGCAAGCTCGGCATGCGGCCGCTGCACGTGCGCAAGGAAGTGCCGGGCTTCATCGCGGACCGGCTGCTCGAAGCGCTGTGGCGCGAGGCGCTGCACCTGGTCAACGAAGGGGTTGCGACGACCGGCGAGATCGACGACGCGATCCGTTTCGGCGCGGGCATCCGCTGGTCGTTCATGGGCACGTTCCTGACCTACACGCTGGCGGGCGGCGACGCGGGCATGCGACACTTCATGCAGCAGTTCGGCCCCGCGCTCGAACTGCCGTGGACGAAGCTGGTCGCGCCGACGCTCACCGACGCGCTGATCGACAGCGTCGTCGAAGGCACGACCGAACAGCAGGGCACGCGCAGCATCAAGGAACTCGAGCGCTATCGCGACGAGTGCATCACCGAGGTGCTGAAGTCGATCGCCGCGGTGAAGGCGCGGCACGGGATGCGATTCGAGGACTAAAGGCGATGACGGGCGATACCCCGCTGACGATTTACCGCGACGTGGTGCGGCCCGAATGGGTCGACTACAACGGCCACCTGCGCGATGCGTTCTACCTGCTGATCTTCAGCTTCGCGACCGATGCGTTGCTGGATCGCATCGGCCTCGACGACGCCGCGCGTCGCGAGCGGGGCCGCTCGGTCTACACGCTCGAAGCGCACGTGAACTATCTGCACGAGATCAAGGAGGGTACGCAGGTGCGTGTTGATGCGCGCGTGCTTGCGCACGACGCGAAGCGGCTGCACCTGTACCTCGAACTGTTCGCGGATGGGCACGAAGATGCGGTGTCGGCGAGCGAGCAGATGCTGCTGCACGTCGATACGCGCGACGGCGCGAAGTCGGCGCCGTTCGACGAAGACGTCGCCGCGCGCGTCGCAGAGCTGCATGCGTTGCAGCGCGATTGCGCGGCGCCTGCGTATGCGGGCCGCGTGATCGGGTTGCCGCCGCGCCGCTAGCGTCAATCTTCAATCGCGGAGCGCATACGATGCTCGAACCGGAAATCGCGGCGTTCGTCGCAGCCGTCGACGCGTGGTATCCGGCCGATGCGGCGGCGCGCTCGCCCGACGAGCAGCGCCGCCTCTACGACCGCTTCGCGGCCGAATGGACACCGGCCGCGCTGCCGGCCGGCATCGTGCAGCAGGATGCCGTGTGGCACGCACCGGACGGACGCGCGATCGCACTGCGGCGCTACACGGCCGCGCACGGTACGCCACGCGGCACGGTGCTGTTTTTTCATGGCGGCGGCTTCGTCGTCGGCTCGCTCGACAGTCATGCGCTGATCACCGCGCAACTGGCGGCCGACACGGGGCTCGACTTGGTCGCGGTCGACTACCGGCTGGCGCCCGAACACCGCGCACCGGCCGCGCTTGACGATTGCGTCGCCGTCACGCGTGCCGCGCGCGATGCGCGCTGGCCGTTCGGGCCGTGCGCGCATCCGCTGACGCTTGCGGGCGACAGCGCGGGCGGCATGCTCGCGGCGGCCGTCGCGACTGCGCTGCGCGATGCGGGCGAAGGCGGCATCGACGGCATCGCGCTCGTCTATCCGATGCTCGGGTTCGAACCGCAATCGCCCGCGCGCGAAACGGAAGCGCATGCGCCGATGCTGACGCTCGACGACGTTCATCGCTATCGCGCGTTGTACTGGGAAGGCGGCCTGTCCGATGCACTGACGGAAGGCAACCCGCTGCTGCGCGCGTCGGTGCCGCTCGCGGCTTCGCGTTTCGACGGCCTGCCGCCCGTGCTCGCGATCGGCGCGGAACACGATCCGCTGCGCGACGATGCGCGCGTATATGTCGAACGGATTCGCGCGGCAGGCGGGGCTGCGCACTACTGGATGGGAGAGGGGCTGGTGCACGGCTGCTGGCGCGCGCTCGGGTCGAGCCCGCAGGCGGCACGGATGCACCGGACGGTCGGCGGGTTTCTGCTCGCACCACACGCGTAGCGGGCGTTTCCGGGAGGCAACGATGCAGGCAGCGCAACACCGTATCGAGGACTGGCGGACGTTTTCCGCCGACGCGGCCATTACAGCGGTAGCGATCGGCGACGGCGCGGTGGACGTCGAGTGGAGCGACACGCGACGATCGCCGTTCCATTTCGACTGGCTGCGCGACAACTGCGCGTGTTCCGCGTGCGTGCATGCGGTCACGCGCGAACAGGTGTTCGAGATTACCGATGCGCGCGAGGACCTGTCGGCGCTCGCCGTGCACGTCGAAACCGACGGCGCGCTGCATGTCGAGTGGAACGACGGGCATCGCAGCGCGTGGTCGCCGGGCTGGTTGCGTGCGCATGCGTACGACGATGCGTCGCGCGCGGAGCGCCAGGCCGCGCACGGGCGGCACGTGTGGGCCGGCGACGATGCGACGGCGATCGGCGTGTTCGCGTGGCGCGACGTGATGGAGGACGACGGCGCGTTGCTCGCGTGGCTCGCCGCGTTGCAGCGCACGGGGTTGACGCTCGTCGAAGGCGTGCCGGCCGAGCGTGGCCGCGTCGACGAGATCGCGCGCCGCGTCGGCCTGATCCGCGAGAGCAATTTCGGCGTGCTGTTCGACGTCGAATCGAAGCCGCGCCCGGACAGCAATGCGTATACGTCGCTCAACCTGCCGCCGCACACCGATCTGCCGACACGCGAGCTGCAGCCGGGCGTGCAGTTCCTGCATTGCCTCGCGAACGACGCGACGGGCGGCGACAGCGTATTCCTCGACGGCTTCGCGCTCGCGGACGCGCTGCGGCGCGAGCATCCGGCCGATTTCGAGCAACTTGCGTCGACGCCGTTCGAGTTCTGGAACAAGAGTGCGAACAGCGATTACCGCTGTTCGGCGCCGGTGATCGGGCTCGATGCGCGCGGCAACGTGACCGAGGTGCGCGTCGCGAACTTCCTGCGCGGGCCGCTCGATGCGCCGGCCGGATCGGTCGCGGCCGTCTATCGCGCGTACCGGCGGTTTCTCGCGCTGGCGCGCGAGCCGCGTTTTCGCGTGCAGCGCCGGCTGCGGGCGGGCGACATGTGGGGGTTCGACAACCGGCGCGTGTTGCATGCACGCACCGAGTTCGATCCGTCGACCGGCCGCCGGCATCTGCAGGGCTGCTACGTCGATCGCGACGAACTGCTGTCGCGGTGGCGTGTGTTGTCGCGGTCGGTGCCTGCCGCAGCCGGGGAACGTTGACCGGCGCATACGGCTTCATCACGCATACCTTGCCGACGAAAAAGCGCCCGGACGCCAAGCGCCCGGGCGAAGCCACCCGCTGCCGGGCGGCGGAGGTATGCGTTTCATAAAAAAGACGAGCCCCGCAAAGGAGGCTCGTCTTTTCCTTGCTTCATCGCGCGACGCGCGGCGCCCGCCGGGGGCGCATCGGCTTACTGGCCGAAGAAGATCGAGTCGCGAGCGTTCGACGACGCTGCGGCAACCGGCGCGCCCGAGTGGACGAGCGGAGCCGGTTGCGCGCCGTAGCCGCTGGCGTCGGCGCCATGAACGCGCGCTTCGGCGCTCTGGATGTCGTTCGGGTAGTACGGGCTCGACACGCCCGGCTTGTAGCCGGCTTGTTCGAGCTGGACCAGTTCGTTCTTCACTTGCGCGCGGGTCACGGTGCTTTGGGCGAATGCGCCAAACGAAGCGGACAGGGCGACAGCGGCAACGACTGCGGAAACGAGCGATTTCATGATGACCTCCGGTGTTTTATTGAGTTCGCTGTCGACACCATGTCTTAAGCGATTGACCCAATCTTAGTCACCGGATGGTTGAGGGTAAACGCTGATTTTGACGATAAATTGTTTTCTGAGCGGTAACAATGGTGCGCCGAATCAGCCTTTCAACCGGCTTTCTTTTCGGTTGGCGTAATAAGTATGAAGAATATTGCGTATGGCGGCGCGCGGTTCAGCGCGCCTGGGCCGCCGTGTCGAACGGCCGGCCCGGCGAGCGCCCGGCCGCCGCGCCCCAGCTGAGGAACCGCACGCCGGTCGCGGCTTCCGATGCTTCCCACAGCAGCGCCGCCGAAGCCACGTCGCGCGCCGCGCGCGGCACGCTCGCGGGCGCCGGCAGCCCGCGCGATTCGAACCAGCCGGACGGCCCGATGTACGCGCCGCCCGCGAGATCGGGCGAGGTCGCCGCGTGGATCGCGGGCAGCGCGCCCTGGTCGGCCGGCTGCGCGAGATAACGGTTTGCGGCACGCATCAGCGCGGCGCGGGCGGGCGAGCTGTCCATCGTCGGGCCCGCGAACTGCAGGTTGGTGGCCGCATAGCCGGGATGCGCGGCGACGCTGATTCCGGCGAACGCGGCGCGCTCGAAGCGGCGCTGCAGTTCGATCGCGAACACGAGGTTCGCGAGCTTGCTGTCACAATAGGCGAGATAACGGTTGTAGCGATGCTCGGCGCGCAGGTCGTCGACGCGAATCCGGCCGCCGCGGTTGAAGCCGCTCGACATCGTCACGACACGCGCCCGTCGGGCGGCGCGCAATGCAGGCAGCAAATGCCCGGTCAGCGCGAAATGGCCGAGGTGGTTGGTGCCGAACTGCATCTCGAAGCCGTCGTGCGTGCGCCGCAGCGGCAGGAACATCACGCCGGCGTTGTTGCAGAGGATGTCGACGCGGCCGTGGCGTTCGGAGACGTCGGCCGCGAAGCGTTCGATCGACGCGAGATCGGCGAGGTCGAGCGCGTCGACTTCGACGCGTGCATCGGGATGGAGCCGGCGGATCGCATCGGCGGCCTGCACGGCGCGCGCGGCGTCGCGGCAGCCCATCACGACGGTCGCGCCCTTCGCGGCCAGCGTTTCCGCGAGCTGCCAGCCGAGGCCGCTGTTGGCGCCGGTCACGACCGCGACCTTGCCGCCCTGCGCCGGGACGTGGCGCGCGCTCCATGCATGCATGTCTGCCTCCATCGGCGCGACCGGTCGGCCGCGGCACCTAATCGTTACATTGAGTGGTGTAACGATAGTGCGCGCGGGCGCGGCAGACAAGCGGGGGAATTAGACCGGCACTTCTAGGGCCGACACGCGGCGAGCAGGATTTACCTGCCCCCGGCGAGGGCGAGCACTTCGGCGGCGGAAATCATCGCGGCCGCGTTCGCAGGCGCCGGGCGTTCGGCCGGGCGGAACACTTCGTCGCCGCGGTGGATGACCTGGCGCGACAGTGCGCAGGTGCCCGTGCGTTGCGCGAAGCGGCGGCGCCAGCGCTGTTCACCGTAGTGACAGCGGCCGGGTTCGACCCAGCGGACGACGAGCAACGTATCGGAACGTTCGAGGATTTCGACGTGGACGTCGGCGGGATCGAGCGCAGGCAGGGATTTGGAGGCCTTCATTTGCCGTTTCCTAAAGCTCGTGCGGTTTCGGCCGTGGCAGTGGATGTCACTACCCGATGGCGAATCCGTAGCGGTTTCCATGAGTGGTGCGCTAAATGTAAGCGTCTGTGACCGGAAAAAACATCCTGTCTGGCTCAAATTACCTTTTGCCGATTTAGAAACAATCCAGGCTTATTTTCTTGGGATCCACGGACAAAAACGCCCCGGACGGAAAGTCCGGGGCGGAAAATCGGCCCGCGCGCCGTGTCTGCTCGCCCAGTCACGGAGTACATCGCCGGGGGACGGAGTGCCCGCAGGGATCGAACGCGGGCGGGGAGGCGATGTACCGGAAGCGCGGTCCGGCAACGCCATGATCGCGCGTGCATCCCGTTGACACCCTGACGCGAACATGACTTTTTCGTCAGTTTGGCGCGGCCGCCGTGCCGGGTGTGCGCGAAAAGCAGGCCAAGAGGCCCGCCGGCATTGGGTTTGCGCGAATCCCCAAGCACGCTGCCGGAGCCAGTCGAGCGCCGGATTTTTGCCCACCCGCCGGATTTACCTGCCCGGGTAAATACTGAATCCCAAATTCGTGACAAACGGGCGATCACTCCCTATGATTGGTTGGACCTTTAGTCCTTTGTGCCAATCGGCCGTCTGGCGGCCGGCTTTTCGGGAGACGTGCTCATGAGATTGCAGGGCAAGCGCGCGCTGGTAACGGCGGCCGGGCAGGGCATCGGCCGCGCGACCGCGCTGCGGTTCGCAAGCGAGGGCGCTGACGTGCTGGCGACCGACATCAACGAAGCCGCGCTCGCGCAGCTCGCGGCCGACGCGGAACGTGCGGGCGGCCGGTTGACCACGCGGCGGCTCGACGTCACCGACGCGCAAGACGTCGCCGCACTCGCCGCGAGCGAACGCGCGTTCGACGTGCTGTTCAACTGCGCCGGCTACGTGCATCACGGCTCAATCCTCGACTGCGACGACGACGCGTGGGCGTTTTCGCTGAACCTGAACGTCACGTCGATGTACCGGCTGATCCGCACGCTGCTGCCCGCGATGCTCGAAGCGGGCGGCGCGTCGATCATCAACATGGCGTCGGCCGCGTCGAGCGTGAAGGGCGTGCCGAACCGCTTCGTGTACGGCACGACCAAGGCGGCCGTGATCGGCCTGACCAAGGCGGTGGCTGCCGATTTCGTCGGTCAAGGGATTCGTTGCAACGCGATCTGCCCCGGCACGGTCGAGTCGCCTTCGCTTGAGGCCCGTATTGCCGAGCAGGCGCTGAAGCAGAACACGACCATCGACACGGTGCGCGCCGCCTTTGTCGCGCGCCAGCCGATGGGACGCGTCGGTACGGCGGACGAGATCGCCGCGCTGGCAACCTATCTGGCATCCGACGAGTCGGCATTTACCACCGGCGCGATTCACCTGATCGATGGCGGCTGGTCAAACTGACCGCGCCTTCCTCCTTACTTTCCGTTCAGACAACCCCATGAAACTGCTGCGATTTGGCGACAAACACCATGAAAAACCGGGCCTGCTCGATGCGCAGGGCCACATCCGCGACCTGTCCGGCGTGATCGACGACATCGCCGGCGATGCGCTGTCGCCGGCCTCGCTCGCGCGGCTGCGCGACATTCCGCCGGCGTCGCTGCCGCTCGTCGAAGGCGCGCCGCGGCTCGGCGCGTGCGTCGGCCGCGTCGGCAAGTTCATCTGCATCGGCCTCAACTATTCGGACCATGCGGCCGAATCGGGGATGGAGGTGCCGAAGGAGCCCGTCGTGTTCGGCAAGTGGACGAGCGCGATCTCGGGGCCGAACGACGACGTCGAGATTCCGCGCGGCTCGGAGAAGACCGACTGGGAAGTCGAGCTCGGCGTGGTGATCGGCAAGGGCGGCCGCTATATCGACGAAGCCGACGCGCTGTCGCACGTCGCCGGCTACTGCGTCGTGAACGACGTGTCGGAGCGCGAATACCAGCTCGAACGCGGCGGCACGTGGGACAAGGGCAAGGGCAACGACACGTTCGGGCCGCTCGGCCCGTGGCTCGTGACGGCCGACGAAGTGCCCGATCCGCACGCGCTGCGGCTGTGGCTCGACGTCGACGGTCACCGTTACCAGAACGGCTCGACCGCGACGATGGTGTTCCGCGTGCCGCACCTGATCAGCTACCTGAGCCGCTTCATGAGCCTGCAGCCGGGCGACGTGATCTCGACCGGCACGCCGCCGGGCGTCGGCCTCGGGCAGAAGCCGCCCGTCTACCTGCGCGCCGGGCAGGTGATCACGCTCGGCATCGACGGGCTCGGCGAGCAGCGCCAGCGCACCGTGCAGGCCTGATTTCCTTTAACGGACGGTTCGTCATGCCTATCATTCGATCGATGCGCGTCCTCGACGTGCGCTTTCCGACCTCGCAGCAGCTCGACGGCTCCGATGCGATGAATCCGGACCCCGATTATTCGGCCGCCTACGTCGTGCTCGAAACCGACCGCGACGGGCTCGAAGGTCACGGGCTCACGTTCACCATCGGGCGCGGCAACGAAATCTGCTGCGCGGCGATCGACGCGATGCGCCACCTCGTCGTCGGCCTCGACCTCGACTGGATCCGCGAGGACATGGGCCGCTTCTGGCGGCACGTCACGTCGGACAGCCAGTTGCGCTGGATCGGCCCCGACAAGGGCGCGATCCACCTGGCGACGGGCGCCGTCGTCAACGCGGTGTGGGATCTGTGGGCGAAGGCGGTGGGCAAGCCGCTGTGGCGGCTCGTCGCCGACATGAGCCCCGAGGAGCTGGTGCGTACGATCGACTTCCGCTACCTGACCGACTGCCTGACGCCGGACGAAGCGCTCGACCTGCTGCGCCGGCAGGCGCCCGGCAAGGCCGCGCGGATCGCGACGCTGGAGCGCGACGGCTACCCGTGCTACACGACGTCGGCCGGCTGGCTCGGCTACAGCGACGACAAGCTGCGCCGGCTGTGCCAGGAAGCGGTGGACGAGGGGTTCGACTACGTGAAGCTGAAGGTCGGTGCGAACCTCGAGGACGACATCCGCCGCGTGACGATCGCGCGCGAGGTGATCGGCCCGGACCGCAAGCTGATGATCGACGCGAACCAGGTGTGGGAAGTCGACGAGGCGATCGACTGGGTGCGCGAGCTCGCGTTCGCGCGGCCGTGGTTCATCGAGGAGCCGACGAGCCCCGACGACGTCGAAGGGCATCGCAAGATCCGCAAGGCGATCGCGCCCGTGCAGGTCGCGACCGGCGAGATGTGCCAGAACCGCGTGCTGTTCAAGCAGTTCATCGCGCGCGGTGCGATCGACGTCGTGCAGATCGACGCGTGCCGGCTCGGCGGCGTGAACGAGATTCTCGCGGTGATGCTGATGGCCGCGAAGTACGGGCTGCCGGTGTGCCCGCATGCGGGCGGCGTCGGGTTGTGCGAATACGTGCAGCACCTGTCGATGATCGACTACGTGTGCATTTCCGGCACGAAGGAAGGGCGCGTGACCGAATACGTCGATCACCTGCACGAGCATTTCGTCGAGCCGTGCGTGGTGCGCGGCGCGGCGTACATGCCGCCGACGGCGCCCGGTTTCTCGATCGAGATGAAGCCCGAATCGCTGGAGCAGTACCTGTTCCGCGGCTGAAACACGGCGACGCACGCGGCACGCCGCACGACGTGCGCGGCGACAACATGAACGACGGAGACGCGAAGTGGATTTGAACCTGCAAGACAAGGTCGTGATCGTGACCGGTGGTGCATCGGGCATCGGCGCCGCGATCTCGATGCGGCTCGCCGGCGAGGGCGCGATTCCGGTGGTGTTCGCGCGCCACGCGCCCGACGACGCATTCTGGCGCGAACTCGAGCAGAAGCAGCCGCGCGCCGCGTGCGTGTCGGTCGAATTGCAGGACGACGCGCAGTGCCGCGATGCGGTCGCGCAGACCGTCGCGGGCTTCGGCCGCATCGACGGCCTCGTCAATAACGCGGGCATCAACGACAGCGTCGGCCTCGACGCGGGGCGCGACGCGTTCGTCGCGTCGCTCGAACGCAACCTGATCCACTACTACATGATGGCGCACTACTGCGTGCCGCACCTGAAGGCCACGCGCGGCGCGATCGTCAACATCTCGTCGAAGACGGCCGTCACCGGGCAGGGCAACACGAGCGGCTATTGCGCATCGAAGGGCGCGCAGCTCGCGTTGACGCGCGAATGGGCCGTCGCATTGCGCGACGACGGCGTGCGCGTGAACGCAGTGATCCCGGCCGAGGTGATGACGCCGCTTTACAAGAACTGGCTCGCCGGCTTCGACGACCCCGATGCGAAGCTCGCCGAAATCGCCGGCAAGGTGCCGCTCGGCAAGCGCTTCACGACGGCCGACGAGATCGCCGACACGGCCGTGTTCCTGCTGTCGGCGCGCGCATCGCACACGACGGGCCAGTGGCTGTTCGTCGATGGCGGTTATACGCATCTCGACCGTGCGATCGGTTGAATGCAGCGGAACCCCGAACCCATGCAACCCGACCCGAACCTGAACGCCGCGCCGCCGCTGATTGCGCTGAGCGGCATCGGCAAGCGCTTTCCGGGCGTGCAGGCGCTCGACGACTGCCGTTTCGACCTGCGTGCCGGCGAAGTGCATGCGCTGATGGGCGAGAACGGCGCCGGCAAGTCGACGCTGATGAAGATCCTCGCCGGTGTGTACCAGCGCGACGACGGCGAGATCCGGATGGACGGCCGCGCGGTGGAGATCGCCGATCCGCGCGCCGCGCAGGCGCTCGGGATCGGCATCATCCATCAGGAACTGAACCTGATGAACCACCTGAGCGTCGCGCAGAACATCTTCATCGGCCGCGAGCCGCGCGGCCGCTTCGGCGTGTTCGTCGACGAAGACAAATTGAATCGCGACGCGGCCGCGATCTTCGCGCGGATGCGGCTCGATCTCGACCCGCGCACGCCGGTCGGCCGGCTGACGGTCGCGAAGCAGCAGATGGTCGAGATCGCGAAGGCGCTGTCGTTCGACTCGCGCGTGCTGATCATGGACGAGCCGACCGCCGCGCTCAACAACGCGGAGATCGCCGAGCTGTTCCGCATCATCCGCGACCTGCGCGCGCACGGCGTCGGCATCGTCTACATCTCGCACAAGATGGACGAACTGCGCCAGATCGCCGATCGCGTGACCGTGATGCGCGACGGCAAGTACGTCGCGACCGTGCCGATGGCGGAAACGTCGATGGACGCGATCATCGCGATGATGGTCGGCCGCCAGCTCGAGTCGGAGCACCGCACGCCGCCTGACACGTCCGCGAACGACGTTGCGCTCGAAGTGCGCGGGCTGTCGCGCGGCCGCACGATCCGCGACGTCGGCTTCACGCTGCGGCGCGGCGAGATTCTCGGCTTCGCGGGGCTGATGGGCGCGGGCCGCACCGAGGTCGCGCGTGCGGTATTCGGCGCGGACCCGGTCGACGCGGGCGAGATCCGCGTGCACGGCAAGACCGTGACGATCCGCACGCCGGCCGACGCGGTCGCGCACGGGATCGGCTACCTGTCCGAGGATCGCAAGCACTTCGGGCTCGCGGTCGGGATGGACGTGCAGAACAACATCGCGCTGTCGAGCATGCGCCGCTTCGTGCGCCGCGGCGTGTTCCTCGATGCACGCGGGATGCGCGACACCGCGCAGGCGTACGTGCGGCAGCTCGCGATCCGCACGCCGTCGGTCGCGCAGCCCGCGCGGCTGCTGTCGGGCGGCAACCAGCAGAAGATCGTGATCGCGAAGTGGCTGCTGCGCGACTGCGACATCCTGTTCTTCGACGAGCCGACGCGCGGCATCGACGTCGGCGCGAAAAGCGAGATCTACAAGCTGCTCGACGCGCTCGCCGCCGACGGCAAGGCGATCGTGATGATCTCGTCGGAACTGCCCGAGGTGCTGCGCATGAGCCACCGGATTCTCGTGATGTGCGAAGGCCGCGTCACCGGCGAATTGCGCGCGGCCGACGCCACGCAGGAAAAGATCATGCAGCTCGCGACGCAACGCGAGTCGACCGTATTGTCCTGATTCAGACGCTTACCCGATCATGTCCAACGATACGCATCCCGTTCCGCCCCTCGCTTCCGGCGATTCGCAGGCCGGCGCCGCCGGCTTCCGCGCCCGCTTCTTCAACCCGGCCGCGCGGCAGAAGCTGCTCGCGTTCGCGAGCCTCGTGCTGCTGATCGTGTTCTTCAGCATCGCGTCGCCGAACTTCCTCGAAGTCGACAACCTCGTCACGATCCTGCAGGCCACCGCCGTGAACGGCGTGCTGGCCGTCGCCTGCACCTACGTGATCATCACGTCGGGCATCGACCTGTCGGTCGGCACGCTGATGACGTTCTGCGCGGTGATGGCCGGCGTCGTGCTGACGAAGTGGGGGATGCCGCTGCCGCTCGGGATCCTGGCCGCGCTGCTGTTCGGTGCGCTGTCCGGCTGCGTGTCGGGCTTCGTGATCGCGAAGATGAAGGTGCCGCCGTTCATCGCGACGCTCGGCATGATGATGCTGCTCAAGGGGCTGTCGCTCGTGATCTCGGGCACGCGGCCGATCTACTTCAACGACACGCCGGGCTTCACGTCGATCGCGCAGGATTCGCTGATCGGCAACCTGATCCCCGCGCTGCCGATCCCGAACGCGGTGCTGATCCTGTTTCTCGTCGCGGTCGGCGCATCGATCGTGCTGAACCGGACGATCTTCGGCCGCTACACATTCGCGCTCGGCAGCAACGAAGAAGCGCTGCGGCTGTCCGGCGTGAACGTCGACGCGTGGAAGATCGCGGTCTACACGTTCAGCGGCGCGGTGTGCGGGATCGCCGGGCTCCTGATCGCGTCGCGGCTGAACTCCGCGCAGCCCGCGCTCGGGCAGGGCTACGAGCTCGACGCGATCGCCGCGGTCGTGATCGGCGGCACGTCGCTGTCGGGCGGCGCGGGCAGCATCGTCGGCACCATCATCGGCGCGTTCATCATGAGCGTGCTGACCAACGGCCTGCGCATCATGTCGGTCGCGCAGGAATGGCAGACGGTCGTGACGGGCGTGATCATCATCCTCGCCGTCTACGTCGACATCCTGCGCCGGCGCCGCCGTTGACGCACGCAGGCATGCGCTTCACCGCCGGTTTCGGCCGGCGTTCCATTCGATACGAAAAAAGGAGACGCGAAGTGATCAGGAGCAAGGTGTTGAACGCGATCGTCGGGCTGACGTTCGCCGTCGGCGTGACGGCCGGCGCGCAGGCGCAGGAAACCTATATCCCGCTGATCTCGAAGGGCTTCCAGCATCAGTTCTGGCAGGCCGTGAAATCGGGCGCGATGCAGGCCGCGAAGGACTACAAGGTGAAGGTGACGTTCGAAGGGCCGGAAACCGAGGCGATGGTCGACAAGCAGATCGACATGCTGTCCGCCGCGATCGCGAAGAAGCCGGCCGCGCTCGGCTTCGCGGCACTCGACAGCAAGGCCGCGCTGCCGCTGCTGAAGAAGGCGCAGGCCGAGAAGATCCCGGTGATCGCGTTCGACTCGGGTGTCGACAGCGACATCCCGGTGACGACGGCGTCGACCAACAACAAGGCCGCCGCATCGCTCGCTGCCGACAAGCTCGCCGCGCTGATCGGCGACGAAGGCGAGGTGGCCGTGGTCGCGCACGACCAGACGAGCCGCACCGGCATCGACCGCCGCGACGGCTTTCTCGAACGGATGAAGGCGGCGCACCCGAAGGTGAAGGTCGTGACCGTGCAGTACGGCGAAGGCGACCAGCTGAAGTCGACCGAGGTGACGAAGTCGATCCTGCAGGCGTATCCGAAGCTCAAGGGGCTGTTCGGCACCAACGAAGGCTCGGCGATCGGCGTGGTCAACGGCGTGCGCGAAATGAAGCGCAAGGTCGTGATCGTCGGCTACGATTCCGGCAAGCAGCAGAAGGACGCGATCCGCAGCGGGCTGATGGCCGGCGCGATCACGCAGAACCCGGTCGGGATCGGCTACAAGACGGTCGAGGCGGCCGTGAAGGCGATCAAGGGCGAGAAGCTGCCGAAGGTCATCGATACCGGTTTCTATTGGTACGACAAGACCAACATCGACGATCCGAAGGTCGCGGCGGCGTTGTACGACTGATTGGCGCGTCATGGCGTCGCCGCACGCGGCGGGTAGCGCGTGCGGCGGCGTGAGATGGCTTGCCGGAGCGGAACACGAGGACACCATGGGCGCAGTGCGTATCGATTCCCATCAGCACTTCTGGCGTTATCGCGCGGCCGACTATCCGTGGATCGGCGCCGGGATGGGCGTGCTGGCCCGCGACTACCTGCCCGACGCGCTGTGGCCGCCGATGCATGCGCAGGCGCTCGGTGCGTCGATCGCGGTGCAGGCGCGCGCCGGGCGCGACGAGACGGCGTTCCTGCTCGATCTCGCGCGCGACGATGCGCGCATCGCGGCGGTGGTCGGCTGGGAGGATCTCGGTGCGCCGCAGCTTGCCGATCGTGTCGCCGAATGGCGCAGCCCGAAGCTGCGCGGCTTTCGTCACCAGGTGCAGGACGAAGCCGACGTCGGTGCGTTCGTCGCGGATGCCGGTTTCAATCGCGGTGTCGCGTGGCTGCAGGCGAACGGCTATGTGTACGACGTGCTCGTGTTCGAGCGCCAGTTGCCCGACGTGCGCGCGTTCTGCGCGCGGCACGACGCGCACTGGCTCGTGCTCGACCACGTCGGCAAGCCCGCGCTGGCCGAGTTCGAGCGCGACGAAACCGCGCTGCCGCGCTGGCGCGCGGCGCTGCGCGAACTGGGCGCGATGCCGCATGTCGCGTGCAAGCTGTCGGGGCTCGTGACCGAAGCCGACTGGCGGCGCGGCCTGCGTGCGCAGGACATCCGGCATATCGAGCAGTGCCTCGATGCGGCGCTCGACGCGTTCGGCCCGCAGCGGCTGATGTTCGGGTCGGACTGGCCCGTGTGCCTGCTTGCCGCGTCGTATGACGAAGTGGCGTCGATCGTCGAGCGGTGGGCCGAAGCGCGGCTGTCGGCGGCCGAGCGCAACGCGCTGTGGGGCGGCACGGCCGCGCATTGTTATGCGGTGCCGGGCGCGACGAAGCGCGGCATATAAAATAGGCGCGAACGGCCTGTGCGATTCGTCGGACCGTCCGCAACGAAACCGATCACCTGCATCAACGTATGTCCATCCAGCCGATTCAGAACCGCCGCCTCTACCAGCAGATCGCCGACAAGCTCAGTGCGATGATCGAGTCCGGCGATTTTCCACCGGGCAGCTATCTGCCGCCCGAACGCGAACTGGCCGAACAGTTCGGCGTGTCGCGCACGTCGGTGCGCGAAGCGCTGATCGCGCTCGAAGTAAGCGGGCTCGTCAGCGTGCGCGTCGGCGACGGCGTGAAGGTGCGCCACCCCGAAACGGCCGCCGCGCCCGAGCCCGAACCCGATGCGAAGGCCGCGCCGTTCACGATCGTCGAGATCGATCCCGAACTCGGCATCGCGCTCGACCTCGACACCGAAATCCCGCCGTTCGCGCTGTTGCAGGCGCGCCGGCTGATCGAGCCGGAAGCCGCGTCGCTGGCCGCGAAGCACGGCTCGGACGAGCAGATCGAAGGGATCCACGAAGCGTTCCTGCGCAACCAGGAAGACAACCGCAGCGGCTCGCTCACGCATCCGGGCGACCGGCTGTTCCATATCCGCATCGCGGAAGCGAGCGACAACCCCGCGTATGCGCTGATGATCAAGCAGTTGCTCGCGCACAAGTACGACCTGATGTTCCAGCGGCTGCAGTCGCTGTACATGCCGAACGACATGCCGCACCGGTCGGAACTGGAACACCGCGCGATCCTCGACGCGATCCGCGCGCGCGACCCGGAGGCCGCGCGCCGCGCAATGGCCGAGCATCTCGACGAAGTGATCCGTATCTTCGGGCGGGCGCTCGACTGAGCGCGCGATTACGCGTTCAAGCGTTCAGAAGCGGTCGGCGCGATAGGGCGCCGGATCGGTGAACGGTGTCTCGCCCGTCATCATCTCGGCCAGCAGGCGGCCGGTGACGGGGCCGAGGGTCAGCCCGTGATGGTTGTGTCCGAACGAGAACCACAGCCCGCGATGCGCGGGCGCGGGACCGATCACCGGGCGCATGTCGGGCGTGCACGGCCGGAAGCCGAGCCACGGCTGCGGGTCGAGCCGCTCGCCGAAGCCGAACACGGGCCGCGCGACGCGTTCCGCGCGTTCGAGCTGCACGCCGGTCGGCGGCACGCCGCGCCGCGCGATCTCGACGCCGGTCGTGAGCCGCAGCCCGCGCCGCATCGGCGCGATCACGTAACCGTATTCGCGATCGACGATCGGCGCCGACGGCACGCCGCGCGCGGACGGTGCGTAGTGCATGTGATAGCCGCGCTTCTCGCGTAGCGGAATCTTGTAGCCGAACTTGCCGAACACCGTGTCGGACCACGGGCCGAGCGCGACGACGACGGCCGGCGCGGCGGCCATACCGTCCTGCGTGCTGACCTGCCAGCCGGGCGACAGTGCGTCCAGGCTCGCGGCGTCGCCCATCAGCAGCGTGCCGCCGCCTTGCACGAAGAGCTGCGCGTACGCTTTGACGAGCGCGGACGGATCGACGACGCTTTTCGGATCGAGCCAGTGCAGCGCGCCGCAGAAGCCGGGCGCGAGGCTCGGTTCGTGCGCGAGCAGCGCGGCGGCATCGAGCGGTGTGATGCCGAGCCCGTGGCGACGGGCGGTGAGGCCGGCTTCGGCCACGCCGCGTTCGAACGCGGCGGGCGTGCGGAATGCTTCCAGCCAGCCGTTCGCGCGGATGAGTTCGCCGGCGCCGGCCCGCGCGATCAGCGCGTCGTGTTCGACGAGGCAGCGCTCGATCAGCGGCAGCATGTCGCGCGAGGCCGCTGCGTGACGCAGCGGCGCCGATTCCCACCAGAACCGCGCGAGCCACGGCGCGAACGCGGGCAGCGACGCGCTGTGCCAGTAGAGGTCGGTCGAGCGGTTCAGCGCATAGCGCATCAGCGTGAACGGGCTGCGCGGGAACGGATACGGTTCGACCGACGAGCGCTCGATCAGCCCCGCGTTGCCGAAGCTCGTGCCTTCGCCGGGCGCGCCGCGATCGACGAGGGCGACCTTGCGGCCGCGGTCCTGCAGATGCAGCGCGGCGGAGACGCCGACGATGCCGGCGCCGAGAACGATTACGTCGAAATCCATCGGTGGTGGTGAAAGACGGTTAGCGGTGCGCTCGCCCGCAGTGCGGTGTGCGCGCCCAGGTTGGAGATCGTTCGAACCGCAAGCATACTCGCGGCGGCGTGGGTCACCAAGGGCAGGGCGCTACGCGACGGGACACGAGCGGGCGTTGAGTGGCACCTGAGGATCGGCCCGGCGCGGCGGAACAGGAGATTGCACCGGGTCCGGCGTTCCGCGGTGGCGCGCGATGATCGACCGGTCGAAACAGGCCTGCGCGGCGGAGTTGAAGCGTTTTCGCGTGAACGGCAATGTCTGGATCGCTGCAGACGAGATGCCGACCGGTGTCGACGTGCCGATGGCGTGGCGCGAATTGCTGACCGCACCTGACCATGCGCTTGCAGGTCGGCTGATGCGGATGTGGGCCGGCGTCGCCGATCGTTTGCCGGCCGTCGCGGAGTTCTTCCACACCGCCGACAGACGGTAACGCATGGCACCCCTAATGTGCCGCAAAACGATCCGGCGTGCCGCCGGAGAGCGTAGGAAGTTTGAGCTGGCCGCGCGTCCAATCCGCTGATCAATTTGCCGACGTCGAGACGGGGCCGACACCGGGTAGCGCATTCGCCCGAATCATCGCGCACAGCGCCGATTCCGCATACTTTCCGATGTTTTTCGCGGGTGTTTCCCACTGGTTGGGCATGCGAATTTTTACCTAAGATGAAGCAATCGTGCGCGTGATACGGTGCCTGCTCGCGCACGGAGGGAGGCAGGAGGCAGCGCCGGAGCAACGCCAGCGGATGTTGCCATCATGGATGCAAAAGTGTGCGCGGCGGCTACCGGTCTTGCGACTGCAACGACGCCAACGGGCGCGGCGACCATCGCCGCGCGCAAGACGTCCGGCCGGCCCGGCCGGGCTGCTTCGCTGCGCCATGCGCTGATCGCAATCGTTTGCGTGTTGGGTGCGGCATCCGCGGTGCTCGTCGAGGATCCCGCCGATGCGGACGGCTCGCCCGACACCATGCGCATCGTCGCCACCGCGAGCCCCGCCGATCCCGCCGTTTCGTCACACGACTCCGCCGTGCGCCAGGTCGTGCTCGGCATCATCAGCTTCACGCGCTGGCCGACGACGCCCGTTCGCCTGCATTTGTGCGTCACGGGCCGGCCCGACTACGCGCGCGGCCTGACCGACACGCTGCAGGCCGGCTCGACGCTGCTCGACGTGCAGCGTGTCCGCTTCGACGATCCCTCGCTCGGCATGGCCTGCGACATCGTCTATATCGGCACCCTGAGCGACGTCGAGCGAACGCGGGTGAGAGCCGCGTTGGCCGGCCATCCGGTGCTGACCATCTCGGAACGCGATCCGTCCTGCACCGCAGGCAGCATGTTCTGTCTCAACGTCGACGGCGAACGCGTGTCGTTCGACATCAATCTCGACGCCGTGGCGCGCAGCGGCGTACGCGTGCATCCGAACGTGCTCAATCTCGCGCGACGGCCGGGGGCGCCATGAGTCGGTTCGCGCCTCACTTTTCCCCCTCGCGGGTGTCGCGCCCGACGCTGCAAAGCGTGTTGCGCCGCGCGCACCTGCGCCTTGCGTTCGTCGCCGTCGCGATGGCCGCCGTGTCGTTGATCGTGGTCGCCGTGATCGCGTTGCGGGCCTATGCCGGCAACAACCTGAACCTGCTGGCGCGATCGCTCGGTTATACGGTCGAGGCGGCGCTCGTGTTCGGCGACCGCGTCGCGGCGAACGAGGCGATCGGGTTGATCGCCGGCGATGAGGACGTCGCGCAGGTGGTCGTCACGGACAGCAATGGCCAGCTGTTCGCGACGTGGCAGTTGCCTGCCGGCAGCCAGATCGCGCGGCTTGAGCGCGTCGTCGCCGACCTTGCGCTGCCCGGGCCCGTGACGGTTCCGGTGATGCACGACGGCATCATCGTCGGCCACGTCGTCGTGCGCGGCCGCGGGCACCAGTTCTTCGGCTTCCTGCTCGGCGGCGTCGGCGGCATTCTCGGCGGCCTGGCCGTCAGCGTGTTCGGCGCGTATGTCAGCTCGAAGCGTCTGCTGCGCAACATCGTTTCGCCGCTGCGCGCGCTGGCCGGCGTGGCGCACGCCGTACGGCGCGACCGTGCGTTCGCGCGACGGGTCGCGCCCGTGCCGATCGCCGAACTGAACGAGCTCGGCGACGACTTCAATGCGTTGCTCGACGAATTCGAAGACTGGCAGAACACGCTGCGCGACGAGAACGCGTCGCTCGAACACAAGGCGACGCACGATGCGCTCACGGGCCTGCCCAACCGCGTGCAGTTCGAGTCGCGCCTTGCGCTTGCGCTCAGCGAAGCCAGGGCGACGGGCCAGCGGGTCGGCATCCTGTATCTGGACTGCGACCGCTTCAAGGAGATCAACGATTGCTTCGGCCACGACGCCGGCGACGCGGTGCTGATCGACATCGCGGCGCGGCTGCGCGCGCAGGTGCGCGAGGCCGATCTGGTCGCCCGGCTGGGCGGCGACGAATTCGCGGTGATGCTGTCGGCTGTGCGCGAAGCGGGCAGCGTATGTCGCATCGCCGACGAGATATTGTCCGGCATGGCGCCGTCGATCGAACTGTTCGACGGCCGCATGGTGGCCACCATGATGAGTGCCGGCGTTGCGCTGTATCCCGACCACGCGTCGGACGCGGGCGGCTTGCTGCGCGCGGCGGATGCGGCGATGTACCGGGCCAAGCGCACTCGGCCAGGCTCGTGGCAGTTGGCTGAAAGTGTCGCAGGACCGGTTTGATGCCGATCGCTTCGCGCTGCGGGCGAGGCCGCGGCAGCGGATCACAAAAAGCGCGCCCGACGCGGGCGCCCTCGAAGGGGATGTGAGATGAACAACTCGTTTCCTGTGAGCACGGGGCGGATGTGCGTCACGAGCGCGCTGCTGCTGTGTTTGCTGCTGGGGGGCTGCAAGGCGCCGCCGCTTCATCGTGGGCTGACGCAGACGCAGGTCACGACGCTCAAGTCGGCCGGTTTCCACGAGACCGAGGAGGGTTTCGAGTTCGGCTCGACCGGACCGATCCTGTTCGATTTCGATCGATATAACCTCAAGCCCGATGTGCGGCGGATCGTCGAACGGATCGGGCGCACGCTCAGGTCGGCGGGGATCAACGGGGTGCGGGTTTATGGGTACTCGGATCAGGAGGGGGCGGATGATTACGACTTCGAGTTGTCCAAGCGGCGTGCCGAGGTCGTGGCGATAGAACTCGTCGACGTCGGGCTGGATGGGAAGCGCATTGCGGTTGTCGGTAGAGGGAAGCGCGACCCGGTGGGCGACAACCGTACGCCGGCCGGCAGGATGCAGAATCGGAGGGCAGCGATTGTGGTTTCGCCGAGGTGACGTTCCTGGCGGGATGGCAGCGTCCGGCGATGCGTATCGCGTATTGGTGTGCAGCGATTGGCCGCAATCGGAAGGAGACGAAACATGAGGTGGGCCACCGTCACGGAACTGAACAGCCTCATTCCGCTACCCGCCGGGTATGCGTTCTAGCAGTTGAGCCGCAGCCAGATTCCGGATCTCACGACGAAAGTCCGGCAATGGCACCCGGACATCGGGATTGGCGCCGGCAGTTGCTACGTCCGGGAACAGTTCTATCTCGACAAGACCTTCCTGGCGAATGAGGCTGAACGGGACGTCTACGTTCTGTTGATCAAGTTCGCCGACGAGATCGTCGGCATGTGGTCTTACGAGCGTGAACCCGATGCGCTGTCGATCTATGGGCGGCTATTGATCGTGGCGCCGGAGCACCGTGGCTCGAAGCTGGCCCTGAGCTGCATGTCCGGTACCGAACGCATTTGTCGAACCTGCGGCGCCGAGTTCGTCTACACGATGGCGACGCTGAAAGTGCCGCACATGCAGGTCGCACTGGAACGCGCCGGCTATCTGCTGGTTGGTTTCGCGCCTGGCTACGACCGGGAGATCGGGAGCGATGGTGCCGTGAAGCGGATATTCGAGGCCGTCTATGGCAAGGTTCTCGTTGCTGACGAAGACATGCTGCGCCCCGACCCGGCGAATCTCACACCGAAGGCGAAGGCGCTTTTCGACCTGATGTTTCCGATCGCCGCGCCATAGGCAAGGGCGCTGCGTGTCGTAGGCGTATGAGCGTCTGCTCGGTACAAGCCGCGGACCTTCATGTTCTTGTCATGTGGACGGATCGTCGGCTGGAGCAGTCGTTGGCGACTGGAAGCTGCTCGATAAAGTCCGGATGGGGCTTTCATTTGCCCGAATAGAACGGTTCCGCCCGTTTTTTAACTCCCCATTGCCATTCCTTCCCCGCGGGCAAGCCTGCCCTGGCGCCCAGCCGCTGGTCTGGTTTTCCGAGTTTCAGGGCCCGAACGAAAACGTTTGCCGGTGTCTTTCGCATGGTCGGAATTTGTCCTACATTATCGGGGCTTCGGGCCGGCCAGACGGCCCACGGAACCTGAGATCACACGCAAGGAACAAGAATGAGTTTCGCTCCGAACGGGGGTATTCCCAATGGTTTGGGCGGCGGCGCGCTCGGCTCCTTGAGCGCGCTCGGCGGCCTGGCAGGGCCGATCGCCTCGAGTGTTGCCGGGAGCCTCGGGCCGCTCGCGGGCCTGGCCGGGCACGTCGACACCGTCCAGCGTGCGATGCAGCTCGCACAGACCGGCTTCTCGCTGATGGACAAGACGCCCGGCGCGGTTGCCGAAGCGATCAACGGCGCCGCCAACCCCGCGCGCCTGACCCAGCTCAATCGTTACGTCACGCTCGATACGCCGCTCGGCCCGGATGTGCTGCTGGTCAGCGCCGCCGTCGTCGACGAGTACGTGAACCGGTTGCCGGAAATCCACCTCGACCTGCTGTCGCATCGCCACGACCTGCGCCCCGACGACCTGATCGGCCAGCAGGTCAAGATTCGATTCGATCAGCAGGCGCGCCTGTCGACACTTGAACGCGTCGTTGCATCGGGTGCCGGCGAGAACGACCGTTATTTCGACGGCTACGTCGCGTCGTTCGACCGCGCCGGCAATCCCGGGAATGTCACGCAGTACCACCTGACGGCGGTGCCGTGGTTCTGGTTCCTGACGCGCTCGACCGACTGCCGGATTTTCCAGAACAAGACCGCGCAGGACATCCTCGCCGAGATTTTCCAGGAGCACGGATTCTCCGACTTCGTGTTCGACATCCGGACGAACCAGAAACCGCTCGAATACGTGGTGATGTACCAGGAGTCCTACTACAACTTCTGTGCGCGGTTGATGGAGCAGGAAGGGCTGGTCTGGACGCACCGCTACGAGAAGGACAAGCACATGCTTGTGATCGGCGACACGAATTTGCTGTTCCGCCCGATCGACGGGCTGGCAACCGTGCCGTTCGCCGCCACCGAGGCGAGCGAGGACAGCGGCATCGACCAGTTGCACGAAGGCCGGCGCTTTGGCGTCGGCAAGGTCACGTTCCGCGACTTCAATCACCAGAATCCGTCGTCGCCGCTGATGCTGGTGGAAGCCGGCCCGCAGAACCTCAAGCACGCGCGGCTCGACTCGACCGAGCGGTTCGAGCACCAGTCGCTGTACGACCACGGCGACGACGGCAACCGTTATGCCCGTTTTGCGATGGAGGCCGAGGAGGCGCAGGCCCATCGCTATACCGGCGGCGGCTACGCATGGCGCATGACGACCGCCGGCGCCGTCAACGTGGCCAATCACCCGGTCCTCGAGAACAACCAGGAATACGTGATCCTGCACGTGCGTCACGAGGCGGTGAACGACTACACGCAGCACAGCGCAAAGCTGCCGTACCGCAACAGCTTCGCGTTGCTGCCGAAGAAGATTCCGTACCGCGCGCCGCGCGGCACGCCGAAACCGGTGATTCACGGCACGCAGTCGGCGATCGTCGTCGGTCCGAAGGGCGAGGAAATCTACACCAACGGGAGCGCCGTGAAGGTGCATTTCCCGTGGGACCGGCGCGGCAAGAAGGATGGATCCGACTCGATGTGGGTGCGCGTGTCGCAGCCGTGGGCGGGCGATGGCTGGGGCGCGGCCGCGATTCCGCGGATCAAGCAGGAAGTGCTCGTGGCGTTCAATCAGGGCGATCCGGATAACCCGGTGATCGTGGGCCGCGTGTTCAACGGCGAGCAAGGCAATCCGTACCACGGTGCGGCCGGCCAGACGATGGGGATCAAGAGCCAGACGCACAAGGGGCAGGGCTCGAACGAGATCCGCATGACCGACACGAACGGCATGCAGGAATTCTTCATGCACGCCCAGAAAGACATGAACACCGTGGTCGAGAACAGCGAGACGCACAAGGTGCTGGGGCCGATGCGTACCGTCCTGGTGGCGACGGGCAGCGAAGAAAAGCAGATTCCGCAGGGCAACCTGACCGAGACGATCGCCGAGAAGCGGAGCACCACCGCGACCACGGTCGAGGTGACGACGCCTGCCAAGGATGGCGGCGGCGGCACGCAGGTCTACGTGGCCGAGCGCGGCATCCTGCTGAAGGTGCAGGACAGCTCGATCTCGCTCGCGCCCGAAGGCATTCGCCTCGAGCACAAGGGCTCCGTGATCCTGATGACCGACGACGGCGTGATGGTCAACGGCCAGCGCATCGATCTCAACAAATAACACGAACAAAACCAGCCATGCACTACGCAATCCACGAAGGCACCTTCGAACTGCCGGACGCGGCGCTCGACCGCACCGTCAACATCCTCGTGATGCACGCCGGCCCCGGCGGCCTCAACCTCGTGATCGCCCGTGGGCGGCTGCGCGACGGGGAGGATATCGATGCGTTTGTCGCGCGCGAATGGGAAGTGGCGTCGCGCGATGCCAAGATGCTCACCGAGAAGGCGCGCCGGCCTGTGACGGTGGCGGGCCGCTCGGGCATCCAGATCGATTCCACGCACGAGCGGGATGGCCGGCTCTGGCATCAACTGCAGACCATGTTCCCGTCGGACGACGCTGGCCGCGTGCTGGTGATGACGCTGACCAGCGCGGCACCGCTGACCGAAGAGCAGCAGGCGATCGCCGACCGGATGCTCGCCAGTTTCCAGCCGCGCGCGGCTCGACCGACCCTGCTCGGACCGGGTGACGCGTCGTGAGCGCGGAAAACTTCGCGGCCGCGCGCTTCGAAGATCCGATCCAGCACACGTCGTTCCTGGGTGAGCTTGTCGGCACGGTCGGGTCGGTGGTCGGCGGTGCCATCGTCGGTGCATTGGTGGCGGAGGCGATGGAGGGGCTGGTGTTCGTCGGCCTCGCTGCGCTCGAGATCGGCACGGCAGGGTTGGCGACGCCGCTCGTGATTGCGATCGGTGTGGGGGTGGCGGTCGGCTCGGGCGCGCTGATGGAAGCGAGCGGGATGAACGAGGCCATCGACGACGGCGCGAAAGCACTGGCCAATTCGATCGTGCCGCCCGAGATCAAAGGCAAGATCGCGAGCGGGTCGGGGAACGTTTACGTCAACAACAAGCCGGCGGCGCGGGCGGCGAAGCCGGGCGATCTCGATACCGTCGCTTGTACGGATCATCCTGGGCCTCAGATGATCGCCGATGGGTCGGGGAGCGTTTATATCAACGATCATCCGGCTGCGCGCGTTGGGGACAAGACGACATGTGACGGGACGATTGCTGAAGGTTCCGATAACGTTTTCATCGGCGGTGGTACGCAGCGGGTGCGGGACGTGAAGTCGGCTTCCCGGCTCGGATGGCTGGGGGCGGCGCTTGGTATTGCGCTGGCGGTTTGTGGCCGCGGGAAGATGAGCTGGGGGCAGTTTCTGAAAGGCAAGCTGCCTTGCCTCGCGATCAATTTTGCGGCCGGTGCCTTCGGTACGTGGCTCGGTAGTTTGGCGAGGCCGTCTGCGGGCCATCCGGTCAACGTCATTACCGGCGGCAAGATTCTCGACGGCACGGACGATACCGATTTCGCATTGCCCGGGCCACTACCGATCGTGTGGCGACGTTTTTACAGCAGTCACGATGATCGTGCAGACAGCCTGTTCGGGCCGGGCTGGAGCGTGCCGATCAGCGTTGAACTGCGGCTTGCGCGTGAGCATGGCGAGATCACGTCGATCACGTATTGGGACGAGCAGGGGCGCGACATCGTGTTCCCGGCCGTGCCGCCGGGTGAGAGCCATTTCAGCGTGCCCGAAGGCATTTACCTGATCTGTACGGCCGGCGGCCATTACGTGGTTGAGACGGTCGATGGTTTGTATCGCGATTTCGGCCGTGCGCGTAGCGATGCGGACAACGAGACGCTCAAGCTGTGGCGTCTCGAGGATCGCAACGGTAACTGGATCGAGGTGGAGCAAGAGGCGGCCGATGAGGTTGTGCGGCCGGCTCGGCTGCATGACAGCGCCGGCCGCATGCTGACGCTGGTCTACGATAAATCGCAGCCGCGACGCATTGCCACGATTGAGCTGACTCGTGGTGTGGACGGTGAGCAACCCGACACGCTGGTGCGTTATGCGTACAACGATGCTGGCGAGTTGGTGGCCGTTACTGATCGCAGTGGCCATACTGCGCGACGCTTCGCGTACGAGCGCGGACTGATGGTCCAGCATACGTTGCGCGGTGGCTTGCAGTGCTTCTATGCGTGGGAGGGTGTCGGCCGTGACGCGCGGGTCGTGCGCCACTGGACCGACGATGGTGAGGCGTACACGTTCAATACGGACCTTGCGCAGCGTGTGGTGGTGATCACCGACCAGATCGGCCGTGTTACGCAGTGGACGTGGAACGAGGATCAGCAGCCGACAAGCCATACGGATGCCGAAGGCCATGTGTGGTGGTTAGAGTGGAACGCGAAGCGGCAGTTGGTCAGCACGACCGATCCGGCTGGGAACACCACCCGCTTTGAATATGACGAGCGCGGGCGCCAGACCCAGCGCATCGACGCACTCGGTCAGGTTGAGCGCACCGAATGGAATGGGTACTACGACTTGCCTGTCGCGGAAACCGATCCGACCAACTCGCGCTGGATCTACCGCTACGACGATCGCGGGAACCTGACGATGACGCGCGATCCGGCGGGCTTCGCGACTGAGTATCACCGGGACGAACGTGGGTTGGTGCATACGATTCGCGATGCGCGCGGCGGTTACAAGTTCCTGGAATGGAATGGCCGTGCGCAACTGACCTCGTACACCGATTGCTCCGGCAAGATCACGCGGTTTGCATATGATGCACGTGGTGGGCTCGCGCGTGTGACCGATGCGGCTGGCCAGTCCACCGTGTATGAAGCGGATGCGATGGGGCGTGTTACGGGGATCGGGATGGCCGACGGTGCCCGGCAGACGTTCCGTTACGATGCGGCCGGGCGTCTCGTCGAAGTTGTAGACCCGAATAACCGCAGCACACGCTATGAGATCAATGCGCGTGGACTGCTGCTGTCGCGAACTGACGCGGCTGATCGGGTCGTGCGGTTCGGCTACGACGATGCGTTCCGGCTCGCGAGTTTGACCAATGAGAACCGTGAGTCTTATCGCTTCCGTTACGACCGACGTGATCTTCTGAGCGAAGAGGTTGGGCTGGACGGTAGCGTCCGCTCGTATGAGTACGATGCTCGTGGACTGGGCATCGGGCTTAGAGAGGGAAAACTCCAGACTAGCTATGAGCGCGACGCGCTCGGGCGGCTGGCGGCAAAGGCATCCGCGCGCGAACGCTGCGAATACCTGTATGACAAGGCGAGCCGTATTGCGTCCGGTGAACTGTACGCACTCACGGCCCGCGGCCCGTCGCTGAAGAATCGGGTCAACCTGAAGTACGACGCGCGCGGTGAGGTGCTCGAGGAGTACACACCGACCGGCTGGCTCGTGCACACTTACGACGAGCTTGGCAACCGAGTTAGTACGACGATCTCGGGCGAACGGACAATCGACTGGCTGCATTACGGTTCGGGACATGTGCACCAGATCCGTGTCGATGGCGCGGCGATCACAGACATCGAACGGGACGATCTGCATCGAGAAGTGCTGCGCACACAGGGCAGACTGACCAGCCAATTCGGACATGACGCCGTCGGACGCCGTGCGCGAGTTGCTGCGCAGCGCGGCTCGGCAACGGAGGCGCTGCTCGCCAAGCAGTGGCAGTACGATGCAGCCGGCGATGTGACCCAAAAGCGAGACCAGCGCTACGGCACGACCAGCTATCGCTACGATTCGACCGGGCACATCGAGCATTCGATGGGACCGGGGTTGCCGTCTGAGGTATTCCGCTGGGATGCGGCTGCGAACCTTGTGTCGAGCGATCATCCGGGTGGCTATGTGGAGCACAACCGGCTCAGGATGTTCGAAGACAAGCGCTTTGAATACGACGCATATGGGCGCCTTGTTCGCAAGCTGAGCGGACACGGGCCCGCCAAAGAGTTGAACCTCGAATACGACGACTGGCATCAACTGAAGACCGTCGTGACCAAGGATCGTCTTGGGGTTTCGACCACGCATTTTGAATACGATGCGTTTGGCCGGCGGATCCGAAAGCTCAATGGTGGCTACGCGAGTACGGATTTCCTGTGGGATGGCATGCGGCTGGTGCAGGAGACGTACCATGACCGGAGTGGCGAAGAGGCGCTGACCTATCTGTACGAACCGGACAGCTACGTGCCACTCGCACGTATTGACCAGGGGGCGCCGGCGGCGAACGACGCCGATGCGCGGGACGTTGTCTACTATTTCCATAACGACGTGTCAGGGTTGCCGGAGGAATTGACCAACGGCGATGGTGAGTTGGTCTGGCAGGCCCGCTATAAGGTATGGGGCAACGCGGTGCAGGAGGAGTGGATCGCGCCGGCGCCGCAGAGGCCGACGCCGTCTTGGGGCGAAGTGCAGGTAGCTGCGCCAACATCGACGAGCATTCCGCGGCCGCAGAACCTGCGCTTCCAGGGACAGTATCTGGACCGCGAGACCGGACTGCACTACAACACGTTCCGGTTCTACGATCCGGACATCGGAAGGTTCATCAGCCACGATCCAATACGATTGGCGGGCGGAGATAATCTCTATGCGTACGCTCCCAACCCGATTGTTTGGATCGACCCCTTTGGGCTGTATAAGGGAGAGGGAACGCGTGATCTCGGCAAATACCACGTATTCCACGAACATACGTTAAATCGCGAAGAGTTCAAGCTGTCCGACCCGGAACACTTCCGGATCGCGAACGAAGGGGTGTATCAGCGAGCTCAAGTGGATGCTGAGTTCCGGCGAACGTTACAGACTAAATATCCGGGTGTCCTTGAACACGTGAGTCCAACGAGGACTGGACGGTTCAGAGGAACATCGCCGCCAGGAATGACGTGGCATCATGGTGACTCGCCTGGCTCGTTGAAGTTAGTGGACTTTGCTGACCATCAGAGTTATCACAAGGTCTACCATCCAGACGGAAAGGGCGGGAGAAATAAATGGGGCGGCGGTACCGAATGCCGATAAGAATTTTCGAAAGGAGAGAAATATGAAATTAGTAAATGGGTTGAAAGCACTTATTTTGGAAAGACAGAATTTGCCGAAGGTGGGTTGGATATTTGTCGAAAAGGGATTCAACAAGAATTCTGCCGATGCATTGATGATCGCAACGTTCCAAATTCCTGAAGATGAGGACGACGAGTTTTACGGTGAAGATCATCTTGCGTCGTGGCTGGAAGTGCCGACATTTCTAGCCGTTCTGGACCTGCGCGCGAAGAACCTTAAAGACCCGACGACAGAGGACTTTGCGAACGCAGCAATTCACTATCTGAAGAACGATGACTTTTTGGAGTAAGGGTAGTACGTGTCACTAGCTGGGCTCCGCATTCAAGAATTTCTTTGAGATCGTCCGCGAAGGGTACGGGAATTGGAAGGAAGGGTGAAGTGATGATTGACAAACTTTCACAACTTGGAGCCACCCCGATCGATCGGCCACCAAGGGCGAAAGTGCAAATGTTGACTGACCTAGAGGCCGAGGCTGGCCGACTTCCGGACGATTACAGGAATCTGTTGATGCATTTCGGTGGAGATATTGAGTTCCATTCATCCATCAAATTTCAAGCTGATGAGCCGTCGCCTTGGGCCGCTGAAGATCGCACCGATTCTTTGGAGATCCTCTACGGGCTGGAGAGCAAGTATGGCTTGTCGATTCTCCAGATGTTTGAGACGTATAAGGGACGCATCCCGGCAGATTGGATTCCAATAGGAGAGGCGCCGGGAGGTAACCAGATTTGTTTGAGGATCCACCCGTCGGACGGTTCTCAATCGGTCGAGTTCTGGGACCATGAAAGCGAGGTTGGACCGGGCTTGCCGCCAAGTGGCGATGGTCTAACGAAAATCACCAACTCCTTGCAGGATTTCGTTAACCGCCTCATGCCAGAGGATCTGCTAGAGAATACACCTCACGCCGTTAAAGTAGATCTTCAGTTTTAAAATGAATAGACCAACACCCTGTGCTCCAAACATTGAGTTGCATAATAAATATCTCGAATCGATCCTCGCCACAGGTAAGCTCGAGATCATTGCTCGATTTGGGGTGTGGTGTTGTATTGGACTTGCGCATGACAAATCTATATTCGGGTTTCTTGCCAAGCAGACAGGAAGTACTGGTGCGCAAATCAATGAGCGAGTGGGTGATTACTTAGATCAAGTTTGGAATGGGAAAGAAAACTCCAATCCATTAAGAGATCTAGAGCAGGTTGATTGGGATCCTGATGGCATCGAAATGGACGATGAAGCTGCGGCACAGGGAGCGACAGATTTTCTGGCAGGTCTATCGTTTTTAGCAAAATGGTGCGCTGAACATAAAGTTGAGAGACTGGTTGCATGTGCCGAGGTTTTGATAAACCGGATCGACTACTTGGAGAGTTTTGAGATGATTCCCGGGCATGTTGCGAATCCGGTGGATCGTGAGATGAACGCACAGAAGAATTTTTCTCGTGAGCTAGTTGCAGGAACGTTGGCTGATGGTGATAAGGTGAAATATCACGAGTGGTTGTTCAATCTTAGCAGCTCATGAATCGTGAGTTCTAGAAACGCACGCACAAACGATTGACCTCAGAGGTGCGGGCCGGACGAGGCAATAGCGACTGGGCGTAAAGTGACTCCCGGAAAATGGTTGCGGGGTAAGTGTGGTCTGCTGTTACTGGTTGCCTCAGTGGATCACAATTCAAGGAATCGTGAATATCACCCGAAGGCGCGCGGCGAGCGAAAAACGTGGGGTGGTTGTCTTCACGAAATCCTGTACTGCTGGGGCCAAACAACGGAAGTAAGCCGCCATTGAAACCACTAAAATAATGCTGGACGAAGTAAGAATGAATGACAAGCCGATCAAAGTTGACTTCGACATAGGAACACTTCTTGATCCCGATATCATTGTTCTCGCCGCTGAGACTGAGGATGATATTGGATGTATTTTGCGGTTGCACCTTCAGGTCGAACAGCTACTGGATTTTTATCTTGGCGTGACCCGAAAAGGAGGGATTGCCGAGTTTGTAAAGCAGCCGCGTGATTTCGGTGGCAAGTTGTCCATCGCCGTCGCCTTGGGCTTGCCCATCGTATTCGCACGCGTTGCGAAACAGGTCAACGCAATCCGTAATCGTCTCGCTCACGACCATAAAGCGGCCATTAGTCCGGATGCCGTAAAGCTATTGGGAAAGGCCGTCAACGAGGTGCGTACCTTGATCCCTGACTTGCTCCCCGTGGAGCGTCACTACATCGAGCTACTTCAGAAACGACCAAACGAAAGGTACGTTTACGGACAAGGAGAATGCCGGCTGGACTTCGTTCTCGCCGTGACGGCATTCTTGGGAGCAGCGGTCCCTTGGTTGAGTGGCCAATTCGCACCTCAACGCATTGTCGGCGATTCAACGTGATCCGAAAGTCCTGACCGGAGTAGTGCCTTTGGAGCAAATTGAAAGACCATTCCGGGTCGATAGCAGGCTAAGCGAGATGCTGAAAACCAGACATCACCTGCAAGCAATTTCCGGTGCCCCCGCACAACAACAAAGATTGAGCGGAAGTCGTATCCGCATCGAGACGAACTCATACAGTTCGTCTGATCCAATCGAACTGTTTCGAATCGTCAAGTTCAGATCAATCGCTCACTGTGGCAGATCGACGTTCGCCATCAGCTCCCGCAATGGCCGTGAGCATTGACGTCATTGTGTGCCTATAACGAACGGCTAACGTGTGCCCAAGCGACGAACATTGTCTAATAGGCAATGTTCAGCGCGATGATGATCGCGCGCGTGGATGGATACGTCGCACGTCCTGATCCACACGTCGAGCCCCCGATCCCACTGACCCACCAACAAAGGAGGAATCCAAACCATCAAAACGCGGAAGTAAACGAGCGCGGGCCGCAAGTGCTACCAACACTCACGACCCGCTAACCACAGCCAACTACAGTGGAGTTGTCCATGGCTAAGCCGAATCATAAAGCACGACCACCGAAGACGGAACGTTTCGTAACGATCCAGGAAATGTGGGGTACGCCGAAAACCGACCTCAAGCCGGAGAAGTTCTACCCGTACATGAAGATTGGTGGAATGTGGCTGATCAGCGATGCGTGTTTTGTCCCGGGCCGAAAGGCGCGAATCGATATTGAGCCTGGCAGGCTGATCATCACGCAGTTGTAAAAGGCAACGCCGCGAGATGCGGTCGCGCTGCGCGACGTCGCGCAGCGCGCCGGGTAGGGCTGCTGCTACCAGCCGCCCCAATGCATCACCAAGCGATATTGCAAGACGACCGCGACGTCCTCGCACCGCCGGTAGCCGTGCAATGCGTGCCCGCGCCGTTGTCATAGAACGTGCGCGTCTCCGGCTGCGACACCGACGGATCGTACGGATTCGGCGTGCCATGCGGACCGCGTGCGGCGTCGTACGGCCGCATCGGCGCATACGAGCCACCACCACCAGCCGGCCGCGAGCCGTTATCTCGCAGGTACTCGTTCCAGTTCTGCTCGCGCTGTTCATATCCAGGCAACGCGCGACCAAGACTATCGCTGCCGCCTGCGCCGAGCGCGACGCGATTCGCGGGCAATACCAAATCGGGTTCGTGCTCCGACGAATGCGGCGGTGCCGCAAGCGTATCGCCCGTCACACGCAACGGCCGCGTATCCGGCGTATCGAACGGGCTACGCTCCACGGGCGCAGCGTACTGCACGCGGCGACGGCTCATACGTGCCGTATGCCCGTCATCGCGAACAGCAGCACGCCGCTCCGAACGAAACACATTGGCACCGGCCGACCGATCGACCAGCGTATCGCGACCGGAAGCATCAGCTGCAGAAACAGAAAGCGCACACGCAAACGCGGCGGCGGAAGACAAGCGAAAAGGATGATTCATCAGCGGTCCCAATCAGGTGATGTGCATTGAGCAAAAACGGCAGATCACTGGCTGGCGAGACTGAACGACGGACGGGCGTCGAAGCGGCCCTGAGGCGACGGCGAAGCGCGGCGGGCGCGACTCGCAGGAAGGCTGGCTGGATTGCAGAGGCGAATTCGTATTATTTCACACAAATATCAACGAGCTTTCTAAGTGACCAAATCTGTCGGCAAACAGAAGGATTTCCCACCCACGCCGAGCGCACCGTGTTGGTGCTTCCCCTTCAAATCATCATCTGATTGATTTTCAACGATCGGGCCCTTAACAGACCAAACACGCTCCACACACGATCCAGGATCGCCAAACCCAATACCCAGCAAGGCGGTCACCCAACCCGACACCCTCCAGCGCAACCCGATTGCACCGAAAGCAAACGTTCTCGCCTCCACCTGGTTGCCCTCCGGTCGCCACCCGATCCCTACGTGTTTTCCCTCGGTCGATCGGCATTTTTGACAGACAATTTAAAAACGCCCATATAATTTCGACTGCCTTGCCAACGGCTGTCGGACCATCCCTCCGATCAAGCGGTTTGGCAAGCGGGGCAGGCGAAACGCTTGCGCAATGCAAGACGCATCACGATGATGTCTTTCCGAACCAGACGTCCCCTTCGGGGACTGCAAGAGCCGGGCCCCGCTACGCAACATTCCGCCGGAGTTCCGTCTTCTATGTGTCTCGGGCGTGTCCCATGTCCTCGCCCCGGGTGCTGTTCGATTGCGCAAGTCATGCCGCCTTTGCCCGTATGACTAAACAACATCGAGGAGCTCCCAGATGACGCTGTCCCGTCTTACGTCCATTTCCGTCGCCGCCGTGCTGTTCGCCGCGGGCGCCGCTGCCGCGCAAGCGGAAACCGTGAAGATCGCCATCGCTGGTCCGATGAGCGGCTCGGTCGCCCAATACGGCGACATGGTGAAGGCCGGCGCGCTGACCGCGATCGAGCAGATCAACGCGGCAGGCGGTGCGGGCGGCAACAAGTTCGAAGTCGTGCTGATGGACGACGCATGCGAACCGAAGCAGGCCGTCGCCGTCGCGAACAAGATCGTCAGCCAGAAGATCAAGTACGTGATCGGCCACGTGTGCTCGGGTTCGACGATCCCCGCATCGGACATCTACGAGAACGAAGGCATCGTGATGGTCACGCCGTCGGCCACCGCGCCGCAGCTGACCGAAGGCAAGAAGCGCCACTTCATCTTCCGCACGATCGGCCGTGACGACCAGCAAGGCCCGGCCGCCGCGCACTTCATCATCAACAACGTGAAGCCGAAGAAGGTCGCGGTCCTGCACGACAAGCAGTCGTACGGCCAGGGCATTGCGTCGTCGGTGAAGAAGGACCTCGAAGCCGCGAAGATCCCGGTCGTGCTGTTCGAAGGCATCAACGCCGGCGATTCGGACTACTCGGCGATCATCACGAAGCTGAAGTCGCAAGGCGTCGATTTCGTCTACTTCGGCGGCTACCACCCGGAAATGGGCCTGCTGATGCGCCAGGCGCGCGAGCAGGGCGTGAAGGCCACGTTCATGGGCCCTGAAGGCGTGGGCAACAAGGACGTGACGGCGATCGCCGGCCCGGCTTCGGAAGGCATGCTCGTCACGCTGCCGGCCGACTTCTCGGCCGACCCGGCCAACGCGGCGCTCGTGAAGGCGTTCGCGGACAAGAAGCGCGACCCGAACGGCCCGTTCCAGATGCCGTCGTACGCAGCGGTGAAGATCATCGCCGACGCGATCGCCGGCGCGAAGACGACCGATCCGACCAAGGTCGCCGCGTACATGCACAAGACGACGTTCGACACGCCGATCGGCAAGGTGTCGTATGACGCGCAGGGCGACCTGAAGGCGTTCAAGTTCGTCGTGTACACGTGGCACAAGGACGCGACGAAGACCGCCGCCAAGTAATACGGAGTACCCGCCCCGCGCACCCGCTCTGCCCGTCACCCGGGCGGAGCGCGTGCGCATTTGGCCGTTCCGCGGCCAACGGGCGGCCCGAGACGACACCGTGCGTTGCGCGCGGCCGCAGCCGTGATCCGGCTGCGGCACGCGACGCGGCGCCAACGGGAGCTTCCCGCACATGACTGACTTCTTTCCGCAATTCGCCCAGCAGCTGGTCAACGGCCTGACGCTGGGTGCGATCTATGCGCTGATCGCCATCGGCTATTCGATGGTCTACGGCATCATCGGCATGATCAACTTCGCTCACGGCGAGATCTACATGATCGGCGCGTACGTGGGCCTCGTGACCCTGACCGCCATCGGCATCTCCGCCGGCTATCCGCTGCCGCTCGTGCTCGGCGCCGCACTGATCGTGTCGGTGATCGTCACGGGCCTGTACGGCTTCGCGGTCGAGCGCGTCGCGTATCGGCCGCTGCGCGGCGGCCCGCGCCTCGTGCCGCTGATCTCCGCGATCGGCATGTCGATCTTCCTGCAGAACTACGTGCAGATCGGCCAGGGCGCACGCGACGTGTCGGTGCCGGTGCTGATCTCCGGCGCGTTCGAGATCCATCTCGGCGGCGACTTCGACGTGACGATTCCGTATGCGCGTCTGCTGATCGTCTGCGTGACGATCTTGCTGATGATCGCGCTCACGCTGTTCATCTCGCATTCGCGGATGGGCCGTGCATGCCGCGCGTGTGCCGAGGACATGAAGATGGCGAACCTGCTCGGCATCGACACGAACCGCGTGATCTCGTTCACGTTCGTGCTCGGCGCGATGCTGGCGGCCGTCGGCGGCGTGCTGATCGGGCTGACGATCGGCAAGCTGAATCCGTATATCGGCTTCGTCGCGGGCATCAAGGCGTTCACCGCCGCGGTGCTCGGCGGGATCGGCAGCATCCCGGGCGCGATGCTCGGCGGCGTGCTGCTGGGCCTCGCAGAAACCTTCGCCGCAGGCTACATGCCGGCCGAGTACAAGGACGTCGTCGCGTTCGGCCTGCTCGTGCTGATCCTGCTCTTCCGCCCGACCGGCCTGCTCGGCAAGTCGGACATCGAAAAGGTCTGAGGGAGACGCAGATGAGTACAGTCATTTCCGTTCGCCGCCCGGCCGCCGACGCTTCGTTCGGCCAGGCGCTGAAAAATGCCATGGCCGCCGCGCTCCTGACGGCGATCCTCACGATCCCGGTGCTCGGGCTGCAGCTGAAGCTCGACGGCTACCAGGTCGTGCTCACGCCGCACTGGCGGCCGGTGTGGATCGCGGTCGCGGCCGTGTTCCTGTTCCAGTTGTTCAAGCCGTGGCTCGTGCGCGCGAAATCGGCGGTGAAGCTGCCGGCGATGCCCGCGATGGGCGCGCAGCAGCAGCGCGTGGTCGTGTGGGTGCTGCTCGCGGTCGGGCTCGTGTGGCCGTTCTTCGGCTCGCGTGGCGCGGTTGACGTCGCGACGCTCGCGCTGATCTACGTGATCCTTGGCCTCGGGCTGAACATCGTGGTCGGTTTCGCGGGGCTGCTCGATCTCGGTTATGTCGGGTTCTACGCGGTCGGCGGCTATACGTACGCGATGCTGAACCAGTACTTCGGGCTGTCGTTCTGGGAGTGCCTGCCGCTTGCCGCGATCGCGGCGGCGACGTTCGGCTTCCTGCTCGGCTTTCCGGTGCTGCGGCTGCGCGGCGACTATCTCGCGATCGTCACGCTCGGCTTCGGCGAAATCATCCGCCTGCTCGCGAACAACCTGACGAGCCTCACCGGCGGCCCGGACGGCATCTCGGGCATCGCGAAGCCGACGGTGTTCGGCTTCGAGATGGCGCGCTCGGCGAGCGTCGAAGGCGCGAAGACCTTCCATGAGCTGATCGGGCTGGAATACAGCGGCGAGCACATGGTGATCTTCCTGTACCTGATCGCGCTGCTGCTGGTCGGCTTCACGCTGTTCGTCACGAGCCGGCTGATCCGCATGCCGATGGGCCGTGCGTGGGAAGCGCTGCGCGACGACGAGATCGCGTGCCGTTCGCTGGGTCTCAACCCGACGCGCATCAAGCTGTCGGCATTCACGCTCGGCGCGTCGTTCGCCGGTATCGGCGGTGCGTTCTTCGCGGCGCGTCAGGGCCTCGTGAATCCTGAATCGTTCACCTTCATCGAATCGGCGCTGATCCTCGCGATCGTCGTGCTCGGCGGGATGGGCTCGCAGCTCGGCGTGATTCTCGCGGCGATCCTGCTGACCGTTCTGCCGGAAGTCGCGCGCGGCTTCGCCGAGTACCGGATGCTGATCTTCGGTCTCGTGATGGTGTTGATGATGATGTGGCGTCCGCAGGGCCTGCTGCCCGCGAGCCGTCCCCACGTGGAGCTGCCGCAATGAGCGCGAATGCAGAACTGTTGAAGGTCGCCGGGCTGCAGATGCGCTTCGGCGGGTTGCTCGCGGTGGACGGCATCGATTTCGACGTGCGCCGCGACGAGGTGTTCGCGATCATCGGGCCGAACGGCGCGGGCAAGACCACAGTGTTCAACTGCGTCGGCGGCTTCTACAAGCCGACCGGCGGCGACGTCGTGCTCGACGGGCACCCGATCGCGGGGCTGCCGAGCCACAAGATCGCGGTGAAGGGGCTGGTGCGCACGTTCCAGAACATCCGCCTGTTCAAGTCGCTGACGGTCGTCGAGAACCTGCTCGTCGCGCAGCATCGCAAGGTGAAGGCGGGGCTGCTGCCCGGCCTGTTCTCGACGCCCGCGTATCGTCGCGCCGAGAAGGAAGCGCTCGAACGCGCGGCCGTGTGGCTCGAACGGATGGGGCTGAAGTCGGTCGCCAACCGGCAAGCCGGCACGCTGTCGTACGGGCACCAGCGGCGTCTGGAGATCGCGCGCTGCATGATCACCGAGCCGCGTCTCTTGATGCTCGACGAGCCGGCGGCCGGCCTCAACCCGCAGGAAAAGATCGAGCTGCAGCACCTGATCGACAAGCTGCGCCGCGAGTTCGGCGTGTCGGTGCTGCTGATCGAACACGACATGAGCCTCGTGATGGGCGTGTCGGACCGCATCCTCGTGATGGAGCACGGCCGGCCGATCGTGATCGGCACGCCGGAAGCGGTCCGCAACGACCCGCGCGTGATCAAGGCGTATCTGGGGGAAGAGTGATGCTGAAGCTGGAACAGGTCCATACGCACTACGGCGCGGTCGAGGCGCTCGCGGGCGTGTCGATCGAGGTGAACAAGGGCGAGATCGTCACGCTGATCGGCAGCAACGGCGCCGGCAAGACGACGCTGATGATGACCGTGTGCGGCACGCCGCGCGCCTCGTCGGGCCGCGTGCTGTTCGAGGGCAAGGACATCACCGCGATGTCGACGCACCAGATCATGCGGCAGGGGATGGCGATTTCGCCGGAAGGGCGGCGCGTGTTTCCGAGCCTGACGGTGCTCGAGAACCTGAAGATGGGCGGGTTCTTCGCGAGCCGTCACGAGATCGACGACGGGATCGAGCATGTGTTCAAGCTGTTTCCGCGCTTGAAGGAGCGTGCGACGCAGCGGGCCGGCACGATGTCGGGCGGCGAGCAGCAGATGCTGGCGATCGGTCGCGCGCTGATGAGCAAGCCGCGTCTGCTGCTGCTCGACGAACCGACGCTCGGCCTCGCGCCGCTCGTGATCGCGCAGATTTTCGACATCATCCGGACGATTCGCGACGAAGGCGTCACGGTGTTCCTCGTCGAGCAGAACGCGAACAAGGCGCTGGGCGTGGCCGATCGTGGGTATGTGCTTGAAACGGGGCGCGTGGTGCTCGCCGATACGGGCGAGAACCTGCTCGCGAACGACCGGATCAAGCAGGCGTACCTCGGCGGTTGATGAGGGAAGCCGCCGGCCTGCAATGGGCCGGCGGCGCTGCTGATCTGATTGGCGTCTTCTTCTTGTGACGCTTTGGAACACAGGTTTGCAGGAAATGTGTAGCCGATCCAGCTTCGATCGTAGCCGAATCGGCTGCATTTAACTTGCCGATCCGGACTGACAAGAGCATTCGTCGGGACGATATCTCGTAGCCAATTCGGCTACAATCGTAGCCAATCATGCTACGATCTATTGCCTCGACCCTATTTAGCGACTACCGGCGCCGTGTGCTGGGCCTGCTCCTGTTGCGGCCTGATCAGGCGTTACACGTTCGCGAAATTGCCCGTTTGACGGGCACAACCCCCGGTACCCTGCATAAGGAACTGAGCAAACTGGCCGAAGCCGGTATCTTGAGCCGGGATCGACAGGGAAATCAGGTTGTTTATCGCGCCAATCGAAGCTGTCCGATCTATGAGGAGCTGGCTTCGATCATGCGAAAGACCTCGGGCATGGGTGACGTGCTGGCTGAAGCACTGCTGCCTTGCGCCGAGCAAATCGCCGTGGCGTTCGTGTTCGGCTCGGTCGCGCGCGGCCAGGAGACGGCGGACAGCGATGTCGACGTGATGGTGATCGGTTCGGTCGGGTTCGCTGCGGTGGTAGGAATGCTTTACGATGCTCAAGCGACATTGGGGCGGGATATCAATCCCCAAGTACTGTCGCCCGACGAGTTTCGTGCCGGTGTCGACCGGCAAGACGCATTCTTGCGGGACGTGCTTGGAAAACCCAAGATCTTCTTGATCGGTAGCGACGATGACCTTGCAGAACTTACTCGGCGTTAGCCTCGACGCGGTCCAGCCGGACCGGGAACAAGCGACGCGGCTGCTGGCTGCTGCTGCGCGAAATCTGGCGGATGCGCAACTCGAGGGATTGAGCAACGAAAACCGCTTTGACGCGGCCTATAAGGCGATCATGCAACTTGCGATGCTGGCGTTGCACGCGAATGGCTTTCGCACGATGACGAGCCGCCCGGGACATCACCAGACAGCGATCCAGACGCTTCCGCAGACGATCGGCCTGCCGGTCGATCGCATGATCGTGCTCGACGCGCTGCGCAAGCAGCGCAATCTGTCGGATTACTCCGGGGACGTGGTTCAAGCGTCCGCGGTAAATGAGTGTTTTGCCAGTGCGACGGCGCTCATGATCGACGTGAAGACGTGGTTGACGACGAACAAACGCGAGTTGCTGGAAGCGCAATAGCTACGGCGGTTCTGAAGCGCCATCGTGCCTGGGTTTCGACTGCGACCTCGGGCAATTCTCGTGACACGACTCGCGGAGACAACCGATGAAGGTCAAACGAATCGTCGCCAATATCGACACGCAGTCGGTCGATGACGCGAAGCGTTTCTATCAGCAGATCTTCGGTCTCGACCTGCTGATGGATCACGGCTGGATCGCGACGTACGGCAATGCCGAACAGATGGATGTGCAGATCAGCTTCGCATCGCAAGGCGGATCGGGCACGCCGACGCCCGGCCTGTCGATCGAGGTCGACGATCTCGACGAAGCGCTCTCGCGTGTTCGTTCAGCGGGCATTCCCGTCGAATACGGCCCGGCCGACGAGCCGTGGGGTGTCAGGCGTTTCTATGTACGCGATCCGTTCGGCAAGCTCGTCAACGTGCTGGCGCATCGCTGACCTGAAGCGTCGCGTTCGAACCGGCGTTCACGCATGCAACGCCAGCCCTTTCACTGCCTTGTCCACGGCCTTCTTCGGTCCGTGCAACGCCAGCCCGACCAGATCCAGATTCTCCGCATCCTCGGCGCGAAACACCTCGCGGTTGGCCGCGTCGTGCCCGGTCGAAAACATCGCGCGCACGTAGGGCACGATCGTGAGTTCGCGCGACAGCGCCTGCCGGTGCGCGCCCTGCAATCCATTCAAATCGGCCGCGAACACCAGCATCGGCTGGCCGAACATCCTGCCGTAGCGATTGCCGGCCGCATCCTCATAAGGCTCGCCGAGCGCTTGGGGCGCGCCCGCTGCGACGCCCGTCGCGAGAAACGCGACGACATTGAGTTTCTGCCACGCCGCGAGATCGTCGCGCACGATCAGTGCCACTTTCGTATCGAACATGCTTGCTCCTCGTTGAAGCACTCATGATCGGATGTCGCGTGCGATCAGTCTGGAACGTTTGTGCACATTTGCCGGTAGGCAGCAGGCGTGATCCGGTAAGCGCGGCGGAACCAGCGGCCCAGATGGCTCTGGTCGGCGAAGCCGACGTCCGCGGCCGCCTGCGCGGGCGTGCGGCCGGCCGCCAGCAATCGTCGCGCGGCGCGCAGCCGCAAGCGCACCAGATACGCGTGCGGCGACGCGCCGAACGCGCGCTGGAACAGCCGCGTCAGCCGGAACCGGTCGATCCCGGCGACGCTGGCCAGCTCGTCGAGCCCGAGGTTGCCGTCCATCTGTGCATGCAGCAGATCGCGAACGCGCACGATCGCGGGCGGCACGACACCGCTTTCCAGCGCGAGCGGGCCGCGCAGCTCGCCGCCGAGCCGCGTCAGCAGGCGGTCGAGCGTCTGGTCGCGCGCGAGACGGCCCTCGTTGCCGTGGATCGCGAGAAACGCTTGCCGGATGGCATCGACGAGGCCGCGGTCGTCGACGAGCGTGTGGTCGAAAGCGGCCTCGACGCCGCCCAGGCCTGGCAGATCCAGCCGGCGCGCCGCGCGCTCGACCCATGCTTGCGGCAGGTACAGCATCCCGTAGGTGAAGCCGCCCGCTTCGGGCGCATGGCCGTCGTGCATCGCGCCCGGCTCGATCAGGATCGCGCGGCCGGGCACGCTCGTATGCAGCGACCGGTGGCACTGGAATTGCTGCACGCCCTGTTCGGTGAAGCCGACCAGCATGTCGTCGTGATCGTGCGCGTCGTAGGCATGGCCGTTGAAATGCGCGTGCAGGCTTTCGATGCCGGTTTCCTGATCGCGGCGCGCGACGAGCCAGTGGTCGGTCGTGCCGATGTCTTTCGTCGCAGTCGTCATCGGGTGCCTTGCACGTCGTCGTTGCGTGACCGGTAGTGTACGCAGTTCGCGTGATGCCGGTGGCAGGGGCGGGCCGTTCGTCCGGCGTTCGCGCGGCAAGCGATCCCGTCGAATACGGCCCGGCCGGCGCGCTGGGGGCGTCCGGCGTTTCCACGCACGCGATTCGTTCGGCAAGCTCGTCCATCGCTGACCGGCGAGTCGCATCCCCTGCCATCCTTCGCACCGCTGCGTGATAAGATCGCGCGCTTTTCGTTCCGCGCCGACGCCGTCTGTCCGTCGGAGGCGGGCGAATCCGAACGCTACAGCGAGGATGGCATGTCCCAGATCGTCGTCGAAGGATTGGCCAAGACCTACCGCATCGCGGAGCGGCAGCCCGGCATGCTCGGCCTGTTGCGCCGCCGCTGGCGCGAGGTCGAAGCGCTGAAGGACGTCAGCTTCAGCCTGCGGCACGGCGAGCTGCTCGGTTTCATCGGACCCAACGGGGCCGGCAAGTCGACCACCATCAAGATCCTGTCCGGCATCCTGCGGCCGACGTCCGGCAAGGTGATCATCGACGGTCGCGTGCCGTTCGACGACCGCATCGCGCACGTCGCGCGCATCGGCGCGGTATTCGGGCAGCGCAGCCAGCTCTGGTGGGATTTGCCCGTCGGCGACGGCTTCGACCTGCTGCGCGACATCTATCGCGTCGATTCCGGCGCGTATCGCCGCACGCGCGACGAGCTGGTCGCGATGCTGCGGCTCGAACGCCTGCTTGATCAGCCGGTGCGCCAGTTGTCGCTGGGGCAGCGGATGCGCGCCGAGATCGCCGCGGCGCTGCTGCATGCGCCGCCGATCCTGTTCCTCGACGAGCCGACCATCGGCCTCGACGCGCCGTCGAAGCTCGCGGTGCGCGAGTTCGTGAAGACGCTGAACCGCGAGCGCGGCGTGACCGTGCTGCTGACGACCCACGACATGCACGACATCGAGGCGCTCGCGGAACGCGTGATCGTCATCGGGCACGGCCGGGTGCTGGCCGATCAGCCGTTCGATGCGCTGCGCGCCGGCGTGCTGTCCGATCGCCGCATCCTGGTCGATTTCGCCGGGGACGCTCCCGCGCTCGACATCGATGGCACGCAGTTGCTGCGGCGCGACGGGCGGACGGCCGAACTCGCGTTCGATCCGCGCGTCATCGGCGCGCCCGCGCTCGTCGCGCGCATCGCGGCCGAACATGCGGTCGAGGACATTCGCGTCGAGCAGCCGGCGATCGAGGAGGTCATCGCGCGCTTCTATCATTTGCACGGCGCGGCGGAGGCATAAGCCGATGGACTTCCTGCGCCCGTACGCCGCGGCCTTTTCGGCACGCTTCAAGACGCTGCTCCGGTATCGCGCGGCAGCCCTCGCGGGCTTCACGACCCAATGCTGGTGGGGGGCGCTCAAGGTCATGATCTATGCGGCCTTCTATCGTCACGCGACGCATGCGCACACGCCGATGACGCTCGAGCAGGTGACGACCTACACGTGGATCGCGCAGGCGCTGTTCGCGCTGCAGCCGTGGGGCGGCGACCCCGACGTCGCGGCGGCGGTGCGGACCGGCGCCGTCAGCTACGACCGGTTGCGTCCGGTCGATACGTACGCGTGGTGGTTCGTGCGGGCGCTGGCGTGGATGAGCGCGCGCGCGTTGCCGCGTGTGGTGCTGATGTTCGTCGCGGCGGCGATCGTGCTGCCGCTCGCCGGTTTCGGCGAATGGGCGTGGCAGCCGCCGGCGGATGCGCTGCGGGCGGTGCTGTTCGTCGTGTCCGTGCTGCTGATGATCGGGCTCGGCGCCGCGTTCGTGATGTTGCTCAACGTGTGCGTCGCCGCGACGCTGACCGACCGCGGGATCAACACGCTCGCGCCGGCTTTCGTGATCCTGTTCTCGGGCAACCTGCTGCCGCTCGGCCTGTTCCCGGACCGGCTTCAGCCGCTGCTGATCGCTCAGCCGTTTGCCGGCATGCTCGACATCCCGTCACGGATCTACATCGGCACGCTGAGCGGCGGCGGCGCGTGGGCCGGACTGGCGCTGCAGGCGTTCTGGATCGTCGCGTTCGTCGCGCTGGGGCGGATGGCGATGCGCCGCGTGATGACGCGGCTCCACCTGCAGGGAGGCTGAACCGATGAATACCATCCGCCTGCTGGCACGCTACTTCGCGACGTCGATCCGGGCACAGCTCCAGTATCCGGCCTCGAGCCTGATGCTCGGCGCCGGCACCTTCCTGACCACCATCATCGAACTGGCCGGCATCTGGGCGCTGTTCGACCGGTTCGGCGACGTGCAGGGCTGGCGGTTCGGCGACATCTGCATGTTCTTCGGGATGGTCAGCATCAGCTTCGCGATCGCGGATTTCATCAGCCGCGGATTCGACGTGTTCGGCAGCGAATTCATCCGGACCGGCGACTTCGACCGCGTGCTGCTGCGCCCGCGCACGGCCACGCTGCAACTGATCGGCCATGACTTCCGGCTGCGGGTGATCGGACGCCTGCTCCAGGGGATCGTCGTGCTGACCGTCGCGACGCGTGCGCTCCACTTCGACTGGAGCACCGCGTCGATCGCGCTTGCCCTATGGACGATCGCCGGCGGCGTCGCGCTGTTCTTCGGGTTGATGGTGTTGCAGGCGACGCTCGCGTTCTGGACGGTCGAAAGCCTGGAAGTCGTCAATGTCGTCACGTACGGCGGCGTGCAGGCCGCGCAATTCCCGATCAGCCTGTACGCGGACTGGCTCCGTCATTTCCTGATATTCGTCGTGCCGATCGCGTGCGTCGCGTATTTCCCGGTGCTGGCGATCCTCGGCAAGCCCGATCCGCTCGGCGCGCCGCGCTGGTTCCTGCCGCTCGCGCCGGCGGTCGCGTTCGTGTTCCTGGGCGCGTGCTTCGCGGCGTGGCGGTTCGGGGTGCGCAAGTACACGTCGACGGGCACCTGAGCGGCGGGTGCCCCGCATGCGGTGACGCGCCGGCACGGCGGATCGTGCGGCCCCGGGCAAGGGCCGCGCCGTTACACCGCGCGTTCGATCGCCTGTCCGAGCAGCGACAAGCCGAGATCGATCTCTTCCTCGCTGACAGTCAGCGGCGGCGCGATCCGGAACACGCCGCCCATGCCCGGCAACTGCACGATGTTCATGCTGAGCCCGAGGTTCATGCACTCGCGCGTGATCTTCGCGCCGAGCCCGTCCGCCGGCTCTTTCGTCCGGCGATCCTTGACGATCTCGACACCGAGCAGCAGCCCGCGCCCTCGCACGTCGCCGATGCAGTCGAACCGTTCCATCAGGTCGAGCAGGCCGCGCCTGAGCCGGTCGCCCATCACATTCGCGCGTGCGACGAGCCCGTCGCGCTGCACGACGTCCAGCACGCGCAGGCCGACAGCCGCCGGCAGCGGGTCCGACACGTGCGTCGTGTAGAACAGGTAACCGAGCTCGTGCGCGCGTTCCTCGATCGCCGCGGACGTCACCATGGCCGCGAGTGGCAGCCCGGCGCCGAGCGTTTTCGACAGCGTCAGGATGTCGGGCGTCACGCCGTCGTGCTGGCACGCGAACATCGTGCCGGTGCGCCCGACACCCGTCTGCGCCTCGTCGAGGATCAGCAGCATCCCGCGTTCCTCGCACTTGCGCTTGAGCGCCGCCATATAGCCTTCCGGCAGTTCGATGATCCCGCCCGAACTGAGGATCGGCTCCGCGATGAACGCCGCGAGGTTGCCGCTCGACTGGCGATCGATCAGGTCGAACGCGTAGTCGAGTTCGGCGAGATAGTCGTAGGCGCCGTTGCGCTCGAAGCGCGGCCGGTACGTGAACGGCGCCGGAATCGCGAACGAGCCGACGGCAGCCGGGCCGACACCCTTGCGGCCCGCGCTGTACGTGGCCGATGCGGCCGCGCCAGTCATCCCGTGCCACGACTGCGCGAAGCCGACGATCTCGTACTTGCCGGTGACGAGCTTCGCCATCCGGATCGCCGCTTCGTTCGATTCCGCGCCGGTGCTGAGCAGCAGCGCGCGGTCGAGCCCGTCGGGCGTGATGTCGGCGAGGCGCGTCGCGAGGTCGACGACCGGCCGCGACAGCATCCCGCTGAACAGGTGGTCGAGCTTGCCCGCGTATTCGCCGATGACGGTGGCGATCTCCGGATGGCTGTGGCCGAGCACCGCGCTCATCTGCCCTGACGTGAAATCGAGGATCGCGCGGCCGTCAGCGTCGTAGACGAAGCTGCCTTTCGCGCGCTCGATGATCATCGGCTCGAACGTGCCGCCGTAGCGGACCAGATGCTGCCTGGCGTTGCGCCAGAAGGTTTCGTCGTCGTTCAGGGACATCGGGGTTCTCCGGGCAAAAGGGGCAGGGATCGCTTGCAGTCTAGGCGCGCGTCTGGTTTGATGGAAACGAATAGTTCTTATGCAAGGTAGAAAAGGAGCTAATACCTTGGGACGCTCGCTCGAAATCGACCTGCTGCGTTCGTTCGTCGTGATCGCCGAGGTGCGCGCGCTCAGCCGCGCGGCTGCGCGCGTCGGCCGGACGCAGTCCGCGCTCAGCCAGCAGATGAAGCGGCTCGAGGATATCGTCGACCAGCCGCTGTTCCAGCGCACCGGCCGCGGCGTGGTGCTGACGCACCCGGGCGAGCGGCTGCTCGTGCATGCGCAGCGCATCCTGCGGCTGCACGACGAGGCGATGGCCGACCTGTGCGGCACGGGGCTGTCGGGGACCATCCGGTTCGGGTGCCCGGACGATTACGCGGAGGTGTTTCTGCCGTCGCTGCTGCGGCAGTTTTCGAGCCAGCATCCGCAGGCGATCGTCGAAATCGTATGCGGGCCGACGCCGCGGCTGCTCGAACAGCTCGAGAAACGCGCGGTCGATCTCGCGATGATTTCATTGCCGGACGACGGGGCGAGCGATGACATCATTCGCCGCGAGCAACTGGTCTGGATCGGCTATCCGGGGCTTGAACCCGCGCATTTCGATCCGTTGCCGCTCGCGCTTTCCGATCGCGATACGCTCGATCACATCGCGGCTTGCGAAGCGCTGGATCGCGCCGGCCGCGCTTACCGCGTCGCGTATGCGAGCAGCAGTCTCGCGGGGCTGATCGCGCTGGTGCGCTCGGGGCAGGCGTTCGCGGTGATGACGCAGACGGCCGTGCCGGCCGACCTGGCGATCGTCAACGGCGATCCGCGGTTGCCGCCGTTGCCGGCCGTGGGCATTACGCTGAGGTTCGACCGGAAACGGCCGTCGCATCTGACGGCGGTGTTCGCCGAGCATATCCGGCTGACGCTGCCGTTGTTGTGATGGGCGACGCGCGGCGGTGCGGACGACGCGCGTGATCGCCGTGGCTTCGAATCAGCCGACCATCGACGATGGTTTGTGCAGGCGCGCGGCCATGCGCATCCACTGCCGCATCGCGCACCCGGATCTTCACCTGCATGCCTGGCAGATGTTGTTCGGTTTCCTGATATTAATTGACCGGATCGGAGTCGGCGACGCCTGCAGCAGGCGGCGACTGACCGGAAAGCGCGGGGCGCCCGCCGCGCCCGTTACGCGCGGGCCAATCGACGTGCAGCGAGTAGCGCAACGGCGAGCAGCACCGCGACATACGCGGCGACGCTCGCCCACGCGCCATGCTGCCAGAACGACCCGCCGACCGAACCGAGCACGCTCGATCCGAGATAGTACGCAAGCAGGTACAGCGATGCGGCGTGCCCCTTCGCGGATCCCGCGAGGTAACCGACCCAGCCGCTCGCGACCGCATGGGCGACGAAGAAGCCGATCGTGACGAGCACGATGCCGACGACGATCGCGGCGAGCGAATGCGACAGCGTCAGCGCGAGGCCCGCCGCGAATACGAGAATGCCGCTGACCAGCACCGGTGCGCGTCCGAGACGGTCGGCGAGCGCGCCGGCGCTCGATGAAGACACCATCCCGAACAGGTAGGCGCCGAAGATCAGGCCGCACTCGGTCGAGCTCAGGTTGAAAGGGGTCGCCGTGAGCCGGAACCCCGCGTAGTTGTAGATCGTCACGAACGCGCCCATCACCAGGAAGCCGATCGCGAACACGAACGGGAGCCGGGCGTGATGCAGTTGCGCGTTCCACAGCCGAACATGGTGGCGCAGCGTCAGATCGGTGCGCTTCACGAAGCGCCGCGATTGCGGCAGCAGCATCACGAAGGCGACCGCCGCGACGAGATCGACGACGCCGATCGTCAGCATTGCCGTCCGCCACGAGAAGTGTTCTTCCAGCGCGCTCATGCCGATCCGTCCGATCATGCCGCCGAACGCGGTCCCGCCGACATAGAGCCCCATCGAGAAACCGAGCCCGTCGGACGCGATTTCTTCCGCGAGATAGGCCATCGCGACCGCCGGGACGCCGCCCAGCGCGAACCCTTCGAGCGCACGCCAGACCAGCAGCAGGTTCCAGTTCGGCGACAGCGCGGCGAACACGTTGAACAGCGCGGCCAGCGTCATCGACGCGAACATCAGCCCGCGTCGCCCGACGCGTTCGGACAGTGCGCCGGCGCACAAGATGGACACCGCCAGCATCCCGGTCGACAACGACAGCGACAGCGAACTCGATGCCGCGCCCAGCCCGAACTCCCGTGCGAACGCGGGAAGCAGCGGCTGGACGCAGTACAGCAGCGAGAAGGTGGAAAAGCCGGCGAGGAAAAGTGCCAGCGCGATGCGCTTGTACGCGGCCGAGCGCGGGGACACGCCGGCAGGCAGCGCATCGGATGCGGCGTTCTGCGTGCCGGGCGTGGATCGGGAAATCGAAGCGGAGGACATGGGTGCACTCGATGTGCGACGGAATGCCTGAATTCTTGCGTACCGTCATGTATATGTCCAATATATGAAAGAAACCGCAGTGATATGTTTTGCCACTGGCTGACGAGCCGGCCCGGCTCACCGTGAGGTCACCTAGCGAATGGAACTCCGACATCTCCGATACTTTCTGGCCGTGGCGGCCACGTTGAATTTCACCAAGGCTGCCGAAACGCTCGGCATCGGGCAGCCGCCGTTGAGCCAGCAGATCAAGGCGCTAGAAAGTGAACTCGGCGTGGAGTTGTTCAGGCGGACCGCGCGCGGCGCCGAGCTGACGCTGGCGGGCGAGGTCTTCGCGGAAGAGGCGCGCCGCGTGCTCGACGATGCCGAGCGGGCCGCACGGGCGGCAAGGCGGGCCGCACGCGGGGAAACCGGGCATCTGCGGGTCGGTTTCACCGGGACGGCGGCGTTCAATTCGAAAGTGTCGGATTTGATTCGCCGCTTTCGGGAGGCGTTTCCGGACGCCGAGCTGACGTTGCAGGAGGCGACGTCGCGCGTCCTGCTGGAGGCGCTGGATGCCGGGCATCTCGACGTCGCGATCGTGCGGCCGGAACGCCGTGTCGCCGCGACGTTGCGGGTGTCCGACTGGGACGAGGAACCGATGTTCGTCGCGCTGCCCGTGGCGCATCGGCTGGCGCAGCGTCGGCGCATCGATCTGGCCGAGCTGGCCGACGAGTCGTTCGTGCAGGTGCCGCGGGAAGCCGGCAGCGCGCTGTTCGACGACATCGTCGCCGCATGCAACGCCGCCGGATTCGAGCCGCGGATGGCGCAACCCGCGCCGCAGATCGCGTCCGCGGTGACGCTGGTTGCTGCCGGGCTCGGCGTGTCTGTCGTGCCGAAGGCGATTACGCAGGTGCAGGTTGCCGGGGTCGTCTATCGGCCGTTCGCGGGCAATGCGCTTCGTGCAAGGCTGGCCATTGCGTCGCGATGCGACGAGCCGTCGGCGGTCGTTCGCAATTTTCTTTTGCTGGCCTAGCGGAGTGTGCCGAAGTGCTTGGGGTAGATCCGTCGCGCGCTTGAATCTTCCGGTGTGCGCCGGGCTTGCATCGGCATCGTGTTGTCGAACGCGATAAAAACAAAAAACCCGCGAGGCCATGCGCTGTCGCGGGTGTCTGAAAATGCTCGAAACGCGGAGAAACCGCATCTGGTGCCGACGGCGAGACTCGAACTCGCACAGCTTTCGCCACTACCCCCTCAAGATAGCGTGTCTACCAATTTCACCACGTCGGCACTGCACTGCAAGGGGCGCAATTCTAGCGTCACATTGCGCGTTTGTGAAGGGGGTATGACACGATTGCGGTGTGTGAGAGAGCGATCCCGGTAGAATTCGTGCGATCGGTCCGACTATCATCGCAACCGCAACCCGCTTTCTCCCAGTGACCACCACCCTCGAACAACTGCAGGCCGGACAACTGTCGGGCGCCCGGCAACTCAAGCTCGCGTGCGGGCTGACCGAATTTCCGCGCGAGATCTTCGATCTCGCCGACACGCTCGAAGTGCTCGACCTGTCCGGCAATGCGCTCGCCGCGCTGCCGGACGACCTGCCGCGGCTGCACCGCCTGCGCATCCTGTTCGCGTCCGGCAACCGCTTCACCGCCTTCCCCGACGTGCTCGGCGCGTGTCCGCAGCTGGACATGATCGGCTTCAAGGCGAACCGGATCCGCACGGTGCCGCGCGGATCGCTGCCGCGTGCACTGCGCTGGCTGATCCTCACCGACAACGAAATCGACGCATTGCCCGCCGAGATCGGCGACTGCTCGCGATTGCAGAAGCTGATGCTCGCGGGCAACCGGCTGCGCGCGCTGCCTGCCGAAATGGCCGCGTGCCGTGCGCTCGAGCTGGTGCGCCTGTCGGCGAACCGGCTGGACGAACTGCCCGACTGGTTGCTGCGCCTGCCGCGCCTCGCGTGGCTCGCATACTCCGGCAATCCGTTCAGCGCCGCGCCGGAAGCCGCGGCGTCGGCCGGGCCCGAGGTCGCGGACGTCGACTGGGCGTCGCTCTCGTGCGAACAGAAGCTGGGCGAAGGCGCGTCGGGTGTCATTTACCGCGCGCAATGGCGTGCGGACGGTCATGCGCCGCGAGCGGTCGCGGTCAAGCTGTTCAAGGGCGCGGTGACGAGCGACGGGCTGCCCGACTGTGAAATGGCCGCGTGCCTGCACGCCGGCCGCCACCCGAACGTGATTCCGGTGATCGGCAAGGTGCGCGGTCATCCGGATGGCACGCACGGCCTCGTGATGGAACTGGTCGATCCTGCGCTGACGAACCTTGCCGGGCCGCCGAGCTTTGCAACCTGCACGCGCGACGTGTATGCGGCCGACGCGCGATTCGAGCCGACGGAGGCCGTGCGGATCGCGCACGGCATCGCATCGGCGGCACGCCATCTGCACGCGCGCGGCATCATGCATGGCGACCTGTATGCGCACAACATCCTGCACGACGGTGCAGGCGGCGCGCTGTTGGGCGACTTCGGTGCGGCGTCGTTCTACGACACGAGCGACGTAAGGCATGGCGCCCGGCTCGAACGGCTGGAAGTCCGCGCGTTCGGCCACCTGCTCGGCGAATTGCTCGCGCACTGCGTACCGCATACATGGGCCGGGGGGAGCGATCTGGAAGCGCTCGCGGCGGCTTGCGCGAGCGAGGACATCGACACCCGGCCGTCGTTCGACGGGATTGTCGACGCGCTGGCCGCGTGGAAGGTCTGAGGGGGACGGGCTGCCTGCCGGGTCGCCCGTTGCCCGGCATGCATACGCTTGTCAAACCTGCCGCGCAGTCAGCAGCTTGATCCCGAGCCCGACGAACAGCAGCCCGCTGGCGCGCTTGAGTGCGCGCACCGCACGACTCATGCCGAAGCCGCGATGGAACCGGCGCACGCCGGCCGAATAGACGCTGTGAACGACCACGACGGTGCATGCGATCGTCGCGTACATCACGACGAACTGCAGCGCGAGCGGGCGGTCGTGCACGATGAACTGCGGCATGAACGCCGACAGGAAAATCATCGTCTTCGGATTGCTGCCCGACACGAACAGCGCTTCGCGGAACAGCTTCCTGCGGTCGGGCACGGCGATCTCCGCTGCGCCGGTCGACCCGGCGGCCTTGCGGTCGCCGCGCAGTTGCCGGACGCCCAGCACCATCAGGTACGCGGCGCCGACGACCTTCATCGCGACGAACAGCGGCGGCATCGCGACGAGCACCGCGCCGACGCCGAGCGCGACGAGCAGCACGACCACACCTTGCGCGACGAGGTTGCCCGCGATCGTCGCGGCGGTGCCGTGCGTGCCGTAGCGCACCGTGTTGCGGATCACGAGCAGCACGTTGGGCCCCGGCGACAGCGTGGTCGCGAGATAGGCTGCGGCAAACAGCATCCAGGTCTGAATGGACATGCGTCGCTCCGAAAGGCGGTTCCGGCGGTCGGGGTGAAGCGATGATGCCACGCCAAAATGGCGCAAGCATCCGCCGGAACCGGCGCGGCGCGTCAGCGCGCGTCGCGCATGCAGTACGCGGGGATCGACGGCGGCGTATCGATCGCGGCGGGACGCGTCATCCACGCGATCCACGCGGCCCACAACCCGCAGGCGATCAGCACGGCGACATTCAGCGGCGTCCGGTAGCGGACGATCAGGTCGGCCAGCGGCAGGCGGTTCTTCATGTGCGTCTCCATCGGTAGTTGCGCATGCAACGTTACAGGCCGGTGTACGTCGGCGCCTTCGCGTCGCAGGTCACGGACACCGTCGAGCCGTCCGCGAAATGCAGCCGGAACGGCACCTTCGCGCCGGGCGCGACGGGCTGGCGCGGCTGCTCCAGCATCACGTGATAGCTCTTCGGCCGGAATGTCACGGTGCCGTGCGCCGGCACCTCGACCGCGTCGACGTGAACCATTTTCGCGGTGCTGCCGTTCGTCAGCGTTTCGTGCACCATCGCCATCCCGTACGCGGGGGTGTCGATGCCTGTCAGCCGGGCGGGCGTATCGCCGTCGTTCTTCAGCGAGAAGTAGCCGGACGACGGCACCGTCGCCGGCATCGCGCGGATCCAGCAGTTGTCGGCCTGCACGACCGGTGCGGCGAACGTGGCGGGGGCTTGCAGCGCCAGCAGCGCGAAGAGCAGGCTGGTCGGAATCGGGCGTTTCATCGTTTGTTCTCCTTATGGGGTGTACTGCATGGGGCATCGACGGCAATCCGATCGGTGCGGCATGCCGACGCGCATCGCGTGCATCACTTCAGCGTGAACGTGTAGCGGCCTTTCGTGCGATGGCCGTCGCTGGCTACCGCGATCCACGCGACCGTGTACGTGCCGGCCGTCAGGCTGGCCAGCGCGACGTGCATCCGCTTGCGGTTGCCGGCGTCGACGGCCGATTTCCCGTCGGCGACCGACTGCCCGTGGCTGTCGGTGACGGCGATCGAGCTGAAGGCCGGCTCGAGCGCTTCGCTGAAATCGATCGTGACTGCGTGCGGTGCGCTCGAAAGCGTGGCGTCGGCGGCCGGTACCCGCGACTTCGGGAGCGCGTGGGCCTGGGCGGCCTGGATGACGACGAAGCCGAGTGCGGCGAGTGCGCCGCGAACGAAAAGGGCGGTTTTCATGGCTGGTTGTGCGAGTGGCGAATCGGTTGGAGACACACGGATTCGACGGACGGATGCGCGAGCGGCATCGCAGCGGCACCGATGCCGGCTGCTGCCGGCGCGAACGTGTGCGGCCCGAGGTTCGCATGCGAGCGAAGATCGGCGACAGTGCGAACCGGAAGCGGCCAGCCGCACGCACGGCACGACGCCGCGCGCAATACGGTGAGACATGATCGTCCTTCGAAACGTGACACGTCACGCACGCCGGTGGCGTGCGCGGGCCGCGCGATGCACTACGGCATCACGCGTGACGACGACGGTTCAGGACGCGAACGGAGGGGCGCGCGGCTGCGCGGCCGTGAGCGGCAGCGCGCGGCGCAGGCTGTCGAAGCGGGTCGCTTCGCGGTGCTGGATGACGCGCACGTTGGCCGCGAACGTCAGTTCGGGCGCGGGCAGTGCGGGTGTGTGGGCAAGCAGGCTGCAATAGCCGCATGCCTGGAGGTGGGCCTGCAGGCTCTTCGGCGACGAATCGGCGGAGCGATCGCCGGTGGCCGGCGCGGCCGTACAGTAACCGGCCAGCAGTGCATCGACGCGGCCTTGCGTCGTCAGCGCCTGCGAGATCGTCGGCGCGAGCGCCGTCATCAGGATGGCGAGCATCCCGATCAGACTGCCGATCTTCCGGAGACGACGACTCAGCATGCGATGCGCGGCGGCGTATGGGCGACGATGGTGCGGATTATGCCACGCACGTCGATCCGCATGTCGGCAGCGGCGTGCGGCATCGCGGCACGTTACGCGTGCTTCTCCAGATATTTCGTGATCAGCGTCATCTGCGCGGCCCAGCCCTGATCGTTCATCTCGCGCGCTTTCGCGCGACGCGCTTCGATCAACTGGTCGAAGCCCGTTTCCGTGACCGTCAGCAGCGTGCCGCCGGCCTGTGCGGCGAGCGTGAACGTGACGAGCGTCATCGGCTCGGACGTGTAATCGAAGTTCGGATCGATCGCGAACGGATGCCAGCGAAACGAGAACAGTTGCTTCGGCTCAACGCGATCGACGACGATTTCGAACACAGTGCCCGCATAGGGTTCCTGTGCCTTGGCGACGTCGTCGTCGACGCGCGTCGGCGTGATGCGGCCGAACAGCGGCTGGTCGGCCGCGAACGGTCCGTCGAACGCGACGCCGAACCAGTGGCCGAATTCCCCGGAATTGCTGACGGCTTCCCAGGCGCGGTCGGGCGATGCCGAGAGCAGGGTCTGCTTTTCGATGCGATCGGTTTGCTGGGTCATGACGTTCTCCACGCAGGATCAACCGTTGCAGGACGGCGCGCGTGACCGCACGCCGCGTCTAGTCGAGCATGACCGCGTCGGGCACGTCGAGCACGAGGTCCGACGTCGCGACGGCCACGCACGGCAGCGTATAGCCGTCGGCCTTTTCCTCGCGGCTCAGCCCCGGCCATTCGATCGTGTAGCGTACGCTGCCGCTGACGATCCGGCAAAGGCAGCTTCGGCACGTGCCGTTGCGGCACGAGCGCGGCAGCGATACGTGCGCGAACGCGGCGGCCTCGAGCAGCGTCAGCGAGTCGGGCGCATCGAAGGTCGCGCCGAGCGGCTCGATGCGCACGAGGGGAGGGTGTTCCGGATCGGTCATGGTTGAAGCGGGCGGCGGTTCGGCGGCAACGCGCCAAGCATACCCGAAGCCGCTTGCGGCCGGCGCCGGCCGGCCGCGGGCGTCAATGCCGGCGCAGGTACCGGTACACGGTATTGCGCGCGAGGCCGAGCTCGCGCGCGGCCGCCGACACGTTGCCGCCGTGCCGCGCGAGCACCGCGTCGATCACCGCGGCCTGGTGGCTTTGCAGCGTCGTGCCTTCGCGCGGGTCGGCCGGTGCGGTCGTAGCCGTTGCAGCAGGTACCGCCGGCGCATCGTCGCAGTCGAGCCAGAAATCGTCGGGCAAATGCGCGAGCGTGATTTCGGCTTCGTCCTCGGCGAGCATGCCGGCCGTGCGCAGCACGTTGGTCATCTGCCGCAGGTTGCCGGGCCAGCGGTGACGCGTGAACGCGTCGAGCACGTCGGCCGCGATGCGGCGCGGCATCGGCTCGCTGCGGGCGAGCCGCGCCAGAATCCGCTCGACGAGCGCGGGCAGGTCGGTGCGCGCGGCGAGCGCCGGCAGCGTGACCGCGAGCCCGTTGATCCGGTAGAACAGGTCTTCGCGGAACGTGCCTTCCGCGATCATCGCGCGCAGGTCGCGATGGGTCGCGCAGACCACGCGCACGTCGACCGGCACCGCGCGCGCGCCGCCGAGCGGCATCACTGCGCGCTCCTGCAGCACGCGCATCAGCCTGACCTGCTGCGCGAGCGGCATATCGCCGATCTCGTCGAGAAACAGCGTGCCGCCGTCGGCCTGCACGATCTTGCCGGGGCTGCCGCGCTTGCGCGCGCCGGTGAACGCGCCATCTTCATAGCCGAACAGTTCGGCCTCGATCAGCGAATCGGGCAGCGCCGCGCAGTTGACCGCGACGAACGGGCCGTCCGCGCGCGGCGACGCCTGGTGCAGCGCGCGGGCGAGCCATTCCTTGCCGGTGCCGGTCTGGCCGAGGATCAGCAGCGGCAGGTCGCGCCCGCGGATCTTCGCGACGCGTTCGAGCACGGCGGCCATGCGCGCGTCGCCGGTGTCGAGCGTCGCGAACGTGATCGCGTCGGGGTCCGGCGCGCGCACGCGTGCGGCCGGTGCGGGCGGCGTGACGGCGACCGTCGCCCGCTGCGCTTCCGCGAATTCGCAGCGCGCGAGCACGCGTACGCCGGTGGACAGCGTGAGGCGGAACATCGCGCCGGGCGCGCGCGCCGCCTGCTGCGCGAGTTCGCCGAAGCGCATGCCGAACAGCGCGTCGCTGCGTTGATGCTGCAATGCATCGAACGGCGCGCCGAGCTGGAATTGTGCGCTGCGGTTCGCGGCGATCAGCCCGCCGTCGGGGCCGAATGCGACGAGCCCGGCGAACAATGAGTCGACGCAATCCTCGTGCGCGTGAAAGCGCAGCCGCAACGCGTCCGCGCACTGGTTCGCGAACAGATGGTTTTCGATCAGCTGCGCGGACATCCGCACGAGCGCGAGCGTATGCGGGCTCGAGCCGCGCGGGTCGCCGCTGACGTCGAGCGTGCCGAGCGTGCGGCCGAACGGATCGAAGATCGGCGCGCACGAGCAGGTGAGGATGTGATTGGCGCGCAGGAAGTGTTCGGCGCCGTGCACGGCGACGGCCTGGCCCGATGCGAGCGCGGTGCCGATCGCGTTGGTGCCGCGCGCGCCTTCGGCCCACGAGACGCCCGTACACAGCGCGACGCGGTTGGCTTTCTCGATGAAGTCCGCGTCGCCGATGCTGTGCAGGATCACGCCGTCGGCGTCGGTCAGCAGCACGAGGCTTTGCGTATCGGCGATTTGCGCGTGGAGGTTCTCCATCACCGGGCGGGCGTGCGAGAACAGTGCGTGATTCGTGTCGAGCAGTTCGCGCAGCGCGATGCGCGACAGCGGCGAGAAATCGGGGCGCTCGTGCGCGCGCAGGCCGACCGCGGTCGAACGCGCATGCGCCTGCGCGAGCAGGTCGGTGCGACCCGCGGTGGCGGGCAGCACGAAGGGGTGCGGCATGACTTGTCTCCTGTCGACCAGAGTTAGCGCTTCAGCGCTTACTCTGGTCCCATGCTTCGCGGTCGGCCTCGGTCAGCGCTTCAGCGCTCACTCGGGCCCCATGCTCGTCGATCGGTCGATCCTGTGCGTCGTTACATGCCGAAGCGCCATCACCGAAACCACCCGCGGACTCCACGTTCCGCTTGCGGCGCACCATCGGGCACGAAGGCCGACCATCCGGGTACGCATCATCATACAAGCGCGACGTGCGATATGCGACCGCGAACAAAATCCCCTTGCTTTTAAATGGCCGCATGCAATGATGGAAATGGAGCACGCACGCGCCGTGTTCCGCATTGCAACACGCATGCGACGTGACATGCATCCGTTCGGGAGACGCATCATGGTTCGGACGGAACTGAGAGTCGTGCTGGCGGCCATCGCCACCTTCATCATGCTGGGCGGCATTGCCGTGGCGATCCACGGTTTGCTGTTCGATCTGACCGATGCGGTGCTATACGGGGCGGCCGCGATTGCGGCGGGCGTCACGACAGCCGCGGTCGCGCTCAACGTCTGGCCCACCGATCCGCACTGACACCCGTTTCCGAAACGGTGCCGGATGCCGCGCTGATCTGATGAAATGCGCGTCGGAACGCCGCACACCGGAAAATTTGTCTCCTGCGCGAAACCGTCTAAAGTGGAAAGCAACCAGCATGCATTGTCCGCGCCATACCTCCGTGGACGGTGCCTCCGCTGGCGAGCCCGCGTACATTTCGTCCGGCCGGTAGCGGACGACGGACGCGGTCATTCGTGTTCTACCGGTCGAGGCGGCTTCATGCAGATCCATTTCACGAACGAGAAGCCTGAATATTCGGGGCGCGACCTGATGCTTGGGTTCACCGCGCTGGTCAATGGCGAGCGCGTCCAATGTCAGATCACCGCCGAGGCGCTGGAAGACCACTTCGGCGCGGCATCGCCGCGTTTCGAGGATATGGTCGGCGCATTCGACCAGCACCGCGATCGCATCGAGGCGGCTGCTCGGCGCCTGCTGTCGGAGACGCGCGCGCAATGCGTGACGCTGCGCAGCGGTTACGTTCGCTTCTACGAGGCGAACTGGCGCTGACGAAACGACGCTCGTCTTGCGTCGCGCGTCGCTGACAATGCGCGCGCGGAAAGACGTCGCGTGTTCAAGCAATGCCGTTCGGCGAGGGCCGGGCGGCATTTTCGTATGCGCGCCGCGCCGGCTGCGCATGCGTCGGCATGACCGGACGCGTCATTTCGTCAGGATCGCAGAAGAGATCATTCGAAAAAAAACGCCACCCGAAGGTGGCGTTTCTCGTCGTGCATCGCGCCGAAGCGCGTCCGTCATTCGCTGCCGAGATAGAAGTAGCGGAACAGGAACACGGCCGCGATGATCCACACGATCGGCTTGACCGTGCGGGCCTGGCCCGTCAGCAGCTTGAGGCCGCCGTACGCGATGAAGCCGAACGCGACACCGTTCGCGATCGAGTACGTGAACGGCATCAGCAGCGCGGTCAGCGCGGCCGGCACGGCTTCCGTCGCATCGTCCCAGGGCACATCGACCATCTCGCGCAGCATCAGGCACGACACGTACAGCAGCGCCGGTGCCGTTGCGTAGCCCGGCACGACGCCGGCGAGCGGCGCGATGAACAGGCACGCGAGGAACAGCACCGCGACGGTGATCGCCGTCATGCCCGTGCGGCCGCCGGCCTGCACGCCCGATGCGCTTTCGATATACGCGGTGGTCGACGACGTGCCGAGCACCGAGCCCGCGACGATCGCCGTGCTGTCGGCGAGCAGCGCCTTGTTCAGGCGGTTCATCTTGCCTTCGACGAGCAGGCCCGCGCGGTTCGCGACGCCCATCAGCGTGCCGGTCGCGTCGAACAGCTCGACGAGGAAGAACACCAGGATCACGTTGATGATGCCGGTGGACAGCGCGGCGCCGATGTCGAGCTTGAACAGCGTCGCGTCGATCGACGGCGGCGCGGAGAACACGCCGTGGAACTGGTTGTCGCCGAAGAAGAACGACAGGATCGTGACGCCGATGATGCCGATCAGGATCGCGCCGCGCACGCGCAGGTGGTCGAGCGTGACGATCGTGAAGAAGCCGACGATCGCGAGGATCGTGTCGTGCTTGTGGAGGTCGCCGAGCGTGACGAGCGTGGCCGGGCTGCCGACGATCACGCCCGACGTCTTCAGCGAGATGATGCCGAGGAACAGGCCGATGCCGGCCGTGATCGAGATCCGCAGCGATTTCGGAATGCCGTTGACGATCGCCTCGCGCACGCGGAACAGCGTGACGAGCAGGAACAGGCAGCCGGAGATGAATACCGCGCCGAGCGCGGCCTGCCACGTGAAGCCCATCCCCTTGACGACGGTGTATGCGAAATACGCGTTCAGGCCCATGCCGGGCGCGCACGCGATCGGGTAGTTCGCGTACAGCCCCATGATGATCGACGCCAGCGCCGCGACGAGGCAGGTCGCGACGAACACGGATTCCTTCGGCATGCCGGCGTCGCCGAGGATCGCGGGGTTGACGAAGATGATGTAGGCCATCGTCAGGAACGTGGTGACGCCCGCGAGTATTTCGGTGCGGAAGTCGGTGCCGGCTTCAGCGAAGCCGAAATACCGCTTGATGGATTCCATTAGGGCGTTTCTCCGGTCGGGTTGTCGTGTTGCTTGTTGTGCCGAATTGTTGTAAAGGCAGCGGCCGGCTTAATGTAACCAGCCACTATTGCCCGGCTATCGGCGGATTGTAATAGCGCGGATAGCTCGGACGATATAGTTGGAGGGCACGATCGGCTGCCTGCGCGCGAACGGTCTGGCAGCCCGGTCGCGCGACGAAGGCGCGCATTTTACCGGTTCGGGCGGAACGGGCAGGCGGAAAGGGTAAAAACGGGAGCGTGACGAACCGGCGGGGCCGGCCGATGCGTGCGCAACGGCACGCGGGCCGCATTGCGCGCGGCCGGTACGCGATGACATTCGACTGAAACGGAGCGCCCGCATGCTGCACGAACACGGTGCCGGCATCGCGTGCGCGCGAACGCGCGTGCGTGGCCGGTGCGAGAGCGCAGCGGCGTGCAGCGGCCATTCGTCAGTCCAGGCGGTTGCAGATATCGAGCTATCCTGCGCCGAAGCCGTTCCGTCCGCAACTGTCATTTGGCGATGCGCGGGCGACTGTGGTTTCTGTGTAAAAGATTGCAAGACCCCATCGCATAAACCGGCAAGTCTTTCTAGGATAGATACACCGCGCATGCACACGCCGGCCGGTAATTGCCGACGCGGGGGAGTCGCAGTCCGTGCAGGCCAGGCGGTGAATGGCGGTCAAGGCCGTTGCGCGTTCGGGCAGGCACGGCCGATTGCGATTGCCCGATGCGGGTTCGTCCGTAATCACGGAGGTCAGCATGTTGAACTGGATCAGCCGTTGGGCGATGCGACACGCCCCCACGCCGGAAAAAACCGCTGCGTCGATGCTCGTGACGGCGCGCATGGAACTGTTCGCAGCCGAACAGCGCGTCATCGATGCGAAATTACAGGCGGATTACTGGCGCACACGTGTGTCATTCCTCGAGGAGGTGCAGAAGCAGGGCATCGATCCGTGGGTGACCTCGCAGGCATCGCAACGCCCCGAGCTCGATTCGACTCCCCGAAGCACGGGCCCGCGTCTCGCCGCCAGCACCTGATGCACGTGCTGCATCCAGTAGCTGCGCACGGCGCGCGATCGCTCGCGGCACGCACTGGCGTGCCGCGTCATTCGAAGCGCACCTGCGGCGCGTTGCGCCGCGGGTGCGTCCGTTTCCGGTCACGGCCGTTCCGCGTCTCGCGTGCGTGACCACGCGTCAATCATCCACTCCTTCTCCATACCCCGACGAGCAAACGTTGCACTTGCGCGAGCGTGCGCTTGAAGCGCTCGCCGCGCCGCACGTAGGCGGTCGTGATCGTTGCTTCGGCCGCTCGGTCGGCATCGGTGCCGAGCCAGATGCGCTCGCCGCGTGCGATGCGCAGCACGTCGCCGGGCTGCACCCAGTAATCGTCGACGCTCGGCGGGCGCGTAATCCACAGCGCCGCGCCGTGCGCGCGGATCTCCGCGTCTTGCGGCGCGCGCCAGGTCATCGTCGTGCGCGGCGCGACCGCGAAACGGATCACGACAGTCGGTAACGCGATCGTGCCGGCGCGGCGCCGATCGGGACGGTCAAACAGCTGGCTTGCCTGGTCCATCGTCTTCTCCATTCAGTGAGCCGGACGGATGACGCGCACCAGAACAAAAAGGCCTCATCCGTTTCCGGCGAGGCCTTGTGTGACATGCGGTACTGCTCGATTGCTAACGCACAAGCGCCTCCCGTGATCCATTCTTTCGAATGTTCACCGGGCAATGATTCGCGATGGCGATGAGCTTGAACGTAGGCATGCGAACGAGTTTGTCGTGGCAGCGCGGCGCTGTCAACGATATTTTCGAGATACGTGGCGGTTACGCGTCGCGTTGCGCGAGACCGTTCACGAGCAGTTCGGACAGCAGGCCCGTCATCCCTTCGGGATGCGTGGCTGCGCGTGCCTTGAGCTGTTCGACGAGCTCGGCGTTGAGCTTGCACGCGAACGGCACGAGCCCCTGTTCCTGGTCGAGCTTGCGCTGCGCACGGCGGTCGAGCTTTGCCGCGTCCTCGGCGCCCTTGCCGAAACGGGCGGCGCCCGACTGCTTCATCGCTTGCGTCAGCTTGAGCGCCTTGTTCTTTTCGAGATCGGTTTTCTTCATGGCCATCGCGGCACCTCCGGGAAATGAAGCCGCGATTGTACGCATTTCGGCGGGCGCCGCCCGCCGCGCTCGCCAGAAACCCGGTTACGCGCCCTTCGTCGTGCCCCAGTTGCCGCCGTGCGCGGCCGCCTGCGCGGCCGGCGAGCGCGCGAGGTATTCGAGCGCCTGTTCGGTCGAGCCTTCGTGGTGCGGCGTGTAGCTTGGCTTGAAATAGCGCAGCGCAGCGCCGATCACCTTCCAGAACGACGGCAGGTGCCCGCGCCGCGAACCCTGCCACCACGCGAGCACGAAGCCCGGGTAGCGGCCGGCGTCCGGGTCGCGCCGGTACATGAACTTCGCGCCGGTCGTGATGTAGTAGAGCAGCAGCAGGATCACGAACGCCATGTGCACGCAGCGTTCCGGATAGGTGCCGCCCAGGTGCCGGTAGATGTCGAACGCGACGGTGCGGTGCTCGACTTCCTCGGCGCCGTGCCAGCGCAGTAGGTCGACCATCGTCGGGTCGGCCTTGCCTTCGTCGAGCCCGTGCGCGTTGAGCACCCAGTTGCCGAGATAGCCGAAGAAGTGCTCGAGCGATGCGATCACCGCGAGCTGCTGCCGCAGCCAGAAGCGCGTATGGCCGATCTTCAGCCCGAGCGGCTGTTCGCCGAGCACGCGCGTGAACAGCCGGTTGAGCTTCTGCGTGAACGGCTTCGTGTCGATCCCGTGCCGGTCGTAGTAGTGCTTGAGCACGCCGCCGTGCGAACGCGAATGCACGGCTTCCTGCCGCAGGAAGCCTTCGGCCTCGTCGCGCAGGCGCGCATCGGCGATCAGCGGCAGCGCCTTGTTGTACACGCGGCAGAACCACAGCTCGCCTTCCGGGAACAGCAGGTTCAGCGTGTTGATGATGTGGGTGCTGCCCGGATCGTTCGGCACCCAAGTGATCGGCGTGTCGCTGAAGTCGAACTTCACGTGCCGGGCCTTGATCTTGTGGTAGTCGGCGGTAGCGGTCATTTGTGTCTGTCTCCCTGTGCGGCGTCATGCGCCGTCAATGCGATGCCATGCTGACGCGGGCGATCATCCGGCCGAGCCACGGCATGAAGCGGCCGACGAAGCGCATCGCGTGCGCTTCGCCGCCGACCGCGACGACGGGGCGGTTGCGCAGCACGCCGTCGACCATCGCCTTCGCGACGGTTTCGGGTGTCAGGCCGCGCATCTGGTACAGCTTCGTCGCGCGCTTGCGCAGCCGCGCTTCGTCCTGCGCGTTGGCGCCCGCGTATTGCGTCGACGCCATGATTCCGGTTTCCGCGAAGCCGGGGCACACGGCCGTCACGCCGATGCCTTGCTCCGCGAGTTCCGCGCGCATGCATTCGCTGAGCATCAGCACGGCGGCCTTCGTCGTCGCATACGCGGGCAGGTCGCGCGACGGCCCGAACGCGGCGGCCGACGCGGTGTTGACGATGTGGCCGCCGGTGCCGCGCGCGGCCATCTGCTGCGCGAACAGTCGCGAGCCGTGGATCACGCCCCACAGGTTCACGTGCAGGATGCGCTCCCAGTGCCGCGTGCTCGTGTCGAGGATGCCGCCGGCCATGCCGATGCCGGCGTTGTTGATCACGACGTCCGCGCCGCCGAGTTCGCTGCCGACCCATGCGGCGAGCGCTTCCATTTCGTCGGCGGACCCGACGTCGACGCGTTTCGCATGCGCCTGCGCACCGGTCAACCCGATCAGCAGCGCGGTGCGCTCGGCGCTCGCGACGTCGATGTCGCACGCGACGACCGTCGCGCCTTCGCGTGCGAACGCGAGGGCCGCGCAGCGGCCGATGCCGCTGCCCGCGCCGGTGACGACCGCGACCTTGCCGCTGAAGCGCCCGCTGGTTGCGCGGCGGCGCGCGTTCGCGAGCGCGGGCGGTTCGGTGCCCGCTTCGACTGCGTCGATCAATTGCCCGGCGAGATCCGCGAAGCGCGCGGGATCGGCGAGCGGCAGCCAGTGGCCGGCCGCGACCTCGCGCCGGTAGTACTGCGGCACCCAGCGCGACAGGTTCTCGGACAGCGCGGGGCTCACGTACTTGTCGCCGAGCGGCACGATCGTCTGCACGGGCGCATGCGCGTAGCGTTCGCGCGGCGCGAACAGGCAGCGGATGAAGTTTGCGCGATAGAGGCGCACGCCGCGCGCGCCGTCGTCGGCCTGCGTCGCGCGCGGCGCGGCGGGCGTCTTTTCGAGCCGGCGCAGCAGGCGCGGCCATGTGCGGCCGAGCCACAGCCGCCAGCCGAGCTCGGGGATGAACGGCAGGTGGAACAGGTACACGTACCACGACCGCACGAGCTGGCCGCCGAGCTTGGCCAGCGACGCGGGCGCGGGGTGCAGCACGCGTTCGCGCAGCCAGAAGCCGACGTGGTCGAGGCACGGCCCCGAGCATGACGTGTACGACGCGATGCGGCCGGAAAGGCGCGGATCGGTGACGAATTCCCAGCCCTGGATCGAGCCCCAGTCGTGCGCGATCAGGTGCACGGCGCGGCCGGGGCAGAGCGCGTCGATCACCGCGACGAAATCGTCGGTCAGCTTCGCGAGGTGATAGTCGGCCGTGCGCTTCGGCACGCCGGACAGGCCCGCGCCGCGCACGTCGTACGCGATCACGTAGTGCTTGCGCGCGAGCAGCGGCGCGACGTGCTGCCAGACGCTGCTGTCGTCGGGATAGCCGTGCACGAGCACGACCGGCGAACGGGCCGGGTCGCCCCAGGTCTTGACCGCGAGCGTCAGGTCGCCGGAGGCGACCGCCGTCTCGCCATGAGCCGATTCGAACAGGGCCAGCGGCGCTTCGTCGGAAAGAGGCTGCATCGTGAGTCCGTCGTTCAGGGATTCGGGAAGAAAGGCGTGGGCACGTCAGGCGGCGGCCGGCACGGTCGCGACGGCCTGTGCGCGTTCGGCCTGGCGGCGCTGCCAGCGGCGCACGTGCGGCAGGTCGTTGTCGAGCCAGTACGCGTCGTCTTCGGTGATCACGAGCAGTTCCTCGAATTTCGCGCCGACGCCGGCGAAGCCGAGATGCGGCTCGACGGCCCACAGGCCCGGCACGGGCGCATGCTCGGAGCGGCGGTCGATCGACCACAGCGGCGACCAGCCCTGCTGCTTCGCCGCGCGGCCCTGGTCGAGCAGCAGGTTGCGCGTCGCGTTCAGCCCGAAACGCGCGACGAAGCGCGGCTTCGACAGCTTGTGGATCTTCGCGACGCGATGCGCGAGCACCTTGAACGGATAGGCCTTGTGGCGCGGCTCGACGCCCTGGCGGCGGCACAGCGCGTCGACTTCCTGCGCGACCTCGGCCATCGGCCGGCGCGCCTTCACGAGCCGCACGATCATGTCGCGGTGGTCCATCAGGTCGTCCTGCAACTGCTCGAGGATCGGGTTCTCGCCGAGGCAGTGCGCGTAGCCGACGTCGGCCACGATGCCGTCGAGCACGGGCGCGACGTCGAGGATCACCGGCATGTCGGTCTCGAGCTGCCGGCTGCTCGGGAAGAACGCGAGATTGAAGCCGCCCATGTGCTTGAGGCCCGAGAAGCCCTCGAACGCGGTGCGGTCGCCGAACCACGCGAACGGCTTGTGCAGCCAGTCGTGCACGCCGTTGTCCTGCAGCCATTCGGTCAGCAGGCGCGCGGCTTCCTTTTCGGTGATGCCGGGGTAGAGCATCGCGCCGACGGTTTCGACACAGCGGTAGGCAAGCTGCTGGACCGCGCGGAATTGCGGCAGCTCGTCGAGGTGGACTTCCGGCAGCGGGTGGTGGTCGGCCATGATGCGTCTCCATATGTCGGCCGGAGTGGGCGCTTCGGCGCTTGTCGACCGGTGTTGGTGCTTCAGCACTGACTCCGGTCCCACGCAAAGCGCGCTACGGACCTGTGCAAAGCGGGGCGCTGATCCGGAATGCATTCGCGGTGTTCCCGTCGCGGATTATCCAGTCAGCATTTAATGTGCCATTGAGCGATGTAATGATAATAGCTGGTTCGACGTGGCGCGCTAGCCCCCGGGGGGGAGGATTTGTCCTAATGAAGGGCCGAAATGGAGTGGAGACTCTAGGTTTCCGGAGGTTGGGGCCGGATGACCGTCGGCGCGCATGTGTACGGATCGGGGCGCCGGCCGGAGGTTGCCTCACGGGCGGGCCCAGCGCCGGCCCGGATGGCCGCGCGTACAGCCGCCATGTGACGACCCCGCCTTGTGACGGCCCGGCATGTCGCGCCGGATCAACTCCCTGTCGCATCACGATGTGACACTGTCAAATTGCCGAAATAATTTCGTCACATCATTCGCCCCCGGTTCGGAGCCATCCCGGCTTCGCCGCGCCGATGAGCCGCCGGTGCGCGGTGCGCCGCGCGGGGTAGTGACCGAAGCCGATTCGAGACTCGACATTTCCACGGAGAGAGACCATGCAACGCCGCAAGTTCATGAACACCCTTGCCGCGGCGACCGCCGCGACGTCGCTGATGCTCAAGGCCGGCACGGCCGACGCGAAGAGCGCAACCGCGCCGGATGCGCTGGACCCGGGCCGCTGGTCGCCGTTCAACGCCGCGCGCCTGCAGGCGGTGCTCGACCGGCATGGCGTCGCGAGCGCGCGCTACGACGAAAAGCGTCGCCCGTACGCGGTGTTCGACTGGGACAACACGTGCATCATGAACGACTGCGAAGAGGCGCTGCTGATGTACCAGATCAACCATCTGCAGTACAAGCTGACGCCGGACGAATTCGTCGACGTGATGTGGAAGGACGTGCCGAAGGGCGCCTTCATGAAGGACTACACGACGGTGGACGGCAAGCCGGTGACGATGGAGGACCTCGCCGCCGACGTCGAATCCGACTATCGCTGGCTCTACGCGAACTACAAGGGATTCGGCGGCGACAAGAGCCTCGACGAGATCCGCGAGACCGATCAGTTCAAGGATTTCCGCGCGAAGCTGTATTTCATGTACGACGCGATCTGCGACACGCACCCGCTCGAGATCGGCTACAAGTGGATCATCTACTTCTACAGGAACATGACGACCGCCGAGCTGCAGGCGATGGCGGAAGCGTCGAACAACTACGGCATCGGCGACGCGCTGCGCAAGGTCCGCTACGAAAGCCCGAAGACGCTGCCGGGCAAGGCCGGCGTGGTGGCCGACACGCATTTCCACGGCATCCGCATTCATGAGGAAATCCGCGCGGTGATGCACACGCTGCGCGCGAACGGCATCGACGTGTACGTGAGCACCGCGTCGCTCGACGATGTCGTGCGCGTGTTCGCCGGCAATCCGAACTATGGCTACGGCGTGCCGCCCGGGAACGTGATCGGCCTGCGTCTCGACATGCGGGACGGCAAGTACACGAGCACCTATCCGGCCGGCTGGCATTTCAACTGGGGGCCCGGCAAGACGGTGGGCATCCGCAACGTCCTCGAATCGAAGAAGGGCTACGGCCCGCTGCTGGTGTTCGGCGACAGCGACGGCGACGCGTGGATGCTGCGCGACTTCAAGGACACCGCGGCCGGCGTGATCGTCAACCGGATGAAGAAGGGCGAGATCGGCGCGGACAGCAAGCTCGCCGCCGAGCAGGTCGGCAAGCCGGACGCGCGCTTCCTGCTGCAGGGCCGCGACGAGCACACGGGCCTGATGATCCCGGACGAGAAGTCGATCAAGTACGGCAAGACCGAGCGCAAGCTGCTGGCTTGACGTGCGCGGGGCGCCGGGCCATCGCGGCCCGGCGTGCATCGGGATCGATGGCGGCGTCGCGCGGGCCGGGAAACGGGTGTTTCAGCGCTCGCGCGGCATGCCCAGCCGCTCCAGCATCGCCCCCAGAAAATCGACCGGCAGCGGAAACACGATCGTCGAGTTCTTGTCCGCCGCGATCGTCGTCAGCGTCTGCAGATAGCGCAACTGCATCGCCTGCGGCTCCTGCGCGAGCTTTTGCGCGGCCTGCAGCAGCTTCTCGGACGCCTGCAGTTCGCCTTCCGCATGGATCACCTTCGCGCGCCGTTCGCGCTCGGCCTCGGCCTGCCGCGCGATCGCGCGCACCATCGTCTCGTTCAGGTCGACGTGCTTGATCTCGACCGTCGACACCTTGATCCCCCACGCATCGGTTTGCGCGTCGAGCGTCTTCTGGATGTCGGCGTTCAACTGTTCGCGCTCGGCGAGCAGCGCATCGAGCTCGTGCTTGCCGAGCACCGAGCGCAGCGTCGTCTGCGAGAGCTGGCTCGTCGCGTCGAAGAAGCGCGCGACCTGGATCACGGCCTTCTCCGGATCGACGACGCGGAAATACACGACCGCATTCACCTTCACCGACACGTTGTCGCGCGTGATCACGTCCTGCGGCGGCACGTCGAACACGACGGTGCGCAGGTCGATCCGCACGACCTGCTGAACGATCGGGATGATCAGCACGAGCCCCGGCCCTTTCACTTTCCAGAAGCGGCCGAGCATGAACACCACGCCGCGCTCGTACTCGCGAAAGATGCGGATCGACGACGCGACCAGCACCACGACGAAGACGATCAGGACGCTGCTGAAGCCGAATGTGTAGCCGATCATGTTGGTTCACCTTGATGTTGTTGTTCCTGCGCCGGCACGTCGTACAGCGGCGCGACGGTGAGCATCAGCCCCTGGCGGCCGGTGACGCGCACGCGGCAGCCCGCGGCGAGCGGCACGCTGCTCGCGACGCGCCAGCGCTCGCCATGCACGCGCGCCCAGCCCGCGGCCGATGGCGCGGGGCCGGCCGCGCCGTGCGGCTGGTCGGCGCACAGGCCGTCGTCGAGCACTTCGCCGATGCTGCCGACCATCGCTTCGGCGCCGGTCACGACCGGGCGCCGCCGCGCGCGCAGCGCAACGCTCGACACGCCCGCGACCAGCAGCCCGCCGCCGAGCGCGAGGCTCCCGATCACGGGCCACGGAATCCCGTAGCCGGGCACGTCGGTGTCGATCAGCATCAGCGCGCCGATCGTGAACGACACGATCCCGCCGAAGCCGAGCACGCCGAAGGTCGGCAGGAACGCCTCCGCGACCAGGCAACCCAGGCCGAGCAGCACGAGGCCGAGGCCCGCATAGCTGATCGGCAGCAACTGCATCGCGAACAGCCCGATCAGCAGGCAGATCGTGCCGACGAGGCCCGGCAGCACGAAGCCGGGGTTCGCGAATTCGAAAAAGAGGCCGTAGATGCCGATCGTCAGCAGGATCAGCGCAACGTTCGGATCGGCGATGATCGACAGGAACCGGCTGCGCCAGTCGGGCTCGACCACGACGAGCGGCGCATGCGCGGTCGCGAGCCGTACCGTGCCGGCGGTGGTCGTCGCGCTGTGGCCGTCGAGCTGGCGCGCGAGGTCGGCCGGATCCAGCGCGATCAGGTCGACGACGTGCTGCGTGCGCGCCTCGTTCGCCGACAGGCTGACGGCTTCGCGCACCGCGCGTTCGCCCCATTCGGCATTGCGCCCGCGCAACTGCGCGAGGCCGCGGATATAGGCCGACGCGTCCTGCATCGCCTTGCGGATCTCGGTCGATTGCGTGTCGGTCGGCAGCGCGGCCGGCGTCGTGCCCGGGGTTCCTGATGCACCCGGCGTCCCGGCCGGCGGCGCTCGTGGCGCAGCGGGGTTCCCGCCCGGCGGCGTGGCGCCGCCGACGCCGATCTGCACGGGCGACGCCGCACCGAGGTTGGTGCCGGGCGCCATCGCCGCGAAGTGGCTCGCATAGACGATGTAGGTGCCCGCGCTCGCGGCGCGCGCGCCGCTCGGCGCGACGAACGCGGCGACCGGCACCGGCGAGCCGAGGATGGCCTTGATGATCTGCCGCATCGACGAGTCGAGGCCGCCGGGCGTGTCGAGTTGCAGGATCGCGAGCGGCGCGTGCTCGCGTGCGGCGCGGTCGAGCGAGCGAACGATGAAGTCGGCGCTGGCCGGCCCGATCGCGCCGTTGATGGGGATCACGATGACCGGGTGTGCGGCTGCGGTTGCGGGTGCAGCGGCGGGCGGCGGCGCGGCGACGGCCGCGCACACGACGAGCAGCGCCGCGAACAGTGCGGCGCGTGCGACCCGCGCGGACAGCGGGTGACTGGGGTGGCCGTCGGACGCGGCAAGCGCCGGCGGCGGCCCGTGATGTTGAAAGCGCATTGGGGCGTCCGGGCGGCGCACGGCCGCGCGCCGCCCGGCTCGCGGAAAGGGCGTTGGCCCGATGCTTAAAGATTAGGCGGTTTCGGCGGAAAGCGCGAAGCCGAGGCTGCCGCGGCCGGATTCAGCCCGCGCCGCCGCCCCGCGCGAGCACTTCGTCGCGATAGTCGGCCGGACTGCGCCCGCTCCATTTGCGAAACGCGCGGTAGAACGCGCTCGGTTCCGCGAAGCCGGTCGCGGCCGCGACGTCGGCGATCGTGCGCGCGGGGTCGGCCAGCGCCTCGAACGCGAGATCGCGCCGCAGCGTGTCCTTGATCGACTGGTACGCGTGGCCTTCCTGGTGCAGCTTGCGGCGCAGCGTGGCCTCGGCCACGTGCAGCCGCGCGGCCATCCCGCCCGCGCCCGGCCACGAGGCGGGCGGCATCCCGCGCAGCACCGCGCGCACCCGCTGCGCAAGCGCATTCGGGTTGCGGTACTTGACGATGAAGCTCGCCGGCGCGTTGCGCAGGAACGTCTTCAGCGTCTTCGCGTTCTGCACGACCGGCAGCGTCGCGAATTCGGGATCGAAATCGACATACGAATCGGGCTCGTTGAAACGCATGTCGTCGCAGAACATCGACGGGTATTCGTGGTCCGCGGGCGGCGTGTCGCAGCGGAAGCTCGCATGCAGCAGCGGGATGCGCCGCCCGATCAGCCAGCAGGTGAGCCCGTAGACGATGATGAAATAGGTCGCGTACGTGAACATCGCAGGCGTCGCGCCGTTGTTGCGGTGCACGAAACGCAGCCGCACGCGCTGCGGGTTCGCGTCGAGCTCCGCGTGCAGGTCGTCGAGCACGCAGTGCATGAATTTCACCGCGCGCGCCATCGCGTGCAGCCCGTCGCGCGCGGACAGCGCGGCCTGGCTCATCGCGATGAAGCTGCCGCTGCGCATCGGGTGGCGATCCTGCCCGAAAAACTCGTCGTCGAGCGCGCGTGCGATCGCGTTCCACAGCGCACCGTATTGCTGCGCGGACACGCGTGCGCGCGGCTGCCCGAGCAGCGCGGGCGCGATACCGGCCTGCGCGAGCAGCGGCTCGGCCGCGACGCCGCGCCGGGTCGCGAGCGCGACGCTGTACGCGACGAGGCTGATCGCGACGGTTCCCTTGTCTTCCTGCTTCATCGGTGTCGCCGGTGTGGCAAAAACGCTCAGTGTAAATGAGCGACGCGAGCATCGAACAGTCGCGCGCGCTTGCCTACACTTGTTGCATCGAAACGCAAGGACGGTCGCGCCCGGCGGCCGCGGGAGACAGCAGCACCATGGACGAGCTTTATACCGAAGACCAGCGGATGATCCGCGACGCCGCGCGCGCGTTTGCCACCGAGATGCTGGCGCCGAACGCCGCGCAGTGGGACCACGATGCGCAGTTGCCCGACGCCATCGTCGCGCAGCTCGGCGAACTCGGCCTGCTCGGGATGATCGTGCCGCAGGAGCTGGGCGGCTCGTACACGGACTACGTCGCGTATGCGCTGGCGATGGAGGAAATCGCCGCCGGCGACGCCGCGTGCGCGACGCTGATGAGCGTGCACAACTCGGTCGGCTGCGGCCCGATCCTCGGCTTCGGCACGCCCGCGCAGAAAGAGCGCTGGCTGGCCGACATGGCGTCCGGCCGCGTGATCGGCGCGTTCTGCCTGACCGAGCCGCAGGCCGGCTCCGAGGCGAACAACCTGCGCACGCGCGCGGAACTGCGCGACGGAAAATGGGTGCTGAACGGCGCGAAGCAGTTCGTGACCAACGGCAAGCGCGCGGGTGTCGCGATCGTTTTTGCCATGACCGACCCGGAAGCCGGCAAGCGCGGCATTTCCGCGTTCCTGGTGCCGACCGACACGCCGGGCTTCATCGTCGGCAAGCCCGAGAAGAAGATGGGCATCCGTGCATCGGATACGTGCCCGATCACGTTCGAGAACTGCGCGATTCCGGAAGAGAACCTGCTCGGCAATCGCGGCGAAGGGCTGAAGATCGCGCTGTCGAATCTCGAGGGCGGCCGCATCGGCATCGCCGCGCAGGCGCTCGGCATCGCGCGCGCCGCGTTCGACAAGGCGCGCCGTTATGCGGGCGAGCGCGTGCAGTTCGGCAAGCCGATCGCCGAGCATCAGGCGATCCAGCAGAAGCTCGCCGACATGGCCACGCAGATCAACGCCGCGCGCCTGCTCGTGCATCACGCGGCGAAGCTGCGCACGGCCGGGCTGCCGTGCCTGTCGGAAGCGTCGCAGGCCAAGCTGTTCGCATCGGAGATGTCCGAGCGTGTGTGCTCGGACGCGATCCAGATCCACGGCGGCTACGGCTACCTGGTCGATTACGAAGTCGAGCGTCATTATCGCGACGCGCGCATCACGCAGATTTACGAAGGAACCAGCGAAGTGCAACGGATGGTGATCGCGCGGCAGCTTTGAGTCGCGGCGGTCGCGCCGACAGAACGGAAGCATCACGCAGGGCACGAGGGCAGCGCGGTGAACGCGGCACGCAACGGCGTGACCGTGCGCCGCGCAACAGGAAACCGGGCATGTGCTGCAGCGCATGCGCCGGTTGACCGCGATGCATGGAGACTGGAGAAGACACGATGACGGTACAGGCATTCCTGGACGCACGCGACTTTCTGCTGCGCCATCGAACCGACTACGAAACCGCGTACCGCGATTTCGAGTGGCCGGTGCTCGATGCGTTCAACTGGGCACTCGACTACTTCGATCCGATGGCGCGCGGCAACGACCAGCCCGCGCTGTGGATCGTCGACGCGGCGACCGGCACGGGCGATCCGTATTCGTTCGCGCAGATGTCCGAGCGTTCGTCGCGGATCGCGAACTGGCTGCGCTCGATCGGCGTCGTGCGCGGCGATCGTATCCTGCTGATGCTGCCGAACCGTGTCGAACTGTGGGATGCGATGCTCGCCGCAATGAAGCTCGGCGCGATCGTGCTGCCCGCCACCACGCAACTGTCGGCCGACGACGTGCGCGACCGCGTGCAGATCGGCGGCGCGAAATACGCGATCGTCGACGAGAACGAAACCGCGAAATTCGAACAGCCCGACCTCGGCCTCGCGCAGAAGATCGTCGCCGGCGCGCCGCGCGCGGGCTGGCTCGCGATGAACGACGGCTACGCGGCGAGCGCCGCGTTCGAGCCGGACGCCGTCACGCATGCGGGCGATCCGATGCTGCTGTACTTCACGTCGGGCACGACGTCGAAGCCGAAGCTCGTCGAGCATACGCACCGCACCTATCCGGTCGGCCATCTGTCGACGATGTACTGGGTCGGCCTGCAGCCGGGCGACATCCACTGGAACATCAGCTCGCCGGGCTGGGCGAAGCACGCGTGGAGCTGCTTCTTCGCGCCGTGGAATGCGCAGGCGTGCGTGTTCGCATTCAACTACGCGCGCTTCGAGCCGAAGGTCGTGCTCGATGCGCTCGTCAAATACCAGGTGACGACGCTGTGCGCGCCGCCGACCGTATGGCGGATGCTCGTGCAGCAGCCGCTCGCGTCGTTCGACGTGAAGCTGCGCGAGATCGTCGGCGCGGGCGAGCCGCTGAATCCCGAGATCATCGAGCGCGTGAAGAAGGCGTGGGGCATCGCGATCCGCGACGGCTACGGCCAGACCGAGACGACCTGCCTGATCGGCAACTCGCCGGGCCAGCCGGTCGTCGCGGGCTCGATGGGCCGGCCGCTGCCCGGCTACCGGATCGCGCTGCTCGATCCGGACGGCGTGCCCGTGACCGAAGGCGAGGTCGCGCTGCCGATCGGCGCGGACGTCGCGCGCCCGGTCGGGCTGATGAACGGCTATGCGAACAACCCCGACGCGACCGCCTACGCGATGCGCGACGGCCACTACCGCACGTCCGACATCGCGATGCGCGGCGACGACGGTTACTACGTGTACATCGGCCGCGCGGACGACGTGTTCAAGTCGTCCGACTACCGGCTCAGCCCGTTCGAACTCGAAAGCGTGCTGATCGAGCATCCGGCGATCGCCGAGGCAGCCGTCGTGCCGAGCCCCGACCCCGTGCGGCTGTCGGTGCCGAAGACCTTCATCACGCTGCGGCAGGGCTACGAGGAAAGCCCGGCGCTCGCGCTGGAGATCTTCCGCTTCTCGCGCGAGAAGCTCGCGCCGTACAAGCGCATCCGCCGCCTGCAGTTCGCGGAGCTGCCGAAGACGATCTCGGGGAAGATCCGCCGCGTCGAGCTGCGTCGTCGCGAAATCGAGCGCGGCGACGACGCGACCGCGCGGATGCCCGGCGAATACTGGGAAGAAGATTTCGCCGCTGAATTGAAATGACCGACCGCGGGCCGCGCGCGCCGCATTCCGCGGCCGCCGCCCGCAGCCGAATTGAACCGGCCGCCGGGCGGGATTCCGCATTGCGGCCCTCTGCAAGGAGAAAGGATCGATGAACGCGAATCCGACGCCCCAGACGGGGCAAGACGTGCCGACGGTCAAGCTGCTGATCGACGGAGCCTTCGTCGAGTCCGCCACGAAAGAGTGGCGCGACATCGTCAACCCGGCGACGCAGCAGGTGCTCGCGCGCGTGCCGTTCGCGACCGTCGCGGAAGTCGACGCGGCCGTGCAGGCCGCGCACGCCGCGTATGCGACGTGGAAGAACGTGCCGATTGCCGCGCGCATGCGCATCATGCTGAAGTTCCAGGATCTGGTGCGCACGAACCAGCAGCGCATCGCGAAGACGCTGACGGCCGAGCAGGGCAAGACGATCCCCGATGCCGAAGGCGACATCTTCCGCGGCCTCGAAGTGGTCGAGCACGCGTGTTCGATCGGCTCGCTGCAGCTCGGCGAATTCGCGGAGAACGTCGCGGGCGGTGTCGACACGTACACGCTGCGTCAGCCGCTCGGCGTGTGCGCGGGCATCACGCCGTTCAACTTCCCCGCGATGATTCCGCTGTGGATGTTCCCGATGGCGATCGTCTGCGGCAACACGTTCGTGCTGAAACCGTCCGAGCAGGACCCGATGTCGACGATGGAGCTTGTCCAGCTCGCGATCGAGGCCGGCGTACCGAAAGGGGTACTGAACGTCGTGCATGGCGGCAAGGAAGTCGTCGATGCGATCTGCACGCATCCGCTCGTGAAGGCGATCTCGTTCGTCGGCTCGACCACCGTCGGCACGCACGTGTACAACCTCGGCAGCGCGCACGGCAAGCGCGTGCAGTCGATGATGGGCGCGAAGAACCATGCGGTGGTGTTGCCCGATGCGAACCGCGAGCAGACGATCAATGCGCTCGTCGGCGCCGGCTTCGGCGCGGCGGGGCAGCGCTGCATGGCGACGTCGGTCGCGGTGCTGGTTGGCGACGCGCGCGACTGGCTGCCCGATCTCGTCGCCAAGGCGAAGCTGTTGAAGGTGAATGCCGGCGCGGAAGCCGGCACCGACGTCGGCCCGGTCGTGTCGAAGACCGCGAAGGAACGCATCCTGTCGCTGATCGAAGCGGGCGTGAGCGAAGGTGCGAAGCTCGAGCTCGACGGCCGCGACGTGAAGGTGGCCGGCTACGAAAGCGGCAACTTCATCGGCCCGACGATCTTCTCGGGCGTGAAGACCGACATGTCGATCTACACGCACGAAATCTTCGGCCCGGTGCTCGTCGTGCTCGAAGCCGACTCGCTCGACGACGCGATCGCGCTTGTCAACGCGAACCCGTTCGGCAACGGCGTGGGCCTGTTCACGCAAAGCGGCGCGGCCGCACGCAAGTTCCAGAGCGAGATCGACATCGGCCAGGTCGGCATCAACATCCCGATCCCGGTACCGGTGCCGTTCTTCAGCTTCACCGGTTCGCGCGGGTCGAAGCTCGGCGATCTCGGCCCGTACGGCAAGCAGGTCGTGCAGTTCTACACGCAGACGAAGACGGTCACCGCGCGCTGGTTCGACGACGACACGACGGCCGGCCCGGTGAATACCACGATCCGGCTGCATTGAGCGGCGGAGGACACGAACATGAAAATCGGATTTATCGGCCTGGGCCACATGGGTGCGCCGATGGCGCTGAACCTGTTGAAGGCCGGCCATGAAGTGCATGCGTTCGACCTGAGCGCCGATGCATTGCGCGCGCTGCAGGACGCCGGCGCGCAGGTTGCCGCGTCGCCGCGCGACGCCGCGTCGGGCGCGACGTTCGTGATCACGATGCTGCCGGCCGCGCCGCACGTGCGTTCGGTGCTGACCGGCGAGAACGGCGTGCTCGCCGGCCTCGATGCGGGCGCGACCGTGATCGATTCGAGCACGATCGACCCGGCGAGCGCGCAGGCATTCGGCGCGCTGGTGCGCGAGCACGGCGGCGCGTTCGTCGATGCGCCGGTATCGGGCGGCACCGGCGGCGCGGCGGCCGGCACGCTGACCTTCATGGTCGGCGGCAGCGATGCCGATTTCGAGCGCGTGAAACCCGTGCTCGCAGGCATGGGCAAGAACATCGTCCATTGCGGCGCGACGGGCATGGGGCAGGTCGCGAAGGTCTGCAACAACCTCGTGCTCGGCATCTCGATGGCGGCCGTGTCGGAGGCGATGTCGCTCGGCGTTGCGCTCGGCATCGACCCGAAGGTGCTGGCCGGCATCGTCAACACGTCGACGGGCCGCTGCTGGAGCTCGGACACGTACAACCCGTATCCGGGCGTGATCGACACCGCGCCGTCGTCGCGCGGCTACTCGGGCGGCTTCGGCACCGACCTGATGCTGAAGGATCTCGGCCTCGCGAACGATGCGGCGAAGCAGGCGCGCCAGCCCGTCTACCTCGGCGCGCTCGCGCAGCAGCTGTACCAGACGATGAGCAGCCGCGGCGACGGGCAGCTCGATTTCTCGGCGGTGATCCGCCTGTACCAACCCGCACCGAAGAAGGACGCGCAATGATCGAACTGGATTTCGTCGACGACGGCGCGATCGCGTGCGCGACGCTCAAGCGTCCGCCCGCGAACGCCTTTACCGCCGACGGGCTGCAGCAACTGCAGGAAACCGTCGCCGAACTGAATGCGAACCCGCGCGTGCGTGCGCTGGTGATCACGGGCGACGGCCCGAAATTCTTCAGCGCGGGCGCCGACCTCAACACGTTCGCCGACGGCGACCGCGCGGTCGCGCGCGCGATGGCGTCGCGTTTCGGTGCGGCATTCGAGGCGCTGCACGATGCGCGCGTCGTGACGATCGCGGCGATCAACGGTTATGCGATGGGCGGCGGCCTCGAATGCGCGCTCGCGTGCGACCTGCGGATCGCCGAGACGCATGCGCAGATGGCGCTGCCCGAGCCGTCGGTCGGCTTGCTGCCGTGCGGGCTCGGCACGCAGACGCTGCCCTGGCTCGTCGGCGAAGGCTGGGCGAAGAAGATCATCCTGACCGGCGCGCGCGTCGACGCGGCGACGGCGCTCAGGATCGGCCTCGTCGAAGACGTGGTCGAGAGCGGGGCCGCCCGCGACGCGGCGCTGGCGCTGGCGCGCAACGTCGCGCGGCAGAGCCCGCACGCGGTTGCCTACAGCAAGGAGCTGATCGGCCTCGCACGCCGCGGCGTGCCGCGCAGCGCGGCGCTCGCGGTCGAGCGCGAACGCTTCGTCGACCTGTTCGACACGAACGATCCGCGCGAAGGCGTGGCCGCGTTTCTCGGCAAGCGCGCGCCGCAGTGGAATACCGACGGAGAGCCGCAACGATGAGCACGCCGGTGACGAATCACGACGCGTTCGCGGAAGCCGCGCCCGAGGTGCTGTTCCGCGTGGTGAACCGCGTGGCGCTGATCACGCTGAACCGGCCGGCCGCGCTCAACGCGCTGTCGTACGCGATGATCGGCGAGCTGGCCGCGCTCTTCGAGCGCTGCCGTCACGACGACCAGATCGTCGCGATCGTGCTGCGCGGCGCGGGCGAGAAGGGCTTCTGCGCGGGCGGCGACGTGCGCGCGCTGTACCGGATGGTCGCGCAGCGCGAAACCTGGCTGCCGTTCTTCGTCGACGAATACCGGCTCGACTACGCGATCCACACGTTCCCGAAGCCGGTGGTCGCGCTGATGGACGGCGTGACGATGGGCGGCGGCATGGGCCTCGCGCAAGGCGCGGCGCTGCGCGTCGCGACCGAGCGCAGCAAGATCGCGATGCCGGAGACGCGCATCGGCCTCGTGCCCGACGTCGGCGCGACGCATTTCCTGTCGCGCATGCCGGCTGATCTCGAACTGTACGTGGGGCTGACCGGCGCGATGCTGTCGGGCGCCGACGCGTTGACCGCGAAGCTGGCAGACCTGTGCGTGCCGTCCGCATGGCTCGACACGTTCGAGACGCGCATCGAAAGCGTCAAGTGGGACGGCGACGTGTTGCCGGCGCTGCGCAAGGTGTTCGAGCCGCCGTGCAACGTCGTGCCGCATGCGGCGCTCGACAGCCAGATGCCGTGGATCGTCCGTCACTTCGACAAGCGTTCGACCGTCGAGCGGATCGTCGCGACGCTGACGCAGGATCTCGCGCGCGACGAGCTGACGCGCGAGCACCGTCAATGGCTGCAGGCGACGCTCGATGCGCTCGCCAGCCATTCGCCGACGATGCTGCACGTGACGCGCGAAGCGCTGCTGCGCGGCCGGCAGATGACGCTGGCCGAATCGTTCCGGATGGAACTCGGCATCGTTGCGCGCGCGATCGAGGAAGGCGACTTCTGCGAAGGCGTGCGCGCGCATCTCGTCGACAAGGATCGCAAGCCGCGCTGGGCGCCCGCATCGCTCGTCGAGCTGCGCGCCGAACGCGTGCGGCATTTCCTGACGTCGCCGTGGAAGCTGTTTGCCCATCCGCTCGCCGATCTCGGCGCCGCGTGATGGCCCGACGCGCCGTGCGGCGCGTCGGTTTCATTTCATCTCGTTGATGTCATCCCGGCGCTCGATCATCGGCGGCACCGCCTGTGCGAGCGCGTCGATCACGCAGCGCGTCTTGCGCGGCAGGTAACGCGTCTTCGGCCAGATCGCGTGAATGTCGCCTTCGCAGACGAAGCAGCGGTCGAGCACGACCACCATCTCGCCGCGCTTCACGTAGTGATCGAGCAGCCAGCTCGGCAGCCATGCGATCCCGAACCCCGACGCGCCGGCCGCCGCGATCGCCTGCACGTCGTCGAAACTCAACTGATGCTGCATGTCGACGCGCACCGTCGAGCCGTCCGGCGCGCGCAGGTCCCACGGCTGCGGCACACCCGAGCGTGAATACGCGATCGTCCGGTGGTGCTTCAGGTCGTCGAGCGACTTCGGCATCCCGTAGCGCGCGAGATACGACGGCGCCGCGCCGAGGCTGCCGTACTGCGTGCCGAGCCGGCGCACCGCGAGGCTCGTGCTGTCTGCGAGCGTGCCGATCCGTACCGCGAGATCGATGCCTTCCTCGACGAGATCGACGAAGCGATCGGTGATCGACACGTCGATCCGCAGATGCGGATAGGTGCGCGCGAGGTCGAGCACGATCGGCGTCACGCAGTGGTGCCCGAACGCGAGCGGCACGCTCAGCCGCAGCTTGCCGCGCGCCTCGTTGCGGCCGCAGTCGAGATCGGCTTCCGCCGCTTCCAGTTCCGCGAGCGCACGCACGCAGCGGTCGTAGTACGCCTGGCCGTCGTCGGTCAGGCTCTGGCTGCGCGTCGTGCGCTGCAATAGCCGTGCGCCGAGACGCTTCTCGAGCCGCGCGATCGCCTTGCCGACGGCCGAGCGCGTCATGTCGAGCCGCTCCGCGGCGAGCGCGAAGCTGCCCGATTCCACCACCTGGACGAAGGTCGTTACGCCGTCGAGTCTGTCGGTCATCGCAAGTTGGGCTGATTGGGTCCTGTGGTTCCCCAGTTCGTGGAAATGGGCGCGTCAATGGGGATGAGAATTCTCACTATAGTACCGATTCCCGTCCAGCGTGCGTCGCCGGCCGCGCGCGGCGAACCCCTCTCACCTGGAGGCGCGCGGCCTGTTGCCGGGCCGCCGCGCAATACGCATGACGCTATCTGACTCCCGCAGGAATGCGGTCGCGCTCGCGGCCGTCTGTCTCACGTCGCTGATGTTCGGCCTCGAAATCTCGAGCGTGCCGGTGATCCTGCCGACGCTCGAACACGTGCTGCATGGCGATTTCAACGGCATGCAGTGGATCATGAACGCGTACACGATCGCGTGTGCGACGGTGCTGATGGCGACCGGCACGCTCGCGGACCGGTTCGGCCGCAAGCGCGTGTACGTGATCGGCACCGTGCTGTTCGGCGCGACATCGCTGCTGTGCGGGCTTGCGCCGAACGTGCCGGTGCTCGTCGCGGGCCGGCTGCTGCAGGGCGCCAGCGGCGGCGCGATGCTGATCTGCCAGATTGCGGTGCTGTCGCACCAGTTCCGCGAAGGCCGCGAGCGCGGCCGCGCCTTCGGGATCTGGGGGATTGTGTTCGGGATCGGGCTCGGCTTCGGGCCGATCGTCGGCGGCGCGATCGTCGCGCTGGCGAGCTGGCCGTGGGTGTTCCTCGTCCATGCGCCGCTTGCGGCTATCGCGCTCGTGCTGATCGGCGGCGCGGTGCAGGAGTCGCGCGATCCGCATGCGGGCACGCTAGACGTCGCGGGCATCGTCACGCTGTCGCTCGCGGTGCTCGGCCTGGTGTTCTACATCACGCAGAGCGCGGAGCTCGGGCTGACGAGTGCGGCCGGCCTTGGCGTGCTCGGCGCGACCGTGCTGGCGCTCGTGGGTTTCTTCGTCGCGGAACGCGCCAGCGCGCGGCCGATGTTCGATTTCTCGGTGTTCCGGATTCGCGCATTCACCGGTGCGATCTTCGGGTCGATGGGGATGAACTTCAGCTTCTGGCCGTTCATGATCTACCTGCCGATCTGGTTCCAGGTCGCGCTCGGCTACGACAGCGTGACGGCCGGCCTCGCGCTGCTCGCGTACACGCTGCCGACACTGGTCGCGCCGCCGTTCGGCGAACGGCTGGCGCTGCGCTACGGGCCGGGCGTCGTGATCCCGGGCGGCCTGTTCACGATCGCGGCCGGCTTCGCGCTGATGCGGGTCGGCAGCGCGGCCGACCACGCGAGCTGGCTCACGATGCTGCCCGGCTGCGTGATCGCCGGCATCGGGCTCGGGCTCACGAACACGCCGGTCACCAACACGACGACGGGCGCGGTGCCGAGCGCGCGGGCCGGGATGGCATCGGGCATCGACATGAGCGCGCGAATGATCTCGGTCGCGCTGAACATCGCGGCGATGGGCTTCGTGCTGGTCGCGGGGATCGTCGCGAGCCTGAAGGGCGGCGTCGCGGGCACGATCGGCGAAACGGCGCTGCGCCGGCTCGCGCAGGAAATCGCGTCGGGCCGCACCGACGGGCTGCAGCAGATCGCACCGGCACTCGCGCAGGCCGACCCGAGCGGCGCGGCGCTGCACGCGGCGCTCGTGCACGGGTTCGGCTGGGTGATGGTGTACGGCGCGGCCGGTGTAGCGGTGCTCGCGACCGCGAGCGCGGTGGCGTTCGCGCCGGCGAGGCGCGGGGCGGCCGTGTGCGAATGACACGGCCTGCCCGTTGCGTGGGTACGCCGGTCAGGACATCCCGCCGCCGAGCGCGCGATACAGCGTCATCTGGTTGTTGAGCCGGTTCAGCCGCGTCAGCTCGTCGGCGCTTTGCGCATCGCGCAGCCGCTGCTGCTGGTCGAGCCACGGCTGCACGGCGGTCGCGCCGGCCGCGAACCGCGCGGCGGCAAGCTGCTCGGCGCGCTGCGCCTGGGCCAGCGACAGCGCACGCTGTTCGGCCTCGCGTTCGAGCTGTACGCGCGCCGACAGCGCATTCTCGACTTCCGCGAGCGCCGTGTAGAGCCGCTGGCGGAACCCGACCACCGCTTCCTCGTACTGCGACTTCGACACCTTGATCTGCAGTTGCATCGTGTTCCACTGGATGAACGGCAGCGCGAGGCCGAGCCCGAGCGTGCCGACCGGATTCGTCAGTACGCGTTCGAGGCTCGTGCTCGTCGTGCCGGCGCTGCCGGTCAGCGTGAAGGTCGGGTAGAAGCTCGTGCGTGTCGCGTCGACCTGCGCGAGCGATTCGCGCAGCCGGAATTCCGCCGCGCGCAGGTCGGGGCGCCGGCCGAGCAGGCTGGCCGGCAGGCCGGCCGCTACTTCCGGCGGCGGCGCGTCGGGCAGCGCCGACGGTTCGGCCGCGTGTTGCTGCGGCGGCCGGTCGAACAGCAGCGCGAGCGCGTGGCGGTTCTCGGTGCGCTGCTGGATCAGTTGCGTTTGCGCGGCGCGTTGTACGGACAGGCTCTGTTCGGCCTGCGCGAGATCGAGCCCGGACACCGCACCGGCCGCATGCCGCGACCGGACGACCGCGAGCGTGCGCACCGCATACGCGATGTTCGCGTCGCCGAGCGCGATCTGCCGGTTCAGATAGCCGATCTGCCAGTACAGCGACGCGGTCGTGCCGATCAGCGACAGCCGCGCGGCTTCGAGATCGGCGGCCGTCGCGTCGGCTTCCCAGTGCGCGGCATCGCGCAGCGCGGCCAGCCGGCCCCACAGGTCGATTTCATAGCTGAGCGAACCGGTGACGCCGCTCGACCGGCTCATCCGGTGCGTATCGAGCGTGCGCGACACGGCGCCGTTCGCGCCGAGCGAAACGGCGGGCGTCAGGTTCGTGTCGACGAGCCCGGCCTGCAGTTGCGCGCGGTACACGCGGATCGCCGCGATCGCGAGGTCGTTGTTGGCACGCAGCGCGTCGTCGATCAGCCGGTCGAGTTGCGGATCGCCGAAGCTGCGCCACCAGTCGCGCGTCGTGGCAGGCGCGTCGGCCGCGACCGGCGCGGCCCAGTTCGCGGGCATCGCGACGGCCGGCAGCGGGTCGTGGCGTGCGCCCGCGCAGCCGGCGAGCAGCGCGGCGGCGCATGCGAATGCGCCGAGACGGTGAAGCGAAGAGGAATGCGTCATGGCAGGTCTTTCGTCAGTCGCGCGCGAGCGCATCGATCGGATCGAGCCGCGACGCATTACGTGCGGGCATGAAACCGAATATCACACCGGTGAGCGTCGAGCAGACGAACGCGGTCACGATTGCGCCGGCGGAGAACACCATCTTCCATTGCGCGACGAACATCGAGAACACCGCGCCGAGCCCGAACGACAGCGCGATGCCGATCGTGCCGCCGAGCAGGCACACGAGCACGGCCTCGACGAGGAACTGCTGCAGGATGTCGGACTGGCGCGCGCCGACCGCCATCCGGATGCCGATCTCGCGCGTGCGCTCGGTGACCGACACGAGCATGATGTTCATCACGCCGATCCCGCCGACGACGAGCGAGATCACGGCGATCAGCGACAGCAGCAGCGTCAGCGACTGGCCGGTTTTTTCGACGGTCTTGACCACGCTGTCCATGTTGTACGTGAAGAAGTCCTTGCGGCCGTGGCGCTGGATCATCAGCTTTTCGAGGCTTTTCTCGGCGGCGGCGCTCGGCTGCCCGTCGCGCACGCGCACGGTGATGCTGTCGAGATGGCGCTGGCCGAACAGGCGCCCGCTCGCGGTCGTGTACGGCACCCACACGTTCAGGCTCTTCACGCTGCCGAACGCGCTCTTCTTGTCGGCCGTGACGCCGATCACGACGCACGGCACGTTGTCGACGAGAATCACGTCGCCGACCGGATTGCGCGTCGCGCCGATCAGCTTGCGGCGCGTGTTCTGGTCGATCACCGCTACCTGCGCCTGGCGGCGCACCGCGTCCTCGTCGAACGCGACGCCCAGCGCGAAGCGCATCCCGCGCGCCTGGAAGAAGCGGTCGCCGACGCCGCTCACGAGCGCGTTGACGTCGATGTTGCGATAGCGCAGCAGCAGCGTGCGCGACGTTTCGGGCGTCGCGCTGTCGACGTACGGCTGCTCGGCGAGCGCGGCGACATCGGCGGGCACCAGCGTCTGGATCGTGTCTGCGCGGCTGTCGCCCCAGTCGGTGCCCGGATAGACGTTGATCGTGTTCGTGCCGATGCTGCCGATCTCGTCGAGCATGTAGCGCTTCGCGCCTTCGCCGATCGCGACGATCGACACGACCGACGTGATGCCGATGATGATGCCGAGCATCGTCAGCAGCGTGCGCAGCCGGTGCGACACGAGCGCGATCCACGCCATCCGGCAGGCCTCGGCGAAGCGGCCGGAGCCTGCCGCGAAGCGCCGCGCGCGCGTGCCGGTATCGGCGTCGGCGGGTGGCGGCGTATCGTGCCGATCGTGCGTTGACGGCTCGCCGGCTGTCGCTTCGGCCGCGTCGGCGAAGGCTTCCGCGAGCGCTTCCGCATAGTGGCGATTCCGCCGGTCGGCGACGATCTCGCCGTCGCTGATCTCGATGATGCGCCGTGCATGGCGCGCGACGTCCTTGTCGTGCGTGACGATGACGATCGTATGGCCGAGCGCGTTCAGCTCGTGCAGGATGCGGATCACGTCCTGGCCGCTTTTCGTGTCGAGCGCGCCGGTCGGTTCGTCGGCGAGGATCACCTGGCCGCCGTTCATCAGCGCGCGCGCAATGCTCACGCGCTGCTGCTGGCCGCCGGACAATTGCCCGGGCCGGTGGTGCGCGCGATCCGCGAGCCCGAGGCGCGCGAGCAGCTCGCGTGCGCGCTCGTGCCGCTCCGCGCGCGTGGTGCCGGCATAGATCGCGGGCATTTCGAGGTTCGCGACCGCGTCGACGTGCGGCAGCAGGTGATAGCGCTGGAACACGAAACCGAAGTGCTCGCGGCGCAGTTGCGCGAGCTCGTCGCTGTCGAGCATGTGCGTGTCGCGTCCGCCGACCGTGTAGGTGCCTTCGCTCGGGTGATCGAGGCAGCCGAGGATGTTCATCAGCGTCGACTTGCCGGAACCCGACGCGCCGACGATCGCGACGATCTCGCCTGCATTGATCGACAGGTTGACGTTGTTCAGGACGACGACATCTTTCTCGCCGGCCGGAAAGCGCCGCGTGACGCTCGACAGTTTCAGCAGGGGCTGGCTCATCGTCACACCACGTCCGCCAGCGGCGCGTGCTCGTCCGCGGCGGCTTCGCCGATCACGACGCGCTCGCCGTCCTTCAGGCCGGCCAGCACTTCGACGCGCACGTTGTTGTTGATGCCGATGCGGATGGTGCGCGTTTCCGTGCTGCCGTCGGCGCGCAGTACGCGGACCGCATAGGTGCCGTCCTTGCGCTTCTCGCCGAGCGCGGCGGCCGGAATGCTGAGCGCGTTGCGCGCGTTGCCGAGCACGATGTTGACCTGCGCGGTCATCGCGATGCGCAGCCGGTGCTCGGGATTCGGCACTTCGAACAGCGCGTTGTAGAACACCGCGGAGTTCGGTTTCGTGCCGCCGCCCGCGCCGCCGCCGAGCGCGCTCTGCGCGTCGGCATAGTTCTGCGGCGCCGGCTCGATCGCGCGCAGCTTGCCGTAGTGGCGCTTGTCCGGCTCGCCGAGGATCGTGAAATACGCGGCCTGGCCGGCGCTCACGCGGATCACGTCGGCTTCCGACACCTGCGCCTTCACGGTCATCTTGTCGAGATCCGCGAGCTTCAGGATCACCGGCGCCTGCTGCTGCGCGATCACGGTCTGGCCTTCCTGCGTGACGATCGCGACGACCTCGCCGTCGATCGGCGCGACGATGCGCGTGTAGCCGAGGTTGGCCTGCGCGGTCTCGATCTGGATGCGGGCCGAGCGGATCTGCGCGGCGAGCGACGCGAGCGTCGCGCGCTGCACGTCGAGCGTCGCGCGCGCGGCCTCGAACGACTCGCGCGACGTCGCATCGTCGGGCAGCATCGCCTGCTGGCGCCGGAACGCGAGTTCGGCCTGCGTCAGTTGCGCGGCGGTCGACTGGTGCTGCGCGCGCAGGCTTTCCTCGCTGGCGCGCGCCTGGCGCAGCGCGTTTTCGGAGATCACGGGATCGATCTCGGCGAGCCACTGGCCTTTCGCGACCTTGTCGCCGAGCTTCACCTTCAGCGTCTTCAACTGCCCCGATACCTGCGCGCCGACGTCGACCTGCCTGAACGCCTGCAGCGCGCCGGTCGCGAGCACCGCGTTCTCGAGATCGCCGCGCGTGACGGGCGCGGACAGGTACTGCGGATGCTTGTCGGGTGCGCAGGCCTTCAGCGCGACGCCGGCGGCGATCGCGACGACGGCAAGGGTAGCGAGCACGATGCGCCGGCGGCGATGGGTCTTCTGAGTCATGAGAATGCGGCGAGGATGAAGCGGGCGCCGGCGATGCGTGCGGCCGGGCGGGACGATCCGGTCGGCGTCGTATGCCGGGCGTGTTGCCCGCGACGGCATCCGCGTACGCATCGCGCGGGCGTGCCGATTCGAATCAGCCGCTCATGGTAAGCGAGGATTTCACGCCAAATCGTGTGGAAATTGTGCTGAATTGTGCGAGCACCGTGCCGGCGCGGAGGCTGGGCGGCGTCATTGTTGCGATCTGTGAAAGCGGTGGGCGGTGCCGCGTGCCCGGTCCCGCGAGCTTACGCGCGGTGCCCACCCGCGTCGATCCTGCGTTGCGTATCGGCATCGACGATATCGCGGATCGCACTGAACAGCGGCGCGGCATCGGTATAGCGCCGGCCGTAGCCGAGATTGAACGCGTAGTCGAAATCGGGCGGATTGCTGCCCTGGTTGTGCTGCAGGATCGTCTCGAGCTTGTCGAGCGCCTTCGCCGCGCGTGCTTCCGGCGACGCGGCCGCCTCGTATTCATCCCACAGCGCGACGATCTCGTCGCGCAGCGTGCGATCGAGCGACGCCGTCAGCGTCAGCAGGTCGTCGCGTTCGTGCGCGCTTTTGTCGGGGTACGCGGCCTGCTCGATCGCGGGGATGTCGCCGTGCAGCGCCTCGCCGAGATCGTGGACGACACACAGCTTCAGCAGCTTCAGCGTGTCGGTGCCGGGCAGCGCATCGGCGAACACGAGCGCCATCAGGCACAGCCGCCAGCTATGCTCGGCCGTGCTTTCCGCACGCCCGGCCGATGTGTGGCCGCTGCGCAGCACATCCTTCAGGCGTTCGGCCTCGCGCAGGAAATCGAGGCGCGCGTGGATCGTGTCGGGGTTCATGGTCGGCGTCCTTGCGATGAGCGGCCAAGCGTAAGGCGGCCGCGCGCGGTTCGTCCACGCATGAAATATGCGCGGCGTGCGCTAAAGCGTTTCCACGAGCCGTGCGGCCGACCCGTCCGACAGCGTCATCCGCGTCCACCGGCATGTGCTGCCGCGGATCGGCACGACGCGCGATGCATTCGCGCCGGTGTCGAATTCGACGCTCGGCGGCCCCGCGCGATCGTGCCAGCCGAGCGTGTCGAGCGCGGTTTCCATGCGGACGATCTCCGGCGTCGCATAGCGCCACAGCGACGTGCCGAGCAGCATCGAAAGCGGTTGCGAGAACTCGGCCGCGCGCGCCGGCGAACTGGCGAGCAGGCGGTGCGTGAGGTCGCACACGAGATGCATGCGGCCCGCGCTGCCCGCGATGAGCCGTGCGAGCGCATGGTCGCCTGCGGAATCGAGGCGCGCGGCGAGCAGCCGCTCGGCCGTCGCGCGCTCGTCGGGCGACATCTGCTGGATGCCGGCTTCCCAGCGGGAGATCGTCGATTGCGCGACGCCGAACAGTTCTGCGGCGTGGCTTTGCTTCACGCGGTGCAGCGCGCGCCAGCGCTTGAGCTGCGGGCCGAGCGGTGGCGTGTGAAGCAGTGATACGGTCATGGCGAGGCTCCGGTTGCGGTCGTTGTGTGCGCTCGCGTGTCGCGGGCTGCTGTCACCCGCGCTGCAGGGGCGTCGCGCGCGCCGTTACATGATCCGGAGGCCGCCGTTTGCCTCGATCGCGATGGCCGCGAACGGCAAGAGCACGATGCCGCCCAGCACGAGCACGCCGTCGGCGGCAACGGTGATCGGCGTGGCGAGAATTCGCAGGCCCATGCCGACGACGGATGGCGATTCCTTGATGGACACCGAGTACTGCTTGTTGAACGACTGCGCGACTCCTTTGTCCTTCGCGGCGAAGCCTTCCGTCGAGTAGCGTTTGCCGTCGATGTCGCCTTCGAGCACGAGACCGGCTGGTTCGGCGACGAATCCGTCGGCGGCGGCCGCCTGTCGATCGTCGTCCGACGCGGCCTTCGGCAACACGATCCGGTAGTGGCCGGTGACGCTGCCGCCGCTCGCATGAAAGCCGGCAAACGTCGTGCGCAGCGATTTCCGGTAGCCGGACAGCAGTACCGGCCGCAATTGGGCCGGCAGATCAAAGATGTAGTGGTAGCGCATGCCGAGGACGACCAGTTTCTTGCCGTCCTCGGAAATCATGAATCCGGATACGTATTCGCTGTATGCGTCGTCCTTGTACAGCTTCGGCGTGAAACAACCCGACAGCGCGAGGCTGCTCGCGGCCAAGCCGGCGGCCAGCAGGCGCCGGCGCGTGATCGATATGCTCATTTCTTGTTGTCCCGTCTGATGCGGTTCGGTTCAGTGGCTTTCGCCCTCGGAAGCAGGATTCTGGCGCATCCGCCGCGTGTTGTCGAACGGGAAACCTGCCATGGCAGCGTTGTCGGACTCGCCGCATCCGGCGGCGCGCCGGGACGCCCGGGCCCGCCGAAAACGTTTTCGGCAGGCTTTCACCCGACTCCGCCATATCTTATTATTCGGCCAGAGCGGCGCGCGCCGGCCGCCATCGGTCATGTCGACGGCATGACGCGCCGGCAACGATTGCCGCCTTCCGACAGGCGTGTCGCACGACGCACGGTCGACAAGACAGGAAACGCGAGGCCGCGTGTTTCCCGAAAAAATGACACGAGGGCGCGATGGTACGACTGATCTTGCTGCTGCTGGGCATCGAATACCTGCGAACCCGCTGGCGCGGGCTGACCGTGCTCGGCTGGCTGTGGGTCGTCGCGGGCGTCGTCATCTTCGTCGACGCGCTCGACGGTGCGCTGCATTTCCCGATCGAGCTGTTCGCGTGGCTGTTCCTGATCGAGGGGCTCGCGACGCTCGCGGTGGCCGGCAGCGGCGTCGGCGGGCAGCGCATCCTGCGCTACGTGAAGGGCATCGTGGTCGTGGTGGCCGCGGGGCTCGTGTTTGCCGGGCATCACCACGGCCACTTCCTGCTGTCGATGATCTTCGGCACGCTGTTCCTCGTCGACGGCCTGCTGCAGTGCACGTCCGCATGGATGGTGCGCTACCGCCGCTGGAACGTCGCGTTCGCGTGGGGTGTCGTCGAGATCCTGCTGGCGATCTTCTTCTTCCAGCCGTACCCGACGCACTATGTGGGCACCGTGCCGTACTGCCTCGGCCTGCTGCTGATATTCGGCGGGATGCACATGCTGAGCCTCGCCGCGCGCGTGCGGCGGCTCACGCGCAATCCCGCGTTCGCGACGTCGCCCGCGCCGGCGCTCGCGCCGGATCTCGACGACACGCGCGACCGGCCGCATTTCGCGCAGTCCGAATGGGACGGCCCGCCGGCCGACGGCGAGCACGCGCTCACCGTGCACGTGTGGACGCCGACCGGCACGTCGAAGGCCGAAGCGCAGCGCTATCCGGTGATCGACCGTTATATCGCGGCGGTGGACGTCAACGGTGTGATCTCGACCGGGCACGCGGCGCTGGAGTCGCCGGAGGGCATCTATATCAGCCTGTATCCGGGCGTCGAAATCGATCGTTCTCCGGACGAATTCACGCGCATCCTGCGCGCCACGCGAGAAAACGACGTACCGGGCCTGTTCCAGCCCGACTACGCGACCGAGTCGAACGCGTGGTGCCCGTCGACCGTGCGCGTGCGGATCCGCAACTACGATCCGGCGAAGCTCGACGCGTTCTGGTCGGCATACCGGCAGAACGTGACGTACAACCTCACGCACCGCAACTGCTCGAGTACCGTGTCGAACGCGCTCGAAGCCGCGCTCGACGGCGCGGTGTGGCGGCTGAAGGGCACGCGGGCCGGGTGGGGCGCGTTCGTCCGGTTGCTGCTCACGCCCGAGCTGTGGGTTGCCGCGCAGATCCGCAAGCGCGCGGTGACGATGGCGTGGACGCCCGGCCTCACGCTCGACTATGCGCGCGCGCTCAGCATGCTCGCCGACCCGCGGCCGTTCGCGTGGTGGAAGGTCGCGCGCTCGGCGGTGAAGGCGATCATGGCGTCGCGCCGCGCGTGGCGCGAGCAGGACAACGCGGCGCTGTCGCCCGGCGGATCGGAGGCTGCGTCGATGAAGTGATCGCGTGGCGCCGGACGAGGGCCCGGCGCCGCAGGGGCCGCCACCGCGCGGCCCGGCGAAGTTGCCCGCCATAACAACCCACAGACGAACAACAATGAACAAGACGAGAGCATTCCGCATCCTGATCCCCGCTGCGCTGGCGCTGGCAAGCGCAGGCCTCGCGCATGCGGCCGAAGACGAAGTGCCGCGCATGAGCAACGACGTGTACCGGACCTCGGTGTCGTTCTGCTCGAACGTCGCGGCCGTCGAGAAGATCGAGTGCCAGGGCGACATGATCGCCGCGGGCAGCCGGATCGTCGCGGCGATCGGCGGGCTGCCGCCGGCGTCCGCCGCTGCGATCGACGAAGGCGCGCGCAGCAAGCTGCCGGAAACCGAGCGCAAGGGGCTCGCGCCGGTCGAGCCGGGCGCGATCGACAAGGACGACGACGTGGCCGGCCTCGCCGGCATGGTGCGTCTGTGCGACGTCTACGAATCGGAGCCGGCGTCGCGCGCGCGGCATCACGCGGCGCTGAAGCAGCAGGCGCCGGCCGCGGCACCGCGCGTCGAGGCGTTGCTGGCGGATGCGTCGACGCCGGCGCGCCGGCGCGTCAGCATCGGCGTGTGGCAGATCCTTGTGCTCGAAGGCCCCGAATCGGTTGCGCGTGCGTGCACGCAGCTCGGCGCCGGATCTTGAGCGACGGCGTGCCGCCGGGAAGGCGGCACGCATCGGCCGTGCACGGTATCGGGCGGGACGCGGCATGAGCGGCCGTGCCCGCGTTTCGCGACGATTCCGAACGGCGCGACGGCGCGTGGCCGCGCCACCACATAATTCGTCCACCTTCACATTCGTGCCACGTTGCGGCAGCAACAATTGCAGGCAGACATTCGACAATCTTGCGGCGCATCCCGCGACCGCAAGCCTTTTCCGAGGAAACGCCATGCTCAAGACGCTCGCCCGCGCCGTTGCCGCACTCGCCGTCGCTTCCGCTTCACTGCACGCCACCGCGCAGACCAGCTACGACTACCTGTTGCTTGCAGCCTCGTGGGAGCCCGGCTTCTGCGCGTCGCACGACACACCCGAATGCACGAACCTCGCCGGCACGTATGCGGCGACGAGCCTGTCGCTGCATGGCCTGTGGCCGAACCGGTACGACGGCAACCAGCCGTTCTACTGCGGCGTGCCGCAGAACGACGTCGACCTCGACAACGCGCACCAGTGGTGCAGCATGGATGCCTACCCGATCAGCAGCGCGACCCGCAACACGCTGTCGACGTACATGCCGGGCGTTGCGTCGTGCCTCGACAAGCACGAATGGTTCAAGCACGGCACCTGCTCGAATTCGGCGTCGCCCGATGCGTACTGGAACCAGGCGTCCGGCATGATCAGCCGGCTCGGCAACACGTCGTTCAACGCATACCTGCAGGCGAACGCGGGCAAGACGGTCACGCGCAACCAGTTGCTGTCCGCGTTCGAAGGCGCGTTCGGCAGCAATACGCGCAGCGCGGTGTCGCTGAAATGCACGAAGACGAATGGCGTCAGCTATTTCACCGAAGCGTGGATCGCGGTGAAGACGAATGCGACCACGCAGTTCCCGAGCGCCGCATCGCTCGTCACCGACGGCAATACGCAGGGCACGTGCCCGACGTCGGGCGTGTATATCGCGAAGTAAGAGGGAAGGCGGCTGGCGTGCGCGACTGCGCGCACGCCGTCGTCGATCACGGCTTCGGCGGGATGCAGGACCACGGCAGCCCGGCGCGTTCCCGTAGACGTGCGTTTGTCGTGCGGTCAATGCCCCGCACAGGGTGGGCCGAACCATCGCATCGCCGCGTGTGTCGCTTCGTCGGTGTTCGAACCATCGTCACAGGCCCACGCGACGACACCGTCGGGCCGCACGAGCACGGCGCGCAATCCCAGCCGGTCTTTCGCATCATCCGAGACATACGCAATCCGGTCGCGCCAGCGGCCCGCCAGCGCCTGAAACGGCCGGCCCGCATCGAAGTCCAGCAACATGCCCTTGCCGTCCCGGGCATGTTCGCCGAGCCGGGTTCCGTCGATCAGTTCGAAGTCCGGAACACTGCGGCCCACGAGCGGATGACTGCCGCCGAGATCGTAGGAAAGGGACACGCCCCACACGCGTTCGGCGAAGTACGTCGCGCCGTCGCGTGTGTCGACGAGATCGCGGATGATCGCTTCGAGCGCGCGCGAGCTCCGGGCCGGCCGCATCAGCGCGACCTGCGCGCGCGACCAGTCGAGGACGCGCACGCCCACCGGATGCCGTTCGTCCGTATAGCTGTCGAGCAGGCCGGCCGGCGCGTCGCCGCGGATCGTGGCGGCCAGCTTCCAGCCGAGATTCATCGCGTCGCCGATCCCGAGATTGAGCCCCTGGCCGCCGAGCGGCGAGTGGATATGCGCGGCATCGCCCGCGAGCAATACGCGTCCGTTGCGGTATGTCGTTGCCTGGCATGCGCGATCGGTCCACGTGGTAGCAAGCCGCAGCGCCGTCAGCGTGACGCCGGTGCCTGACACGCGGCGTAACACCGCCTGCGCATGCGCGAGCGTGACCGGCCCGCTCCGGTGGAACGCGCCGCCGTCGAACTCGACCATCGCGATGGTCCCGGGCAGCGTGTACGTATACATGCCGGCCGGCGTGTAGTGACGGCCCGGCGGCAGGGTGCCCGGATCGGCCAGTTCGGCTTCGATGGAATAGCCGGTGAATTCGGGATCGGTGCCGGTGAACGCGAAGCCGCCGGCCTTGCGGATCGTGCTGCGGCCGCCGTCGCAGCCGACGAGCCAGCGTCCGCGCAACGTTTCACCTCCGGCGCGCAGCGTTACCGCGTCGTCCGACTGATCGAAGCCTTCGACACCGATGCCGCGCCGGATCTCGACGCCGGTCGCGCTCGCGCGGGCGGCCAGCACGGCCTCGACCCGCTCCATGTCGGTCGCTATGCGGGTGCCGGCCGGGCCGGGCAGGCGGTACGGCCACCTGGCCGTATCGATGTTGTCGTGGAAGAACGGGATGCCGGCGAAATGGCCGCCCGGACGGCGCGACTGCTGCATCCAGTGCGCGGTGTCGTTCGTGCCCGAGGGCATCGCGATGTCGTCGAGCAAGCCGCGCCGGTAGAACGCGTCGATGGTGGGCGCCGACAGGCCGCGCATGCCGAACGGAAGGCGCTTCAGCGGGGAGCCCGGATCGCCGGTTTGCTCGACCACCAATACCGACAGGCCGGCAAGGCGCAGCTCGCACGCGAGAAACAGGCCGACAGGGCCGGCTCCGGCAATCACGACATCATGGGTCACGGGCAGATTCATCGGGTGGTTCGGTGTCCGGCCAGGACGGGCCGGAGGCGGTCGAGAGGACGGCGCCTGACCGGCGCCGCACCGGGTGAGCGGATGGTCTGGAACGTTGTTCCATTGCGAGATATTGGAACGATGTTCCAGATGTGTCAAGCTACCGCGCATGAAAACCAGAAACCGGACCGAGCGGCGCGCGGATGCGCTGTCGAAAGAGCGGATCGTCGAGGCCGCGATCGAGATACTCGACAACGCAGGCGAGGGCGCGCTGACGTTTCGCGCGCTCGCGGCGCATCTGGCGACCGGAAGCGGCGCGATCTACTGGCACGTCGCCGACAAGCACGATCTGCTCGCGGCGGCTGCGGATCAGGTGATCGCGGGTGCGATGACGGACGTGTCGGCGGTGCGTGACGGCGGAGCGGCGGAGGCGATCCGTCGCGTCGCGCTGCGCCTGTTCGATGCGTTCAGCGCGCATCCGTGGGTGGGCGCGCAGCTGTTCCGCGAGCCGTGGCAGAACGCGGTGCTGCGTATCCTGGAAAGCGTCGGCGGGCAGCTTCAGGCACTGGGCGTGCCCGAACCCGCGCAATTCAACGCGGCATCGGCGCTGATGCATTACATCTTCGGGCTGGCCGGCCAATACGCGGCCGGTGCGCGTCTTCATCCGCGCGATACGGAACAGCCGGAGATCGTCGCGACCGTCGCCGCAAGGTGGGCGCAGCTCGAACCGGCGCAATACCCGTTCGTGCGCAAGGTGGCGGCGCAACTGGCCGCGCACGACGAGCGCGAGCAGTTCCTGGCCGGCATCGATCTCATTCTGGCGGGCATCGGAACTGCCCGGTAAGCCGTCATTGCGCGGCAGTTCCGGGCGATGCTGTGCCGGTCCGTTACCCGAGCAGCCGCAACGCGTCCGCGAGCGACAGCACCGTCGTGCGCGACTCGAAAGCGGTGGAGAACAGATGCTCGTGGACCACCGGGTCCGGGTCGTAGCAGCAATCCTTGACCGTATACAGGCGGAAGTCCGCGTCGCTCGCATGGGCGATCGACGACAGCATCACGCCGGTCGACGCGATGCCGACCATGATCAGCGAATCGACGCCTTGTGCGACCAGCCGCGCCTGCAGATCGGTGCCGAAGAACACGCTGGCGCGGTGCGCGACGATCAGCGGTTCGTCGGGCTGCCGGCCCAGCTCAGGGCACGTGCCGTCGTCGACGAACAGGCCGAGCTGCTTGATGCTTTGCCCGTTCTTGTTGCGCGGGCTGACTTCCGGATAGCCGGGGCTGAACCGGAGGTTCGCGAACCAGACGCCGACGCCGCCGGCCCGCGCCGCGTCGCACAGCCGGCGCGTATTGGCGAGCAATTCGGGGGCCACCGACGGAAAGATTCCGAGGATGTCGGTCTGGTAATGCATGACGAGCAGCGCGGTTTGCGACGGCACGACGGCGGGAATCGGCGCGAAAGCGCTGCCGCCGGGGTTCGCGTGGGCTGCCATTGCGACATCTGATACGTTGTCCGGATTCATGCGCGATGTTCTCCAGTAACCGCTGCGGGGTGTCAGAAAATCGATCTTTCCGTGTACGTCGTCAACCACTCCAACGCCAACGTCCCTGCCAGCGAGTTCCCGTTCGCATCGAGCCCCGGCGCCCACACGCACACGGCCATCTCGCCGGGCAGCACCGCGACGATCCCGCCGCCGACGCCGCTTTTCGCGGGCAGCCCGACGCGGTACACGAAATCGCCGGCCGCATCGTAGGTGCCGCAGGTCAGCATCAGCGCCGACAGCCGCTTCGCGGAACTCGAATCGACGATGCGCTCGCCGGTCACCGGCGCGACGCCGCCGTTCGCGAGGAACAGCGCGGCGCGCGCGAGTTCGACGCAGTTCATCGTGATCGCGCACTGGCGGCAATACGCATCGACCACCGTGTCGGGCGGCATCTGCATGTTGCCGAAGCTCGCCATGAAGTGCGCCATCGCGCGGTTGCGCTCCGCATGCTGCAGCTCAGACAGCGCAACGCGCGAATCGTAGTCGATATCGGTCGCGCCGATCAGCCGCCGTACGAATTCGACGAGCGCCGTCTCGGCCCTCACGAAACGGCGGCACAGCACGTCGGTGACGACCAGCGCACCGGCATTGATGAACGGATTGCGCGGCTTGCCGCGCTCGCTTTCGAGCTGCACCAGCGAATTGAACGCGGTGCCGGACGGCTCGCGGCCGACCCGCTCCCACAGCGCATCGCCCAGCAACTGGAACGCGAGCGTGCACGCGAACAGCTTCGAGATGCTCTGGATCGAGAAGCGCTCGTGCGCGTCGCCGACCGTGTAAACGTTTCCGTCGAGCGTCACGACGGCCATCCCGAACTTGTCGGCCGGGATTTTCGCGAGTTCGGGAATATAGTCGGCGACCCGTCCCTGGCCAATCCAGGGGGCGAGTTCGGTGTGGATGCGTTCGAGGATCGTCTGGTAATTCATCACGTCAGGCAGGGTAGAGGCGTGGCCCGGATTCCGGCGAGCCCGTATGGAACCGTCCCGGCGCCGATTCGTCAAGCGCGGCGCGGCATCGCGCCCTGATTTTTCAGACAGGCAAACGGGCAATCGGCGGGCGCAGTATCATGCGGTACGTTTCGGCCGATGGCCGGCGTCCGGAATGACCGGCGCCGCCGCGGCTTCCCCGATGACCCGACCGTTGCCCATGTCTTTTCGCATCCTGCTCGTCGAAGACGACACCCGCCTGTCCACGCTGATCGCCGGCTACCTGCGCAAGAACGACTATGAAGTCGACACTGTGCTGCATGGTGACGCCGCGGTGCCGGCGATCCTGTCCATTCGCCCCGATCTCGTCATTCTCGACGTGAACCTGCCGGGCAAGGACGGCTTCGAAATCTGCCGCGAGGCGCGCAAGCAGTACGACGGCGTGATCATCATGGTGACGGCGCGCGACGAGCCGTTCGACGAACTGCTCGGCCTCGAGTTCGGCGCGGACGACTACGTGCACAAGCCGGTCGAGCCGCGCATCCTGCTGGCGCGGATCAAGGCGCAGCTTCGCCGCGCGCCCGCGCGCGCGACCGAGAGCCCCGCGTCGCAGCCCGAACGCTATGCATTCGGCAAGTTCTCGATCGACCGCACCGACCGTACCGTCGTGCTGCCGGACGGCAGCACGCCCGATCTGACGTCGGCCGAATTCGACCTGCTGTGGGCGCTCGTGTGCCATGCGGGCGAAGTCGTCAGCCGCGACGATCTGATGCTGCAGTTGCGCGGCGTCGAATTCGACGGCCTCGACCGCACGATCGACGGGCGCATTTCGAAGCTGCGCCGCAAGCTGCGCGACGACGCGAGCAACCCGCAGCGGATCAAGACGATCCGCAGCAAGGGTTACCAATTCAGCAAACACGCGTGGGACTGACGCCGCCGCCAGGCGACGCCGTCACGTTCCGCGCGGGCATTCCGCCCGCCAGCCGGGAGCCGCGATGATTCGACGAACCCTTTCGCACCCCGATGCACCGCCGTTGTCGACGCTGCGCTATGTCAGATGGCGCTGGCTGCATTTCCGTCGCGCGTGGACCGATACGCGCGCCGACCGCATTCCGAGCTGGTCGCGCCTTTACGTGCGCACCTACCTGCATCTGCTCGGCCTCGTCTTGCTGACCGCGATCGTGCCGGCGCTCGCGCTGTGCGTCGAATTGTCGCCGCAGGTCGTGTGGCATGCGTTCGACTCGCTGCCGGGCGACATCTGGATCGTGCTCGCATTCGTGTTCGCCGCGCCCGCGCTAGCGGCATACCGGTGGATGCGGCCGGTCTGGTCCGATCTCGTGATGGTGCGCGAGCGCGCGATCGACTTCACCGGCGGACGCTTCAACACGCGCGCACGCGAATCGCACAGCGTGATCATCGGCCCGCTCGCGCGCACGCTGAACGCGCTCGCGATGCGCATGGAGCGGCTGATCGCGGCGCAGCGGGATCTCACGAACGGCATCTCGCACGAGCTGCGCACGCCGCTCGCGCGCGTGCGCTTCGCGCTGGAGATGCTGCGCGAGCCCGCTTCCGCTGCCGAATACCAGGGGGCGCTCGAGAGCATCGCGCAGGACGTGACCGAGCTCGAGGAATTGATCGACATGAGCCTCACGTTCGCGCGGCTCGAATACAGTTCGCTGCAGTCGAACCTGGAGATGACCGCGCCCGTCGCGTGGTTCGAGCACCAGGTCAACGACGCGCAGCTGCTGTATCCGGAGTGCACGATCGAGTCGCGTGTCGCGCTCGAGTCGGACCTGCGCGTGAAGATGGACCGGCGGCTGATGTCGTACGCGATGCGCAACCTGCTGCGCAACGCGAGCAAGTATGCGCAATCGCGGATCGTCGTCGGCATCGCGATGGAGCACGGCAACATCGGGATCTTCGTCGAGGACGACGGCCCCGGCGTGCCGGAGCGCGAGCGCGAGCGGATCTTCGACGCGTTCGTGCGCCTCGACCGCCGCACCGGCGGCTACGGGCTCGGGCTGTCGATCACGCGGCAGGTGCTCCACGCACACAACGGCCGGATCGCGGTCGTCGATCCGGTCGAACTCGGCGGCGCGCGCTTCGAGATCAGCTGGCCGATCGGCACGGCGCGCACCGCGGCCGGCCCCGCGCACTGACGGCGGGGCGCGCGCCGGGGCGTCCCGCGCGGCGCCGGCGCGTCGTCAGTACGTGCGGCCGAGCTGCAGGTAGAAGTTGCGGCGGCCGCCGGGCGCGAGCGCAACGCCGATGTAGACGGGCCCGAACGCGGTCGACAGGCTCGTGAAGAACGTATAGCTCTGCTTGAGCGCGCCGCCGCCGATCTGCTGGCCGCTCGACCAGACGTTGCCGACTTCCGCGCTGGCGCCCACCGACAGCGCCTTGACCGGCGACGCGTTGAACGTCATCAGCTGATTCATGTAGGTGATCTGGCCGTACGCGAGCTCGTTGCCGTTCAGCTGGTCGGCCGCATAGGCGGACAAATGCTGGAAGCCGCCGAGCGTGAAGTTGAACGCGTTGATCAGGTTGGTGCCGCCGATGCTCTTGCCGCCTTCGACCGTCGCGCTGAAGCTGTGCCGGCCGAATTGCTGCGCGATCATCGCCTTGCCGTAGATCTCGGTGTAAGGCGCGTTGTTGATCGCGTCGTCGAACGCCTGCGCCGATCCTCCATTGCGCGACACCAGCGAGCGTTCGACGCGCAATTCGGTGTAGTAGCCCTTGCGAGGGAACATCGGATCGTCGAGCTGGTCGATGACGAGCCGCGCGCGCGCGGTCAGCGCCTGCGACGTGAAGCTCGGCCACAGCAGTGCCTGGCCGTCGCCGTCGTCGAACGGCAGGTTGTAGGTCGGCGAGCCGTGCCCGGTCACGTAACCGAGACCGATCCGGAAATCGCCGAGCCGCGCGATCGGCAGGCCGAGATCGATCCCGGCGCGCGCCGTCTGCATCAGGTACTGCGTGACCTTCACGTCGCCGGTGTCGTCGTACAGGTTCGCGTAGCGGCGCTGGTATTCGGCGTAGGGCGAGATGTAGACGCCGTACGCCATCGGCAGCGGCTGGCGCAATTCGACGCGCGCCGACTGCAGGTCGCTGCCGATCGTCGTATCCGCGCGGAATTCGAGGCCCGATTCGGTGAGCCAGGGGCGCCGGTAGCCGACATGCAGGCGGAAGCCGCCCTCGTCGGTCGAGCTGCTCGACATGCCCAGGCCGAACAGCAGGAAATTCGGCCCCCAGTATTTCTCGCGCGCGTCGATCTCGAGCACGTTCTCGTCGCCGTGGCTGACGATCTGCTGGGTGACGCTCTCGAAGTTGCCGCCCGTCGTCAGCCCGAGCAGGTCCTGGCTGACGGTCTGCGGATCGTAGAGGTCGCCGGGCTTCACGTGCAGCGCGTCGCTGACGACGCGCTTCGGCACGCCGCCGCTCGTCTTGATCTCGATGCGCGTGATCCGGACCGGCGGCGGCAGCGGCTGCGCGTGCGCGGAGCGGTAGGCGGCGTATTCCTCGGGCGTGAGCGCGTAGCGCTTCAGGCGTGGCAGCGCGGCGGTTGCCGCCGCTTCGCCGGCGGAGATGGCCTGGCGCGCGTTCTGGAAATCGGTGAAGCCGAGCGAGCCGAGCGCGGGCGTGAGCAGCACGTCGTTCGCGGTGATCTGCTGGCGCTGGGCCGACACGTTCTGGCGAATCAGGATGCCGACCATCTGCTGCATCACGTCGGCGGGCGACGCGAGCGCGTCGAGCGGGCGCAGTTGCGAGCCGATGTCGACGGCGATCACGACGTTCGCGCCCATCTGCCGTGCGGTGTCGACGGGCAGGTTGCTGACGAGGCCGCCGTCCACGAGCGCGCGCCCGTTGATCTCGGCCGGCGCGAACAGGCCGGGCATCGCCATGCTCGCGCGGATCGCGAGCGGCAGCGAGCCGTGGTCGAGCACGACCATCTGGCCCGTCTGCAGGTCGGTCGCGACTGCGCGGTACGGAATCGGCAGGCGGGCGAACGACTGGTTGGTCGGCACGGAGGCCGTCCAGTTGGCGAGCAGCGCCTGCAGCCGGTTGCCCTGCACGAGGCCGACCGGCGCTTTCACGCCTTTCTTGCCGAAGCCGAGCGTCAGCCCGTTGATGTACAGGCGTTCGTCTTCCCGGCTGGTTTGAGGCAGGTCCGCGCGGTCCGTCACGTCGAACGCGATATCCGCGAGGTTGACTTCAGACAGCCGCTTCTGCATGTCGGCGGCGGCCATCCCGCTCGCGTACAGGCCGCCGACCACGGCGCCCATGCTGGTGCCCGCGATGCAGTCGACCGGGATACGGTTTTCCTCGAGCACCTTCAGCACGCCGAGGTGCGCGTAACCGCGCGCGCCGCCGCCGGACAGCACGAGTCCGATCGACGGGCGGCCGGCCGGGCCGCCGTCGGCCGTGCAGTCGTGCGTGGCGGCGGGCGTCGCGGCAGTGGCAGCGGCAGCGGCGGTGGCAGCGGCCACGGACGTGCCGGCTGCAGCGGGGGCGGGCGCGGGTTCGGTGGCCGGCAGCGGTTGCGCGACGACCGTGCAGCACCAGAAGGCGACGAGCGTCGTGCAGAGCGGGCGCACCCGCGCCCAGCGGAAGGAAACGGTCGCTGTCATGGTGGAAATACCTGGGTGATCGGGCGTCTGCGGCCTGCCGGGAGCAGGCAAGACCGAGAGATTACCGTGTTTTACAGGTGCAACGCGAGAGACCGTTGCGTAGCCGGACACGTCCGGAACGGTATTTTTGACAATTTCGTCGCGAAATAATCATTAGAATTGCCTAAAGTATCGGAACGATTTGCCGCTAACTTCATGATGGGGCGGCAGGCGCGCCGCGGGGATGCGCCGGGGTCGTCCCGGCCCTTTCGCTCACAAAGGTTTGATATGTCGACACCGCTGTTCGGAAAGTTGTTTGCGCAACCCGTTGCGATCGACCCTGGAACGGCGAGTACGCAGATCTATACGCACGAGCGCGGCGTGGTGCTGAACCAGCCGTCGGTCGTCTGCTTCCGCAAGGCCGGCGCGGCCGATGCGCGGCCGACGCTCGAGGCGGTCGGCGAGCTCGCGAAGGCGCTGCTCGGCCGCGAACCGGGGCATCTCGAAGCCGTGCGGCCGATGCGGCACGGCGTGATCGCCGACGCGCACGCGGCCGAGCAGATGATCCGCAGCTTCATCGACATGTCGCGCACGCGTTCGCGCTTCGGCCGCCGCGTCGAGGTCACGCTGTGCGTGCCGTCCGATGCGACGGCCGTCGAGCGCCGCGCGATCCGCGAGGCCGCGTTCGCGGCCGGCGTGTCGGAGGTCGAACTGATCGAGGAATCGCTGGCTGCCGGGCTCGGCGCCGGCCTGCCGGTGACCGAACCGGTCGGCTCGATGGTCATCGACATCGGCGGCGGGACGACCGAAGTCGCGGTCATCGCGCTCGGCGGCATCGTCTATCGCGAGGCGATCCGCGTCGGCGGCAACCAGTTCGACGCGGCGATCGTCAACCATGTCCGCAACCTGTACGGCGTGCTGCTCGGCGAGCAGACGGCCGAGCACGTGAAGAAGACGATCGGCTCGGCCACCAGTGCGGTGCCGCGCACGTCGACGCGCGCGGTCGGGCGCAGCATCGGCGACGGCCTGCCGCGCTCGATCGAGCTGTCCAACCACGACGTTGCGGACGCGCTGGCCGCGCCGCTCAAGCAGGTGATCGGCGCGGTGAAGTCGGTGCTCGAAAACGCGCCGGCCGAACTCGTGACCGACATCGCGAATCGCGGCGTGGTGCTGACGGGCGGCGGCGCGCTGCTCGCTGATCTCGAGCGCCTGCTGTACGACGAGACAGGGGTGATCGCGCGGATCGCCGACGAGCCGGCCACCTGCGCGGTCCGCGGCGCAGGCGAGGCGATGGGGCGGCTCGCGATGTGTCCGGCCGATTGACGCGGTTCGGGCCGGGCCGCGCATCACTGCGCAGCGGCGCCATTCATATTCCTTCGATCTCCGTATTGCCGGCCCGCCTTCGCGCGCAAAGCGCATCGATCCTCTTTCCAGCAGGTCGGTAACGGTCCGGCATCGTTCGGTCGCGTGGACGCGCGCGAGCGCGCCGTGCTAGCGTTACGCGCCCATGCCGGGCCGGGCCAGCCGATACGCCCGACGACCTGAGAGACCGAGAACCTTGAAATACCAAACCAAACGGGGCTTTGCGGCCCGAGCGGGCCGCTTGCTGGCCGTCATCGCGTGCATCTGGGCCGCCGCGGCCGTCGCGCTCGTCGTGTCCGGGATGCGGATGCCGAGCGAACCGGCCGACGTTGCCGTGATCTTCGGCAATGCGCTCGACGATACGGGCGCGCCGAAGCCCGTGCTCGCGGCCCGGCTCGACGTCGGCGTGCGCTGCTACCGCACGGGGCAGTGCCCGGCGTTTCTGGTCAGCGGCGCAATCGACGGCCCCGGGCTGAACGAAGCGACGGCCATGCGCGACTATCTCGTGGCGCGCGGCGTACCGGCCGACCGGATCGCTGTCGACGACCAGGGCGACAACACGCTCGCGACCGCGCAGCACACGCTTGCGTACCTGCAGGCGCACCGCCTGTCGCGCGTGCTGATCGTCAGTCAGTACTACCACCTTGCGCGGGCGCGCCTCGCGTTCGAGCGCGTCGGCATCGCGCGGGAGAACATCTACGCCGCGTATCCGCACCGCTTCCAGTTGCGCGATGTCTACTCGAGCTGGCGCGAAGTGCCGGCCTACGCGGTCTATGCGGTGCGTCTGTGGGTGAATCCCGATGCGCGGCCGGTCTCGTTCCGGCCGATGCTTTACCTGTTGAGCCTGTTTTCGTAACGCGGTGTACGGGGGGGCGAACGCCCCCGGCGTCTGATTTTCTCCGTCCTGCTTTCCTGCCGTTTCACGGCGGATGCGGCACGCCTTCTTTTCTCGCCGGCCGAACGGATGTCATTGGCGACCAACCCGTGATAACGATTCGCGTTTCAGGTCTTATACAAGACGGAAATCGAAACGATTTTGCTGAGTGTATAAAAATCCGGTTTTAATTTTATTATTAAGCGGATACTTATTATCTGTGTCGGCAGTTTGTTGGAATGAAAATATTGCGCTGCAAAAATCACGTCTCTTGAATTGAGGCCGTATATCAGCGTTTCCACGGATGCGGCAATTTCGATGTTTTTGAGAACGGTCAAAATAAGCCGGCAGAAAAACTGCTGGATGCTACCGCGCATACGCGCAGCGGCGGGTAAAAAATACATGCTCGTTGATCCTTGATCCGATAGGTAAACATCGACTGGAAAATGGCGTCGGTTTGATATAGCCTTGTCTGACAAAAAGCAGGGCAGTAATCAAATCAACCAGAAAATCGCTGCATAAAATCAGGGGCCACCGTCATGTCGTTCGGCTAGTTTCACGTCCGCAACCCGGGGTATATCAAAACATTCATCCGTGAGTAAACCGACGTCGCATTGCGACCGCCGGCGGGCATGCTTTCGTCCGTGATTTTCTGCTGCGTGCAGTCGGATGTGGGCGCAATACCAATACCAAAGTGAAAAGAGAGGGCAAGCATGAACCTTGCGCGTTCGAAAAAAGCCGGCGAGCCGTTCCCGAGACTGCTGTTGCCGACGGGTGTTTTCCTGGCGCTGTCCGGCGCCGGCATCGTTCCCGCCCAGGCGACCTGCAGCACCGCAGGCACCACGGTGACCTGTTCCGGCGTCGCGAACCCGCTGCAGCCGAGTTACTCGAACAGCGCGAACAACATAAATGCGACGGTCAACCCGGGCGCGAGCGTCGGCGTGCTGCTCGGCGTCGGCGGTACCGCGATGTCGCTGACCGGCAACAACAATACACTGACCAACAACGGCACGATCGATCCTTCCGCGCTCGGCTCGGGGCTCGGCGTGCTGTCGAGCGGGGCGGTGATCGGCAACGCATCGGCGAGCGCGAACACCACCGTCATCAACAACGGCACGATGAACGGCTCGACCGGCGTGGCGATCAGCGGCGTGACGGGCATGGCGCTGTCGGTCCAGAACGGCACCGGCGGCACGTCGCACATCACGAACACCGGCACGATCGGGTCCAACCCGCTGGTCGGTGCGATCCTCGTCGGCGCCGACGCGCCCGTGGTCGCCGCGTACGGCGGCGGCCAGGTCAATATGTCGAACAGCGGAACGATCAACGGCCGCGTATCGTTCGGCTCGAACGGCACGCCCGGGCAGGGCAATACGTTCACCAACTCGGGCACGATCAACGGCGGCGTGTCGATGGGCGCGAACAGCAACAACACGTTCAATGCAGTGACCGGCTCGTCGGTCAACACGGCGGGCGGCACCGGCGGCGCGTTCAACATCACGGTCGGTCCGAACACGCTCAACGTGGCGGCGACGGGCGTCGTCGACGGCGGCGCGGGCGGCAACAACACGCTCAATCTGCAGCAGGGCGCCAGCGCGAACGGTACGATCGCGGTCAACAACTACATCAACTTCAACCACCTCGACGTCAACAGCGGCAACTGGACGATCAACGGCGCGTCCACTGCGCAGGATGCGACGCTGAACGGCGGCGTCGCGATCATCAACAACAACGCATCGCTCGGCACCGGCAACATCACGGCAAATGGCGGCGCGCTGCAGGCGGGCACGGCGGGGCTCAACGTCGCCAACGGCGTGACGCTCAATGCCGCCGGGCTGACGGTGCAGGGCGCGACCGGGCTCGCACTGTCGGGCACGGTGTCGGGCGTAGGCGCGCTGACGAAGAATGACGGCGGCACGCTGACGCTGTCCGGTGCGAACACGTACACGGGCGGCACGAACCTGAACGGCGGCGGCCTGGTCGTCGGCGACAATGCTTCGCTCGGCACGGGCGCGCTGAACGTCAACACGAACGCGTCGCTCGACACGAGCGCAAACGTGACGCTCAACAACACGGTCAATCTCGCCACCGGTACGACGCTGACGCTCGGCGGCAGCAACAATCTCGGGCTGGCCGGCTCGATCGGCGGAGCCGGCGGCCTCGTGAAGAACGGCGCGGCGACGACCACGCTGACCGGCGCGAACACGTACACCGGCGACACGACGATCAACAGCGGGACGCTGGCGCTGGGCGCGGGCGGCAGCCTGGCGTCGACGGGCACGGTCAACCTGACCGGCGCGGGCGCGACGTTCGACGTGAGCAACGCGTCGGGCGCGCAGACGATCGGCTCGCTGGCGGGCGCGGCCGGCACGAACGTGAGCCTCGGCGGCAATTCGCTGACGCTCAACGGCAGCGTCAATGCGACCTATGCCGGCACGATCGGCGGGGCGGGCAGCGTGACGTTGTCAGGCACCGGCACGCAAACGCTGACGGGCACGAACACGTATACGGGCGGCACGAACCTGAACGGCGGCAACCTCGCCGTCGGCAGCAATACGGCGCTCGGCACCGGCGCAGTGAACGTCAACGGTTCGTCGACGCTCGATGCAACCACCAACGTGTCGCTCGCGAACGGCGTCAACATCGCGACGGGCACCACGCTGACGCTCGCCGGCAGCACCGGTCTCGGCCTGGGCGGCGTGATCGCCGGCGGCGGCGGCCTCGTGAAGAACGGCGCAGCAGCGGTGACGCTGTCCGGCGCGAACACCTATACCGGCGGCACGACGCTGAATGCCGGCGGGCTCGTGCTCGGCAACGGCTCGGCGCTCGGCACCGGCGCGCTGACCGTCGGCGGCGCGGCGACGCTCGATACGACCACGAACCTGTCGGTCGGCAACGCGATCGATCTGGGCACGGGCGCCGCGCTGACGCTTGGCGGCAGCAACGCCCTCGGGTTGAGCGGCGCGATTTCCGGCGCGGGCAGCCTCGTGAAGAACGGCGCGGCGACCACGACGCTGACCGGTGCGAACACGTATACGGGCGGCACGACGATCAACGCGGGCACGCTGGCGCTCGGCACGGGCGGCAGTCTCGCGGCAACGGGCACGGTGAATCTCGCCAACGCCGGTGCGGCGCTCGACATCAGCACGGGCGGTGCGCAGGCGATCGGCGCACTGTCGGGCGTGGCAGGTACGAGCGTGAGCCTCGGCGGCAATGCGCTGACGCTCGGCGGCACGGCCAGCGGCACCTTCAGCGGCGCGATTGGCGGGACGGGCAGCCTGACGCTGTCCGGCACCGGCACGCAGACGTTGAACGGCGCGAGCACCTACTCGGGCGGCACGAACCTGAACAGCGGCAGCGTCGTGCTCGGCAACAACGCGGCGCTCGGCACGGGCGCGCTGACGGTCGGCGGCGCGGCGACACTCGATACGAATACGAGCGTGACGGTCGCGAACGCGGTCAATCTCGCCGGCACCGGCTCGACGCTGACGCTCGGCGGCAGCAACGCCCTCGCGCTGAGCGGCGGGATATCCGGCGCGGGCAGCCTCGTGAAGAACGGCGCGGCGACGACGACACTGACCGGCGCAAACACGTACTCGGGCACCACGACGATCAACAGCGGCACGCTGGCGCTTGGCACGGGCGGCAGCTTCGCGACGACGGGCGCGGTAAACCTGACCGGCGCGGGCGCGGCGCTCGACCTGAGCGGCGCAACGGGCGCGCAGTCGCTCGGCGCGCTGTCGGGTGTCGCGGGAACGAACCTCAACCTTGGCGGCAACGCACTGACGCTGGGCGGGACTGCCAGCGGCACGTTCAGCGGCCTGATCGGCGGCGCGGGCAGCCTGACGCTGTCCGGCACCGGCACGCAGACGCTGAACGGCGCGAATACCTATACCGGCGGCACCAACCTGAACAGCGGCGGCCTCGTGCTCGGCAACGGCTCGGCACTCGGCACCGGCGCGCTGAACGTCGGCGGCGCCGCGACACTGGATACGAACGCGAGCCTGACGGTCGGCAACGCGGTCAATCTCGGCACGGGCGCGGCGCTCACGCTGGGCGGCAGCAACGCGCTCGGGTTGGGCGGCGCGATCGCCGGTGCGGGCAGCCTCGTGAAGAATGGCGCGGCGACCACCACGCTGACGGGTGCGAACACGTACACGGGCGGCACGACGATCAACGCGGGCACGCTGGCGCTGGGCGCGGGCGGCAGCCTGGCGGCGACGGGCGCGGTGAACCTGGCCGGCGCTGGCGCGACGTTCGACGTGAGCGGTGCAACAGGCGCACAGACGATCGGCGCACTGTCGGGCATCGCCGGTACGAACGTGAACCTCGGCGGCAACGGGCTGACGCTGAGCGGGACCGCCAGCGGCACCTTCGGCGGTGCGATCGGCGGCACCGGCGGCCTGACGCTGTCGGGAACCGGCACGCAAACGCTGACGGGTGCGAATACGTACACCGGCGGCACGACGATCGACGGCGGCAGCACGCTTGCGCTGGGTGCAGGCGGCAGCCTTGCATCGACCGGCACGGTGAATCTCGCCGGCGCGGGCGCGACGTTCAACCTGAGCGGCGCATCGGGCGCGCAGACGATCGGCGCGCTGACCGGCGCGGCCAGCACGAACGTGAACCTGGGTGGCAACGGGCTGACGTTGAGCGGCGGCGGCAATCATACGTTCGGCGGGGCGATCGGCGGCACGGGTGGCGTCACGCTCGCCGGCGCGGGCACGCAAACGCTGACGGGCGCGAACACCTACACCGGCGGCACGACGATCGACGCTGGCAGCACGCTCGCGCTGGGTGCGGGCGGCAGCCTCGCGGCGACGGGCGCGGTGAATCTCGCGGGCACGGGTGCGGCGTTCGACGTGAGCGGCGCATCGGGGGCGCAGACGATCGGCGCGCTGTCGGGCGCGGCCGGTACGAACGTGAACCTCGGCGGCAACGGGCTGACGCTGAGCGGGACTGCCAGCGGCACCTTCGGCGGCGTGATCGGCGGCACCGGCGGCGTGACGTTCGCGAGCACCGGCACGCAAACGCTGACGGGCGCGAACACGTACACGGGCGGCACGACGATCGACGGCGGCAGCACGCTCGCGCTGGGTGCGGGCGGCAGCCTCGCGTCGGGGAGTGCGGTGAATCTCGTCGGCGCGGGCGCGACGTTCAACCTGAGCGGGGCATCGGGCGCGCAGACGATCGGCACGCTGACCGGCGCGGCCAGTACGAACGTGAACCTGGGCGCGAATGCACTGACGCTGAACGGCAGCGGCAACGGCACGTTCGGCGGCGCGATCGGCGGCACCGGCGGCGTCACGTTCGCGGGCACCGGCACGCAAACGCTGACGGGTGCGAACACGTATTCCGGCGGCACGACGATCAACGGCGGCAGCACGCTCGCGCTGGGCGCGGGCGGCAGCCTCGCGGCGAGCGGCGCGGTGAATCTCGCGGGCACGGGCGCGACGTTCAACCTGGGCGGTGCATCGGGCGCGCAGACGATCGGAGTACTGAACGGTGCGGCCGGCACGAACGTGAACCTGGGTGCCAACGCGCTGACGCTGACCGGCAGCGGCGGGACATTCGGCGGCGCGATCGGCGGGTCGGGCGGCGTGACGTTCGCGGGCGCCGGCACGCAAACGCTGACGGGTGCGAACACGTACACCGGCGGCACGACGATCAACGGTGGCAGCACACTCGCGCTGGGTGCGGGCGGCAGCCTCGCGTCGACGGGCGCGGTGAATCTCGCCGGCTCGGGCGCGGCCTTCGACGTGAGCGGCGCGACGGGCGCGCAGACGGTTGGTGCGCTGTCCGGCGGGGCCGGCACGAATGTGAACCTGGGCGCCAACGCGCTGACGCTGAACGGCGGCGGCACCGCATTCGGCGGCACGATCGGCGGCTCGGGCGGCGTCACGGTGGCGAGCGGCACGCAGGTGCTGACCGGCAGCAACACGTACACCGGCGGCACCACGATCGCGGCCGGCGGCACGCTGCAACTCGGCAACGGCGGCACGTCGGGCAGCATCGCGGGCGACGTCGTCGACAACGGCGCGCTGATCTTCAATCAATCCGGCAACGTGACGGTTGCAAGCGTGCTGTCCGGCACGGGCGCGCTGACGCAGGCCGGCAGCGGGCAACTGACGCTGACGGGCACGAACACGCTGAGCGGCCCGACCACCGTCAGCGCGGGCACGCTCGCCGTCAACGGTTCGCTCGGCCAGTCGGCCGTGACCGTGCAGAACGGCGCGACGGTGACGGGCACCGGCACGATCGGCGGCCTCGTGGTGCAGGGCGGCGCGACGGCGGCCGCATCGCAGCCGGGCGCGGCGCTGAACGTGGCCGGCAACGTCACGTTCCAGCCGGGTTCGACGTTCCAGGTCGCGGCCACGCCGCAGCAAAGCGGCAGCGTCGCCGCGACGGGCACGGCGACGCTGAACGGCGGCACCGTGCAGGTACTCGCGAACCAGAACGGCTACCAGCCGAGCACGACCTACACGATCCTCACCGCGTCGTCGGGCGTGCAGGGTGCGTTCAGCCAGGTGAATGCGAACTACGCGTTCCTGATGCCGACGCTCAGCTACGATCCGGATCACGTGTACCTGCGGCTGGTCGCGAATGGCACGGCGCTGCCTGACGTCGCGACGACGCCGAACCAGCGTTCGGTCGCGACCGCGCTCGGCGGGCTCGGCGCCGGCAACCCGCTGTACGACGCGGTGCTGACGACCGACGCGGGTACTGCGCGCCGCGCATACGGGCTGCTCGACGGCGAACTGCAGGCGAGCCTGAAGAGCATGCTGCTGCTCGACAGCCGTTATGTGCGCGATGCGGTAACCGATCGCGTCCGCCAGGGTCTCGCGCCTGGATCGGGCCCGCTCGCGGCGCTGTCGTCGGGCGGCGCCGCGCTGTGCGGCGACAACACGGCCGGCGTGGTCGATCCGACGCTGCCGCCGGAACGCCGGATCGGTTCGCGCGATGGCTGTTATGGCGGCACGCCTTACCAACCGGTCGTCTGGGGGCAGGCGTTCGGCGGCCGCAGCCGGCTCGCCGGCGACGGCAACGCATCGACGATCAACCGCAGCATGACCGGCTTCATCGCCGGCGCCGACATGGCGCTCAACGACAAGTGGCGTGCGGGCCTGGCGGCGGGCGTCACGCACAGCTCGCTCGACAACGACCAGAGCGCGTCGGCGTCGGTGAACAGCTACTACCTGTCGCTGTACGGCGGCGCGCAGTACGGGCCGCTCGGCGTGCGCGGCGGCGCGTCGTATACGTGGTACCGGATCAACAGCGACCGTAATCCGGCCTTCGCGGGCTTCTCCGATCACGATTCGGCCGGCTACAACGCGAATTCGGCGCAGGTGTTCGGCGAAGTCGGCTATGCGCTGCCGGTCGGGCCCGTCGCGATCGAACCGTTCGCGGGCCTCGCGTATGTCAACCTGCATACCGACGGTTATACGGAAAGCGGCGGCGCGGCAGCGTTGCGCGCCGGCGGCGAGACGACCCACGTCGGCTTCTCGACGCTCGGCTTGCGCGCGGCGTCGCAGCTCGGCTCGGTCGGGAGTGGCACGATCACCGCACGCGGGACGGTCGGCTGGCGCCATGCGTTCGGCAACGTGCGGCCTTCGTCGACGTTCACGTTCGCGAACGGCGGCACGTCGTTCCAGGTGTCGGGCGTGCCGATTGCGCGCGACAGTGCGGTGCTCGAAGCCGGCATCGACGCGAACATCACGAAGCGCCTGACGCTCGGCCTCACGTACAGCGGCCAGTACGGCAGCGGCGTGCGCGACAACGCGGTGCTCGGCAACATCCTGTGGAAGTTCTGACCGGCGCGTAACACGCCCACATCGGCGCCGGCCCGCGACGCCCTGCGGCGACGGCAACGTCGCATGGCGTCGCGGCCGTTGCGTCGCTGCGCACGTCCCCCGTTCTGGCCTATCCTGTGCGAAACACGCGACGCGCGCCGCGCGTTGCGCCTCGACACAGGAGCATCGATGCCGAATCACGCCGAAGCCACGACGACGCAGGCGCCGCAAGTCGCGCCTGCTGCCCCGACCCCAGCGTCGGGCCCCGCATTCATCGCGCCCGAAGCCGATCCGCAGGTGCTCGCGCGCAACAACCAGTACGTGCTGAAATCCGGCGCCGCGTTCGTGGTCGGCGACGCGCTCGGCGACATCGGCGGTCACGACGACGGCCTGTTCGTCGACGACATGCGCGTGCTGTCCAAATGGCGCCTGACGTTCGGCGGCCGCGCGCCGTCGCTGCTGTCGGGCGCGACGAGCGCCGACAACGCATCGTTCACCGCACACCTGACGAACCGCCCGCTGCCGCCGCTCGGCGGCCGCGAGACGCCCGAGGGCGTGATCCATATCGAGCGGATGCGCGTGCTCGCGGGCGACGTGCTGTACGAAGCGCTGACGCTGACGAACTACGGCGCGAGCGAAGCCGAGGTGCCGCTGTCGCTGTCGTTCGCGGCCGATTTCAAGGACATGTTCGAGGTGCGCGGCACGCAGCGCCCGAAGCGCGGCACAGTCGTTGCTCCGCGCGTCGACGCGGGCGCGGTGCGGCTGCGCTACGACGGTCTGGACAGCGTCGAGCGCAACGTGACCGTGCATTTCTCGCCGGCGCCCGACGCGCTGTCGGTCGATCGCGCCGACTACACGCTGACGATCGCCGCGCAGGCGTGCGTGTCGATCTACCTGACCGTCGACGCGACGCTCGGCCCGGCGCACAGCGAAGCGCCCGGGTGCGGCCGCGTCGCGCTGCGCACCGCGCTCGTCGGCGTGCACCGCGAGATGCGTGCGCGGCGCGAGTCGATGGCACGCGTGAACACCGGTAATCCGCTGTTCGACGCGTGGCTCGACCGTTCGCTCGCGGATCTCGGGCTGCTCACGACGCAACTCGACACGGGGCCGTATCCGTATGCGGGCATTCCGTGGTTCTCGACGCCGTTCGGCCGCGACGCAGTGATCACGTCGCTGCAGATGCTGTGGCTGCAGCCGTCGCTCGCACGCGGCGTGCTGCGTTTCCTGGCCGAGCACCAGGCGCGCGAGACGTCCGCGTTCCGCGATGCGGAGCCCGGCAAGATCATGCACGAGTTCCGCCGCAGCGAGATGGCCGCGACGGGCGAGGTGCCGTTCGCGCTCTACTACGGCGGCGTCGACACGACTCCGCTGTTCATCGTGCTGGCCGGCGCGTATGTCGAACGCACCGGCGACGATGCGCTGATCGACGAGCTGTGGCCCGCGCTCGAGCGCGCCGCGCAATGGGTGATCGACAAGTGCGACCGCAATCCTTACGGACTGCTCGATTATCAGCGCACGTCGGAGCGCGGCTTGGCGAACCAGGGCTGGAAGGACAGCCACGATTCGGTGTTCCATGCGGACGGCCGCTTCCCCGACGGGCCGGTCGCGCTCGTCGAGGTGCAGGCCTACGCATGTGCGGCGCTCGATGCGATGTCCGAATGCTCGCACCGGCGCGGCCACGCGGCCGACGCCACGCGCTACGCGCTGCGTGCGAAGACGCTGCGCGAGCAGGTCGATGCGCTGTTCTGGATGCCGGAAGGCGATTTCTACGGGATCGCGCTCGATGGTCATGGCGACCTGTGCCGCGTGTTCGCATCGAACGCGGGCCACCTGCTCGCGTTCGGGCTGCCCGATGCCGAGCGGGGCGCGGCGGTCGCCGGCGTGCTCGGCTCGACGCTGTTCCAGACGGGCTGGGGCATCCGCACGCTGGCGGCCGGCCAGCCGCGCTTCAACCCGATGGCGTATCACAACGGCTCGGTGTGGCCGCACGACAATGCGCTGATCGCACGCGGCCTCGCGCGCTACGGCGACAAGACGGCCGCGGTGAACCTGCTGCGCGCGCTGTTCGAGGCGGCGGTGAGCTTCGAGATGCGCTTGCCCGAGCTGTTCTGCGGGTTCCCGCGCCGGCGCGGCGAACCGCCGACCGCGTATCCGGTCGCGTGCCTGCCGCAGGCGTGGGCGGCCGGTGCGCCGTTCATGATGCTGCAGGCGTGCCTCGGCGTGAGCATCGATGCGTCGCGCCACGAGGTGCGCGTCGAGCGCCCGGCGTTGCCGGAAGGTGTCGACTGGTTGCGGATCGACGCGCTGCGCGTCGGCGACGAAACCGTGTCGCTGACGTTCCGCCGCGTCGACGGCCAGGTCGTCGCGTCGGCGGAGCAGCCGGGCCGTGTGAAGGTGGTCGCGGTGCTTTAGGGCCTGTTCCCGCTAATAACGGGCTTGCGAACGTGCGTTGCCGGCTGCAGTGCAAGAAGCAAGGAGCGCCGTTTGGCCGAGCCAAACAAGCGACGCGCGACGCCGCAATGCGGCCGGCAACGCACGTTCCCCTGTTTGGAAAAAATCATTCGTGGGGCTGGCCCCCAGAAGGGCCGATCGCCGCGTCATGCTCCTTGCGAATACGTCGAGTATTCGCTTCGTCGCAGTCCTTGCGCTCGGCCCTTCTGGGGGCCAGCGCAAGCCCGTTATTAGCGGGAACAGGCCCTGGCGCGGCGCGAACGTTGCGCGATGTCGCGCCACGTTCGCGCGCAGCGGCATAGAATCGTGACATGACCCTTGAACGATGGCGGAGGTAGACGATGACGACCGACAACCGGCCCGACGACGGCGAGCAGAAGCTCGAGAATCTGGAAGCGGCGGTCGACCACCTGCACAAGTCGATCGAATCGCAGAGCATCGCGGTCGGCGCGGCGAAGGGCATCCTGTTCAGCCTGATCGAAACGCTCGGCGCACTGATCGGCGATCCCGACCTGCCCGAGCATGCGCGCTCGGGCTACCAGGCGCTGCGCGACAAGGCGAGCGAATTGCGCGGCGGGCTCGACCGGCATTGACGCACGGATTGCGCCGGCGCCCGCCGCACGGGCGGCGCCGGCGCTGCCCGATTCTGCAGACGAAGCACAAAACCCCTTGCGCTCAATGAGTTAGGCCGCCGATGCGCAGGATATCCACAAGCTTGCCAACACAATCTGTGGAGAACCGGCCGGCCTTGGGCAGGGTGCGCGGCGCGTGCCCGGTGCGCGGTTCGAATGCCGTTGCGGTGCCGCACCGTTGACCGGTCAAGGTCCTTGTATCGAATCCCCTTGTGTATCAAGATGTTACGCGCCTGATCTGACGGATATCCACAGGCTTGCCAACAAAATCTGTGGACAACTTGCAATCGATTGCGTCGCATTGGTTGAGGATTCGGCCTGAATGCGATCGGCGTGTGAGGCCCGTGCGCACGGGCTGCCCGATGTGTGCATCGCCACGGTAATTCGTGCGCGATCAAGGGCTTAGGTCCCGGGTACCCAGGATATCCACATCCTTGCCAACACTTTCTGTGGACAAGCGCAGCCTCGTTACGCGGCCGGCGCCGTGTCGGCCGCCTCGGCCGCGATCCAGTCGCGAAAGAGCGTCATCGCGGGCGTGAGCGGTTTCGACTTCAGCGACGTGAGCCAGTAGCCGCCGGCGCGCACGTCGATGTCGAGCGGCCGCGCGAGCAGGCCGAGCTGCAGTTCGCGCGCGAACATGCAGGCCGGCGCAAGCGCGACGCCCGCGCCCTGCATCGCGGCCTCGACCATCAGCCGCGACGAATCGAACACGGGCCCGTTGACCGCCCACGGTTCGAGTTGCGCGGCGTCGAACCAGCCGAGCCATTCGTCGGTGCGGTAGGAGCGCAGCAGCGTTTCATTGGCGAGATCCGCCGGCTGCGCGAGGCGCCGCGCGATGTCCGGCGCGCACAGCGCGGTGAGCGGCGCATCGAGCAGGCGCTCGTTGCGCGTCGCCGGCCAGTTGCCTTCCCCGAAGCGGATCGCGAAGTCGAGACCCTCGGCGGCGAGGTCGACGACGTTGTTGTTGGTCCGCAGCCGCAGCTCGACGAATGGGTGCGTGTCGCTGAACTGTTTCAGCCGCGGCATTAGCCAGCCTATGGCAAAGGTGCCGACGACGCCGAGCGTCAGCACCTCGCGGAATCGCCCGCCGTCGAACTGCTTGAGCACCGTCTCGATGCGGCTGAACGCATCGCTCAACACGGGCAGCAGCGCGCGCCCTTCGTCGGTGAGCCCGAGCCCGCGCGGCAACCGCGTGAACAGCGTGCAACCGAGCCGTTCCTCGAGCGAGCGCACCTGCTGGCTGACCGCGGCCTGGGTCACGCTCAGCTCGAGGCCGGCGCGCGTGAAGTTCAGGTGGCGCGCAGACGATTCGAACGCGCGCAGCGCATTGAGCGGAAGATGAGGGCGGAGCGTCGTCATAAGATTTTCTTTCGTCAGCGCTCAATTATCGTTGCTTGTCAGGCAACCGTAAAGTCCCGATAGTGCTGTCTCGGCGGCCGGCCGTTTTCAACACCAACACCATTTCGCGTCCATTCCATCACGAGACAACCGACATGACCTACTCATCGAAACGTCGAACCCTGTTGCTGGCCGCCGCGACGGCGCCGCTCGTCCTGACCGTCACCGCGTGCGCGTCGTCGCAGACCGCCGCGCCGGACGAGGCCGCGATGCCGGACGTGGCAGCCGTGGCGGCCGCGGCGACGTTTGCCCAACTCGAACGCGACGCGGGCGGCCGTCTCGGCGTGTGTGCGATCGACGCCGCGAGCGGCCGGCGCGTCGAGCATCGCGCCGACGAGCGCTTCCCGTTCTGCAGCACGTTCAAGGCGATGCTGAGTGCGGCGGTGCTCGCGCAGAGCGTCGCGCGTCCGGGATTGCTGCAACAGCGCGTGACGTACGGAAAGGCCGATCTCGTCAACTATTCGCCGGTGACGGGAAAGCATGTCGACACGGGCATGACGGTCGCCGAATTGTGCGAGGCCACGATCCAGTACAGCGACAACGCGGCCGCGAATCTGCTGATGAAGCTGATCGGCGGCCCGTCGGCGGTGACTGCATACGCGCGCTCGATCGGCGACAGCACGTTCCGGCTCGATCGATGGGAGACCGAACTGAATACCGCATTGCCGGGCGACCTGCGCGACACGACGACGCCCGCCGCGATGGCCGCCAGCATGCGCGTGCTGACGCTCGGCGATGCGTTGCCGGCCGCGCAGCGTGCGCAGCTCGTTGCCTGGCTGCGCGGCAACAAGGTCGGCGACAAGCGGATTCGCGCGGGCGTGCCGGCAGGGTGGACGGTCGGCGACAAGACGGGCACCGGCGACTACGGGACGACGAACGACGCGGGCGTCGTGTGGTCGCCGTCGCGTGCGCCGATCGTGCTGGTCGTGTACTACACGCAGGCGCATGCCGATGCGCGGCCGAAGGAAGATGTGATCGCCGACGTCGCGCGCGTCGTGGTCGAGGCGCTCGGTTGAGCAGGGCGGTGCGGCGTGCGCGACGGGATGCGCACGCACGCCGTGCCGCAGTCGTGACCCGCGCGGCCAAACGTTGTGCGATCAACGACTTAGCGCACGCATGCTCAGGATATCCACATGCTTGCCAACAAAAATTGTGGACAAGCCTGCGAGCGGCCGCGTTCGTCGTGATTCACGCCGTCGTGCCGCGTTTGAAGCGGCGCGGACAAAGTCTTACGGATCAAGTGCTTGGCTGCGGTATGCGCAGGCTATCCACATGCTTGCCAACAAAATCTGTGGACAAGCCTGTTCGTCCGTCGCCCCGGCAGTCAGCCTTGCCGATCGTCGACGGTGGGCCAGCGCGCGAACGCGAACACCCACAACATGATGAAGTTCAGGACCGGGACGAACATCGTCAGGATCCACCAGCCCGAATGCCCGGTGCGCCGGACGATGCGGACATACGGATAGACGACGACGGCGACAAGCACGAGCGAGACGAGCAACTGCCACGCGGTGAAGTGTTCCATGGCCTTCCTCGGAGTGAGATGTCGTGATGCGGTGCCGGCGAACGGCCGGCCCGTTGCGCCGACGCGCGAGTCCGGCGATGCGCGGCTGCGTGCGGCTCGCGTGATAGTGACGCGTGGCGGGCGCGAGCGTCAAGGCGCGGGTGGCGCACTACTGTGGCGCCGGATCGTCCGTATCGGCGCAGGCTCGCGCGTCGCGTTGCCGAAACGGTGACGCGGCGCATGAACCATTGGCCGATCAACGAGTTAGCGCATGCTTGCGCAGGATATCCACAAGCTTGCCAACAAAATCTGTGGGTAAGTTATGCGGCACGCGTGCAACGATCGTGTTGTGCGCCGTCGTGGCGTCGTGATGCGAAGTGCGGCGAAGCGGCACGCGCAAAGGTCGTCGCGCGCGCCTCGTCTGCATCACGCGTGCCAAAGTCCATCGGATCAAGGGTTTAGCGTTGCGGTGCGCAGGATATCCACAAGCTTGCCAACATTTTCTGTGGAGAACTGCGCGTTCGCGATCGGCGGGCACGACACCGACCGATGCCACGTGTTGCCTCGATTCGCGCGGGCGCTCACGCCGTGCAGATACCGGTCACGCCGACTTTCTGGAACAGGTGCGGGCTGGCTACGGCGGACGACGGATAGGCCGAGAGCTTGGCGACGAACTCGGGATGCGTGAACGCCGCGCGAAACGCGTGAGTCGATTCCCAGATCGCGTGGTTCAGGTAAGTCGGACTGTCGCCGAGCGCGCGATGAAGCTGCGTCGAGATGAATCCCGGCTGCCGTTTCATGAATTCGGCGTCGTCCTTCCACACGGCCAGAAAGTCCGCTTCGTCCGCGGGATCCAGCGTGAACACGTTGACGAGAACGACCGGCTCCGCGGCGATGCCGAGCTGCTGCTGGATCGGAAAGTTCGGATCCATCGGTTTGAACTGGGACATGGGAACTCCTGTGGGTCGTGGGTTAACCGCGTGATCACGCGTGGCCATCCTGGCCATGCGCGCTCGACATTGCCGACAGAACGCGAATCGCCGCATCCAGGTCGGCCGAACTGAAGTCGCCAGCGATGTCGCGAACGTGCTGTTGCCATTGCCCGACCACGGCCTGATAGGCCGTATCGCCGCGTGGTGTCAGCGCATACAGCGGCGAGCGCTTGTGCGCCGGGTTGGGCAGCGACCGGACCAGCCCATCGTCGACCAGCACGTTGATCTGTTTCAGCACGGCCTGCCGCGTGATGCCCATCGCACCGGCAATCTGAGGGATGTTCGGAGGTTCCGGCGCCATCGAGATGGCGCCCAGCACCTGCCAGCGCGCACTGGTCAAGCCGTGCGGCCCGGCAAAGGCATTGCCCCATTCGATCAGCAGGCCGTTCAACCGGAATACGGACAGCGCGACGGCGGTCAACTTCGCGGATTTCGTCATACCCAATAAACGTGATGAATTGACAACTACTTTACGCAAACGACAACTGGTTGTCAAATAAGTGTGTGCGTCATCGAACGTGATCGTTCATGAAGAGGACCGAACCCGACCCAAGCCGGACGACCATCCGCCGGGTCTTCTGTATTGCTACGTGGAGAAGTGCGCCAGCGTCCTCGAAACCTCGACCGGCCTGCGGGTCGAGCGGATCGTCCATGTCAATTGGGTCGAGGGTGTGGCGGCGGCGCGCATGCGCGTATTCGCGGCCGCATGGCGCATTTGCCGCGCACGCCTGACAAACCCTTTCCGATCAATGGCTTGGTGCCGTTAATGGAAGGTTGTCCACAAGCTTGCCAACATAATCTGTGGACAAGCTGCCTGTCACGCGCGCATCAGGCTGGTGCAGGAAAGCGCACCGTGACAGTGAGCCCGCGTCCGCCGCGCGTGGTGCCGAGCGCGACCGTCGCGCGATGCTGTTCGGCGATCCGCTTGACGATCGACAGCCCGAGCCCGCTACCCGACGACGTGACCGCCTGCGCACCCTCGCCGCGATAGAAGCGCTCCCACACGTCGGTGCGCTCGGCTTCCGGGATCCCGGGGCCGTCGTCGGCGACTTCGAGCACGGGCGACGTGCCGTCGATGTGCGCGGACACGTCGACGCGCGCGCCGTCGCCCGCATAGCGGATCGCGTTGTCGACGAGATTGTTCAGCAGCACGCGCAGCGTGTCGAGATTGCCCGCGGCCATCACGGGCGCGGCGACGATCGCGCCGAGATCGATCCGGTGCGCGTCGGCGACACGCGCTCGGTCCGCGACCACCGACCGGCACAGCGCGGCGAGATCGACGGGCGCAGATGCGGACGTGGCCGCTTGCGCATCGGGTTCGAGACGCGCGAGCGTCAGCAACTGTTCGGCGAGGTGGCCGAGGCGCGTCGTGCCTGCATGGATTTGCGCAAGGATGCGCTCGCGCTCTTCGGCGGTCGCCGCGCGCCGCAGCAAATTCGACTGGATCGACAGCCCCATGATCGGCGTGCGCAGCTCGTGCGCGGCATCGGCGATGAAGTGCCGCTGCAGCGTGAACGAGCGGTCGAGTCGCGCGAGCAGGTCGTTGATCGCTTCGGCGAGCGGCCGGACTTCGTTCGGCATCGAGGCGACGTCGACCGGTTCAAGGTTGTTCGCATTCCTGCGCTTCAGGCCGGATGCGATCGTGCGCAGCGGTCGCAGCCCCGCGCCGATGCCGAACCACAGACCGATCGCCAGCACCGGCAGCATCGAGAACACCGGCCACAGCAGGTGCACGGCGATGCCCGCGATCGCTTCCCATCGCGCATGCCGCGCCTGCGCGAGCCGGATCGTCGTGCCGCCGCGCTCGGTCACGTAAGTGCGCCACGGCTGGCCGCCGACGTCGACGCTCGCGATGCCCTTCTGCGCGGGCGGCGGCAGCGTCGAATCGCGGTCGGTCGAATACACGAGCGTGCCGTTGCGCCAGACCTGCAGCAGCACGGCATCGGGATCGCTTGCCTCGAAGCGGTGCTTGCCGTTCGCGCGGTTGCTGAACGACAGCTCGCCGTTCGGGCCGACGACGATCTGCTTCGACATGCTGCGCATCTGGTCGTCGAGCAGGTCGTCGAGTTCGCGCAGCGCGCCCCAGTAGGTGCCCGCGCTCGCGACCAGGCCGATCACGCACGCGGCCGGCAGCAGCCACATCAGCAGGCGCCGCCGCAGCGACGTGTTGCGCCAGCGCGCAATCGCGCGTTGCACGCCCGTCATGCGCCGTCACCGATCCGGTAGCCGACGCCGCGCACCGTGCGGATCATGTCGTGGCCGAGCTTCTTGCGCAGGTTGTGGATGTGGACCTGCACCGCATTGCTTTCGATTTCCTCGCCCCAGCTGTACAGCCGCTCCTCGAACTGCTCGCGCGAAATCACCGCACCCGGTTCGCGCATCAGTTCGTGCAGCAGCACGAACTCCTTCGGCGACAGCGGCACTTCGTCGTCGTCGAGCCAGACGAGGTGCTTGACGGGATCGAGCCGCAGCGGGCCGATCGCGAGCGTCGTCTGCGCGCGGCCCGCATGGCGGCGGTTGACCGCGCGGATGCGGGCGAGCAGTTCGTCGAGTTCGAACGGCTTGACGAGGTAGTCGTCCGCGCCGCTGTCGAGGCCGGCGATGCGGTCCGGCACGCCGTCGCGCGCGGTGATGATGATCGCGGGCAGGGTTTCGTCGCGGCGGCGCAGCGCGGCGAGCACCGACAGGCCGTCGCGGTTCGGCAGCCCGAGATCGAGCAGCAGCAGGCCGTAGCCGGTCGAGCGCAGCGCGAGCGACGCGGCGTCGCCGTCCTTCACCCAGTCGACCGCGAAGCCTTCCTGTTTGAGGCCCTGTTCGAGCCCGCTGCCGATCAGCGGATCGTCCTCGACGAGCAGTACGCGCATGGATTCGTGTCTCTTCAACAGGGCGCCGGGCGCCCGGGGTTTTAGGGTCTGTTTACATATGGAACGTACATGCGAATGCCCGAAATCGCTCGTAGGGCAAGGAGCGAGAAGCGCCGTTTGGCCGCGCCAAACAAGCGACGAGCGACGCCGCCATACGGGCGATTTCGGGCATTCCCGTGACATGAATTTTTTAATTTGGGGTTGCCACGAGAACGGCCGCTCGCCGCGTTGCGCTCCTTGCGAATACGTCCAGTATTCGCAGCGTCGCGCGCCTCGCGAGCGGCCGTTCTCGTGGCAACGCATGCACGTTCCATATGTAAACAGACCCTAATGATAAGCGGGCGTGCCTTAGCGGGAGCTTAAACACGGGCGCTTCTGTGCGTTGGCGCACCGGACCGATGCGGCAGCGCGCCGCTTCGGACGGCCTTCAGGTTTGCTTAATCTTACGCTCCGTAATCTCGGGCCGTCGCGTTCAACGAGAGCGCGGCGCACCATCAAACAAGGAGGAACGAGATCATGAAACACCTGACGAGAATCCTGGCTGTCGCGCTCGCCGTGCTGCCTGCCGCCGTCTACGCGGAATATACCGGGCCGTCCGCGCTGACCACGACGACCGTGAAGGAACTGCTTGCGAACGGCAAGGACGATCAGCACGTGCAGTTGCAGGGGCGCATCGTCAAGCATGCCGGCGGCGAGGACTACGAGTTCGCCGACGCGACCGGCACGATCCGCGTCGAGATCGACAACAAGCTGTGGGCGGCCGGCCAGCCCGTCAGCGACAAGAGCGAAGTGAAGCTGACCGGCGAATTCGAGCGCAAATGGTCGGGCAAGGTGAAGGTCGATGCCGACCACGTCGAAGTGCTGCACTGACCGGTGCGTGCGGGGCCGGTGATACCATGGACGACCGGTTCCCGTTCCCACCAAGATGGCCGCCAATTTCGACGAACTCGCGTCCCGGATCCGGGCGCAATTTTCCGAGCTGAGCCCGCAATTCCAGGCGGGCGCCGCATTCCTGCTCGATCATCCCGACGAAGTCGCCACCTCGTCGATGCGCAAGGTCGCGCAGCGCGCGCAGGTGCAGCCTGCGTCGCTCGTGCGGCTCGCGCAGCAATTCGGTTTCCCCGGCTGGAACGAGCTGCGCGACCTGTGCGTCGCGCGCGTGCGCACGCGTCCCGAGCCGCTCACGCAGCGTGCGCGCTCGCTCGTGCGGCCCGATGCGAAGGCGTCGCTCGCGCACGACCTGCTTGCCGCGCAGCAGCACAACCTGTCGGCCACCGCCGCGCAGAACGAGCACGCGCTCGCTGATGCAGCCAGGCTGATCCGCAAGGCGTCGCACGTGCATGTCGCGGGGTTCCGCTCGTGTTATCCGGTCGCGTTCGGTTTCGTGTACGGCTACCGGCTGTTCCGTCCGACCGTGTCGCTGCTCAACGGCGTCGCCGGTTCGCTCGAAATGGAGCTGCGGACGATCGCGAAGCAGAGCGTGACCGTGGTCGTCAGCTTCGCGCCGTATTCGGCGGAAGCGACGCGCGTCGCGCAGGCGGCGAAGGCGCAGGGCAGCCGGATCGTCGCGATCACCGACAGCGCGGTGTCGCCGATTGCACTGCACGCGGACGCGCAACTGATCTTCACGCACGACAGCCCGTCGTTCTTTCCGTCGCTGGTGGCCGCGCATGCGATGGCCGAGGCGCTGGTCGCGCAGTTGCTCGCGCTCGAAGGCAGCGATGCGATCGCGGCACTGGAGCGCACCGAAGCGGAGCTGCATGCGAAGGGCGCTTACGTCGTCTGATGCGGCACGTGCGGCTTCGGCCGTCCGTCATTCACGATTCAATCCGACGCAACCGATGACGTTCACATACGAGGTGACCGACGCGGGCGACGCGAACGTGCGCAAGCAGATCGTCGCGCCGCTCGTCCGATTCAACGAACGCCAGGCCGGCCCGGCCGACTTTCGCCCGCTGGCCGTGATCGTGACCGACGCTGAAGGCGCGGTGGTCGGCGGCCTGTGGGGCGGCACGGTGTTCGGCTGGCTGCACGTCGACCTGCTCGTGGTGCCGGAGGAAGCGCGCGGCCGGGGCACCGGCACGCGCATCATGGATCTGGCCGAAGCGGAGGCCGTCGCACGCGGATGCCACAGCGCGTGGCTCGATACGTTCGACTTCCAGGCGCGGCCTTTCTACGAGAAACGCGGCTATGTCCGCTTCGGCGAACTGCCGGATTATCCGGTCGGGCACACGCGGATTTTCCTGACGAAGAAACTCGCGTGCTGATCGACGGTCGCGCGATGCAGTTCTCCGAGGCCGTCGCCGACGCGTTGCTCGGCATCGACGGCGGGCAGCCCGCATCGACGTGAACGAAAGCGGTCTGGCAGAGGGCTGAGCGGTCTGGCAGCGGTCTGGCAGCGGTGCCTGCCCGCTCGCTGCCGCTCGCCGGCGCGCCGCCACCTTTTTCCTGTCGCGCGGCGACATTTCGGCCATCGCTGAAACGTCGCGCGCACGACCGGCGTAAGCTCACCCGTCAACACTTTCCGGGAGTCCGCGATGACCCGTTCCGACCTTCAAGCCCGCCACGCCGAAGCTTTCCGCTCGCTGCACACGCGCCCCGGCGCCTTCATCATCCCGAACCCGTGGGACGCCGGCACCGCCCGCCTGCTCGCGATGGCCGGTTTCGAGGCGCTCGCCACCACGAGTGCCGGCTATGCATTCTCGAAAGGGCAGCCCGACAACGCGATCGACCGCGACGCCATGCTCGATCACATCGCCGATCTGGTTGCCGCGGGCGGTCTGCCGGTGAGCGCCGATCTCGAGAACGGTTTCGGCGACGCGCCCGACACGGTGGCCGAAACGATCCGGCTGGCGGCCGAGGCCGGCGCCGTCGGCGGCTCGATCGAGGATGCGACGGGCCGCGCCGATGCGCCGATCTACGCACGCGACGCGGCGGTCGAGCGCATCGCGGCGGCGGTCGACGCGGCGCGTGCGCTGCCGTTTCCGTTCACGCTGACCGCGCGTTGCGAAAACTACCTGCACGGCCGCCGCGACCTCGCCGACACGATCGCGCGGCTGGTCGCCTATCGAGACGCGGGCGCCGACGTGCTCTACGCGCCGGGCATTACGGACGCCGCCGAGATCGCGGCGGTGACGCAGGCGGTCGGCGCGCCCGTCAACGTCGTGATGGGGCTGCAGGGCGGGTTGCTGAGCCTCGACGAGCTGGCGGCGCTCGGCGTGAAGCGCGTCAGCGTCGGCGGCGCGCTGGCGCGGGCCGCGCTCGGCGCGTTCCTGCGCGCCGCGACGGAGATGGCGCGCGACGGCACGTTCACGTTCACGCAGGCGGCCGTGCCGGGGCGCGATATCAATCGCTGGTTTGCGGCGCCCGATAATTCGCCGGTTTCGTTCGGAGAATGACAACAAATAAAACGTGGGATCGTTTCCAGTCGAAATATTGATTGACAATAATCAACGGATGTCGCGTCCGGTTTAAACGCCGATGACGACGCGAAAACCATCGTTTATTCTCCGCATTCTGCCGGCTCGGCCGGAACCGGCGCCAAGCCGCGCCGGTTCTGGCGATCGGGCTGCCCGCCTCACGCACCGGTGCCGCGCATTGTTGCATTTTCCCGATCGACGATTTTTCGTGTGCGGGAGTTGCCGGTTATTTTTTTGATTGATAATCTGCGGCATATTCAAATGACCGGTTGTGCGGGCCGCCGGGAATATCAATATATTCAATATATAAAAACCGAGAGAGCGATGACGATCCGAGAAAATCAGCGCGTCAGGTTTCGCGTCGGCGATGTCGTGACGCTGAAAACGGGCGGGCCGCGCATGACCGTCACCTATGCCGGGCCGGTCGTGTTCGACGACGCCGACTGGCTGATCTGCCAGTGGTTCGACGAAAACGGCGAGTTCCGGCAGGAAATGTTCCATCACGACACGGTGGTGCCGGAGCCGCGCGCGATTTCGGCCGGGCGCGTCCGGATGCGCATGCAGTCGCACCGCTACCGGTCGGCTGCCTGACGCCGGCCTGTCGTTGCGATACTGCAGTGCGTGCAATGCATGCGATACGCAGCGCCCGCGCGACGACATTTCACGCGAGCCCGAAACGTGCGGCAGCGCATTGCACCGATACTGTTCGCATGAACTCGAACCCGAACGATCCCATTGCCGCGGTCACGCATCGCGATCCTTATCCCTACTATGCGGCGCTCGTCGACGGGCCGCCGCTCGCGTTCGACGCCACGCTCGGCCTGTGGGTCGCGAGCCGCGCGGCGGCCGTGACGGCCGTGCTCGGCCATCCGGCCTGCCGCGTGCGCCCGCTGGATGCGCCCGTGCCGCCCGCGTTGCGCGGCACGACGGCCGGCGCACTGTTCGGCGAGCTGGTGCGCATGAACGATGGCGCGTCGCGGCACGACGTGCCGAAGCACGCGCTGCGCACGGCGCTCGCGCCGGTCGACACGGGCAAGCTGCGCGATCGCGCCGCGCAGCTTGCCGCACGGCGGTTGCCGGCGCCGGGCGATGCCGACGCGCTGAATGCGTGGTGCATGACGGTGCCCGTCTGCGCGGTTGCCGATCTGCTCGGCTTCGACGAGACGCAGCTCGACGATATTGCAGCGCGGGTCGTCGACTTCGTCGCCGCGCTGTCGCCGCTGTCGGACGCCGCGGCGCTGGCCCGCGCGAGCGACGGCGCGCGGCAATTGCTCGACCGGATGACCGAGCGCGTCGCGCAGACGCATGCGCACGACGGCACGCTCGTCGCCGCGGTGCAGCAGGCGGCCCGCGCATCGGGCTGGCACGCGAGCGGCGCGCTGGTCGCGAATCTCGTCGGGTTGCTGTCGCAGACCTGCGAGGCGACGGCCGCGTGGCTCGGCAACTCGCTGGTGGCATGGAACGGGGAAGCGGAAGCCGCGCGCGTCGCGCCGGACGACGCCGCGCTCGACGCGTTCGTCGCCGAAGTCGGGCGCTTCGATGCGCCGGTGCAGAACACGCGCCGCTTCGTCGCGTCGCGCACGACGATCGAAGGCGTGACCGTCGAAGCCGGCGACGCGATCCTGGTCGTGCTCGCCGCGGCGAACCGCGACCCGGCCGTGCATCGCGACCCGCACCGGCTGATGCCCGGCCGCGCCGCCGGGACGAATTTCGGCTTCGGCACGGGGCCGCATGGGTGTCCGGGCGAGCGGATCGCACGGGCGGTGACGGCGGGGGCGTTTGCGGCGTGGTTGCGCGCGGGCGGCTGGCCGCCGCGCGGCGGGCTGACGTGGAATTACCGTGCGTCGACCAACGTCAGGATGCCGACGTTCGACGCGGCACGGTGAAGGGAAAAGAGGGACTTAACGGCAGCCTTGCTTCTCCGCCCATTGCTCCTGGGCGGCGACGCGGCGCTGCACGCGTTCGACGAGACCGGTCGAGAAGGTCCGCATGCTGATGCTGCGGCGCTTTGCAAGGATCGTCTGCGCGACATCGGTGCGCGGATTCGGCTGGCACGCCCAGTAAAGCGTCATCAGCCAGCCGATGCCGGTCCACCCGAACAGCGCGTTGAACATCGCGATCGTCAGCTTGTCGTGCCGGCCGCGCCGGTCGGCAATGACGGCCGGCACGAAATAGAGCGCGATCGCAACGACTGAACCGGCCACTTGAATCAGGACTGCATCGTTCATGGTGCTGCTCCGTCCGAACTGCAATGGGGCTGATTGTCGCGCTTTTTCCATTCGTGTGCCGGCAATTGATTGTTGCGTTTTCAATAACGATCAGCGGGCTTCGGCGTCCGCGGGCTGCAGTTCATTGCTCAGCGCGAAACCTTCGTCGAGCCAGCCCGTCACGCCGCCGATCATCAGCTTGACGGGGCGGCCGAGGCGTGCGAGTTCGATCGCCGCACGCGCGGCGCCGTTGCAATGCGGGCCCGCGCAGTAGACGACGAACAGCGTGCCGGCCGGATAGCCGGCGAGCTTGCCCGCGACGATCTTGCGGCGCGGCAGGTTGCGCGCGCCGGGTACGTGGCCGGCGGCGAACTGGTCGGGGCCGCGCACGTCGAGCAGCACGAAATCGGGTGCGCCGGATGCAAGCGTGTCATGCACGTCCCAGCAATCGGTCTCGAATCGCAGCGATGCCTCGAAATGCGCGAGGGCGGCGGGGCTGTCGGCGGCGGGCACGTCGGTGACGAAGGACATGGGCAGGCTCTCCTTGATGAACGGGCGCGGAATGCGCCGGCATGGAGAGCAGTATCGCGGTTCGGCGCAGTTCGCGGCAGTGGCGCGATCGACAAGTTCCGGTAACATCGCGCCATGCACAATCATCTCGTCGTCGCGCTCGCCTACGATCGCCTCTGCACGTTCGAATTCGGCTGCGTGGTCGAATTTTTCGCACTCGAACGCCCCGAACTCGGGGTCGACTGGTATCGCTTCGCGGTATGCGCGAGCGAGCCGGGGCCCGTGCGCGCGGCGGGCGGCATCACGGTCGCCGCGCCGTACCGGCTCGCGACGCTCGATCGCGCGGATACCATCGTGATTCCCGGCTGGCGCGATTCCGAAGAACTGCCGCCCGAGCCGCTGTTGAAGAAGCTGCGGGCCGCGCATCGGCGCGGCGCGCGGCTCTGTTCGATCTGTTCGGGCGTGTTCGTGCTGGCGGCGGCCGGCGTACTCGACGGGCTCACCGTGACGACGCACTGGCGTTACGCGGAGCGCCTGCAGGCGCGTTATCCGGCGCTGCGCGTGAATCCCGATGCGCTGTACGTCGACGAAGGGCAGATCGTCACGTCGGCCGGTTCGGCGGCGGGGCTCGACATGCTGCTGCATCTGGTGCGCCGCGATCACGGCGGCGCGATCGCGAACCGTGTCGCGCAACGCCTCGTGCTGCCGCCGCATCGCGACGGCGGCCAGGCGCAGTTCGTGCCGCGCCCGGTTGCGCCGGGCGGCAGCGACCGGCTCGCGAAGCTGATCGACTGGATGCGTGCGCACGCGGCCGAGCCGCACACGCTCGCGTCGCTCGCCGCGCAGGCCGCGATGAGCACGCGCACGCTGCAGCGCCAGTTCGCGGACGCGACGGGGATGTCGCCGCTCGCGTGGCTGATCCGCGAACGCGTGAACGTCGCGAAGGACATGCTCGAAGCGCAACCCGCGCTGTCGCTCGCGCAGGTCGCGGCGCGTGCGGGGTTCGGTTCGGAGGAATCGCTGCGCCGGCATTTCCGGCGCGTCGCGGCGACCAGTCCGGCCGCGTATCGGCGCGGGATGGATCGCGGCGGAAGATAATAACGGGCGCCGAACGGGGCCGTTCGGGCACGACAACAAAAGGAAAAAACATCATGGGCTTGCTCGGAAAGCTGTTCGGAAAGAAATCGCGCGACGAAGCGTCGTCGTCGGCTCAGGTGCCTTCGACCGGCGATCAGGATGCGCAGGAAGCACAGAGCGGCCCCGACATCGCGCCCGAACTCGCGTCCGCGCTGGCAGCCTACCAGGCCGGCCGGCACGAGGCCGCGATCGCGGGCGCCGCGCCGTACGCCGAGCGTCTCGCCGATGCGGCGCGGCTTTGTGCGCTCGCGTATTCGGTGATGCATCGGTATACCGATGCCTTCCCGTACTGGCTCGCGTTGTTCGAACGGGAGCCGAGCGCGCACAACGCGGTGCAGCTCGCGACGACGTCGGTGATGTGCGGTGAGGTAGAGCGCGGCGAAGCGTGGATGCAGAAGGCCGCCCAGGTCAATCATGAAACGCGCGAGCAGTCGGACGTCGCCGCGCGCGTGAACTTCATCTCCGCGCTGATGCAAAGCGGCCATCTTCACGAGGCGCTGCCGCACATCGCGTGGATGCGCGACGTGTACGGCCAGGTGCGCATCACCGATTCGACGTTCCTGACCATGCGCGGCATTCCGTTCTTTCCGACGTTCCTCGAGAAGAGCCTGGAGATCCTGAAGGCCACGCAGCCGGCCGATGCAATTGCGCCGTGGTACGGCGCGCTCAACGGCAAGCTCGACGAAGAAGGCGAAGCGCAGCTTGTCGCGTGGGTCGGCCAGTTGCCGGGGCAGCCGGCCGGCTGAACGGCCGCCGCTTGCGATGGCCCCTCATTCCGAAAACTCCGAACAAGGACTCCGATGACGATGCTGCCTTCCCGTTTGCCGCTGATCCAGGCCCCGATGGTCGGTTCGCTGAGCCCGCTCGCGATCGCGGTGTGCGAAGCCGGCGGGCTCGGTTCGCTCGCGTGCGCGGCACTTGGCCCGCAGCAATTGCGCGACGAGATCGCGGCGATCCGGGCGCGCACGCCCGCGCCGTTCAACGTGAACTTCTTCTGCCACACGCCGCCGGCGCCCGACGCCGAGGTCGACGCGCGCTGGCGCGCGGCGCTTGCCGGCTACTACGCGGAAGCCGGGCTCGATCCAGCCGACGTGAAGGGCGGCGCCGGCCGCGCGCCGTTCGACGATGCGATGTGCGCAGTCGTCGAGGAACTGCGGCCGGCCGTCGCGAGCTTCCATTTCGGGCTGCCGCACGACATGCTGCTCGACCGCGTGCGACGCACCGGTGCGCTGGTCGTTTCGTCCGCGACGACCGTCGAGGAAGCGCGCTGGCTCGATGCGCGCGGCGTCGACGCGATCGTCGCGCAGGGCGCGGAGGCCGGCGGCCATCGCGGGATGTTCCTGACCGACGACATCCACGCGCAACCGGGCCTGTTCGCGTTGCTGCCGCAGATCGTCGATGCGGTGCGCGCACCGGTGATCGCGGCAGGCGCGATCGCCGACGGGCGCGGCATCGCAGCCGCGTTCGCGCTCGGCGCGCGTGCGGTGCAGATCGGCACCGGCTACCTGCTGACGCCGCAGGCCGGCCGTTCGGCGCAGCATCGCGCGGCGGTACGCGCAGCGCGCGACGACGGCACGCGCGTGACCAACCTGTACACGGGCCGCCCCGCGCGCGGGCTGCTGACGCGTTTCATGCGCGAGCAGGGGCCGATGAGCGCGCTCGCACCTGCGTTCCCGCTCGCGACCGCGGCGGTCGATCCGCTGCGCGGCGCGTTCGAGCGGCAGGGCCGCGACGATTTCTCGCTGCTGTGGTCCGGCGAGGCCGCGGCGCTCGCGCGCGAGGAGGAGGCGGGCGAGCTGACGCGGCGCCTGTGGTCCGACGCGCTGGCATGCGCGGCGGGGCTGCGCGACGCGTTCCCGCAGGCGGTCTGAACGCGCGCGGAAGGGGGCGCGGACGGCGGATCAACGGCGTATGATCTGGTTTTTCGTCAGCCCGATCCAGGCCCCCCACCATGACCTCCGTCGACACTACCCCCGTCCTCGACCATGACAAGCTCGTTACCTTCATCGAGCGCAAGTGGAACGATGAAATCCTCCACGCGCTGACCGACTACATCGCGATTCCCGCGAAGAGCCCCGCGTTCGACCCCGACTGGGAGAAGCGCGGTTATCTCGAGCGCGTCGTCACCGATGCCGCGCAGTGGGCCGAACGCCAGCCCGTGAAGGGCCTGAAGCTCGAGATCGTGCGCTTGCCGGGCCGCACGCCGGTGATCTTCTTCGAATCGCCGGCCACGCGCTCGGGCAGCACCGACACGATCCTGCTGTACGGCCACCTCGACAAGCAGCCCGAATTCGACGGCTGGCGCGCGGACCTCGGCCCGTGGACGCCGAAGTTCGAGAACGGCAAGCTGTACGGCCGCGGCGGCGCGGACGACGGTTATGCGATCTACGCGAGCCTCGCGGCGCTCGGCGCGCTCGACGAGCAGGGCATCGAACGGCCGCGCTGCGTCGGGCTGATCGAGACCTGCGAGGAATCGGGCAGCTACGACCTGCTGCCGTATGTCGACGCGCTGCGCGACCGGCTCGGCCAGGTGTCGCTCGTCGTGTGTCTCGATTCGGGCGCCGGCAACTACGACCAGATGTGGCTCACCACGTCGCTGCGCGGCCTCGTGTCCGGCGACCTGCAGGTCGAGGTGCTGGAAGAGGGCATCCACTCGGGTGTCTACGGCGGTATCGCGCCGTCGAGCTTCCGCGTGATGCGCCAGTTGTTCGAGCGTCTCGAGGACGCGAAGAACGGCAACCTGCTGCCGGGCGTGTTCCATTGCGAGATCCCGTCGAGCCGCGTGCGCGAAGCCGATGCGGCCGCCGCGATCCTCGGCGATGCAGTATGGAAGGGGCTGCCATGGGCGTGCGGCGCGGACGGCAAGCCGGTGCTGCCGACCACGGCCGATCCGCGCGAGGCGCTGCTGAATTCGACGTGGCGTCCGTCGCTGTCGGTGACGGGCGCGGCCGGCATGCCGGCGCTCGCCGATGCGGGCAACGTGCTGCGTCCGCGCACCGCGTTCAAGCTGTCGCTGCGCCTGCCGCCGCTCGTCGACGCCGCGCAGGCCGTGCAGCAGTTGAAGGAACTGCTCGAACTCGATCCGCCGTACAACGCGAAGGTCACGTTCAAGCCGGACGCGGGCGCCGCGACGGGCTGGGCCGCGCCGGATCTCGCGCCGTGGCTCGCGTCGTCGCTCGACGCCGCGTCGCGCCGCCACTTCGGCGCGGACTGCGCGTACATGGGCCTCGGCGGCACGATCCCGCTGATGAACGTGCTGCAGGAAGGCTTCCCGTCCGCGCAGTTCATGGTGTGCGGCGTGCTCGGGCCGAAGTCGAACGCGCACGGCCCGAACGAGTTCCTGCACGTGCCGTACGCGAAGAAGCTGACGGCTGCGGTTGCCGACGTGATCGCCACCGCGCGCTGATCGTCGCGACCGTTCGACGTCCCGATTGCCCGACCCGATCCGACCTGACGGAATCCTGCCGATGAGCGCACTGCCGACACCCGACACCGAACCGCTGCGCATGCGCGCCGAACCGCTGCATGCATTCGTCGCGGCACTCTGGGAACGGGCCGGCAGCAGCGAGCGCGAGGCGCGGCTCGTCGCCGATCACCTGGTCGGCGCGAATCTCGCGGGCCACGATTCGCACGGGATCGGGATGATTCCGAACTACGTCGCATCGTGGCGGGAAGGGCAGTTGCAGTTGAACGGGCACGCGTCGATCGTCCGCGACGGCGGCGCGGTGCTGACGATCGACGGCGGGCGCGGCTTCGGCCAGGTGATCGGGTTCGAGGCGATGGTCGAGGGGATCGAGCGCACGCGACGCATGGGCATCTGCGCGATCGGGCTGCGCGACGTGCATCACCTCGGCCGCATCGGGCACTGGGCCGAGCAGTGCGCACGCTCGGGGCTCGTGTCGTTCCATTTCGTCAACGTGCCGGGCGACCTGCTGGTCGCGCCGCTGCACGGCACCGATCCGCGCTTCGGCACCAACCCGTTCTGCGCCGCGTATCCGCGTGCGGGCCGGCCGCCGCTGCTGCTCGATTTCGCGACGAGCGCGATCGCGTACGGCAAGACGCGCGTTGCGTACAACCAGGGCAAGCACGTGCCGGCCGGGTCGCTGATCGACCATCGCGGCCAGCCGACCGACGATCCGGCCGTGATGCACGAGCAACCGTTCGGCGCGTTGCTGCCGTTCGGGCTGCACAAGGGGTATGCGCTGGCGGCGATGTGCGAGATCTTCGGCGGCGCGCTCGTCGGCGGGCATACGACGTACGGCGACACGCTGCAGAAGACGAGCGCGATCGTCAACGGGATGCTGTCGGTGCTGATCGATCCGAAAGCATTCGACGCGGCCGATGCCGAGCGCGAAGCCGATGCGTTCGTCGCGTGGGCGAAGGCGTCGCCGCAGGCCGGCGACGCGCCGGTGCAGGTGCCCGGCGAGCCGGAGGAAGCGAGCCGCGCCGCACGCGGCGCCGGCGGCATTCCGGTCGATCGCGCGACGTGGCGGCAGATTCGCGACAGCGCGGCGGCCGTCGGCTTCGATGACGCGGCGCTCGATGCATGGACGCAGCGCTGTATCGGCGCCGCCTGAGCGTCAAGGGCGGCCGATGAGCTGGCAGGCGGACAAGGCGCACGGCGAGGAGATCGCGTACCAGATCGCGAGCCTCGGCCATATCGACGTCACGCGGTTCTTCAGCGGCGCCGCGCTGCGGCTCGACGGCGTGATGTTCGGATTCCTGGCGCGCGGGTCGCTGTTCCTGCGTGTCGACGACGTGAACCGTCCGGCGTTTGTCGCGGCGGGGATGGGGCCGTTCTCGTATTCGGGGCGCACGCGCACCATCGCGCTCGAGGGCTACTACGAGACGCCGGCCGACGTGCTCGAGGATGCGGGCGCGCTGTTCGACTGGTGTCGCGGCGCGTATCGCGCGGCGCTGCTGGCGGGGCCGCCGAAGCGCAAGGCGAGGGCGGCGCCGAAGACGGCATCCGGGACGGCGTTGAAGCCTGCGCCGAAACCGGCATCGAAGACGGCGCCGAAACCCGCGTCGAAACCGACGACGGGGCAGAAATCGAAACCGGCATCGAAACGGACTGCAAAGCCGTCTCCCGAAACGGCACCCAAACCGGCTTCGAAATCGTCGCCGACACGTAAGAAATCCTAGTGTCGATCGCGTGAAGCAACGGCTTCGCGATTTCTGCCTGCTTCACAACGGCGGCCCCGGCGTTTATGATCGGCGCGGACCGCGCTCGTGCCTGGCGCGACCCGCGCCGGCCTCGCCGCCGGCCCCGCGAACGGCGCATCGTACGCCGCGCGCGACGCTTCCCCACTCATCATTCCAGACGGAGACAGCCGATGCTCGTCCTGATTCTCGGTTTAGCGATCTTCCTCGGTGTGCACTCGATCCGGATCATCGCCGACGGCTGGCGCTCCGCGATGATCGCGCGAATCGGCGAGAAAGGCTGGAAGGCCGGTTATGCGATCGCGTCGATCGTCGGCTTCGTGCTGATCGTCCGCGGCTACGGGATCGCGCGCGAGAGTGCGACGCTACTGTGGGTGTCGCCCGTCGGCGTGCGCCACCTCACCGGCATGTTGACCGCGATCGCGTTCGTGCTGATCGCCGCATCGTATGTACCGCGCAACCGGATCAAGACGCTCGTCGGGCACCCGATGCTGGCCGGCGTGATGGTCTGGGCGGTTGCGCACCTGCTCATGAACGGCACGGTGCACGCGGTCGTGCTGTTCGGCGCGTTCCTCGTGTGGTCGCTCGTCGATTTCGTCGTGTCGCGTACGCGCGATCGCCGCGACGGCGTTCGTTATCCGGCCGGTGGCCTGCCGGGCGACGCGGTGGCGATCATGGCCGGGCTCGTCGTGTGGGCCGTGTTCGCGGGGTTCCTGCACGGCTGGCTGATCGGCGTGCGGCCGTTCGGCTGAGCGGGCACGCCGGCCCAGACCGGCAGCCGCGGCAGGAAATCGTGGAGGATTGCGCCGAGCAGGATCGCTTTGTGCCGGGCCGCCGCCGATGAATCGGATTGACTGCCGCGGTGGCGGCAACGGTGTGCGTGGATCAGATCGGCTTGACGAACAACCCGACGGTCAGCACCGCCCCGATGCAGACGATGCCGATCCGCAGCACGCGTTCGTTCACGCGCTGCAGCGCCCATGTGCCGAGCAGCCCGCCGACGATCGCACCGCCGCCGAGCGCGAGCGCCGCGCCCCAGTGCAGGTGCGGCGACGTCAGGAACAGCACGACGGCCGACGCGTTCATCACGCCCGCGAGCGCGTTCTTCGTCGACATCGCGTGACGCGGCGACAGGCCGGCCATCGTCAGCGTCGCCATCATCAGGAAGCCGAGCCCGCCGCCGAAGTAACCGCCGTAGATCGCGATCATGAACTGCGAGATCGCGGCGGGCACGGCGCCGAGGTGCGCCTTGCCTTCGCTCGGCTTGCGGAAAAAGCTGCCCCACGCGAACACGATCGTCGCGAACAGCACGAGCCACGGCACGAGGCGCGAGAAGATCGACGAAGGCGTCTTCAACAACAGCAGCCCGCCGAGCGCGCCGCCGACCACGCTGATCGCGAACAGCGCGCGAAACGACAGCTTGCCGGCTCCGCGCACCATGTTTCGGCTTGCCCAGCCGGTCGTGACCTGCGCGGGAAACAGCGCGACCGTCGACGTGATGTTCGCCGCGAGCGGCGACATGCCCGACACGATCAGCGCGGGCAGCGTGACGAACGAGCCGCCGCCGGCGAGGGTGTTCTGCAGGCCGGCCCAGAGGCCGGCGAGGATGACGAGGGCGAGCATCGGTGCGAAACGGGGAGGTGGCTGGGCTCGCTTGCCGGAAGCGGGCAGGCGCGGCGGACGCACGATGGTAATGCAGGATCGGGGGCGCGGGAAGGAAGAGCGCGGCGGGATAATCCGGGGAGCCGATGCAGAGCGTCCGTCGCGTCGTGGCGCGGTCGAACGTGCCGGCCGGATTCGGCACGGCGGCGGTTCCGGCCAGGAAAGCCCGATTTAACGCTTCATTACGATGGGCTTAACTGAAAGATGCTAAATTCGCCCATCGATATCTCATAAAGCGGAAAGGGCAGACAGATGCTGAAGAAATTGGCCGGGATGGCAGTGGTGGTCGGTGCGACGGCGGTGGCGTCGTTGCCTGCCGTGGCAGGCGACACGAACAATGCACTGGGCGGCGCGCTGGGTGGCGTCGCGGGCGCGGCGGTCGGCAACGCGGTTGGCGGAAGCACGGGTGCCATCATCGGCGGCGCCGTGGGCGGTGGTGCAGGCGGTGCGGTGACGTCGAACAAGCGCGAACGCACGGGCGCTGTCGTCGGCGGCGCACTGGGCGGCGGCGCGGGCGCCGCTGCGGGCAACGCAATGGGCGGCACGGCCGGCAGCCTCGTCGGCGCCGCGGTGGGCGGAGGCGCGGGTGCGGCGCTGGGCGGCCACGTGTCGCGCAACAACTCGCGTTCCAACGATCATTACCACGGCAACAAGCACAAGAAGCGCTACAAGCACGAAGACTGACCGGCGGGTCGCCGGCGAGCCGCAGTAGGGCGAGCGAACGGCGACCACGCACACGGCATCGCAATGTCCCCGGCGCTTCCCCGGCGAGCGCCGATGGCGCCGGGTAGCAGGGCACGCCTCCGTGATCGCCGTGCATGAATGGCGATCACGGAGGCGGTCAATCCGTCATTCCGTCTTCGGTGATCAGCGCGTTGAGCACCAGGTCCGAAATGGTGCGGTAAGCCGCGTCGAAATCGTCGCTTCCGAGCGTGCGCTTGCCGAGCACCAGCAGCATCTGGGGGGCGAAATCCGCATACGCCTGCGTGGCGGCCCAGATCAGGAAGAACAGGTGCTCCGCATCGACCTGCCTGACCTTGCCTTCCGCGATCCAGCGTTCGAGCACCCGGATGTCGTCGCGCAACACCGGAATCAGTTGCTTGCGGATTTCCTTTCCGTAGGTCTTTGCCCCGCCGATGATCTCCAGCGCAAACACCCGCGATCCATGCGGGCGATTTCTGGAGAATTCGAGTTTCGCCCGGATATAGGCCGACATCGCTTCCGCGGGCTCGCGATCGGGCGCCGCAAACTCCAGCATCCTGCCGAGCCAGTCCCGCAATACGTCGTCCAGCACGCGTTTGTAGAGCGCCAGCTTGGTGGGGAAGTAGTACATCAGGTTCTGCTTCGACAAGCCGGCGGCCGCTGCGATCGTCGCAACGGAACTCCCCTCGAATCCGTACGTGGAAAACGATGCTTCGGCCGCGGCGAGAATGGCCGCCTCGAGCGTGTCGCGCAGCGCTTCCCGCCGGCCGTGGGGCCGGACGGGCGTTCCTGCAGTCGGCCCGGACGGGTTCATCGCTTTGCTTCCACAAGCATGTCGGCCCAAAGTCGTCGCACGCTCAACGCGTGCCCGCTTCAGGATACGTGATGCGTTCGGGCGCGCGCTGCATGATGACCTTCCCGGCGCGCAGCGACGTTCGCACCTTTGCCTGTTTGCGTATCACTTCATAGTCGCCATCCGCGTCGAGGATCAGCAGATTGGCCGGCCGCCCGACGGCGATGCCGTAACGATCGCCCAGCGACATCGCATGTGCGCTGTGCTCGGTGACGAAGTCGAGGCATCGCTGCAGGTCTTCATAACCGAGCATGTGGCACACGTGCAGGCCGACGTCGAGGATGCGCAGGATGTTGCCGTTGCCGACGGGGTACCACGGATCCTTGATCGAATCCTGGCCGAAGCACACGTTGATGCCGGCGCGATCGAGTTCCGCCACACGCGTGATGCCGCGTCGTTTCGGGTAGGTGTCGAAACGCCCCTGCAGGTGAATGCTTTCGGTCGGACACGAAACGAAATGGATTTCCGAGCGCTTCAGCAAGCGGAACAGCTTCGAACAGTACGCGTTGTCGTAGGACCCCATCGCGGTCGTGTGGCTCGCGGTGACGCGCTTGCCCATCCCGCGCACCCGCGCTTCCTCGGCGAGCACCTCCAGGAAGCGCGAATGCGGATCGTCGGTTTCGTCGCAGTGGACATCGACAAGGCAGCCCTTGCGTTCCGCGAGATCCATCAGGAACTTGATCGAGCTCACGCCCTGGTCGCGGGTGTTCTCGAAATGCGGAATGCCGCCGACGACGTCGGCGCCCATGTCGATCGCGCGCTCCATCAGCCCCCTTCCGTTCTCGAACGACTCGATGCCCTCCTGAGGGAACGCGACGATCTGCAGGTCGATGAGATCGCGTGCCTCGTCCCTGACCTCGAGCATCGCCTTCAATGCGGCGAGCGTGTGATCGGTGACGTCCACATGCGTGCGCACGTGCTGGATGCCGTTGTCGCGCAACATCCCGATCGTGGTGTGGGCGCGGGCTTTCGTGTCGTCATGGGTAATGGTGGCCTTGCGCTGGCCCCACCGCTCGATGCCTTCGAACAGCGTGCCGCTCATGTTCCATTCGGGTTCGCCGGCGGTCAGCGTCGCATCCAGGTGGATATGCGGTTCGACCAGCGGCGGGATGACGAGATTGCTGCCCGCGTCGATGACGTCGTCCCCTTGCAGCGCCAGCGGCGACGGCTGGAGGTCGATGCCGCGAATCGTGTCCGCATCGATGTCGATCGTGAAGAGGCCGCTACGGCCGCGCAACCTGGCGTTGATGATTTTCATGAGAGATCCTGTTGTTCGGGGGACCGGGAGGGCGAGCAGCGGAATCATTCACCCTGGACGGACGGTTCGCGCGAGAACGCGCGGGCAAGCTGCAGCAGCACGATGTAGGCGGCGGCGGACGCCGCGATGCCGACGATCGGCGCGATCCACGGCGACGTATAGGCGAGTGCGGCGCCGATTGCATACGCGGCCAGGCCAACCAGATTGAAGCGCGGAAGGCGTGCGGTGGCAAGCGACGGGTATGTTCCGCGATGGCGGTACCAGTAGTCCGCCATGATCACGCCGCCGACGGGCGGGATGATCGAGCCGAGCAGCACCAGGAACGGAATCAGCAACTCGTACATCCCGCCGACCGCGAGCACGATGCCGATCGCCGCGCCCACGAGGACGAGCGTGCGGCGCCGTTCGGTGCGCAGCAGATGGCATCCGGCGGCCGCCACGTTGTACATCGTCGGCCCCTGGATGGTCCAGAGATTGAGGCACAGCATCACGACCGCTGCGATCGACAGGCCCTGCAGCATCATCACTTCGACGATGTCCGCTTGCTGATAGACGATCGCGCAGTACGCGCCCGCGATGATCATCAGGCCGTTGCCCGCGAAGAATCCGATCATGCTGGCCGACACGGCGCTGCGCGCGCTGCGTGCGAGGCGCGTCCAGTTGGTTGCCTGGGTGGCGCCGCTGGCAAAGGTGCCGATGACCATCGTCACGGCCGCCGAGAACTGCATCGGATGAGACGGCACGACGTGCGTGAGGCCGGCCCAGCCGCCGATTTCGCGGGTGGCGATCCACATCGACGTCATCAGAAGCACGAACATCAACGGCACGGAGACGCGCGACAGCACATCCATGCCGCGATAGCCGATGATGGCCGTGATCGAAAATCCGAAACCGAAGAGGATCATCAACGGCGTGGTAACGGAGGCCGGCCACCCCAGCAGCTTGACCAATACGATGGCCACCGTTGCGGTGCCCCATGCGTACCAGCCGAGTTCGGCGAAGCCGAGCAGGAAATCGGACAGCTTGCTGCCGACTTCGCCAAAGCAGAATCGTCCCATCAGCACCGCATTCAGGCCGCTGCGGGCGGCGATCCACGCCAGCGAAGCCGCATAGGCGGCGAGCAACAGGTTTCCGATCACGGCGATCTGGATCATGCTGACGACGTCGAAGGCGACACCGATCTTGCCGCCGGCAAACATCGTTCCCGTGAAGAACGTGAAACTCAACAACACCATCGTGATCGACAGGAATCCGGTGCGTTTCTCGCGCGGGACTTCGCTTAGCGAGAATTCTCCGTGATCCGATGCGGCCTTCGGGCGTGAATCCTGGTTCGTGGGCATCTTGTCTCCCGGTCAGGGATTGGGTTGGGTCTGAAAGGGTTTGCGGGGGCCGTGCCTGGATGAATGACGCGCTGTTTCAGCGCGTCATTCTCTCTGGCCAAAATTTTGACAAGCGTAAAAATCTGAAGCGGGGAACGGGACGAAGCATCACCGGACTTGGTGAAATGCCGATCGAGTCGCAAAAGGGGCGTGCCGGACAATCACGCGGATTTTCCCGGATCGCGGGAAGACCTGCGCGAATCGCCCGATCGGGATTTGTTTCGTGAAACATATGCGCGCCAAAACGGAATATCGGTGTGAAAGTCAATAGAGGAGTCTAAAAGTTCTGTAATTCGATCCCGATGCGCGGAATGTGCCGTGCTTTGCGCGGAAGCCGTGCCGGCGGGCCCGGCCACGCAGCGCCCGGTGAGGCCCGCGCTGGCTTTGCCGCGGCGGGCTTTGCTTCACCGGCCGGCTTGCGTGCGCGATGCGCGGATCGACGCAATCGAATCGGTTTGTTTTATTGTTCATTCGCGCACATCGTTTCATTTAAACCGGATACGCATCGCGTCCGGTTGCGATTTATTGCAGCGCGGTGCACAATCGTTCACAAGTGCAATAAATCCGCAGCGGATTTTCTCAGCGGCACGAATACTCCCCGCCATTCACTGCACGCCATTTCGGCGGGCGCACGATCGTGCGTCAGGCTCGGCGGCGCGACTGCCGATTTCCGGTATATCGCGAATCACGGAGCACATACGCCCGAGGCACGATGCCGTTGGCCCATCGGCCGGCCGGTCCCGACAGTACAGCATGGGCGCAACATGGCGACTTCCATCGACCTCAATCTTCTCGTCGTTCTGGACGCATTGCTGTCCGAGAACAGCGTCGTGGGCGCGGCCAACGCGCTCGGCCTCAGTCCGTCCGCACTCAGCCGCTCGCTTGCGCGGCTGCGGGTGATGACGGGCGACCCGTTGCTGGTGCGGGCAGGGCGCGATCTCGTCCCGACCCCGCGCGCGCTCGAGTTGCGCGACAGGGTGCATGCGCTCGTCATGGAGGCGCAGTCGGTCATGTGCCCGTGCGAACGGGTCGACATGAGTACGCTCAAGCGCACGTTCTCGATTCGCGCGAACGAGGCATTCGTCGAGACGTTCGCGCCGGCGCTGCTCGAACACGCGTCGCGCACCGCGCCCGACGTGCGGCTGCGCTTCGCGCCCAAACCCAACAAGCATGTCGATGCGCTGCGCAACGGCGACATCGATCTCGAAGTCGGCGTGATCGGCCAGGCCGGCCCGGAGCTGCGCGTGCAGGCGCTGTTTCGCGACCGCTTCATCGGCGTGGTCCGCGCGGATCATCCGCTGGCGACCGGCGAAATCACGCCGCAACGCTTCGCGTCGTTTCCGCAAGTGGGCGTGTCGCGCCGCGGGCAGTTCAACGGCCCGATCGATACGCTGCTCGATGCCGTCGGCATCGCGCGCTCGGTGACCACCGTCGTGTCGAGCTTCCCGACCGCGCTGTCGCTCGCGCGCAGCTCGGACTTCGTCGCCAGCGTGCCGGAGCGGCAGACCGAGCGGTCCCGCGTCGGCATGTACAGCTTTACGCTGCCGCTGCCGATCGCGGACCTGACCGTCTCGCAGATCTGGCACCCGCGTTTCGATCGCGACCCCGCGCATCGCTGGCTGCGCGATTGCGTGCGCAGTATCTGCGCGCCGCGCGTGGCCGACGCGATCGCCCGCTAGTCGCGCAGTCGCTTCGATGTGACGCGTCATGCAACCCTGGTGGCGCGCGTCAACGTCATTGATATATTGCGTTTCGCGCATCTTCCGAAGCGTAAATCGATTCGGTATGCTCGATTCCGTTCGGACAACAATGGAGATAATAGGCAGGGCGTTTGTTGCTTTTGAATTCGCCGAACATTCGTGACGCCTTTAAATAATAAATATCCAATCCGAGGGGTATGTGAATCGAGGTGAACATTGGAAATCGTGAATCTGACATATTGGCGTCTTGTTCTGGATGGGGATACGAATGGTTCAGTGTGCAGCGAATATAGCGACACCCGAGGATGTCACGCTGAGTATGCGCGAATGCGAGGTGTTGCGATGGGCGGCGGAAGGGAAGACCGCGTATGAGATCGGCGTCATTCTCGGCTTGACCGAGCGCACGATCAATTTCCATATCTCGAGATCGATCGTGAAGCTCAACGCGTGCAACAAGACCAATGCGGTCGTGAAAGCCGTGTTGATGGGCCTGATCGTGTTTGCATGAACGGCACCGGGGCGTCCGTCCGTGGACCCCCGGTTGCGGCATCAGATCGCGCCCTGGAACGACAGCACGCGCGTCCTGAACTCTTCCGGCACCGGCACCGTGGTCTTGCTGCCGTAGTCGAACATCACGTGCGTGGACACGGCCCGCGCAACCACCGCATGATCGTCGGCCGAATCGTCGGTGTCCGCCTGCCCGTCGCGCACCATCAGGTATTCCAGTTCGAAGCTCTTCGAGCCGAAGCGCGTGACGCTGCTGCGGACCGTGATCGTATCGCCGTACTGCGCGGGCTTCAGATATTCGCACGAGGTCTTGACCATGATGTGCGGCAGCTTTTCCGAATAGGGCAGCTCGAGCAGATCGTGCATGTAGGTCAGGTACGCATGCTGCAGATAATCGTAATAGACGGGGCTGCTCACATGGCCCATCGCGTCCGTTTCCCGATACTTCACGTCGATTCGGGTTTCAAAATATTTTCTTGTCATTACGAGGCTCCTTGGCAGAACGGCGGGTGAGAACGTGTTTGTGCAGGAGTTAAGTTAGACGTGATCCGCATATCGGAATACTGTCGGAAATCACAGATATCCACTATGCGAAATGCTTCTGAGATAAATGACAGTATCACCCGGGATTTGACCGCGCTCTAATTGCCTCCGTAAATCGGCATCCGATCAGCGAGAGTGGAGCGTTAAATGGAAAAATCCGTTGAGGCAGCGTTGACGCAGGGCGTGGCGGTGATCAGTGCGCAGCGGTTGCGCGCCGAGTTGCCATGCGATCCCGGCCTGGCACGGTCGATCGGCGAGGCGCGGCGCGCATTGGCGCGCATCATCGCGGGCGAGGACGACCGGCTTGCGCTGATCGTCGGCCCGTGTTCGATCCACGACGCGGAGGCGGCGCTGGCGTTCGCGCGCCGGCTCGCGCCGCTGCGCGAGCGGTACGCCGATGTGCTCGAGATCGTGATGCGCGTCTATTTCGAAAAGCCGCGCACCACGGTCGGCTGGAAAGGGCTCCTGAACGACCCGTATCTCGACGGCAGTTTCCGGATCGAGGACGGCCTGCGCGTCGCGCGCAAGGTGCTGCTCGGCATCAATGCGCTGGGCCTGCCGGCCGCGACCGAATTTCTCGATCCGATGACCGCGCCGTATCTCGACGACCTCGTGTCCTGGGGCGCGATCGGCGCGCGGACGACCGAATCGCAGATCCATCGCCAGGCGGCATCGGGGCTCGACCTGCCGGTCGGCTTCAAGAACGGCACCGACGGCAACGTGAAGGTCGCGATCGACGCGATCCGCGCGTCGCGCGTGTCGCACAGTTACCTGAGGTCGTCCGTCTCCGGCAGCGTGGAAATCGCGACCACGTCCGGCAATCCCGACACGCATATCGTCCTGCGCGGCGGCAAGACCCCGAACTACGACGCCGCCAGCGTCGCGGCCGCCTGCGCCGCGCTGCGCGACGCGCATCTTCCCCCGTATGTCGTGATCGACGCGAGCCATGGCAACAGCGGCAAGCAGACGCGCGCGCAGATCGACGTCTGCGGCAACCTCGCCGCGCAACTGCATCGGGGGGAGCGCGCGATCGTGGGCGTGATGATCGAGTCGTTCCTCGTCGAGGGGCGGCAGGACCTGGTGCCGGGCACGCCGCCGGTGTTCGGCCAAAGCATTACCGACGCATGTCTCGGCTGGAATCACACGGCCGAGCTCGTCGAGCAGTTGGCTGCCGCGGCGGTTGCGCGGCGGCGTTCGCCAGCCGGCTTCATCGCGCACGGCGCCGCCGTCGCGATGCAGGCCGTTTCCTACTGAAAGAGGAGCTCTCTTGAACTCACCCATCGACATCGCCCGCGCGCTCGACTGGAAAGGCGACGGCGCCAGCCGCACGCCATACGAGGCGTACACGAGTGAAGCGCTGTACCAGCGCGAACTCGAGCGCCTGTTCTACGCGAATCACTGGTGCTACATCGGCCTCGAAGCCGAAGTGCCGTCTCCCGGCGATTTCCAGCGCACGGAAGTCGGCGAGCGATCCGTCGTGATGACGCGCACGGAGGACGGCGAAATCGTCGTCTTCGAAAACGCGTGCGCGCACCGCGGCATGCAGTTCTGCCGCGAGCGCTCGGGGAAAGCGAAGGATTTCCACTGCCCGTATCACCAGTGGAACTACGACCTGAAGGGTAACCTGATCGGCGTGCCGTTCCGGCGCGGCGTGCGTCAGGGCGGCACGATCAACGGCGGCATGCCGGCGGATTTCGATCCGGGCAAGCATGCGCTGCGGCGCCTGCGCGTGTCGACGCGCGGCGGTGCCGTGTTCGCGTCGTTCGACGAGAACGTCGAGTCGTTCGAGGATTTCCTCGGCCCGCGCATCCTGCCTTATTACGATCGCCTGTTCCACGGCCCGAAGCTGACCGTGCTCGGCTACACGCGGCAGCGCGTGCCGAGCAACTGGAAGCTGATGGTCGAGAACATCAAGGATCCGTATCACGCCGGGCTGCTGCATACCTGGTTCGTCAACTTCGGCCTGTGGCGCGCGGACAATCCCGCCAAGCTCGTGACCGACGCGCATCACCGGCATGGCGCGATGGTGTCGATCCGCAGCGGCGGCGGCGGCGGCGAGGTGACCCACAACGTGACGAGCTTCAAGGATCGCATGACGCTGCACGACGACCGCTTCCTCGATGTCGTGCACGAACCGTGGTGGGGCGATCCGACCGTCGTGATGCTCACGCTGATGCCGAGCGTCATCATCCAGCAGCAGGTCAATGCGCTGTCGACGCGCCGCATCCGGCCGATCAGCCCGGGCGTGTTCGACTACGTGTGGACGCATTTCGGTTTCGAGACCGACACCGAGGAGATGACGCGGCGCCGTCTGCGCCAGGCCAATCTGTTCGGGCCGGCCGGCTTCGTGTCGGCGGACGACGGCGAGGTCATCGAATGCGTGCAGCAGAGCTTCGAGCAGATCCAGCACGGCAACGTCTACAACGAACTCGGCGGCCGGCAGATCGACGAGCAAACCGACCATATGGTCAGCGAAACGCTGGTGCGCGGCATGTACCAGTACTGGCGCCAAGTGATGGAGGCCTGAATGAGCACGATCACGACACGAACGGGCCGTCCGGCCGCCGAGCCGCACGCGGGCGGCGCGAGCTTCGAGGATTTCTATTCACTCGTCCAGCTCAACGCGCGGTATGCGGCCGTGCTCGACGGCGGCGACTGGGATGCGTGGCCGGAATTCTTCGTCGAGCAATGCCGGTACACGGTGGTGCCGCGCGAGAACCACGAGCGCAACCTGCCGCTCGCGGTGATGGATTTCGAGAGCAAGGGCATGCTGAAGGATCGCGTCTACGGGATCAAGGAGACGCTGTTCTTCGACCCGTACTACCAGCGCCACGTGATCGGGCTGCCGCTCGTCACGTATCTCGACGACACGGCGATCGAGGCGGAGACGAACTACGCGGTGCTGCGCACGAAGACCGAGCAGATGAGCGACGTGTACAACACGGGGCGCTACCTGGACCGGATCGTGCGCACGCCGCAGGGGCTGCGTTTCGAGTCGCGCATCTGCGTCTACGACAGCGAGATGATTCCGAACTCGCTGATTTTCCCGATCTGAACGAGGTGCCGAAAGTGACTATGGAATGGATCGATGCGGTCGCGCCGGAAGCGGTGCGCACCGACGGAATACTCGGCGTCTGGGTGGGCGGCCGCGACATCGCGCTGTATGCGGTCGGCGACGAGATCTTCGCGACCGAGAACCAGTGCACGCACGGCGACGCGCGACTGAGCGACGGCTTCCTGCTCGACGACGAGATCGAATGCCCGCTGCATCAGGGGCGCTTCAGCGTGCGGACCGGCATTGCGCTGTGCGCGCCGCTGACGACGTGCGTGCGTACCTATCCGGTGAAGATCGAGAACGGCCGCGTGTTCGTACAACTCGCGCCGGCCGATGCGGCGGCGCCGGCGGAGGCGCGATCATGAGCGCGTACGTGGTGTTCGATATCGACGTGCACGACGTCGACGCATACCAGGCGTACCGCCGGCTCGGCGCGCCGACGGTGGCCGCGTACGGCGGGCGCTTCCTGGTGCGCGGCGCGGAAGTCGAGACGCTGGAAGGAGACTGGGCACCGAAGCGCGTCGTCGTGCTCGAATTCGAGTCGGCGGAGCGCGCCCGCGAGTGGTATCGGTCGGAAGGCTATCAGGCGGCGAAGCGGCTGCGCGAGCCGGCCGCGCGGACGATCGGCATCCTCGCCGACGGCTACGTGCCGGCCGCCGGCGATCCGCGTTAAGCGGTGCAGGTGAAGGGGCGCCGCGCCGTGTCGATCGGCGCGGCGCCCCTTTTTCATTTGCGTCACGCGTGGCGGTAGCGGATCGACCAGACCGTCAGCAGCGTCGCGCCGAACAGCAGCAGGCAGCCGAACGAGAAGTCGTTCAGCGCGAGCATGTGCGCTTCGACGTCGATCGCATGCGAGACCGACGCGAGCGCGCCGGACGGCGACAGCCCCGCGTGATCGAGCCGCGCGAACCAGTCGCCGGACGCGAAATCGTACGGCGTGATGTGGTCGACGAGATAGGTGTTGTGCACGCGGGAGCGGCGCTCGAAGTAGGTCGGCGCAACCGACGTCGCGACGCTGGTGCCGATCCGCCGCAGCGCGTTCTGCAGCCCGGATGCCGCGGGCAGCCGCTCGCGGGGCAGCCCGGCGAGCGAAAGCGACACGAGCGGCGTGATGAAGAACGCGGTGGCGGCGCCCATCAGCAGCGAATTGGCGGCGATGTCGCCGACCGTCACGTCGCTGTTGAAATGCATGCGCCAGAACGACGCGGCGCCCCAGCCGACGAGCGCGACGGTCGCGAGCAGGCGCGGGTCGGTGCGGCCCTGGAAGCGGCCGAGCAGCGGCGCGATCACGATCCCCGCGAGACCGAGCGGCGCGGTGGCGATGCCGGCCCAGGTGGCCGTGTATCCCTGCTGGGTCTGCAGCCACAGCGGCACGAGCACCAGCGCGCCGAAGTAGAGCCCGAAGCCGACCGTGATCGCGAGCGTGCTCGTCGTGAAGTTGCGGTCCGCGAACAACCGCAGGTCGACGATCGGGTGGCTGTCGGTCAGCTCCCAGAGGATCAGCGCGACGAACGACGCGGCGCCCACGACCGCCAGCATGCGGATTTCGTCGGAGGCGAACCAGTCGAGGTTCTGGCCGCGGTCGAGCAGCAGCTGGAACGAACCGAACGCGGCGGTGAGCAGCAGCAGCCCGACGACGTCGACCGGCAGCCGCCGCGTCGCGTTGTCGCGTCCCGCCAGCAGCCGCGCGAGCACGCCCAGCACGAGCACGCCCGGCGGCACGTTCACGTAGAAGATGTACGGCCAGCTCAGGTTGTCGGTGATCCAGCCGCCGGCGATCGGCCCGAGCACCGGCGCGACGAACGTCGTGGTCTGCCACACGGCCAGTGCGACGTGGCGGCGCGTCGACGGGAACACCGCGAGCAGCAGCGCCTGGGACAGCGCGGTGATCGGGCCCGACGCGGCGCCCTGGAGCGCGCGAAACAGCAGCAGCGACTCGAAGTTCGGCGCCATCCCGCACAGGACCGACGTGAGCACGAACAGCAGCACCGACACGCGGAACAGCCGCACCTGGCCGAAGCGCTGCGTGAGCCAGCCGGTGAGCGGCAGCGTGATCGCGAGCGGCGTCGCGAACGAGGTCAGCATCCACGTGCCCATGTCCGGTGCGACGCCGAGATCGCCCGCGATGGTCGGGACGGCGACGTTCGCGATCGTCAGGTCGAGCGTCTGCATGAAATTCGCGACGCTGACCGCGATCGCGACGAGCGCCAGCGGCATGCCGGCGAGCGGTTCCAGCGGCAGTTTCGGCGCCGCGTTCCGGGCGAAGAAGCGCATCGTCAGGCTCCCGGTGCGAGCGGGCGCGCGCCGCTGTTCGCGCGAATCGTCTCGGCGACGAGCGCATCGCCCGCTTCGTCGTCGTCACGATAGATCGACGTGGCGTCGATCGACCGGCGCGCCTCGGGCGGACGGGCGGGCGGCGACGCCGATGCGGTGCCGGGGCCGTGATCGACCGGCACCGATGCCGTCATCGACAGGCCGATGCGCAGCGGGTGCGCTTGCAGCTCGGCGGGATCGAGCGCGATCCGGACCGGCACGCGCTGGACGACCTTGATCCAGTTGCCGGTCGCGTTCTGCGCGGGCACGGCCGCGAAGGCGGCGCCGGTGCCGGCTTCGAGCCCGACGACGCGCCCGTGGAACACCACGCCGCTGCCGTACAGGTCCGAGAACAGGTCGACCGGCTGCCCGGCGCGCATGCCGCGCAGTTGCGATTCCTTGAAGTTGGCTTCGACCCACACGTGATCGAGCGGCACGAGCGCCAGCGACGGCGTGCCGGGCGACACGTGCTGGCCGACCTGCACGACCCGGCGCGTGACGAGCCCGCCGAGCGGTGCGCGTATTTCGGTGCGGCGCAGCGCGAGCGCCGCGCTGCGGACCCGGGACGCCGCCGCGCGCACGAGCGGATTCGTGTCGATCGACGTGCCGTCGGTGTGCGCGAGCGTCGCGTCGTACGCGGCCTGCTGCGCGTTCAGCGCGGCCGCCGCGCCGTCCATCGTATCCCGCGCGTGGCGCAGATCCTCGCGCGACACGCCGCCGTCTTGCGCGAGGCTCAGCCGGCGCTGCAGGTCGTCGTTCGCCTTGGACCATTCGGTGCGCCGCACCCGGATCTGCGCTTCTTCGCGCACCGCGTCCGCATGCGCGGTGCGGTATTGGCGCACCGCGTGCGCGAGTTGCGCGACCGCTTCGTCCAGCGCGAGCCGGGCATCGGTCTTGTCGACGCTGAACAGCAGGTCGCCCGGACGGACCCAGTCGGCGTTCTGCACGCGCACTGCGTCGACGGTGCCGCCGATCTGCGGCGAGATCTGCACGACGTCGCCGGACACGTACGCATCGTCGGTCGTCTCGGTGCCGCGCGTGGTGGCCCACGCGGCGGCGGCGAGGCCGGCCGCGCCGGCGAGCGCGATGAAGAACCAGCGGAAGTAGCGCCGGCGCGCGCGTTGCAGCGACGGCCCGGCGGCGGGGGATTCAGGACGGTTCATTGCGTGACTCCAGTGGAAGGGGTGCCGCCGAGCGCGGCGATCAGGCGGGCATGCTCGATCGCGAACGACGCATCCGCACGGGCGACCGACGCGCGATCCTCGAGCAGCCGGCCTTCCGCGAGCAGGACGTCGAGGTAGCCGGAAATGCCTTTCCGATAGCGCTGCGTCTCGATGGCGTAGGTCTGTTGCGCGCGCGACAGCGCCTCGCGCTGAAGCGCGCGCTGCCGGCCGAGCGTGTCGATCTGGACGAGGGTGTCGCCGACCTGCGCGAGCGCGTTGACGACCGTGTCGTCGTACACCGCGACGGCGGCGTTGTAGGCGGCGGTTTGCGCGCGCAGGCCGGCGCGCAGGCGCCCGCCCTCGAAAATCGGCAGCGTGATCGCGGGGCCCGCGCCGAACGTGCCGCTGTTGCCGTGGAACAGCGCGCGGAAGCCGAAGCTCTGCACGCCGGCGAAGGCCAGCAGGTTGACGTCCGGATAGAACGCGGCGCGCGCCGCGTCGATGTTCGCCGCTTCGGCTTCGACCCGGTAGCGCGCGGCCAGCACGTCCGGCCGACGGCCGACCAGCGCCGCGGGCAGGACGGCCGGCATCGGCAGCTCGGCCGCCGGCGGCGCGGCGGGCGTCAGCGCATCGGCGTAACCGGGCCCCCGGCCGACGAGCGCGGCGAGCCGGTGGCGCAGCCGGGCCGACGCGGCCGCATGCGTGTTGATGTCGGCCTGCGCGTGCGGGATGGGTTCGCTCGCCCGGAGCACGGCGACCTGCATGTCGAGACCGGCGTCGGCGCGTTGCGACGTGAGGCGGAGCAGATAGCTGTGCTGCTGCAGCGTATCGCGCGCGATCGCGAGCAGTTGCTGTTCGAGCGCGAGCTGCAGATAGGTTTCGACGATCGCCGCCTGCAGCGACACGGTGGCCGCGTGCTCGAGCGCGCGCTGCTGGTCCGCGCGCAGCGCGGCGGCGCGCGCCAGCGCGTGCTGCCGGCCGGCGAGGTCGAGATCCCACGACGCGCCGAGGAGCGCCTGCGCGTCGACCTGCCAGTGTCCGGCCGCGGGCGGCGGCGTCCGGTAGCTGCCGGGCAGGCGCGTCGGCACCGCGCTCGCCGTCGCGCCGAGTTGCGGCAGCAGCGCGGCGTTTTCGACGTCGGCGTCGGCCAGCGCCTGCGCGACGCGTTCGCGCTGCGCCTGCAGCGTCGGTGCGCCGGCCAGCGCATCGTCGACGAGGCGATCCAGCTGCGCATCGCCGAACGCGGTCCACCAGCGCTCGGCGATCGTCGGCGAGCCGGCGCCGGCGGAGCGGATCGCGGCGCCCGCATCGAGCTGCTCGACGGGCGTGATCCGGGCCGCCGGGAGTTGCGGGCCGAACGGGGCGCAGCCGGCGATCGCGAGCGCGGCGAGCGCGGGAACCAGGCGGCGGGCGCCGCGCGCTCGGTCGAAGAGGAAGGGCATGGTCGGTTTCCTGTGACGCGATGGCGAACGATTTGTATCTAAAAATATATCTTTAGATATTATTTGACGATCGGCAACTGGTAGAAATGGCAGTTCGGCCGAACCGGCCGGCATCGTTGAAACCGCTGAAGGGGACCGATAAGGTCGCGCGGGTTACGCGATCGCGAGCGCGTCGAGCGCTGCCGCGAGCGTTTGGGCGACGGACTGGCCCGAGGTATCGATGCGGCAGTGCGCGCAGGCGTGGTACAGCGATTCGCGCGCGTCGTGCAGCGCGGCGAGCGCCGCGCGCGGGTCGGCGACGTTCAGCAGCGGGCGGGACGCGTCGTCGCGCGTGCGGTGCCACAGGGTGTCGAGATCGCTCGCGAGGTGGATCACGAAACAGCGCTGGCCGAGCCGGGCGCGCGTATCGGCGCGCAGCACGGCGCCGCCGCCGGTCGCGAGCACGAGCGCCGGCCCGCGCGTCAGCGCGTCGATGACGTCGGCTTCGCGTGCGCGGAAGTCGCCCGCATGGAATTGCGCCGCGACGGGCGCGCCGAAGCGCCGTTCGAGTTCGCGGTCGGCGTCGACGAACGGCAGCGCGAGCGCGCGGGCCAGTGCGCCGCCGAGGGTCGTCTTGCCGGCGCCGGGCATGCCGACGAGCGCGATGCGCGTCGGGCCGGCCTGCGGGCGCGGGCTCACAGGCGGCTCCGCAGCGACGGGGCGCGGCGTGTCACGGCGGCGATGCGCTGCATCCGGACGTAATTGGCGAGCGGGTCCAGCGCATCGGTGATGAAGGTGTGAGGCGCGCCGGGGGCCGTGTCCAGCGCGATGCCGGCGACCACGAGCGAGCCGTCGCACAGTGCGTCGGCGAGCGCGCCGATCCGGGCGCCAAGCGCCGGCGACGCAGCGCCGAGATCGGCAACGACGCGGCGCGAGCGCGGCCAGTCGACCGGCTCGGCCGGGCGTGCCGGCCAGCGCGCCAGCAGGCCGCCGGGCAGCGGCGCCGCGGCCCGTGCCGCGGACGTTTCGAGCACCCGCCAGGTCAGCGGCGCCGCGGGCAGGCACGCGCGCCAGCGGCCATAGGCGGTCGCCGCGGTGTCGCCGATCGCCACCGCCGGAAGCTGGAGCCGCGCGCAGCGCAGCAGCAGGCTCGCGGTGCCGGCGGCGTCGGGCGTGCCGCGCACGAACGGCAGCAGCTCCAGTTCGTCGTCGTATTCGGCGCGCAGCGCGCGCAGCCATCGTCCGGCGGCGAGCGGCAGGCATCCCGCCGCGGCGATGCCGCACAGCACGAGCAGGCGATCGTCGCGACCGTCGCGAATCGCGAGCAGCCGGGCGGCGACGCGGGACGAAGCGGGCGCCGTCGTCATCACGCGGCCGGGCCGTCGGTGTGCCCGTCGGTGCCGCCCGCGGCACGCGGATAGGCGCCGAGGACGCGCAGTTCGGAAGCGGCGAGCGCAATCTCGTCGAGCGCCGCGCGCACGTTCGGATCGAGCGGGTGCCCGCCGAAGTCGACGCAGTACCGGTACGCATGGCCGGCGCCCCGTGCCGGGCGCACGTCGACCCACAGCAGCGGTGCGCGGTGGTGGGCGAGCGCATCGAATACGCGCGCGAGCGCGTCGGGCGCATCGGTCGGCCGCAGCACGATGCTGGTGCGGTCGTGGCCGGTCGGGGCGGGCGGCTGGCCGCCGACGATCATGAAGCGCGTGCGGTTGTCCGGGTGATCCTGGATCGCGCTTGAGACGATTCGCAGTCCGTAAAGCGCGGCCGCCGGTTCGCCGGCGATCGCCGCGCAGTCGTACAGGTGCGCGGCCTCGCGCGCGGCCACCGCGTTGCTGGACACCGGGATGCGGCGCAGGCCGGGCGCATGCGCGTCGAGCCACGCACGGCATTGCGCGAGCGCCTGCGGATGGCCGACCACGCTGTCGACGCCGGCGAGCGATCCGCTGGCGCTCAGCAGGCAATGCGCGACCGGCAGTTCGATCTCGCCCGTGACGGGCGCCGCTTGCGCGATCAGCAGGTCGAGCGTGCGGGTCACGCTGCCTTCGGAGGAATTCTCGACCGGCACGACCGCGCATTCCGCGTCGCCGCGCGCGAGCGCTTCGAATACCGCGTCGATCGTTTCGTGCGCCTGCCCACGGGCGAATTCGCCGAAGTGACGCAGCATCGCGGTTTCGGTGTAGGTTCCCGACGGGCCGAGGAACGCGACGGTCGGCAGCGATTGCGCGTCACGGCTCGCGCTGAACAGCGTCTGCCAGATGGCTCGCAGGTCGCGGTCGCGCAGCCCCCACGGCGCGCGCGTGCACAGCGCGGCGACGATCGACGCTTCGCGGGCAGGCTGCCGCACCGTGAGCCCTGCATGCCGCTTGAGATGACCGATCTCGGTGGCGTGAACGATGCGCTGGCCGATCAGCTCGAGAAGCTGGTCGTCGATCACGTCGATCTGCGCGCGGCGGCGCGCGATCGCATCGTCGACGGACGACGGGGCGGCAAGTTCGGACGGCGTCATGGCGTGTCGATCCGTGAAGTCGGGGAAACGGACGGGCGGCGTGCGGCGACGTGCGCGGCCGCGCGCGGCTGCACGCGCGCGACGGCGCGGTGGTATTCGGCCTCGAGCCGCTCGACGATCTCGGCGACGCTGAGTACCGCGTCCATCGCGCCGACGCCCTGACCGGCCCCCCAGATGTCGCGCCACTGCTTTGCGCCGCCGTCCGGCGAGAAATCGAGCTGCGCGCCGTCGACCCGCGCGAGCCGGCGCGCGTCGAGCCCGGCCGCTTCGATGCTCTGGCGCAGGTAGTTGCCGTGGACCCCGGTGAACGCGTCGGTGTAGATGATGTCGGCCGCGTTGGCTTCGACGATCGTGTCCTTGTAGCGCTGCACCACGTTCGCTTCGTGCGACGCCAGGAAGCGCGTCCCGATGTACGCGAAGTCGGCGCCGAGCGCGCGCGCGGCGGCGATGGCGTCGCCTGTCGCGATCGCACCGGACAGCGCGATGAAGCCGTCGTAGAAGCGCCGCACTTCCGTGACCAGCGCGAACGGCGACAGCGTGCCGGCGTGGCCGCCCGCACCCGCCGCGACGAGAACGAGGCCGTCGACGCCGGCTTCCAGCGCCTTCTGCGCGTGCCGCACCGTCGTGACGTCGTGCAGCACGATCCCGCCGTAGGCGTGGATCGCATCGACGACGTCGCGCGACGGCGCGCGCAGGCTCGTGATCATCAGCGGCACGCGCCGGTCGATGCAGATGCGCAGATCCTGTTCGACGCGCGGATTCGACGGATGGCAGATATGGTTGACCGCGTACGGGCCGACCGGCGCATCGGGATGGGCATCCCGGTACGCGCGCAGCGTGCCGTCGATCGTGTCGATCCAGTCGCCGAGTTGCGCGCTGAGCCGCGCGTTGAGCGCCGGAAATGCGCCGACGATCCCGCTCTTGCACTGGGCGAGCACCATCTCGGGATAGCTCGCGATCAGCATCGGAGACGCAATCACCGGCAGCCGGAGACCCTGCAGAGGAAGCGGAATCATGGTCGGGCTCCGGCTCGTCAGCGCGCGAGCGCCGCGCTGTCGCGCCGCTCGTCCAGGCGGCGGTGGAAGCCGTCGCGGCTGACGGCGCAGCGCGTATGCACGCCTTCGCCGACGACGCCCACCGCGTCGCGCACCTCGACCCGGTACGTCATCATGCGGCCGTCGACCTCGATCAGTTCGGCGTCGATCGTCACGTCCCATTCGGGCGGCGTCGGTGCGAGGTGCTTGATCTCGAAGTTGTAGCCGACCGTCATCTGCCCGGCCGGCAGCAGATGGTCGGTCGCCTGCATGCAGGTCTGTTCGATGAAGATGATCATGATCGGGCTCGCGAGCGCGTGCGCTTCGCCTCCCCATTGATCGGCGAGCGAAATCGTGTCGACGCGGTGGGTGGCGCGGGCGCGCAGGCCAGTCTGGATAGTCAAGGTCAGCTCCTGAAGGGGGGATGGAAGGGTGAGCGGGTACGCCGCGCGCGCCGTGGCGGCCGCGCGTCGTTGCATCTGGCTGAAGATGTTCCGGTAATGCATTTCCTCGGTGCCGCCGGCCGAGCCCATCGCGAGCGCGTCGGCGACGAAGGTGGCGAGCGGGCCGCGCCGGTAGCCGTCGCTGCCGTGAATCGCGAGCAGGTGCAGCGCGGCCTGCGCGAGATCGCGCGCGCCCGCGAGCTTCGCGATCGAGCAGTTCGCGAGCGCTTCGGGACGTTGCCCGACGAGTTGATCGAGCGCTGCGCGCGCCGTCCAGCGCGTGCGTTCGATGCCGACCTGGACGTCGACCAGCCGGCGCTGCACGTGCTGATGGGCGTCCAGCGCGACGCCGAGCGTCTTGCGGGCGCCGGCGTGCGCGAGCGCGTCGGCGAGGAACGGCTGGGTGACGTTCGCGCACAGCAGGCCGAACAGCGCGCGATTCATCGACGCGATGTCCATCAGCAGGCGCAGCCCGTCGCCGGGCGCGCCGAGCAGTTCGTCGGCGTCGACGCGCACGCCGGACAGCGCGAGATCGCCGATCGGAAGATCCGCGACGCCGAGCGTCGCCTGCGGCGCGCTGCGCTGCACGCCCGAGCGTTCGGGATCGATCAGCACCAGCGCGGTGGCAGGCTTGGCGTCGCCGGTCAGGGTCGCGACGATCATCATCAGGCGCGCTTCGGGTGCGTGGCTGATGTTGTACTTGTGGCCGTCGAGCCGGTAGTGGTCGCCGTCGCGAACGAGGCACGTTTCGAGCGCACGCACTTCGGTGCCGGTGCCTTTCTCCGAGATCGCCGTGGCGCCGATCGCGCCGGACAGCAGCGGCGGCAGATGCCGCGCGCGCTGCGCGTCGGAACCGTATGCGACGATCGCGCGAATCAGCGTCGCCTGGTTGGCGAGCGCCATCGCGAAGCCGACGGAGCGCAGCGCTGCGGCGACCGCTTCGAATGCATCGACGAAGTCGTGCCACGTGCGCCCGGCGCCGCCGAGTTCGCGCGGTACGGGCAGGCGCCACAGTCCCGCGTCGGACAATGCATCCCATGCATCGCGATGGAACGCGCCGGCAGGGGCGGACCGTGCATGGCGTTCGGCGATATCCCGGTACGTGGCGGTCGTCGTGGGCTGTGCTTCGCTGGCAGTGAGAGTCATGTCGATGAGCGGGACCTTGCATGGATCGTGTCGCCAATCTAATGAAAAGCCCCCGGACGAGAAACTGTCAGTTATCGCACTCGAGTGCGACGCGCATCGGCGAACGATCCGGGCGAAATGCACGATGTGACGAGCGGCGGAACACGCTTGCCGAGCGGGGTCGTGACGCTCGTCGCACGTATCGTTGCGAAGGATGGCTGACGGGGGATAGCCGGACGGTTCCGGTCACGGCGTGCCGTCGCGGCCAGGGTCGAGTCGCTGCGGCGACGGGAAAGGATTGCGCGCCGACTGGTGAAGACGCTGTCGCGCGTCGATCGTGACAGCGCGCGGGCCTGCTCGGAGGACGGGCGGTCCAGTGGACGGGTGCCCGCCTATCGCCTTGACCAATTGAACCGCAATGGCCCTGATTCATGCAGATCAAAAGGGCGATGTCGAGCGTCTCAAGCGTTGTCCCATCCGTGGCAAAATGCAACTGCCAGCACGCTGTTCGGGCGGCGCTTGTGTCGAAGGCGAGAGGGAGTCTGTCCATGGACGACGACGCGCATTCCTTTAACGGGATCCGCCCCCGATTGCAGAAGATTGCCTATCGAATGCTGGGGTCGGTGGCCGAAGCCGAAGATATCGTGCAGGACGTCTGGCTGCGTTGGCATGCGGCGGCCCGCGAGCGCATCGATAACGCGGAAGCGTGGCTCGTCGCGGTCACGACACGGATGTCCATCGACCGTCTGCGCGCCGCGAAGATTCAGCGCGAACACTACACGGGCATCTGGTTGCCCGAGCCGCTGATGACCGAGTCACCGGCCACACCCGAGGAGGTCACGGAGCGCGCAGACGACGTCTCCGTGGCATTTCTGAAGCTGCTCGAGCGGCTGACGCCGGAAGCGCGGGCAGCCTTCCTGCTGCGCGAGGTGTTCGACGCGGACTACGGCGAAGTCGCTGAGGCCATCGGCAAGACGGAGGCGGCGTGCCGGCAACTGGTAAGCCGTGCAAAAGCGCAACTACGCGACGAACGCCCGCGTTACGAAGTGTCGCGCGAGACGCATCTTCGCCTGCTGCGAACCTTCGCGCAGGCGCTGGAGGGCGGCGACTTCCATGCGATCAACGCGTTGCTGGCCGAAGACGCGATGCTGATTGGCGACGGCGGCGGCAAAGTCCCGAGCGCCCCACAACCGATGGTGGGGGGGCGGCGCATCGCGCAGCTTTTCTACGCGCCGTCGCTGCGTTATGGCAGCGAACTCAGCGTCAAGCTCGTCGTGCTCAACGGTCAATGGGCGCTGCTGCGCTTTATCGAAGGCAAGCTCGAATCGGCACAGTCGTTTGAGACGGACGGCGAGCGCATCGTGCGTATCCATCTACAGCGCAACCCTGACAAGCTCGTACGCATCGCGGCCGCACACGCCAAAGGTTGAACGACGATCACTCCCGGGCGCGGACGCGCCTCGACGCGTCGATTGGTGCCTCACGTACAACACGGCGAGTCCGTGCGCACGGCTACCACGAAACGTCACGCCCACCTACGATGACTTCCCGCGGCCGATGGTCGCCAACAGCGCCCGCGAAGCCCGGGCGCTCACGCATCGTAGCCAGGAGAAATCATGACGCAACGTATCGACTCGTGGCCGTCGTTGCCTGCGCATTGATGGCCGAGACCCGCGCCGCACCGCCGGCAGCCAGCGTCGCGCCATTGATGACGAAGCCGCTCGACGACTATCCGGGCAAGGAAACCTTGATGATCACCGTCGTCTATCCGCCGGGTGCCGTCGATCCTGTCCATCGACATCATGCGCACGCGTTCGCCTATGTGCCGGAAGGGTCGATCGTGATGCAAGTCAAGGGCGGCAAGGAAGTCACGCTGACGCCCGGACAGACCTTCTATGAGGGCCCGAACGATATTCATACAGTCGGACGCAACGCAAGCCAGACTCGACCGGCAAAGTTCGTCGTGCTGCTGCTGAAGGACACGGGGGCGCCCATTCTGGTGCCGGAGAAGTAAGCCCGAGCGCATGCCCACGATTCCGTCCTCAATAGAAACCGACGGACCCTGTCACAAATGGCGGCGCTCGTACGTCTAGCCGTGCATGTACTCCACGACTCGCGCTTTCATGTCAGATTACCCATCACGCCACCTCGTTGTCGGCGCGGACGATCCGTTCGCAAGCTGCTTTGCGACCAGTTACGCCTGCGTCGTTTCCTTTCTGGCCGTCGCCAATGAAGGCAGCTTTGCCCGCGCGGGTGATCGCCTTGGCATCGGCCGATCCGCGGTCAGCCGCAACGTGCAGAAACTCGAGGCTCAGCTCGATGCGCGTCTGTTCCAGCGCACAACGCGCAGCACGTCGCTCACGCGCGAGGGAGAGCTTTTCTACGCGAACTGTCAGCCGGGCATGGAGCGCATCGTCCAGGCGCTCGAGGACATGCGGGAGCTGCGCAGTGGGCCTCCTTGCGAAAGCGCAAAGCGACGATTCACAAAGCGAACTCGTCGAATTGCTTGGCAAGCTGAAATCGAAGATCTATCGTCTGGGCTGACCACTTGGGCGTTGGCTCGGCGTCTTTGGTCTGTAGAAGAATTCCGATGTGCCCCGTCCCGTCCGCTCCGTGGAGTCATATACGGCGAAAATGGACGGCGGACAATCGTTATCTACCTACACCTATCTGCCGTGAGAAAACACTCGCGGACGCCTTCTCCGGGTCGGATACTGCCTAACGCCCCGGAAACGGACGTTCTTCGGCAATATCGCGCTATGGCAAGCGTCCGCAACGGTCGACTTGTTGTCCGTGAGTGGCGGTACCGAGCGACTACTCGATTCTGATACCTGCCGTTGCGTCTCTGATGGCCCGACTGGCAGCAATGGGTTGCGGATTCAACCCGTCGATGCAACGAATTGATGAAAGCGTTCAGAGTCGTTCGCTGTCGCGTACAAGTCCTGACGTCGGGATGATCGCGCCAGCAAGAAAGGGAACCTTATCACCATGGCGCGATGGTCGGTTCAAACTCAGGTTCCGCATACCGCGTGGTTGCTGATGCCAGCGTTCCAGGGAAGTTGACACTGCTCTTCGCGACTCTGGGCTCGGTGACAATACGGTGACCGGACGTCCTCCGGCGGGCCAGAATTGACGCGTAATATATTGGACTGGCTTTGCTTGGGCGATCGCCCGAGCACGATATCGCTTTGCTGGCGTTCGACAAATTTTCCAAGACTCCCACATGCGTATCCCTCCGCTCAAGGCAATCATTGCGTTCGAAAGCGTGGCCCGGACCAGAAGCGTCAACCGTGCGGCGGAAGAACTGGGCCTGACCGCGTCCGCGGTGAGCCACCAGCTCAGCAACCTCGAATCGCAGATCGGCCAGCCGTTGTTCCAGCGATTAGGACGGGGACTGGTCCTCACGCCGACCGGAGAACGCTATCTGGCCGACGTGACGGGCTCGCTCGCCGACCTGAGCCGCGCGACCGAGCGCGCGTCGAGCCGCAACGAAGTCGATATCCTGCGCGTGCATACGAGCCCGAGCTTCGGGCTGATGTGGCTGCTGCCGCGGCTGTCGTCGTTTCAGGAGGCGAACGGCGATATCCAACTGAACCTCGCGTGCTCCTACGAAAACGTATCGTTTTCGAGCGGCTTCTACGATATCGACGTCCGGCACGGCTACGGCAACTGGGACAATCTCGAGGTGAAGACGGTGCGCGGCGAGTTCATCGCGCCGCTCGCGTCGCCGCGGTACCTCGAACGGCATCCGGTGCGCGCGCCGGAAGAACTGCTCGAACATCGTCTTATCTATTCCGAAACGCCGCTGGTGCAGTGGAAGCAGTGGTTCGGCCGGACGGGCGTGCCGCTTGCCGCACAGAAGACGTTCGACTTCTCGTTCGACCGGTCGTACATGTCGCTCGAAACGGCCGCCCTCGGCCTCGGCATCGCGCTCGAAAGCCTGATGCTCGCGTCGGTGAAGATTCGTGAAGGACTGCTGGTGCCGGTGTTCGGCGAGAGCCATGCGGTCGAAGTCGGTGCGCATCATCTCGTTTACCCGCGGCAGAACGCGGAGTTGCCGCGCGTGAAGCGCTTCCTGGCGTGGATCGAGCGGGAAGTCGCTGCCCACCAGCACGCGGGTTGACCGCGCCGTCCGGCGGCGCGTCCCGCGATATTGCGCTGCAGCACCAGCCGCGCGTCGTCATCTGAAATTTTTTCAACTATGGCTGAGCGTTTCCGCGTTGATGCGGGTGCCCGGTGAGCCGACACTCCGGACAACACATCAACACAGGAGACAAGCGATGTTGCTCGACAACAGGACCATCATCGTGACCGGCGCCGCGTCGCCGCGCGGGATCGGCAAGGCCACGGCCCGCGCGCTGGCTGCGCAAGGCGCACGCGTGGCGATCCTCGACCTTCGCCGCGAGGATGCGGAAACGGCCGCGGCCGAACTCGGCGCCGGCCATCTCGGCCTCGCGTGCGACGTGACGGACCGCGACGCATGCGCGGCGGCCTCCCGTGCGACGCTGGAGCACTTCGGCCGCATCGACGGGCTCGTGAACAACGCCGGCATCACGCAACCCGTGCGCACGCTCGATATCTCGGCGCGCGACTTCGATGCGATCGTCGACGTGAACCTGCGCGGCACGCTGTACATGTCGCAAGCGGTGCTGCCCGCGATGAAGGCGCAGCGTGGCGGCAGCATCGTCTGCATGTCGTCGGTCTCCGCGCAACGCGGCGGCGGCATTTTTGGCGGCCCGCATTACAGCGCCGCCAAGGCCGGCGTGCTCGGCCTCGGGAAGGCGATGGCGCGCGAATTCGGCGCCGACCGGATCCGCGTCAATTCGATCACACCGGGCCTGATACAGACCGACATTACCGGCGACAAGCTGACACCCGCGATGCGCGAGGACATCATCAAGGGGATTCCGCTCGGTCGCCTCGGCGATGCCGACGACGTGGCAAACGCGTGCTTGTTCCTGCTGAGCGACCTGTCGAGCTACCTGACGGGCATCACGCTCGACGTCAATGGCGGGATGCTGATCCACTGACAACGGTGCCGCGACACGCGCGGCGCCGCCCATCATGCACCCGGGACAACCCGGGGCCATGGCAGGAGACAAACATGAGAACAAAGTTCCCCGCACCGCCGGTCCAGGGCGAGACGCTGCCACGGGACGATGCGCAGACGTTTGAAGCGGCCACCTACGCGAAGGTTGCGCGACGCCTGATCCCGTTCCTGATGTTGTGCTATCTCGGCGCGTATCTCGACCGCGTCAACGTCGGCTTCGCGAAACTGCAGATGCTCAACGACCTCCGTTTCAGCGAGACGGTCTACGGGATGGGCGCCGGCATCTTCTTCCTCGGCTACTTCCTGTTCGAAGTGCCGAGCAACCTGATCCTGCATCGCGTCGGCGCGCGCCGCTGGCTCGCCCGCATCATGCTGACGTGGGCAGTCATTTCGGCGAGCTTCGTGTTCGTCAGGTCGCCCACCGCATTCTATGTGCTGCGGTTTCTGCTCGGCGTCGCCGAAGCGGGCTTCGCACCGGGCGTGATCCTGTACCTCACGTACTGGTTCCCGTCGGCGCGCCGCGCGAAGGCGCTGTCGCTGTTCTTCATGGCGATTCCGCTGGCGGGGATCATCGGCGGGCCGCTGTCGGGCGCGATCATGCATTCGCTGCACGGCACGATGTCGATGGCGGGCTGGAAGTGGTTGTTCCTGCTCGAGGCGCTGCCTTCGTTCGTGCTGGGTTTTGCGATCCTGCTGTATCTCGATGACGGCATTGCCGGCGCGAAATGGCTGACCGATGCCGAAAAAGCCTTGCTGGCGCGCAACGTGTCGGCCGACGCCGAGCACACTACCGCCCACCTGTCGATTCGTGCGTTCGTCGCCGACCGCCGCCTGTGGCTGATGGCCGCGATCTACTTCTGCGTCGTGCTCGGTCAGTACGGCCTCACGTTCTGGCTGCCCACGATCATTCGCAAGGCCGGGGTTGCCGATCCGCTGTGGGTCGGCCTGTTCACCGCGATCCCGTATGCGTGCGCAATCATCGCGCTGCCGCTGATCGGCATGAGCGCGGATCGCCGCCGCGAGCGCCGCTTCCATCTCGCGGTGCCGATGCTGATCGCGGCGGCGGGCTTCGCGACTTTGCCGACGCTCGGCAGCGTCAGTGCGTCGATCGTGTGCCTGAGCATTGCGTCCGCCGGCATCCTCGCGTCGTCGGCGCAATTCTGGTCGCTGCCCACGGCGCTGCTCGGCGGGATGTCGGCGGCGGCGGGCATCGCCGCGGTCAACTGCTTTGCCAATCTCGCGGGCTTCTTCTCGCCGGCGATCGTCGGCTGGCTGAACGACCTGACCGGCAAATCCACTGCGGGACTGCTCTTCATCTCCGTCGCGATCACGGTCGGCGCTCTGCTGGTGTTCCTGGTGCCCCGATCCGTCAATCGCTGATTCGATTTGCATTCCTTCCGAAACAATACTGGAGCTATCGATGGATACCGAAACCATCCATGAAGCGGTCACGCTCGCCGAGCGCGCGTACCGTATCCGAAGAAACGCCGTGCTGATGGGCGAAGTCCAGGGGCAGGGCTATGTCGGCCAGGCGCTCGACATCGCCGACGTGCTGGCCGTCGCGTATTTCGGCGCGATGCGCTATCGCCCCGACGACTCCGAGTGGGAAGGGCGCGACCGGTTCCTGCTGTCGAACGGCCACTACGCGATCGCGCTGTACGCGGCGCTGTTCGAAGCCGGCATCCTGCCGGCCGAGGAACTCGAAACCTACGGCAGCGACGACAGTCGTCTGCCGATGTCGGGGATGGCGAGCTACACGCCCGGCATGGAAATGTCCGGCGGTTCGCTCGGGCAGGGCCTGACGATCGCCGTCGGTCGTTGCCTGGGCCTCAAGCGCAAGGGCTCGGATGCCTTCGTCTATACGCTCTTTTCGGATGGCGAGCTCGACGAAGGTGCGATCTGGGAAGGGCTCATGTCGGCCGCGCACTGGAAGCTCGACAACCTGATCGCGATCGTCGACGTGAACAACCAGCAGGCCGATGGCCCGTCGACGCAAGTCATGGCGTTCGAGCCGCTGGTCGACAAGCTCGAAGCATTCGGCTGGTATACGCAGCGGGTCGACGGCAACGACATCGACGCGGTAAAGCTTGCGTTCGACAACGCGCGCCGACATGACAAGCCGCAGCCGCGGATCATCGTCTGCGACACGAAGATGGGGCGCGGCGTGCCGTTCCTCGAAGCACGCGAGAAGAGCCATTTCATCCGCGTCGATGCGCACGAGTGGAAGCTCGCGCTCGACGCACTCGAAGCAGGGAGACACGCATGAGCACCGTCGACAACAAGCCGCGCCTGAAGACTTCCGCGATGATCGCGTCCATCGCGGCCGAGGGGCAGGCGACCCGCGCTGCGCCGTTCGGCCATGCGCTCGCGGAGCTCGCGCGCACGAACGACAACGTGATCGGCATGACGGCCGATCTCGGCAAGTACACCGACCTGCACATCTTCGCGAAGGAATTTCCCGAACGCTATTACCAGATGGGGATGGCCGAGCAACTGCTGATGGGCGCCGCCGCGGGCTTCGCGCACGAAGGAGCGCAGCCGTTCGTCACCACCTATGCGGTGTTCGCGACGCGCCGCGCGTACGACTTCATCCATCAGGCTATCGCCGAGGACAATCTCGACGTGAAGCTCGTGTGCGCGTTGCCGGGCCTCACGACCGGTTACGGGCCGAGTCACCAGGCCGCCGAAGATCTGGCGCTGATGCGTGCAATGCCGAACATGACGGTGATCGACCCGTGCGATGCGCTGGATATCGAGCAGATGGTGCCGGCCATTGCTGCGCACAAGGGGCCGGTATACGCACGACTGCTGCGTGGAAACGTGCCGGCCGTGCTCGATGAATACGATTACCGTTTCGAACTCGGCAAGGCCAAGCTGCTGCGCGACGGTAACGACGTGCTGCTGATCTCGTCCGGGATCATGACGATGCGCGCGCTCGAGGTTGCGAAGGCACTTGAAGCCGATCGCGTCGATGTGGCCGTGCTGCATGTGCCGACGATCAAGCCGCTCGATACGGCAACCATCGTTCGCGAGGCGGCGCGCAAGGGACGCATGGTGATCGTCGCCGAGAACCATACGGTGATCGGCGGGCTCGGCGAAGCGGTGGCGACCGTACTGCTGGCGGCCGGCGTTGCCGTGCCGTTCCGGCAGATCGGGCTACCCGATGCGTATCTCGCTGCGGGTGCGTTGCCGACGTTGCACGACCGTTACGGGATCTCGGTAGGCGCTATGCGAGCGAAGATCAGGTCTTGGCTCGGATGACGGACCGGAATCGCGGGTATGCCGGGAGAATGGTATCTCGCGCTTCGACGTTATTGCGGCTGCTTTCCTGATCCGGCCAAATGCTCCCGGGCAAGTCAGCGGTTTGCTTGGGAGAGCCGATGCGACCAGACATCGACGGCTTGGATATCACATTTTCAGCGATGTTGCGTGGGTTTTCGGCGGCGCCGCGCCATGTTAAAGCGATGCGCCGCCGCACATGACGATCTGTTGCCCGGTAATTGCGTTTGCGCCGGGTCTCAGCAAAAAGCCGGTTAGCGTGGCGACTTCGTCGGACGTGAAGAAGCTTCCGATCAGTGGCAGGCGGGAAGGTATTGCTGCACGAGCAGGAACGGCGTGTCGGTCGCGTCGGGGACGACGACATTGACGGTGATGCCTCTCGGCTTCGGTGCACTCGCCGCACCGCCCGTCGACCAGCTTGCGCGCGGCATCGGCATCTCGCTTGGCTATGCGGTGAATCCCGCGGCCGACTTGCCGCTGCGCCTGTCCGACTTCCGACGATGCGGTTTGTGCCTCTCAAGTCAGAGGAACAGATGGATGTCCAGCCTTCGAGGCGCTCTTTGCTGTGAATGGTCTTGGTACAGAACCGCGCTCGGAGGTCCGTTGTGGGGTGCTAAGCCGACCTTCGGAAGTCAGGATAAGAGCGCGAGCTGACGTCTGCAGTTGGCCGAACCTGGTCGGTTGCCGTCCCGGCGGTCCGCGACGGCCTCAAACCGACCCGTTTCGGTCGTCTCACCTATTTTGGCGAACTGCCGATATCGATCGCCAACCGGTCAGCGGCTCCTACAAGTTGCGCAAGAACTCGATCAAGGCATCGTTGACGTGGTCGGGGGCTTCTTGCTGCAGCCAGTGTCCCGCTCGCGGAATGATTCGGGAGTCGCGAAGATTGGGGACGAGCTTCGGCATGGCGCCGATAATGTCGAGCATGCCTGGAATTGCCAGCCCGGGATCATGCTCGCCGACAAGATACAGGGCAGGAATTTGGACGAGAAGGCCGTTGAACACCGCCTGCAACTCCCAGTTGCGATCCAGATTACGGTAATAGTTCAGGCCACCCCGAAAACCCGACGCCTTGAATGCGCTCACGAAAGTATCGAAGTCAGCGCCGTCGAGCCACCCGGGTAATGACGCGGGTTCGGGCAAGGCGTCGAGGAACCCCGTCTCACGCGAAACAAGCCCGAAAGGATTGGGGGTCTTGTCGTCACGCGGGCCGGCCTCGCCTGATGCCCAAAAATAAACTTTTCGCAGTGTAGCGGCGACATCACGCTCGAATTCGTTCTCGGCCTGCCCCGCCTGGGAAAAGTAATGCGTGTAAAACCACGCCTGCCTGGTTAGCGGAAAAAGCCGACTTGGAGTTATCGGGGGCCGGCGCATCATGGGCACCCCGAGGGCAACAACGGCGCGAAAGCGATCGGGGCGCAGCTCTGCGGCTTGCCATGCGATGGTTGCCCCCCAATCGTTTCCGACCACCACCGCGTCGGATTCTCCGAGCGTGTCCAAGATCCCCACGAGGTCGCCAACGATGTCCAGGGTCGAGTACTGCTGTGGATTCATCGGGCAATCGCTGGCACCGTAGCCGCGCAGGTCCGGTGCAACTGCGCGGAACCCGGCACTCGACAAGGCTGCCAGTTGGTGCCGCCACGCGTACGATGTCTCGGGGAACCCGTGAAGCAGCAATACCAGCGGTCCGGCACCCTGGGCGGCGACGTTCAGGCGAATGCCGTTGGCTTCGATAAAAGACTGAGTGAATGCAGACACGATCGCGCTCCGAGGTTTGCTTAAAGTCATGCGAAATCGTAACATTAAATGTCACGAATTTCCTCCTCTAAGAATATGCAACGAGATACGCGGCTGGCCCGGCTTCTTCACGTGCTCATTCATATGCATCTGCGCGGCGGTACGACCACTTCCGAAACGATCGCGCAAATGCTGCACACGCAGCCGTCACTCGTTCGGCGCACCATGGCCGCGCTGCGTGAAGCCGGTTATGTAGAGTCGATTGCCGGCCCCAAGGGGGGCTGGGCTCTTCGTCGCGAACTGGGTGATCTAACGGTGCAAGACATCTACGCCGCGATCGCGCATAAGAGTGCGTTTGCGATCGGTGTGGCGAATGACAATCCGGCCTGCCCCGTAGAAGCGGCTGTCAACCACGTCCTCGACGATGCGCTGCGTTCGGCGGAGGAGGCGTTGCTCCGGCATCTTGCGAAAATACGTCTTTCCGACTTGGCGCGGCGTGTGAAAGCATCGACAGACTGAGTGGCGCCTGCCTTCGGTGCATTAGGAGCCATCCGGTTTCGGGCGGTGAACGACGGGTTCTGGTCGGAAGCCGTCAGTAGCAGCCGAGAGGTCACCGCGCATACAGCCCTTCAGGGCGTGTCCGGGGCCCGGCGTCGTAGCTGAATGATTCGGATACCGAGAGTCGGATATAAATCATGCCTCTACGGTCGTGCAGAAGAGTGCGAGGCGAATTGACGACTTTGCTTCGGACGTAGACGAAGTGACGACATTATTTCGGCGAGACTGTCGATAAAGTCGTCAACTCAGGCGTCGAGCGCCTTGCGCGACGGGAATCGCGTGTTGACATCTTTAACTTGCCCTACGCGACGCGGGTTGCATTTCAATGGCGTATGCCGTACGCGCATCTAAAAAAGAGGAGAAACCGATGAGACTCGAAGCTCCGGAAGTGTTGGAAGGATATTTTGGGCGGCCGGGTGACGCCGAGCAGTTGAGTGCAGGGGGCGTTCGTGCGTTATGTTCCTCCGCCGGCGATCGAGCTGGCCGTGCCCGGCTTGCGCATCGGATTCAAATTCCGGTGGACCGCCCTCGGTGGTGGTGTAGCGACCGAGGCGAAAATCACGCAGCAAGCCCGCATGACGATCACGCCCGACCTGCCGCTGCCGTTTGACGCGCAAGCCGCCGCAAAGATCGGCGGATTGGTTATTGTGATCTCAGGCGCCTCTTGTCGTCATGCTCACTTTCGCACTGGGCGGCTGTTGAAATTCGGAGCGGTGACCTGGCCCACTCGATCAATCGCGCTGGCTGCGCGTTTTAGGTAGCATGCCGTGGAAGCAATGAAAAAGGGCTCCAACGGCATAAGCGATGGTCGCTTCACTGCCGCTGGAGCCCGTTCAGTGCCAGCCAGTTACAGGCCTGCGGCCAGTGCCTTAACCCTCTCGGTTGTTAGTGCGTTGCCGGCAATGCCCCAGTCACCGCTCTTTACTTCTTCAACGATGACCCAGGTAACGGGCCGCATGTTTTCGCCCTCGATCGACACCATGGCGTCGGTAAGGGTAGAAATGATCTTTTCCTTGTCGGCTGCGGAGAAAACGCCTTCGATGACTTTTACGTTAATGAGCGGCATAAGTGTTCCTTGGGTTCGTTTGAATTGATGCTGCTGTCTTGCCTTACGTCGGCTTGATTCAATGGTATTGCTTCACAATTGCATCTCGGATTCGTTCGAGGGACAGCCGAAGCTGCGCCCGCGGACACGCAAGATTGAGGCGCACTCTGCGGTCGCCGTTCTCGACGAACATCTCTCCGCCTTCCAGAACGACGCCTGATTTTTCAAGAAAGAAACGCGTGAGGTTGACTGAATCGTCGAAATAGGTCCGTAGGTCGATCCACGCCAGATAAGTCGCTTCCGGAACGCGAAATTTTGCTTTTGGCAAGTGATCGCTCAGAAAGCGTTGAGTCAGGGCGAAGTTCTCGTCCAGATACAGCCGCAGCGCATCCAACCACGGAGCGCCATCGCGGTACGCACCGATGGCGGCGGCGAGACTGAGCGGGTTCACGAACGGGTAGTGGCGCCGTTTCCATTCTGAGCGCAATTCCGGATCCGGGATGATGACGGTCGCGATCATCATTCCTGCCAGATTGAACGTCTTGCTAACGGCCATGCACGTGATGATGTCCGGGCTACCCGGGAACAACTTCGCCAACGGCGTGTGTGCATTTCCGGTTCTTAGCAAGTCGCAATGGATCTCGTCAGAAACAATCTTCACACCGTTTGCGATGCAGAGTTCACCCATTCGGCGCAGCTCGTCGCTTGTCCAGATCCGGCCGGTCGGATTGTGGGGGTGGCAGAGGAAAAAGAGCTTCACCGCCGGATCGCTAACTTTCGCTTCGAAGTCCTCAAAGTCGATCGAGTACTTGCCGTCGTCGGATGCGAGCATGCGCGACGTCACGAATTCGCGATCGCGCTGAAGCGCCGCGTGTTTGAAGTATCCATAGGCCGGCGTCAGACTAAGCACTTTGTCGCCAGGGCGGCACACATATTCTACGAGCGCGAAGAGGGCAGGTATGACGCCGAGTGAGACCTGCATTTCCTCGCGAGCGAAATGCCAGCTGTATCGTTGCGCACACCAGGAGCGGAAAGCCTGATAGAGCTGCTCGTCCAGGTCCGCCGTGTAGCCGAAGATGGGATGTTTGAGGCGCTCGGTAATGGCGTCGATGGCGGCTTCGGGGGCGGCGAATTGCATGTCGGCGACCCACATCGATATCAGCTCTTCTCTCGGCATCTCGAGTGCAAGTGCAGGTGCATCCGCTCCGAACAGATAATTCGCGAAACCCTCCTCCGCCATTGCATTTGTGTTGCGGCGGGAGATCGAGCGATCAAAGTTATAGCCCATACTGGATTCTCCATGTACGAGATCAAGCGTTCAACGAGCCTCGCGCGATGCAGCTGTTGGTCTATCGCACCGACGGACGACGGCATAGCTTGACCTTTCGGTCCCATGACGCGCAACAGCTTCGAAGGCCTGCATTGACGTCGATGGGGAGTCTGAATGTGGCATGCAACCTGAGGCGACGCGTCGGCCGGTCCGGATCATGGTCGGCCGGCCAAGTTTCGCCAGATCTTCTGATGCTATTAAATGCCGATGGGAAGCACTTCGAACGACTTGGAAAAGTTGATTCGGAGACTTCCCATGCAAGCAGTCCGAGCCCGCCGTACCTCATCTCGCGTTTATGTCGGGGACCGGAATGATGCGTCGGCATTTCAGTCCGATTACGCGGTTTCCTGCTCGAAAGTCGGATAATCGGTGTAGCCCTTGGCACCAATGACGCCATAGAAGGTCGACCGATCGGGCTCCGTGAGCGGCCAACCGTTCTTCATCCGCTCCACCAAATCGGGGTTGGAAATGAAGGCCGTGCCGAACGCGATCAGGTCAAGTTCTCCCTTCGCCAGTTCAGCTTCGGCGAGCTCTTGCGTGAAGCCGCCGGCGCCGATCAGCGTGCCTTGGTAGGCCTTGCGGAAGGCCGCACCAAAGCCATCCGGAGTACCTGCTGCCGAAATGGTCGTCTGATAGTTCAGGTGCACGAACGCCAGCTTCCTTTCGTTCAAGGCAGAGGCCATGCTCGCCCACGCATCCGCTTCCCCTTCGAAGGCCTCCATATCGTAGATGCGCCCGAACGGCGAGACCCGCACGCCCACCTTTTCACCGCCAATGGCGTCCGCCAGGGCGTCGATCGTCTCCAGCAAAAAGCGCTGACGATTAGCGATGGAACCGCCATATTGGTCGGTGCGGGTGTTCAGCGCGCTGCTCAGGAACTGGTCGAACAGGAAGGCATTGGCCGCCATCACTTCCACGCCGTCGAAGCCTGCGTCCATCGCCCGACGCGCGGATGCAACGAAGTCCTGAGTGACACGTTGCACTTCGTCCGTGGTCAGCGCACGCGGCACACTCGGGAAGACCGGGCCCTCCTTGCCGGGTTCTACCCACGCGTAGACCATGGTCGTGGTCGCCGGCACTTCGCCCGACGACACCGGAGCCGCATTGCCAGGCTGGATGGAAACGTGGGACAGCCGGCCAACGTGCCAGAGCTGGGCAAAGATTTTGCCGCCCTTTTTGTGCACGGCGTCGGTGACCTTCCGCCATCCTTCCGTCTGCTCGTCGGTGTACAGACCCGGCGTATACAGATAGCCTCGGCCCTCTTCGGACACCGGAAGACCTTCGGTGATGATCAAGCCGGCGGAAGCACGCTGCGCGTAGTAGAGCGCGGTGAGATCGTTGGGAATGTTATCGGGCGTACGCGTGCGCGTCATCGGTGCCATGACGACGCGGTTGGCGAGCTGCGTCCCGGAGAGATCGTAGGGCGTAAACAATTTACTCATCATGTTGCTCAAAATGTAGGTGCGCCAGGGCGCTGGTGAGTGTCGGGTTAAATGCGAAATGAAACGGATGGCTATCTAACAGCCGGGAATCTGCTTCACGCGCATTTCGGTCAGTCCGGAAAGAATCGATACCTTGTGAATGGGGGGCTGCCTGCCTAGTGAGCGCACCCGTCAATGCTGCAGCTCATGCCTCCGGTGTCTTCGCTTTCGTCCGGTACGTTCTCGGCGGAGTCGAACAACGCTTTTTCGAACACGGCGACTTCACGTGCGCCCGAGAGGTACGTTCGGTTGTTGAAGACAAACAGCGGAACGCCATTTGCGATTCGATTTGCCTCTGCTTCATCTCGCGCGATTTCGGACACCATCTCGCGATCGTCGAAGGAGAGCGACGCAGCAGAAATGCCGATGCTCTTCGCAAGGTCGATGAGCGCGGCTCTATCGAAGATGTCAATCCCGTCGGTCGTCGCGGCCCGGTAGATCGCTTCGATCATCCGTTGTTTGTCTTCGGGCGTTTGGACACTTTTGACGAGTAGGTGCGCGTCGCTCGTATCGCCAAAGCGCATGGTCTCGAATCGGTAGTTCAGACCTTCCTGGGCTCCGGCCGAGCACACCGCATCCATCATTCTTTGCGCTGCTGTCGCGTTTCCGAACTTGGCATAAAGCGCGTCTGTAAAGCCAGTCGGAACCATGCCTCGCGCAAGACGGTAGGACTTGTGTGTCACGACCACGTCGACGTGCTGCGTCACGCCTTCTATCGCTTTTTCCAGGCGTCGTTTTGCGATCCAGCACCAGGGGCAGACAAAGTCCGACCACACTTCTACATTGACCCGCTTCATGTTTCATCCTCAGCTAGAAATTGCTGCCTAGTGGCGCTCCGCTCGCAGCGGTAGCGCCGGGTAGGACATTTACTCGCGACCGAGATGGTCCAGCGCGTCGAGCACATGAGTGCTATAGACCACAGCGGCGCCGGCATTGAGATTGATGGCGACACCAAGTGCTTCTGCAACTTCTTCCTTCGTCACACCAAGCTTGTTGGCTTCTGCCGCGTGAAAAGCGATGCAGCCGTCGCAGCGTGTTGTGACAGCGACTGCCAACGCAATCAGCTCTCGCGTCTTTGCGTCGAGATGATTTGTCTTGGCGCCGGCGGCACCGAGCAAACCAACGCCTTTGAGCGTGTCCGGGGTGTACCGTGCGAGTTCATGCACGCGACGGGTGACGGCGCCGATTGTTTCAGTCCAGTTTTCCATGGTTTTCTCCAAATAACAACCAACTAGTTGGTAGGGTAAATACTCAAATAAAAGAGCCATGTTCACGCGGAAAACGGCTCTGGCGCTGGGTGCAACGATGAATCGTTTGGGGAAGCGATCCCCTTTTTATGCTGCGGAGACGATGAGTCGAATGATGCCGCGGTCGAGCGTTTCGCCGTTCTTCATGGCCCACTCGACAAAGCTGGCTCCCTCTAGAACGCTCAATACCTGATACGCCTTCTGGCAGCTCCCCACACCGGCGGCGATCTCGCCGTCGCTGATGCCCTTGTCGATGACCCTGGTCAGCCAGCGCAGTTGCAGCTCGAAAAACCGGTGCGTGAGCTTTTGCAGTTCGGGCGGCAAAGCAGCCATCTCGGCGGCAAGCGCACCGCAGAGCGGGAGCAGGCTTCCATCACTGCTGGCGCGAAAGGTATCGAAAAATCCGTTCAAGCGGCCCCAGAAGTCCTCATTCTCGCGGTCGATTCGCTCGAACGCTTCCATCACTCTCGCGACATAGGCTTCCACAATCGCAACGCCCAGATCTTCCTTCGTCGGGAAGTGATGGTGAATGCTTGCCTTCCGGATGCCAACGGTTTCGGCCAGATCCGCATAACTGAAGGCGGCATAACCCCTCGAGCGCATCAGGCCTTCTGCAGCTTGAACCAACGCGTCGCGCGTACCTACTGCCATGCATCCTCCGGCACACTGCCATCTTCAATTGAACGAACCCAGCGAATCACTGCAAGCGCAGTCTACCTACTAGTTGGTTTTTTGTCAAGCATGACAGCGCATCTCGTCTTCGCAGCGGGCCAACCTTGCAGGGACGCCCCGCAAGCAGATGGTAGAGGAACGTGTCCCCAATTGCACTAACCGACCTCGTGCATTTTTTCATTGAGCGGGCAGCGCCGCAAATTCGTCCGATCAATCTCGAAGGAGCGTCACGACTACAAGGACGAGAAATGCCCTTGTGAAGCTACCAACTAGATGGTAGGCTTGCCGCGTGTTTGAACTTTTCCCTGCGCGAGAGCGCTCCTAGGAGGACCAGCAGATGACTACCCACCCGAACGGAATCGATGTGCCGGCTTTGCAGCAATTCGCGCAAGAAGTCGCCACGGACCCCACGAAGCGAAACGCGCGCTTCAACGTCAAGACGAAATGGGAACACCAGACGCGTTCCGTGGCGACTGTCAGCCACTATGAGCTGGGCGGGGTGACTCACCAGCGGCATTTCGAAATCGCAGCGGACGAACCCACCCAGCTTTTGGGCATGAATAGCGCGCCTAATCCGCAAGAGCTGCTCATGGCCGCGCTCAACGCTTGTTTGACGGTCGGATACGTGGTCAACGCCGCCGCGATGGGGATCACTGTCCACAGTCTGGAAATCGAGACCGATGGTGAGCTGGACTTGCGCGGTTTCCTCGGGCTCGACGAGAGCGTGAACCCGGGATACGACGAAGTGAGCTATGTCGTTCGCCTGCACACGGACGCTTCGCGCGAGCGTGTCGAGGAGTTGCACCGGGTCGTGACGAAAACTTCGGTCAACCTCGCGAATTTCTCGAAGGCGATCCGCATGGTCTCGACTCTCGAAGTCCGCGAAGGCTAACCAGCGGAGGTGCTTGCGATACCGGCCGCGTTCTGCGTTCTCCGCGAGGCGAGCTGATTCATGGACGCGGCAAGACGAGTAATGTCCGCGTTGGCGCGGACGCGCATGCGGAACTGATCCAGACATTTAAATTAAGGAAGCCAAAATGAACGATTTTTCCGGTAAGAAACTTCTTGTCGTCGGTGGCACCAGCGGTATCGGGCTCGCAACGGCCAAACAAGTGCTGAAAAGCGGCGGTAGCGTCGTCTTGACGGGAAACAGGAAAGACAAAGCTGAAGCGGTCCGTGCCGAACTGAGCGGGCTCGGTCCGGTCTCCGTGATTGCGGCGAACCTCATGACAGAGGAAGGCATGAACGCCATTCGCTCGGAGATCAACGCGAATCACAAAGATATTTCGCTTCTGGTGAATTCTGCGGGCATCTTTGCTCCGAAGGCCTTCATCGACCACGAAGAATCTGATTACGACATGTACCTGTCGCTCAATCGTGCCACTTTCTTCATTACGCGGGACGTGGTCAGGAACATGCTCGCTGCGAAGCTCCAAGGCGCTATCGTGAACGTCGGGTCGATCGGAGCCCAGGTAGCGCTGGGCGACTCCGCGGCATCGGCGTATTCCATGGCAAAAGCAGGTCTGCACGCGCTCACGCGCAATCTCGCGATTGAACTTGCCGATGCGGGTATCCGAGTGAATGCTGTCTCGCCGGCGATCGTACAGACGTCGATTTATGAAGGCTTCATGGCGAAGGAAGACATTGCCGGTGCGATGAAAGCGCTGGAGTCGTTTCATCCGCTCGGACGCGTTGGTACGCCCGAAGACGTTGCAAACACGATCGTCTTCCTTCTTTCAGACAAGACCTCGTGGGTAACCGGTGCCATCTGGAATGTGGATGCGGGGGTGATGGCGGTGCGCAAATGATGGCTGTTTGGATGTGCGCGCGCTAGCAGTACATGGGCGACGGAAACGTGATGAAGGAGGGGCTACCGCTGCCTCCAGCGGTGGTCCAACAGGACATTGAAGGCGTAGTCGACGACTTCATGGACGGCGAGCAAGGAGTGTGCGATGCGATTTGCAGTCTATAAAAAGGATGGGCACCGCGGCATCGCGGTGGAGCACGGCGGGCGATGGTTCGGGCTGACCGCCGAGGACACCGCCTATCCGGGCGATCTGGATGCGCTGCTGGCGCACGGCGCTGATCTTGCCGAAGTGGGCGCGCTTCTCGCGCGCGGCGCGCCGGTCGATCTCGAGGCGGTGCGCTTGCTGCCGCCGTTCGGACGGTCCGGCAAGATCGTCTGTGTCGGATTGAACTACCTCGACCACTCGACCGAGACCGGGTTTGCGAAGCAGGCCTATCCGACCGTGTTCGCGCGGTTTGCGTCGAGCCTGATCGGCCATGGCGACCCGATCGCGCTGCCGGCGCAATCGTCCCAACTCGACTACGAGGGCGAACTAGTGGCGGTGATCGGCAAGGGCGGACGCAGCATCGTGCGCGAGCGGGCGCTCGATCATGTTGCCGGCTATTCGATTTTCAACGACGCCACGCTGCGTGATTACCAGTTCCGCACGCCGCAATGGACGATGGGTAAGAACTTCGACGGGACGGGGGCATTCGGGCCGTGGTTCGTCACGGCCGACGAACTGCCGCGCGGCTGCAAGGGGCTGAAGATCCAGACGCGCTTGAACGGTGCGGTCGTGCAGGAGGCATCGACGTCGGACATGATTTTCGATGTCGAGACGCTGGTCGTGCTGCTGAGTGACGTGATGACGCTGCAGGCCGGCGATGTGATCGTCACGGGCACGCCTGCCGGTATCGGGATGGCGCGCGAACCGCAGCTCTGGATGAAAGCCGGAGACGTGTGCGAAGTCGAGATCGAGCGGCTCGGCGTGTTGCGCAACCCGGTCGCGTACGTGGGGATGGTCCGGCGCGACGCTTGACTGACGAGCATGGTGCCCTGCGCCCGGCTCGCAGGCGTTGTCAGGCAGGTTCTCTACATGCGAGGAGAGGCGGACGCACGCGTAGGGTGCCGTGATCGTGAGCGTGACAACAGATAGAGGTGCCTGTCACGTTCGGACAGTCTTCTGAGATTTTAAGTGGGACGTCCGATGCGGTTATGCTGGTGATTTAGTCGCAGGCGAAGGATGATTACCCGTCGACGCAAAGAAGTCTGCTGGCTCGTCCGGCTTGGCGAAGTGCCTCCCGTATCTGAAAGATCGACTACAAGAGCTTGATCGGTAAAACGCGATTTGATTCCAAGGGCGATCTCCAGAATGCGACGATGACACTCTATACGTTCAAGAACTGGAAACGCGAAAGCCTGCGCGTACAACATTGAATATCGGGACACCCCGACACGACGTTCGGGGTGTCTGCTTCCTCTCTGGTCAAACGCGCCCGTGCGCTCAGTCGCCTGCAGCCAGGAAGTTCACCGGACCGTCAGTCAAACGCTAAGCGGGGGGATCCGATCCGCCCACGGTGCAGCGCGCTCAAGCTGCGCGGCGAGCGAGAACAGCAGCGACTCTGCGCCGAACGCCCCCGCGAAATGGCTGCCGATCGGCAGGCCTTGCTCGTCCCAGTAAAGCGGCACCGACATCGCGGGCTGACCGGTCGCGTTGAACCATGCCGTGAACGGAGAAAACCGATGCGCTCGATCGATGACTTCGCTCAACGACTGCGTGTCGTCCGCGGTCGCAAGTTCGGCCGGCGCAAGCGGCGGCATTGCGAGCGTCGGCGTTAGCAGCACGTCGTAGCGCTCCATCAACCGGCCGAACGTCCGGCCCAATGCATGGATCCAGTCGACGGCGCTCGCGTATTCGGCGCCGCTTGCATTGCCTTTCTCCCGCAGGATGATACGGGTGCGGGCCTCGATTTCGCCGTCGCGCACCGGAAGTCCGCGCTGGTTGCCTATCATGTCGACCAGCGCACGCGTTTGTGCGCCGATGATCGTGAATACACGGTCATAGAACGCCTCCGAATCGACCGGACTATCGAGCGGCTCGACGTGGTGTCCGAGCGAGCGCAGCAACGCGACGGTATGTGCGAGTGCGGGTCGGCAGGCCGGATGAAGCGGCCACGGTGGCGCTTGCTCGATCACGGCGATTTTTAGCGGCCGCGGATCGCGCTGCGTGGCCGCGAGAAACGTCTCCGGTTGGCATGGCGCCGCATAGGGCGCGCCGGTATCGGCGCCCGCGGTCAGGTCCAGCAGGGCGGCGCTGTCGCGAACCGAGCGCGTGATCGCGTGGTTGATGGCCATGCCGGCCCATCCTTCGCCGATCATCGGGCCATTCGGCGTTCGACCGCGTGTCGGCTTCAATCCGAACACGCCGCAGCAGGACGCGGGCACCCTCAGCGAGCCACCGCCGTCGTTGCCGTGCGCGAACGGCAGCACGCGCGCGGCGACAAGCGCTGCCGCGGCGCCGCTCGATCCGCCGGCGCTCACATGCGGATTCCACGGATTGCGTGTGACGCCGAAACGCGCTGAGGAGGTGCAAAACGACGTGCCCAGTTCGGGCGACAGCGAGGTTCCAGCGATCGGTATGCCCGCGCGCCGTAGGCGCCCCACGAGTTCGCCGTCGAAGTCGGGCCGGTAGTCGCCGAACAGGAACGATCCGTTCGCCATGCGTGCGCCGCGCACCGGCATGAAAAGGTCCTTGATGAGTGTCGGGACACCGGCGAGTACGCTCTCGTGGCCAGTGATGGTCGATGCGGCTAGTCTGGCCGTTTCGTCGAGGCGCTCTGCGACGGCATTCAGCGAGGGGTTGATCGCGTCGAGACTGGCGAGGACGGCGTCCAGCAGTTCCGTCGGCGTTACTTCTTTCTCGCGAACGAGCGCCGCGAGCGCGATGCCATCATGCGTGGCGATGAGCGTTTGGAAATCTTTCATAGGTCTATCGTTCGAGAACAAGAAAATGGGAGTGGATCAATCGTCGCCGCGGCTACGAAATGCCGGCTGCAACCACAGCAGTGCCGTGGCGGCTGTACCGGACGCGATGGAGACGATTGCGGGACGCAGTCCGCCGAACGCCTGTGCACATCCGAGCACGACCAACGGGCTGAGGAACTGGCCCAAATAGAGCGCGGCTGTGAAACCGCCTAGGGCGCGGCCACGAATCGCGAGCGATAGCCTGCGCATCAGCGGCAGGATTGCGTTTGGGACCAGCATGCCGCCGCCGAAGCCGTGAATCACGACCGCCACGACGATGGCCGGCACCGTATTGGCGCTCGCAAGCAGATACAGACCCACCGCAAGCAGCACAAGGAGCGCGACATTGACGAAGCGCCGGCCGAGCGAGTCGCGCAACCATGGCCATGCGATGGAGCCGGCCAGCGTCGATAGCAAACCGATACCCGAGACCGCACCGATCATCGTCGACGAGTGCTGCCCGATGTCGATCATCAGCTGCGGCATCTGCACCGGGACCACGAAGGAACTGACCATTCCGACGCAGATCAGCAGATAGCCAATGGCGAGCGTCGACGCGAGCTTGCCGCCGGACAGCGGCGTGCCGCCGTCGCCCGGCTCGGCGGGCCGACCATGACGCAGCGGCTCCCACAGCAGGGCGGCAATCGCAGGTATGAGCAGGATCGGCAGCAGGTAAAGATAGAACGGATAGCGCCATGCGTGCTCGCCGGCCGCGCCGCCGAGCACGAAAAAAATCGTGCCGACGACACCGATCGTGACGACCTGCCGGTTCACGTAGCGCACCCGTTGTTCACCGTGCCAGTAGTCGCCGATTAACGTCGTGCAGCACGTCATCACGCACGCTTCCGCGGCGCCGAGCGCGAACCGGCAGACGAGGATCGCGGTGAAACTGTCGAGCCATGCCGGCGCAGCGCCGACCAGCCCGTACACGAGCGTTGCTAGCAAAAACAGCATCTTGCGTCCGACGCGATCGGCAAGCCAGCCGGCGAGCGGCGCGCACAGCGCGATCGCAAGGGCGGGGCCCGTCGCGACGAGCGGCACGAGTGCGGCGAGGCGCGGGTTGGCTGGCACGAAGTCCGCCGCGAGTTTCGGCAGGATCGGCGCGATCATGACTGCGCCCATTACGGTGAGACTGCTGCCGAGCAGCAGCACAGCACCCTGGCTGGCGCCGGCTTGCCTAGCGGCACGTGAATATGGCGCGGTATGCGTGGAAGAAAGCGGATTCATCGACTGCTCCCGAATCAGAACATCAGAACGACAGCGCGGCACGCAGCGCGATTTGGTACCCCTGCGCGTGGTTTTGCGCACCGAATTCCTTGTAGACGTGCAGCCATACCGCCGGCTTTCCCGGTTCGACATAGCTGATCGCCGGGCCCAGCGCGTTCACGTGCGCGCGGTTGCCGTCGACATTCGGGCCGTGGTCGTTGCTCAGTTGCCGCTCGATGTAGCCGCCGAGGCCGGCGGTGAACGGGCCGATGTGCTGTCCGAGCGCGAATTCCTGGCGGAACCCGGTGCCGCTTCGATAGTTCGTTGCACGGTTCGTCGTGTTCTGATCGACCTCGATGCTGGTCGAGATTTCGAATCCGCTGTCGGTGATGTACGTTGCGCCGATGATCGGCGAGAAGGTCCAGTGGTTGACGCCAGGATTGAAAAGTCGAGTGGCCCGATAGGCTCCCGTTGGCGCCTGCACTTGGAGTGCGACGTTGACGAACAGTCTAGGCAAAGTCCACGCGAGAATCAGCGGCTGGAAATCCGCATCGCCGATATTGGTCGGATCGGCCGACATTGCGAGCGTTCCCGCGGGCGTCGGTACGTTCACGTGCCCGTTCAGATTCAGGAACGGCACGATCGCGCCGAAGCCGACGTTCGCGCCGAACAGCCTCGCGTTTGTCATTCTGATGTATGCGAGGCTCCACGACGCGGCTGTTAATGAGAAGTCGGCATTGCCGCCGTTGCGCATCGTGTGCGTCGAGTAGTACGCGAAGCGTGTGGCGAGCGTGCCGTTGGGCGTGGGTGGCGGCGTCATCCCCGCGCCGAAATCGAACACGCCGAACGGCGTGATCGGGCCGTCGTTTTCAAGCGCGCCAGCGCTCTGACATGCGAGCGTTGCCGCCAATGTGCCGATCGCGACGACGGTGGTGCGTGTGCGACAGTGCCGCGCGCCATGCGGGCGTCTGAGGACTTTCATCGTGCCGTTCCCCGTACAGTTGAAATGTGTACAGAGTCTAGGAACGTCAAAATCCGGCGCGTTATCCGCTTTTGGTAATTATCGTGGGGGGCGTTTGAGCGTATCGGACGGCAGTTCGCCGAACAGTTCCCGGTAGTGCGACGCGAATCGGCTCAGGTGCCAGAAGCCCCAGCGCGCAGCCACAGCGCCGATGCACGTAGAACCGGGGAGCGCGCACCGCAGTTCGCGACGGACCGCGTTGAGCCGCAGCGCACGTACGTAGTGTGCGGGGTGCGTGTCGAGCATCTGCTCAAAGCAGTATTGCAGCTTGCGCCGGCTTGCTCCGACGGTTGTGCACAGGTCCAGTACCGTGGGCGGCGAGTCGGGATGGGCCAGCACGTGGTCGCGCACGCGCTCGACGATACGCCGGCGCGCGGTGCCGTCTAGACGCATCACGTCGCGCTCGGTATACGCGAGCGATAAGAGCTCGAGCACGATCGAGTCGTGCAGCGTCTTGCGCACTTGAGGATGGTCGATTAGCGTCGGATCGGCTCGAAGTGCGCGGAAGGTGTCGGCCAGTGCCTGTTGCAATCGGGCACGGCGCGGCGCGTCAAGACCAATCAATCTCGGTTCCCGCGGCTGAGGTTTCCCCTCGGACACCAGCTCGGCCAGCCCGCTCAGCAGAGTGGCAGGGAGCGCCGCCACAACTATCTCGTGGGACGACGGCGTGCGCAACTCGGGCAGACATTCGCCGTCGGTCACGAGCAGGGCGCTGTGTTCGAGCGCGTTGCCAGCCAGATGGGCAGTACCGTTGATGTGAAGCGGGATGCTGAAAGTAAGCGAACCGACCCACGCGGCACCACGCTTGAGGACTGCTCGATTCATACGCTCATGAAAGAGCTGCAAGGTATCGACGCGTATTTCACTCAGTTCGCTTTGAAACTTCCCTGGCGAAAATTGATCGACGGTTAAATGCCATCCATGCATCGCGCTGGCGTGCTGATCGACGTCGCTGCAAGCGACATGTCGAACCTGGCCCTCGCGCGCGGCTTCGACGGTCGGCAGAGCAATAGCGGCAGGCTCGGACATCGGCGCTCCTTTGGTCGGCGCACTACCGTAAGTAGCCAAAATTGCGTCGGCAATCCGGGTTGTTGCGGACAGGCAGCAGTCTGCATCGGAGTTGGCATTCAACGCCGAAGAATTACTCGGGTACGTATCGAATTGCCAATTTGTGATAACCGCAGGCGCTCTTTTTCAGACTTATGGGCTTGTGGTGGCGATATCGTACTTCGTGATCGGTAAGATGACGGATCAAAGTAGGAGTGATGTTGCCTCTGGTGTGGCAACCTGCAAAGTATTGCTCTGCCTTAAGATATTGGATTGGTTAATATGTCGGGAATTGGTGAATCGTAATATTTGCAACCTTGCGTGTGCCAGCGATTCCGCCTGCCAGGCTCGTCTGACCGCTCTTACGCAGCTATCGCTGGAAGGCCTCTTGCGGGCATACTGTCGGCTCGCGTGACGGCTAATCCTGGTAGCCTTTACGAGCACCACGTCCTGAAGGGAGGGACGCATCCAAGATTCAGATAGTACCCGAGTGAAATTGCTGCACGGTGATTCAATAATAGATCGAACGTCGCTGATTTTAATTTAACTTCAATCATATCAACGGTCCCGTCAATTTCACGATTGAGCCGCAAATACTTCAGTGCCTTTTCGAATTGTGAGCGTTTTTTTTCAAAGAGTCGCGCCACGTAATTTACACACGGCCATAACGATTTTTCGTCGAATCGAACGCTCAGGCGTTGACCGCTGAATTGGCATGCATAGATGAAGGTCTGGAACTGGGTCATTTCAACGTGACCTGAGTAAGCGAGTTGAGTGTCAAGCTGAGAGGGCTATATTTTGAGAATTTAGGTGGGTACGGACGATGGCATTGAGGTGGGGGATGAGTTTTCGCATACAGGCGATCAAGGCCATCTTCCTGAGTTTGCCAGCGGCCACCAGACGTTCGTAAAAGGCACGAATGGCCGGGTTGAAGCGAGTCGCGGTGAGCGTCGCCATGTACAGCGCACGCCGCACCTCGAAGCGTCCGCCGGCTATGCGTCTACGCCCCCTGCCGGAACCAGAATCTTTGGCATAGGGTACTTCACCGCGACTCCTTCGCGAAGTACGTCGCGAACTTTTTTAGGAGATCGCTGACGCAACTGCTCGAGGACGAACAGCAGGTGATCAGCCTGCCGAACTGAGGCGGAGCGTTCGTCACTGAGGTGCAACATTTTCTGCTGACGATCTGTCCGATCGATATCCCGCTGTATCAACGGCTGCCGTATGCGCCTGTGGTCGGCGATTCGATGTACCGGATTTCCGCACATCCTGATGTAAATCTTTGACAGGACGATTCAGTGGTCCATTCCTATTTTGAGTAGGTATCGGCCAAATTCTGTCATTCCTAAGATGGACTCTCTCGATGATCTCGAGGCACGCAGTTCGTTCGTCTCCGTCTTAACGGCTCTTCGCGTGCAGATGCCGTACGGAACGTGGTTTCGAACGTGCTCAAGGTACTGGGTCTGGCACTGACACCGCATACCCTGCGAGATCATCGACAGTTGGAGATTCAGGATCAGGGTACGTCGCTATTGGAGGAGACATGGAAGTAAGAACAGAGTCGGGGCTGAGCAATGGCCTCAAGCAGCGTCATGTCACCATGATGTCGATTGCCGGTGTGATCGGCGCAGGATTGTTCGTCGGCTCGGGCCACGCAATCGCGTCCGCGGGACCGGCGGCAGTCATTGCCTACGCGATTACCGGCGCCCTCATTGTCCTCGTGATGAGAATGTTGGGCGAGATGGCCACGGCTCAACCAGACAGCGGATCGTTCTCGACCTATGCAGATCGAGCCATCGGCCATTGGGCGGGCTTTACGATCGGCTGGCTGTACTGGTGGTTCTGGGTGCTCGTGATCCCAATCGAGGCGACGGCAGCTGCAACGATCCTGAACGCGTGGTTTCCCTCTGTTGCGACGTGGATCTTTGCTCTTGGTATCACGACCGTACTGACCGTCACCAATCTGTTCTCGGTCAAAAACTACGGCGAGTTCGAGTTCTGGTTTGCGCTGATCAAGGTTGTTGCGATTATCGTGTTTTTATGCATCGGTGCCGCGGCGATTGTGGGAATTTTCCCGCACTCGAACGTATCTGGCGCAGCGCGTCTCTTCAACAATGGCGGCTTTATGCCGAACGGGATCGGCGCGGTATTCGCAGCGATGCTCACGGTGATGTTCTCTTTCATGGGGACCGAGATCGTCACCATCGCAGCGGCCGAATCAGACGACCCGCAGAACCAAATCGTACGCGCGACCAACTCGGTGATCTGGCGGATTTCGCTGTTCTATCTGGGCTCCATTCTGGTTGTCACGTCGATCGTGCCGTGGAACGACGCTCTGCTGTCTTCGCACGGGTCATACCAGCGCGCAATGGAATTGATCGGTATTCCGCATGCCAAGGCAATCATCGACATCGTTGTTCTCGTGTCGGTCGCGAGCTGTCTGAACTCCGCGTTGTACACCGCCTCACGGATGATCTTCTCGTTATCCAAGCGAGGGGACGCGCCTGCGTTTTTGCGCAAAACGGATGCCGCTGGTACGCCGCGCGCGGCAGTGTTCGCGTCCACCGCATTCGGGTTTCTCACGGTGATCGCGAACTATCTGATGCCGGACTACGTGTTCAACTTTCTCCTCGCGACATCGGGTGCTATCGCGTTGTTGGTCTATCTCGTGATTGCAGTGTCGCAACTGAGGATGCGTGAGACGCTCGAGGCGGGCGGCGCGCGCATCCAGCTGAAGATGTGGTGCTTCCCGTGGTTGACGTGGCTCGTCATCGTGTTCATTTGCGGCTTGCTGATCGCGATGCTGCTCCGAGATGCACAAAGAATGGAGGTTGCCGCAACCGGGGCATTGGCGACGATCGTCGTTGCGGCGTCCTGGCTGAATCAGGCGCGTCGGAAGCGGGAAGACTTGCCCGCACCCGTACGGGTATCTGTGAGTTCCCGATGAGGGAACCCGGTCGAAGCACGCATCGCGACGCGCGGAGCGGTTTGCTTCGAGCGCCACGGGTACTGCCAGCGGTGTCCGTGGCGGCGCAGAGCTCTACAGGCTATGGCATCGCGATCCTCATGCGGCGTATCCAGTCGAACACACGCAAGGCGGCGATTTTGCAATGAAGAAGGTATTTCTCGACTGTACTGCTGACCTGCGCGCGGTGATCGACGCTCAGGGTTTGCGGATTCCCGAAGGCATGGAGATACGGGACGGCTCATTCGATAGCCGTCAGATCTCGGAATGGTGCAGGGGAGCGGCCATCGTTCTGGTCGAGCATACGGCGATTCCGGACGAGGTTCTGATCAACAACACCTCGCTGCGCGAGATCGTCTTTATGGGAACGGGCGCGGCGAGCTACGTCAATCTGGAACTCGCCGAACGGGCCGGAATCTCGGTTTCGACCGTGTCGGAATATGCCGACCGTGCGGTGGCGGAACATACCATCGCGCTGATGTTCGCCGGCGCTCGGCGAGTGGCCGATATGGACCGTGACATTCGGCTTGGTCAATGGGCACCGCTGTCGGGGATGCAGTTGCAGGGCAAGCGTCTTGCCGTAATTGGTCTTGGTGGAATCGGGACGGCTGTTGCGCAGCTTGCCGAAGCGATCGGCATGCAGGTATCCGGCTGGAATCGAACCGCACGCAACGTCAGCTTCTACTGCCCGGACATCCGACAAGTGCTGCAGGGCGCTGAGGTTGTGACCGTCCACGTTACCCTGAATGAGCAGACTCGCGGTTTCCTTGACCGCGAACTGCTGTCGTTGCCGAAGCGGGGCTTCCTCCTCGTCAATACAGCGCGGGCCGCTATTCTCGATCACCTTGCCTTCCGGGGCGGGCTGGCCAGCGGGCAGATCGGCTACGCTTCCGTCGATGTGTTTGACGAAGAACCACTACCGTCCGGAGACTGGTTACGTTCACAGCCCAACGTCACGATGACCGCCCATGCCGCATATATGACAACAGAAGCGTATTGCAGTCTGTGGCGCAAGACATTGGCTCACGTGGACCGGATTGAAGCATCCGGCGCCGCGTCGCCACCATCGCCTCGCTAGCTTCGAGGCCTGTTCTCCGCCCGGATTCGAAGAGCTGGGTAGGTTTGCACGCGGTGTGGACGCCATCGCGGTGTCAGTCCGGTCATCTCGATTCAACTGACAATTTCCACCGCGTCGCGTGTTGCTACATGCGATACCGAAAGCTTCCCCGGTTTTCATATGTCGTAGAGGATGGTTCGCCGAAATTGGCTACCTATGCTCGGAGCCGCTGGACGATGCGACCTCAGCCATGTCAGGAAAGGAGGCGCGTGAGCCAGCTTTCCCTTGATGAGGTGAGGTAGCTAATGAAAATGCAACTCAAATCCGTATTTGCACTGTCGGCGCTCGCATTTGCCGTCGCAGCGCATGCAGAAGTGGTCAAGATCGGCGTGGCAGGCCCGCTGTGTTGGGCGCAAAGTAATAATGAGCCACTTCGCGCGAAGTAAATCTAAGCCACCTTTCAGTACAGTCAGCCTTTTGCGCGCAAAGGCTGGCGATGCTCCAGAAGGAACAGTGGATGCAAATCCATGTGCTCAAAGCCCAAGGCGTATCGGAGCGCGAGATCGCGCGGCGCCTGGGCATTTCTCGCAACACGGTGGCGCGGTACCTGTCGGCTGAGGAAGTGCCGCGCTACAAGCCGCGTGAACCGCGGCCAACCAAGCTCGGAGCGTTCGAGGCGTACATCATCGAGCGCATGAGGGCCGCAGCACCGGAGACCATCGCAGCGCCGGCGCTGCTGCGCGAGTTGCGGGCGCGCGGCTACGAGGGCCAACTGCGAAGCCTGCAGGCTTTCATGAACACGCATAAGCCCATGCCGAAGCCCGATCCAGTCGTAAGGTTCGAGACCGAGCCCGGTCGGCAGATGCAGTGCGATTTCGTTGTCTTCCGACGAGGCACCGACCCGCTTTACGCCTTCACCGCCACGCTCGGCTTCAGTCGTTGGCGCTGGGCACGCTTCACCACCGATGAACGCGCCGAGACGCTGGTTGCCTGTCATCATGCGCTGTTCGAAGCCTTGGGTGGCATTCCTCGCGAGATCCTTTACGACAACGCCAAGACCATCGTTGTCGAGCGCGATGCTTATGGCGACGGCCAACATCGCTGGCACGCCGGCCTGCTCGATCTGGCCAAGCGGTACGGCTTCCTGCCCAGATTGTGCCAACCGTACCGCGCGCAGACCAAGGGCAAGGTCGAGCGATTCCACCGCTATCTGCGCGGCAATTTCTATGTGCCGCTGGCAAGCCAGCTTAAACAATCCGGCTTGATGCTCGATGCCGCGACTGCGAACGTCGAGGTGAGTAAATGGCTGCGCGACGTGGCCAACCAGCGCGTGCATCCGGTTACCGGGCAGGCACCCGCGATTCTGTTGGAGCAACGAGAACGGGCTTGCTTGCTCGATATGCCTGGCTACACATTGTCCCGATTGCCGGCTCGCGCCGTCGCTCGGCCGCGCGTTGATCCCGCGATGTCGATCCAGCACCCGTTGTCCGTCTACCAGCAATTACTGACCGAGGTGCGCGCATGAACTTGCAGCAGGAACGCATCGACGGGCACTGCCAAAGCCTGAAGCTCGAGGGACTCATGCACCGATACGTCGCTCTGGCCAGCGACGCGGCGGCCAAGCAATGGAGTTTCCTCGACTTCCTCGAGAACGCGCTCGCGCACGAACGAGAGACGAGGCAAGTTCGTTCGCGGCAAACACTGGTGCGCATGGCCGGGTTTCCCGCCATCAAGACACTGGATGACTACGACTACAGCTTCGCCGTCGGGGCCCCGCGCGAGGCAATCGACGAGCTTGCCACGCTACGCTTCATCGAGCGAGGCGAGAACGCCGTGTTGCTTGGTCCGTCGGGCGTGGGCAAGACGCACCTCGCGATCGCCATCGGATATGCAGCGACGCAGGCCGGCATCAAGACGAAGTTCATCACGGCGGCGGATCTGATGTTACAGCTCGAGGCTGCACGCCGACAGGAGCGATACGACGCCGTTCTTCGGCACAACATTCTCGGCCCGAGGCTGCTCATCGTCGATGAGATCGGCTATCTACCGCTCTCGGGCGATCAGGCCAGTCACTTCTTCCAGATCGTCGCCAAGCGCTACGAGCGTGGCTCGATGATCCTGACCAGCAACCTGCCGTTTGCGCAGTGGGACGAAACCTTCGGCGGCAACACCACCCTCACTGCAGCGATGCTCGACCGCATCCTCCACCATGCCCACATCATCCAGATCAAAGGAGACAGCTACAGACTGAAACAGCAACGCAAAGCCGGGCACGTCCCGACATCGAAGAAGTAACGACTGGCTCAGTTTTACTTTGCGCGATCAGGCGCGAAGTGGCTCAGATTTCAAATGCGTTTGACAGCTGACCGGTGCGCAGGCGCTGTTCGGGAAGGATAACGAGCGCGGTGTGAGGCTGGCGATCGACGACCTCAACGCCTCGAACCTCAAGATCAACGGACAACCCGTCAAGTTCGAGTTGCTCTCGGAAGACGATCAAGCGGATCCCAAGACCGGGATGTCGATTGCCCAGAAGCTCGTCGATTCGGGCGTCAAGGCCGTGATTGGGCACTACAACTCCGGCGTGATGATCCCTGCCGACAGCATCTATAACAACGCGCACATTCCGGTAATTACCGGCGCCGCCTCGAATCCGGCCATCACGGCGGCCGGCCTGCCGTACGTTTTTCGCCTGGCAGCGAACGACAACGTGATGGGCGCGCGGATGGCTGAGTTCGCACACGACCAGCTCAAGGCGAAGAAGGTCGCGGTGATTGACGACCGGACCGCGTACGGATCGGGCGTCGCGGATGTTTTCGTGGCAACGGCGAAGAAGCTGGGGATGACTGTCACGACTCGCGAGTTCGCGACCGATAAATCGGTCGACTTTACTGCGATCCTGAACAAGATCAAGGGAACGAAGCCGGACGCGGTCTTCTATGGCGGCTACTACGCGCAAGCAGCGACCGTCGGCCGCCAGTCGCGGCAACTTGCGTTCGATGCTCCGATCCTTGGCGGCGATGGGATCTGCTCGGTCGAACTGCCCAAGCTGGCCGGCGGCGCACTGGACGGGCGGGGCTATTGCGCTCAAGGCGGTTTGCCGCTCGAGCAGCTTGCGAAGGGCCCGGAGTTCGCTGCTCGTTACACCAAGGAGTTTGGTGGCAAAGCCGACATCTACTCACCCGCCTTTTACTCCGCCACGATGCTCGTTGCCGATGCCATGAAGCGAGCCAACTCGACAGACCCCGAGAAATTCGTTCCGCTGTTGAAGAAGGATGCTTTCTCGACGCTCGTCGGGACGGTACGTTTCGACTCGTCTGGTGAATGGGTTAACGCGCCGGTTACGCTCTACAAGATCGTCGACGGCAAGTTGAACCAGATCCGTCAGTAGCGAGCGTTCGTCGCGCGGAGCGCGAAACAGGGCCTTTGAGTACCGGCGGCGGTCGGCGTGGACACGATCTCGATCACGGAGCCGTCCATTCTCGACAAGTCCGAGAATTCGATTAGCTGACCAGCACATCTTCGAGACGCTGGGTCGCCGCCGGTACAGCATACCCATTTGAGACTTAGCGGGGGATTTGCCGCACAGCCGTCGGTCGCGCGTCCTGAAGCCTAACAACGGGACGCGACTGTTCCCGAGACGGTCTGCCGTCCCCGATCCACCGTTACCGTGGCGTGCACTGGCCTCCCTTGGGGCGTATGTGGTCTGCATGAGTGCCTGAGGAATCCAGCTACCCGCGATTGGGTAATTTTCTTTCAAGATCATTGGGTTATTGAGCTCGCATTCCAGTCGGGCTGGCTCGTCAGGACGATAGGGAGCGGTGACGTGGGCAGTTTCAAGCCCGCCTGCTACCTCGCGCATAACGCAGCAGCAGATTCTGCTGATCGAGCATTTTCAGGCAACAGAGAGTGCTGACGCCGGGGCCAACATAAGTAACGGTTACTGAGCAGGCTCAATAGACTATGTCTTACTCACTAACCAACAGGAGGAGTACCGTGAAACTGACCGACTTCGATACTTTGACGTTCGACTGCTACGGCACGCTGATCGACTGGGAAACCGGCATCTTCGAGGGGCTGCGCTCCCTGCTGGAGCGCGTCAAACCGGCGCTGACGCGCGATCAGGTGCTCGAGGCGCATGCACGTCACGAGTCGTCGCAGCAGCTCTACACGCCGGCGAAACGCTATCAGGACCTGCTCCCGATCGTGTACAAGCGCCTGGCAGAGGAATGGGGCGTGCCGTTCACGCACGAAGAGTGCGTGGCATACGGCAAGTCGGTGCAAAACTGGCCGGCGTTCGAGGATTCGCCGGGCGCGCTGCAGTACCTGAAGAAGTACTACAAGCTCGTGATTCTCTCGAACATTGACAACGACAGCTTCACGTACAGCAACGCGAAGCTTCAGGTCGAATTCGACGCGATCCTCACCGCCGAGGACGTCGGCTCGTACAAGCCGTCGCCGCGGAACTTCGAATACATGCTGGACAAGCTCGGCGCCCGCGGCATCAAGTCGGAGAAGATCCTGCACACTGCGGAAAGCCTGTTCCACGATCACAAGCCTGCGAACGCATTCGGACTTGCTTCGTGCTGGATCTATCGTCGCCACTCGCAGCCTGGCTTCGGTGCGACGATGAACCCGGGTGAGCAGCCGACGGTGAATTTCCGCTTCAACAGCATGGCGGAACTCGCGAAGGCGCACCAGGAAGCGCTGCTGCAAAAGTAAGCAGTCGCGTCACCAGCCGGCGTCCATGTCGGCATGACCCACCTTCGCGCCGATCTTGGCGCGGAGGCATTTCCGGACGTGGTATTGTCCGCGTGAACCGGAATATCCAGCTAAGGAGTCGTTCATGCGGCTGACCGATTTCAAGGCCCTGACATTCGACTGTTACGGCACCTTGATCGACTGGGAGTCAGGCATCGTTGCTGGCCTGGCGTCGTTGACTTCGTCACTTGACCAGCCATTGACCCGTGACGAAATACTTGAAGCGCACGCTCGGCACGAGTCTTACCAGCAGATCTCAACTCCGGACATGCCGTACAATCGGCTGCTCGAAGTGGTTTACAAGAGACTCGCCGAGGAATGGGGGCTGAGTTATACGCACGAACAGGCAGTCGCATATGGGCGTTCGGTGCGTGATTGGCCGGCTTTTCCGGATTCAGCAAGCACCCTTCAGTATCTGAAGAAGTACTTCAAGCTTGTCGTGATATCCAACGTCGACAACGACAACTTTGCTTTCAGTCACGCCAAGCTTCACGTGCCGTTCGATGCCATCGTGACGGCTGAGGATGTCGGCAGCTACAAGCCGTCGAACCGAAATTTCGAATACATGCTCGACGTGCTGACTACGCTCGGTGTGCAGAAGGATGAAATTCTGCATGTCGCAGACAGCATGTACCATGATCACGAGCCAGCGAATCGGCTCGATATCCGTTCGTGCTGGATTCACAGGCGATTCGAGCAACGCGGACTTGGCGCGACGGCGCGCACGCTTGCGGAGCCGACGGTCGACTTCAAGTTCACCAGCATGGCACAGTTCGTCAAGGCGCATCACGAAGAACTTTCGTGAACCCGACAGGAAGTGCGGTTCGCACGCCGACTCGAGACCAGCACGATATGAGTAACCGAACCAAACTCGACCGGATCGACATCAAAATCCTCGCGGAGCTGCAGAGGAACGGCAACATCACAAATGCGAACCTCGCAGCTGCTGTAGGCCTATCGGCCAGCCCATGCTTGCAACGCGTCAAACGGCTTGAGGCCACGGGTGTGATTTCTGGGTACGGCGCTCACGTAAACGTCACGAAGCTGACGAGTACAGTGTCTGTATTTACGGAAATCATGTTGCACGATCACCGGCGCGAGGACTTCGTCCGATTCGAGGCGAATCTCCGTGATTTCGACGAAATCACCGAATGTCATTTGGTGAGTGGCGGATACGACTATCTTCTCAAATTCGTCGTCAAGGACATCGGGCACTACCAGGACGTGATTGAGCGGTTGCTCGATCGTAACCTCGGCATTGAGAAGTACTTCAGCTACATCGTGATTCGCTCGCCATTTGTAAAGCACGGCGTACCGCTCGAGAAGCTTCTATCGGACGAGTAGACGATACAGTTAGCCAGTACGTCGGCAGACTGCGCCACAGGGCGTCTTATCGACGCTTCAATCCGGGTAGCGGCTCGAGCTCACGCCGGCTCGGCGAAGACGGTCAAGCGCCACTGCCTTGCACGGGTCAACTCTCGTGAGATGGTTAGTGTGACAGGCTCTCTATCGATTCACTCGGTCATGCGTTAGCGCTGGCTTGCTCCACAAGCAGTTGTTGCTCGGGATGGCATATGTGTCGCCCTTGAGCACTCCCATCGAATCGACCCGCGAGTCAGCATCCGGCCGGCGTTCGGACTGAGGAAGAGAGAAGGCCATCGTCCCTGTGGGACGATGGCCTCACGGTCGACGGAAATGCGTTACTCGAGACCGCCTTGACAGATGTACTTGATGGACAGATAGTCGTCGAGACCGTACTTCGATCCTTCGCGACCATAGCCCGATTCTTTGACGCCGCCGAACGGTGCAGCTTCGCTTGCAACCGCCCCCTCATTCAGCCCGACAACGCCGGCCTCGAGTTGGCGCGACACGCGATCGGCACGCCGCATGTCTTGCGTGTAGAAGTAAGCCGCGAGACCGAACGGGGTGTCATTTGCCAAACGCACGACTTCCTCCTCGGTTTCGAAACGATACAGCGGCGCCACAGGCCCGAAGGTCTCTTCGCAGGTGACGAGCATTTCGCTGTTCGCATTCGCGATAACCGTCGGAGCGTAGTAGTTCGGCCCGATCTCGGTCAGGCGCTTGCCGCCGGTCAGAACCGTGGCACCCTTTGAAACCGCATCGGTAACGTGGCGGTCGATCTTGTCGATTGCCTTCGTGTTGATCATCGGACCGATTTGCGCCTGCGGGTCGGTTGCCGGGGCGACCTTGAGCGCGCCCACGCGAGCCGCCAGCAGCGCGGCAAACTTGTCGAATACGCCCGCTTGCACGTAGATCCGGTTCGGGCACACGCACGTCTGGCCGCCATTGCGGAACTTCGCCGCCATCAGGCCTGCGACGGCCGCTTCGAGGTCCGCATCGTCGAAGACGATGAAGGGAGCGTTACCCCCCAGTTCCAGTGACAGCTTCTTGAGCGTGCCGGCAGACTCGCGGGCGAGATACTTCCCGACCGCCGTGGAACCCGTGAACGTGATTTTACGGACGCGGTCATCGGCCAGCCAGTCGCCCACCGCTTCGATGCCTTGATCGCGCGATGCGCTGAGCATGTTGAGAACCCCAGCGGGAACACCTGCTTCTTGAGCGAGTGCAGCGAGAGCAAGCGCCGTGAGCGGCGTGTCTTCGGCGGGCTTTCCGACGACGGTACAGCCGGCCGCCAGAGCGGGAGCAATCTTGCGCGCAATCATCGCGAGCGGGAAGTTCCACGGCGTGATGGCCGCGACGATCCCGACGGGTTCTTTGATGGCGCGCATCTGCTTGCCACGCTGTGCTTGCGGAATGATGTCGCCGTAGATGCGCGTTGCCTCATCTGCGAACCAGGCAACATAGGACGCACCGTAAGCCACTTCGCCAAGGCTCTCCGCCATCGGCTTGCCCTGTTCCATGGACATGATTGTTGCGAGGTCCTCCGTGTTCGCGACAATCAGTCCGTGCCACCGCCGGAGAATCTCTGCTCGCTCGCGGGGCAGGCGTTCACGCCATTCCTGGGCTGCCTTCGCCGCTGCGTCCGTTGCCGCGCGCGCGTCAGCTTTTCCGCTGTTGGCAACCTCGACGATGAGTTCGCCGGTAGCCGGATCCGTGACAGGGTAGCGGGCGCTATTGACCGCATCCGTCCATTCGCCGCCAATCAGGTTCTGGAAGCGCAGGAGTTCTTGGCGTTTCAGTTTCAGTTCCATACTTGATACCTTTGGAGAATATGCTGCTTTTTATCCGTGCGGAGCACGGTAACGGGGCGTTAGCCTTTCATTGCGCGGCGTACGTCCGGGCTTTCCAGGACCTCGTCGAGCGTCTTGCGGACCCGCTCGACCATTTGCTCGATATCGCCTTCCGAGAAACAGAGGGCGGGTGCGAAGCCGAGGATGTTGTCGCCGAATGCTCGGAAAATGATCTTGTTGCGATACGCGGCTTCGAAGATTCGATTCGCGAGATCGAGCGACGGATCGAAGCGCGTGCGATTCGCTTTGTCGGAGACGAGCTCGACTGCGCCGAGCAGGCCGCGATGTCGGGAGTCGCCGACGAGCGGATGATCGAGAAGACTGTCGAGCCCCGCAGCGAAACGGGGCGCTTGCGCAACACCGTTCGCGAGCAATCCACCTTCCGTATACAGGCGAAGTACCTCAAGCCCGATGGCGGCGCTGACGGGGTGTGCGGAATAGGTTTGACCGTGTCCGACTGCGTCGGACCGCTTGCCGCCGTCCGCGATTCCCTGGTAGACCTGATCCGACATCAATACGGCGCCCATGGGCGCGTAGCCAGCGGTGAGGCCCTTGGCAACGGTCATGAGGTCGGGCTCGACGTCTTCTGCCTCACACGCGAACATCGGGCCAGTGCGGCCGAATGCGGTGATCACTTCGTCCGCAACGAACAGAATGTCCAGTTCGCGGCACGCCTTGCGCATTGCCTTCAACCAGCCCTTCGGCGGCACAATCACTCCGCCGGATCCTTGCACGGGCTCGCAGAAGAAGGCCGCGACGTTGTTGGGGCCGATCTCTGCCACTTTGGCCTGGAGCGCGGCGACCGACGCGGCAATGATTGCTGCCGGATCGTCAGGCGTGCCGCTGCGATAGGGATACGGCGACGGAATGTGATGTTGAACCGCGAGCGGCACATCGAAGTTCCGATGGAAGCTGGCGATGGCAGTGAGGCCTGCACCGATCGAGGAAGATCCGTGGTACCCGCGCTCGAGCGCGATGAAGTGCTTCTTCGTCGGGCGACCGATTGCGTTGTAGTAGTGGGTAATGAACCGGATGGCCGAATCGACTGCGTCGGAGCCACCGAGCGAAAAATAGACGTGCTTGAGCGATGCGGGAGTCAGATCGACCAGTCGCTGGGCCAGCGCGATCGCGGGTTCGGAGGCGAAATGGAAATAGCCGGTCGCGTAGGGCAGGCGCGTCATCTGCTCCATCGCCACCTTGACGATGCTTTCCTGGCCATAGCCCGTGTTCACACACCACAGACCCGCGAACGCATCGAGCAGTTCGTTGCCGTCGGCGTCGCGAAGCCAAGCGCCGTTGCCCGATTCGAGAATCGTGGCGCCGCGTGCTTCATGTGCGCGATAGTTGACGACCGGATGAATCAGGTGCTTGCGGTCCGATTCGATGAGTGCCGAGATTGACATGATGTACCTAGTAAAAGATGGTGGCGGCTATGTGTTCAATGTTATGCAACGACGGCGGCGGAAACACCGTGTGAAATCATGTACCTGCAAGCAGAAACAGCTGAATTGGAGGTTTGGCGCAGCACTTCCTTCGGTCACGTCGGGTGCCATGCATGGGGCGCTCTGCGACTCATACCTGCTCCGTTTTTCCGACGCGCTCCAATGAGGCGACCGCTTCGGACGTGGTAGCGCGTTCATCCAGCCATTGCGCCAGATGAATAGCCTTCTTCCCGGTCGTATTGCGAATCTGCGACCGACAGCTGAATCCGTCGCTGATGACAACCGCCTCGTTATCGAGCGCGTTGATAGCCGGAACGAGTTCGGATGCGGCAACCGATTTCGCGATGTCCGCGGTGCGGGTGTGGTAGCCGTAGGCACCGGCCATTCCGCAGCAGCCCGTGGCGAGAACAGTTCCCGAATGGGTCGCTTGCTTCAGCAGTTGGGATTCCGCCTGCATTCCGCCACATGCCTTCTGGTGACAGTGGCCGTGCACATGGACGTCCTCGTCGAATCGCGGAATATCCACGCCCTTCGACTGCAGCAGCTCGGCAAGCGTCTTGACGGATGCGGAAAGCGCCTTGGCCCGTTCATCGTTGGGGAACAACGCACGAAGTTCGTCGCGGAACACGGAAAGGCAGCTGGGTTCGAGAACGACTACGGGGATGCGCGAGGCGATCACGTCAGACAGACCTTTCATGATTGCCTCGATGTTGCGCCGAGCCAGGTCGAGAAGTCCCGAGTCGTAAAGCGGGCGGCCGCAGCAAACGTGTTTGCGGAGCAACCGAACATCGAATCCCTGCGACTCGAGAACCCGGACCGCGGCTTCGAGTACTTCGGGCGAAAAGCCGTTGTTGAATGTATCGGTCCACAGCAGTACCGGAGTCCGGCTGGCGCGATCGTCAGGTGCACGCCCGGAAAGGAGCAACCGAGCCGTGTTGCTGTTTCGGAAACTGGTCCGGGCAATCGCGGGGAAGCGGACATCGGGTGCCAAACCAGCGCTCGCGCCGACCTTGCGGAATGCGCGGTTGCGCATCAGCATGTTGGCAATCCCGCTGAAGTGGGTGGCGACAGGCAGCCACGTGCCGATGCGCCCGATCATGGCATCCATGAGCGGACGCCGCTTTTTCCTGAAGTACTCGTACAGGAACTGGCTCTTGTACTTCGCGATATCCACATGGGTGGGGCAGTCGCTGCGACAACCTTTGCACGCGAGACAGTGATCCAGCGAATCCTTTACGGCCTCGCTTTGCCAGCCGTCCTCGATGACTTCTCCCTTGAGCAGTTCGAACAGGAGCCGAGCGCGACCGCGCGTTGAATACTTCTCTTCTCGTGTTGCACGGAAGCTCGGGCACATCGTGCCGCCTTCCAGCGAGCGGCATTTCCCCATACCGATACAGCGTTCCGTTGCGCGTGCGAACGTGTCGGGGCGCGCATTGTCGCCGAAGCTCATCGGACTGGCGTGGTCCACACGTCGGTAGGTCGGGCCAAGGCGGAGATTCTGATCGACGGGCATCGCATCGATGAGCTTGCCGGGATTCATCCTGCCGCGCGGATCCCAGATGGCCTTGAACTCTCGGAATGCCTCCATCAACTCAGGGGAGTACATCAGCGACAGCAGTTCGCCCTTCGCTTGCCCGTCTCCGTGCTCGCCAGACAGTGAACCCTCGTATTTGACAACCAGCTGGGCTGCCTCGACAAGGAAGCGACGCCAGGTTTGAACACCTTCGGCATTGCGCAAGTCGAACGTGATGCGCGAATGAATGCAACCGTCGCCGAAGTGACCGTAGAGATTGGTCGTATAGCCGTACCGGTCGACGAGTGCGGAGAATTCGCGCAGGTATGCGCCCAGCAAATGCGGTTCGACCGCCGCGTCTTCCCAGCCGACCACCGGATCAGGCTTGGAAGGATCGTTGCCAATCGACGTTGCGGATGCGCCGATCTCACGAATCGACCACAGTCGACGCATCAACTGTGAATCGGCGACCACGCGGACGGCAGGCTGGCCGGAGAACGTCGACGCAAGCGAGGCTGCGCGTTCGGCGAGTGTGATGCATTCATTGGCGTCGGTCGAGCCGAACTCGACCATCAACCACGCGCTTCCGGCCGGCAGTTCGGCGATGTCGTTGAGCGCGAGACCGCGTTCGGTCAGGCCACCAATGATGCCAGTATCCAACCCTTCCATCGCGATCGGTCCGAGCGGAAGAAGTTGCGGAACGCAGTCCGCCGCATCAAAAATCGTCGGAAAGCCGAATACCGCCAGCACTCGGTGGGTCGGATTCGTCACCAGCTTGGTCGTCGCGCGCAATACCGTTGCACAGGTACCTTCGGAGCCGACCAGCGCGCGAGCAATGTTGAAGCCGTTCTCGGGCAGCAACTGATCAAGGCTGTAGCCGGAGACTCGGCGCTTGAGCTTGGGGAAGCCTTTACGGATCGCGTCGCCGTAGCGATCGACCAGTTCCTTGAGCTGGTTGACGATCTCCGCGCGTCGTCCGCCGGCGGCGAGGTGTGCATTGAATGCAGACTCATCGGTGGGACCAACCCAGAAGCGCTCACCGTCGTAAGTCAGGATCTCCAGGGATTCGATGTTCTCGGCAGTCTTGCCCGCCATCACCGAATGTGCGCCGCACGAGTTATTTCCGATCATCCCGCCGAGCGTGCATCGGCTGTGCGTGGCAGGGTCCGGGCCGAAGGTCAGCCCAACCTTGGCGGCGGAGTTCTTCAGTTGATCGCAGATGACGCCAGGCTGGATGGTCGCAATGCGGGCATCGGTATCGATCTGTTCGATCGTCGTCAGATACTTCGATGAGTCGATGATCACGGCGTGGTTGACCGATTGGCCACACATCGATGTGCCGGCGCCACGAGGCAGAACGGGAACGTCGGCTGCCGCGCATGCGCGCATGATCTCGACGACATCATCGATCGAGCGGGGCACGACAACGCCAATCGGCACCTGGCGATAGTTGGATGCCTCCGACGCGTAAGCCGCACGCGATCCGGCATCGAAGCGGACTTCAGCCTGTGTCGTGCGCTTGAGCGTTTGTTGCAGAGCGAGGAGAGTATTGAGGTCGTGGCGAGTGGCCGCGGTACCGGAAGTCATCGAATCACGCCTAATCGGAAGTCGCATTTCAAGGGGCAGACACGGCCGTCATGCTGATACCGAGCAAAAGCCGGTGCATCCGGACGTGTAGCCAGTCTTCCGTATTAAAGCGTCACGTAACCCCGAAATCTTCCTATATCAAATAGGAAAGCGAAGGCTATTCTTCGCGAAGTCGATACAGTGCGATCGCGAACTGCAGCTTGAACCGGGTCTGAGGATCTTCCAGCGACACGTTGAGTGCGCTTTCGATTCGTTCGACCCTGTACCGCAGCGTGCTGATGTGTATGCCGAGCGCTTTCGCGGTATTTGCAAGCTGGAAACCTTCGTCCGAAAGCGCGCCTAACGTATCGAGTAGCGATTCGCCTCGACGCTTTTCCACCAATGGCAGCACGAGTCGCTCGACGAGCATGTTCCGCGCGTCTGCTTCGCCCATGAGTGCTCGAGGAAAAAGGATCTCATCGAAGTGATGTAGCCGGCCCGGCCGCAGGGTGGGTACCAGAGCCTCGACGTCTTTCGCGCCAGTTGCCATCCCTTGCACGCCGCTATGTACCCGGCTCACTGCCATGGCCGCTCGTCGGTCTGTCACGGCGTCCCATAACGCCTCTATCGATGCGTCAGCCGGCAGGATGAATCGAATTTGATTCAACCAGATTGCAAGCATTTCGGGCATGCCTTTCGCACGCAACTGACGCTTTATCGCGTCAACCCAGCGTTCGCGGCGCTCGAGACCTTCAGTCGTAAGCGGAATCGGCTCGTCAATGAGTACGAGGCCAACTCGATATGATGCAGCCTCGCTCCAGCCGCATACCCGAGCACGCTCGAGCGCACTTGCAGACGCGGTAAATTCGCCATCAAGCAGGCTTGCGACGAGAGCATAGCCAAGACGATCTTCCTGTTGAGCGAGCTGCCGCTGGTGCATCATGTGCAGCGCCGCGACAACGCTCGCGTGTTCGATTGCGCGCACGTCCAGCTCGTCGTTCCCGTCGTCAACGAGATCGAGCCAGATGAGCGCAACGACCGTCTCTTGAAGGCGTACGGCATGACAGAGGCGTTGCACAAAGCCATCCGTGACCGGAAATGGGACCTTTGTCGGCCGGGTCGCCGGGATGCGGTAGTGAGAGTGCAGGTCACTATGGGCCGCATCGACGAATTCCGCTTCCAGTGCGGCGGTTGTGTCAGTGTCGTCGATCGAGCTGCCAAGCATATGACCGGCCGGGTCGGTAAAGGTCACCGGCCGCCCGAGTAGATTACTGAGCGCGTGCGCGATATCGGACAGGCTTGTTGCCGAAACGGCTGCGTTGGTGAGTGCCCGGTGCAGTTGCTCCGAGCGTTCGATGAGCTCACCCTGGAAATTGATGATCTTGGCAAGGATCTCGTGGGTGACGTCGCTGAACTGGATTTCCCATGGAAGCTCCAGAAGCGGCAGCCCGACGCGGTTCGCTTCTTCGACCGCTTCAGGCGGGAAATGCTCGCGAAAGTTCGGCACGGCAAGCACAACGCCGGCGAGTCCGATTGCGCTCAGGTCTCGAACAAGCTGGCGCGACGCGTTTTCGTCGGGCGGCCAGTTGTAGCCGGTCGAGAGCAGCAGTTCGCCGGATTTCACCCAGTTCACGATGTCCGGGTGATCGACCATGTGCACCCAGGTGATTTCCCGTTGCAGATTCTGCCCACCGGCGACGACGTCGGCATCACGCAGTACGGTTTCACGAATGGCGGTATCAAGTTTCATCTCGGCTCCCCGGCTGTACCGCGGCGGGGCGCCGCGATTTCGAATGATGTCAGGTGGTGCGTGGCTGTCGGTAGCCAAAGATCACGCCGAGCAAACTGAAGCCCGCCGCGAACATCACGTAGAACGCGGGTGCCATTGCGGTTCCCGTCTTGCTGATCAACCAGGTCAGGATCAGCGATGCGAATCCACCGAACGTCATCACCGCAAGGTTGTACGCGATGGACAGGCCGGTCGACAGAACCTTGGTCGGGAACGTTTCGGCAAGCGCGGCGAGAATCGGGCCGGTATAGATCGCGATCAGCACGCCGAAGACGGCTTGGAACACGCACAAAGTGCCAAGCGACGGCGCTGTCACGATCATCGCAAACATCGGCCATGCGAGTGCAAGCATGGCAGCAGACGCCCCACCGAGCAGCCACTTTCTTCCGATAAGGTCCGACCACCAGCCGGTGATGGGCGAGCACACGGTGATGACTCCGCCGCCCACCATCGCGGCGATGAACGACGCGGATGACGGCAGCTTCAGTACCTTGACCGAGAAAGTCGGCATGTAGAACAAGATGACGTAGATGCAGACAGTCCAGAGGACGACCATTGCAAAGCTGGCAAATGCTTGCCACGGATAGTCCCGCAGTACGTCTGAAAGAGGCGTCTTCGATTTGTCGGTCGCGTTCAGGAACACCGGCGTTTCTTCGAGATTCCGCCGGATGAAGAAGCCGATCGGCCCGATCAAGAGACCCGACAGAAACGGAATGCGCCATCCCCAGCTTTCGACGTCCGCCGACGACAGGCCGAGTGTGAGCCCCGTGCCGAAGCAAGCGCCAAGCAGGACGGCGAAGCCGATGCTCGTCTGAATCCAGCTCGAGTAGTACGCCTTCTTTCCGGGTGGTGCATGCTCGGTGAGAAAGGCGGTTGCAGTCCCCATCTCGCCGCCGGCGGAGAACCCCTGCAGCAGCCGTGCGAGCACGATGAGGCAAGGGGCCGCGATACCGATCTGCGAGTACGTCGGCGCAAGACCAATCAGCGCCGTGCCGGCACACATCAGCAGAATCGTCAGCGAAAGTGCTGCCTTGCGTCCGGCGCGATCGGCGTAGATCCCGAGCAAGATGCCGCCCAATGGTCGGACGAGAAACCCGACACCGAAAGTCGCGACCGAGAGCATCAACGACGTCAGGTCGTTTCCGGTCGGAAAGAACAGCTTCGCGATGGTAATTGCAAAGAAGCCATACACCATGAAATCGAACCACTCGAATCCGTTGCCAAGTACGGTTGCAACGATGGCGCGTCGCCGCGCCGATCGGTCCTCTTCGTAGACCGCGGACAGCTGCACGGTATTCATCTCCATTACTCCTGATTCGCATTAATGGCGACGGCATAAAGCCGGGGCGCGGGTCGCGGTTTCGTGCCCGTTCACAGTCATTGAACTTAGCCACAAATCGCATAACTACCCACAGGAGAGAGGAAGTCTGAAGGCTATCTTCGTATAGAAGATAGGATAAGGCTCGATAAAACGGAAGCAGGATAATGATTTTCCTACTTTTAGTAGGTATTCGTCCGGGTTCTGGCTTCCTACCATGAGCGCATTCCAAGGAGGTGAAGCTCATGAGCAGTCGAGAACTGAATGCGACCAGCGAACTGGCCGCGATGCGCCAATCGTACGTGGCACGCGGCGTGGCAACCGCGCATCCCATTTTTGCCCGGCGTGCGGCTGGCGCTTACCTGTGGGACGAGGAAGGCCGGAAATACCTGGATTTCGTCGGTGGCATCGGCGTGCTGAACGTCGGCCACAATCATCCGGCTGTAGTTGCCGCGGTCCAGCAGCAACTGGAGTCGTTTTCGCACGTGTGTTTCCAGGTGGCCGGCTACGAGCCGTACGTTCGTCTCGCAGCGCGCCTGTCCGAGCTTGTTGCTCCGGGCCAGGGCTACAAGGCTGCGTTCTTCACGACGGGTGCCGAAGCTGTCGAGAACGCTATCAAGATCGCTCGCGGGTACACGAACCGACCCGGCGTCATTGCGTTCCGTGGAGGCTTCCACGGCCGAACGCTGATGGGTATGACGCTGACCGGTATGAGCGCACCGTACAAGCAGAATTTCGGCCCGTTTGCGCCGGATGTTTACCACGCACCGTATCCCAACGCGTATCACGGTGTGTCGTCGGACGACGCGCTGGCCGCACTCGAGCAGATCTTCGCAACGCAAATTGCAGCGGATCGCGTCGCTGCAATCATTCTCGAGCCGGTGCAGGGTGATGGCGGTTTCCTCGCAGCGCCGCCCGAGTTCATGCAGGCACTGCGTGCGCTGACGCAAAAGCACGGAATCGTGCTGATCGCGGACGAGATTCAAACCGGCTTCGGTCGTACGGGCCAGATGTTCGGCTTCCAGCATTCCGGCATCCAGCCGGACCTCGTTACGGTTGCAAAGAGCCTTGCGGGCGGTCTGCCGATCTCGGGTGTCGTCGGCCGTGCAGAAATCGTCGATGCTCCGTCGCCCGGTGGCCTCGGTGGCACGTATGGTGGCAATCCGCTTGGTTGCGCAGCTGCGAATGCAGTACTGGACGTGTTCGAGCGTGAAAACTTGCTGGAGCGCAGCCGGGAGATCGGCGCACAACTGCGTGAAGGACTTCTGGAAATCTCCGAGGTTCACGAAGAAATGGGCGAGGTGCGTCAAACCGGCGCGATGGTGGCGGTCGAGTTCGTGACCGACCGTCGGACGAAGGCACCGGAAGCCGCTCTCACGCAGCGTGTTCTCGATGCGGCGCGCGAGGAAGGCCTGCTGATCATCAAGTGCGGCGTCGAGCGCAACGTGGTTCGCTTCCTTGCGCCTCTCACGACATCGACTCAAGATGTGGCTGACGCGCTGGCGATGTTCGGGCGTGCTGTCGCTGCAGCGAAGCGTTCTGCCTGAACCATGCGTGAAATGCACACCCGTGGGGTGATCCCCAGATGGCAGGCACGTCTCGCGGGTGTGCTGGACCAGGGTTCCGCGACTTTTCAGGTCACGAACCCCGCCAATGGGCATGTCATCGCGCAAGTATCGGCATGTCGACGACAGCACGTACTCCTCGCGCTAGAGGCGGCGTGCAGTGTCGAAAATGCCTTGCGTGATGTCGACTCGAAAACGAAGACCGCGTTGCTCAGAACCTGGGCCGCAAAGTTGAGTCACGAGGCTGATCGCGTCGCGACCACCGTGACGCTCGAGACCGGTAAGCCAATCAGTGAAGCTCGACGCGAAGTTCGCGCGGCGATTAGCGTGATCGAAAGTTACGCGGCGGCGAGCAGCCAGTCGAAGGTATCGGCAGTCATCGAGCATCGCGACGAATGGCAGCTGAAGCGGCAGTTGCGAGCTATCGGCCCGGTCGTTGCAATTACCAACTGGTGTCAGCCGGTGCTGACCGTCGTGCGAAGAGTCGTGCCGGCGCTCGTTGCCGGGTGTCCCGTGATTCTGAAGCCGTCGTCACGTACGCCGCTGAGCGCATTGACGATTGCGAGCTTGTGGAGCGATGCGGGTGGTCCTGACGGAAGCCTGCAGGTGTTGACGACAGACGATCCGTTAGCGGCCACCGACGTGTGTCTGGCTGATACGCGCGTTGCGATGGTCTCGTTTACCGGTAGCCGGGATGTCGGTCTGCATCTGGCGCGTATGTGTGCCGATGTCCGTCGAGACACATCTCTGGAAGTAGACGGGCAGATGCCATTCATCGTGTTGGCCGATGCGGACGTTGAGCGTGCTGCCGACGCGCTCATCGAAGTCACGTTCATGCGCAATTCTGGCCAGGACTGTACGAGCGCGAACCGCATTTACGTCGACGAACGCATCGCGAGGCAATTCGTGAGTGCCATCGCGGCACGTGCGTCCGAACTGAAATGCGGGGATCCGTTGGACGAGCGGACCAAGATTGGCCCTCTGATCGATAGCCTGACGCTTACGATTATCGAGGAGCAGATCGAGGACTCCGTGGCGGACGGCGCAATTGTCGTTGCTGGCGGTAAGCGTCTGGGCGGCCTTTATTTTGCTCCCACCGTCCTCGATCGCGTGCGGCCTGGCATGCGGGCAGTCGAAGACGCACATGCCGGGCCTCTTCTACCCGTGTTGAGATTTACGGAATCTGACGAGTTGCTCGAAATGACCTCATCCAACCGAAGGGGGCAATCCGCATGGATTTGGACCGACGATGACGGTGCTGCACACCGCTTGGCGTGCAGACTGGGATATCAGCACGTCTGGATCAACGATGCGGGAGAGACATACCCGGACAGACCGGCGACCAGCGTTGCTTGGGGCGATATGGGAGATGCGGCGCGCTATGTGAGGTCGGTAACGATTGCTTCGAGCGCTTGTGTAACTGAAACGAAGCGAGAAAAATGATGAGTGAAATTTCTGCATATGATGCGTTCAACCAGGTCGACATGCGTGTCGGCAAGGTCGTTCGGGTCGAAATCAATGAAGAGGCGAAGAAGCCGGCGTACAAGATCTGGATCGATCTCGGTGAACTGGGCGAGCGTACGACGAGTGCTCAGTACACGGCGCTGTATCAGCCGGAGCAACTCGTCGGGAAATCGGTCGTCTGTGCGGTCAATCTCGGTACGCGTCGAATCGCCGGCTTTAAATCGGAAGTACTGATGCTCGGCGTTGAGCAGACTGAGGGCGCAGTCATTTATCTGACGACCGAGCGGGATGTTGCACCGGGCACGAAGGTGTTCTGACGTCACGTTTCGTGTGGAGATTCGCCGTGTCGCGCGTGCCGCGCCTTGCCTAATACGAGACTGGGAGCCAACATGACGGATTCCTCCAGTACCCACATCGAGGTGGGTGAGGAGATGGTGGCAGGCTTTGGCCGAAAAGGGCTCGGGCAACTGCAACCGTCAACGACACGGGACCGCGGCGACGGGCCGTTTGCACGGCTCGTCTTACGTGGTGCAACCGTCATTGACGGAACCGGCGCACCCCCGTGGGGACCCGCTGACATTGTTATCGAAGGCGATCGGATTGCCGCAATTGTCGCCGTAGGTGTGCCGGGTCTGCCGATCAACGACGCGCGACGACCTGCAGCCTGCGAGTCGGAGATCGACTGTACCGGCAAATTCATCACGCCAGGTTTTGTCGACAGCCACGCGCACATCGGAACTCCGTTTCACGCGGAGAACGGTCAGATGATGCCGGCCGACTACATCTACAAGTTGTGGTTGGCACACGGCGTCACCTCCGTACGCGAAGCGGGCTGCATGAACGGGCTTGCGTGGACGCGCGAGCAAAGAGACGCGGCAGAGGCGCATCGAATTGCCGCTCCGCGCTTGCATCCGTACGTCTATTTCCCGGCTGTCAACGACTATCTGAAGACCATCTATCGCCCGGACGAGGGGCGGGATTGGCTGCGAAAAGTACGGGACAAGGGGGCTGAGGGGGTGAAGTTTTTCGGAGCACCGCCTGCGATCATGCAGGCCGCGCTCGACGAATGCGTGAAGCTCGGGCTGCGAACCTGCTGCCACCATGCGCAACTGTCGGTGGGGCGGATGAATGCCCTGAGAACGGCTAGATGGGGGTTGACCAGCACCGAGCATTCATACGGTCTTCCCGAGGCGTTATTCGATGGCCGAACACTGCAAGGTTTCGGTGACGAGTACAACTACAACGACGAATATCTCCGATTCGCAACCGCAGGTCAGACGTTCCTGCAAGCCGCTCGTCCCGGCAGCCAGAAATGGAACGAAGTTCTCGCGGCATTTCTGGAGGTTGGTCATACGTTCGTGCCGACGATGAACGTCTATGACACCAATCGGGACCTCATGCGTGCGCGACGAGCTGAATGGCACGATGCATACACGGATAGCACGACGTGGAAGTATTTCCAACCGCAGCGCGGCGGGCACGGGGCGTACTTCTATCGATGGTCGGTCAAGAACGAGATTGAATGGCGCGAGAGCTTCCGTATCTGGATGGCGTTCCTGAACGATTACAAGAACCTCGGTGGTCGTGTATGCGTCGGTAGCGATTCGGGCTTCATGTTCCAGATCTACGGATTCGGCTTCGTTCGTGAACTCGAGTTGCTGCAGGAGGCGGGATTTTCACCCCTGGAAGTGCTGCGTTCCGCAACCTTGCACGGTGCGGAACTGCTCGGCATCGATGATGACACTGGCACGCTGGAGGTCGGACGGCGTGCGGACTTGCTTGTGCATGACCAGAACCCGCTGTCGGACTTCAAACTGCTATACGGGACCGGTGCACTGAGGCTGAACGATGAACGTCGCGAGCTGGAGCAACAGCGAGCGCTGCGGTACACGATCAAGGGTGGCATGGTGTTCGATGTTGCCGAACTGCTCTCGGATGTCCGAGCGATGGTTTCCGAAACCTGGCCGTCCGGCGAGGGGCCATTCACAGCCCAGGAAGAGTGAATGCGATGAGTGCGCCGACTCAATTGGTGATTCTGGCCGGCATGCTTGGTAGTGGCAAGACGTCGCTGATCGAGGCTCTGCTTGCTAGCGAAACTGTCGACGTCGCAACGGCGGTGATCGTCAACGAAGTCGGCGCGGTTAACATCGACGGAGCGATACTGTCGCAATCGGCACGTGGCGCAACGCTGGCGACACTGAGTAACGGGTGTGTTTGTTGCTCTTTGAGCGACGACCTCGTAACGACGATCGACGATTTGGTCTCTACTCGAAAGCTGGCGTCGCTTCCGCCATTTGAACGCATAGTGCTTGAATGCAGCGGCTTGTCGAAACCCGGACAAGTCGTTCTCGCCCTCAGTCAACTGGCGGCGTTGAGCCTACGTGTCCATATCGTCGCGACCTACGATTGCACACGTCCACCTGCTGAGTCCGATGATGCCAACGACGCAATCGCACAGATTGGCGCGGCACACACTATCGTACTGACCAAGACGGACTTGGTTGATCACCACCTTCGGTTACTTGCCGCGGATACGGCAAGAGTCCTGAATCCTCTTGCCAGAATCGTCAATGAGCTTTCTTTCTCGGCCCGTGCGAACGAGTCGTTCCGGCATCTGGACGATCTGACGGGGACCGAGCCACTTCTCATAGACGAGAGTGCGCCAAGACCGCGTGCGCTTCTGCATCCTCGTGTTCGGGTATATCGCGCCCGGATCGCGTCATGGCCAGACTGGCATGATGTGCTTGACTGGCTCGAGAACGCCGCAGGAACAATGGGGAATCGGCTATTGAGAATGAAGGCTATCGTCCCCGGAGGCACGCCGTCACATCAGGTTCTGTTGCAGAGCGTCGGCACGACCTTCGCGGCGCCACGCCAACTTTCTTCGACAGATGCATTCGAGAATGCGGTGGTCTTCATCGTTCGCGACTTCGCGCTAGATGAGGCCGAGGAAATAGAGTCAGCCTTTCCGGTTGAGTGGAGCGTGCTGCAGCGTTAGCTTGCTCCCGGATATTCCAGCGACGAACCTTTCTCGATGTGAAAGCGTGGCCGCTGGAAGATACGACCACGGTCTTCCGGTTATAACGTTACGCTGAGGCGGTGTGTACACGCGCTCGAGCGTGAACGACGAGACGGATCATCACGACAACCGCTACGACAATCTCCGACGCTGCCTACTCGGTGGTTACTCTTTGTGCCGTTGCCGCGGGTCGTGATTTGGCCCGGCCGGTCATAGCAATGGAAATGGTGACTAGCGCAGCCCCCGTCCACGTTAGCGCGGTGACCGGCTGTTCCTGTTGGGCGCACAGGACAATGGTCGATAGAACGGGAGTCAAGTAGCTGAGCATCGCGACTTTGCCGGGATCGCAACGCTTCATCCCGTAGTCCCACAGATAGAACGCGGTGCCCATCGGCCCGATGCCCAAGTAAGCCAGTGAAGCCGTCTGTTGCAGTGAAAGACTCGGCCATTGACCCCGTACAGAGAAAAGGGCAAGGCTGGCGAGACCGGCAACAAGGCAGAACAAGCCGACGGAATGGCTCGAAACCGATTCGTATCGGGGGCCGAGCAGTGAATAGCCAGCCCAGGCAAAGGCAGATAGCAGGGCCAGCGCATATGCAATGGTTAGCGGTGCGAGTCCCAATGCTGAAGTTGAGCTAGCGGGGTGATGCACGCTGGCGAGGCAAGCAAGTGCAGCTCCGCCAAATCCGATAAGTATCCCTAGAAGGTGTCGCATTGGCGACGTGTTCGCCCGTCGTGTTGCTGGGGTGAACAGAACGATGAGCAGTGGCCAGAGATAGTGAATCAGACTCACGCCGACCGGCTCGCCGATCTGCAGGGCGTAGAAATAGAGTGCGTGGTAACCAAACATCGAAGCCGTCCCAAGCAGCGCCAAGCTGAATGGCATCCGCCATTGTCGGGCCCACGGCAGACCAATGAGGCCACCAATCGTCAGCGCGATTCCATTTACGAGCAGCGTCGGGATGTCGTGAAGCGATGCGACGCTCGCGGCCAAGGTACTCCACATCAGTATGGTGATCACGACACCGAAGAGAGCCATATGTTTCTCCAGAAATCCACACACTCTGGCACATGGCTTGAGCGAATTCTTCCGAGTTGCAGTAGGAGAAGCCGATGAAAATATCGTAGGAAATGTCGGTCGTCAGATGTGACGTTTGTCCGTGTAATAAACATCTGGTGACCAGCACTGCCCGGCAGCGCGGATGACAAGGGCAGTGATGCATCAATACGAGCCGGGGGCTACGAGCTTTCGCGTTGCCGCTGCTGACAGTACCGACATTGCCGCATTTCCGATTTTTCGTCTTCAGTGAATGTTCGCCGGGATTGATCGATGTGACGGCACTCGTGGTGCAGCCACTCGCCGAATCGCTGATAGGTCTTCATGTTGCTGCGCCAGTTAGGCGCGCAGAGGTAGTACCCAAGGGGGCTCTCAAAGCGCTGACCGAACGGCTCGATCAACTGCCCGCTCGCCAATGCCTCGCTCACGAGGCACGAGGGAACCAGCGCGACACCGAACCCTGAAATGGCTGCCTGGATGATCAGGGTGAAGAGATTGAAACCAGGGCCGATACGGGCGCTCTTGTGCTCGTCCGTATAGGCAATAAACCAGTCTTCCCAAGCCGACGGGATCTCGTTGTGCTGCAGCAGCGTGCAGTTTTTCAGGTCGTTGACGTGTTGGATGGCATGCCGGTCTCGATACGCCGGAGAACAGACCACGCTCGTTTCCTTGCCGATCAGATACGTAGCCTCGGCAATCGACCAGTCACCGTAGCCGTATTGAATCGACGCGTCGTGGTCAGGCGCGGCCTCCATGTTGTCGATGGTGTAGCGCACGAAGTTGATCGTGATGTCAGGGTTGAGCGATCTGAACGCTTCAAGCCTGGAGAGCAGCCAGTTAGCCGCGAAAGTGGGCGCGACAGACAAATTCAACAAATGGGTATGCCTGGCGGTGGACATCACCTGTGTAGTGGCGCCTTCCAACGCCTGTAGAGCGGGCCGTACCTGCTTGAGGTAGTTCTCACCGATATGGGTGAGCGCCAGGCCGTTTCGGGATCGAATGAAAAGCGGATGTCCGAGGTAATCCTCGAGCTCAGCGATATGTCTGCTGATTGCACTCTGCGTCACGAACAGCTGCTTTGCTGCCATCGAAAACGACAGGTGCCGTGCCGAAACGATGAAGGAATTCAGCTCCGAGATTGTGGGGCAACGTCTGCGCATAGCGTGTATGAGTACTACTCATGGAGGTAGAACTATTTGGCGGAGATCTGACGGAGAAACTTGCAGACGCACGTTTTTGCCGTCGCTACTCTCTGGTGCGTTATGACAAAGACAAACGCGCTGCCCGCGCGTCAGGAGATATGCAACCAATCCTCATCCGAAATTCCAGGGTTCTCGATACGAGAAACCTTGAGCTGCATTCTACCCATGCCGTCCTGATTCGGGATGGCATCATCGAGAAAATTAGTGATGCAGATCTCCTCTTCGAAGGCGCGGTGGAAATCGACGCCAAGGGCATGACCCTGATGCCTGGACTGATCGACTGTCACGTGCATGTGATGGCTTCCTCTTTCAACTTGGGAGCGGTCGCTCGCATGCCTAACGCGCTGGCGTTGCTTCGATCACTGCCGATCATGAAGGGTATGCTGGATCGCGGTTTTACCGCAGTGCGCGACGCCGGCGGTGCCGACTGGGCACTCGCTGAGGCCGTGAAAACCAGACAGATCGTTGGGCCACGCCTCTTCTGCGCCGGAAAGGCGTTGTCCCAGACTGGCGGACATGGCGATTTTCGCGCCCGCAATGACATCCTCGAAGATCCCTGCGCGTGCGCGTACAAGATTGGCAACATCGCACGCGTGGTCGATGGCGTCGATGCATGCCGCCTTGCGGTCCGCGAGGAAATCCTGAAAGGCGCGTCGCAGATCAAGGTAATGGCCTCTGGTGGGGTAGCGTCGCCCAATGATCCGATCAACAACATGGGTTTTTCCGAGGCGGAGCTTCGCGCCATCGTGGAAGAGGCGGGTAACGCCAACACGTATGTCATGGCGCACGCTTATACACCCAAGGCCATTACACGAGCCGTCCAGTGTGGCGTGCGCACTATCGAGCACGGCAACTTGGTAGATGAGCCGACAGCCCAGTTGATGAAAGAGAAGGGCGTCTACATGGTGCCCACGCTCATCACGTACGAGGGATTGGCCAATGAAGGGCACAAGTACGGCTTGCCGCTGGAGTCAACGCGCAAGATTGCCGGGGTACGCACCAATGGCTTGGAAGCATTGAAGGTGCTGGATACGGCTGGCGTGAAGATGGGTTACGGCTCCGACCTGCTGGGCGAAACCCACTACATGCAGTCCGAAGAACTACTCCTGCGTGCCAAGGTCCTGGGCAACGCCAAGACGATTCAGCAGGCGACTTTGATTGGCGCCGAGATTCTGAATCACACGGGTCTGCTGGGTGAGGTCGCGGAGCGGGCTTATGCCGATCTACTGCTGATCGACGGCAACCCGCTCGATGACATCGCATTGCTGACCCAGCATGACACCGCCATCAAGCTCGTCATGCAGGACGGCGTAATCCACAAGAACTGCCTCTGATCGGCATCCTCCCTTCGTCCTTGAGAACAATCTATGTCTTATACCGTATCGGAACGCCTGGAGCGTTTGCCGTTCAGCCGCTTTCATCTGAAGCTTCTTATTATCGGTGGCTTGGGGTTGGCCTTTGAAGCGCTGGACGCAGGCATCATCGCGTTCATCTTGCCATCCCTGCGCGCCAAATGGGATCTCACGGGCGGCCAGACTGGCTGGATCGCCAGCAGTACCTATGTCGGCTTCCTGGTGGGGGCGTTATTGTCGGGGTTACTCGGTGACCGCTTCGGCCGCAAAGGGGTGATGATGTGGTCGCTGGTGTTGTTTTGCGTTGGCACCTTCGCTAACGCGTTCGCGACAAATTTTCACGAGTTCTACATCCTGCGCATGATCGCCGGTATAGGAATGGGGGCCGAGGGTGCGATTATCGCACCGTATCTGGCGGAGTTCGTCAGCAGCCGCTACCGCGGCCGCTTCACGGGCGCCCTGGCTGGGTTCTTCTCGTTCGGCTTCGTCCTCTCCGCAATTCTGGGCTATCTCGTCGTGCCGACAGGTCCCAACGGCTGGCGTTATCTGATGATCATTGCGGCGCTACCGGTGGTGTTCTTGCTGTGGATGCGGCGTGCACTGTTCGAGTCCCCGCGCTGGCTTGAAGAGATGGGCCGCCATGGCGAGGCAGCGCGCGTGTGCGATGCAATCGAAACTCAAGTGACGCGCGCCACGGGCCAGCCCTTGCCGGTACCCCAAAAGAACCCCCACCGCACAGCGCCGTCGGGTGCTGCCGGGCATGCCAATTTCTTTGGCCGGCTGGCTGTGCTGTTCAAGCCGCAGTACCTCACCACCACGATTGTGGTCTGGGCGCTTTGGATCGCCGTCATCTTTTGCTACTACGCATTCCTGGTTTGGATCCCGAGTCTTCTGGTAGCCAAAGGGTTCACCGTTACCAGGAGCTTTTCGTTCACCATCTTGATCTATCTGGCACAGATCCCCGGCTATTACTCCGCAGCCTATCTGAACGACAAGATCGGTCGCAAATACACCATCCTGGTCTACATGCTTGTCGCTTGTCTGGCGGCGCTGGGCCTGCCATTCGCAGCCGGCGATACAGAGATTGTCCTCTATAGCATGCTGCTGTCTTTTGGCATGAACGGTGTGATCGCCGGCCAGTACACCTACACGGCAGAGATTTACCCTACATCTATCCGTGCTACTGGGATGGGCACTGCTTCGGCGTTGGCCCGTATCGGTTCGATTGCTTCGCCTACGATCGTCGGCGCTGCCTATCCGGTGCTGGGCTTTGGGGGGGTGTTCGCGTTGATCACGGGGGTGCTCTTCGTCGGCGGATTGGGCATTCTGTTCTTCGGCAAAAGCACGCAAGGCCTCACCCTGGAGGGCATCAACGAATGAAGCACGGGTATACATTGGATCATCTCGGACGAGCCGCGCATGCGGTGGGTCTTGCCGAAGACGTTGAGACGCAGTGGACCGTGATTTCACGTCTGGCCGAATCCGTCTTCGGCTACAGCCTGCTGACCGGGTTGGTTTACTTTCCGGAGCAGCGCCTGATGCGCCGCATCTTCTCGACGGACGAAACGGTGAGCCCGCTAGGCGGATTCAAGGCCACGGGAAAGGGACCCTGGTCGGCACGAGTGTTGGACCAAGGGCTGCCGTACGTCGGCAACAATGAGGCCGATATTCGCTCCGTGTTTTCCGAAGCGGAACTGCTGATCAAGCGCGGCCTGCATTCCGTGCTCAATCTTCCCATTTTTGCCACGGGCCGAGTGATTGGCTCGCTAAATTTTCTGCATCACCGGGATGCCTACGCTCACGTCGACGAGCGAGTAATGCACCTCGTGTCAGGAATTTGCGTACCGACGTTCCTTCTGGCAAGAGATGGGCAGCAAGAGGCGGCTGCGTCTGTGGACAGTTCAAAGCTCGATAGCGTTTAAACCATAGATGGCGCGAGACGCCAAGGAAGGCGGTCGTTACATCGATTTCGAAGTGAGAAAATCGATCCAATATTTCGTATAACTAAGTCTATCGGGCCAATAAATCGCTTCGCTTCATCGGCGTCCACTTGGGCACGATCGAGGCGACGCCAACGAGAATCCACATCATAGGTTAGGAGCATCAATGAAAAAGGCATGTCTTGCAGCGGTGTTCGTGTCGGCTGCAGCAGGGGCCCATGCGCAGAGCGTGGTTACGCTGTATGGGACGGTGGACGACGGCGTGACCTACACCAACAATCAGGGGGGGCATAGCAATATTCAGGCGTCGAATGGTGCTCTTGGAAGCAGCAAATTTGGCTTCCTGATAAAAGAAGATCTCGGCGGAGGCTATAGTGCGCTTGCACGCCTGGAGAATGGCTTCGACATCAACAAAGGAACGCTGAACAACGGTGGCCGCCTGTTTGGCCGACAGGCATACGTGGGGGTAGGTTCACCGTTCGGCATAATGACGATGGGACGTCAGTATGACTTGGTCCTCGATTCATTGATCGGCTTGTCAGCGTCGAGTCGCTTTGGCGGCATCCTTGCGGCGCATGCCGCGGATGTCGATAACGTATGGGGTGATTATTCGCTGAGCAATTCGGTGAAGTATGTCTCGCCGAACTTTGCAGGCTTCAAAGTTTCTGCTTTGTTCAGTTTCGGGGGCGTCGCCGGTGATTTCTCCAACGGGAAGAAGGAGTCCGTCAGTCTGAGTTACTCTGACGACGCGCTCAGTGCAGCGGCTGTCTTCTCTCGAATAGACAATCCGGCCACCTCTATCTATGACGCATCCGCGGCTCCGGTCGCGGGAGGTGTCTTTGCCAATCCAATCACCAATCCGATATTCAGCGGATACACGTCAGCGCGTGCTTTGCAGGTCGCCGGTGCCGGCGTCAACTATCGAATGGGGCGAGCACTGGTCGGGTTCACATATACGAATACTCGGTTTGAAGACGTGGTGCGTACCTCTTCGACGCCATTCTCCGGAACCGCGACGTTCAACAATTTCGAAGCCCTCGCTACCTACAATCTAACACCCGCCTTCATGCTGGGAGCGTCCTACGACTATACCAAGGCCGAATCTGCGAAGTACCTGCAGCTCAACGTGGGTGCCTTGTACAACCTTTCCAAGCGAACGCTGCTCTACGCGACGACTTCGTGGGAGCGCGCGACGGGTATAGATTCGACTGGGAAAGCCGCGGTCGCTGCGTTGACATTCCTGACGCCTTCTTCGACGAGCAACCAAGTGGCTGTTCGCGCAGGTATTCGGCATAACTTCTGATAGAAGGGCGATGCCACCGACCGTCCCGTTGCTTCGCGGGGCGGCCGAAGCAGGGGCTCGCGATTTTCGTGCACTTCTTGGTTTGCTAACTTCGAGCCTGAACGGCGTGGATTGTGCCGATCCATATTAGTTGAGATACACGGGTGATCTGCCAACTTTTTGCAAACGCCTTGGTGACCTTTTTGTGAGGGGCGATCACACGCTCGCCCCTCGGTTTCCAACCAACCGGCGGGAATCGGGCCAACAGGCAAAGTGTAGTGGTCAACTAATCCCGGACACTGCGTTAAGTTTTTCTTCCGCAACCGCCGGCGCCAGTCCGTCATTGAACTGATGCGGCCGTATCCAGTTGTACCGGTGCATCAGGTAGTGGCTGATGTCCCGGTGTGCCTCCTGCGCCGACATGTAGCCCACTGACGGTAGCCATTCGGTCTTGAAGCTGCGGAACAGCCTCTCCATCGGGGAGTTATCCCAACAATTTCCTCGACGGCTCATGCTCTGCTGTATCCGATAGCGCCAGAGGCGCTGACGGAATTTCCGGCTTGCATATTGGCCGCCTTGATCCGAGTGAAACAGCAAGCCTTGCGGTCGACCACGTTGCTCATAGGCCATCTCCAACGCCTGCACGACCAGATCGCGGCATCAGGGCGTGTCGAGAACGCCCAGCCAACAACCCGACGCGTGAACAGGTCGAGTACTACGGCCAGATAATGCCAACGGCCCTGCGCCCAGACATACGTGATGTCACCACACCACACCTGATTCGGCGTACCAACCTCGAATTCGCGATTGAGATGGTTCGGGATATCGATCCGCTCGACCGTGGCCTGCTTGTAGGCATGGCGGCCCGGCTGCTTGCAGATCAACCCGAGTTCTTCCATCAAGCGGCTGACCTTGAAGCGGCCAATCGCCGTACCTTCCTCGCGCATCATGCCCATGATGCTGCGACTGCCAGCAGAGCTTCGACTCTCGATGAACAGCTCGTGTACCCGGCTACGCAGTGCCATTCGCTCGGCATCAACGCGTCGGGCTCGCCCTCGGTGTGCATACAGGCAGGACCGCGACACGTCGAATACCGCGCAGATCAGCTCGACCGATTCGCTTGCGCCAATCTGATCAATTACTTCGTACGTTCGATGCCTTCCGACATCAAGAGCGCGGTAGCCTTTTTTAAAATGGCCTTCTCACGCTCGAGGCGTTCGATACGCGCCTCGAGTTCCTGAATACGCTGTTGATCCGGCGTGATTGCCTTGCCCTGCGGCGTGACGCCCTGGCGTTCCATCTGAAGTTGCTGCACCCAGCGGCGCAGCACCGTCTCGCCGACGCCGATCGAGCGGCTTGCTTCCATATGGCTATAGCCCTGGTCGAGCACCAGACAGGCGGCTTGCTGTTTGAACTCCGGGGAAAACGTACGTCGTTGCTTGCTCATCAGACACCTCTTCATGGCGAACATTCTCGCCTAAATCAGTGTCCGGATTCATTAGACCACTACAATGTACCGCCTCGCCCCGATTCAACGCGTGTTGCAACTCTGACCGAAAGACAGCATTGGTGAAGTAGTCGATCAAAAAGATGCTTCTGAATAAGCGTCCGATATGAACACCGCCATCGTACACTGCCTGCCCTCGAGCAGCCGAGCCGAATCTGGCAATTGCCTCGACAGCTGTACATTGGCCCGAGCGGATAGACGCCGCGACCCTCACGAACTCGTCCCACACATCAACGATAAGTCCGAGTCGGACGTCTCGATCGGTGATTCCTGCGAGCCGCGCTGGTATCGTCTGACTGCGAGGCACGTGGAGGCGACGGTCGCGAAGGTGAGACAGGCGAGGGCACAAATCGAACCCAAGCGCCCGGGAAATGCCCATAGCGAAATCGGTATAGCCATGGGTGTCGACGGCAAGTTGGGCGATGTCCTTTGTCGCGCTTTGCCGGACGACGCCTTCGATTGCTGCGCCGGCCTGCCGCTCGTTCAGGATGACGGGCTGGTCGTAGAAAATGCCCCAGCGATCGAGTGACCTGCGGCGGAATTTTGTGACCAGTCAGGCAGTGAGTCTCGTGTCGATATTATCGGAATCCAGCCAGGCTCGACGGACCGTGGCGGGAGGTTGATAGCGGTGCGCGCTATGGGGCCGGCGCTCGTTGTAGAACTGCCGCCAGCGTTCAATGAGCACCTTGGCTTCGGCGCGGCTGCGGAAGCATTCCCGGTTCAACAATTCGTCACGCAACTTGCCGTTGAAGCTCTCGACGAACCCGTTTTGCCACGGACTGCCGGGCGTGATGAAGGCCGGACCGATGGCAGCATCCCGCAGCCAGCGCATGACCTTGGCAGCGGTAAATTCGGCGCCGTTGTCAGACCGAATGAACGCGGGCTTGCCGTACAGCCGCATCAGTCGCGACAGCGTCAGGATGACATCCTGCGACCGCAAGCTGGCGCCGACTTCGATCGCCAGGCACTCGCGGGTGTATTCATCGATCACGCAAAGCATCTTCAACGCCCGCCCATCGACCAGTTGATCGTGCACGAAGTCGTAGCTCCAGACCGAATTCGGCTGTGTCGCACCGGGCAAGCGAATGTCGTTGCCACAACGACGCCGGCGAGGACGCCGCCGTGGAATGTTGAGCCGCAAGGCTTGCCACATTCGCCGCACGCGCGATTCGCCCAGCGCCAGCCAAGCCGACATCCGCCGGTAGCCGAAGCGCGGCACTTCCTGCGCGGCCGCCATCAGCCTCTCGCCCAGGCTCCGATCCTCCTCCGGTTGCTTGAGCGTATAGGTGGCCACCCGGCGACTCAGCCCCAGATAGCAACATGCCTTGAGTTGCGAGAGACCCCGCCGAGTCAGGACTTCCAGCGCTTCGCGCCGGCCCGTTGGGGTATTCATTTTTTTCGGCTGAATTCCTTCAGTCCGTCGATGACCAGCAATTGCTCGGCAATCAGGCGCTTGAGCCGCTCGTTCTCCGATTCCAGATCCATGAGCCGACGGGCGTCGGCCACATCCATGCCGCCGAACTTGTTGCGCCAACGATAGAACGTCTGTTCTGAGATGTTGTGGCGCTTGCACAGATCCTTCACCGGCTCGTCCCGGCTCTCGGCCTCGCGCAAAATCCGGATGATCTGCTCGTCGGTAAATCGCTTCTTCATCGAGTTCTCCTTGCCTCTAAGATAAAAGAGAACTCACTTGCCAAACGGCTACAAGAAACGTCCCAGGTCACGTGGATCGATGATGGTCGGCGTTGCGGCCGATGCCAGATCCGCGTGAGCTTGCTTAGCGAGCGTCATGGCGCGCGTCGTCCATCTTCGCGACAGCCTCTTTCAGCAGCCCGCGCAACCAGGTGAGTCCGGGGTCCGAGGTCCGATGCTTGTGCCATTGCATCGCCTGCTCCAGCGTCGGAACCGGCACCGGCGCGTCCCGCAGCACGATGGGCAGGCTGCGTGCGGCCTCTTCGGCGAGCCGTCGGTGCATGGTGGCGATCCGGTTCGTGCCGACCAGCAGATGGGCCGGCGACACGAAGCTGTACGTGCTCGCCTCGACGCGCCTCACGACGCCGAGCCGCTGCATGAACCAGTCTTCGAGCGTCGTCTGTGCGTCGCCGACCTGCACGACGACGTGCCCGGCCGCCAGGTAGCGCTCGTTCGTCATCTCGCCCTGCGAGAGGGGGCTGTGGCTCCACATCACGCAGCAGTAGGTTTCCTCGAGCAGCACCTCGGCCGGATGCTCGGTCGAACAATACTCCTTGGGAATGATCAGCAGATCTGCTTCACCACGCTCGAGTAAGCGATGGGGATAGGCGACCTGCGGGCGCAGCTCGAATCGGATGCCGGGTGCCACCTTGTAAGCGAGCGCAAACAGGTGCGGCATGAGCGTCGTCATCGTGTAGTCCGAAACGAACAGGCGGAACAGCCGGTTCGCTTGCGCCGGCACGAATTCGGGCTGAGCCGCCACCGTCGCGTCGACGCGCACGAGGATGTCGCGCACGGCATCCTTGAGCGCCTCGGCGCGCTGCGTCGGCTCCATCCTGCGGCCGACCTGAACGAGCAGTTCGTCGTTGAAGTATTCGCGCAACCGCGAAAGCGCGTTGCTCATCGCCGACTGGCTCAGGTGAATCTTTTCGGCCGCCCGGCTGATGTTCTGTTCGCTCAGGAGCGCGTCGAGCGCCACGAGCAAGTTGAGGTCGAGCTTGTTGAACCGCATGCGTGCTGTCTCCGTTCTCCTCTTCGCTGCCGCGTGACCGCGCCGCATGCGATATCAGGGTTTAACCTGAAAGTATTGACGCCGTCGATATCGGCAATGGATCGAATCCATTTTTAGGATACATCAGCCTGTCTTAACCTAGCCACATCTCGATACGACGGCAAGCGACGCATCGCATCGCATCGGGAGGCCAGCGTCAGGGGCAATTTCGGTTCGAACGTACCGCTGCACCTCGGCCGTCTGCACCGCGCTTTCCACTATTAAAAGAGACGCCGGGCGGCGCAAACGCGCCCCCAGGTAGAGGAGACAGCATGTCCACGAAACTGATCGCAGCCGTTGTCGGTTGCGCCGTGTTGGCGACGGGTTCGATGAAGGACGCACAGGCGTTCGAAGGCGGCGTTTCGCCGTATCCGGCCGGCGCGGTCGGAACGAACATCGCCAACCTGCCGCCGATCCCCGGCCTGTTCGCGCTGGAACAGTTCAACTACAGCTTTGCGAACGGCCTCTATGGCAACGACGGCAAGAAACTGCCGATTCCGTTCCATACGTCGGTGTTCTCGGAAACCACGCGCCTGCTTGCGGCGTATCCGTTCCACCTGCTTGGCGCAAACGTCTATACGCAGCTGGTCATTCCCGTTGTGTCCTTGCACAGCACGGTGTTCGGGCAGTCGGGCACACAGAACGGCCTCTCCAACATCACGCTGACGCCTGTGTTGCTGCAATGGAATCTCTCGCCGAACCTGGCGATCGCGTCGGGCATCGACGTTGCGTTCGAGACGGGTTCCTATAGCCCGGTCAAATCGAGCGTCGCGGTGGGGTACACCTCGGTGCAGCCAGTGATCTCGATTCGCTACAACGTCCCCAACGGAATCGACGTCGCACTCGCGAACCGCTTCCTGCTCAACCTGAAGAACGGCACGACGGACTACAGCTCGGGCGACGGTTACGTCGCCGAGTTCAACGCCGGCTGGAACTTCGGCCCATGGAAGCTCGGCGTGGTCGGCGCGTACCTGAACCAGTTCAGCGACGATAAGGCCGGCGGCGTGAGCGTGGGCAATCGCATGCGCACCTTCGGCATCGGCCCGTCGGTCGTGTACGACGCCAGAAGCTGGAACGTCAACCTCAATTATCAGCAAGGCATCTATGCCGCCAACACGGCCAAGAGCAGCAGCGTCTGGCTGAACATCGCCATCCCGTTGTGGGCAGGCTTCGGGCGCAAGGGCTGAGCATCGTCTCGCACGCCGGACCGCGCGCGAGAACCCGGTCGTCAGCGCCGTCATCGAGCAATACGCAATTTCAATCGAGGCAATCAGCATGTTCCGATACTTTCCTACCAACTATGTTTGGAATCTGTCCGTCAATCTCGCCATCGAAATGGGGGCGCGCATCGGCGAAATCGAGGACATGTGCGGTCCGCTCCAGGAAGCGGCCAGGCAGCCGGACGCGGACGGCACACGTGCGTTTCGCGAAGCGTGGGTCGACAAGGCCGATCGTCTTTGCGATCTCGCACGGGACGACGAGGCCCTGGGGAGGCGGCTGTCGGCGGGCGAGAAATACAAGCGTGCCGCGATCTACCTGATCACGGCCGAGCGCATGCTCGCGCACGATGCCCCAGGGCGCCTCGATCTGTACCAACGCTCGCTCGATACGTTCGACAAAGGCATCGCGCTCGCCGGCGACAACTGCGAGCGCGTCGCGATTCCGTACGGCGACAATCATCTTTCCGGACTCCTTGTGAAAGCGAAGAACGCCGATGCGCGCAGTCCGCTGCTCGTGCAGGTCAACGGGCTCGATTCGACCAAGGAAATGAAGTACTTCGTGGGATTGCCGGCATGGCTGGCCGCGCGCGGCGTATCGTCGTTGATCGTCGACCAGCCCGGCACCGGCGAAGCGTTGCGGCTGCAAGGCCTGAATGCGGTTTACAACTCGGAGGTCTGGGCGAGCAGGATCGTCGACTGGCTCGAGGGCCGGGACGACGTCGATCCGAAGCGGATCGGCATGGAGGGCGTGTCGCTCGGCGGCTACTACTGCCCGCGCGCGGTCGCGTTCGAGCCGCGCTTCGCCTGCGGTGTGGTGTGGGGCGCCAACCACGACTGGCGCGACGTCCAGAAAAAGCGCCTGCAGCGCGAAGGCAACTTCCCGGTGCCGCACTACTGGAAGCACGTCTGCTGGGTCTGGGGCGCGAAGGATATCGACGACTTCATGCGCATCGCCGAAGACGTGCATCTCGACGGTGTGCTCGATCGCATCAAGGTGCCGTTCCTCGTCACGCATGGCTCGCAGGATTCGCAGATTCCGGTCGCCTGGGCGCACCGCACCTACGAGCAACTCGTGAACAGCCCCAAGCGAGAACTCAAGATCTTCACCGAGCGTGAAGGCGGCGTTCAGCATTCGAGCTTCGACAACTCGATCAACGCGGGGCATTTCATCGCCGACTGGATCGCCGAAACGCTCGGCGGACGCACCTCGCTCTGACTCATTCCCCCATCTCAAGTACGCACATCTCATGAACATCATCGGACCCGATACGCTGGTTTTCGGCGTGGACGACGTCGCCGCCTGCAGCCAATATCTGCTTGACTACGGGCTGCTGCCGGTGCGCAGCGACGACACCGGCGGCCGTTTCGAGGCACTCGACGGAACGGGCATCGACATCGCGCGCCGCGACGATCCGGCGTTGCCGCCTGCGCTCGGCACGGCAAGCATGCTGCGCAAGACGATTTACGGCGTCGCCGATGCCGCGACGCTCGATGCCATCGCGGCGGAGCTGCGCCGCGACCGCGAAGTGAGCACACTCGCAGACGGATCGATCGAATCGCTCGACGACATGGGCTTCGCGATCGGCTTCCAGGTCACCACGCGCCGTTCGCTCGTGTTGCCCGCCGAGCCCGTGAATGCGCCGGGCGCGCCTGCACAGCGCGCGCCGAACGTCGTGGCGGTGAGCGACGATGCCATGCTGACTCCGCGCACGCTTTCGCACGTCGTCTACTTCGTGCCGGATGCCGCGAAAGCCGAAGCGTTCTATGTGGAGCGTCTGGGCTTTCGCTGTACCGACCGATTCACGGGCGTCGGGCCGTTCCTGCAGCCGGCCGGCACGCTCGACCATCACACCCTGTTCATGATTCAGACGCCGCCGTTCATGAAGGGGTGCGAGCATTTCACGTTCCATATGGGCGGACCGACCGAGGTTCTGCAGGCGGGTACGCGTTTCGTCGCGAAGGGCTACCAGTCGTTCTGGGGGCCGGGGCGCCATCGCTTCGGCTCGAACTGGTTCTGGTATTTCAACAGCCCGCTCGGCTGTCACGTCGAGTACGACGCCGACATGGATCTGCACGACGATGCGTGGAACGCGCGCGAGGCGCCGATGGGCGCCGACGCATCGCAACTGTTCCTGTTCCAGCATCGCGAGAAGTGGGCGCCGGGCGGTTCTCCTGCGGGGGCAGCGTCGGCGAAGTCGGATTGACGGCGAGAATCGTTCTGCCATGTCCGAGACATACCCCGACCGTATTCCTCTCGCAAGCGTCGGCGATCTGCCCGATCCCGGTGCGCGTGGTTTCGATCCCGGCGGGCAGGGGCACGACACGCTTTTCGTCGTGCGGTACGGCACGCAGGTTCGTGCGTATCGCGACGCGTGCCCGCACTTCTTCGGCGAAACGCAGATGGCCTGGCGCAAGGACGCCTACCTGAACGGCGACGGCACCCGCATCGTCTGCCACGCGCACGGCGCGCAGTTCGACATCGCAAGCGGCGAGTGCGTACTCGGCCCGTGCCTCGGCCAGCGGCTCACGCCCGTCGAGATCGACGTGACGGACGACGGTGCCATCGTGCTGATTGCGACATGACACACCCACATCAGACATAACAAGGAGACATCCAGATGGCAGCCCCTCTTCAACACGTCCTCGTCATCGGCGGCGGTTTTTCCGGCATGGCGACGGCAATCCAGTGCGCGAAGCTCGGCCTCACCGTCGACCTCGTCGAAATCGACCCGGGCTGGCGCTCGTACGGTGCCGGCATCAGCATCGGCGGCCCCACGCTACGCGCGCTGCGCACGATCGGCGTGCTCGATGCCTTCTTCGAACGCGGCCACGGCGGCGACGGCGTGAATCTGTTTACCGCCGACGGCCAGCCCATCGGCACGCTGCCGACTCCGCGAGTGGCCGGCGAGGACGTTCCTGGCGGCGGCGCAATCATGCGCCCGGTGCTGGCCGATATTCTCGCCAAGGCCACACGTGCCGCGGGCGTGCGCGTGCAGCTCGGCTGTACCTTCTCGGGGATCGAGCCGCGCGGCGAACAGGTGGACGTGGTGTTCACGAACGGCACGCACGGTACCTACGACCTCGTGGTCGGAGCGGACGGCCTCTACTCGAAAGTGCGCGGCATTGCGTTTCCCGATGCGCCGAAGCCCCGCTATACGGGCCAGGGCGTATGGCGTGCCGTGGTGCCGCGACCGGCGGAGATCGCTTGCGCGACGATGTGGTTGGGGCCCCGGATCAAGGCGGGCGTCAATCCGGTCTCCCGGGACGAAATGTACGTCTTCGTCACCGAGGACAGGCCGACCAACGACTACATCGATCCTGGCGAATGGCCGCGCATGCTGTCCGAGTTGCTCGCATCGTTCGACGTGCCGCTGATCAAGTCCATCCGCGCGCAGATCGGCACCGAATCACGCGTCAACTACCGTCCGCTGGAAAGCCTGCTGCTGCCGACGCCCTGGTTCAGCGGGCGGGTGGTGCTCGTCGGCGACGCGGTGCACGCCACCACGCCGCATATGGCGGCGGGCGCGGGTATCGGCATCGAGGATGCGATCGTGCTGGCCGAAGAGCTGGGGCGCGGCGTGACGGTGGACGCTGCGTTGCACGCATTTCAGGCGCGCCGCTGGGAGCGCTGCCGCATGGTAGTGGAAAACTCGGGGCGCCTTGGCGAGATCGAAATCGTCGGCGGCGACCGAGACGAGCACCGGCGCATCATGCACGAGACGCACATGAATCTCGCGCGGCCGATCTGACGCAGGGGAGGCAAGATGGAAACGAACCTTTCCCCCCCGACGCCGGCGCGTGTCGACCTGTCGGCATCGACCGACACGGCGCGGCTTGGCACGTTCGGCACCGTTGCGTTGATGATCGCGCATTGCGCCGGCATGGTCGATCTGGTGGCCTTGCCGGTCTGGGTCGGCACGTTGATCGGTGCGTATCGGCTCGATCCACAGCGGGCGGGTCTGCTCGCCACGCTGTTCCTGGCCGGTGCCGTGCTGAGCAGCGTCTTTTTCTCTCCGCGCTTGAATCGGCTGCCGGCGCGCGTGATGTCGACCGTCGGCTTCGGCATCGCGGCGGGCGCGTTTCTCGGCATCGCGTTCGTGCCGGTTGATCGTTATCTGATGATGGCGGCCCTGCATGCCGTCGCGGGCGTCGCCGTCGGATGCGGCCTGAGCTTCACGCACGGCACCGTCGGGCGCAGCCGCAATCCGCATCGTCTGTTCGCGATCTCCGGCCTCGCGCTCGGTGTTTTCGCGATCGCGTTTCTCGGTGCCGTGCCGGGACTGATCGCAACGCACGGCGGTCCGACGCTGTTTCGCGTTTTTGCGGGCGTGATGGGCGTCGCCACGCTCGCATGTGCGCTCGCGTTTCCGTCGATTCAGGCGCGCCGCAACGCGGCGACCGGCGACGAGCGTCGTTTCGAGCGTGTCGTCTGGTTCGGCATGGCGGGCGTCGGCTGCATGGCGTTGACGCAGTCGATGCTGTTCAGCTTTGTCCAGCGTATCGGCCTCGATCGCGGATTCGGTTTGAGTGCCGTGATCGCGACGCTGATCGCGCTCGGCTTCGTCAACCTGTTTCCCGCTCCCGTCGCGGGGCTGCTCGAAACGCGCGTGCCGGGCCGCAAGGTCGTGCAGGCCGGCCCCGTCGTACAGGCCGTGCTCGCGCTGGTCATCACGCAAAGTACGGCGTTCGCGCCGTACGCGGCGGCCACCTCGGTCTTTGCCGCCGTAATGATCTTCACCCACACCTTCGCGTTCGGCATGCTCGCGCGCATCGACCGCACCGGCCGCGCCGTTGCCGCGACGCCGGCCATGCTGATGACGGGCGCCGCCATCGGGCCGGTGCTCGGCGGCACGCTCGTCAAGGTGTCCGGCTACGGCAGCCTCGGGATCGCCGCAGTGCTGATCGCTGCCGCTGCGGCGATCTGCTTCTCGCGGCTCGACCGCCGACCCCCATCTCCTGGAGTCTGAACATGAAACCTGTTCGACGGTTTGTCGATCTGTCCATCTATCTCGAGAACGACGTTCTCTCCGATCCGCCGCCGCTCGCGCCCAGGATCAGCTACCAGAAGCACGGCGACACGCTGCCCGAATTCATGGCGATGCTGCCGGGTACCAAACCCGAGGACTATCCCGACGGTGAAGCCGCCGCCGCGGAGTGGGTCACGCTGACGACCCACAGTGGCACCCATCTCGACGCGCCCTGGCATTTCCATTCGACGATGGATGCGAGCCTGGGCGAGGCTCGGCCTTCCATCACGATCGATCAGGTGCCGCTGGAATGGTGCTTCCAGCCGGGCGTGAAGCTCGATTTTCGGCACTTTCCGGACGGCTACGTCGCGACGGCGGCCGACGTCGAGGCCGAACTGACGCGCATCGGCCATGAACTGCAGCCGCTCGATATCGTCGTCGTGAACACGCGGGCCGGATCGCGCTACGGGCATGACGACTACGTCAATGCGGGCTGCGGCATGGGTTACGAAGCAACCATGTACCTGTTGGAGCGTGGCGTATGCCTGACCGGCACCGATGCATGGAGCTGGGATGCGCCGTTCTCCCATACCGCGAAGAAGATCGCGGAAACAGGCGATACGTCGCTGATCTGGGAAGGGCACAAGGCGGGGCGCGATATCGGCTATTGCCATCTGGAGAAGCTGCACAACCTGACAGCCTTGCCGGCGACCGGCTTCACGATCAGCTGCTTCCCGCACAAGATTCGCGGCGCGTCGGCCGGGTGGACGCGTGCCGTTGCGATTTTCGACGACACCGACGTGGAGGCAGAAGCATGAACTTTCCAGTGATTCGGCGCGTGGTGACCGGACACGATGCCGACGGCCGCGCCGTCGTCGCATCCGACGGTCCTCTGCCGACCGTGGTGGAAATCGCCGCGATTCCCGGCACCGTATTCCACGAAGTGTGGAGCACGTCGTCGAGCCCTGCGAGGGTGGACAACGGCGCCGATCCCACGCTTGACGCGCTCATGCTGCCGCCGCCGACGCACGGCACCCGTATGCGCTTCGTCGACATTCCGCCCGACACGCCGGAATTTCTTGCGCATGGGGCGGTGAAAATGCACGATGCGTTCAGCCAGATCGGTGACGCCGCAGCGTCGACGGTGAAAGCCGGGTCGCCGCATCCGCTGATGCATCGCACCGAGTCGATCGACTACGGCGTGGTGATCGAAGGCGAAATGACCTTGATCCTCGACGATGCAGAAGTCGCACTGGCGCCGGGTAGCGTGGTGATTCAGCGCGGGACCAATCATGCCTGGGCGAATCGCTCGGGCCGTCCATGCCGGATGCTGTTCGTTCTGATCGACGGCGCCTACGATCCGGCGATTGCCGCCGTGCTCGATACGCCGGCACACGGAGGCGCGCGATGAAATTCGCCACCTTGCCCGACGGCGGCGCCGATGGCCGCTTGCTGCTCGTGTCGCGCGACCTGCGCCATGCCGTCGAGGCCGCGCCGATCGCCACGACGCTGCTTGATGTGCTTGAGCGCTGGGACGCGCTCGCGCCCGGCTTGCAGGCGCGTTACAACGCATTAAACGCCGGCAGCGTGCCCGAGGCGCGTCCGTTCCATCCGGCCGCCTGCGCTGCGCCCTTGCCGCGCAGTCCGCAGTGGTGCGACGGCTCGGCGTTTCTGAATCACGGCCGCCTGATGGAGCAGGCGTTCAATACTCCGCCGATTCCCGAGTTCGATACGGTGCCGGTCATGTATCAGGGCGCTAGCGACGACTTCCTCGGTCCGGCCAGCGACGTGCCCTTGCCTGAAGAGGCCGACTGCATCGATTTCGAAGGCGAATTCGGTGTGGTGGTGGGGCACGTGCCGATGGGCGTATCGGCCGCCGGTGCGCTGCGCTGCATCCGTCTGATCGTACAGCTCAACGACTGGAGCCTGCGGGCGTTCGGCCCGCGCGAAATGAAAACGGGCTTTGGTTTCCTGCAGGCCAAGCCCTCTACGAGCTTTGCACCGGTCGCCGTCACCCCCGACGAACTCGGCGAGCACTGGCGCGACGGCCGCGTGCATCTGAGCCTGCACGTCGAATGGAACGACCGCTGGTTCGGTCACCCGCATGGACGCGAGATGAACTTCGGCTTCGGTGAACTGATCGCGCATGCGGCCCGCACGCGCCGCCTGTCGGCGGGGACGATCGTCGGGTCAGGGACGGTGTCGAATGCCGATCGCGACGCGGGCTCGGCGTGCCTCGCCGAGCGCCGCGTGATCGAAATGATCGACGAAGGGGGCGCACGCACGCGGTTCATGCGCTTTGGCGACCGGATCAGGATGACGGCGCGCGATGACGCCGGCAACGCCCCATTCGGCACGATCGACCAGCGGGTTGTGCGTGCGCCATGCGCCAACGACGGGGAGGCTCGGCCATGAGAGTACTGGTGACCGGGGCGGGCGGATTTGTCGGAACGGCATTGGTCGAACGGCTGCTGCACGACGGTATCGTGGAGCCTGGCGACGTGTCGGAATTGCTGTTGGTCGACCGGCAAGCGGGATGCCCGTACGACGATGCCCGAATCACGGCGCTGGTCGGCGATTTCAGCAGCCCGGAGATTCTCGATCCGCAGTTGTCGAAACCCGTCGACGTCGTCTTTCATCTGGCGAGCATGCCCGGCTCGCAGGCGGAGGCCGAACCGGCCGAGGGTGACCGGGTGAATCTGTCGGGCATGCTGACGCTGTTCGACCGCCTGGCGAAGCAGGCGACGGAGCAGGGGAGTGCGGCGCGCGTCGTCTATGCCAGCAGCGTTGCGGCGCTGGGCGAGTCGTTACCCCCGGCCGTGGACGAGCACACCGTGCCGCGCCCGACCATGAGCTACGGCGTGCACAAGCTGGTGGGCGAGCTGATCCTTGCCGACTGGACGCGCCGCGGCAAGCTGGATGGTCGTGCGTTACGCCTGCCGGGCATCGTGGCTCGTCCGGCGCTGTCCGCGGGACATGGATCCGCGTTCATGAGCCAGATCTTCCGCGCGGCGCAGCGCGGCCAGTCCTATACGTGTCCCGTTTCGCCTTCGGCCACCGTATGGTGGATGTCGCGCAGATGCTGCGTCGATAACCTGCTGCACGCCGCACGCCTATCCGCAGAGGGTTTGCACGCGGGCCGAGTCTGGACGCCCCCGGTGCTGCATCTGTCGGTTCAAGAGATCGTCGATGCGTTGGTCCGGCGATTCGGCGCGTTCGACATCGATTACGCTCCGGTGGGACGGATCGAGCGGCTTTTCGGACGACAACCGCCGCTGACTGATCGCCGTGCCATCGAGGCGGGATTTCAGCACGACGGTACGATCGATGCGCTTGTCACGCACGCGCTTGAGTTAGAGCCCAGTTGAGTTGAGCGGGCGCAGCGCGGTCGCATCGGGAATCGTCGTGCGAACACGCTTACGCTTCGAAGCCGAACTGTTCAATCTGCGTGCTGCCAATGCCACGCTGCTTCGCACGGCTTCCAATCGTTGGGGAAATCGATAACTCACGCCGTCAAGACGGTATCGGCTGTAAGCCTACGAGTCATCGTCGGTAGCTCGCCGAGATCCGACAGTTCATTACAGTAGCGAAACCATTCGTCGCGACACGAATCCGTCCTTCCCGGATATCGTTAGGACTCGATTTTACATAATTAACACTGACGTCGGAAAGTCAGTAGTAGCTATAGGGAATTCCAAGCTTGGCACGCGTGCGCTCCTCGTCAGGTGTGTACCGCTGAATTGCACGAGCGGGCGCTGGAGTACGGAAGCGCCGACTTGATGCCGTCCAAATCGTCGACACGCTGCTCCAGCGCGCAGCCACTGGTGAGTGCAAGACGATGTCCTGTCGCGTGATCGTGCCCAGTTTCGACTCTGCCGCATACATAACCTTAGGTTGTTTGAGCGTATGCGATTGAAAGTTATTCGTCAGTATATGGGTATGGATGGACAGATAAATAACATTATCAGTCCATCATCATTTTTTCTATAAACTGGCGAACATGAAAACGCGTGAGACCCGATCCTTGGCTTTCCCTGACGACGCCGAACTGGCCGCGTTGCGTGCGTGGTATGCCGGGCTTGACGCTCGAGCGGCCGTGAGGCGCTATCTGGGAGACCGAAAGGCGCCAGGGGCCTCTGCGCGCGGTGTGCTGGGTCGCATCCGGCGTACCCTGATAGCGTTCGCGACTAGCCGCCACCGGGCCGATCTGGCCGAAATATTCGGTGCGCGGTCGCCCGCGTCGGCCGACACCGTCGCGCGCGCGATCGAGACGCTGCGCAGTCTACCGATACTGGCGCCGAACATCGCCGACGCCATCGACCAATGGTTGCCCGCGCGCGTGGTTGCCGCGCTGCAGGCGCACGGCATCCGGACGTTGGCTGATCTGACCGTGCGGATTCCGCGCCGACGCCGGTGGTGGGCCGCGATCGACGGCCTTGGTGTAGCAGGTGCGCGCCGTGTGGAGGCGTTTTTTGCCTCCCACCCGGCGTTGACCGAACGCGCGCGGGCCTTAATTGCTGCCGCGCCCGGTGCAGACGTCGTGCCGTGGGAGCAGTTGCGCGTGCCGCACGACGTGGACGGCTCGCACGGACAGTTTCGGGCGCCGCAGACCGCCTGCTTGCTGAACGCGTCTAATGATTACGAGGCGATTCAGTCTTGGCTGTCGCTGCACGAGTCGGCTGCCACGCAGCGCGCCTACCGAAAGGAAGCGGAGCGACTGATCCTGTGGGCGATCGTCGAGCGCGGCCGAGCGTTATCGTCGCTTGCCACCGACGACGCGATTGCGTATCGAACATTCCTGCGTCGACCGACGCCGCGCGACCGCTGGGTTGGGCCGTCACGACCGCGGCATAGTGCCGAATGGCGGCCGTTCACAGGCGCGCTTTCTGCCCGATCCGCGGCATACGCGCTGAACGTCCTGTCGGCGCTGTTCCGCTGGCTGATCGAGCAGCGCTACGTGCTCGCGAATCCATTCGCCGGCGTAAAGGTCAAGAACCAGGCGCAGCGCACTGGCCTGGACGTGTCGCGTGGCTTCTCCGAGGGCGAGTGGCTGCTGATCCGTGCGCTAGCCGACGGCCTCGAGTGGTCCTATGGGTGGAGCGTGCCGGCTGCGCAGCGCTTGCGGTTTCTACTGGACTTTGGCTATGCAACTGGCCTGCGTGCCAGCGAGCTGGTCGGCGCGACGCTCGCCGACATTCGTCGGGATGAGCACGGTGATCACTGGCTGCATGTGCTCGGCAAGGGCGGCAAGCACGGGAAAGTGACGTTGCCAGCGCTAGCGCGGATGGCGCTCGACCAGTACCTCGTGCAGCGTGGCCTGCCGGTCACGCCTATGCACTGGAACCCGGCGACGCCGCTCGTCGCGAGTCTCGACGAGGACGGCGCGGGCATCGAAAGCACTCGGCTGTGGCGCGTGCTGAGGCGGTTCTTCCTGGTGGCGGCGGACGCGATTCGGGAAGAGCGGCCTGCGACGGCGGATAAACTGCACCGTGCGAGCCCGCACTGGATGCGGCACACGCATGCATCGCATGCGCTGGCGCGGGGCGCCGAGCTGATCATGGTGCGCGATAACCTGCGGCACGCGTCGATCTCGACGACGTCAACCTATCTGCACAGCGACGAAGTGCAGCGCGCTCGGCAGTTCGATCAGGCTTTTGCCGCCCGGAAATAGAGATGACGCGATGAACGAAGGCAAGTCGTTACATGTGAGATGGGAAACTTTCACGCGTGAAGAACTGCGCGCCGAACTCGCCCGTCTGCAGGCCGAAAACACCCGGCTCACCGCCCTGATGCCCGCGGCTGTGCCGTTGCGTCACAAGCCGGCCGATGCCAGGAGTTCGGACGGCAGGCAGGAAAGTGCTCGCGAAATTCTCACTAGATTGAGCAACGTGACGTTTCGCTCGCCCCGCTCGATCTTGCCCATGTGGCTTCTGTCGATATTTGCGAGGTGGGCAAGCGACTCTTGAGAGATATCTAGTTCCAGCCGGCGTGCACGAATCGTCCCCCCAACTTGCTTGAGGTGCGCCTGCGCGTCGTTTCGACCTGATACCCTTTCCATGGCGACATGGTCGAGGTATCATCACCTCTGTGGCCACGGCATTTACGACCCATTTTGGCTGTGGATTGACGGATACTGCGGGGCGATGCAAGGGTGGCAGTCTTCGCATCGCCGTCCGGCAACGATGAAGCGAGGAGCGGCAATGCATGTTGACGGCGCGCTGTCGGATGTGCGATCGGTGGTCGGCGATGTCGTTAACGGACTTGCCGGTATCTCGGAGATGCTGGCGCAGTGCGATGCTGGAAATGTCGACGTGTCGCGTGGACACCTCGAACTGATCGAGCGTACGTTATTGAGCGGATCTGTCGATGTTTGGTATCGAGGTCAGTATGTGTCGATACCGTTTCGTCGTCTTTCCGAATGGTTCAGAGACCCTGTCGCGCTCGGCGCGATGCGCTATCAGGTTACCGAGGCGGCGTTTCGGCGCTGGATCGACTGCGAGCACGAACATGGGGCGGGGCGGATATTTTTGTTATGCCGTCACGCCGGCTGCAAGCAGCGTCGCATGCTGACCTTTTATAATCCGGTCGAAATGGAGCAGATGGAACGCCGCGTCGCGTCGGAGACTTGGTATTGTCACCATCATCGGCTGTTGGCTTGGGAATCGACAGGGGCCTTGAGCGACGATCATTTGGCCCTGTTAATGCGTGTACATAGCGATGCGGGTCGCAGTCGGGAACAACTGAAAAGCCTGAAGCGAGATACGGATTTTCTGACATCGATTGGGCTCTTGGCTTCGGTTGCTCCGGTCCGCGGTACGCGAAGGGTCTACGCATTCCACCTGACTCCGCTGGGCGAGAGTGTCGTTTGTGCGCGGGAACGGTGATCCACGGAAGACGTTGATGCACGCTGACTCCACAGGTGGCTCTAGGCGGACGGGCAAATTTCGGGAGCATCTTCGCGTTCTGAGGGCGGCAGCAGCGATTTCTGGAGATCGCCAAATAGCACTTGGCTGGTATCAAAATGAGCCACTGTCCGCATTCGATGGCAGAACCGCCAAAAGGCTGGTGGCGGAGGGCCGAGCAGATGCGATCATGAGATACCTTGATTCGATCGCGACTGGATGGGCTGCATAACCGTATGCGGGATCCCCGCGGGCGTAATACGAAATAGATAAGAAAAATTTGGAATCGTCCTGTTGCGGGCACGGCAAACAGGGTGCGGAGCATGGTGGTCCGAGGGTTATCCCGCACCATGCTCTGCCCCACCTCTTCGTCGGCATGGCGATTGATTGAGCCCGGCATACGTTCCAAGGGACGAGAAGAGCAATCGCCAGAAATAGAGATGGGATTTGCCGATGCGGCGCGATCCCGACTCCGCGTAATGTCCGCTCATGGACGGCACTGGATCCTGTTTAATCTCCGTATAGTCTGTGTAACTTTAGTTCCGGTCGTGCAGAAGTGGGGCATCTTTAGTACCAGACGGCGGGAAAAGGGCAACTTTAGTTCGAGATCCCCTTGGGCATTGGTTTTCCGCGCCCCACTAACCAATCCAAACATTGAGAAACGCGTTGACGCAGGATTGTCGGCACCCGACGCATGGCTGCAATCCCCGACACTTTCGTGACGGATATGGCCGAGAATGGCCCGGGAGGCGGGCCCCCGCAACAGCGAAGCGCGAAAACAAGAAATTTGCACCATCTGTGCTTGCTGTAAGGTTGCGCCGAAATTGGTCGAAAGACGAGCAACTTTAGTTCGTCGCGCTGTCGACGCACCGCTTTTCCCGCGCGCTTGCCTCCGTGAAATTGTCGTGCTAATTTTTCATGAAATTTCATGGCGTAAATTTCACGGGAGTCCGCATGTTCGTGCAGTCCGACCGTCACGTCGCAAGCTACTACGCCAGCACCTACCCGGCGCCGATCCCGCATCGTCCAGAACTGGACGAGCGCATCGACGCCGACGTGCTGGTTGTCGGCGCGGGCTTCAGCGGGCTGCATACGGCATTGCGCCTCGCGCTCGCCGGCAAGCGCGTCGTCGTGCTGGAGGCGAGCCGCGTCGCGTGGGCAGCGTCGGGCCGCAACGGCGGGCAGGCGCTGCTCGGCTGGTCGTGCGACATGCAGCCGCTCGAGGATTCGCTCGGCCGCGACGGCGCGCGCCTGCTGTGGGACAGCATGCGCTGGGCCGCCGCCGAGGTGCGCGAACTGCCGGAGCGGCACGGTTTCGACATCGACTACCGGCCCGGCAGCCTGTGGGCCGCGGTGCGGCCGCACCGCGTCGCGATGCTCGCGCAGGCCCGCGACGAGGCGGCCGAGCGCTGGGGCTATGACCGGCTGCGCGTGATCGGGCGTGACGAGATGCCCGAATGGATCGGCGGCACGCGCTATCTCGCGGCGCTCCACGATCCGGAGGCCGGCCACCTGAATCCGCTGAAGCTCGCGCTCGGCCTCGCGCAGACGATCGAGCGCGCGGGCGGCCGCATCTTCGAGCAGAGCCGCGTGCTCGACTGTCGCGAAACGCCCGGCGGCCACATCGCCCGCACGGCGCGCGGCGAAGTGCGCGCGGACGTGCTGGTGCTCGCGTGCAGCGCGTACGTCGACCGGCTCGATCGCGACCTGGCGCGCCGGCTGCTGCCGGTCGGCACGTACCAGGTTGCGACCGCGCCGCTCGCGCCCGACGTCGCGCGTTCGCTGCTGCCGCAGAACAGTTGCGTGATCGACAACCAGTTCGTGCCCGACTACTTCCGGTTGAGCCCCGACCACCGGCTGCTGTTCGGCGGCGGCTGCACGTATCTCGGCGGCATTCCGGCCGATATCGCGGCGGCGACGCGCCCGCACCTCGAGCGCGTGTTCCCGCAACTGGCCGGCGTGCCGCTCGATTACGCATGGGGCGGCCATATCGACATCAGCATGCGCCGCACGCCGGACATCGGCCGCCACGGGCAGCGTTTCTGGCTGCAGGGCTTCTCGGGGCACGGCGTGCTGCCGACGCTCGCGGGTGCGCGCGCGGTCGCCGATGCCGTGCTCGGCGACGAGCGCCTGCTCGCGCAGTACCAGCGCATCCGCAATCCGCGCTTCCCCGGCGGCGACCGGCTCGCCGCGCCGCTGGAAGCGATCGGCAAGGCCTGGTACCGTTTGCGCGACACCGTTTGACCGTATCGGAACCCATCATGAACGAACAGGAAGAGATAGAAAGTCTGGCGATCCTGATCCGCGACCTGCGCAAGCATCGCAAGGTCACGCTGAACGACCTCGCCGAGCGGATCGGCCGCTCGGTCGGCTTTCTGTCGCAGGTCGAACGCGGGCTGTCGCGCCCGACGGTCGCGGATCTGACCGCGATCGGCGAGGCGCTCGGCGTGCCGACCACGTATTTCTACAGCCTGAGCAAGCCGCGCAGCGTGCCGTGGGTCACGCGGCCCGACGAGCGGCGCACCGTGTATTACGCGGCCGGCATTACCGACATCCTCGTGTCGCCGAACATGCGCTCGCGCTTCTCGATCCTCGAAAGCCATCTCGCGCCGGGCGCGAGCAGCGGCGAGCGGCCCGTCGACGACAGCGACGAGCAGGGCGGTTTCGTGCTCGAAGGAGAACTGACGATCTGGATCGACGGCGACGACACGCCCGTCACGCTCGGCCCGAACGATGCGTTCCAGCTTCCCGCGCACAAGCGGTTCCGTTATGCCAACCTGACCGACGCGCCGACGCGCGTGATCTGGGTGTTCACCTGAGTCGTCGGCGGGGCGGGCGGTATCGCAGGTCGCCGCGCCATGCAGCATGTTTGCAGTACTGATTTAAATGCGGTGCGCGTTGCCCGGTGCGCCGCATGAATCCGGTTCGCCGCGCTGCGGCACCGCCATACAAGACATGGAAAGGATGAGACATGGCTGACGTCGTTCTTGCGCTGGTCGATGAAGTCCGCGCATTCCGGCAGGCGCACCCCGAGATCCGTTATGTCGACCTGATCTGCCTCGATCTGCCCGGGCACTTCTACGGCAAGCGCTATCCGATCGATGCGCTCGAGAAGGTCGCGTCGGGCTCGCTGCTGAAGCTGCCGCAGAACTGCGTGCTGCTCGGCACGCAGGGCGGCCTCTACAAGATCGGCGACTATTGCTTCAACGACGGCGATCCCGACGCACCGCGCCGCCTGATCCCCGGCACGCTGAAGCCCGTGCGCTGGGAGCGGCAGCCGCTCGCGCAGATGCTGATCAGCTCCGACGGCACGGATGCGCCGATCGAGTTCGAGCCGCGCGAGGTGCTCGCGCGCGTGCTGCGGCGGTTCGCGGCGCGCGGCATCCGGCCGGTCGTCGCGTTCGAGCTCGAGTTCTACCTGTTCGCCGCGCAGCTCGCGGAAGGGATGCCGCAGTATCCGCGCGACCGGTTGAGCGACGACCGCGACGATCAGCCGAACATGCATATCGAGCGCCTGTCGCGCTTCTCCGACGTGCTGCACGAGATGGTCGAGGCCGCGTGCGAGCAGGGCGTCGATGCGACGGTGATCACGGCCGAGCTCGGGCCCGGCCAGTTCGAGATCAATTTCGGCCACACCGACGACGCGCTACGCGCGGCCGACTGGTCGGCGCTTTTTTGCCGCAGCACGCGCGGCGTCGCGTTGCAGCACGCCTATCGCGCGAGCTTCATGGGCAAGCCTTACCTGCATGCGCCGGGCAGCGGGATGCACGTGCACGTGAGCCTGTACGACGACGCGGGGCGCAACCTGCTCGCGGCGGACGGGCAGCGGCCGCTGCGGCACGCGGTGGCCGGTTGTCTCGCGCTGCTGCCGCATTGCATGCCGGTGTTCGCGCCGAATCACAATGCGTTCCGGCGCTACGGATCGATGGTGAACGCGGCGAGCCGCGCAAGCTGGGGTTTCGAGGATCGCGATGCGTGCATCCGGATTCCCGAGTCGGATGCGCGCAACCTGCGGATCGAACACCGGCTCGCGAGCGCGGATGCGAATCCGTACCTGGTGCTCGCGGCGATTCTCTCCGGGATGGAGCACGGGCTCGATGCACGGATCGAACCGATCGCGCCGCTCAACGAGGATCGCGGCAGCGGAATCGATTTTCCGAAGGAGATGCTGTCGGCCGTCGCGGCGATGCAGGATCATCCGGCCGTGCGCGAAGGGCTCGGCAGCGAGTTCGTGATGGTGTATTGCGAGAACAAGCGGCAGGAGGAGCTGGATTTTCGTAACGAAATCAGCGCGCGGGAGTATCGGTGGTTTCTGTGATTACGGCAGTGCGCGCCAATAGCGCACTTCTTCGATCGGCGTGCCGTCGATCTCGAACGTCTTGATGTCGTCTTCGGCGATGAAACCCTCGCGTTCATAGAACGCTCTTGCACGACGGTTTTCGACGAGTACCCAGAGCGATACCCATGCATGGCCCGCGTCATGCAACGATCGGCATGCGTGGTCGACCAGCGCCGCGCCGATGCCTTGCCCGCAATGCGACGGATGCAGATAGATCGCTTCGATTTCTCCCCACGCGCGATCCTTGTCGGTGTCGCGCGTCGGACCATAGGCGATCCAGCCTGCTGCGTCGTTGCCCGTGAATGCGAGCGCGACGCGCGGGCGGCCGGCGTCGAGCGCGCAGCGCCAGAAGGTCGTGCGCTTTTCGACCGAGAGACCGGCGAGGAACGGGGCCGGCATGATGTCCGTGTAGGTCGCTTGCCACGACGCGACGTGGATGTCGGCGATCACTGCCGCGTCGGCGGACGTGGCGGCGCGGATGTCGATCGTCATCGTATTCGGTGCCATGTGTGGTCCGCCCGATCGGTTGTTGACTGTCGCGGCGCCGCAGCGGACGGATCGCAAGTGCACGCCGTGCCACGCCGCGAAACGCTTCGCGGCACGGCACCTTCGAAGCGCTTACTCGCCGAGCTTCGACGCCACGCACCCCGTGCTCGTGCATTCACGCTCGCGCTCGCGCAGGAACGACAGCCGCGACGCCGTCATGTCGGTCGCGCACTGGAGATCCACGAGGTAGCCGTTGTTGCGGGTTTCGCTGCACTGCGCGTCGCGCTGCTTCAGCCACGCGAGCTGGCCGGCCTTCAGCGTCGCCTGCTGGTCGCCGCTCAGTTGCTTGCGCAGGCGGCCGTATTCGTCGTTGAGTTCGCGGTCGGTCTGGGAGAACTGCGTGCTGCTGCAGTACACCTGGTCGAACGCGCTGTGCGGCTTCGCACAGCCGGCCGCGTGCGCGGCGAACGGAACGGCAAGCGCGAGCAGCGCGCAGGATGCGAACAGATTCTTCTTTTTCATTTTGATGCTCCTGACTGGGTAAAAACCGTGGTGCCCGATGGGCGATACCGTCACTTCGGTGCCGTACATGCGTCGATCCCGCCCGCGATCGCGGTAGACAGCTTCTGGATCGTCTCGCGCCGCGCGAGCCGCGCTTCTTCGTCCGGATTGACGATCACGCCGGCCTCGACGAGCACGGCCGGAATCGGCGCGGTGCGCAGCACGACGAGATCGTCGAAGCGATGGATGCCGAGTTGCGGGTCGATCAGCGGGCGATTCTCGCCGCGGATCGGCTGCGCGTGATACAGCGACGGCCGTTCGCCGGCTGCGACCAGTCGCTCGGCGATTGCCTTCGCGCAACGCAGGCTTTCCGCATAGTGCGGATTGCGCTCCGACACGAACACCGAGAAGCCGCGGAATTCGCGCTGCCGGCCTGCATCGATGAATTGCTGCTGCATCGAGTCGTGATGGACCGACACGAACAGGTTCGCGTCGGGCGCCTGCGTCGAGCGCTGGTCGAGCGCGATCTCGCGGCCGTCGGCCGACGTGCGCAGCACGCGGTCGCCGTGCGCGGCGAGCTTTTCCGCAACTGCGGTGGACAGGTCCAGGTTGTACAGGTATTCGACGCGCCCGCTCGCGCCGGTGGAGCCCGGGTGCGCGGGCGTATGGCCGGTGTCGACGACGATGTAGCGCCCGGATGCGGGCTCGGCGCCGGCGCCTGCGGCGTCGGCCGCATGCAGCGCCAGCGGCGCGCCGAGCAGCGGGGCGCACGCGAGCATGCGCGCGGCGGCATGCACGAACGGGCGAAGGCGTCGGATGGTTCGGTTCGTCATTGTTGTTGTCGAGGAGGGTATACGGCGCGTCGAACGGCGCAGCACCGTCGGCCTGCTCAATGCAGTCGGAATGTCGCGCGATTATAGCGGGTGGCGGCGGCGCCGCAATGACGATTGGCGGCCGTCAGGCGAGCACGCGCCGGGCCGCGAGCATGCCCCAGTACGACGCTTCCTCGAACAGCGACAGCCCGGACAGATCCGCGTGCGCGAACACGACGGGGCCGTCGGCCTCGCGTAGCGCGAGCAGCCCCGGCCGGGTCAGGAAGCCGACGTCGGGTGTCGCCATCGCATGGCCGCGCACGGTGATTTCAAGCGCCGTCGCGTGTTTCCACAGCTCGCGCCCGTAGACGGCCTGCAGGTCGATCGCCGCCTGTTCGCGCAACGCGTCGGGCTTTGCCTGCGCGAGCCAGCGGCGCGTATCGTCCGGCGCTTGCGTGCTCAGCGCCTGATACGCGGAAAACACCGAGCGCGTCGGCGGCGACATCCGGATCAACTGGTGCGTCGATACGACATAGCCGAGCCCCGCACCGTCGTAGACGACGTTGTCCCACGCGAGCGGCACGCCGGCTGCTTCGGCCGGCATGCCATCGAGCAGGAAGTTGGACACGAGCCATGGCGCGCGCGGCGGCAGGTCGCGCGCGGGTTCGAAGCCGTATGCGGAAAGCTGCGGAAACACGCGCGCCGCGACGAACAGCGGCATCGCGCACACGACGCGCCGCGCCTTCAGCGTGAACGTCGACAGTGCGCCGTCGTCGCCGATGCGCGCGCACAGCACGTCGACGCCGCCCGCGCGTTCGGTCGCACGCACCGCGAAGCCGTCCCGCGACCATGCATTCGAGCCGGTGCGCGCGGTGATCGATTCGGTCAGCTTCGTCACCATCGTGTGCAGCCCGTCGGGCCAGGTCAGCACCGCGCCGTCGCTCGCATCGCCTGCGTGGCCGCCGCGCGACGAGAAATAGTGCAGCCCTGCCCATGCGGACACATGCTCGTATCCCGCGCCGTAGTCGTCGCGGCAGCAGTAGTTCAGGTACCAGTGCAGCGCTTTCGCGGTGTAACCCTCGTCGAGCAGCCACTGGCGGAACGAGCGCCGGTCGAGCGCGCGCCAGCGCGGGTCGCGCGACGATTCCGCGATCGGGATGCAGAACACCTTGCGGCCGTCTGCGCCGCGCGCGGTGCGCAGCCCGTCCGCGTACGCGAAGAAGCGTGCCTGCTGCGCGAGTTCGTCGGCGCCGAGGCCGGCCGTCGGCACGATGCCGTCCTGCCACTGCCCGGCGATGAAGAGCCGTTCGTCGGGTGCGTGGACGAGCGCGCGCTCGTCGTACACGGGGCGCGCGGAGAACGGTGCGGATTCGATCACGCCGAGATCGGCGAGCATGTCGCGCAGGTGCGCGGATTCGAGCGACGGCAGCGGCAGGTAGTGCGCGCCTTTCGGATAACCGAGATCGCCGAAGCGGCCGCCGGCCGCATTGCCGCCGAATTCGGGGCCCGCGAGCACCGCGAAGCGCTTGTGGCCCGCGCGTGCGAGCTGCCATGCGCATGACAGCCCGGCCGCGCCCGCGCCGAGGATCGCGACGTCGGTTTCGACGGTGCCGGAAGGCGGCGGCAGCGCAGCATGGTCGCGCAGCGCATGGCCTTCGCGCATGCCGGGGTAGCCGACGCGCGGCGTCGTCTCGATCCAGCCGGTGCGGCCGCATGCGGCGAGCGACGCGGCTGCCGACGCGACGAGGAACGTGCGGCGGTCCATCAGCGCAGCACGTGTTTCCAGTCGTCGTCGAAGCGGCGCACGAGCGGCTGGTCGTTGAGTTCGTTCGGCGACATCGGCAGCGCCGGCATGTCGGCCGGGAAATGGAACATCTCGGCGGCGGTTTGCGCGTCGAGCCAGCGCGTCGGCACCGAGTAGTGCGTCGGCACCGTGAAGTCGCGGCGCTTGCCGGCGATCACGAAGCCCCAGTCGCCGAACGACGGCACGTAGCAGTGGTACGGCCACGTGTTGAGCCCGGCTTCGTGCAGCGTCGCGATGATGGTCCAGTACGCATGCGGCGCGAAATACGGCGACGTCGACTGGATCACCGCGTAGCCGTTCTCCGACAGGTGGCGCGCGAGCAGCCGGAACACCGGCACCGAATACAGCCGGCCGAGCCCGAAGTTGGTCGGGTCGGGAAAGTCGACGACGATCGCGTCGTACACGTCGGTGTTCGATTCGAGCCAGCGCACCGCGTCGTCATTGATCACGTGCACGCGCGGATCCTTCAGCGAACCCTGGTTCAGCTTGACGAGCGGCGCGGACGTCGAGAACAGCTTCGTCATCGCGGGATCGAGATCGACGAGCGTGATCCGTTCGAGGTTGCGGTGCTTGAGCAGCTCGCGCACCGCGAGGCCGTCGCCGCCGCCGAGCACGAGCACGCGCTTCGCCCACGGCAGCGCGTCGATCGCCGGGTGGATCAGCGCCTCGTGATAACGATGCTCGTCGCGCGACGAGAACTGCAGGTTGCCGTTCAGGTACAGCCGCATGTCGTCGTGCCATTGCGTGAGCACGATGCGCTGGTACGGCGTCGTTTCCGAATAGATCGTCTCGTCGCCGTACACGCCGTGTTCGGCCCAGTGCGTGATGCGGTCCGACAGCGCGAAGCCGGCGACGAGCAACCCGATCACGAGCGCCGCGCGCATCAGCTTGCCGCGCACGTTGCGGATCTCGTCGCGGAACAGGTGGGTCGTCCACAGTGCGACGAATGCGTTCAGGAGACCGAACAGGAAGCTCGTGCGCAGCAGGCCGAGACGCGGCGCGAGCACGAGCGGGAAGACCAGCGACACCGCGAGCGAGCCGAGATAGTCGAAGGTCAGCACCTCGCTGACGGTATGACGGAACGCCTGGCGCCGCTGCTGGAACGCGCGCATCACGAGCGGGATCTCCATCCCGATCAGCAGGCCGAGCGCGAGCACCAGCGCGTACAGCGCCGCGCGGAACGGCGCGGCGAGCCACGCGAACACGACGAACAGCAGCGCGGCCGATACGCCGCCGAGCAGGCCGACGAGCAGCTCGATGTCGACGAAGCGGTCGAGCACGTCGTCGTCCTCGACGAACTTCGCGAGCCACGAGCCGATCCCCATCGCGAACAGGTAGCAGCCGATCACCGACGAGAACTGCAGGATCGAATCGCCGAGCAGGTAGCTCGACAGCGCGCTGCTGATCAGTTCGTAGCCGAGCCCGCACGACGCGAGCACGAGGATCGACAGGACCAGCGCACGCTTATGCAGCATGGGACGTCCGTTGTGCGGCGGTCGGCAATGTGGATATACTGGCGCGGATTTTCGTGGGTTGGCCATTGACGGGCCGGCCGGCGACGGGGCGGCGAACCGAGCACAAAATCCGAGGGAAAGAATGAATAGTGCCTATCTCTATGCGGTTCATTTACTGTCGGCGTTCGTGCTGCTTCTTGTGTTCGCGGCAGTGTACCTGAAGGTCACCCCGTTCGACGAACTGGCGCTGATCCGCGACGGCAATGCGGCCGCGACGCTGTCGTTCGGCGGCGCGCTGATCGGTTTCTGCCTGACGCTCGCGTCCAGCATCGCGCACAACTCGACGCTCGGCGAAGTCGTGATCTGGGCCGTCGGCGCGATGATCGTGCAACTGATCACCTATGCGGTGCTCACCCGCCTGATGCCCCGCATGAATCATGCGATCGAGGATCGCAACATCGCGATGGGCGGCCTGATGGGCACCGCGTCGCTCGTCGTCGGCATCATCAATGCCGCCTGCCTGACCTGACGCGCCACGCGTCCGAGGAGACCGACATGAGTCTGGGTTCATTCATCCGCAAGCAGTTCATCGACGTCCTGCAATGGACGGAAGACACCGACGGCGTGCTGGCCTGGCGCTATCCGATGGAGGACCAGGAAATCCAGTACGGCGGCAAGCTGACCGTGCGCGAAACGCAGGTCGCGATCTTCGTCAACGAAGGCAAGGTCGCCGACGTGTTCCAGCCGGGGCTGTATACGCTGGAAACGAACACGCTGCCGGTGCTCACGTACCTGAAGAACTGGGACAAACTCTTTCAGTCGCCTTTCAAGTCGGATGTCTATTTCTTCAGCACGCGGCTGCAGCTCGGCCGGCGCTGGGGCACCGCGCAGCCGGTGACGATCCGCGACCGCGAATTCGGCTTCGTGCAGGTGCGTGCGTTCGGCATCTACTCGTACCGGATCGTCGACGCGGGCGCGTTCCACCGCGAGGTCAGCGGCACACGGGCGGAATACACGGTCGACGATCTCGAGCAGCAGTTGCGCAACCTGGTCGTGACCGCGATGAGCACGACGTTCGGCTCGGCCGACGTGCCGTTCGTCGACATGGCCGCGAACCAGTCGCTGCTGTCGCAGCGCGTTGCCGACGCGCTGGTGCCGGTGTTCACGCGCTACGGCCTCGCGCTCGACGCGTTCGCGGTCGAGAGCGTGTCGCTGCCGGCCGAGTTGCAGAAGGCGCTCGACCTGCGGATCGGCGCGGGGATGGCCGGCGATCTCGCGCGGGCCACGCAATACCAGACCGCACAGGCGATTCCGCTGGCCGCGCAGAACCCGGGCGGCATTGCCGGGATCGGCGCGGGGCTTGCCGCAGGCGCGGCGATCGGGCAGGCGATGGCCGGCCAGATCGCGGGCGCCGCGCAACCGGCGCCGGCCGCGCCGGCCGACGGCACCGATTACGTGCAGCGGCTCGAGCAGTTGAAGGCGCTGTTCGACAAGGGCCTCGTGACCGAAGACGAATATTCGCGCGCGAAGGCCGAGATCCTCGCGAAGCTCACGCGGTAAGCGTCGCGCATGTTCAGTACTTCGTGCCCCCAGTGCGGCGCGCCGGTCGAGTTTCGCTCGGCGGCGGCGGTGATGGCCGTCTGCGCGTTCTGCCGCAGCACGCTGCTCAAGCGCGGCACCGACGTCGAGCGCATCGGCGAGCTGGCCACGGTGCTCGACGATGCGTCGCCGATCCAGATCGGCACGGCCGGGCGCTACGGCAAGCGCATGTTCACGGTGCTCGGGCGCATCCAGATGACCTACGACGCCGGCGCGTGGAGCGAGTGGTATGTCGTGTTCGACGACGGCGCATTCGGCTGGCTGTCGGATGCGTCGGGCCAGTACGCGGTCACGGTGCGCGAGCCCGACGATGCGTCCGGCGGCGCGTGGCCCGCGTTCGGCACGCTCGAACCGGGCATGCGGATCGACCACGGCGGCCGCGCATACCTCGTGTCCGACGTGCGCACCGCGCGCTGCACGGGCGGCGACGGCGAACTGCCGTTCCGCGTCGATGCCGGCTGGGAGGCGCGCGTCGTCGATCTGCGGACCGGCAACGCGTTCGCGACCTACGACTATTCCGACGCCGATTCGAACGACGGGAGCCCGGCCGTCTATTCGGGCGAGGCGCTGGAATTCGACGCGCTCGCGTTCACGGGGCTGCGCGATATCGAGACCGATACGCGCGAGAAGCGCGGCGCGAAGATGGTGCCGTTCGCGTGCCCGAGCTGCGGCGCACCGCTGTCGTATGCGCCGAACGTGGCCGACTACGTCGTGTGCGGCAGTTGTCACGCGGGCGTGCAGTGCACGGCCGAGCAGCAGACCGTGTTCGCGGCGCAGCGCAAGCTCGAATCGGTGAAGGGTGCGCTGGAACTCGGTGCGATCGGCACGTTCGACGGCGTGAAGTACACGGTGATCGGCATGATGCGCTGCCGCGTGCCGGGCGACGACGAGACGTGGGACGAATACCTGCTGCTGAACCCGAAGCGCGGCTTCCTGTGGCTCGTGCAGAGCGAAGGGCGCTGGGAACGCGTGCAGGTGCTCGACCATTGGCCGACGATCGGCAGCGAATCCGATGTGACCGACGGCGGCAAGACCTACCGCCTGCGCGACGCGTATGAAGCGGAGGTCGTCTACGTGGTCGGTGCATTCAACTGGCGCGTGCAGGTGGGCGATCGCACGTCGATCGTCGATTACGGCTGGCAGAAGGACAAGCTGACGCGCGAGCGCAGCGATGCGGAGATCGTGTGGTCGCGCACGCGGCCGCTGTCGGGCAGCGCGCTCGCCGAGCGCTTCGGCACGGCGGCGCTTGCGACGGCCGCGGCTGCGACGGGCGCCACCGCGTCGACGGGCCGGTTCGGCGGGAAACATCCGCACAGTTTCGCGCCGCTGCCGTGGGTGTTCAGCGCGCTGCTCGTGATTTTCAACATGGGGTCGCTGTTCTCGTTCAGTGGCCGCGCCGTCTACGTGCTGGTGGGCCTGCTGGTGCTGTGGCTGCCGGAATGGCTGTGGAAGGGCTTTGCATCGGACGGGGGCAACTCGTGATCCGGTACCTCCTCTATGGCCTCTACGGCCTGATCGTCGTCACGCTGTTCAGTTGCGCATCGATCGGCGGCAGCGGTTCGGGTGGCGGCGGCTGGGGCAGTTCGTCGGCGCGCAGCGGCTACTCGTCGTACGGGTCGCACAAATGACCGCGCGCGACGGGATCGCGCCGCCGGGCGCGACGCTCGGCTCGCACGTGCTGGCCGACCTGGCCGGCATCGATGCGGCGCTGCTGCGCGACGCCCCGCGGCTCGAAGCGATCCTCACCGAAGCGGCGCAGCAGGCAGGCGCGCGCGTGATCGGCGCGCACTTCCATCATTTCGGCGGCGAGCACGGCGTGACGGGTGTCGTGCTGCTCGCCGAATCGCACATCACGATCCATACGTGGCCCGAGCATCGCTTCGCGGCCGTCGATGCGTTCATGTGCGGCGCGGCGCGCGCGGCCGATGCGGTCGATGCGATCGCTGCCGCGCTCGGCGCGCAGGCGCAGGCCAGGCAGCAGGTGGCGCGCGGCGCTGCATCGACCTGAGCGGGCATTTAACACGGACGTCTCCTCACCGGGTTGGAGCAGTAGCTGCTACGCAGCCTTCACGTAATGCCGCGGCGCGCGGTTCGCGAAGCTTCGATCCCGCGCGCCGTGCGATCGTGGTGCAATCAGCGATTGATTTCGTCCGCCGAGATCAGCTCGGCCACCAGCACTGGCGCCGGCCCCTGCAGGTAATACTCGTGTTCGAGCGGCTCCCGCAGCTTCATGAACGTTTCCGAGCCGACCTGCATTGTCTCGCCCGCATGCATGCGCGCACCGCTTTCCAGCAGGTAGTGCATCACGTTGTTGAAGATGCCGGAATAGCGTTCGCCTTCATGATGGCCTTCCGCAAGTGCGGCGAAATCGGGCAGGCCGAACACGTCGGCGCCATAGGTGCGCATCCACACGCCTTCGACGCCTTCGACCTCGTATTTCACGAAGCCGCAGAAGAACAGGTTCAACGGGATCCCGCGCAGCACTTCGAGGCTCTCTTCGCCGAGTTCCTTCGCATCGAAGACGCCGGCCGGCAGCGACGTGTGTGCGTGCTCGTTCAGCACCGCGAGGCCGTTCTGTTCGGCCAGCGCGCCGGCAACGGCCGCCAGCGCGACATACTGGTCGAGCGGATTCGCTTCGTGTCCGGCGTAGTAAAGGATCACGTGACTGCGGCTCGCGCGCACCTGCTGCTTCAGTTCCTGCCCGTAGTGGGCGGGCGCGACGCACGCTTCCAGCGCGTCGGACGGATAGGGCGCATCGAAGCCGACCAGCCGGACGACGTGGTTGCCCCAGCCGGCGAGCCCGAATACCTGTTCCAGCGTCGGCTCGGTTTCGACGCGCGCCTGCTTCATGCCCGGATGGTACGCACGCAGCGCGGCCGTCAGCGATGCGATATCGACCTGCAGCGGGCCGTCGAAGACGACCGTCACGCTCAGCGGATTCTCGATGTCGGATGCCGCGACCAGTGCGGCGGGGTTTTCGGGTTCTTCTTTGCGGCCAAAGAATCGGGATATCAGGCTCATTGGATTAATGTTTGTGTCGACGCCGTTTCAGGGAGGAGTGCCCTGTTCTCTCGGTCAGGGCTCGCCGTCAGGGTGACGGCCGCCCGTAGTTTCCCCGGGTTCGGCGAATCTGGCAAATGCCCGATGGCGCGGCCATGGCGCGTTCGAACGCATCCGGACGGAGATGGCGCCGACACGCCGGACCAAGCGGGTGCGTATCAGCGCGGCAGCGCTTCGGCTTCGGCCCAGCGCTTGAACGAATCGAGACGCCGGCGCGTCTGCACGAGATAGAACGCGCCGATCAGCGGTTCGAGCAGCCAGCGCAGCCAGGACGGCTGAGCGCGGAAGTTGTACGTGAATTTCACTTCGGTCGAACCCGGCGTGTGTTCGGTGAAGTTCCAGCTGCCGCTGAAGCGTTCGAGCACCTTCGGCCCTTCGACCATCTCGACGGCGGCGACCTGCGGCGGGCGGTACGAGATGTAGCGCGACACCATCGTCGCGCCCGACTGGCTGCGGCAGAACGCGTCGACGCCGACGTCGGCCGTCGTTTCGTCGAGCAGATAGGCGTCGGTGAGGAAGCTGTCCCACACGAGCCGCCGCGCGTAGTCCTGCGACCACGTGAAGAGGCGTCTGCGATCGACGCCGACGGTCCGGCTGACTGAGATCCTCATGATGGCGGGCGCCGTGGCGCGGATTGGGATGAAATCGAGTGTAACCCGCCAATGCCGCGCATTTCTTCAGACTTGGTCAAGTCGAGCGTGTGCTCGATTGACGCACCTCGGGATTTCCCCTAGGATTCAATCCAACCCTTCGGGAAAGACCCGAAGCGTTTCAATCTCTTGAGGGAGCCTCATGAGTACGCAACAGAACCGGCGCTTCGACGCGCTCGTTTTCATTGGTCGTTTCCAGCCCCCGCATCGTGGTCACCTGAATGTGCTGAAGTCGGCACTGAGCCGGGCCGAGCGCGTGTGCGTGCTGATCGGGTCGACCGACAAGCCCCGCACCATCAAGGATCCGTTCTCGTTCGACGAGCGCCGCCAGATGCTGGCTTCGCTGTTCGACGTGTCCGAGCGCGACCGCGTGACGATCGCGCCGTTGCAGGATTCGACGTACAACGACGGCGACTGGGTGCGCTGGGTGCAGGACGCCGTCGCGTCCGCGCTCGGCGACGTCGCGCAGCGCAAGGTCGGACTGATCGGCCACGAGAAGGACGCCACCTCGTATTACCTGCGGATGTTCCCGCAATGGGAACTCGTCGACGTCGATGCGACCGAAGACATTTCCGCTACCGAGATCCGCGACCAGTATTTCGCCGAACGCACCAACAGCTTCGTGCAGTGGGCCGTGCCGGAACCCGTGTTCGGCTGGCTCGAGCGTTTCCGCACGCAGCCGGAATTCGCGCAACTGAAGTCGGAAGCCGAATTCATCGCCGCATATCGCAAGGCGTGGGCAGCCGCGCCGTATCCCGTCACGTTCGTGACGGTCGACGCGGTGGTCGTGCACTCGGGCCATATCCTGCTGGTGCGCCGCCGCAGCGAACCGGGCCGCGGCCTGTGGGCGCTGCCGGGCGGGTTCGTGAACCAGGACGAGCGGCTCGACGCGGCCTGCATCCGCGAGTTGCGCGAGGAAACCGGCCTGAAGCTGCCGGAGCCCGTGCTGCGCGGCTCGATCAAGGATCGCCAGGTGTTCGATCACCCGACCCGCTCGCTGCGCGGCCGCACGATCACGCACGCGTGCCTGTTCAACTTCCCGACCGGCGAGCTGCCGCGCGTGAAGGGCAGCGACGACGCCGACAAGGCGCGTTGGGTGCCGCTCAACGAATTCGCGCAGATGCGCAACGTGATGTTCGAGGATCACTTCGACATCGCGTATCACTTCCTGGGGAAGCTGTGACCCGCTGATTCCCCGCATTCCGGTCCGCTGCGACAGACGCGGCGGCACTTCAACGGCCTAGAGGAGCTCTAGCCATGCAAAACGATCCCGGCGGCTTTGCCGCGGTTCTCGCCAATCCGATTCTCAACACGGATTCGTACAAGGCTTCCCACTTCCTGCAATATCCGCCCGACGCGTCGGCGATGTTCTCGTACGTCGAATCGCGCGGCGGCCGCTACGACCGCACGCTGTTCTTCGGCCTGCAGATGCTGCTGAAGGAGTATCTGTGCAAGCCGGTCACGCACGCGATGATCGACGACGCGCGCGATTTCTTCACGGTGCACGGCGAGCCGTTCAACGAAGCTGGGTGGCGTTATATCGTCGAACGCTACGACGGTTATCTGCCGGTGAAGATCCGCGCGGTGCCGGAAGGTTCGGTCGTGCCGGTGCACAACGTGCTGATGACCGTCGAATGCGACGACCCGCAGGTGTTCTGGCTCGCGTCGTATCTCGAGACGATGCTGCTGCGCGTCTGGTATCCGGTCACGGTCGCGACGCGCAGCTGGCACCTGCGGCAGACGATCCGCGGCTTCCTCGAAAGGACCGACGACGATCTTGCGCAACTGCCGTTCAAGCTGCACGACTTCGGCGCGCGCGGCGTGTCGAGCGCGGAGTCGGCCGCGATCGGCGGCGCGGCGCACCTCGTAAGCTTCATGGGCTCGGACACGGTGCTCGGCGTGCTGGCCGCGAACCGCTTCTATCGCGAGCCGATGGCTGCGTACTCGGTGCCGGCGGCCGAGCACAGCACGATCACGTCGTGGGGACGCGAAGGCGAGGCCGATGCGTACCGGAACATGATTGCGCGCTTCGGTTTGCCCGGCGCGATTGTGTCGGTCGTGTCGGACTCCTACGATCTGTTCGCCGCGCTCGATCTGTGGGGCGGCGAACTGCGGCAGGCCGTGATCGATTCGGGCGCGACGCTCGTCGTGCGCCCCGATTCGGGCGACCCCGTGAAGATCGTGATGCAGACCGTGCGTGCGCTCGACGCGTCGTTCGGCTCGACCGTGAACGGCAAGGGGCGGCGCGTGCTGAACCGCGTGCGCGTGATCCAGGGCGACGGTGTCGACGAGCTGTCGATCGACGCGATTCTTTCCGCACTCGACGACGCGGGTTATGCAGCCGGCAATGTCGTGTTCGGCATGGGCGGCGCGTTGCTGCAGCAGGTGAACCGCGATACGCAGCGCTTTGCGATGAAGTGCTCGGCGATCCGGCGCGGCGGCGTGTGGCACGACGTTCGCAAGGATCCGGTCACCGATCAGGGCAAGCGCTCGAAGAAGGGGCGGCTCACGCTGCTGCGCAATCGCCGCACCGGCGAGTACCGGACGACGACGTTGCCTGTTGCGTGGGACGATCGTGCGCTGGAAGGCGAATGGGACGAGGCGCTCGAGACGGTGTTCGATACGGGGCGGTTGCTGGTCGACACGTCGTTTGCCGAAGTGCGGGCGAGGGCGCACGCGGGGGAGGTTTGAGGTAGAGAGCGGGGTGGCGCGAGACGTTCGTGTCACCCTGGCATTGGCGAAACTCGATGGCGGCTTCGTCGAAGGCGGTCAGGGGCGCCGGATGGCTCTGGATGTCGGCGTGATGCGAGGATTGTCGCAAAGATGCCGGCATCCGTCCCTGCACAGTGGAACCAGTGTCAGTCCGATCTGAAGATAACCCTCGTAGCCAGCACTGTCTTTCGGATATGGATTCGAGATCATGTGTGTGTCCGACCATATGTTCTCGTCCTTGATGCCGAGCTGGACGAGGTATTCCCTCAGACTGGCCGCTCGACGCAGCGCAAGCGCTTGCGGGTCCTTCTCACCGATATACGCACCGGCAGAGATGATGCCGCGGATGTCGGCATCAGGCCACTGACGGGCGCGGATAACCATGTCCGCAATCTTGACTCGATCCTCATTCGGAATGTCGGAAGAGTTGAGCGGGACATTGTCCAGCATGTCCTCGGAAACGGTACATGCCGAGAGCGGCGGCGAAAATGCCATGCATAACCCGAGCGCGATGCTCGTCAGATGCGCGAGAGATTTCACCACAGGACCCTGTCGTCAAAGAATGAAATATAGCAAGCGAGGCTGTCGGCGTTATTGATCGCCAGGTCCCGATGATCCCGCGCCCAGTATTTCAGGCCAGTCCCGAATCCGTAGATTTCGTCATTCGAGTCGAAGGTATCGACGTAGTGCGTACACTCGTGAATCAGGACCTTCAACTTGCAATTAAAAGAGAGTCGAGCGTCGGGAAGCGTGCAGAAGTGTGGATAGATTGCGATGATTCGCTTGTCCGAATCGGGTTTGCATACGGCGGCATCGGTGATTCCGTTGTCGGGAAACACGGTACACGTGATGTTTCGCTGTTTCTGCTCGTCCCACCGGATGACATTTTCCGGTTTCAATTCCTGCATGACGCGCAGAAGCTTCGGCAACCCGGTCCGTAGGTGATGTCGAATTTCCTCATCGGGTCGCCCGAACCAGGTCTGGACGCGTTCTTGTTCTTCTCGCTCCCAATGTGCGATACCGTGAATCCGATCCTGAATCAACGAAATCGCAGCGTCACGCAACCGCACGATCAGTTTCCGGAATGCCTTGTTCGACATGTTCTCGCAGATCGGTGTCAGGTCGAGGTCGATAACATGAACAGATCCTGGCGTCGTGTTTGTGTAGGCAGTTCCGACGAAAACCCAGTCATCGTCGTCGTCTTCGGCAGTGTCGTGTTTATTTGGAATCCCGTTCATTGGCTCGATAGATCCCGGTAAAAAAGTAGGGAAAACTATCGGCCGTCGAGGGCGCGCTCGTCTATGGGATGAGTACGATTTTGCGACCCATCGACCACCCGCGCGAAAGATGACGTCGCGGATGCAGGAAAAAGCTGATTACGGAACTATTCGATAGCCGTTTGCGCCTCTGCCCGTTCTTACGACTCGCCGGCCAACGCGCGGCTGCCCGCGTCCTCCTGCACTCCCATGCGCTCCGCTTCGCTTGCCGCCTCCATCGCCCGCGCCAGCGCATCGAACACCGCCGGCCCCTTGCAGCGCGACACGTTGAAGCGCAGGTACGACGTCGCGCTGTGCGACACGCTGAACACGTTGCCGGGCGCGAGCACGACGTCGTGATCCAGCGCGTGGCGCGCGACGCGCGCGGCGTCGAGCCCGTCGGGCAGTTGCGCCCACACGAACAGCCCGCCGCGCGGTTCCGTCCAGATCCCGAGCCCCGCGCGTGCGAGGCGCCGGATCGTCTCGCCCATCGCATCCGCGAGGCGCGCGCGCAGGCTGTCGAGGTGACGCCGGTACGTGCCGTCGATCAGCAGCCGGTGCACGACGTTCGCGCCGATCTGCGCGTTGCCGAACGACGTCGCGAGCTTCAGGTCGACGAGCGCCTCGATCCATTCCGGGCGCGCGGCAATGTAACCGCAGCGGATCGCGGCCGACAGCGTCTTCGAGAAGCTGCCGATCGACACGACGCGCGACAGCCCGTCGAACGCCGCGAGGCGCGGCGCGGGTGTGCTCTCGAAATCCGCGAAGATGTCGTCCTCGACGATCAGCAGGCCGTGCTCGGCCGCGAGCGTCAGCAGCCGGTGCGCGACAGGCGGCGCGAGCGTCGCGCCGGTCGGGTTGTGCAGCGCCGCGTTGGTGATGTACAGGCGCGGCCGGTGCTCGGCGAGCACCTGCTCGAAGCGCGCGAGATCGGGCCCGTTCGGCGTGTACGGGACGCTGACGATCCGCGCGCGGTGCGCGCGCAGCAGCGCCTGGAAGTTGAAGTAGCACGGATCGTCGAGCACGACCGTGTCGCCCGGCTCCAGCAGCAAGCGGCACACGAGGTCGAGCGCGTGCGTGCCGCCGTCGGTCAGCATGATCTGCGCGGGTTCCGCGTGGACGCCGTGCTGCGCGAGCCGCCAGGCGAGCTGCTGACGCAGCGCGGGCAGGCCGAGCGGCGTCGCGTAGTCGGTCAGCGCGTCGGATTCGTCGCGCGACACGGCGCGCAGCGCGCGACGCAGGCTCTCGTCCGGCAGCCACGACGACGGCAGCCATCCGCAGCCGGGCTTCACCGTCGTCGGGGCCGCCTCGAGCGACTGGCGCGACAGCCACAGCGGATCGAGTTCGCGGTCGAGGCGCGGGCCAAGATCGGCAAGCGCGAGCGGCGGCGCGTGGCCCGACACGTAGAAGCCCGAGCCGCGCCGCGCGACGAGCACGCCTTCGCTCGCGAGCCGCTCGTACGCATCGACGACCGTCGATTTCGACACGCCGAGCGCGTCGGCCATCATCCGGATCGACGGCACGCGCGCGCCGGGCATCAGCGCGCGGCTCGCGATCCGCGCGCGCAAGGTGTCCATCACGGTTTCGACGCGCGTGCGCGACGGCGCGGGCGGAACGGGAATCGGGGCGGAATGGCTCATGGTGAAGAATGAACTGTACGGCTCGTTGTCCAGTACAGTTTGTCCAGATTGTATTGGGGTGTAGCTTACGCGCTTTTCGCCGGCGGCGGATGATTGGTCATCCACCTTTCCCCGTTCAGGATTTCCCGTGCAAAAGACGACCGACGGATGGCTCAGCGGCTTGCTGGGCGTGATCATCTTCAGTGGCTCGCTGCCCGCGACGCGTGTCGCGGTGCAGGGGCTCGACCCGCTGTTCCTCACATTCGCGCGCGCGACGATCGCCGGCGCGCTCGGCCTGCTGCTGCTCGTCGTGCTGAAGCAGAAGCGGCCGTCGCGGGCCGAGGCCGTGTCGCTGGCGATCGTCGCGCTCGGGGTCGTGGTCGGTTTCCCTTTGCTGACGGCGCTCGCGTTGAAGCATGTGACGTCCGCGCACGCGATCGTGTTCGTCGGGCTGCTGCCGCTCGCGACTGCGTTGTTCGGCGTGTGGCGCGGCGGCGAACGGCCGCGGCTGCCGTTCTGGATCTTCTCGATCGTCGGCAGCGGCGCGGTGGCCGCGTTTGCGCTGCGTAACGGCGGGCAGGCATCGGTGGTCGGCGATGCGCTGATGTTGGCCGCGATCGTCGCGTGCGGGCTCGGCTACGCGGAAGGCGCGCGGCTGTCGCGCGATCTCGGCGGCTGGCAGGTGATCTCGTGGGCGCTCGTGCTGTCGCTGCCGCTGATGCTGCCGCTCACGTGGCTTACGTGGCCCGCGTCGTTCGACGGCGTCGATGCCGCCGCGCTGTGGGGGCTCGCGTACGTGTCGCTGTTCAGCATGCTGATCGGCTTCGTGTTCTGGTATCGCGGGCTCGCGCTCGGCGGGATCGCGGGCGTCGGCCAGTTGCAGCTGCTGCAGCCGTTCTTCGGCTTCCTGCTGGCGGCCGGGCTGCTGCACGAGACGGTGCCGCCGTCGATGGTCGTCGTGACGGTCGTCGTGGTCGGCTGCGTGGCGGGCGCGAAGTACTTCTCGAAAATGGCGCCGGTGCAGCGCGCGGGGTGATGCTCGTTCCGTTCCGTGCCGTCGTTCGACGGCACGGAACGGCGTACTTACGCTACGTGTGCCACGTCGTATTGCGAAGACAGATACCGGCGGATATCGGCCGGCGAATCGATGAAGCGCCGGCCGTTGTGCTCGCGAATCGCGAGTGCGCCTTCCTTAGGCGCGCGCCCTTCGCCGAGCACGAGCACGGGCGCCGACTGGTTGTCCGCGCCGATCAGCGCGACGATCGGCTGGCGCGGCCGCGGCGCGTCGACGTATTCGACGTCGACGGCGTCGCGAAGCTGCGGGTAGAAGCTCAGCAACCCTTCGACGGAAACGGAGTCGCCGCAGTAGAACGGACCTTCGGAGTCCTTGAAAAAGCCGGGGCGAAGAATGAACAGCGTGTCTTTCATGATTGTCTCGCTATGAGAGTGGGACGAACGTTGAAGAAAACGTGATGCGGGGTGGCGCGTACTGCGTCGCCGGATTTCAGGCTTCCGCGAGCGCGGCGGCGCGCATCCTCGCGAAACCGGCGGCGAGGTCGGCGATCATGTCGTCGGGATGTTCGAGCCCCGCGTGAATCCGCAGCAGCGGGCCGGTTGCCGCCCATTGCGTGGCGGTGCGATGGCGCGACGGATTGGACGGGACGATCAGGCTTTCGAAGCCGCCCCAGCTATACCCCATGCCGAAGCACGTCATCCCGTCGAGCAGCGCGCGCACCGCATCGTCGGGCTGCGGATGCAGCACGATGCCGAACAGCCCGCACGCGCCGGTGAAATCGCGCTGCCACAGCGCATGGCCAGGGTCACCGGGCCGCGCCGGATACAGGATCTGCGCGACTTCCGGCTGTTGCGCGAGCCATTCGGTCAGCACATGTGCGTTGCGCTGGTGCCGCTCGAGCCGGACCGACAGCGTGCGCAGGCCGCGCAGCGCGAGATACGCGTCGTCGCCGCTGACGGTCATCCCGAGTTGCCGGTAGAAGCGCGTAACTTTCGGCGCGAGCGCCTCGGTCGTCAGGATTGCACCCATCAGCACGTCGGAGTGTCCGGCGATGTATTTCGTAGCGGCATGAATCGACACGTCGACACCATGCGAAAACGACCGGAAATTCAGCGGCGTGCCCCACGTGTTGTCGAGCAGCACGACCGCGCCGTGCCGGTGCGCGACGCGGCTGATGGCCGGGATGTCCTGCACTTCGAAGGTCAGCGAACCGGGCGATTCGGCAAATACCGCGCGCGTGTTCGGTCGCATCAGCGATGCGATGCCTGCGCCGATCGCGGGATCGTAGTAGGTCGTCTCGATGCCGAGGCGCGCGAGCGTCTCGTCGCAGAACGAGCGGGTCGGGTCGTACACGGAATCGGCCATCAGCAGATGGTCGCCGGGGTTCAGCACCGCGAGCAGCGCAGTCGTGATCGCGCTGAGGCCGCTCGGCGTCAGCAGCGCGGCGTGCGCGCCTTCGAGACGCGCGAGCGCTTTCTCGAGCGCGCGCGTGGTCGGGCTGCCGTGGCGCCCGTACGCGAGCGGCGTGCCGCGCACCGCGTCGAGCGCGTCGGTGCCGTGAAAGAGCAGCGTCGACTGGCGGTACACGGGCGGGTTCACGGGCGAACCCGGCTGGCCGTGCGAGCGGCCTTCGTGGGCGAGTACGGTGTCGGTCGAATGCAGGTGGTTCAAGATATCGTCCTTTGAGGGGCAATCAATCAATCGAAGCGAGGCGACGCGTGGCGGCCGAAGCGCGGTCAATGCAGGATCTTGTCGAGGAAGTCGCGTGCGCGTTCGGAGCGCGGCGCGGCGAAGAACCTGTCGCTGGCCGCGTCCTCGACCACCGCGCCCTGGTCCATGAAGATCACGCGATGCGCGACCTTCCGCGCGAAGCCCATTTCATGCGTGACGCAGACCATCGTCATCCCGTCGCGCGCGAGCTCGACCATCACGTCGAGCACTTCGTTGATCATCTCGGGATCGAGCGCCGAGGTCGGCTCGTCGAACAGCATCGCGACCGGGTTCATCGACAGCGCGCGCGCGATCGCGACGCGCTGCTGCTGACCGCCGGACAACTGCCCCGGATACTTGTGCGCATGCGCCTTCAGGCCGACGCGATCGAGCAGCTTCATGCCGGTCTCGACGGCCTCGTCCTTGCGGCGGCCGAGCACCTTGATCTGCGCGAGCGTCAGGTTCTCGGTGATCGACAGGTGCGGAAACAGCTCGAAGTGCTGGAACACCATGCCGACGCGGGCGCGCAATTGCGCGAGTTTCGCGCCGGGATCGCCGAGCCGCGTGCCGTCGACGGTGATGCTGCCTTTCTGGAACGGCTCGAGACCGTTGATCGTCTTGATCAGTGTCGACTTGCCGGAGCCCGACGGCCCGCACACGACGACCACTTCGCCTTTCGCGACCGCCGCGCTGCATGCCGAGAGGACCTGATGCTTGCCATACCATTTCGATACGTTGTCGAGCGTAATCATGTTCTGTCCGTCGTTGAGGTTCGGGATGAAAGTCCGGTACGCGTTCAATGCGTGGACGGCAGCGAAAGGCGTGTCTCGACGCGCCCCTGAAGCCGCGTGAGCAGCGTGCTCAGCACCCAGTAGATCGCTGCGGCGGCGAGATAGAGCGGCAGCGGCTGGAACGTCGCGGCGATCGCTTCCTGCGTCGAGCGCAGCAATTCGGTGACGGTGATCACCGAGACCAGCGACGTGTCCTTGATCAGGCTGATCAGCGTATTGCCGAGGCTTGGCACCGCGAGGCGCAACGCTTGCGGGCAGACGATGTGGCGCAGCGTCTGCATGTGCGTGAGGCCGAGGCTGTGCGCGGCCGCCCATTGCCCGCGGCCGATGCCGAGAATCGCGCCGCGCATGCTTTCCGACAGATAGGCGCCCGCGTTGAGCGTCAGCGTGAAGATGCCGGCCGTCGTCGGATCGAGCGTGATGCCGAGATCGGGCAGCCCGTAGTAGACGACGAACATCTGCACGAGCAGCGGCGTGCCGCGCATCAGGCTCACGTAGCCCTGCGCAAGCCCGGCCGCGAGCCGGTTGCTGCCGATGCGCATGATCGCGATCACGAGCCCGACGACGAGGCCGAGCGCCATCGACGCCACCGCGAACTTCAGCGTGAGCACCGCGCCCTTGACCATCACGGGCAGGGTATGAACGACCAGTTCGAGTGCTTCCATCACGTGTCTCCTGATTGTGTGCCGGACGGCCCGTGCGTTCGTGCGCGCGGGCTCGGGGCGGGCTGCGTTATTGCGTCACCGGCTTGGTCGTATCCGTGCCGAACCACTGCATCGAGATCTTCTTCAGCGTGCCGTCCTGCTGCAGCGACGCGACCGCATCGTCGATCGCCTTCGCGAACTTCGGATTGCCCTTGCGGAACGGGATGCCCATCCGGTCCTCGCCGCCCGCGAGCACTGAGCCGGGGCGCAGCGGCAGGTGCGAGTTCTTGATCAGGTAGCTGAGCATCAGGCGATCGTTGACCGCCGCGTCGATACGGCCCGCCGCGAGGTCGCGCAGGTTTTCCGGCGTGCCCGGGTAGACCTGCAGGTCGATCGCGGGCACGGTCTTGACGAGATCGACGTAGTTGCTGCCCATCGTCACGCCGACCTTCTTGCCCTTCAGTTCGTCGAGCGACTTGAATGCGCGCGTGTCGTTCTGCCGTTGCAACAGTTGCGCGGACGAATACACGTACGGTGCGCTGAAGTCGAGCGCCTGCTGGCGCGACGGCGTGATCGCGACCTGGTTGACGATCACGTCGAACTTGCCGGCCTGCAGGCCGGCGAGGATCCCGCTCCATTCGGTCGTGACGAACTGCGGCTTCACGCCGAGGCGCGCGGCGACGGCCTTCGCGACGTCGACGTCGAAGCCTTCGAGCTGTCCGTCGGCATTGCGGTAGTCGAACGGCGGGTAGGTGCCTTCCAGCGCGATCTTCAGGACTCCGGCCTGCTTGACGGTGTCGAGCAGGTCCGCCGCGTGCGACGTCGTGGCCGCGATGCAGAGGAGGGCGGCGGCGATGCCTTGCTTGAGCGTCGGGGTGAAGTGCTTCATGGTTGTCTCCGTGGTTGTTGTCGAAAATTCAGGGTGTGCGAAGCCGCGGCGACGGGCGGCGTCGTCGTGAGCGGGATGTCGTTGGAGCGCGTGGCGGCGCGAGTCGTCGCCGCCGTGCGTGATGCCGTGCGTTACGGCATGCGTTCGCGCGCGATGGTGGATCGGCGCGAGTGCGGATGAACGAGCGAGAAGCGTGAGCGGGCGCAGCGTGACGCGTGAGCGGGCCGCGCGGCATACGTGTCGAACGTGTTCCGGTGTGCGGCGAAGAGTTCAAGCATGCTGTTCATGATTGCCCGTGCAGCTTTGCGAGAGTGGTAGGCCGGTGCATCGTCGATGCGTATCCGGCGACAAGAATGCTGTGCGACTGAGGGCAATCTTAGGTTTATCAAAAGGGAATGTGTTTCCAAAGATGCACGCACTTTCTACGCGCTGTGGAATGTTTTTCTCTGCGTGCGAAAGGTGGCGCAAGCGATCTGCTGCGGTTGCGCACGATGTGAGGCATCAGGTGCTACGGTGTGGCCGGACGGTTGCTCCGAATCGCGATCGGGTGAACCGGCAACACGCCGAAAAGCAAAACGGCCAGGCTGCCGGTAGCGGCAAGCCTGGCCGTTGGCCTTCGTATCGACGAAAGCGCGTTACTCGAACGTCTCGAGCGCGAGCAGTTCGTCGATGGTTTGCCGGCGGCGGATCAGCCGCGGCGTGCCGCGATCGACGAGCACTTCCGGCGCGAGCGGCCGGCTGTTGTAGTTCGAGGACATCGACGCGCCGTACGCGCCCGCGTCGTGCAGGAACAGCAGGTCGCCGATCTGCGGCTGCGCGAGCTTGCGGTGCGTGACCACGCCGCCCGCATCCTGCGTGAACACGTCGCCCGATTCGCACAGCGGCCCCGCGATCGCGAGGTCGACGAGCGGCCGGCCGGCGGGCAGCGCGCCGTCGTGCGTGTGCACGGACACCGCGTGGTAGCTGCCGTACATCGACGGGCGCATCAGGTCGTTGAAGCCCGCGTCGATCAGCACGAAATCATGCTTCGGCCGGCGGTTGACGGCCTGCACTTCAGTGACGAGCGTGCCGGCTTCGGCGACGAGGAAGCGGCCCGGTTCGATCTCGATGCGCACCGGGTGGCCGAGATGCCGTTCGATCCGCTTGCGCGCGGCGTCCCACTGGCTGAAGTAGTGGCCGACGTCGACGCGCGGCTCGCCGTCGCGATACGGGATCGACAGGCCGCCGCCGGCCGAGATCGCGTCGATGTCATGGCCGAGCGACGTGACGAGATCGACCATCGCATCGCACACCTGCGACAGGTGGCCGTAGTCGACGCCCGAGCCGATATGCATATGGATGCCGACGAGCTTCAGCCCGTACTGGCGCACGATCTCGATCGCGCGCGGCACGTCGTCGATCCAGATGCCGTGCTTGCTCTGCGGGCCGCCGGTGTTGGTCTTGTTGCTGTGGCCGTGCCCGAAACCGGGGTTGACGCGCAGCCACACGCGGTGGCCCGGTGCGTGCTCGCCGATGCGCGCGAGCATGTCGAGCGAACCCGCGTTCACGGTCACGCCGTGCTTCAGCACGGCCGCGAGCGTCGGACGGTCGATCAGGTCGGCCGTGAACACGACGCCTTCGGGTTCGCCTGCCGGACTGAACCCGGCCGCGAGGCTGCGCTCGATCTCGCCGAGCGACACGGCGTCGACGCACGCGCCTTCCTCGCGCATCAGCTTCAGGATGTGGATGTTCGAATTCGCCTTCTGCGCGTAGCGGATCACGTCGAACTGGCGAAGTTGGGCGATGCGGTCGCGGATGACGTCGGCGTCGTACACCCACAGCGGGGTGCCGTATTGCTGCGCGAGCGTCGCGAGCTGGCGGGAATCGAGGGACATGGCGGATGAATCGAGTCGAATGAACGGATAGCGTGAATGATGCGCCTGTTCGGCTATACAGTAAAATGCCTGTTGTTCGACATTCGATTCATTCCTGATATAGAAGATCATGCTCACGCATCGTCATATCGAGGTCTTTCGCGCGCTGATGGTGACCGGCAGCACGACGCGCGCGGCCGAGATGCTCTATACGTCGCAACCGACGATCAGCCGCGAGCTCGCGCGGATGGAGCAGGTGGTCGGCTTCGCGCTGTTCGAGCGCACGCACGGCCGGCTGCGGCCGACGATGGCCGCGCTCACGCTGTTCGACGATGTCCGGCTCGCCTATGTGGGGCTCGAACGCGTCGCGGCGACGGCCGCGCGCCTGCGCGAGTTTCGCGATGGCCAGCTTTCGGTGATCGCGCTGCCGGCGTTCTCGCACGCGATCCTGCCCGGCGCGTGCCGGCGTTTCCACGAAGCGCACGCGGGCGTCAGCGTGTCGGTCGAGACGCAGGAATCGCCGATGCTCGAAGAGTGGCTGACCGCGCAACGTTACGACCTCGGGCTGACCGAGCACGACGTCGCGCCGGCCGGCACCGTGCTCACGCCGCTGCTCGAAGTCGACGAAGTGTGCGTGTTGCCCGACGGCCATCCGCTGCTCGCGCAGGATGCGATCGACCTGCCGGATCTCGCCGATCGGCCGTTCGTGAGCCTGTCGCTGAACGATCCTTACCGCATCCTGATCGACGAGGCGTTTGCGCAGTTGGGCGTTGCGCCGCGCTCGGTGGTCGAAACGCCGTCGGCCGTGTCGGTGTGCGCGTTCGTGCGGCAGGGGCTCGGCGCCGCGATCGTCAATCCGCTGACCGCGCTCGATTTCGTCGGGCGCGACCTGCACGTGCGGCCGCTCACGCGGTCGTTCCCGTACCGGGTCAGCATGATCGTGCCCGAGCACCGGCCGAAGAACCTGCTCGTCGATGCGTTTGCCGATGCGCTGCGCGGCGAGGCGAAGGCGATCCGTCGCCGGCTCGCCGCGCACCTCGGTTGAGCAGCGCCGTATGATGACCGTTTCGCCGCCATCGTCCTCACTTTCCGGAAATCCGTCATGATCGACGCTTCATCTTCCGTCGAACAACCGACCCTCACCGGCGCGCGCGTCGAATTGCGGCCGCTCGAAGCATCCGACCGGCAGGCGCTGCTCGATGCTGCCGCGGACGGCCAGTTGTGGAACCTGAAGGTCACGGTCGTGCCGGGTGCGGAGACGATCGACGCGTACATCGACACGGCATTGCAGGGGCGCGCGGCCGGCACCGTGATGCCGTTTGCGATCGTCGATCGCGCATCGGGCCGCGTGATCGGCAGCACGCGTTTCTGGAAGATCGATCGCAAGAATCGCAAGCTCGAGATCGGCCATACATGGTTGAGCGAATCGGCGCAGCGCACGCGTGCGAATACCGAAGCGAAGTGGCTGTTGCTGACCTATGCGTTCGACACGCTGCACTGCGTACGCGTGCAGTTCACGACCGACGAGCTGAACGAGAAATCGCGCGCGGCGATTCTGCGGCTCGGCGCGAAGCAGGAAGGGATCGTGCGTCACGAACGGATCATGCCGGACGGCCGCAAGCGCAATTCGGTGCGCTTCAGCATCATCGACGAAGAGTGGCCGCACGTGCGTGCGGGGTTGATGGCGAAGCTCGCGACGTAGCGCATAGCGCGTGAGGTGCAGCGCGTTCGTTCGCGGGTCGGACGGTCAGACGTGCATCGCGCAGCGGCGGGGGAGGTGGCTGCGCGACGACAGGGGAAAGCTGTGCGCCGCGCACGAGGCGCGGCGCTGCATCGTTACTGCGCCGATGCGAGGTGGTGACGCTCCGCGAGTTTCTGCGCGTCCGCGTAGTGCTTTTGCAGGATCGGCAGCGACTGGCGTGCGACTTCCTTCAGCTTCGTGTCGCGGCCCGATGCGATTTCGGCCTGGAAGGCCGAGATCGTCTTCTGCTGGCCGGCGAGCGCGACCTGCTCGATATACGCCTTGTCGAACTCGGCGCCGCGCAGGCTCTTGATGCTGTTCAGCACGGTCGTGTCCGGGTCGTTGGCCGGCACGTCGACGCCGCGCGGGCTTGCCGCGCGCATCGCCTGGATGATCTTTTCATCGTCGGTCGACACGCGTTGCGCGAAGGCCTTCACCTGGCTGTCCGACGTGCGTGCATCGGCGATGCGTGCCGCGTCGTGCTGCGTCGACACGGTCTTCGTGCCGTCCGTGATGAAGGCCTGATCGGCTTCGTGAATGCGCGTCGCGGCGGCGGCCGGCGCGGCGGGTGCCGGTTGCGCGGTTTGTGCTGTTTGTGCGGTCGCCGTCACGGCGACGAGAAGCAGGCCAGCGGCAGACAAGGCAAGGCGCGAGATGTGGGGAAAGCGGTTCATGGGACCTCCTTTCGATCGGGGCTCTGGTTAAAAAACGGATGACGTGATCCGTAGCTGTGCGAGAGACCGGGCGCGCCCGGGCCGGATTCGACCGCCGCTCTGCCGCGGCGCCGGTCGAAGTGTGTCCCGGCCCGACTGATTCTAGGAGAGCGGTCGGGTAGCAGGTGCAACCGTGCTGTGGTTTGTGTAACGGTTGGTAAGACGAATCGATGAGCCCGTGCGCGTAGCGGTATTGCGTACCTGGTGCACGCGCGGTGGCGGCAATTTTTGCGGGCATGCGGTGTGCGGGATGCACGTGCGTGTCATCTGCATTTCATCGTTGTGCCGCTGTTGCCGTGTCGTGCGCGTCGAGCGACGTGCGGACTCGAGCGTGCAATGCGCTTGAACGCGTCACACGCGATCGAGCAGCGCATCGAGACGCGACAGCAACGGCGTTGCGCAATGCGCCTGCAACGCGTCAGGTGCGGTGTAGCCCCACGCGACCCCCTGGAATGCGATGTGCGCGCGTCGTGCCGCGTCGGCATCGCGGATTTCGTCGCCGACATACAGCACTTCGTCGGCGCGCACGCCGGCCTCGCGAACGAGCGCGCGCAGACGACGTGCCTTGCCGAACAGCGGAATGCCGCACGCGAAGGTGTCGACGCGGCCGCTGGCGCGCGGACCGAGCCGGTCGCGCACGATGTCCTCGCTGTTCGACGTCGCGATCGCGATGCGGATGCCGCGCGCGGCGAGCGCGTCGAACGTGTCGTCCACGCCGGGGAACAGCATCACTTGCGCGACGCGCGGCCGCATCAGGCGGCGCATGTCGATCGTCACGCGCGGCACTTTCCACATCGGCACGTCGAGCGCGCGGATGATGTCGCGCGCCGACATGCCGCGCAGCGCCGGACGCAACTCGGGCGTGGCGTCGCGAAAGCCGTGCAGGCGTGACGCTTCCGACAGCGCCGCGAGAAAGCTGTCGAGCGAATCGGCGAGCGTGCCGTCGAAGTCGAATGCGATGAGGCGGTAGGGCATGTGGCGGTATGACGGGTTTATTGGCTGGGCGACATTGTCACCGAATCGAGGCCGGTCGCCTGCACGACCGGCTGCGCCTGCGGCGACGCGAGATAGTCGAGCAGCTTCTTCGCATCGTCGGGATGATCCGCGCCGACCGGAATGCCGCCCGCGAAGCGCGTGACCGACTGCACGGATTCGGGCACCTTGCCCGCATACGTGACGCCGGGCACCGGCAGCAATTCGCTGACCTGCTGGAAGCCGATTTCGTAGCCGCCGTTCGCGACGACGGACGCAACCGGGATGCGCGGCACCATCGTCGCCTTCGGCTTCACCTGATCCTCGACACCGAGCTTCCGGAACATTTCCTTTTCGACGTAGACGCCGCTCGCGCTGTCCGACTACGCGACCGATTTCGCGTGCAGCAGCACGTCCTTCAATTGCTCGACGGTGCCGATGTCGGGCTTCGGCGCGCCGGCGCGCACGACCATGCCGATTCGCGAATCGGCGAGTTCGACGCGCGAGGCGGGAATCACCTTGCCTTCCTTGATCAGTTGGTCGAGCGTGTAGCCGACCATGATCAGCACGTCGGCTTTCTCGCCGCGCGCGAGGCGATTCGGAATCGCTTCCTTCGACTGGCCCATCGACGGGCCGGAGAGGGTCTCGAGCGTGTCGCCGGACGCGGCCGTGAAACCGGGGCCGAGCTGCTTGTACGCAGCGGTGAAGCCGCCGGAGATCATCACGCGCAGCTCGGTCGCTGCGGCCGGCAGCGCGGCGGACGCGAGCGCGACGGCGGCGAGCCAGAATGCGGCGTGGCGGGGGAAGGGTCGAGGGGTGGCAGGGGCGGTGAGTGCAGCACGGTTGCGCATCGGGTGTCTCCTTCCTGTCTTGTCTGTCGTTGGGAGCGTGCACGGTTGTAACAGGCCGGCACGGGCTACATCATCCACCGAAATGCGTGTGCGGGTAAGCGGGCGAGTGCAGCGAGCGTTGCCGGCCGGCGCGCGACACGTGAAAGCCCGGCCGCTTCCGCTGAAGCGTTGCAAGGCCGACCGGGCATTGCCGGCGTGAGGCGGAGAGGGGGAGTGCGCCGGAGGGGGCTACTCGTAGTGATAGCGGCAGGACACGATGCTGATCTGAAGGTCGTCAGCCTCGTAGACCAGGCGGTTCGTGTCGTCGATACGGCGCGACCAGAAGCCGGAGAGATTGGCCTTTAACGGTTCGGGTTTACCGATGCCTTCGAACGGCGTCCGCTGGGCTTCGCGAATGAGCTGGTTGATGCGCCTGAGCGTCTTGCGATCCTGCCCTTGCCAATAGACATAGTCGTCCCACGCGTCGGAAGTAAAGAGCACGCGGCGTACGCTCATTCATCATCCTCGGCGAGCTTGTGTTCTTTCGTCTTGCCCTTGCGCAGTTGCGCGATCGAACGTTCGAGATGGGCCACGTTGGCCGGCGAGCGCAGCAAGTGAACCGTCTCCATCAGGCTGTCGTAGTAGTCCTGCGACATGATGACGGCGTTCGGTGCATCGCGGCGCGTGATGAGCGTCACGTCCGCATCGTCGACGACCTGGTCGATGACGGTCTTCAGATTGCCGCGGGCATCCGAAAAATGAATCGTGCGCATGATTTGCCTCACTTGTACATATAAAGGTACAAGTATAGCACGGCCGATAAAATATGTACGAGTTGCTGTACAAGTCGCCCGGTGGCCGAGCGTGGTTCCGCGCCGTCGTCCGGCGAGAGGATTCTCATTTGTCGTGCAGCAGCGGGGCGGTGGTGCCGCTTGTAGCCCGCCGCACAGCGCGGTATCGTCGATGCTCCGCCTTCCGCCCCCTACCGGAGAACAGACGTGCCCGCAGCCACCCCCGCCACGCTGAGATTTTCCACCGACAAGCGCGAACTCGACATCGACGCGATCTTCGACTTCCTGCATCGCGACGCGTATTGGTCGCAGGGCATTCCGCGCGATGTGGTCGAGCGTGCGATCGACGGTTCGCTGTGTTTCGGCGCGTATGTCGGCGACCGGCTCGTCGGGTTTGCGCGGCTCGTCACCGATCACGCGACGTTCGCGTACCTGTGCGACGTGTTCGTGCTGCCGGCCGAACGCGGCAACGGCTACGGCCGCGCGCTGATCGATCACGTGTTCGCGCAGGAGATGGTGCAGCGCCTGCGTCGCATCATGCTCATGACGACCGACGCGCACGAGCTGTACCGGCCGGTCGGCTTCGGGCCGTCCGCGAATCCCGAGCGGCTGATGGAGATCCGCCGCCCCGACATCTACGCGAAACGCTGACGCGCGACGCAGCGCATACAATACGCGCTTTCCGTTTTTGCCGAAGAGAAACACATCATGACCGAACAGGAAGCCGAACAACTCGCGACGCATCGCCACTACAAGGGCGGTTTGTACCGCTACATCGGCGTCGCCCGCCATTCCGAAACCGAGGAATCGGTGGTCGTGTACGAGCATCTGTGGCCGCATGAGCGCGGGCTGTGGGTGCGGCCGGAGGCGATGTTCAACGGCAATCTCGAAGACGGCACGCCGCGTTTTCGCAAGCTGCGCGACTGAGCGGGCGTCTAGCCGGCGCCGCCCGGCTTGTCGTGCGGCGCCGGTTGCCGCAGCGCCATCGTGAAGAAGCGCCGGATCTCATCCATCAGTTCCGCGCGGGCCGACGCGAAATCGAACGCGCGCCGGTTTTCGTGCGCGTAGCGCCGACGCCAGTCGTCGGCCGCGTGCCGCGCTTCGCGTGCGCGCAGATCGTCGAGTTCGGGCGTGCGCAGCGCGTGGTCGGCGATCAGTATCACGCCGTCGCGGCTGATCTCCAGCACGCCGCCCGCGACGAGCAGGCGGCGATGCTCGCCGGTCGACGCATCGACGAGCGTCACGATGCCGGGCCGGATCCGCGTGAGCAGCGGCGCATGGTGCGGGTAGATCCCCAGTTCTCCGCTTTCCCCCGGGACGACGACGAAATGCGCGTCGCCGGCATACAGCACCGCTTCCACGCTCACGATGTCGAGCCTCATCGACGTCTTCATGCGCACTCCTTCATACCGCCGCCGCGCCGGCGACGATTTCGCACAGCTCGGTGGTGATCTGCGCCTGTCGCGTCTTCTGGTACAGGTGCCGCAGTTCGCGCAACACGCGGTCGGCGTTGTCCGTCGCGGTCTGCATGCTGAACATCCGCGCGCATTGCTCGCACGCATAGTTCTCGACGACGGCCTGATAGAGCGTTGCCTCGACGTAGCGCAGCAGCAACGTGTCCACGACCGGTTTGGGCGCGGGCTCGTACAGATAGTCGGAGGCCTCCGCGCCGTCGGCCGGCGCGCCGGTGTCGAGCCCCGCGATCGGCAGCATCGCATCGATGCGCGGCTCGTACGCGAGCGGGCTCGTCAGCCGGTTGTAGGCGACGTGCACTTCGTCGAGTTCGCCGTTGACGAACGCGGTCAGCGGCACGAGCAGCGCGCCGAGCAACTGTTCGAAGTGCGGTTCGGCGGCCAGGCCGCTCGCGCGCGCCGTGATGGTCGCACCGTGGCGCATCAGCGGCGCGATGCCGCGCGCACCGATCACGCTCAGTTCGCACGTGACGCCGGTGCGGTCCCAGCGTTCGAGCGCATCCACGCATTCGACGAGCAGCCGCGCATTGAGCGGGCCGCACAGCCCGCGATCGGTGCTGACGACGATCAGGCCGACGCGGCGCACGGGATCGCGCCGCGCCATCAACGCGGACACGTGGTCGGGGCGGTCGCGCAGCACGCGTTCGGCCATGGCGCCGATGCGCGCCGCATACGGCCGGAACTCGCGCGCGCGGCGCTGCGCGCTCGCCATCTTGGTGCGCGCCATCATTTCCATCGCCTTGGTGATCTTGCGCGTGGACGACGTACTGGCAATCTTCGAGCGGATTTCGCGTATGTGCATGTCAGCGGGGCGTCGCGGCCATCCGGATGTCATCGTGTGGCTTCATGCTATCGGGACTTCACCTGAAACGATTGACGAGAGTCAAACGATTTCGCCCGGTCTCGCACCAGAATCCGTTCACGTGATTCTCGCGAAGGGGTATTCGATGACCGATTTCCGCCCGCACCAGAAGTACGACGCGCTGATTGCGCGTTGCCGCTCGCTACACCCGGTGACGGTCGCGGTCGCGCATCCTTGCGACGAGGTATCGTTGCGCGCCGCCGTCGACGCCGCGCGGGCCGGTCTCGTCGTGCCGGTGCTGGTCGGCCCGGAGGCGCGCATCACCGCGCTTGCCGCGACGCTCGGCATCGACCTGTCCGGCTACCGGCTCGTCGATGCGCCGCACAGCCACGCGTCGGCCGCGCGCGCCGTCGAGTTGGTGCGCGCGGGCGACGCGCAGGTGCTGATGAAGGGCAGCCTGCATACCGACGAGTTGCTGGAGGAAGTGGTGCGCGCCGATACGGGGCTGCGCACCGGGCGGCGCCTGAGCCACGTGTTCATCATGGACGTGCCGACTTACCACAAGCCGCTTTTTATCACTGACGCGGCCGTCAATATCCGTCCGACGCTCGAGCAGAAGGCCGACATCGTGCAGAACGCGATCGACCTCGCGCACGCGCTCGGCATCCGCCAGCCGAAGGTCGCGATCCTGTCGGCGGTCGAGACGGTCAGCTCGAAGCTGCCGTCGACGCTCGACGCGGCCGCGCTGTGCAAGATGGCCGAGCGCGGCCAGATCACCGGCGCGCTGCTTGACGGGCCGCTCGCGCTCGACAACGCGATCAGCCCCGAAGCCGCGCGGCTCAAGCATCTCGGTTCCGCGGTCGCGGGCGATGCGGACATCCTTCTCGCACCCGATCTCGAGGCGGGCAACATGCTCGCGAAGGAACTGACGTTCCTCGCGAACGCCGATGCGGCCGGCATCGTGCTCGGCGCGCGCGTGCCGGTGATCCTGACGAGTCGCGCCGACAGCGAACGCACGCGCCTCGCGAGCTGTGCGGTCGCAGCGCTCGTCGCGGAGGCGGCGCGCGCCACGGCGGCATCCGTGGTCGCGCCGGCCGTTGCGGCCGACGCACGCTGACGGGGCCGCGATGCGACATCCAGTACTCGTACTCAATGCCGGCTCGTCGAGCCTCAAGTTCTCGGTCTACGACACGCGCGAGGATCGCTCGCTCGATGCGGGCCTGCACGGGCAGGTCGAGAACCTGCATGGCACCCCGCATCTGTTCGTGGCCGACGCGCACGGCGCAACGCTCGCCAACAGCCCCGTCGCGCGACCCGGACATCGAGGCGCGATCGAAGCGCTGCACGCGTGGTTCGCGGCTCACGTCGGGCGGGAGGCCGCGTTCGACGGCGTCGGGCACCGGGTCGTGCACGGCGGCCCGTATTTCACCGCGCCGGTGCGGATCGACGCGCGCGTGCTCGATGCGATAGCGTCGCTTTCGCCGCTCGCGCCGTTGCACCAGCCGCATCACGTCGATGCGATTCGCGCGGTCGCCGCGGTTGCGCCGAACCTGCCGCAGGTCGCGTGTTTCGACACCGCGTTCCATTCGACGGTGCCGGCGCTCGAACGGGAGTTCGCGCTGCCGCGTGCGCTGACCGGGCAGGGGATCGTGCGCTACGGTTTCCACGGGCTGTCGTACGAGTACATCGCGACGGCGCTCGCGGGGCTCGATCCGTCGTGGGCGCAGCGCCGGACCGTCGTTGCGCACCTCGGCAACGGCGCGAGCCTGTGCGCGCTCGCGAACGGCCGCAGCGTGGCGACGACGATGGGGTTCACGGCCGTGGACGGGCTGCCGATGGGCACGCGCACCGGCGCGCTGGACCCGGGCGTGATTCTTTACCTGCAGCGTCACGAGGGCCGGTCGCTCGACGAGGTCGAGCAACTGATCTACGAGGAATCGGGCTTGCTCGGCGTGTCCGGCGTGTCGAGCGACATGCGCACGCTGCTCGCGAGCGATGCACCGTCGGCCGCGCATGCGATCGAGCTGTTCGCCTATCGCGCGGCCCGCGAACTCGCCGCGCTGGCCGGCGTGCTCGGCGGTCTCGACACGCTCGTGTTCACGGCGGGCATCGGCGAGCACGCGCCGCGCGTGCGCGAACGGATCTGCAGCCGTGCGGCGTGGCTCGGCATCGTGCTCGACGACGCGGCGAACGCCGCCGGCCTGCCGGTGATTTCGCGCGACGCGTCGCGCGTGACGGTGCGCGTGATCCCGACCGACGAGAACCTGATGATCGCGCGGCACACGCGCCGCGTGCTGGACGACGCGATCCCTTCCACGCCGTATCCGACCCGGTGAGACCTTCGATGACCGCAAGCGACACGTCTTCCCCTGCCGTCAGCGCCCCCGCGCTGCCGATTTTCTGGCCGATGGCCGCCGCCACGGCGTGGTTCGCGGCCGGTTCCGAGATCGCCGCGCGCAATCTCCGCTTCCTCGCGGAAGAGGAGAAGCTGCATTTCGAAGCGCATCCGTCGCTGGCCTCGACGAACCGGCCGTTGCTGGAACTGCGGACGATGACGTTTCGTGATTATTCGACCGCGCCCGCGCACGGGCTGCCGACGATCGTCGATGCGCCGTATGCGGGGCACAGTGCGATGATCGCCGACTACCAGCCGGGGCAAAGCCTGATGCAGACGCTGCGCGAGCACGGCGTGACGCGTCTGTACCTGACCGACTGGCGTTCGGCCACCGAGGACATGAAGGACCTCGAGATCGACCAGTATCTGGCCGAGCTGAACGTGTGCGTCGACGAACTCGGCGGCCGCGTGAATCTCGTCGGGCTGTGCCAGGGCGGCTGGATGTCCGCGATGTATGCGGCGCGTTTCCCGCACAAGGTCGCGAGCCTCGTACTGGCGGGCTCGCCGATCGACACCGACGCGGGCGACGGCCCGATCAGGCGGATGGTGCACACGTATCCGACGTCGTTCTACGAGGAACTCGTTGCGATGGGCGGCGGGCTGATGCGCGGGCGCTTCATGCTGCGCGGCTGGAAGAACATGCATCCCGACCAGCACTATCTCGCCGAGCACGTCGACCTGTACGAGCATCTCGACGATCCCGAATACCTGCGCAAGCGCGAGGTGTTCGCGAACTGGTACGAAAGCCCGATCGACCTGCCGGGACGCTGGTACCTGCAGGCGATCGTGCAGATCTTCAAGGAGAACCGGCTCGCGAAGGGCACGTTCGTCGCGCTCGGGCGCACGCTCGACCTGAAGGACGTCGCGTGCCCGGTCTATCTGCTCGCCGGCGAGGCCGACGACATCACGACGCCGGAGCAGGTGTTCGGGGCGCGCGACCGTCTCGGGACGCCCGCGTCGCGGATCGAGAGCCGGCTCGTGCCGGGCGGCCATATCGGCCTGTTCATGGGGTCGCGCACGCTGAAGACGGTGTGGCCGGACATCGCGCGCTGGATCGCGGCGCAGCGCTAGGGATCGACACGGGGGCGGCATGACGTTGCGACACAAGCGGGGGCTCGTCGTCGGCATCGCGAACGAGCAGAGCATCGCGTGGGGATGCGCGCGTGCGTTTTGCCGGGCGGGCGCCACGCTCGCGGTGACCTGGCAGTCGGAGAAGACCTTGCCGCACGTCGAGCCGCTGTTCGCGCAACTCGATGCGCCGATCCGGATGCCGCTCGACGTCGGGCGGCCCGACCAGATGGCGGCGGTGTTCGACGCGATCGCGGTGCAATGGGGCGCGATCGACTTCGTGCTGCATTCGGTTGCGTATGCACCGAAGGCCGATCTGCACGGCCGCGTGGTCGACAGTTCGCCGGAAGGCTTCTCGTTGGCGATGGATACCTCGTGCCATTCGTTCATCCGGATGGCGAGGCTCGCCGAGCCGCTGATGACGCGAGGCGGGAGCCTGATGGCGATGAGCTATCTCGGCGCGGAGCAGGTCGTCGCGAACTACGGGGTGATGGGGCCGGTCAAGGCCGCGCTCGAAGCGAGCGTGCGGTACCTGGCGGCCGAACTCGGCGGCGCGGGCATTCGCGTCAACGCGATTTCGCCGGGCGTGCTGCCGACGCGCGCGGCGTCGGGCCTGCCGGACTTCGACCGGCTGCTCGACGACACCGCGCGCCGGGCGCCGCTGCATCACACGCTGGACATCGACGACGTCGGCGCGTTCTGCGCGTTCCTGGCGAGCGACGGCGCACGGGCGATCACGGGTGGCACGCACTATATCGACGCCGGCATGCACATGCTCGGCTAGCGTGCCGGCGGCACGCGGCGGTTCGCGGTGTCAGGTGCGCGCGAATGCCTGCACGAGAGCCGGCGGCGCGTGTGCGACCGCGACGTCCGGCGTGCCGTGCCACGCCGCGAGCTTCTTCACGGCCTTCGCGACGTCGGCCGCGAGCCCCGTGCCGAACCGCACGCCCGGCTCGACATGCACGGCCTTCAGTTCGAACGTGCCGAGCGTGCGGTGCGCTTTCGCGTCGACACGGCCGACCAGCCGGCCGCGATGCAGCACGGGCAGGCAGAAATAGCCGTAGCGCCGCTTGTGCCCGGGCGTATAGCACTCGATCGTGTAGTCGAAACCGAACAGCGTCGATGCGCGCCGCCGGTCCCATACGACGGGGTCGAACGGCGACAGCAGCGTCGTGACCGTCGAGCGCAGCGTGTCGGCCTCGGCGGCCGGCAGCAATGCGTCGAGCGAGCGGTGCACATAGGCCGGTTCCTTCCAGTCGTCGACCTGCACCGGAATCAGGTCGCCCGCATCCGCGAGCCGTTCCAGCTCCTCGCGATACGAACGGCGCGGCAGCCGGTAGTAGTCGGCGACCCAGTCCGCGCGGACGACCCCGAGCGCGCGACACGTATAGTCGAGCAGCGCGGGCAACACGGCTTCGCGCGGCGGCAGGTCGCGCGTGTCGTCCCAGCCGGGCAGCACGCGCTCGCGCACGTCGTACACGCGCTGGAAATTGCGGCGTTCCGACACCATCAGGTCGCCCGTCGTGAACAGCACTTCCAGGTGACGCTTCTCCGGCTTGCGATCCCACCAGCCGTTGCCCTTCACGCCATCTTCCCGGACGAAATCGGCCGATCGCACCGGGCCTTCGTCGCGAATCCGCGCGAGCAGCCGCTCGATCTCGTCGCGATTCTGCGCGTGCCACTCGGCCGCGTATTTCCAGCCCATCCCCGACGGATCGAGCATCTTGTAGCGCATCAGGCCGAACTGCTCGACCGGCAGGAAACACGCTTCGTGCGACCAGTATTCGAACAGGCGCGCCTCGGCGAGATGTTCGTCGAGCCACTGCGGCGAGAAATCGCCGAGACGGCTGAACAGCACGAGATACGGGCTGCGCGCGACGACGTGGATGGTGTCGATCTGCAACTGCGCCATCCGGCGGATCGTGTCGAGCACGTCGGCCTTGGTTGCCTTGCGGCGGGGCGGCGTAAGCAGGCCCTGGGCGGCGAGATGCAGCGCGCGGGCGGCGGCGGGCGAGAGCGTAAGCATCGGAATGGCGGCTGAGGGTGGCGATCGGCGATCACTTTAGCGCGAAAGCGGCGCGCGCGTGCGACGCGCTCATGCAACGCGTCTGACAATGCTTGACAGATGCCTTTCGCAAGTTTCCCTATAGTGCAGAGCATGGCGCGACGATAAGTGCGCGCAACGATTCCGCTTCCGACGCACATACGTCAATGGCACGCAGGAAGCGAAGCCGGGATTCTCAACCCCCATCGGGAGACCCGGAGCCCTGAGCGGACATCCATGCGGCTGTGCACCGGCCCCGTGTGGATGTCCGCTGATTTTTTTTGTATTTCCGTTTTTTCGCCTGCTGCCGCGCGACGCGTCATGGTGCGGCACGCGTTTCCCCGGGCCGCAGCTCGCGGGACAGATCGTCGTGTTTTGCAGCGCCGCAACGCGGCGAACCGAAGTGCTTGCCGCGTGTTGCCGTCTATTGCCGCTTGCCGCGCGCGACTTCGTCGCCGGCGCCGGGCGGCAGCCGCCGCGTGATCGGAATCGACGCGAACGAGCACAGCCCGACCACGACGAACGCGGGCCAGAAATCCGACCACACCATCGTCTGGTGGCCCTGCAGCCAGTGCGACACGTGCAGCACGATGCCGGCCACCGTCACGCCAAGCCCGAGCGACATCTGCTGCACGACGCTGCCGAGGCTCGTCGCACGCCCCGCGTCGCGCGGCGAGATGTCCGCATAGATCATCGAGTTCAGGCTCGTGAACTGCAGCGCGGGGAAGAGGCCGCCGACGAGCACGATCAGCCAGATCGCCCAGGTCGCCATGCCGGGATGGAATACGCCATAGGCGGCGATCGCAAGCCCCGCGAATGCCGCGTTGTAGATCAGCACCGTGCGAAAGCCGAAGCGGCGCAGCGTATGCGTGGCCGTCGAGCGGCTCACCGCGCCGCCGAACGCGGACGCGCACGTGATCAGCCCCGAATGGAACGCGCTCATGCCGAGCCCTTCCTGCAGCGCGAGCGGCAGCAGGAACGGCACCGCGCCGAGGCCGATGCGGAACAGCGACCCGCCGACGACGCTCGCGTGGTAGGTCGGGATCTTCAGGAAGCTGAGGTCGAGCACCGGGCGCTCCTTGCGGCGCGCGTACGGCACGTAGAGCGCGAGCAGCGCGGTGCCGGCCACGCACATCACGATCGCGTTCGAGCGCGACGTGAGCGAGCCGTCGAGCAGCGTGAGGCCCATCAGCAGCGACGCGGCGCCGCTTGCCGACAGCAGGAAGCCGAACCAGTCGAGCGGGCCCGGATCGGGCTCGTGCGTATTCGCGATGTGCTTGCTCGCGAGATAGATCCCGTAGATGCCGATCGGCACGTTGATGAAGAAGATCATCCGCCAGTGCAGGTAGGTCGTGATGAAGCCGCCGACGAGCGGCCCGACCGTGGGCCCGAACAGCGCGGGAATCGCGAGGTAGTTCATCGCGCGCACGAGATCCGAGCGCGGCACCGCGCGGAAGATGATGATGCGGCCGACGGGCACCATCATCGCGCCGCCGACGCCTTGTATGAAGCGCGCGAACGTGAGCACGCCGAGGGAATTGGAGGCCGCGCACATCAGCGAGCCGACGACGAAGATGCCGATCGCGGTGCGGAAGACGGAGCGTGCGCCGAAACGGTCGGCGAGCCAGCCGCAGATCGGGATGAACACGCCGAGCCCGACCACGTAGGCCGTGATCGCAATGTTCAGCGTGACGGGGTTGTGCCCGAAGTCCCTTGCCATCGCGGGCAGCGCGGTGACGATGATGTTCGCGTCGACGCTTTCCATGAACAACGCACAGGCAACGATGAGCGGTGCTAGAAAGACGGGCGACATGGGCTGGGCGCGCGGTAAAGGCGCCATTATGCCCACATTGTTGCCGATGCGTCACGCACGACAACACTTGTTCTGCATGTTGCAACAGTCGTGCCTGTTTCCGCGCGCGAAAGAAGAGACGACTGCGGCGCGTGACATGACACATGACATCGACCCGTCGCAGCGACAGCGAAACTTGCGTGCGGTGCGCGTTTCGTGCGACAGTCGGACCCACTCGCAACACAACACATGACGCGCATCGATCGAGGGCCATCGAGACGAGCGCGCGCGCGAACGAGACCTCGTGCCGGGCCACTCACCATCGAAAGGAGGGGACACGTCATGACGTCACGTCGTGCCGCATCGATTGCATCTCGCTTCCCGCGTCATCATGCACCGCGCCGCGCACCACCTGCGCCGCGTCTTCGCTGGGCCGCCGCACTGGCCGTCGCGTATCTCGCCGTCGCCGGCTGCGCCGCGCAGGCCGACAATGCGAACCAGGCCGCCGCGCAAGCGGCCGCCCAGTCAGCCGCGCCGGCCGCGACCGCGATTGCCGGCCCTTCGTCGGCCACGCTGCTGCCGCCGCCGAGCCAGCTCTACGGCGACCTGTTCGTCGCGGTGCAGACCGCACAGATCTATCCCGACCAGAAGACCTTCGTCGACGCGACGCCCGATACCGATCCCGCGACGATCGTGCAGTTGTATCAGCAACAGAAATCGCAGCCGGGCTTCTCGCTGAAGGCGTTCGTCGGCCAGCATTTCACGCCGCCCCCGGAAGGCGGCGTGACGCCGCCGCCGAACCAGACGCTGCGCCAGCACATCGACTGGCTGTGGCCGCAGCTCACGCGCACGAGCGTGACGGTACCGCAGTACGGTTCGCTGATTCCGATGCCGAAGCCGTACGTCGTGCCGGGCGGCCGCTTCCGCGAAGGCTACTACTGGGATACCTATTTCACGATGCTCGGGCTGCAGGTGTCGGGGCGCGAGGATCTCGTCGACGACATGCTCGACAACTTCGCGCATCTGATCGACACGATCGGGCACGTCCCGAACGGCAACCGCACGTACTACGTGAGCCGCTCGCAGCCGCCGTTCTTCGCGTACATGGTCACGCTTGCCGCGCAGGCCGAAGGCGACAGGGTCTACCAGAAATACCTGCCGCAACTGCGCAAGGAACATGCGTACTGGATGCAGGGCGAAACCACGACGCCGCGCGGGCAGGCCGCACGCAACGTGGTCGCGATGCCCGACGGCGCGGTGCTGAACCGCTACTGGGATGCGCGCGACACGCCGCGCGACGAGTCGTATCTCGAGGACGTGACGACCGCGAAGTCGGCGCCCGGCCGTCCGGCGAACGACGTGTACCGCGACCTGCGCGCGGGCGCCGAAAGCGGCTGGGACTACAGCTCGCGCTGGTTCGGCGACGGCAAGACGCTCGCGACGATCCGCACGACGTCGATCGTGCCGGTCGACCTGAACAGTTTGATGTTCCATCTCGAGACGACGATCGTGAAGGGCTGCACGGTCACGCGTGACGTTGCATGCGTGACCGACTTCTCGGGCCGTGCGGCGCGTCGTGCGGCCGCGATCAACCACTATTTGTGGAACCGCCGCGGCTATTACGGCGACTATGACTGGCAGTTGCGCAAGCCGCGCGACGCCGTAACGGCGGCCGCGCTGTATCCGCTGTTCGCGGGCGTCGCGTGGCCCGAGCGCGCGAAGGCGACCGCGCGCGAGGTGCGCAAGACGCTGCTGCAGCCGGGCGGCCTCGCGACGACGACCGAGAACACGGGCCAGCAGTGGGACGCGCCGAACGGCTGGGCGCCGCTGCAGTGGATCGCGATCGACGGGTTGCGTCGTTATGGCGAACCGGCGCTCGCGAAGGACATCGGCACGCGTTTCCTGTCCGACGTGAAGCATGTGTACGCAACCGAAGGCAAGCTCGTCGAGAAATACGTGGTCGAAGGCGCGGGTACGGGCGGCGGCGGTGGCGGCGAATATCCGCTGCAGGACGGCTTCGGCTGGACCAACGGCGTGACGCTGAAACTGCTCGGGCTGTACGGCGAGTGACGCGCGGCGCCTGCGGCGGGTTCAGCGCGCTGCAGGCGAACGCACGGGCCGGACTGTCGCGCCAACTGCCGTCCGGCCCGTTTTCGTATGTGGCTTGCGTCAGAACGTGATCGTCGTGCGCACGCCGACCACCGTTTCGTCGCCGATGCGTGCACCCGCCGCGTTCGGGTTCGGGATGCCGCCGCCCGGACGGAAGAAGTGCTGCAGGTCGGCCTGCAGTTGCCACCACGGCGTGACCTGGTACTGGTAGGTCGCCTCGACGACCGTCTCCGCGCGGCGCACCGGATAACCGGGCGTCGTATAGGTGCCGGTGTCGCCATCGAGGCCGCGCGCATGCGAGCCGATCTTCGCGTAGCCGACCGCGATGCCCGCGACGTCGTTGTCGCGTCCGTTGAACGGCGCCTTCAGCGTCACGCCTGCATTGGCGGCGAAATCGACGATATTGCGATCGCCCGGCGCGCCCATTACGCGCGCGAACACGCCGACCGAGCGCGGGCTGTCGGCTGACGGCCGCCAGACCATCTGGTCCGCGACTGCATAGAAGCCGTAGTTGCCGCGATGCGTAGCCGGAATGCCGTTGCTCGCCGGATTCGCGAGCGACAGGCCGTCGGTGCCGTAGCGCGGGTCGTTCGTGTGCTGCGACTGATACCAGAAGCCGAGCTTGTAGGTGCCCGGCAGGCCGGCCGGTTGCGGCGCCTTCGGGTCGGCCGGCGGCGCGTTCAGCGCGTACTGGACTTCGCCGATCACGAACGCGCCGCTGCGCAGGTTGAAGTTGGTGCCGTGCGCGTTCAGCACCTGCGCGTCGCCGTCGGTGCGGCCGGCCGGGTTGCCGTCGAATACGCCGACCATCGCGGTCCATGCGTCGGCCGGCTTCACGCGCAGCCGCACGCCGAGCGACGACAGCGGATACGCGGGGCCGCCGGCGGGCAGGTCGGTGGACGGCAGCACCGGCCAGCCGAACGTGGCGTTCATGAACGTCGCCGCGTTCTGGCTCACCATGAACTCCTGGTCGACGCTCTGCTGGCCGACTTTCACGTCGACCTTGCCGTCGAGCAACGACTGCTGATACCAGAGCTCCCACAGGCGCGTGGTCGAATTCGCCTCGATGCCGGTCGCGGTCTGCAGCGTCTGCAGGTAGCGCTGCGTGAGGTTGGTGCCGTGGATCTGCAGCGCCGACACGTTGAACGTGCCGCCCGGCACGCCGATCGCCTTGCCCGTGTCGACGTTGAAGCCGAATTGCGTGAGCCCCTGGTAGGCGCCGCCGCGATTCGTGCCGCCGGACGTGTTGTACAGGTATTCGCTGGTTTCCTGCAGGCTCAGCGTGACGCCGTGATCGCCGAGCAGGTCGCGCAGGCCGCCCATGTTGCCGAACAGGTTCGAGCGCTCCCAGAGGCCGGTGGGAGCGGGCGCGGCAGCATCGGCGGCCTGTTGTGCGGGCGCGGCGGCGTCGCTCGCGCCGGCCGCCGGTTCGGCCGCGGCCGGGGGCGCCGATTGCGCGAACGCGGGTGTGGCAGCGAGCGACAGCAGCAGCACGGCGAGCGCATTGGCGCGCGGCTTGCGCGGAACGGGTTCGAGGTAGTTCTTCATGTGGGTTCCGTTGGCGATTTGATTAGTTAGACTGAGGAAACGAAAACGTGATACGGGAAACGTGGCGAGACCATCTCGCGTCGGCGCATGGCGTAGGCACTGCCGCGCGACGAGGGGCTTGCGGCAACCAGCCGCCGACGCGCCACACCTGCGCGAAGCCGAGGCGTGGCGCGGCCGAGCACAGCAGCCCGACGAGCGCGACCGCGGCCGCCATCGCGGCGACCAGCACGCAGTCGAGCGGGCGGGGCGTCGCCGGCACGTGGGCGAGCGCCGTGCCGCGCCAGTTGCTGAATGCGTGGGCGAGCGGCGAGAGACCGGAAACGAACGAGCGGTCGCATGCGACGTGCACGACGCGCTTGAGTCTGACCGCGAACGATTGAAAGAACATGACGCTGCCTCCGTCCGGTCCGGCGGATGCCGGACGACGCGATCGAGCGCGGGCGCATGACGCGGCCTGCGATCGGAGGGTGGAACGTAACGGAGCGTGCGACTGACGAACCGGCGATGGCCGGCCCGGAAGGAAGCGCGCTAACCCGACGAATGCGAGCTAGCGGCGAAAGACATGCGTCTGGCTGCTATCTCGCGATGGCTTGGCCGGCCTGGACCGGCATCGAACTGCAACTAGAGCATGTGTCCACGGAGGGACTCCCTTGATGAATTGGGGCGGATTGTAGTCGCGACTTTTGCTGCGGTGCAAGTAAAAAACGCACAAAAAGCGCTGCATGTGGTGTGCGAGTTGCAGCGGCACGCTGTGATGCAACGGCAGCACGCGGTCGGCACGAGGAGGGTGCTGCGGCAGCGCTCATCGTTGTTCGCATACGACCGCATCGCGACGTGCTGAAAGGTTTCGGTACGTCATTTCAAGGGCAAATCTTTCAGCGTCGCAACGCGGGAAATTTATTTCGGGAAATGGGGTTGGGAGGGGTTGACTTCACTTTCGGGCGATCCATAAAATCCGGCATCTTCACTCTTGGGGCCGCCGCCTTGGACGCCTGCAGTAGTCGATCTTCGAACGAAATTCCCGCCTGAGCGACCGACGTCCGCGCCTCATCGAAGCCGCCGTTTGTCCCCCAGGCAAACGGTGCGCGCAGCAGTATTCCGCAGCAACTTCCTACGTGCACCCTGATTCGCGCCGGTTAGCGTGATGCGTTTTCGCATGCGCCGTCCGGATATGCCGCCGCCTGGTGTGCGGCCGCGTTCGCGCATGCGTTTTTCATGCGAACGAACGGCGGCCCGCAAGCCGGACGGCGGTCAACCGTGTTCCCCGGAACACCGCACAGGAGCCGCCATGAACGACAGTGACAGTTGTCCCTTATGCCCGTTGCACGCACCGACCCTTTTGAACCCGGGTCGCGGGGACACTCCGGCCGACTAGCCTGACACATCGTTCAGGCCCCCGGACTGGCCCCGCACCCACCACGCGGCCGGCACGCCTGCCGTCGCCGCACGGAGCCAGACCATGAACTTCGGCCTTCTGCTGTCGAACTTTCCGCACGTCACGGAATCGCGCAATCAGTACGACGCGATGCTGACGCTCGACGCCCGTCCGCGGGTGTTCTCCCGCCTGCTGAACCGGTTGAGATCGTTGATTCACTGACAAAGCGCCGAGCGCGCCTCGGCATGCGCACGCGCGGCTGCCTGCGGGCAGGCCCCACGTGCGCATCCCAAGGGCACACGCTCATCGGATAACCATTAGCCGTACGGAACGAATCATGTCCACGCCATCCAACGTCTCTCCACCGATCGCCGCAGAACGCAGCGCCGTGCTCGACGAAGCCCACGTCGGCGACATCCGCGGCGCGCTCGGCACGATCGCGCATCACGACACCGCCGCGCGCGGCACATGGTGGGCGCGACTGCGCACGCTGCTCGCGATCATCGGCCCGGGCCTCATCGTGATGGTCGGCGACAACGACGCCGGCGCGTTCGGCACCTACACGCAGGCCGGCCAGAACTACGGCACGACGCTGCTGTGGACGCTGCTGCTGCTCGTGCCCGTGCTGTACGTGAACCAGGAAATGGTGCTGCGCCTCGGCGCGGTCACGGGCGTCGGCCATGCACGCCTGATCTTCGAGCGCTTCGGCAAGTTCTGGGGCGCGTTCAGCGTGATCGACCTGTTCCTGCTCAACGCGCTGACGATCGTCACCGAGTTCATCGGCATCACGTTCGTGCTGGAATTCTTCGGGCTGCCGAAGGTGGCCGGCGTGTGCGTGGCCGCCGCGCTGACGATGGCCGCGGTGAGTACCGGCGATTTCAGGCGCTTCGAGCGGTTCGCGATCGGGCTGTGCGTGCTGAGCCTGCTGCTGGTGCCGGTGCTCGTGTCGATCCATCCGCCCGTCTCGCAGATGACGCGCGATTTCTTCGTGCCGAACTGGCCCGCACACGCGAAGCTGTCGGACGTGATGCTGCTCGTGATCGGCATCGTCGGCACGACGGTTGCGCCGTGGCAGTTGTTCTTCCAGCAGAGCTACGTGATCGACAAACGCATCACGCCGCGCTTCATGAAATACGAAAAGGTCGACCTGTGGATCGGCATCGCGTTCGTGCTGGTTGGCGCGGTTGCGATGATCAGCTTCAGCGCCGCGCTGTTCGGCGGGCATCCGGAAGCCGGCAACTTCACCGACGCGGGCGGCATCATCGCGGGCCTCGAGAAATATGCGGGCCGTACCGGCGCGACGCTGTTCGCGGTGGCGCTGCTCGACGCGTGCATCATCGGCGCGGCGGCCGTGTCGCTGTCGACCGCGTATGCGATCGGCGACGTGTTCAAGATCCGCCATTCGCTGCATCGCGGCGTGTCCGATGCGAAGGGCTTCTATCTGGTGTACTTCGGCATCGTCGCGGCCGCGGCCACGCTCGTGCTGATCCCGGGCAGCCCGCTCGGCCTGCTGACCGAAGCCGTGCAGACGCTCGCGGGCGTGCTGCTGCCGAGCGCGACGGTGTTCCTGCTCGTGCTGTGCAACGACCGCCAGGTGCTTGGGCCCTGGGTCAACTCGACGAAGCTCAACGTGTTTACGGGCGCGGTGATCTGGGTGCTCGTGCTGCTGTCGATCATCCTGACCGCATCGGTGATGTATCCGGACATCAGCGGCGAAGCGATCGTCGACGTGCTGGTGGGCGGCACCGTGCTCGCGATTACCGGCTATCTCGCGACGGTGCTGATTCGCCGCAACAAGCGTGTCGTCGAACCGGGCGTCGATCGCTCGCTGCGCGACACGTGGCGCATGCCGCCGCTCGATACGCTCGCGCCGCAGAACATGACGCTCGCGACGCGAATCTGGATGGCCGTGCTGCGCGGCTATCTGGTGATTGCGGTCGGTCTCGTGATCGTGAAGGTCGTGCAGATGACGCTGCTGACGTAACGCGGATCGTCTGCCAGGATGCGGCGCCGGACCCGGCACCGCGCCGCAACCCGTACATGCCGTCCCGCGAGGCCGGCATGTGCGTTTACACATTCGCTTTCCGCAAGCGCCGCGCCACCGTCAGATCAGCTCGAGCTTCGATGTCAGGTACGTGAGCTGGATCCGGTTCGCAACGCCGAAGCGCTTGCGCAGTTTGCGCAGGTGATAGTCGACGTTGTGCGCGCTGGTGTCGAGGCGCCGGCCGATCTCCTTGTCGGATGCGCCTTCGGCGATGCCGATCAGCAGTTCCTGCTCGAACGGCGTGAGCCCGTTGACCGTCCGCTCGCGCGACGTCGCGATCAGTTGCGGCGATGCGAACTTGTGTACCGACAGCCCGATCGACAGCGCCTGCTCGATCGTCGCCGGCGTGATCCATTCGCGCGTACGGCGCGGCGCGGTGAAGCTCATGAACGCATGCAGCCGCGTGCCGGGCACGGCCATCGAATACATGATGCCGCTGCACATCCCGTCGTCCTGCATCGTCTGCAGGAAACCGTCGAGCGCGGCCGGCGTCACGCACGGGCCGTCGTCGCGCTTGCGGTGTTCGCGGCGCAACTGCTGCAGGTCCCACACGATCGGCATGTTGCATACGCGCGCGCCGAGCGTGCGCGGATCGATGTCGTGATGGTTGTGCCGCACGTAGTCGCCGCGATAGGTGGCCGGCGTGAACGCTTCATGAAGGTAGAGACTTTCGACACGCTCGCGTTTGAATTCGAGCGCGAAGTACGCGAACGTCGAGAAGCCTGTCAGGTGCAGCAGGCTCGTGACGATCCGGTTGCGCTCGGCCGTGCTTTGCGCGAGCGCGAGCGTATCGGCGACGCCGAGCTTCGGCGCGTGCGGTTGCGAAACGTCGCCGCGCTTCACGTCGTCGCACCAGACGACCTTCACGGCACGCTCCCGCAGTGCGTCCGCGCATGTGTTCAACCCGCGCGACGGGCGGGAAATGGTTGGGGCGACCGCTTCTTCTTGCAATGCAATATCGGACATGAGCCATCCCTCGGAATCGACGCGCATCGCCTGGCGGCGGCCGTATCGTGTACGGCATTCCCGGCGGTGCGATCGAGCATCGTTTTGATATGCGCCGATCGTCATCCCTGACGAAACGCGGGGGCATTGTACAAAAATGCCCGTGTATGCGTAATATGCCGTAATACGAATGGCGGCGAAAGGTTCATATTCGCACGCATATAACGACGACCAGAAAATCATAAAGAAAAGACCAGATCGTGACGGGGCGCAGTTTCACATATTGGGAAAGGCGGGCTCCTCATGACATATGCTGACGGCGCACCACGCGTCGAGTGGTTTTCACAAGCCGATATAGCGGCCGCTGCTGCTTATTCGAACGAATATCAGGCAATCGAGCGTGACGTTTTTACCGGCATTCAAATTGCACCCGGTAAAACCGACCTTGCCCCGGTCGATTTCGCGCAATGCCATGCGCGATTGCGGCAAATCGGATTCAGTACGCTCGGTTACGGCGCCTACGAAATGATCGGGCGGCGCGTCCTGTGTGCGCATCTGCTGCGCGACCTCGCGCCGGCGACGTTCATGCAGCCGTTTATCGAAGGGATGCTGTACGAGAGCGACCCGCGGTTCGCGCAGGTGCGGCAGAGCGGCTTTCCGGTCGCGTGGCAACTCGACGAGATCGAGTCGGCCGCGCAGGGCAGCGGCGACCGCAAGGTGCTGGCGCTCGCCGGCCATCTGCGCGCGCACGCGATGAACAGCGGCGTGATCTTCAGCCTGTCGGCGCCGCGCCTCGACCTGCGCGTCGCGGTAACCGTGACGTCGGAGACGCACGGCACCGAATGGATCGACGATCGCGTGATCGGCGGGGCGCTGTCGGTCAGCCTTGCCGTGCATCGCGTCGCGCTGCCGTTCCTCGAGGCGCGCATCGCGCGCATGCGCGGCTTCGCGCTCGGCGACGAACAGCAGCAGGTGCTCGACCGTCTCGTGCATGGGCTGTCCGACCAGGAAATCGCGAGCGCGCTGCGCACGTCGCTGCACAAGGTCGGCCACCACATCCGCTCGCTCGAAAAACTCTTCAACGTGCAGAACCGCGCGCAGCTCGCATACCTCGCCGCGCGGCGCCTGCAGCCCTGACCTGACGCACGCGCCGGCGGCCCGGCGCGCGATGGAAGCGGTTCCGGCGGGGCGTGCCCGAGTGCGCCGCCGGGTTTCGTAGTCCGATCCGACCGCCGCCGGGAAACGCGCTTTCACGCTACGAGGCGCATCCCATTTTCCATCGTTTCGCGTCGCTACACTCGTCCCATTCAACGGTCCGCGCAGCGTGGGGCAGGATTGCCCGTGCCAGCCGGCGATAACGACGACAGGACAACGGCACGATGGCAGAACCGAAGGCGCTCCCCCGCGACTGGCAGCGGTTGTTTTCCGCTGGTCGCGGCGTGTCCGGAAGACGTCTCGGCGGCGCATCGCCGCGCGCGGACCTGTTCATGGCCGCGTTCATCGTCGCGGTCGTCGCGCTGTTCATCCTGCCGCTGCCGCAGGCCGCGCTCGACGGGATGATCTCGCTGAATCTCGCCGTGAGCGTGGTGCTGCTGACGGTGTCGACCTATGTGCCGTCGGCGGTCAGCTTCTCGTCGTTTCCCGCGCTGCTGCTGTTTACGACGCTGTTCCGGCTCGCGCTGAACATCGCGTCGTGCAAGCTGATCCTGCTGCACGCGAACGCCGGCCACGTGATCGACGCGTTCGGGCGGCTCGTCGTCGGCAACAACGTCGTGGTGGGCGGCGTGGTGTTCCTCGTGATCGCCGTCGTGCAGTTCATCGTGATTGCGAAAGGGTCGGAGCGGGTGGCCGAAGTCGGGGCACGTTTTTCGCTGGATGCGATGCCGGGCAAGCAGATGAGCATCGACGCGGACCTGCGCGCGGGCATCATCAGCGCGGACGAAGCGCGCGAGCGCCGCGAGAAGCTCGAGCAGGAATCGCAGATGCATGGCGCGATGGACGGCGCGATGAAGTTCGTGAAGGGCGACGCGATCGCCGGCCTCGTGATCGCGTTCATCAACATCGTCGCGGGGATCGCGGTCGGCACGCTGATGCACGGGATGGATATCGGCGCGGCGCTGCAACGCTACGCGATCCTGACCGTCGGCGACGGGATGGCGTCGCAGATTCCGTCGCTGCTCGTGTCGATCGCGGCGGGCATCGTGACGACGCGCGTGGCGACGCGCGATGCGCGGCAGCGCCAGCTCGGCGAACAGCTCGGCGAGCAACTGGGCGCGCATCCGCGCGCGCTGCTGATCGCGGCGCTGGTGCTGGCCGGTTTTCTCGTCGTGCCCGGTTTTCCGAAGTGGTCGTTCGCGTTGATCGCGCTCGGCCTCGGCGCGTTCGCGTTCTCGCAGTTCAAGCACAAGACGACTGCGCCGAGCTTCAACCTGATTCAGATCGCGGGGCGCGTCGGCACGGCCGACGACGGCCAGCCCGCGAAGGTGTCGCACGCGGCGGGCGTCACGTCGCTGATCGCGGTATCGCTGTCCGACGACCTGCGCACGAGCCTGAACCTCGCGCAACTGCAGGCCGCGCTGTCGAGCGCGAAGGCGCGCGTCGACGCGGACATCGGCACGGTGTTCCCGCGCATCACGCTGAACGACGACGAAGGTGCGGCGGCCGGCACGTACCGGATCTACCTGCAGGACGTGCTCGCCGCGCACGGCGCGCTGAAGCCGGGCTGGCTGCTGTGGGACGGCGTCGCGCCGCTGCCCGAGCGCGCGGAGCGCCAGCCGGCCGAGGCGTTCGGCCCGTTCGCGACCGCGCTGTGGATCAAGCACGACGGCGCCGCGCCGGACGGCAAGTGGCTGTCGAGCGAAAGCGCGCTCGCCGCGCACGTCGAGCAGATCGTGCGCCAGCATGCGGACGAATTGCTGGGTATCCAGGAGACGCAGGCGCTCGTGCATCTCGTGCGCCGCGAGCACCCCGAACTCGTGGGCGAGCTGACGCGGCTCGTGCCGCTGCAGCGCGTGACCGAAGTGCTGCGCCGGCTGCTCGCCGAACAGGTGCCGATCCGCAACCTGCGCGTGATTTTCGAGAGCCTGATCACGTGGGCGCCGAACGAGCCCGACGACGTGATCGCGCTGGTCGAACTCGTGCGCGTCGACCTGCGCCGGATGATCACCGATCGCCATGCGGGCACGACGCGCCAGCTGCGCGTCGTGCTGTTCGAGCAGAACCTGCAGGAGCGGATCGAGAGCGCGGTGATGCGCACCAAGCAGGGCAATTTCCTCGCGCTGTCGAGCGCGATCAAGCAGGACATCGGCGAGCAGGTGCGCGCGATCGTGCAGGCCGCGCAGGCGGCCGGCCCCGGCGGTCACAGCAACGCACAGGGCGCGGCGCGGCTCGCGGTGATGGTCGCGCTCGGCGCGCGCCGCTACGTGAAGACGATCCTGCAGCCGGTGCTGCCCGAGCTGGCGGTGCTGTCGTACCAGGAAGTCGAGGAGGACGTGCAGCTGCACACGGTCGGCTGGGTGAAGAACCCGCCGGACGACGGCACGGTCGGTGCGGGCGCCGACGTGCGCCTGCCGGGAGCCGTGCAATGACGAGCTCGACGATCCTCGACCTGACGCGCCAGGCGCTGATGCTCGTGCTGCTGCTGTCGCTGCCGATCGTGCTGATCGCCACCGTCACGGGCCTCGTCGTCGCGATCCTGCAGGCCGTCACGCAGGTGCAGGACGCCAACATCGGCATCGCGGTGCGGCTGATCGCGGTGATGGTCGCACTCGTGCTGCTGTCGGGCTGGCTCGGCGGCGAAGTGCTGCGCTTCGCGCAGCAGGCGCTGGAACGCATGTTCGTTTCTTCCACTGGAGTTCTTTGATGCATCGACGCGTCGCCCCGATCCGGTTTCAACCGCGCAGCCTGCAACGGGCCGCGCTTGCCATGTGCGCGACCGCGCTGCTCACGGCGTCGCTGTGCATGGCGCCCGCGCAGCCGGCCCGCGCCGCGGACCTGCGCTGGCGCAACAAGCCGTTCACGATCGTCGCGAACGGCAAGAAGATCGGCGACTTCATTCGCGAACTCGCATCGTCGCAGGGCGTGACGGCGGTGGTCGACCCGAAGGTCGACGGCGTGATCAGCGGCCGCTTCTCGGGCACGCCGCAGCAGACGCTCGACACGATCTGCTCGACCTACGGGCTCACGTGGTACTACGACGGCTCGTTCCTGTACGTCGATCCGGCCGACCAGTCGCAGACGCAGATGATCCCGATCCCGCCGAATGCATCGGGCGAAATCGGCCGCGCGCTGCAGGCGATGCAGATTCCCGACAAGCGCTACACGCTCGTGATCAACGATCGCGCGAACAGCGTGTACGTGGCCGGCCCGCGCCGCTACGTCGAGCTCGTGCGGCAGGCGGTCGGCTCGGTCGGCGATCCGTCCGCGAACGGCGCGCATGCGGATATCCGTGCGTTCCGGCTGAAGTACGGCTGGGCGTCGGACTTCACGATCAACCGCTCGGGCAAGGAAGTGACGGTGCCGGGCGTCGCGACGATCCTCGGCCGACTGTTCGGCAAGGGCGGCGGCACGAGTGCGCTGGCGTCGAGCACGCCGCTCGGGCAGGCTGCGCGCCAGGTGAAGCTCGGCTCGGGGCTGACGATCGCGGTGCCGCGCCTCGACTTCCCCGACATCTCCGGCGGCCCGCGTTCGGGCGGCTATTCCGGCGACGGCAGCGCGACCGGCGGGTTCTCGCCGTTCTCGAACGGCGGTGGTGGCGACACGCTGCCGCAGATCGTCGCCGATCCGGCGATCAACGCGGTGATCGTGCGCGACCTGCCGGAGAACATGTATCGCTACCAGTCGCTGATCAACCAGCTCGACGAGCGGCCGCGCATCGTCGAGATCAACGTGACGATCATCGACATCAACGAGGATTCGCTCGACAGCCTCGGGATCGACTGGCGCCTGCACACGACGCACGGCGACGTGCAGATCGGCAACGGCGCGAATCCGCTGACCGGCAACACGCAATACAACGGCTCGGGCAATCCGCCGCTGACGTTCGGCATCGGCACGTCGGAAACCGGGCAGACGGGCACTTTCCTGCCGACGGGCATCGCGCTGACCGCATCGATCGGCGGCTCGCTGCGCAACTACCTGCTCACGCGCGTGAATGCGCTCGCGCAGAAGGGGCAGGCGCAACTGCGCTCGAAGCCGAAGGTGCTCGCGCTCGACAACACCGAGGCGATCCTCGAGAACCTCACGCAGTTCTACGTGCAGGTGCCGGGCTACCAGGATTCGTCGCTGTACAGCGTGACGACCGGCACGAGCATCAAGGTGACGCCGATGATCGTCAACGAGGCGATCCGCAACGCGGCCGCCGTATCCGGCAACCCGGAGAGCGTGATGATGTCGATCGACATCCAGGACGGCAACATCGTGCAGGGGCAGGCCGTGTCGAACATCCCGGTGATCCAGCAGCGCAACATCGTCACCAAGACGATGATCGACGAAGGCAAGAGCCTGCTGATCGCCGGCTTCAACGACGACGAGGTGAAGCTGAACAAGAGCGGCGTGCCCTGGCTGTCCGACATTCCGCTGATCGGCAACCTGTTCAAGTACACCGACAAGTCGGGCAACCACATGGAGCGGTTCTACCTGCTGACGCCGCGCGTGGTGACGAACGCGTCGATGTACGCACCGGACGGCTCGCCCGTGAACCCGGGCGCCGACGGGCCGGCGAATCAGGAAGGCATGTCGATGTATCGGCCGCCGGACAACGACGTCGCGGTGCCGCTGACGCCGAAGCCGCTGCCCGGCACGAAGTTCGGCCCGCCCGCGCTGCCGCCGCCGAAGGATGCGGCGTCGCAGCCGGCGGCGACGACCGCAGGAGCCACCACCCATGTCGACGACCATCATTGACCCGCACGGCGACGGCGCATTGCCCGGCGGCTCGGGAGCCGCGGGGGCCGGTGCGGCCGCGCTCGCGTCGCCGTGGAACCTGTGCTTCCTGAGCGGGCCGATGTACGGCCGCACGATGTCGCTCGCGCGCGGCGCGAACTGGGTCGGCACGGCGGCCGATTGCGAAGTGATCCTGCCCGATCGCGAGATCGGTGCGAAACAGGTGTGCCTGCAGGTCGGCGCGCTCGCGGTGACCGTGCAGAACCACGGCGGCGACGCCGGCGCGCCGGTGCTGTTCAACGACGAACCGCTCGGCGCGGGCCGCCGCTCGATGACGCCGCACGACGTCGTGACGGTCGGCTCGATCCGGCTCGGCATCGCGCGGCACGCGCAGGCGAGCGTCGCGGTGCCCGACGAAACCGACGCGCCGGATGCCGCGCGCGAGGCCGCGTGGCTCGGCTGGCTCACCGGCGGGCTGCGCCGCCTCGGCAGCCGGCGGCTCGTGATCGCGCTGGTCGCGCTGTGGATCGGCGTATTGCTCGGTGCGCTCGGCTACGGCTTCGTCGCGTGGTCGGGGCGGCTGCCGTGGCAGCACGAATCGGTGCTCGCGCGCACGCACCGGCTGCAGCAACTGCTGCACGCCTATCCGGAGCTGGCCGTCGCGCCGCGCGACGACGGCGTGATCGTGTCCGGCTACGTGAGCGACCCGGCCGCGCGTGAACGCGTCGCGCAGATCGTCGCGGGCGTCGACAACGCGGCGCTCGGCAACATCTACGTGGTCAGCGATCTGGTCGCGACCGCGCAGACCTATTTCAGCGATACGGCGCTGACGGTCGCGTATCTCGGCCGCGGCCGGATCGAGCTGACGGGGGCGGCCGCGCGCGCGCAGATCGAGCCGCGCATCCGCAACTACATGAAGGACGCGCGCCCGGCGCTCGAGGTGGTCGACCACGTGCGCGATGCCGATCCGGCCGCGCCGCGCACGACGACGACGCTCGGCGGGATGGCCGGCATTCCGGAGATCACGACCGTGTTCGCCGGCGACGGCGACCAGCGCTACATCGAGACGGCCGACGGCAGCCGCTATTTCGAGGGCGCGCGGCTGAAGGACGGGCCGACCGTTGTGTCGATCGGCCCGGACGAAGTCGTGTTCGAACGCAACGGCCAGCGCATCACGATGCCGCTCGGCGGCGCGTCGGCGAACGCGCCCGAACAGGCGCCGGCGCCGCCCGTGGCGCCGCTCGCGAGCGGTGCGGCGGCCGGGGTCGCGCAGCCGGTGCCGGGGCCGACGCTGTTGCCGGACGCGCCGCAAGCGGGTGCCGCGGTGCCCGGTGCAGCGAAGGAGGCGGCGCACTAGCGCCGCGAGACAGGTCATGCGCATCGCGCGACGCGCGGTGCGCGCATCAACGCGGGACGTCGCACATGTGCGGCGGCTCACGTCGCCGGCGGGGCATGGGGCTGCCGCCGGAAGGTGAATGAAGTTCACGTTAAGGAGCGAAACATGGGTACCCAGGCCGCAGGTGGTGCAACCAATACGAACCAGGTCCAGCAACAGGCCGACGACCTGACCAAGACGCAGCTCGAACTGACGAAGATCAACTTCCAGGTCCAGCAGTCGACCGCGACGTTCGAAACCAGCAACGCAGTGACCGCGCAGGAAGGGACGGCGAACGCCCAGGTTGCGCAACACCTGAGCTCGGCCGGCCGCGCATGAAGCCGGTCGCCGGCCGCGCCGCGCGACGGCGCGCGCCGGGCCTGCCCGCAAAGGGGGCCCGGCCGCGGATGCGCGCGTGCCGGCCGGCCTGTTCCGGGCGGGCCCGACCGATCCGGTCCGGCGCCTGCCAGCCAAGGAGGGCATGGATATGTCAGTGACAGGCGTAGGCGCGGCGTCGCCGGGCGCGGCCGCGCTCGCGGGTGCCGTGCAGCAGACGGGCTCGGCGTCCGATCCGGCGCAGGTGCGCCAGTTCGATGCGCTGATGCAGCCGGGTGCATCGCCGGCCGCGTCGTCTTCGTCGGGCGTCGCGATGTCGCGCGCGCCGGCGGACGCGGCGCCGGCCGTGCAGATGACGCCCGCGCAGGCGAACCAGTCGTCGCTCGTCGAGCGGTTGCGCACCTACGGCAACGATCTCGACACGCGGTACGCGAACATCGACAAGCATCGCAGCGAAATGCTCACGTCGATGGCCGACAGCCGCAGCGATCCGATGATGACGATGGTGAAGGCGATGGATTTCCAGTGGACGGCGACCACCACGATTTCGGAATACCAGTTGAGCCTGTCGGTTGCGCAGGCGGCGAACGGCTTCACGCACACCGTGCTGAAGACGCAGGAGTGAAAGCGTGCGTGCGGGCCTGACACGGTCCGGCGCACCCTGAAGCGGACAAACGATGACGACGATCGATTCGACGCCGCGCGCGCATGCGTGGCGCAGCCGGGCGGCGCGCGCGCTGCTCGCGGGGCTGCTCGTGCTGCTGGCCGGGTGCCAGAAGGAGCTGTACTCGGGCCTGTCGGAGCGCGATGCGAACCAGATGGTCGCGGTGCTCGGCGACGCGGGCATCAGCGCGTCGAAGGACAACGACGCGCGCGACACGTCGGACCGCAATGCATGGCTCGTGAGCGTCGCGGACGGCGACATGCAGTCGGCGCTCACGGTGCTGCAGGCGAACGGGCTGCCGAAGCCGAGCTATGCGAGCCTCGGCGAGCTGTTCCAGAAGCAGGGCCTCGTGTCGACGCCGGCCGAGGAGCGCGTGCGCTACCTGTACGGCGTTTCGCAGGACCTGTCGCGCACGCTGCAGGACATCGAAGGCGTGGTGGTCGCGCGCGTGCAGGTCGTGATTCCGGAGAACGATCCGCTCGCGGACAAGATCAAGCCGTCGTCGGCGGCCGTGTACATCCGCTATCGGCCGGGCGTCGACCTGCGTGCGATGGCGCCGATGGTCAAGGATCTCGTCGCGCACAGCATCGAAGGGCTGCAGTACGACAACGTGTCGCTGTTCCTGCAGCCGGCCGCCGCGCAAGCGACGCGCGTGGACGGGATCGGCAGCGCGGTGACCGACATCGTGCGGCTGCGCTCGCCGCTCGGCTGGCTCGTGTTCGCGCTGATCCTGCTGACCGGCGCGGTGATCGCGCTGTCGGCCGCGCGGCGCGGGATGTTCGGTGCGCGGCTCGCCGGCCTGCTCGGCGCGCCGCGCGGAGCGAATGGCGGGAACGGAGTGTCCGGGCATCCGGGGTCCGGGCAGTCGGCGTCCGGGCATCCGGCATCCGCGCAGTCGGCCGGCGGCGGGCTGCGCACGCCGGACGGCGCGCGCGACGGCGCATGAGCGATCCGCATGCGCTGCCGCCGGGCGACGGGCCCGACGCCGTGCCGCTGCCGTGGCTGCAGCCGCTCGCGCCGCCGCCCGCTGCGCGCCGTGCCGCGTTTCATGCGCTCGTCTGCGATTTCAACCTGCGGCCCGACCGTTATCTGCACGTGACGCGCGTGCCAGCCGACTGGCCCGCACGCTACCGCTCGCCGGACGCGTTCGGCGCGGCCGGCCGCAAGCTGCTCGCGCGGCATCTGCTCGATGCGAACGGCGTGGCCGACCGGCACGACTTCGACGTCGCGAATGCGTGCGCGCGGCTCGCGCTGCTGCCGGGCGCGGCGCTCGAGCAACTGGCGTCGTATGCGGGGCTGCTGCTGCATCGCACGTGGCTGCGCGATGCGTTGACGGCAAGGCGCATCCGCGCGGAAGTCGCGGCCCGGCTCGGCGGCGACGCGCTGGAACTCGCGCTCGAACGCGCGCCGGAATTCGGCGCGCTCGCCGACACGCTCGAACCGTGGCGCGCCGATCCCGCCGCGCTGCCCGTCGTGATCCGCGCGCGCGGCGGGCGGCTGCTCGCGGATTTCATCGGCGTGGCCGGCGACGCGGTCGCGCGGCGCGCGCGCCTGAAGTTCAACCGCGCGATCGACGACGAAGCGCCTTACTGGCTGAACCGCGCGCAGCGCGACCAGTTCGGCGAACTGCTGTTCCTGTTTCTGATTCCCGAGAGGCTTGCGTCATGGGACTGGCTTTTCTGATCACGAGCGACAACCTGCAGCTGCTGTCGGAGCGCAAGGTGCTCAAGGAGCGCGAATACGCGGCGCTGCTCGACGCGTCCGCGGTGATCGCGACCGCGCACGACGAGGCCGCGCGCATCGTCGCCGACGCACAGCGCGAATTCGACAAGCGGCAGGCGGCCGGCTACGACGAAGGGATGCGCCGCGCGCAGCGCGAGCAGGCTGCGCATGCGTACACGCAGGCGCTCGCGGCCGCGCGCACGATGGAGACGATGAAGGACGCGATGGCCGATATCGTCGTGAAGGCCGTGCGCGCGATCGTCGGCGAGATGAGCACGCAGAAGCTGTACGAGGCCGCGCTGGCGCGGATCGCGCCGCTCGTGCGCGACGAGGCGTTCCTGGTCGTGCATGTCGCGCCCGGCCGCAAGGATGAAATGCGCGATGCGCTCGACGGCGCATTCGCGGGGCAGTCGAACCGGCAGAAGATCCGCATCGTCGAGGACGCGCAGCTCGAACGCCATGCGTGCACGGTCGAGACGCCGTCAGGTCGCATCGACGCGAGCCTCGACCTGCAGATCGACGCGCTGCGCCAGGCGATCCGCCGCGACGCGCTGAAGGGCGCCGCGCGATGAACGCGCCGCTCGACGATATGCAGCCGTTCGGCAGCGGCGACGACGACGGCGCGCCGTTCGATCGTGGCCGCCTCGTCGGCGAACTCGACGCGGGGCTCGCGTTTTTCTCGCCGGTGTCGGTGCAGGGCCGCGTCAATCACGCGGTCGGGCAGATCCTGAACGCGACGGGCATCCGCGCGCGGCTCGGCGAGATCTGCGAATTGCGCACGCCGAACCAGCCGACGCTGCTCGCCGAGGTGGTCGGGTTTTCGCGGCAGACGACGCTGCTCACGCCGCTCGGCGACGTGGCCGGGCTGTCGCCGGAGACGACCGTCGTACCGTCGGGGCGCGAGCATGTGTTTCCGGTCGGCGAAGGGCTGTTCGGCCGCGTGCTCGACGGGCTCGGCCGGCCGCTCGACGATCGCGGGCCGGTGACGGGCGCCGCGTGGGTGTCGACGCAGCAGGATCCGCCGAACCCGCTTGCGCGCCAGATGATCGACACGCCGTTTCCGACCGGCGTGCGCGTGATCGACGGGCTGATGACGCTCGGCGTCGGGCAGCGCGTCGGCATCTTCGCGCCGTCGGGCGTCGGCAAGAGCACGCTGCTCGGGATGATCGCGCGCGGCGCGCAGGCCGACGTGAACGTGATCGCGCTGGTCGGCGAACGCGGCCGCGAGGTGCGCGAATTCATCGAGCACAGCCTGTCGCCCGAGGTGCGCGCGCGTTCGATCGTCGTCGTGTCGACGTCCGATCGCCCGGCGATGGAGCGCGTGAAATCCGCGCTCGTCGCCACCGCGATTGCCGAGCACTTCCGCGATGCGGGCAAGCGCGTGCTGCTGCTCGTCGATTCGCTGACGCGCTTCGCGCGCGCGCAGCGCGAGGTCGGCCTCGCGAGCGGCGAGCCGCCGACGCGGCGCAGCTTCCCGCCGTCGACGTTCGCGGTGCTGCCGCGCCTGCTCGAACGTGCGGGGCAGGGCGCGAACGGGTCGATCACCGCGCTCTACACGGTGCTCGTCGAAGGCGACGAGGAATCGGACCCGATCGCCGAGGAAGTGCGCTCGATCCTCGACGGCCACATCGTGCTGTCGCGCAAGATCGCGCTCGCGAACCGCTATCCGGCGATCGACGTGCTCGCGAGCCTGTCGCGCGTGATGCCGCTCGTCGCGAGCCGCGCGCACCAGCATGCGGCGGCGCGCGTGCGCGAGCTGATCGCGAAGTACCAGGAGATCGAGCTGCTCGTGCAGATCGGCGAGTATCGCGAAGGCAGCGACCGGCTCGGCGATCTCGCGCTGCGTGCGCGCGACGCGATCGGTGCGTTCTGCGCGCAGGCGTCGCACGAGGACGTGCGTTTCGACGCGCTGCTCGCGAAGCTGACGAAGCTGGCGAACGATCATGTCTGAAGCCGACGACCGCCTCGTGCTCGCCACGCTGGCGCGCCTGAAGCGCGTGCGCGAGATGCGCAGCCAGATTGCGCGCGTCGCGGCCGCGCGCCAGCAAGGCATCGCCGCGCAAAGCCGCCGCGCGCTCGAGGCCGCGCACGCGCAGCTTGCGCAGCAGGTCGCCGCGAAGGCCGCGATCCAGACGCGTCTCGCCGACGACGTGCGCGAGGCGCGCGCGCTGCAGAACGCGGCGGCCGACACGCGCACGTTCGACCGGCACATCGGCACCGCGAACGTGTCGGTGAGCAAGGCTGCGCACGTGCATCGCGGGCACGAGGCGACGCTTGCCGACCTGCAGCGCGCCGCACGCAAGGCGAAGGCCGCCGAGGACAAGCTCGACAAGGCCGGCGAGAAGGCGCTGCATGCGCGCGCCGCGCGGGTCGAGCGCGATGCCGACGAAGTCGCGGACGGCTACGCGGTGCGGCGCTTCGCGACGGTCGGGGTGTGGGCCGGCGATGCTTCGGGCCACGCGGCCGTGCAGCCGGAAGCCGCTGCCGCGTTCGATGCGGAGATGGCCGCGCAGCCGGCCGATGCGGAACCCGGCACGACCGACATCACCGACGCGACTGCGTCAACTGCGTCAACTGCGTCAACTGCGTCAACTGCGTCAACTGCGTCAACTGCGGCAACTGCGGCAACCGCCCCGGCCGCCCCGGCAGCCGACACCGCACCGCCCGCCGCCGTGGAGCGCCGATGCTAGACCAGGCCGCGGGTTTCAACGACGTCGCGGGCACGCTGCGACCGCTGCTCTACGTGATGCCGCGCCTGTTGCCGATCATGTTCGTCGTGCCGGTATTCAACGAGCAGATCATCACGGGCCTCGTGCGCAACGGGATCGCCGTCGTGATCGCCGCGTTCGTCGCGCCGGCGATCGACTCCGCGCAGGTGGCCGCGCTGCCGTTCCTGATGTGGTGCCTGCTCGTCGCGAAGGAGGCGGTGGTCGGCATGCTGCTCGCGGGCGCGTTCAGCGCGGTGCTGTTCGCGATCCAGGGCGTCGGCTACCTGATCGACTTCCAGACGGGCAGCGGCAGCGCCGCGTTCTTCGATCCGATGGGCGGGCACGAGGGCGGCCCGACCTCGGGCTTCCTCAATTTCGTCGCGATCGCGCTGTTCGTCACGGCCGGCGGCCTGCAGGTGCTCGTGCAACTGTTCGCGCAGTCGTACGCGTGGTGGCCGATCGGCTCGCTCGGCCCCGATTTCTCGTCGATGCTGCAGACCTTCATCGTGCGGCAGACCGACACGATCTTCGAATGGATGGTGAAGCTCGCCGCGCCGGTGACGATCGTGCTGGTGCTCGTCGAGCTCGGCATCGGCCTCGTCGGGCGCGCGGTGCCGCAGCTCAACATCTTCGTGTTCTCGCAGCCGCTGAAGAGCGCGCTCGCGCTGCTGATGATGGTGCTGTTCCTGCCGGCGGTGTACGCGTCGCTGCATTCGCTGCTGAGCCCCGACAGCGGGCTGATGGCGCTGCTGCGCGCGCTGTTCGCCGCGCACGGCGGCGCGTGAGCGCGCGACGGAGCCGACATGGCCGAAAAGGACCAGAAGCCGACCGAGAAGCGCCTGCGCGAGGCGCGCGAGAAAGGCGATGTGCCGAAGAGCGCGGAGACGATTTCGTCGGCGTTCTACGTCGGCGTGTGCGTCGCGCTCGCGGTGGGGATCGGTGCGCTGTTCGCGCGGCTGCAGGCGCTGTTCCGGCTCGTGTTCGGCGCAGTCGGCGCGGCCGACCCGTCCGCGCGGATCGCGGTGCTGATCGACGGCGCCGCGCGCGACTGGGCGACGCTGTCCGCGCAGATCGTCGCGGCCGGGCTGCTGGCGGGCCTGCTCGCGGGTTTCGTGCAGGTCGGCGGCGTGATGGCGTGGAGCCGCCTCGTGCCGCAGCTGTCGCGGCTCAATCCGGCCGAGGGGATGAAGAACCTGTGGTCGATGCGCAACCTCGTCAATCTCGTGAAGATGCTGCTGAAGACGGTGCTGCTCGTCGCGACGCTCGGCTGGCTGATCGTCGAGTCGCTCGATCCGTCGGTGCAATCGGGTTTCACGCGGCCGATCTCGATCCTCGCGCTGATCGTGAAGCTGCTGATGCTGCTGTTCGGCTGGGCCGCGCTGATCTATATCGTGATGGCGCTGATCGACATCGTGCATCAGCGCCACGAGTTCAACCAGAAGATGAAGATGTCGATCGACGAAGTGCGGCGCGAGCACAAGGAGGACGAGGGCGACCCGCACATCGAGGCGAAGCGCCGGCAGCTCGCGCGCGAGGCGCAGTTCGCGTCGCTGCCCGACCGGATCGGTTTCGCGTCGGTGGTCGTCTATTCGCCGCGCGTCGCGGTCGCGCTCTATTACGGCGGGATCGGCACGCTGCCGTGGGTGCTCGCGCGCGGCGAAGGCGAGGCGGCCGAGCGGATCGTGCGGCACGCGCGCGACGCGCTGCGCCCGACGCTCGCGAACGTCGGGCTCGCGCAGGCGCTGTACGAGACGACACCCGAGAACGGCACGATCCAGCAGCAGCATTTCCGCGAGGTCGCGCAGTTGCTGAAATGGGCGACCGGCGCGACTTGACGCACGCCGGGGCGGGCCACGTCAGGCGCGGCGGCATGCTGCCCCTTTTTCTCGGTCTGCTGGCCTGCGCAGCCGTCCGTTCCGATTCGATATGGCCCTTTGCGCGAACATGCGCGCACGGCGCTTGACGCCATTTTTTTTCCGGTCGTCACCGGAATTCATCGGTGAATTATTGCTGAATTATTTCTTCGTACTATGGCTCGACCGTCACGCCTGACGGCGGGCCGCGAGGTTGCGCCGCGCGTGACGGAACAGGTCAACAGGGGCGAACAAATCAAATGTGTGGAATCGACGGCTTTCTGAATACCGTCGCCATCGATGAGGAGACAGCGCGCGGCACGCTCGCGCGAATGACGGCGAGCCTCGCGCATCGTGGGCCGGACGGGCAGGGCATCTGGGTCGATCCGGAAGCCGGTATCGCGCTCGGCCACCGGCGGCTGGCGATCGTCGACCTGTCGGTGCATGGCCGACAGCCGATGGCATCCGCGTGCGGCCGCTACGTCATGGTCTTCAACGGCGAAATCTACAACCATCGCGAACTGCGCGCGGAACTCGAGCGCGCGGGTCGCGCACCGGCGTGGCGCGGCCACTCCGACAGCGAGGTGCTGATCGCGGCGATCGTCGCGTGGGGTGTCGAGGCGACGTTGCGGCGCGCGACCGGCATGTTCGCGTTCGCGCTGTGGAATCGCGCGTCGCGGGTGCTGACGCTCGCGCGCGACCGGATCGGCGAGAAGCCGCTCTACTACGGCCGGATCGGCGACGCGCTCGTGTTCGCGTCGGAGCTGAAGGCGCTGCGCGGCTATCCGGGCTTCGACGGCACGGTCGACCGCGACGCGCTGTGCCTGTACCTGCGCCAGTCGAGCGTGCCCGCGCCGTACACGATCTATCGCGGCATCCACAAGCTGCCGCCCGGCACGTACATCCAGTTCGAGCATGCGCGCGACACGCCGCCCGTGCGCGCGTACTGGACGCTCGGACAGGCGATCGAGAGCGGCCGCGAGCAGCCGTTCGAGGGCAGTGCCGACGAGGCCGTCGGCCAGCTCGACGCGATCCTGCGCCAGGCCGTCGCGCGGCAGATGGAAGCCGACGTGCCGCTTGGCGCGTTCCTGTCGGGCGGCGTCGATTCGTCGGCGATCGTCGCGCTGATGCAGGCGCAATCGGCGACGCCGGTCGACACGTTTACGATCGGCTTCCATGAAGCCGGCTACGACGAGGCCGGTTACGCGAAGGCTGTCGCGCGCCATCTCGGCACGCGGCATACCGAACTCTACGTGACGGCCGACCATGCGCTCGGCGTCGTGCCGAAGCTGCCGTCGATCTACGACGAGCCGTTCGCCGATGCATCGCAGATCCCGACCTTTCTCGTGTCGGAGCTGACGCGCCGGCATGTGAAGGTGAGCCTGTCCGGCGACGGCGGCGACGAGTTGTTCGGCGGTTATACGCGCTATTTCCTGACGCCGCGCCTGTGGCGCAAGCTGCATCGCGTGCCGGCCGCCGTGCGCGCGCGGATCGCCGCCGCGCTGCATGCGCTGCGGCCCGATCACGCGGACCAGCTCGCGGCCGTCGCGCAGGGCGCGTGGGGTGGCGTGGAGGCGCGCGAATCGGCGGCGCGCATCGGCGACCGCCTGCACAAGCTCGGCCATGTGATGACGGCCGAGAGCCGCATCGGCCTGTACCGGCTGCTGATGTCGTCGGTGCATCATCCCGAGCGCATCGCGCTGTCGGGGCAGGAGCCGCCGACGCCGCTCGACACGGCGTCCGCGTGGCCCGCGCACCTGAGCTTCGCGGAGCAGGCGATGGCGATCGATACGCTCACATATTTGCCGACCGACATCCTCGCGAAGGTCGACCGCGCGTCGATGGCCGTGAGCCTCGAGACGCGCATGCCGTTCCTCGACCATCACGTCGTCGAATTCGCGTGGCGCGTGCCGGCGTCGATACGCTTGCCGGAAGGGCAGTCGAAGGCGCTGCTGCGCCGGCTGCTCGACCAGTACGTGCCGTCGGCGCTGATCGACCGGCCGAAGCAGGGTTTCTGCGCGCCCGTCGATCACTGGCTGCGCGGCTCGCTGCGCGACTGGGCCGAGGCGCTGCTGCGGCCGTCGCGGTTGCGCGAAGAGGGTTTCTTCGATGCGGCCGCGGTCGAGCGCCTGTGGCGGCAGCACCAGACGGGGCGGATGAACTGGCAGCACCAGTTGTGGACGGTGCTGATGTTCCAGGCGTGGCTGGAGGCGCAGCGCGCGGGGTGACGCGGCGCGCTGCGCGGTCGGGGTTTGCTCTTTCCGGCCGCCGGGCTGAACGTCAGCCGACGTTCAGCGGCGTGCCGATCGCGAGGCTGCCCGGATTACCGGCGGCCGACGGATTGAGCTGCAGGATCTCGTTCAGCGCGCGCGCATCCTGCTCGTTGCGCGTCATCGCCTGCTGGTCGGCGCGCGACACGTGCGCGGCGTCGAGCAGCGACTGGCGATGCTGGTCCGCGATCACCCACAGCGAATCGCCGGCGACGACGATGTAGGGCTGGGGGGCGTTTGACGGCGACGGCGGGTTCGATGGCGTGCCTTGCGACGGTTGCGGCTGCGAGGGCGAGGCGCTCGCCGAAGGCGACGGCGAGGCGCTTGGCGGCGCACTCGGTGACGCACTTGGCGAAGCACTTGGCGATGCGCCCGGCGCGACGTTCGACTGCGATGATCCGCCGCCGAAAAACCAGTTGAACACGCCCCCGATCACGGGCGCGATGCCCATGACGAACTTGTAGCCGAATGCGGCGACCGGAATCATGATCACCGCGGTCGGGATCTTCTTGACGAAAGGCGTCGCGTTCGGGAAGTGCGTGTTGAGGCGGCCGGCGAGCAGCAGCGCGGTCATGGAGCCGGTCGCGAACGCAAGATCGTATTGGCCCTTGCCCAATTGGGACGCGGTCGTGAATCCACCGAGCGCGACCGACGCGAAGTCGCCCGTCGAATCGAGCAGGCGCACGATACGGCTGCGTTTGTCCGCGTTCACGCGCCGCGACACCATCAGGAGCGACGCACCGGCGTAGGCGGTGCCGAGCACGCCGCCGACGATGGCTGTCGAGCCGGCCGTGACGTCGAACCAGGCATGCGCGCCGTGCGCTTCGGCGATCTTGAGAATGCCGCTCGCGACCGCCGCAACCGACGCGACCGCCGTGCCCGCGCGCCCCGTGATACCCAGCAGGCTGCGCGGATTGCCCGCATGCAGCTGCTGAAGCGACGTGCCGCCGACGAATCCCTGCATTTGCGTGAGCACGTCGTCGGCGAGCGCCGTGATGTTCGTTTTGGCATCGTCGAAGCTCATCGTCCCGTGCCGGTATTGCTCGACGTATTGCGTCGCCTTCGCTTGCGCGTGGCGCACCGCGGCCTCGAGCTGGCGAAGCCGATGTTCTCCGTAGTCGTGCGTCGTCGAGTTGAATTGACGGGCGAGCGTGGCGCCGAGGTGCGTGATGGCCGCCACCGCGGCCTTCGGATCGCCCGACTGCAGGCTGCGGATCGCGCCCTGATGCATCACCTGGAACACGCGTCCGAGACGCGACGCGAGCAGAAACGACGACGCCGTGTTACCCAGCGCGGTCGTGTCCAGCCAGTGGACCGCAGCGCCCAGGCCGATCAGGCCGGACGCGCCGAGGACGGCCCCGCTCGCGATCTTCGCCTTGCGCGTGTCGGACGGGTCTTTCGACAGTCGGTGCACGCGCAGCGCGTTGAGCCGTGCGCTGGCCTCGTCCATCGTGGCGCTCGGCATTTCGGGCTGCGCGATGGCCTTGCGCGCGACGCCGATCGGTAGCGACGCGTCATACTGCAGCGCTTTCTGGCCGGTGACGTTCTTCCAGTACACGCGGCTGTCGGCCGCCGATATCGATGCAAGCGACGGTCGCTCGGGAACGCCGTCGCGATGGCTGTCGAGCCATTTTTTGCCGGCCTCATGAGCCCGCTTCGCGAGCCGGTTGTGGGGCGCCTTGCTGTTCCATAGCGTTTGCGCCGTCTCGTTCGTCGCCCGGCGTGCCTGATTCAGCAGCGTCGACGTGTTGCCTTCGTACAGCGCGACGCGTAATTCCGCGATCTCGGCGTCGGACATCTTGTGCGCCTTTTTCGCGATGCGCTCGATTTCCGAGAACAGGAATCGCTGCTGGTTCGCGAAATCCTGCGCGCCGACCGGTTCGAACACGCGGGTCAGCGCATCGCCGCCGTGCAGTCTCGCGAATTTTTCAGGGGCGTTTTTCCCGTAGTCGGCGATCTTCGCCGCCAGGGCGCGCGTCAGATCCGCATTCGCGATGAAGTCGTCGCCGTGCGTGCCCCACGACAGGCCGACATGCACCCAGTCGAGCTGCTTGCGGCCCAGGATTGCGTCGAGCAATGCGACGTGGCCTTCGCCCGGCACCGGCTCGAGCACGGCGTCCGAACCGTGGAAGGTCAGCAGCACGAGCGGTGAGGGTTTGCCGCCGTTCTGCGCCGCCCATGTTTCGAGCGCCTCGCCGATGCGCCGCATTTCCGCGTAGCCGTTGTTCGTGCCGGCCATCGCATGGCCGTCTTCCAGCGACACACGGGGCCGCGACGGTGCAGCTTCGATGCGCAGCAGGAAGCCGTATTCCGAGGCCGCCGTGAGCCACTTGTGCAAGTGGGCGAGGTCGTCGAGTTCGAGCGTGTGCTGCGTGCCGTCGGCGTCCGTACGCGTGAGCGTCGCCGTATCGTCGTCGTAACGCGCGCCGGACGGATCACCGAAGCGTTTGGCGCGCTGGATGAACCCCGGATCCTGCAGGGCGCCCATCGCGGCGGCGAGCGAATACGGATCGACCTGCAGCGCGACGGCCGGTAGTGCGCCGCCATACCGCTTGATATAGCGCTTCATCTGCTCGGGATCGTCGCGCAGCGAGAACGAGCGCGACATCGGGACGAAGCGGTCGGCGAGATCGGTCAGCTTGGCCCGCATGGCCAGCGTCACGTATCGCCTGATCAGCTTTCTGTCCGTGCTGCGCGCCGCGCCGATCCACTGCGCGCCCCGCATGAACAGATTGCGCTGGGCGGGGGCGCGGGTGAAAGCGCCATGCGGGTGCAGGCTCGATGCCTCACGCCACATGTGCAGCGTCCCGAAGATCTTCTTCGCCAGTACGGCATCGGCGAGGATGGCCTTCGGCGGGTCGGTGAACGTGAGGCCGTTGCCTTCCTTGCGCCCCACGTCGCGCTTGCCCCATTCGGTGAGGCGCTCGAGCGTCGACGCGAAATCGGCGATCTTCGCGTTGCCGTAGCGTGTGACCGATTCGACGATCGTGCCCGATACGTACGCCGGTTGGAACGGATTGAGCGCGATCGGTTTCGGGGGCGGCGCGGCGGGCGGCCTGGCCGGTGCGACGGCGGCCGGCTGCGTTCGCTGGGCGCCGCGCGCGGCATGCCTGCCTTTGCGACCTTTTCGGCCGGCCTTGCCGCCGTTGCCCGCTTGCGTGCCTTTGCCGCTTTGGCTCGCAGTGGGCGGCGCGGCCGCCGCCGCCGGCTGCGCGGCTTGCAGCGCGGCCGCCTTGAGCGCGGCGGCACGCGGCTCGAACACGTCGGGGGCGAGCCTCGAAAGCAGGAAATGCTGATTGCCGCTATACGGCCCGCGGCCGATCGTCGCCCGCTCCAGCGGCAGGCCGGGGTTGTCCGGATCGCGGAACTGGCCGACGTCGTCGTACCAGCGCACCGTGCCGTTCTCCACCGCGACGAGGCCGGTCAGCGACCCGGTCAGCACATCGGTGACCGTGCCTTCGTGGTCGTACACGTACACGTAGTGACCGTCGGGGATTTTGCCCATCTCGAGCGCGGTGAACAGTTCGCTCGCGTGCTGCGCGTTGAAGTCGAGCGCGCTGTCCGCGGTCGTCGGCAGCAGGTGCGGCACGCCCGCATCCGCTGCCGCGCGGTTCTCGTGCCGCAGCGACGGGCGCGTCCATCCGAGCGTGCGCTGGACATACGCGTCCGGCTTCGACCACGGTATCTTCGGGTTGTCGAGCGGGCGGCGCATCTTGGCCGGCGCGAAGCCGCCATAGCTTTCGACGACGTCGTGCGCGACCTTCGCGACGACGAAATGCACGCCGCGGCGCCCGCCGGGCAATACGCGGAAGCGACGCCGGAACGCGACGGCGAGGTCGCGCGATTCGATCGTGGCATCGCCGAGCGACGTCTTTTCGACGTACGTCCATTTCCCGGCGCCATCGCGCGTCGCGTAGCCGAGCACCGTGCCGGTCTTGCGTTCGACTGCATAGACCGTCGTCCCCGCGCCGGGATCGTGTCGTGCCGCCGGTTTCGGTCGCAGGAAGCGCGGCGCGCTATCGAGCTTGTTCACGTTTTCGACGACCTCCGCGTCGACCCCCGTGTCCGACGGCTCGACGTCCCATGCGCGGAGTTCGTCGAAGTACGCGTTGATCCGTGCGGCGCCGCCGAACTTGCGCAACTCGGCGAGCGTGACGGGCGACACGTAGTAATCGTAATTCCCGCGGCCCGCGGCGCCTTTGTCCTTCAGTGCAAGAAAGGCGTGCTGCAACAGGTTCGGATCGATATCGGCCGATGCGGCCTCTTTGTCGACAAACTTGCCGTGTGCGTTCGTCTGGAAGCTCGCGATGAATTCGGGCTGCGGATGGATCGCATCGAGCCGGTCGGCGGGGCGGTCGGTGTGCAGTGCGATCAGCACGTGCGCGTCGGTGCCGAACGCTGCCTTCATCGCATCGATGCTGTCGAGCTGGTCGCCGTCGATGCGGATCAGGTCGCGCTTGCCGTGCGTCGCGAGCAGATCGAGCGCGCGCTGTTCGCGCTTGGCGGCCTTGCGGGCGGCGAGCCCGCGCGCCGGCCGATGCGCTGGGGAGGCCGGCGCGGCCATTTCGCGCGGCACGCCGCCGGCCTGCATGCGCGCGATCTGGCTCGCGTAGTAGTCGCGATAGGTCGCATAGCCGGGCACCGACGGCTCGGCGTCGCCGAACGCGTCCGCGAGCCGGCGCAGGCCGGCTTCGTCGCCGGGCATCACGCGGTCGGCTTCGCGCGCGATCGCGTCGGGCAGGAGGACATCCTTCGAGATGTCGATGCCCATGTCGTCGATGAGCTCGCGGCGCACCGCGAACGCGTTCGCCTGCGCACGCGCTTCGGCCATCAGCGCGCGATCGACCGGCGTATCTGTCGAGGCGTGGTCGAGCAGGCGTCCGGCGATTGCTTCGACCGCATGCTGCGCTTCGTGCGCGAGCGCGTACACGAGCGTACCGGTGTGGCGTAGCCGGCCGTCGAGCACGATGCGCTGCTTGTCCGTATCGATCCGGCTGCCGCGCCCGGGCCGGCCGACCACGACCTTCCAGCCGGCGGCCTGCGCCTGAGCGATCTGTCCGCTCAGCAGCGTCGAGCGGTCGACGAGCGCGAGCGCTTCCTTCGACAGCGGCGCGCCGCCGAACCGCATCCGGATCCGCGTGATGACGGACGGCTTTTGAACGAACGCATCGGGCGGCAGCGTGTCGGCGATGACCGGGCGCGCGACGGCGATATCGCCCTGTTCGAGGCCGCGCGTGAGCAGCCGTTCGAGTTCGGTGAGTTTCTCGAGCGTCGTCAGGTGTTCGATCGGGTCGCGCGAGACCGGGCCGGGATCGCTCAGCAGGAAGTCGCCCTTGCGCGTAAAGATGCCCTGAAGGTCGAACGCGAGGCCTTCGCGTTCGACGACCGTGCGAATCTTCCGGACGTGTTCCAGCGCGGCCCGCGTGACGACGCGTGGCAGCGTGCCGGTCGCGGCCATCGTGTGCGTATGCAGGACGCCGAGCGGGCGGTACAGCACGCCGACGCGGCCGAGCACCGAGAACGGGCCGCTCATCGTGACCGTCTGCAATCCGTACGAACGCAGATCGTCGAGCGCGAGCCGTTCGTCGACCGCCGCGCGCACGTGACCGGATTCCGGGTGTGCGTGGCGATCGTAGATGCCGAGCGCGGCGTCGTCGCCGAGCGCGAATACGGTTTTTTCGCCGCCGGCGCCGAGCAGTTCGCCGGCTTCGTGCACGACGTCGACACGCGCGTCGCGGTCGCCGTGCGCATAGACGCCGAGCGGGTCCGCGTTCAGCGGGCCGAGATCGTGCGGCGCGGCGGGCGCCGGATCGAGGCGATGGAATGTGCCGGTGTCGAGCAGCGCGCCGTGCGCACCGACCGCCTCCGCGGGTGCGGCAAACACGGGCCGTTGCCACAGGTTCGCGAGCCGCGCCGCATGCGCGGCGCCGTCGTGCTTCGCGGCGAGCACGATCGCATAGCCTTCCTGCACCACGAACGGCGGCGCCATCTCGAGCATGTATTCGTGCGTGCTGACCGGCTGGCCGTCGACGAGCAAGGTGCCGTCCGCGCGCGTGTCGGCGTGCAGCACGACCACGCGGCGCCCGGGGTCGATCGTGAAATGACGCGTGCGCTCGTCGGCAAGCTCGGCGGCATCGGGGCGCTCGCCCGCGCGGTACGGCGACGCGATCTCGGCATGCGCGCGACTCCAGGCGACGCGCGCATCGAAGCGGGCGATGCCGCGCGGTGCGGTGCCGGTTTCGTCCATCCGCGGCGCGGGCATCCGGCGCGGCATGCCGCCGCGCCCCTTCTGGCGCGACCAGGCGTCGTTGTAGAACGCGCGATAGGTCGCGCCGTCCGCGCCCGACGTATGCACGCCGCCCAGCGTGCTCGCCAGCCGGTCGACCGTGCCTGCGTAGTCGTGCGACCGTCCGCGCCAGTTCGCGCCTTCGCGCGCGATTGCGTCCGGTTGAGCGAGGTGCGCGGCAATGTCGGTGCCGCTTGTCAGCTTGATTTCGTAGCGGGCCTCGAACGCGCTGATCTGCGCGCGTGCCTCGGCCTCGAGCGCCTTGCGCGTGAAGCCGCCGCGCTGCCCGGAGTCGTGGTCCAGCACGCCGGCCATCGCTTCGACGGCCTTGCGCGATTCGCGTGCGAGCACGTACGTGATGCTGCCGGCATCGCGGAGGCCGCCGTCGATCGTCACGCGGCGCTTGCGCGTATCGACGTGGCTGCCGCGGCCGCGTTTGCCGATCGTCACGCGCCAGCCGGCGTCCTGCAGCATGCGCAACTGCGTCGCGAGCGTGCCCGACTGCATCGCGAGCGCCTGTACGGCTTCCGGCAGCGGTGCGCCGCCCAGACGCATCTGCATCCGCGTGATCCAGCCGGGATGCGGAGTGGCGTAATCGGGCGTCGCGATGCCGGGCGTTTCCGCGGCCGCGGCGTGCTCCGAATCGGCGGGTGGCACCGGCGGGCGTTCGTCACCGGCATGCGTGCGGACGGTCTTGCCGCCCGCGGCTTCGGCGGTCGTCTCGTCGCCCCGGGAGGCGGCGGCCGTCCCGCGATCCGCCGCAGGTTTGGCCGCTGCTTCGGCAACGGCGGGGTGGTCCGGTTTGACCACCACGAGCACGCGGTTCGGCGCGCTGAATATGCCGTCGTGCGCGGTGACAGGTTCGGGCGTCGCGACCGTGCGCGGCACCGCCGGCTCGTTCGGGGCGCGCTTGCCGGCGAGCACGATCACCGTTTCGTCGGGAGCCGCGGGGCGCGACGACGCCGGCGGTGCTTCTTCGGCCGCGGCCGCGGAAGGGCCGCTTTCCGTCGCCACCGTTTCCGGCTCCGGATCGAAGCGCAGCACCCGCGCATCGGCGCGCAACTGCCCATCGGCGCCGAACGCGTCGGGTGCTGCCGCATAGACGGGTTTCTGCCAGCGGTTCGCCAGCTCGGGCGCGAGTGCCGCGTCGTGCTCGCCGGCGACGACGATCACGGGCTCGTCGAGGTCCTGCGGACGCGGGGCGGGCGCGCCCGGATCGCGGTTCGCCCCGTTACGCACGAGATAGACCGTGCGCTCGCCGGCCTGCATCGGCTCGACGCTCGGCCCGCGCGGCACCGCGATGCCGGCCGGGTCGGATGTCGCCGGCCGCGTGGCGGGCGCTTCGTCCGTCAGGTCGACGACCCGTACATTGACGCGCGGCGGCGTGCCGTCCGGCTTCGTGCGCGTGCCGGCGCCGGCCGGTTCGTCGATATCGGCGGCGCGCGCAGCGGCGCTGCGGGTGGCCGTCGTGCGGTCCGCGTCGACGTCGTCGTGCTGCCGGTCGGCCTGCGCGCGCGACTCGCTCGTGCGCTGCGTACTGTGGGCATCGTGGGCCGCATTCGCGCTTTCGCCTTCGGCGGCGGCCTGCTGGACGCGGCGCGCCTCCCTCGCCGCGGCGTCACGCAACTGGTGGTGCAGGTCCTTGCCCTGGTCGATGACCTCGTCCAGCCTGTCGAGCCGCGACTTCGCGACGATGTTCGACGTCGTGCCGATGGCGCCGTCCGGGCCGAACGTCATGCGCTCGCCGGTGTCCGTCACGCTGTCGACCCGCGTGCCGTGGGACCAGGCCTTCGGTGACGCCGACACGACGGACAGCGTGCCGTCCTGGCCAAGCACCACCGACTTGCCGGGCGGCATCTGCTTTGCCGACGTCTTGTCGAGCACGCGGATCGGCTGATCTTCGTAGGTCAGCATCTTGTCGCCGACCATCAGTACGCCGTTGGGCGCGACCTTCACGGCCTCGCCGTCGAGCGTCGCGCGCGTGCGGCCGGCCGACAGCGATGCTGCGCCGTCCTTGTTCAGGATTCGCCCGATCGTCTGGTCATCGACCTTGACGACGTTGCCATCCGTCGTGTGCGCGGCAATCGGCCGGCCGGTGCGGGTGCGGATGCCCGTGACCGCGCGTTGCTTCGCGACGCCCGCACCCATCAGCGCGGTATTGATGACGCCGGACTCGAACGCTTCGCCAGCCGCCTTCGTATTGCCGTGCAACAGGTCGACGCCGGATTCGACGAACGCCTCGCCGGCGCCGGCGATACCGGTCACGAACGCCGTGCGCCCCGCACCCTTGGCGATTACCGACGCGACCTTCGTCGTGACCGCGCGTTCGAACAGCTTCGTGCCTGCGAGTTTCGCGGCGCCGCCGGCAGCCATTGGCACGAGGTTGATGTAGTCGGCGCGGGCGCCGGCGTCGAACGGGCTGATGCTCTGGTCGTGCTCGAAGCGGTTGGCGAGATCGAGGCCCGCCTTCGTCATCGCCGAACCGATCGCCGTGTAGGTCATCCCCGCGCCGATGAGGTTCAGCGGCACGCCGATCGCCGCGCCGATCACCGTGCCGTCGAGCGCCGTGCCGATCACCTCGAGCGCCATCCCGCCGAGCAGCATCCCCATGTTGACGCCGGTGCCCGTGAAGAAATTCAGCGCGGAGTCGAACGGACTGTCGTGGTGCGCGGCTTTCGACACGACCTGCTGCGAGCCGTCCGCGTTGTGGCCGGTCAGGATGTCGACGGTGCCGTCCGACGACAGCTGGTTGCTGTCGAGATAGTCGTTGATGCTGTCGTAGTTGCCGGCCGATTCGTCGATGTAGTGCGTCTTGCCGTCCTTGTCCGTTACCTTGAACAGCGCGCTCGTCGTCGTGCCGGTCTCCTTCGCGGCATACACCATCGGCAGCACGCTGATCTGCGTGTCCTTGCCGCCGCCGACCGACAGCAGCTTGTCGCGCACGGTGTTGATCGCCGACAGCTTGTCCTTGTCGACGAAGCGCGCGACCGAATCGTCGGCGGCCGATACGGATTGCGACGACGCGTCGGCCGGCACGTCCGGCTGTTGCCCGAGCGCGATGCCGATCAGGTTGCGCTGCTGGTTGTCGCCGAGCGAGCCGAACGCGATCGTGCCGCCGTTCTGCGTGTTCAGGCTTACCGCGTCGAGCATCGCGTTCGACATCTCGGTGCGATGCGCTTCGTAGAAGTCGTGCTTCGCCTTCTTGTATTCGTCCGCCGCATCGGACTTCTCGTCGACATAGCGCAGCCGCTCGTCGAGGCCCGCGTCGAACTGATCGAGCAGCACCTGCTGGCGCGACGTGTCGCTCAGCAGCTTCAGTTGCGGAACGGCGCTCTCCGCCTTCGTGACGGCGGCCCGCGCGTCGTTCAGTTCGGATTGGTACAGGTTCGGGCGATACGACGGCGCCGGCATCACGTCGCCGTCCGGCAAGGTGCGCAGCCGCACCGGCGCCGGGTTGGCGGCGGCCCATTCGTCGTACTGCTTCTGCTTGGCTGCGAGTGCGCTCTTTGCTTGATCGACGTCGTCCTGCGCGTTCTTCAGTGCGACATCGGCTGCACGCGAATTGACGTCGTCCGACAGCCGGTTGCTGGCCATCCGCAGTGCGCCGGCGACCACCTGCAGGCGCGTGGCATCGAGCTGCGTGGGGCCGCTCGGCGCGGCCGGCAGCGGCGTCAGCGACCGCGACGGGTCGGTCAGCGGCAGGATCGTCGGCGGCGACGCGGCACTCTTGCCTGCCGGCGCAGGGGGCGCGAAGGCCGTGGGCAGCAACGGGCTCGTGCTCGGCACGGTGCTGGCGGCTGTCGACGGCGACGATGCTGGGGCCGGCTGCGCGACGGTCGACGTCAACTGCGGCGGCTGCTGGAAAAACGGCTTCAGCAGCGGCTGCTGCGCCTTCACCTGCGCGCTGATCTTCGACGCCTGATCGTCGTACTGTTGCGCGAGCGTCGTGCCGTACGCGGCGACGAAGCCGTCGTGCGCGATGCTCGCCTGCTGCTTCGCCTCGTAGAGCTTCGCGTACGCGGCGCCGAGATCGAGATCGACCTTCGCGTCGACGGGCGGCCGGTGCGGCTGCTGCGGGTTGTCCTTGTGCCACTTGTCGGATGCCTGCTGGGCGGCCGTGCAGTTGTCCTGTGCGTGGTCGACCTGTTGCTGCGCGGCCAGCATCTGCAGATAGCCGCCGCTTGTGCTTGCCGCCGTCTGCGCGCGCTTGAGCGCGGCGTTGGCGTCCGGTACCGAATTCGGCGCGACGATCACGGTGCCCTGCCTGCCGGCGACCACGTCGAATTTTTGTTGCGCCTGCGCGAGCGCGATGCTGTCGTTGGCTGCGGCGACTGCCGCGTTCGTGTAGTTCGCCGATTTTGCCGCGGCCGTGACGGCCTTTTGCGCGGCGTCCGGCGAATCGGGCGCGTCGGGCAGGTTCACCTGACGATCCTGCCTCTCCAGCTCGGTGTTCAGCCGGCCGATGCCTGCGTCGAGCGCCTCCTTGTAGCCGGGATCGACGAGATACGACTGAAGCTGCGTGCGCGCGAGATACGCGTTCGACAGATCCGAAAAGTATTTCGCGGTACCGGCGGCCGCGTGCGCGTCGGCGCTTCGCCAGTCGTCGTAAAGCTTCGATTGCGCCGGGGTCTTGCAGTCACCCGGCTTCGGCACCCACTTCGGGTCGTTCGCGTGGTCGGGAAACGTGGCCTGCAGCGTCTTGAGCTTCTGGTTGGCCGCATTCTGCGCGTCGCCCGGGTTCGTCACGTTGCCGTCGTCGTCGATCTGGATGCCCGACGGCATATCCGCGTCGGCCTGTTCGCGATACAGGATCATGTAGCCGGCGTCGGTCGTCACGTTGAGCTCGCGCTGCGCGGTGTCGGCCGCCGTGCGCGCTTTCGCGTAATCGGCCTGCGCGGCCTTGCGGGCATCGGGCGTCGATTCGGGATCGCGGTTGATCACGTGCAGCACGTTTTGCGCGCCCTGCAGCGATTTCGACGCGTCGTCGTATTTCGTCTGGGCGTCCTGGATCACCTGCCGCACCGCGCTCGTCATCTTGTTCTCGACGGTGATGTCGGGTGGCGGCGCAGTATATTGCGCGGCCATGCGCTGCATCAGCGATGTTGCGTCGGTGATCTCCGCGTTGGTCGGCTTCGACGGATCGGTGGACAGCGATGCATTGACGGGAATCGGCGGTGCGGCGACCGGGTTCGCGGGGCCGGCTGCCGGGTCGTCCTGCTTCGGCGGCGGAGGGGGCGGTGGCGGGGGCGCGACGACCGGATTCAACGTTTCCGACAGGAAGCGCTGCCAGTTGACGCCCAATCCCATTCCGTCGATCAACAACATGCTCGTCTCCGTTGAGCCGCGCGATGCGCGGGACACCCGGCGCGCAGTCCGTCGCGCTACCAGCTTTCAAGTGTAAGGAGACGCATCGCTGCTGGAATGCCGCTGTTTCGTAGCGTGCCGGCGCGACCGGGACGCGTGCGTGTTGCCTGCTACGAGGTGTGTACGATCGACGCGCGGCGTTCGACCCGCTCACGGCGACCCGCATGCGCGCCTGCGTCATGCGCCGTCACTGATCGAGACACCGCACGCACAGCCGCTTCGCCTGGTTCGCCGGCAGCCCGTGGCACATCATCATCACCGGGCGCGCATGGCACGAAGGCGCATCGGCGGACGCGGCGGGTGACGCCGGCCGCCGCGCGCGTTCCGGCGGCGTGGTGGCGGCCGCGTCCATGCGCCGACGGCGCTCGGGCGGCGGTGTGTCGCTCACGACCGGAATCGGTTCGACGCCGCCTTCGCGCGCGTTGCGCTGCGCGCTTGCGACGACGCGGCTTACATAGCCGCTCGAGAAGCCCGTCGTGAAGTTGCCGCTGTAGTAGCACGACAGCGCCGCGCGCAACGCGGCCTGCGCGGCGCGGCCGGTGCCCGACGAACGCGCGAAGCATTCGGTCAGGATCGCGCCGCCGGCCTGCAGGTTGCGGCATGGCTCGAACATCGTCGCTGCGTCGAGCCCGTATTTCGCGAAATTTCGTTCGTTCACCTGCGCGAGGCCGACGCTGTAGCTGAAGCCGCGCGACGCCAGTTCGTGCGCGGTCGCGCGCGCCTCGTCGAGCGACGCGGGCTGGCGCGCCAGGTGGCCGCCGACCACGCCGATCGCATACGGATTGAAGCCCGATTCGGTGCGCACCAGCGCGGCGAGCGTGTCGGGATCGACGTTCGGCGCACACGTGCGCGCGAGTTGCGCGAAGCCCGCGCCGCTGGCCGCGTGCGCGATGCGCGGTTGCATTCCGGCGAACGAGAGCGCGAGCAGCCCGGCCAGCGCGCACAGCCACGCGGCGGCGGTTCGCAGGCCGTGCGCGTTCATCCCGCGCCTGCCACGCGGTACGACAGCACGAGCCCCTGCACGAGCAGCGACCAGCCGTCGAGCGCGACGAACAGCAGCAGCTTGAACGGCACCGAGACCGTCGTCGGCGAGATCATCTGCATCCCGAGCGCGAGCAGGATGTTCGCGACCAGCAGGTCGACGACGATGAACACGATATAGATCACGAAACCGATCTGGAACGCCTTCGTCAGCTCGGCGAGCGTGAAGCTCGGCACCAGCACGAGCAGGTCGTCGTCCTTGATGCCGTCCGCGCGGTTCTTCGGCCAGACCGACGTCGCGGTGCGCACGAAGAACTCGCGGTCGCGCTGGCGCGTGTGCGACACGAGGAAATCCTTGATCGGCGGCAGCGCGGCATCGGCGAGCGCACCGACGTCGGCGGTCGACAGCTGCCCCGACGCATCGAAGTGGCGTGCCTGCAGCGCGTCGCGGATCGACATCCCGACGGGCGCCATGATGAACAGCGACAGGATCAGCGCGATGCCGTTCAGCACGAGGTTCGGCGGCACCTGCTGGATCCCGAGCGCGGAGCGCAAGAGGCCGAGCACGACCACGAGCTTCGTGTAGCTCGTCACCATCAGCGCCGCGAACGGCGCGATGCCGAGCGCGGCGATCACCGCGATCAGCGCGACCGGATTCGGCAGGTTGCCCATCGTTCAGCGCTCGCGCGGCGCGGGTTGCGTCAGCGTGACGACACGCACGCCGAGTTTCTGGCCGACCGCGATCAGGTGGCCGGTGCCGATCAGCATCCCGTTCGCGACCAGATGGATCACGCTCTGGTTGATCCCTTGCTGCAGCTCGATCACGGCGCCCGGCTGCAGCGCGCTCAACTCGCCGAGCGGCATCGACGTGGGCGGCAGCTCGAAGCGCAGGTCGACTGCGAGGCCGTCGAGCGTGCGCGGCGCATCGCCGGGCGGTGCGTCGTGCGCCGTCGCGGGCGCGGTATCGGTGCGGGTTGGTTCCAAAGGCATCTCCCTGATTCGTTCGACGGTCAGCCGGTTGCCCGACGGCCGTCCGGTGATCTCCCACGCCGGTGCGGCCGGCAGCCGCGCGACGCACAGCAGGTTCTGCTCGTGCGCCTGCCAGCGCTCGATCGCGATGATGTCGCCGCCGACGACATCGGCCAGCTCGGCTGTCGTCAGCTCGGTGCGGCCGATCTCGAACACGAGCGGCACGGGCAGGTTCGCGTAGGCCGCGCGCGTGCCGGCGAGTGCGGTCGGCGCGGCTGAGAAGAACACGGCCAGCGCATCGGGCGCGTCGAACAGCAGCGCGCCATGGCAGCGCCATGCGCCGTCGGCGCGCCGCAGCTCGAAGCGCAGCGCGGCCGGCAACGCACGCCAGGCGGGCGCGCTCGCGGGCGGCGGCAGCAGTTCCACGCGCTGCCGCGTCGCGGCCTGCAGCACGGCCGTGAGCGGCGCGCACAGATCGGCGAGCAGCGCCGCGCGGATCACGGCCGGCACGGCCGGGTCGGCCGCATCGCCGAGCCATTCCGTTTCCGCGACCGGATCGATCCACAGCGTGCCGGTGGCCGGGCCGACGACGAAGCGGTATGCGTGCGCATCGGCGGCCGGCTCGGCGTCGACGCGCCAGCGCACCTCGTACGCATGCTCGCCGAGCGTGACCGGAACGGCGCCGGTCGCGCCGTACGCGTGCGACAGCCCGCGCGCGGCGGCGGCGGACAGGCGCGGCAGGTAGGGCGACGCGTCGAGCGCGACCGCGGCCGGCGCAGCGGCGGGCGGTGCGGAAGCGGCGGGCATGGCCCGGTACGCGGCGTCGCCGGCGTCGGCATTCGTCAGGAACTGCGCAGGCACGGCGGGATCGGGGCGGATTCGGCGTTGGTTCGACGGGTTGTGATGGGGCCGGTGGCGCGGACGGGCACGCGGCTGCTGCGTCGATTGTAGGGACGGCCATGGCCGCGTGCCGCGCCGGAATCCGTAGTCGCGTGCATCGCGCGGCGGCGGGGAGCGCGGGGCGCTACGAAGCGTGCCGCAGCGCGCTGGAATGCGACGAAGCGTGGCGGGCGACGGCGGGCGGCCAAAAGCAACCGCCGCCCGGAGGCGGCGGTCGGGTCGCGACTGGCTGGCGGGCCGGGCGGCGTGCAGGCCGCATCCGGCCGGCAGGACGCGAAGCGCTGCGAACCTGCACAGCGCGGTGGGGGGGAGTGTTGCTGGCGCGCCGCGAGCGGGCGGCGCGCGGGTGAATCGTTATGCGTAGTCGGCGGCCATTACGGCCTGCGGCGGAGCGCGCAGGATCGGCGCCGCGTCGTGACGCTCGACGTGCGTCATTGCCGCACCGAACAGCACGAGACGATAGCCGACCGCATAGATCGGGATGATCCGCAGGTTCTTGTCGTATTCGAGCTGCAGCTTCGAACGGATCCGCGAGATATGGGTATCGAGCGTGCGCGACGACACGCCGAGTTCACGGCCCCATACGGCTTCCTGGATTGCCTGCCGCGGCACGATCTTGTTCATGTTGTCGAGCAGGAATTCGACGACGTCGAATTCGCGCGGCGTAACGTCAACGACTTTGTTGTCGATTTCGATCGTGCGGCGCACGAAGTTGATTTTTATGTTGTCGATGTACAGGTATTTGCAATCCATGGTGGCCCTCGCATGTCCATAAAGGAGTGTTTGCGGGTCCTATGCTGCAACTTCCGGGCCAGGGGGAGGATCGTCAGGCGTCGGCCGGGGGTGGGTGGCGTGACAGCCTTGAATTTAAAAGAATTTTTAACGCGGGGCGCGGGGGCGGTGTGGAAGGGGGCTGAGCAATAGTGAAGGATTGTTACGTAGCATCGAGGGGGCGACGTTACGGGCGTTACGTCTGACGTAACGTGTGGGGGAGGCGGGATCCGGGACGGGCGGAACATGGTTTCAGCCGGACAGCGAACCCGACATCGAACCCTGCATCGGACACGCTTCGACAAAAAACGCCGGCCGGGAGACGTTTCCACCCCGCGGCCGGCGTTGCGGCCCATCAAGCCTTCGCGCTATCCGCCGAATCGAACGGCAGCACGTAATGCCGCTTGCCCGTCGCCGCGAAGATCGCGTTCGCGACCGCCGGCCCGATCGGCGCGACGCCCGGCTCGCCGACCCCGGTCGGCGCTTCCGCCGACGGCACGATATGCACCTCGACCTTCGGCATCTCGGCCATCCGCAGCACGTTGTAGCCGTCGAAGTTGCGCTGTTCGACCCGGCCGTCCTTCAGCGTGATCGCGCTGTGCAGCGCCGCGCCGAGCCCGAAGCCGATGCCGCCTTCCATCTGCGCGGCGACGATGTCGGGATTGATCGCGGTCCCGCAATCCACCGCACACACCACGCGCTCGACCTTCACCTTGCCGTCCGCGTCGACCGACACCTCGGCCACCTGCGCGACATAGCTCTTGAACGCCTCGGCGACCGCGATCCCGCGCCCGCGGCCCTTCGGCAGCGGCTTGGCCGGATCCCAGCCGGCCTTCTGCGCGGCCAGCTCCAGCACCGCAAGCATGCGCGGCTCCTTCGCGAGCAGGTCGCGGCGGAACGCGTACGGATCCTTGCCGGCGGTGTGCGCGGCTTCGTCGATGAACGCCTCGACCGCATAGGCCGTGTGCGAGCTGCCGACCACGCGCCACCACAGCACGGGCACGCCCGTCTTTGCGGTGGTGAGCTCGACCGACACGTTCGGCACCGCGTACGGCAGGTTCGCCGCACCCTCGACCGACGTCGCGTCGATGCCGTTCTTGACCATGAACGCCTCGAACGGCGTGCCGGCAAGGATCGACTGGCCGACGATCCGGTGGCGCCAGCCGACCAGCCGGCCGTCCGCAGTCAGGCCCGCGTCGAGCTTGTGGAAGTACATCGGCCGGTAGAAGCCGCCCTGGATGTCGTCCTCGCGCGTCCACTGCAGCTTGACCGGCTTGCCGTCCGCGCCGAGCGCCTTCGCGATCGACACGGCCTCGACCACATAGTCCGACCACGCGTTCGCGCGCCGGCCGAAGCTGCCGCCCGCGTACAGCGTGTGGATCTGCACCTGCTCGGGCTTCAGGCCCGCGACCCGGGCCGCGTTGGCCTGGTCGACCGTCTGGAACTGGTCGCCGGCCCAGATCTCGCAACCGTTGGCCGTCAGCTTGACGACCGCGTCGAGCGGCTCCATCGGCGCGTGCGCGAGATACGGGAATTCGTACGTCGCGCTGATCTTGCGCGCCGCGCCCGCGATCGCCGCGTCGGCATCGCCGTCCTTGCGCGCCGACGTGCCCGGCTTGTCGGCGAGCTGCCGGTATTCGCGCATGATCTCGTCCGAGCCGCGCTTCTCCGCGTTCGCTTCGTCCCATTCGACCTTCAGCGCGTCGCGGCCCTGTTTCGCGGCCCAGAAGCCGTTCGCGACGACTGCGACGCCGCCCGGCACCTGCACGACCGACACGACGCCCGGCACGGCCTTCGCGGCCGTCGCGTCGAACGACTTCACGGTCGCGCCGAAGCGCGGTGGGCGCTGCAGCAGCGCGACGCGCATGCCGGGGAACGTCGTGTCGAGCGTGAAATGCGCGGTGCCGTTCGATTTTGCCGATGCGTCGACGCGCGGAATCCGCTGGCCGATCAGCTTGAAATCGGCCGGCTGCTTCAGCGTGACCTTGTCCGGCACGGGCAGCTTCGACGCATCGGCGACGAGCGTGCCGTAGGCGGCCGACTTGCCGCTCTTCGCGTGCGTGACGACGCCGCTGGCCGTCGTTAGCTCGCCGGCCGGCACCTTCCAGCGGGTCGCGGCCGCCGACACGAGCATCGCGCGGGCCTTGCCGCCCGCTTCGCGCAACTGCTGCCACGAGTTCGCCATCGCCGAGCTGCCGCCCGTGCCCTGCATCGTGCCGAACGCGAGGTTCGCATAACGCTTCGCATCGGCCGGCGCGCTTTCGACGCGCACGCTCGACCAGTTGGCGTCGAGCTCCTCGGCGACGATCGTCGCGATGCCCGTATACGCGCCCTGGCCCATTTCGACGTGCTTCGCGATGACCGTGACGGCGCCGTCGGGCGTGATCCGCAGGAACGCGTTCGGCGCGAAGTCGGCGGCGGGCGCGGTCGCCGCGAGCGCGCGGCGGCCGAGGCCGGCCCATTCGAAGCCGATGGTCAGGCTGACGGCGGCCGCGGCGCCCGCGGCCTTCAGGAACGTGCGGCGCGACGGACGCACCGAACCGGTGTTGTCGAGTTCGATCGTCATGGTCAGGCTCCCAGTGTCGTGGCCGCGTCGTGGATCGCGGCCCGGATGCGGGCGTAGGTCGCACAGCGGCACAGGTTGCCGTTCATCGCGGCGTCGATGTCCGCGTCGGTCGGCTTCGGATTTTGTTCGAGCAACGCGGTGGCCGACATGATCTGGCCGGACTGGCAGTAGCCGCATTGCGGAACCTGCAGCTTGACCCATGCGGCCTGCACGGCCTGCGCGGGCTTGCTTTGCAGGCCTTCGATCGTCGTGACGTGCTTGCCCGCGATACCGGCGAGCGGCAGCACGCACGAGCGGACCGCCTGGCCTTCGAGATGCACCGTGCACGCGCCGCACTGCGCCATGCCGCAGCCGAACTTCGTGCCGGTCAGTCCCGCGTGTTCGCGAATCGCCCAGAGGACGGGCATCGACGGATCGGCGTCGAGCGTGACGTTCTTGCCGTTGAGGACAAACGAGGTAGGCATTTTTGGTTGTCTCCGTGGGGAAAACCCGGCATGCGCCCGGTTAGCGGGCAGTGTGCGCGAGCACGCGGAATTTGCGTCTACCCAATCCTGCAAATTTATTGAACAATCCTGCAAATCCCGGGCACGCCGCGGGCCGTTTCGCTATGCTCCCGCGACATGGGGAAATCAATCGAGGATTCGTCATGGACATGACCGATATCGCGGCGTCGCGCGAATCCGGGCGGCGCGAGCTGGCGTCGCTGATCGGCCGCTTCGCGCCGGCGGATGGCTCGCATTCGACCGCCGTGCCGGGCCTGATGCTGCATCGGCACACGCGCCCGGTCGATCTCGGCTGCGGCGTGTCGCGTGCCGCGCTCGTGATCGCCGCGCAGGGCGCGAAGCGCGTGATCGTGGCCGGCCAGGCTTACGAATACGACACGCAGAATTGCCTGATTACGTCGATCGACTTGCCGATCCTGTCGCGCGTCACGCGCGCGTCGCCGGATGAGCCGTACCTGTGCCTGTCGCTGACGCTCGATCCGCAGCGGATCGTCGAGCTCGCGGCCGAGATGCGGCTGCCCGAGCCCGACGCGGGCCCCGAAGGCGAGGGGATCGCGCTCGCCGAACTGACGCCGCCGCTGCTCGACGCCGCGCTGCGGCTGTTGCGGCTGCTCGATACGCCGGCCGACATTCCGGTCGTCGCGCCGCTGATCGAAAAGGAACTGCTGTACCGGCTGATGACGAGCGGGCAGGGCACGCGGCTGCGGCACATGGCGATCGCGGGCAGCCAGACGCACCGGATCGCGCGCGCGATCGAATGGATCCGCGATCACTACGCGGAGCCGATGCGCGTCGAGTCGCTCGCGCAGGCGGTCAACATGAGCGTGTCGTCGCTGCACCATCATTTCAAGCATGTGACGACGCTGAGCCCGCTGCAGTACCAGAAGCAGTTGCGGCTGCACGAGGCACGGCGCCTGTTGCTGCGGCAGGGCGGCGATGTCGGGTCGGTGGCCGCCGTCGTCGGCTACGAGAGCGCGTCGCAGTTCAGCCGCGAATACAGCCGGCTGTTCGGCGCGCCGCCGATGCGCGACGTCGTGCACCTGCGGAAGAAGGAACTGCTCGGCTGACGCGGCGGCGGCCGGCCCGAACGCGCGGCCGATGCGCCGCCGGGCCGTGGCGCCGGTCGTCGCTCAGCGATCATCGAGCATCGATCATCGATCATCGATTACCAGGTGGGCGGCGACGCCCCGCACGCGAGATTCCAGATCGCGTCCACCTGCAGTTGCGGCAGGCCGAGCGATACGTCGCCCTTCACGAACTCGAAGCGGCCGGACGCCTTCAGGTCGGCGACGTTGAGCTTTCGCCCGGTCAGCAGGCTGTCGATGCACGTGACGGACGCACCTTCCATGACCAGGCGCTCGCACACGTCGCTGCCGAGAAAGCCGGCGCCGCCCGTGACGAGGATGCGCTGACCGGCGCGCGTGTCGATCGCGACGCTGTCATTCATGGCTTTCCTCTTCGTCGAGCATCTCCAGGAACCCTACGTCGATTTGCGCGACGGCGGCGCGCACGCGTTCCATTCCGCTGCACGGGAATCGTTTCGGCGAGCGCCGGTCCGCATGTGCCGATGTCGACGAAGCACCACGACAGGCGCTCCGGTTCCGCTGACAACCCCGTTGATGCTTGAACGACGCGAGCGTCGATCGATCGGTGGTGATCTTCATCGCCTTTTCCCCGATACGCTGATTGACGAGCGGGCCGCCGCCCTTGATCTGTGTGCCGTGGCGTGCCGCTCGATGAGAGCCGGACATCAGGCAATCGGCATGCCATGGACGACGCAGTCCCGCTGTGCGCAGGCGAGGGCGCGCAATGGCCGCGCAATATGCGCGCTTTTGTTTCACGCGTGAATCGTGGGGACAGGAAAATACCCCGGACGATGGCCGGACCGATGCGATTCGATACGACGAAACTATCGATAAATCAGAATTTTGCGGAATTGTTGACGCAAAACCGACTTTGAATCGACATGTTTCATCGATGGGAAATGCGCAGATAACTGCTTGAAAATGTTTCTTCGATGTGCCGCCCGTCTGACGGCTCCATGAATGAAAGGTGGATCGAATGAAAACGAAAAGCCGTTGCGTCGGTTTCGAGCGGGATTGCGAGTTTTCATTTGTTTTAATTGTTACGCCGGTAACGGCCGACATGACAACTTCGCCGTCGTGTGATCGTGCCGGCATTTTCACGAATGAATCAAATTCGTTTCGTCTGTCGGGACGAATGCGCGTCGCCGACGCATCGGACGCTGCCGAACCGGGCTTGCGGAACGGGGCACCGCAAGCTTCGATTCCCGTTCGTCAGAGCATTGGAGGGCGGTTGCACACGTCGCGACTTGTGGTTCGGCGGCGGAAAGGCCGGTGCGGCCGTCCCCGCGCGGCGGTGCACTTCTCAAGTTTGAAACACCCGTTCATCTGGCCATTCGGCGAAGGTCCACGGGCCGGATTCGTCCGTCTAATCCCGGGATTGCTTCGCGGCGCTCAACGATCGCTACGTGTGCCCGACTGTTGTCGCGATACATTCCTGAAACAAAAAGTAACGTTCCCGGCGATTCGTGCCGGCGCGGCGGCCGTTCGGTGCGCGCAATGGACGGTGGAATAACGCTTGGCATGTTGCTTGCGACATTGGACGCACCGGCGAGCGGTCGACACGATGCAACAACGATGTGGGGGCGGCCAGCTCGTCAATAAGCCAGTCGGGGAAACGGCGATGAAGACCATAAGCAGTAGCTTGATCCGCGCGTTCTTTGCGCACCATAGGGGTAGTCGGAAACATCGGGGTAGTGCTTGCGACGCAGTGCCAGCGTCGCGGGACGTTCCTTGCCGGTTTCCCGCGCTCCACGCGCTGGGGCGGTTCTCGCTCCGCGCGGCCACCAGGCGACAGCGGTGCTCGCCTTCATTCAGTTCATCCGGATGGATCAGCCTGTTCGTGCCGGACAGCGTGATGCCGATTCGTCTTCGACCGTGCAGGGCAGTATCGATCGCGCCGGGCCAGTACCGGCGCCGGCCGGATTAGATCGAACGCCCGTCGGCCGGATTATCCGGAAACCTTTCGTCGCTAGCTCAGGGAGCAGACATGCCATCAGGCTGCCATGCAGGCTCGTTATCGCTCGGTTAAAGAGCGCATTTTGAACGGGGCTGCATTTTGCGGTGGTAAATATATTCGCGCATTTTTTGATTCCGGAAGCGGATGCCAGTTCCGGCATCCGTTTGCGGCGGGGTATTGAAAATCGCAGGCCTGAAGTATGTGCGTGTCATTCCGGTTTATCGAATTGGAGTGTTTTCGGTAAATATTAAATGTTCATAAAAATAATAGAAAATACCTACTCATAAATTTTGGACAACTGATAAATGTAAAACTAGACTTCGGCTGTCCATAATTACAAAAACATCAATTTCACGGAAGACAGTAATTTCTTGATTTGATAGTGATCCTTATTTTTAAGGATCGCTCGAGGCGGGAAGATTGATGGCGTGCGATCTTCCTTGCTCATTCCATCCACGCCGTTATGGAGTCGACCATGAAGAAGCTTCTGATTGCAGCAGCAGTGCTGGTGGTTTCGGGTGCAGCTTTCGCCGCTAGCGGCACGGTGTCGAGCAGCAATTCGTCGAGCGGCGGCCAGACGATGGCCGGGGTTGCCGGGTTCGGCCACTTCACCGCGACCGATTCCGGCTCGGCACTCGGCGCAGCCGGCGCAATTGCCGGCGGCCCGGGCAGCGGCTCGATCTCGTACACGAACCACACGCAAACGTCGACGGTCGGCGGCTTCGGCTTCGGCGGCGCACAGGCTGGCGGTAGCAGCGGCGCCAATGCCGAGTCGACCGGCTGGACGCTTCATCACCACTAAGCCGCGGCGCGCAGCGTTCGTCATTGGCTGGCGGTACGGATGCCGGGTTTCGCTCTACACGGGCAGGCCCGGCTCCGCCACCGCCGAACTTCCTCACAGCAAGGGATTGCTATGAAAGCCAACGTCATATTAGCGACAGCGCTTACCGTCATATCGTCGGCTGCATTGGCAGCCGGTTCGTCCACGACCAACCAGACGCAATCCGTTGCAGCAGGCGTTTCCGGTTCGGTACTGGTCGGCTCCGGCAGCTATACCAGCAATTCGACTTCGACGGCGGGCGCGAATGCAGGAAGTACCGTGACACCCGCTGGTTCCGCCGGCACGGCATCCGCCTTTCACAACTCAACCTCGACGGCCAGCGGTTCGGGCACCAACGGGGGCGCGTTCGCGGCAGGCGGCGGTATCGGTGCCGCAGGCTCGTTCGGTGGAAACAGCAAAACGAGCGAGAACGCGAATGCGTTGTCGGGAGGGGTGACCGCCACGATCGTACTCGGCGCGAACCACTACACGGCTGCGGGCGGGAACGACCAGGGCACTGCCAACGCGGGTGCCGCCGGGCTGACGGGCAGTGGCGGTTCAGGCGCGATCGCGGGTTCGAATCACTACAACTCGTCGACCGTGTGGAGTACCGGTCCGGCCGGCTCGCCGTCCGCATCGGGCGGAAGCCAGGGAAGTTCCAGCGCGACCGGAAGCAGTCATTAGTCAGGTGTGGGGGGGACCAGTTTCCCAGCGACGCTGGTCTCTTTTACCGCATTGTTGTCACGTAAGGAGTTGGCATGAAGCAGAAACTGATTGCCGCCGCTCTGATGCTCGCGTCTCTGACGGCGTATGGCGCTGACCGTGCTGCCGATGGTGTGCAATCGAATATGCAGACGTCAAATAAACCTGACCAGACAATCAAACCGTCAGAACAACAAACGCTTTCGTCGGGCAGTGCCATCGGCGGACCGGACGCCCAGCAGTCGCAGGGCATGTCGGCCGGCTCGTGGTCCCAGCTGGGCAGCGGCTGGAAGCAGTTCGGGGAAGCAGCAAAAACTGAAGTCATTCAGGGGAATTAGCACGGTTGCCTGGGTGGGAGGTCAAACCTCGTCCGGAGAGTGAAATGAAAAGCAACAGGATCACGGTGGCATGCGCGGCAATGTTCGCGATGTCCACGATCGGTGCCCAGGCACAAACCGCCGACTCGACTTCGAGCGCGCAGTCCTCGACGTCGTCGACGGCCATCAGCCAGGGCGGCGGCTCGAGCATGAACACGAACACGAGCACCACGAGCTCGCGCGGCGGCAATGCCACCAGTAGCAGCGGCGTTCGCGGCAGCGGCAATTCGAGCGTGAATGTGAACGTGACGATGCCCTCCAGCACGAGCGGCGGCTCGAACGTGACGCCGCAGAGCGTGAGCGCTCTCCAGTCGCCCGGCTCGCCCGGTACCAACCCGTTCAACACCCAGATATCGGAAAACGTCAACTACTCGGGTACGCAGACGATCAAGACGAACCCGGCCATCCAGGCGCCCGGCCTCACGACCACGCTGTCCGACACCTGCATGGGGTCGGTGAGCGTCGGCGTGTCGTTCCCGGGGTTCGGCGCGACGGGCGGCACGACGCTGGTCGACCAGGCCTGCGTCCGTCGTCTCGATGCGCGTGAATTCCGCGCGATGGGTCTGACCGACGTGGCGCTCGCGCTGCTTTGCCAGAGCGACGCGAACCGGCGCGCGGTGGAAGCGACCGGGCACCTGTGCCCGGGCACGACCGCGCCGCTCGCGCGTTCGAATGTCGCACCCAGCGTCGAAGCGACCGTCGCCGACGACGTGAAGTATCACGATCCGATCGTGCGCAACCGCATGGGGCTGCCGCCGCTCGACGCAGCCGCGCCGGCGCCGGCGCAGACCCGCCCGGTCGCGACGACCGCGGTGCGGGCGGCGCCCCTCCCGGTTCCGGTGCCCGTGCCCGTCCCGGCGATCGCGCCGGTTGCCGCAGCGCCTGCAGTCGCGGCGCCGGCGGTTGCCGCAGCCGCACCGGCAGTTGCAGCGCCGGCCGTCGCAGCCGCTGCACCGGCCGCCGCCGTGCCTGCGGTTGCTGCTGCACCGGCTGTCGCAGCCGCACCCGCAGCTGCAGCCGCACCCGCAGCTGCGATCGTACCGGCAGCCGCGATGGCAGCCGTGCCGGCTGCAGCCGTCATCGCCGCACCGGCCGTTGCCGACAAGGCACCCGAGCCTGCGCCGGTGGTTGCCGACAAGGCCCCCGAGCCTGCGCCGGTGGTTGCTGACAAGGCACCCGAGCCTGCGCCGGTGGTTGCCGACAAGACACCCGAGCCCGCACCGGTGGTTGCCGACAAGACACCCGAGCCCGCACCGGTGGTTGCCGACAAGGCACCCGAGCCCGTACCGGTGGTTGTCGACAAGGAGCCCGAGCCTGCGCCGGCTGTCGCCGACAAGGCACCCGAGCCCGCACCGGTGGTTGTCGACAAGGCCCCCGAGCCCGTACCGGCTGTTGCCGACAAGGCCCCCGAGCCCGCACCGGTGGTTGCCGACAAGGCCCCCGAGCCCGCGTCGGCTGTTGTCGACAAGGCGCCCGAGCCCGCACCGGCGGTTGCCGACAAGGCACCGGAGCCCGTGCAGCCCGTCGCCGACAAGGCGCCGGAGCCGATGCCGGTCGCGACCGACAACGCAGCGCAGGCCGCTGCTGCGCCGGCTGCCGAACCGGCGCCGGTTGCTGCCGACGTCGCGGCACCCGTGGCCGATGCGAAGGCCGCCGAGCCGGCGCCGCAAGCCGCCGCCGAAGCGCCCGCACCGGAAGCCGCGCAGCCTGCTGCTGCCGCGCCTGCGGCCGACATGCCGGCAGCCGACGCAAAGGTGCCGGACGCGGTCGACTCCGCGGCCGCACCTGCGCCTGCCGCCGACATGCCCGCGTTGACCGATCCGGCGCAGGCGTTGCCGCCGGCCTCGGTCGACCAGCAGGCCGCACCGGCAGCACCGGTCGTGCCGGCGCCGGCTGTCATCTCGACGAGCACGTCGTCGTAACCATGCGGGTCGGGCAGCCGTGCGACCGGAGTGCCGGTCGCACGGCTGCCGCCCGGACCCGAAGCGCGACGGACGTTCCCGGTTTGACGGGTGTTGGTCCCATCCCCGAGGCCAACACCTCTTTTTGCCTGACGAGGATGCAAGGAGGCCTCAATCATGAGGATCTTTTTGGTCGCTTTGCTGCTGGTCAGCGTGCAAGCCGCTGCGCAGTCGGTTTTCCAGAATCCCGCGGTCTTTGTCATCCTGAACGAGCAGACTGCCGCGAACGCCGTGAGCGTCCAGCAGGCGCTGACGACGCTCGGTCGCTCCGACAACACGGCATGCGCGCCGATGATGATGATCGGCGACCCGCAGATGATTTACATGATGCCCGAGCAAGGCCACGCGCCATCGTGGCAATCGCCGGTGTACGGGCGCGGCGCGCCGTTCGACGCGCAGAAAGGGCCGACGTCGACGGGCAAGACGGTCGGCGCGATGCAGCACGCCGAGGACATGCAGACGCAGCCGTGGAGCGACGGCAGCGCGATCACGCAGAAGATCGCCGGCGAGTCGAGCATGTCGGCGGCGGACCGCGTGAACAAGTGGCAGCGCAACGGGCTCGACAAGGTCGAGACGGCCCGCGCGACGGACGTAACGGTGAACGGCAAGACCTACCGCGCCTATCGCGACGATCTCAACCGGTCGGCGAAGCCGGTCATCGAGCCGCAGATCTACACGCAGCGCGTCGTTTTCTGCCGATAGCGAAACGTCAACCAGAGGACAGGCCGGCGCCGCGCCGCGGGACTACGAGATCCCGTCACACGCGACTCGGCAACGGCCGTTCCGATATACAACCCCAAGCGGCGAGGCCATCGTGAACTATTGCTGCCAGATCAGGGTGTCAGGCCCGCAGGATGTCGAACGGGAGGCCGGCACGATGCCGTTCCTCGCCATCCGAAGCAACCATGTCGCGCCGTCGCGGCCGCTCGTCTACCTGTCGCAGCAGCACGATGCCGCGCTCGTCGACTGTCTCGAGTTGCGCGGCTGGGACGTGTGGCGCGCGAAAACCGTTGCGGACGCACTGAATCTCGTCAAGGTGAACCGCCCGCATGCGGGCATCGTCGATTTCGGCAGCTTCGCGTCGCCCGACGTCGCGTCGTTCGAGGCGCTGCTGCGCGACCCGCGCGTCGGCTGGGTCGCGCTCGCCGACGGCGAGCGGCTGCGCGACATTTCCATCGCGCGCCTGATCCGCCACTGCTGTTTCGACTACGTGCGCAATGCGGCGGCCTACACGACGATCGGCTATCTCGTCGGCCATGCGTACGGGATGCTGAAGCTCGCGGACGGCGACCCGGTCGCGGATGCGGTGCCGGCAGGCGGCACGATGATCGGTTCGTGCGACGCGATGCGCCGGCTGTTCGCGACGATCCGCAAGGTCGCGAACACGGACGCCACCGTGTTCATCGCCGGGGAATCCGGCACTGGCAAGGAACTGACGGCGGCGGCGATCCACCAGCAGTCGGCGCGCGCCGATGCGCCGTTCGTCGCCGTGAACTGCGCGGCCATCCCGCCGACGCTGCTGCAGGCCGAACTGTTCGGCCACGAGCGCGGCGCGTTCACAGGCGCGCACCAGCGCAAGATCGGCCGCATCGAGGCCGCGCATGGCGGCACGCTGTTTCTCGACGAAATCGGCGACATGCCGTTCGAGAGCCAGGCGAGCCTGCTGCGGTTCCTGCAGGAAGGCAGGATCGAACGGCTCGGCGGGCACACGTCGATTCCGGTGGACGTGCGGATCGTGTCGGCGACCCACGTCGATCTCGAGGCCGCGATGCAGACGGGGCGATTCCGCGCCGACCTGTACTACCGCCTGTGCGTGCTGCGTATCGACGAGCCGCCGCTGCGCATGCGCGGCCGCGACATCATGATGCTCGCCGATTACATGCTGCGGCGCTATCGCGGCGACAGTTCGCACCGGATCCGCGGCTTCATGCCATGCGCGGTCGAGGCGATCCACAACTATCCGTGGCCGGGCAACGTGCGCGAGCTGATCAACCGGATCCGGTTCGCGGTCGTGATGACGAACGGCCCGATGATCTCGGCCGCCGATCTCGAACTGCACCCGTACACGTCGCGGCAGCCGACGACGCTCGCCGAAGCGCGCCGGCAGGCCGAGCGGCACGCGATCGAGGAAACGCTGATGCGTCACCGTCACCAGCATGCGGACGTCGCGGCGGAACTGGGCATTTCGCGGGCGACGCTGTACCGCCTGATGACCGCGCACGGGCTGCACGGCTGACGCGCGATTGCGCGCGTGAGCTCAAGACCGTGCGACGGCGGCCGTTAAAGCATGAAATGGCCCGTCCGGACCGCCGGCGCTTCGATGCGTGCGCGGCCGGCACGCGGCGTATCACGCTTATCCGGGGTTATCGTGGCAGAGTGCAGTCACTGCGGCAGGACGTTCCTGGTCGGCGGGCAGTCGATCGACGGCCGCCGCTATTGCAGTCCGGCGTGCGCGCACGCGCATCCGATCGTCGTCGAGGCCGAACGGGTGCCCGACGCGAAGGTCCGGCAGTACGTCGACGACTGGCGGTACGGGCCGTGCCCGATCTGCCTGCGCGAAGGGCATCCGGTCGACGTCCACGCGTCGCATCGCGTCGTATCGCTGGTGTTCGTCACGCGCTGGGCGACGCGGCGCCACGTGTGCTGCCGCCGCTGCGGCCGCAAGAAGCAGGCGGTCGCGCTGCTTGCATCGGCCACGCTCGGCTGGTGGGGGCTGCCGTGGGGCATCGTGCTGACGCCGATCCAGCTCGTGCGCAACGCGCTCGGGCTGGCCGCGCGCGATCCGGAGGTCGCGACCCAGCAGTTCGAGGAGTTCGTGCGGCGCAAGCTGGCGGCGCGCCGGCTGCAGCGCGCGCGGCAGGGCGCCGGCACCTGATCGGGCGGCGCCGCCCGGTCAGGCCGGCCGCTCGAAGCCCGATGCGACCCAGCGCTCGGCGCTGGCCTTGCTGAGCTTGAATCCGGCCGATACCTTCGCGTCGGCCAGCAACTCGCCGTACGGATCGAACGCCTTGAGCTGCGCGTACGGCTCGAACTCGTCCGGCACGATGTCGAGCGTCACCGACACATCCTGCCCGGCTTCGTCCTGGATCGTCACTTCCTTGTGCAGCATCGCGCGCCGCTGCTGCTCGTGCCGCATCAGCACCTCGGACGCGGTCTTCACGAGCGTGCGGAACGCGTTCGCGTCCATCGGCTTCGGGTTCTTCTTGTCGCGGCCCATGGTCCACGGCCCGACGAGCGCGGGTTCGGATTCGCCGTCCTTGATCATCTCGACGGCCCAGCCGTCGTCGTCTTCGTTCTTGATGATGCGGGCGGTCCAGCCGTTGTCGCGCCAGAGGCCGTCTTCGTGGATGGAGGTGTCGTCGGATTGCAGGTCGGATTCGGTCATGAGGAAAGCGCGGAGTACGGGTAGCCGGCATACGGGCAGCCGGAAAAAGGGCGGTGGCGCGCGGCCGGCATCGGCGCATCGCTCGCCGCCGGGTGCCCGGAGTGGCATGCAAAGGCCGCAATTTTACCTGCTGGCGGGCCGCAAGGCCCGCGCGCGGTGCGATGCCGGCCATCCGGCCGAGGCCGGGCGCGTGAATCGGCGCAAATATCAAACTCGTATTACGTCTCCGACGGCCAATCCCGATGCCGTCCGATATCCCGCCCGCGCGCGGCTTCATAGAATCTATCTTCGGGATAAAAATATCCCGAAGATCCTTTCAACGCCAAACCGGCCGCGCGCGTTTCGCGCCGCGCGTCCGGTGAACCACCTGGAACTGCGCATGAGGAAATTCAATGTTCGCATCGTTTTCGCGTACGACTGGCCGTTGACGCTGGCCGGCATCGAGCAGATCGCCGGCAGCGCTTGCGCGATCGAGCTCGTCGCGGTCTACCGGAGCGCGGCCGAGCTGGTCGCGTCGCTCGGCGGCGTCGACTGCGACATCGTGCTGGTCGACTATTCGATCCGCGGCGACGAGCAGATGGACGGCCTCGCGCTGTTCGACTGGCTGCGGCGCACGCGCCCGAACGCCGGGATCGTCGCGCTGGTCGGGAACGAGAACCCCCTGATCTTCCGGTCGATCCTCGCGATCGGCGGCGTGAGCATCGTCAGCAAGTTCGACGAAGTCGGCCATATCGTCACGGCGATCCATTCGAGCTACAGCGGCGGGCGCTACCTGTCGCCGTGCGTCAGGCGCGCGGTCGATGCGATCGGCGAGCGCGGCGAGGCACCCGTGAAGCTGTCGGCGCGCGAGATCGAGGTGATTCGCCTGTATCTGGCCGGCGTGCCGATCAAGACGATCGCGCAGCGCCTGAGCAAGGGCAAGCAGACGGTCAGCGCGCAGAAGATCAGCGCGATGAAGAAGCTCGGCGCGAACAACGACGTCGAGCTGATCCAGCGCGCGGCCGGGCTGGGGCTCGGCATCGGGGCGACCGCGCCGCGGGCCGGCGGCGCGGTGTGAGTTGGCGCGTGCGGTGTCGTGCCGGCGCCGTCAGGCCGGCAACGCAAACCGCGTGACGGCGTCGCGCAGCGCTTCGGCCTGATCGCGCAGCGAATGCGCGGCGGCGGCCGCCTGTTCGACGAGCGCCGCGTTCTGCTGCGTGACCTGATCCATCTCGCCCACCGCGCGATTGACCTGCTCGATCCCGGCGCTTTGCTCGCGCGACGCATGGCTGATTTCGTCGAGGATCTCGTTCACGCGCCGCACCGACTGCACGAGCTCGGCCATCGTCTCGCCCGCGTGCGTGACGAGCGTCGCGCCGTGTTCGACGGTCTCGTTCGACGACACGATCAGCGACTTGATCTCCTTGGCGGCCGTCGCCGAGCGTTGCGCGAGCGAGCGCACCTCGGCCGCGACCACCGCGAAGCCGCGGCCCTGTTCGCCCGCGCGCGCGGCTTCGACGGCCGCGTTCAGCGCGAGGATGTTGGTCTGGAACGCGATGCCGTCGATCACGCCGATGATGTCGCCGATCTTGTGCGAGCGGCCGGTGATCTCGTTCATCGTGCGCACGACGTCGTCGACCACCGCGCTGCCGCGCGTCGCGACCTGCGCGGCCTGGCCGGCGAGCGATGCGGCCTGCGCGGCGCTGTCCGCGTTCTGCTTCACGTTCGCGGTCATCTGGTCCATGCTCGATGCGGTCTGCACGAGCGCGGCCGCCTGTTCCTCGGTGCGCTGCGACAGGTCGGTGTTGCCGGACGCGATCTCGCTCGCGCCGACGTTGATGTTCTCGGTGCCCATCCGCACGCGCGACACCATGTCGATCAGCCCGCCCTGCATCGTGTGCAGCGCATGCAGCAGGCTGCCGCGATCGTCCTGCTTCACGATCACGCGCGCGGTCAGGTCGCCCTGTGCGATGCGCTGCGCGGCGTCGAGCGCGACTTCGAGTTCGCCGCCGAGGCTCGCGCGCACGCTTTTCAGCACCAGCACCATCACGGCGGTCGCGATCGCGCCGAGCACGGCCGTCATCGCGAGCCAGCGGCCGATGCTCGCGAGCACGGCCGAGTGCACGTCGTTCATGTACATGCCCGTCACCAGATACCAGTCCCACGGCGCGAAGCGCTGCACGGCGCTGGTTTTCTCCTGTGGCTTGTCGGCGCCCGGCTTCGGCCACAGATACTCGACGAAGCCCTTGCCGCCTTCCAGGTTGCCGGCCTTCACGATCTCGACGAACAGGTGCTTGCCATTCGGATCGGTGAAATTCGACATGTCCTTGCCGTTGAGCTCGGCCTTGATCGGATGCATCACGATCACGGGCTTCGAGTCGTTGATGGAGATGTAGCCGTCGGCGCCGTGGCGCATCGCGGCGATCGCCTCGAGCGCCTTCTGCTTCGCGTCGGCTTCCGGCATCGCGTTTTGCTGCGACAGCTTGTAGAAATGGTCGGTCACGCTCGCGGCCTGCGCGACCAGCGCGGCAAGCTGATCGCGGCGGTCTTCGATCATCGATGCGTGCGTCTGCCACGCGCCGAGCCCGGCGATCACGAGCAGGCCGAGCCACAGGATGAAGATCATCGAGGCGAGTTTTTGATTCAGGGAAAGGTTGCGCATGGTATGTGGTCGGTCAGTCAAGGAAGCTCGCCAGAACGGCGTGACGGGATAAGTGTCTTGACGGCGTGCGACGCGTGTTGCCGTAGACGGGTAATCCCTAAGAAGCGACCGGACGCCGACTCTGGCGCCAATGCCTTCGATGCCGATACGGGTATCTATGCATATGCATAAAAGGGGTCGCTATACTGTCGGGGCGATTGCGCGCGCCGGGTGCCCGGGTTGGCGGCGGCGCGGCGCCGAATGAAACCGAAAGGAGGCAACGATGCGAATTCTGGTGGTAGGGGCCGGCGCGGTCGGCGGATACTTCGGCGGCCGGCTGGCCGCGGCGGGGCGCGACGTGACGTTCCTGGTGCGTGACGGCCGCGCGGCCGCGCTGGCGCGCGACGGGCTGCTGATCCGCAGCCCGCGCGGCGATCTGACACTCGCGAACGTGCAGACCGTGCGCGCGGCCGATGCCGGCGCCGGGGTTGCGCCGTTCGACCTCGTGCTGCTGAGCTGCAAGGCGTACAGCCTCGACGACGCGATTGTCTCGTTCGCGCCGTTCGTCGGGCCGCAGACGCTGATCCTGCCGATGCTCAACGGGATGCGACATCTCGACGTGCTGCGCGACCGGTTCGGCGCCGCGCAGGTGCTCGGCGGGCTGTGCGTGATCGCGGCGACGCTCGATCGCGAGCAGCGCATCGTGCACCTGAACGACACGCACGGCGTGTCGTTCGGCGAACTGGCCGGCGGCGAGTCGCCGCGCGTGCGCGCGGTGGCCGACGTGCTCGGCGGCGCGGGTTTCGACGCGACGCTCAGCGACGATATCGCCGCGCGGATGTGGGAGAAGTGGGTGTTCCTCGCGACGCTCGCCGCCAGCACGTCGCTGTTCCGCGGCTCGGTCGGCGACATTCTCGCCGCGCCCGACGGCCGCCGCCTGCTCGAGACGATGCTCGGCGAATGCAGCGCGATTGCCGAACACAACGGCCACCGGCCCGACCCGGCGGCAATCGAGCGGATGCAGCGGATGGTGCTGACGCCGTCGCCGCTGACCGCGTCGATGCTGCGCGACGTCGAGAACCATGCGCGTGTCGAAGCCGATCACGTGATCGGCGACCTGCTCGCGCGCCGCGATCCGCAGGCGGCCGATGCGCTGTCGCTGCTGCGGATCGCATACAACCACCTGAAGGCGTACGAAGTGCGCACCGCACGCGAGCACGCGGCCGCGTAATCGCCGGCATCGGCGCATCGCCCGGGCCCGGCGGCTGGCCGCCGGGCGGTCGCGCCGGTGCGTTCCGCGCTGCACAAATTTGCCATCCAGCGCCGTTTGCGGCCGGAAAGCGCAAAAAAGTATCGAAAATCAGGCGTAAAGTTGGTGGAGCCGCGCGCTCGATCGACCTACATTGCTTCCCATGCGACCGGTCGTATCACCGTGACAAACATGCGGTGCACGAGCGAACAGCCGAACAGGCCGGTCGACACTACATGGGAATGGAGACGCCAAGATGATGCACCCCGATCTCGAAGTGGTCGAAGTGCGACGCGACGAGTCGTTCAAGGTCTGGTCGCACGGCTATCCGTATCGCACGATCCGCTGGCATTTCCATCCCGAATTCGAACTGCACCTGATCGTCGCGACCAGCGGCAAGTATTTCGTCGGCGATCACGTCGGGTCGTTCGGCCCCGGCCATCTCGTGCTGCTCGGCCCGAACCTGCCGCACAACTGGGTCAGCGACATGGCCGAAGGCGAAACCGTCGAGCGCCGCAACCTCGTGATCCAGTTCGCCCCGGCATTCGTGCGCCGCTGCATGGACGCGTTTCCCGAATGCCGCGATGCGCAGGCGCTGCTCGACGATGCGCGGCGCGGCGTCGGTTTCGACGAAGCGACCAGCGCCGCGATCGCGCCGCTGTTCGACGCACTGCTGGCGGCGCGCGGCATGCGCCGCATCGCGCTGTTCATGACGATCCTCGAACGGCTTTGCTGCGCCGACGAGCGCACGCTGCTCGCGAGCCCCGCGTACGACCAGGCCGATGTCACGCCCACGCGGCTCAGCCATGCGCTGTCGTATATCGGCAAGAACCTCGCATCCGAGCTGCGCGAGTCCGAGCTCGCGCAACTGACCGGGCAGAGCGTCAGCGCATTCTCGCGCGCGTTCCACCGCCACACGGGCATGCCGTTCGTCCAGTACGTGAACCGGCTGCGGATCGAATCCGCGTGCCAGATGCTGCTTGCCGACGACGCGAGCATCACCGACATCTGCTTCCAGGCCGGCTTCAACAACGTATCGAACTTCAACCGCCAGTTCCGCGCGGTGAAGGGGATGGCGCCGTCCGAATTCCGTGCGCTGCAGCGCCTGAACGCGCGCAGCCGCGAACTCGCGCTGCATGCGGCACCCACCGGCAACCCGATGCCGCCGCGCGTGCTGACGCCCGGCGCGCCCGAACTCGCGCCGCAGCCCGGATGATCGCCGGGCTGTCGCCCGCCTGACTTTTCCACGCCGTTTCACCCGGCCGATCGCGTCGCTCACGTCGCGAGGGGCTCGTTCAACCACGAAAAAGCCGCACACCGCGGCTCGCATAGCGCCGGAGCAAGCGCTGACGCGCAAACGCCGGCCGACAATGGAGACACCGTCATGACGCAAGCATCGCCCGCTTCATCCCGTCGCCACGCCGCCCGCGTGACGGCCTTCGCCGCGCTCGCCGTCGCGGCCTTGCTGCCCGCCGCCGCGCCTGCCGCGCCGCTTCGGATCGGCATGACGTTCCAGGAGCTGAACAACCCGTATTTCGTGACGATGCAGAAGGCGCTGAACGATGCGGCGACGTCGATCGGCGCGCAGGTCGTCGTGACCGATGCGCATCACGACGTCAGCAAGCAGGTGAGCGACGTCGAGGACATGCTGCAGAAGAAGATCGACATCCTGCTCGTGAATCCGACCGATTCGACCGGGATCCAGTCGGCGATCACGCAGGCGAAGAAGGCCGGTGCGGTGGTCGTCGCCGTCGATGCGAATGCGAACGGGCCGGTCGATTCGTTCGTCGGCTCGAAGAATTACGACGCGGGCGTGATGTCGTGCGAATACCTCGCGAAGGCGATCGGCGGCAGCGGCGAGGTCGCGATCCTCGACGGCATTCCGGTCGTGCCGATCCTCGAACGCGTGCGCGGCTGCAAGGCCGGGCTCGCGAAATTCCCGAACGTGAAGCTCGTCGACACGCAGAACGGCAAGCAGGAGCGCGCGACCGCGCTGTCGGTCACCGAAAACATGATCTCAGCGCGTCCGAACCTGAAGGGCATCTTCAGCGTGAACGACGGCGGCTCGATGGGCGCGCTCGCCGCGATCGAGGGTTCCGGCAAGGACATCAAGCTGACGAGCGTCGACGGCGCGCCCGAGGCGATCGCCGCGATCCAGAAGCCGAACTCGAAGTTCATCGAGACGACCGCGCAGTTCCCGGCCGACCAGGTGCGCATCGCGCTCGGCATCGCGATCGCGCGCAAGTGGGGCGCGACGGTGCCGAAGGCGATCCCGGTCGACGTGAAGGTCGTCGATCGCAGCAATGCGAAGGGCTTCAGCTGGTGAACGACGTGCGATGCGACGCGAAGGGCGGCGGCATGGCCGCTGCCCTTCGCACGGAGAAGCCGATGGAATCGATACTCAGGCTCAGCCACATCACGAAAAGCTTTCCGGGCGTGAAGGCGCTGTCCGACATTCATCTCGAGATTGCGTGCGGCGAGATCCATGCGCTGCTCGGCGAGAACGGCGCGGGCAAGTCGACGCTGATGAAGATCCTGTGCGGCATCCATCAACCGGATGCCGGCACGATCGAGATCGACGGCACCGCGCGCCATTTCGCGAACTATCACGAGGCGGTCGCGGCGGGCGTCGGCATCGTGTTCCAGGAATTCAGCCTGATCCCGCACCTGGACGCCGTCGACAACCTGTTCCTCGGCCGCGAGCTGCGCACGCGCTGGGGCGCGCGCGACCGGACGCGGATGCGCCGCGCGGCGGCCGTCATCTTCGCGCGGCTCGGCGTGTCGATCGATCTCGATGCGCCGATCCGTGCGCTGTCGGTCGCGCAGCAGCAGTTCGTCGAGATCGGCAAGGCACTGTCGCTCGATGCGCGCATCCTGATTCTCGACGAACCGACCGCCACGCTCACGCCGGCCGAGGCCGAGCACCTGTTCGCGATCATGCGCGAGCTCAAGCGGCAGGGCGTCGCGATGATCTTCATCTCGCATCACCTCGACGAGATCTTCGCGGTGTGCGACCGCATCACGGTGCTGCGCGACGGCCAGTACGTCGCGACGACCGATGTCGCGCACACGGACGTCGAACAGCTCGTGCGGATGATGGTCGGCCGCCGGATCGAGAGCAGCTTTCCGCCGAAACCCGCGCTGCCGGCCGACGCGCCGGCCGTGCTCGAAGTCGATGCGCTGCAGATCGAGCGCGACGGCCCGGTGAACCGTTTCGCGCTGCGGGCCGGCGAGATCCTCGGCTTCGCCGGGCTCGTCGGGTCGGGCCGCACGGAAACGGCGCTCGCGGTGATCGGCGCGACGCGTGCGCACCGCAAGGACGTGCGCGTGCGCGGCGTGGCGGCGAAGCTCGGCGATCCGGCCGACGCGCTGCGCGCGGGCATCGGCATCCTGCCGGAAAGCCGCAAGACGGAAGGGCTCGTCACGTCGTTCTCGATCCGCGACAACATCTCGCTGAACAACCTCGGCAAGTACCGGTCGATGCGCTGGCTGATCGACCGTCGCAGCGAGGCGAGCACGACTCACGACGTGATGCGGCGCGTTGGCGTGAAGGCGCCGTCGATGCACACCGAGGTCGCGACGCTGTCCGGCGGCAACCAGCAGAAGGTCGTGATCGCGCGCTGGCTGAACCATCACACGTCGGTGCTGATCTTCGACGAGCCGACGCGCGGCATCGACGTCGGCGCGAAAGCGGAAATCTACGGGCTGATGCGCGAACTCACCGCGCGCGGCTACGCCATCATCATGATCTCGTCCGAGCTGCCGGAAATCGTCGGCATGTGCGATCGCGTCGCCGTGTTCCGGCAGGGCCGCATCGAGGCGACGCTCGAAGGCGACGAGATCGATCCCGACACGGTCATGACCCATGCCACGGCCGGCACGCGAGGAGCGACTCATGAACCTGCCTGATTCTTCTTCCACACCTTCCACGACGCTCGCGGCCAACGCCGGAAACGGCGATGCGCCGCCGCCCCGCGCGATGTGGGCGCAGTTGCGGCGCTCGACGCTGTTTTATCCGCTCGTCGGCCTCGTCGTCGTGTGCATCGCAATGATGGTCGCGAGCCCGAGCTTCCTGTCCGCCGCGAACCTCGAAAACGTGCTGCGCCAGGTGTCGATCAACGCGATCATCGCGGTCGGCATGACCTGCGTGATCCTGACGGGCGGGATCGACCTGTCGGTCGGTTCGGTGATGGCGCTGTCCGGCACGCTTGCGGCCGGGCTGATGGTCGCGGGCGTCAACGCGGTCGCCGCGCTCGCGATCGGGATTGCGGTCGGCTTCGGGTTCGGCTTCCTGAACGGCGTGTTCGTTGCGTTCGCGGGGATGCCGCCGATCATCGTCACGCTCGCGACGATGGGGATCGCGCGCGGCCTCGCGCTGATCTACACGGGCGGTTATCCGATCGACGGGCTGCCCGACTGGGTCGCGTTCTTCGGCAGCGGCAAGGTGCTCGGCATCCAGGCGCCCGTGCTGATCATGCTGGTGGTCTATGCGATCGCGTGGCTGCTGCTCGACCGCATGCCGTTCGGCCGCTACGTGTATGCGATCGGCGGCAACGAACAGGCGACGCGGCTCACCGGCGTGCGCGTCGCACGCGTGAAGCTGATCGTCTACACGCTGGCCGGGCTCACGTCGGCGCTCGCCGCGATCGTGCTGACGGGCCGGCTGATGAGCGGGCAGCCGAACGCGGGCGTGGGCTTCGAACTCGACGCGATCGCGGCCGTCGTGATGGGCGGCACGTCGATCTCCGGCGGGCGCGGTGCGATCCTCGGCACGCTGGTCGGTGCGCTGCTGCTCGGCGTGCTCAACAACGGGCTGAACATGATCGGCGTGAACCCGTATGTGCAGAACGTGATCAAGGGCGGAATCATCCTGCTCGCGATCTTTATCAGCCGAGAACGATCGCGATAACGCGTGATCGATCAGACATCCGAATCATCAACGAAAGAGACAACTCATGACGACACTCGAAGCCCAGCCGCGGATGACCGCGGTCGTCTGCCACGGCCCCGAGGACTATCGCGTCGAACAGGTCGCGAAGCCGCGCCCCGGCGCGAACGAGCTCGTGATCCGCATCGCCGCGTGCGGGATCTGCGCGAGCGACTGCAAGTGCTATACGGGCGCGAAGATGTTCTGGGGCGGCCCGAACCCGTGGGTGAAGGCGCCCGTGATTCCCGGCCATGAATTTTTCGGCTACGTGGAAGCGCTCGGCGACGGCGCGGCCGAGCATTTCGGCGTGGCATTGGGCGACCGCGTGATCGCCGAGCAGATCGTGCCGTGCGGCAAGTGCCGTTATTGCAAGTCGGGGCAGTACTGGATGTGCGAAGTGCACAACATCTTCGGCTTCCAGCGCGAGGTCGCCGACGGCGGGATGGCCGAATACATGCGCATTCCGCCGACCGCGATCGTCCACAAGATCCCGCTCGGCGTATCGCTCGAGGATGCCGCGATCATCGAGCCGCTGTCGTGCGCGATCCATACGGTGAACCGCGGCGACGTCCAGCTCGACGACGTCGTCGTGATCGCGGGCGCGGGGCCGCTCGGGCTGATGATGACGCAGGTCGCGCGCCTGAAGACGCCGAAGAAACTCGTCGTGATCGACCTGATCGACGAACGGCTCGAACTCGCGCGCGAGTACGGCGCCGACGTGGCGATCAACCCGCAGCGCGACGATGCGCGCGAGATCGTCCGCGCGCTGACCGACGGCTACGGCTGCGACGTCTACATCGAGACGACCGGCGCGCCGGTCGGCGTGAACCAGGGGCTCGACCTGATCCGCAAGCTCGGCCGCTTCGTCGAATTCAGCGTGTTCGGCGAGGATGCGACCGTCGACTGGTCGATCATCGGCGATCGCAAGGAGCTCGACGTGCGCGGCGCGCACCTCGGGCCATACTGTTATCCGGTCGCGATCGACCTGCTTGCGCGCGGGCTCGTCACGTCGAAAGGCATCGTCACGCACGGTTTCGCGCTCGAGGACTGGGACAACGCGATTCGCGTCGCGAAATCGCCCGAATCGATCAAGGTGCTGCTGAAGCCGGCCCGCTGACGGCCGCCGTGCGCCTCACCGGAGACATCATGGAATACGTCATAGGCGTCGACATCGGTACGCAGAGCACCAAGGCGCTGCTCGTCGACCGGCATGGCGCGATCGTCGCGCGGCGCTCGGCCGGTTACCAGCCCGATACGCCGCGCCCGCTGTGGGCCGAGCAGTGGCCGCAGGTGTGGTTCGACGCGGTGCTCGAATGCATCACCGGCTGCGTGAGCGATGCGCGCGCGCAGGGCGTGCCGGCCGATGCGATCCGCGCGGTGTGCGTGAGCAGCTTGTACGGCGGCTCGGGCATTCCGGTCGACAGCGACATGCTGCCGCTCCATCCGTGCCTGATCTGGATGGATCGGCGCGCGACTGCGGAAGTCGACTGGGTCGACGCCAACGTGAACGTCGAGCGGCTGCGCGTGATCACGGGCAACGGCGTCGACAGCTATTACGGCTTCACGAAGATGCTGTGGCTGCGCGACCAGCGGCCGGACGTGTGGGCGAACGTGCGCTATTTCCTGCCGCCGAACGCGTACGTGATCTATCTGCTGACCGGCGAAGTCGCGGTCGATCACAGCTCGGCCGGCAACATCGGCGGCGTGTACGACGTCGCGCGCCGCGAGTGGTCCGACGACGCGCTCGACATGCTCGGCATTCCGGCGACGATGATGCCCGAGCGGCTCGTCGATTCGACGGAGATCGTCGGCGGGTTGCTGTCGCAATGGACCGAACAGCTCGGGCTGCCGGCCGGCACGCCCGTCGTCGCGGGCGGCGTCGATGCGGCCGTCGCGACCTTCGCGGCCGGCGCGACGCGCACCGGGCAGCATGTCGCGATGATCGGCACCAGCATGTGCTGGGGCTACGTGAACCGGCATGTCGATGCGCGGCACGGGCTCGTCAGCATGCCGCACGTGTTCGACGGCCAGCGCGACCTGTACGTGTTCGGCGGTGCGATCACGGCCGGTGCATCGGTCGCGTGGTTTCGCGACCAGTTCTGTCATGCCGAAATCGATGCGGCACGCCTGCTGCCGCACGGCGATCCGCACGTGCTGCTCGAGGAGGCGGCCGAAAGCGTGCCGGCCGGTGCCGACGGCGTGCTGTTCCTGCCGTACCTGATGGGCGAGCGCAGCCCGGTGTGGGATGCGAAGGCGAGCGGCGCGTTCGTCGGGCTGAGTCTCGCGCATACGCGGGCGCACCTTTATCGCGCGGTGCTCGAAGGCGTCGCGTTCGCGCTGCGGCACAACATCGAGGCCGGCCGCCGCGGGGCGGTGGCGCTGGACGACCGGCTGATCGTCGTTGGCGGTGCCGCGCATTCGGCGCTGTGGATGCAGATCATCGCGGACGTGACGGGCTTTCCGGTGTGGACGATCGAGCAGGACGTCGAAGCCGCGATGGGCGCCGCGTTGCTCGCGGGTGTCGGGGCGGGGCTCGTGTCGCACGACGACGCGCAGGGCGGATGGGTCACGCTCGTCGAGCGCGCGCGGCCCGACGCCGAACGCGCGCAAGCGTATGCGGCGCGCTTCGCGCTCTATACGGCGCTGTATCCGGCGCTCAAGTCGATCATGCACGGGTTGCACACGCCATCATGAAGACGCGATTCGATTTCAGCGGTTCGCGGGTGCTCGTCACGGGCGCATCGAGCGGGATCGGGCGCGCGTGCGCGGTTGCGCTGGCGCAGGCGGGCGCGCGGGTCGTCGCGGCGGGGCGCGACATGGCCGCGCTCGATTCGCTTGCCAGCGAGACTGCATGCGATACGTTGCGCATCGATGTCGGCGGAGACGAACACGCGATCGATGCCGCGCTCGCCGCTCACGATGCGTTCGACGGCCTCGTCAATTGTGCGGGGATCGCATCGCTCGAACCGGCGCTCGAGGTCAGCGCCGGGCATTTCGACCGCGTGATGGCCGTCAATGCGCGCGGCGCGGCGCTCGTGGCACGGGCGGTTGCGCGGAAGATGATCGCGTGCGACGGACGCGTCGCCGTGCATGCACGGGGCAGCATCGTCAACGTATCGAGCCAGGCCGCGCTCGTCGGCTTGCCCGCACATCTGAGCTATTGCGCGTCGAAGGCGGCGATGGACGCGATCACGCGCGTGCTGTGCATCGAACTCGGGCCGCACGGCATTCGTGTGAACAGCGTGAATCCGACCGTCACGCTCACGCCGATGGCGCAGTTCGCGTGGAGCGAACCGGAGAAGCGCGCGCCGATGCTGGCGGCGATTCCGCTCGGGCGATTTGCGGAGCCGGGCGAGGTCGTCGAGCCGATCCTGTTTTTGCTGAGCGATGCGGCGTCGATGATCAGCGGCGTGTCGTTGCCGATCGACGGCGGGTATACGGCGCGATAGGCCACGTCATGCGGTGACGGGTGACGGGCGGCCGGCTGCCGTCGACCGCGCATGACGGGAAATAGGGGCGAATGTGCGGAGCAGCCGACGCGCGGCTAGACCGGGTCCTTGCTCGGCGGGCCATCCGGTTGCTGCGGGTTGTCGTGGTGATGACCCGGCGGCGACGACAGCGGGTCGTCTTCCGGGTCGCGGTTCGGGTCGGCCGGTGGCTCGGGCGTCGGGGTCGTGTGATCGGTCATGGAGGGCTCGCGCAATGCGTGACGGCGGCGGCGCGGAGGGCGCGCCTCGTCTTCGTTATAGCCAATCGGGCGAGCGTTTGCAGCGGGATTCTTGCGGCGGGTTGTCGGTCGTCGGCGAAATCCGTGAATCGTCGATCGTCGATCGTCGGGCGGGACCCTGCAATGCAATGCGCGGCGTGGCCCGCACGATTGAGTTCAGCGCAGATCCTGCGGCGTGTCGACGTCACGCAGGATGCCGGGATCGTCGACGTCGAGCAGTTTTACCGGTGCGCTGGCGAACAGCGCGCGGGCACCCGTGTCGCCGTCGAGGGCGGCGAGCGCATCGAAGTGGTGCGCGGCGAAACCGACCGGATGGCCGCGCACACCGCGATGCGCGGGCGCGACGATCGACGCATCGTCGGCGTCGAGCGCGCGCGTGACGGCTTCGTAGGTCGAAGCCGCGATCCACGGCATGTCGCCGAGCGCGACGAGCCAGCCGTTCGAATCGGGCGTGGCGCGCACGCCGGCCGCGAGGCTCGCGCCCATCCCGCGCGACGCGTCGGGCGCATAGACGACCTGGCAACCGGCTTCGTTCAGCAGAATCGCGAGTTTTTCGGCGCCGGGACGGACGACGGCGATCACGTCGGCCGTGGCCGCCGCGAGATGGCGGGCGGCCGCGACCGCGACCGGCGTGCCGTCGGGAAGCAGCGCGAGCAGCTTGCTGTGCAGGCCGCTCGGGTCGAAGCGTTGACCGAGACCACCGGCGAGCAGGACGCCGGTGACGAGTGACGCATAGGACATCGGCGCGGGGGGAGTGAGACAGGTGCTGCGATTGTGCGGGAGCGGGCGGGGATCGGCAAGTGAGGATGTTACCGGGTCGCGCGCGTCAGATCGGCAAGACCGTCATCACGTACCTTCGTCGAGCATGTTTTCCTCGACGGGGCCGTAAATCGCGTGCGATTCCCGCTGCATGACGGCCCAATAGCGGTCGCCGAACGACCAATGCCACCATTCGGACGGGTAATTCGTGAAGCCGGCGCCGGTCAGCGCGGCGATCAGCACGTGGCGGTTGCGCGCGGCCGTACGGCTGATGAAGGCGTTGTACTTGCAAGCTTATGGTCGATCTGGTCAGACGAAACGCCAACATGTCGGAGTTGGCGCGGGCGTGCGGTGTGGATTGGCCTGCGACTGCGAAAGGATTACCAGAGCGTCTTCACGTGCGCATAAGCGCGGATTTTTTCGTCGCGGGTGACGAGCGGTGCGCCGAGCCGCCGCGCGGTGGCGACGATCATGCGGTCGGCCGGATCCTTGTGGAACGAGCCGGGCAGCGCGGTGGATTTCGCGGCGATGTCGGCATCGACGGGCACGAAGCGCATGCCGTCGATCTGCGCGACCGTGGCGAGCCACGCGTCGACATCCATCGTCAGTGCGAGGCGGTCGTTGCGCACCAGCATCGCAATCTCCCACGCGGAGATCGCGGATGCGGCGAGCGCGCCTTCGCTGCGCGCGCGATCGATTGCGCTTCGCGCTTTCTTGCTGAGCGAAGGATCGCCCGCCACCCACCACACCAATGCATGCGTATCCAGCACGATCACCGCGACGCCTCCCAATCATCTTCCGCAATCGGATCGAGAGGATTGTCGTAGCGCATGACCGAGCCGCGCAATATGTCCAACGGCTGAGCCTCGCGTGCGTGATACGGCCGGATCTCGAGCGTCGGCTTGCCGTGATCGGTAACGATCAGGCTTTCGCCGGACGACTCGACGAGCCGGAAGTATTCGAGTGCGCGAGCCTTGAAATCGGATTTCGAAACGGGAGCGTGCGGCATCATGATATGGACCTGGTCATGTGACGATGGTCATTTTATGACGGTGCGGCGGCGGGAGGCAAGTCGCGAAGGTCAGGCGCCACCGGATGCATGCAAAGCGCGACAGCGTGCGTCGATGCCGGGGGCCGGAAGACGCTGCCGGCCTTGCTCGCGTGCCTGCTGTGATCTAGATTTTTTCTATCCGGGTTCTCAGGCGGGAGGGACTGCCATGGAACTGAGCGTAGAACGTGTCGATGTCTGGGCGGCAACCATCGACGACAAGCCGGGCGGCCTCGCGACCGTATTAGGCGCCCTGCGGACTGCCGGTGCAGACTTGCAGTTCATCGTCGCCCGCCGCACATCGGAGGCGCCGGGCAAGGGTGTCGTGTTTGTCGCGCCACTACAGGGAGACGCGGTGATTCGCGCGGCCACGCAGGTGGGGTTCACCGTCACCCCGAGCGTTCACTCCGTCCGCGTAATGGGTCTGGATCAAATGGGCATCATCGGGCAACTGACCCAGATGCTCGCGGACGGCGCGATCAATCTCCGTGGCGTCTCGGCCGCCGTGCTGGGTTCCCAGTTCATCGCCTATTTCGCGGTCGATTCGGCGGACGATGCAGACAAGGCGATCGATATCCTGCAGCGGGCATAAGGCGGCTGCGCTGGACGGTGGACTGGCTTGGCCGGAAGGGGGCATGCGTTCACGACGTTGCGGGCCCCCGCCACATGGCTCAGGTATCGGCCCACCGTCTCAGCAGGTTGTGATAGATCCCGGTGAGCGCGATCACGCCGCGGTCGTGAGCACCTTTGTCCGCAGAGAGCTGCTGAATCTGCGTATCGAGCTGAAACAGCAGCGTGCGGTCGGCATCGTCGCGCACCATGCTCTGGATCCAGAAGAACGACGCAACGCGCTCGCCGCGCGTAACGGGCGTCACGCGATGCAGGCTCGACGCGGGATACAGCACGAGATCGCCCGCCGGCAACTTGGCGCGATGCACGCCGTACGTATCCTCGACACACAATTCACCGCCGTCGTACGCATCGGGTTCCTCGAGAAACAGCGTCGCCGACAGATCGCTGCGCACGCGGAAATCCGTGCCGCGCAGCAGCCGGATCGCATTGTCGACGTGCGTGCCGAACGTCTCGCCGCCTTCGTAGCGGTTGAACAGCGGCGGAAACACCTTGAGCGGCAGCGCCGCCGAAAAGAACAGCGGATGGCGCGCGAGCGCATCCTGGATCGCGTCGCCGACCGCGCGCGCAACCGGCGAGCCTTCCGGCAATTGCCGGTTGCGTTTGGCAAGCGCCGACTGCGCGCCGGATGTCACGTTGCCGTCGACCCATTCGGCCGCATCGAGCAGGTCGCGGCACTGCGCGACCTGCGCTTTGGTCAATACACCGGGGATATGAAGCATCATGATGCGGATTCCATTGCGTGCGGCGCCAGTTGCAGCGCCGCCGAGCGGAACGCGTCGATCGGCGACGACGCGAGATACGCGCGCATCTTCGCGATAAACGCGGGCGTTGCGGTGGCCGGCACGCGCGCGAGCCAGACGAGCGCTTCGTCGATGTGCCCGCGCTCGGCAAGCAGCCGCGCAAAGTTGAACTGGCCGCGGAAGTCGCCGGCAACGGCCGCGCGGCGATAGTGGTCGAACGCGGCGTCGGTGTCGACGGACACGACCCAGCCGTCCTCGTGGAAGCCGCCGATCAGGTTGATCGATTTCGCATGGCCGAGCGCGGCCGCGCGGCGGAACCAGTCGAGTGCGTCGGCGCGATTCTCGTCGACGCCGTTGCCGAGCGCGAGCGCCGTCGCGTAGTTGTACATGCCCCAGTCGAGCCCCGCCTGCGCGGCGAGCCGGTACCAGTACACGGCGACCGGCGCGCACGTGGCCGTGCCCCAGCCGAACTCGTAGCAGCGGCCGAGCATGTTCATCGCCATCGGATGGCCGGCCCGCGCGGCGTGCCGGAACCAGCCGAATGCCGCGGCCGGATCGCGCGCGACACCGTGCCCGTCGAGCAGGTACTGCCCGTACACGGCCTGCGCATCGACGATGCCGTTGTCGGCCGCCGCCGCGACCCACGCGGCGGCGCGCTCGGGCGGCCCGGCCAGGATGTCGGCGAACTCGCGCGGCGATACCGACGCGAGCGCCTTCAGCGACACGGCTTCCATCGATCAGTAGCGCGCGTTCAGCGTGACGAACGCCGAGCGGCCCGGTGCGATCGACGCGTAGTGCGCCGGATACGCCTGATCGAAGTACGTGCGGTTGAACAGGTTGTTCACGTTCAGCTGCAGGTCGAGCTTCTTGTTGATCCGGTACTGCGCCATTGCATCGAAGCGCCAGTACGACGGCACGGCGCGCAGGTTCGCGGGATCGCCGAATACTTCCGACATGTAGAACGCGCCGCCGCCGACCGTGAACTTCGGCGTCACGTCGTAGTTCGACCACATCGTGAGGCTGTGCTTCGGCGTGTTCGGGAAGCGGTTGCCGTTGTTCGCCGCGTCCTTGCCGTTGTCGCGCAGCGCGCTCTTCATGTACGTGTAGCCGCCGAACACCTGCCACTGCTTCGTGATCTGCCCTGCGACGCCGAGCTCGAGACCCTGCACGCGCTTGTCGCCGACCATCGCGTACTGGTTGTTCGGCAGCGTCACGCGCGCGTTCGTCGTGTCGATCTGGAACAGCGCGGCGGTCAGCGACAGCTTGTCGTTCAGCACGTTCCACTTCGTGCCGAGCTCGATGCTGCGGTTCTTCTCGGGAGACAGTTGATCGGCGTTCGGACCGACGCCGCCGCGGCCCGGCGTGAGCGACTGCGTTTCGCTGCCTTCGCCGAGCAGCATGCCGGCCGGTGTCGACGACGTTGCATACGACGCGTAGATGCTGCCGTTCTGCGCGGGCTTGAACACGAGGCCGGCCTGCCAGTTCACGAGCGTGTCGTCGCGCGTATAGGTCTTGCCGCCGTTGGCCTTGGTGTCGGTGAAGCGGGTCGAGTAGTCGTCGACGCGCACGCCGGCGTTGACCTGCCAGCGCGGCGTGATCTCGATCGTGTCGAAGCCGTAGATCGATTTCGTCGTGGTGCGCGCATGCGCGTAGTCGTTGTTGCGCGTGATCGAGCCGGCCCACGGATCGTTCGGGTTCGGCGACCACAGGCTCGTGCAGTTGTAGCCCGATGCCGCGCCGATGCCTTTCTGGCAGACCTTTCCGTTATCCGTTGCGACGTTGTACGTATCGCGCTTGCCCCATTCGCGCGTCAGTTCGATGCCGGTCGTGAAGCTGTGCTTGAACGGGCCGGTGCGGAATTCGCCGAACAGCTCGGTCAGGTTCGCGAGGCTGTTGATCGAGCTGTCGCGGTTGTTGTTGCGGCGCCAGACCTTGCCGTTGACCACGTTGCCCTGGCTGTCGTCCGGCTGCGTCCAGATGTAGTCCTGCGTCGATTCCGTGTAGCGCGTGGTGTTGCGGATCGTCAGCGACGACGTGATGTCGTGCTCGATCTTGATCGTGCTGATGTCCGACGTGGTCTTGCGGAAGTCGCGGTCGATCAGCCCGTAGAAGTTGTGGCGATCGACGGGCGCCGGATAGATCGTGCCGACGTTCGCGGGCTTGTTCGACGTCGTATAGAAGTACGGGATGCCGCCGTCGGGCATGTCGTCGGTCGACAGGTGGTAGTAGCTCGCGGTCACGCGCGTCGGCGTGCCGAGGCCGAATGCGATCGACGGCGCGACGCCCCAGCGCTCGTTGTTGACGGCGTCGCGGCCGGCGACGTCGTTGTTGTGGCTCATCAGGTTCAGGCGGAATGCGGCGTGATCGGCGAATTGCCAGTTGCCGTCGGCCGTGAAGCGGCGATAGCGGTCGGTGCCGAGGCCCGCGCTCGCGCTGGCCGTCGTGCCGAGGTGCGGGGCTTTCGTGATCAGGTTGATGCTGCCGCCGGCGCCGCCGCGGCCGCCGTATGCGCCGTCGGAACCCTTGGTGATCTCGACGCGTTCGGTGTTGAAGATCTCGCGCGTCGTGGCGCCCGTGTCGCGCATGCCGTCGACGAACATGCTGCCCTGCGTGTCGTAGCCGCGGATGAACGGACGGTCGCCGAGCGGGTTGCCGCCTTCGCCGGCGCCGAACGTGATGCCGGGCACGGTGCGCAGCGCTTCGGTCAGCGTCGACGCGCCGCTGTTCCGGATCAGTTCCTGCGGGATCACGGTGACGGATTTCGGCGTGTCGACGAGCGGCGCGGTGAATTTCGCGGAAGCGGAAAAGTCGGCCTTGTAGCTGTGCTCGGTCTTGCCCTGGATCTCGATCGGCGCGAGATGGCCTTCGGTGCTGGACGGGGCCGGCGGCGGCGTGCCGTCGGCGAATGCAGGGCTCGCGGCGAGCACGCTGCACAGGGTGGTGAATTTGCCGAGCTTCAACTCGTCGGAACGGGACTTCATGGTGCGCTTCGACCTCGCGATGTGGCCCCGGAGGCTGGGTGCTACGGAAAGGTGCACACCGCCGGGAATTATTACGATTTGTTTTCAGCCGGCATTCTATGTAATTTTTCGTTAAATGAGAAGCGTTCTTGTTCTCGTTTGTAAGGGGATTGTTGACGAATGTTACAGGGCGGATGGGCGGGGAAGATTGGCCAAATGGCCAGATATGACGGGCTTGTCGGGCCGGTTAGAGTGGCTGTGTCGTGATTTACTCGGTATGACAGCAAGGTGCTAATATGACTGCATTGAAAGCAATTTTAGTGAGGCGCATCATGCCGGTGATCACCGTTCGAAATTTGCCCGATGAAGTGCATCGCGCACTTCGGATTCGCGCGGCCCAGCACGGGCGCAGCACCGAAGCCGAGGTACGTGACATTCTCGAGCAGGCCGTCCTGCCAGGCGGGCGGCTCAAGCTGGGAACGTTGCTGGCGGAAATCGGGCGGGAGGCTGGGGGAGTCGATTTCGACGTCCAGCGCGACAAGACGTCAACCGATCCGATGAGCTTCGAATGATCCTTGTTGATACGAATGTCATTTCCGAACCGCTGCGACGCGAGCCGAGCGCAGCCGTGATCGAGTGGCTCGATGCCCAGAACGTCGAGACGCTGTTTCTTGCCGCGATCAGTCTCGCGGAGATGCGATTCGGCGTGGCTGTATTGCCGGAAGGGCGCAGGCGCGAGTGGCTGCATCGAAGCATCGAACAGCGTGTGGTGCCATTGTTTCGAGGCCGGATCCTGCCATTCGACGATGCGGCGAGCAAAGCGTATGCGAGCGTTCGGGCGCGGGCCCGTGTCGCAGGTAACGCGATCGCGCCTGTCGATGGTTTTATCGCCGCCACGGCAGATGCGAACGGCCTGATCGTGGCCACGCGCGACGTCGCACCGTTCGAGGCGGTGGGGCTTCGCGTGATCGATCCGTGGGCGCGGTAGTTCGCAGTTAGCCTCCATAAACTGCGCCGAAATTGAAAACGCGCCGTGCAATGCGGCGCGTTCTGCGTCAGGCATGCGGGCCCGGCCCTTGAAGCGATGGCGGGCGGGCGCGAGACCTCCGGTGCGGCTCAATCAACCCCGTGAAACACCGCATCCTCCGGCCCGAGGTATGCGGGCGGGCGCCACGTCGCGTCGCGCATCGAATGCTGGACGAGATTCTCGACGCCTAGCAGCACCGCGAAGATCGCCATCCGCACCGGAATGCCGTTGTCGGTCTGCCGGAAGATCGCGAGGCGCGGGTCGCGGTTCAGGTCGACCGACAGGTCGTTCGCACCGGGCCGGCTGTCGCGCGGCAGCGGGTGCATGATCAGCGTGTCGGGCTTGCAGACCGAGTCGACGAGCGCCTGGTTGATCTGGAAATCCGGCGTGTAGCCTTCGAACGATTCGTCGGTGAAGCGCTCTTTCTGGATCCGCGTCGCGTAGACGACGTCCGCGCCGCGCAGCCCTGCCGCGAGGTCGGTCGTCTGCTCGATCACATGGCCGTTCGTCGAGATCTGGTCGATGATGTAGGCCGGCATCTCGAGCATCGGCGGCGACACGAGCGTGAACTTGAGCCCGCGGTACAGCGCGAGCAGCTTGACGAGCGAGTGCACGGTGCGGCCGTACTTGAGATCGCCGACCAGCGCGATGTGCGCGCCGTCGACGATCTTGCCGAGCCGCGAGAACTCGCGCTGGATCGTATAGAGATCGAGCAGCGCCTGGCTCGGGTGCTCACCGGGGCCGTCGCCGCCGTTGATCACCGGCAGGTTGGTCGCGCGCGCGAACTCGGCCACCGAGCCTTTCTCCGGGTGGCGGATCACGAGCGCGTCGACGTAGCCGGCCATCACGCGGCTCGTGTCGTAGATCGATTCGCCCTTGGCCATCGACGAGAACGTGAAGCCCGTCGTGTCGCACACCGAGCCGCCGAGCCGGCAGAACGCCGCGCCGAACGACACGCGCGTGCGCGTGCTGGCCTCGAAGAACAGGTTGCCGAGCACGGCGCCTTCCAGCACGCGCGAAATCTTGTGGCGCCGCGCGATCGGCTGCATCACGTCGGCCACGCGGAACAGCGCCTCGACCGACTCCCGCGAGAACTGGTCGACCGACAGCAACTGCGGCTTGCCTTCGAACAGGAACTGCTTCGCGAGCCCCTGATTGTCTACGCTTTGCGTATAGGCCCCGCCTTCCGGTGCCGAACGCTCGACGATTTCCGAAACGAAGCGCTCGACGATCTCGGGCATCCCGCGCGATTCCTGCGAATCGTCGGGCAGCAGCCACGTATCCAGCGCGCGCCGGCTGACGCCGATGCGATTGGCGAACGCTTCGCGGGTCATGTTGAGGCGGCGCATCGCGTCGCGGAGGAAGGCTTGCTGGGGAACGGTCATCGGCGGCTCCTGACGAAAAATATACGCGATGCGTATATTAGTTCGTGGCGCAGTGAAGTCAAGGAAAATCTGCGCGATCGGGCCGTGTGGCGCGTGTGACATTCGACGGGCTCGTACTGGCGCGCGGCGTTCGTCTCCGTATAATCAGGTCAGGCCCCGGGCCCTGCATCGGCAGGGCACCATGCCGCAAACGATTCGCCCGGTCGGGCTTGTTGATTCGAAGGAGAATGAGAATGACGCGTACGATTGCTGCAATGTTGCTGGTGGTGACCGCCGCGCTCGCCGGCTGCAATACGGTCGCCGGCATGGGCCAGGACATTTCGAAGGGCGGCCAGGCGATCAGCGATACGGCCGAAAAGGCCAAGTAAGGCAACCGGTTCCGGAATGCAGAAGGCGCCGGGCCGTCCCGCGATTGCGGGGCGGCCCGGCGCCTTTTTTTCGGGGTGGCGTGGCGTTGACGCCGGTGGCGTCAGGCGTGTTCCACGAACGCGTAGCGGCCTTCGACCTTGCGCGGCGTGAACCAGCCGTAGTCGGGGAACAGCCGGTTGCGCACGAACCAGACGTAGCCCACCAGCACCAGCGTGACCGCGAGGCCCGGCAGCGCGGTCGACGGATCGCGTCCGAGTTCGGCGATGGTCTTCGGCAACTGCAGCAGCGACAGCAGGATGAACGCGTGGTACGCGCCGACGCGATGGGTCGCGAAGCCCCAGATGAACAGCAGCGACAGCGGCACGGTCAGCGCGAGGAACACCACGACGAGGCCGTTGCCGAGCGCGCCAGACACGCCAGGGTCGCCAGCGGCGACGGAGAAGTAATACGCGAGCATGAGGCTGATCGCCAGCTGGAGGGTGCCGAGTGCGATCAGGATCCAGGTGTGCACCTTGTTCTTGCGACAGCGTTCCGGATCGGGGCGCGACGCGATCAGGCTTGCGATCGCGCGATCCTTGAGCCCCTGCCCGGACAGCTCGGCCAGCACGTCGGCCTTCCTCGTTCCCGCGGACAGCAGCACTGCGATTCTTGTTTTGGCTTCCTTCCTGTTCATTGCGTGGCGGATTGTCGTTCGATGGTTGTCAAAGGTTCCGGCCACGCGAATATTGCATCTTGCGCGGTGGTGCGCAACGGTTTTGCAGCGCGCGGACACATTCCTACAACTGTCGCCGGCGTCGCGGGAACACGTGAGATCGGGCAGCCTGCGTGTCCTCAACAACGCGATGAGCGCGGGTGCGGATCAGTCGGCGGCGGTTTGCGCCGACGGCGCGGGACTGGCTGGCTGTACCGGGTTCGCCGGCTGCGCATCGCGTGCACGCGCGGGCGGTTCGCGCCGCCGCGTCGCGCCGACGAGCATGCCTGCGACGACGAGTGCGATGCCGGCGACACGCGTGCCGGTCAGCGTCTCGCCGAACAGTGCGATCGCGAACAGCACGGCCGAGACCGGCGCGACCGCCGTGAACAGCGCAGCCTCGGTGCCGCTCGTGCGCGCGGAGCCCGCATACCAGCACAGGTAGCCGAGCACGGTCGGAACCAGCGCGTAATAGGCGATCGCCGACACGGCGCCGACGGTCCAGCCTGCCGCCACCGCGCGCCATTCGAACGCGGCCGGTACGAGGGCGAGCACGAAGCCGAGGCCCGACATCGCGGTGGACAGCGCGAGGGGCGGAAACGGTGCGGCAAGCCGCCGGTTCAGCAGGATGAAGACGGCTTCGCACGCGACGGCAGCCAGCACCAGCGCATCGCCGGCGAGCGTCTGGAGCGACGGCATCGTCTGGCCGGGCGCGAACGTGACGAACAGCACGCCGGCCGTGGCGAGCGCGGCAGCCAGCCAGTCGCGCGGCGTCTGCCGCTCGCGCAGCACGACGGCTGCGATCAGCGTCGACATCGCCGGCAGCGTGCCGAGCATCACGCCCGCATCGAGCGGCGACGACAGCTTCGTGCCGCTGATCAGCAGCACCGTATAGCCGACGCCGCCCGCCGCAGCCTGGATGACGAGCAGCACGGCGTCGCGCGTGGAAATGCGCGGCCAGCGCATTCGCTGCGCGCGCATCAGCGCGAACAGCAGCGGTGTCGCGATCAGGAAGCGCAGCGTCGTGGCCGCGAACGGCGGCAGGCCGCCGGCCGCGAGACGGCTCGCGATGACGGTGCTGCCGACGCCCGCCATCGCGGCGGCGAGGTAGAGATAACCAATCAGTCGTGTCTTCATGCGTCGCATCGTCGCGTACGGTGGCGGTGCGCGTCTTGAACGAAATTGCAGCGGGCGCGTGGGGCCGCCTTGCGAGTGTCAGCGTCTGCGGAAGCGGAAGCGGAAGCGGAAGCGGAAGCCGCAGCCGCCGCCGCCGCCGCCGCCGCCGCCGCAGCGTCAGCCATCTCCGTCGACGCGGGACCCGCCCTCGATCGCGTTGCGCGGGGACGCCACTGGCGTCAAACAGCCTGCGTAAACCGCCCCGGCGTGATCCCGAACTGGCGCGCGAAGGCACGCGTCAGGTGGCTCTGATCGGCAAAACCGGCTTCGGCCGCGGCGTCCGCGATCGGCAGGCCGCCGGCGAGCAGCGTGCGCGCCAGCCGCGCGCGCGACTGGATCAGGTAGGCGTGCGGCGTGATACCGAGTTCGCGCGCAAACCCGCGCAACAACTGGAAGCGGCTCACGCCGCTCAGGTCGGCAAGTTCGGCGAGCGAAACGGGCGCGGCCGGCGCCGCGTCGAGCCGTTCGCGGGCGACACGGATCGCCGGCGCGACGCCGGCCGCCGGCAGCGTGCGGTTCGCGTGCCGGGCGAGCAACCCGGCGACGAGCATCACGAGCGCCTCGTCGCGGGCCAGCGGCTGGGTTTCCCCGGCGACGATGCGCGCATGCAACCGGCCGACGGCGGCCGTAAGCCGCACATCGCGCACCGCCGGATGCGCAAGCTCGACGCCGCCGAGGCCTTCTTCCGCCGCGACGCCCGCGACCAGCGCGGGCGCGAGGTACAGCATCCGCCAGCGCCGGCCCGTGCCGGCATCGATCGGCGAGCCGTCGTGCATTTCGCCCGGGTTGACCATGATCGCGTCGCCGGCCAGCGCGTCGACCTGCCCGCGGCCGCTCCACGACCGGTGCGCACCACTGACGATCACGCCGACCCCGAATTCGTCATGCGCGTGGCGCGGAAACGCGCGGTCGGATTCGAGGCTGATCGCCTCGATGCCTTCGCCGGTCCGTCGGTAGTGGGTGACACGGTGCATGTGCGCTCCTCGCGCCGGGCGCGGCGCGGATGACGTGCACTTTAGCGCGTTCCGGCGCCGCGCGCCCTTCATCCTTTTGGCCGATACCGCGCGGCGCGCGCAGCCCGCACCATGTGCACATCGGCAGCGTACACGGCCCGCCGGGCCTGAGGCTGCGCGGGAGACGGCAGGTGGAACGACAGGATCCGGTATTCATTCAGGTTGGCGCGCTCGCTGACGGCTTCGCGCCGGAAGCGAACATTCTCGCGCCCGTCGACGCGCTCGCCGGGCGTACGCTGGCGCTCGGCGATGCATCGGGCGCGTGGCGCGTCTATACGTTCGAGCCGGGCGCGCTGCAGTGGCGCGATGCGGCGACCGACGCGGGCGGCCGCGAGCCGTGCCGCGTGACGCGGCTGCGCGACGGGCTGTACTTCGTCGACTACATCGACACGGCCGCCCGCGCGACGTCGGTCAGTCTCGTGATCGATCTCGACAATGGCGTATGGACGTCGGTCGTCGGCACGCTGCCGACCGAAGCCGACACGCGCATCGACGCGTTCACGCGCGTCGTGCACGGGCTGCCGCTGACGGCCGTCAATGCCACGTTCCGGCACGGTACGCTCGGCGGTCAAGCACAGCCGGGGCTGCTGCACGGGCCGACGCGCGAACTGATCGGCAAGCGGACGATGTACCGCTACAGCCCGACCGAATGCTACGAGCACATCTACCTGAACGAGAACTTCTACGCGTGGCAGTGCCTGCAGGGCGTCGAAGGCGGGCTGGCCGACGTCGACCGCTGCCATTACTTCAGGATTGCCGACGAGCTGTATCTGTTCGTGTGGCGCGAAAAGGTGGTGCCGACGCTCGGCGTCGTGCTGATCGACCTCGCGCAGCGCAAGACCGATGGCAAGATCTTCGGTTACCAGGGCGGCGATTTCGGCACGCTGTCGAATTTCCAGATCGGCGCCCATGCGCAGGTGCTGAACGAAACCGTCCATCCGCTCGGCGGCGAGGCGCAGCGATGAATGCCGTGCCGGGCAGCGGCCGACTGCGTGCGGATTTCAGCGGGCGCGTCGTGCTCGTCACGGGCGCCGCACAAGGGATCGGCGCGGCGATCGCGCGCCGTTTCGCGGAATCCGACGCGTTCGTCGCGCTCGCCGACCTGAACGGCGAGGCCGCCGCCGCGCAGGCCGATGCGCTTGCCGGCGCGGGCGGCGATGCGCGCGCGTATCGGGTGGATGCCGCCAGCCGCGACGAACTGCGCGCGCTGGTCGCGGCGGTCGAGCGCGACGGCGGCCGGCTCGATGTCGTCGTCCACAATGCCGCGTATTTTCCGCTGACGCCGTTCGCGCAGATCGACGAGCCGATGCTCCAGCGGACGTTGTCGGTCAACCTGTCGGCGCTGTTCTGGCTCGCGCAGGCAGCGTTGCCGGCATTCGAGCGCGCGGGGGCCGGCCGGTTGCTCGTCACGTCGTCGGTGACGGGGCCGCGCGTCGTCTATCCGGGGCTCGCGCATTACGCGGCGTCGAAGGCTGGCGTGAACGGCTTCATTCGCGCGGCGGCGCTGGAGCTGGCGCGCCGCAACGTGACGGTCAACGGTGTCGAGCCGGGGATGATCCGCACGCCGGCGGCCGGCAATCTCGGCGACGCGTCGGTCGCGGCGCAGATCGCTCGCGACATTCCGCTCGCGCGGATGGGCGAGCCGGAGGACATCGCGAACGCGATGCTGTTTCTCGCGTCGGCCGACGCTGCGTACATCACGGGGCAGACGATCGTCGTCGACGGCGGCGCGACCTTGCCGGAGAGCGGCGCGGTGCTGGGAGACGTGTGACGGCGGCGTCGAACCTGTGTCAGATGTGGCTGCGGCGCGATCGCGGCCGGCAGGTTCCTGCTGCGGCGCCGTCGCAGGCCCGCCGCACGTCGCTGCGACTACAGCCAGCCGTTGCGGATGAACTCGACGATCGAATAGCGGCGGTTCTCCAGATCGTGCTGCCGGACGGCCTCGACGATGCGTGATACGCCGTCCGCGTAGGGTGTCGCACCGTACACGCGCGATTCGAATTGCAGGCTGCACGCGCCGTCGTCGATGCGTATCCGGTGAACCGCATGGCGGCCGAGCTGATCGTCGGGGATCGCGAATTCGTTGCGCTGTGTGTCCGGGTCGCGTACGGAGCGGATGTCCTCCGGCCGTACACCGAGCGACTGGCCGATGCCGACGGCCGTGCCGGGGACGGACGTCTTGCCTGCCTGATGCGACTCCGTCAGGCTGATCTCGCAGTCGCGAAACAGGTGGCCGCTCGTTTCCAGCATGCTCATGAACTTGAGCATCAGGATGTTCGTGTTCGGACACAGCACGACCGGGAAGTCGTGCGATCCGGTTTCGAGGTCGGAGCCGGTAGACAGTTCGACGAGCGGCGACGCAGTGGCTTCGCAGAACGCGATTACGGCGGGGAGTTCGCGGCCGGAACCGGCATGCACGACGATCGATCGGGCGTCGCTACGTCGGGCGTCGCTACGTCGCTCATCGGTTCGCGCGCTGTCCGGCCAGGACATCACGCGACAGGTTGCCGGGTCGAGCTTGTGGGCGTCGAGCAGCTCGTTAGCCAGCTTGCCGGTTCCAACGACGAGTACTTGCATGGGATTGACGGGTTGAGGTTCAGGATTCGATACGGGATCGGCGAGGGCGTCGGGTAGCCCGGCCCGGTCGAGGTGCGCGCCGGGCCAGCCTCGCGCATTATGCCCGGCCGCCCGCATGTGCGCCTGTCGGGCCGCGCATGGGCAGCCGTGGCGTGTCAGCTTGCCGATGCCGACGCCGACGCCGACGTCATCGGCAACCAGGCATTCGCGGTGTTCTGCGCGGCAAGCTGCCTTGCGATCGAGCGTGCGAGCCGGTCGGTATCGGACGCCACCGTATCGTGCTTCGCCTCCGACACGCCGTGCAGGCCGGCGCCGACCGCCGCCGACGTCGCGAGGCGGCCGGCCACCGCGCCGACCCCGGCGGTTTCCGCCATGCCGGGCAGGTGGCCGCTGTTCGCGCTGACGGAGAACGTGGCGAGCGGCTGCGGTGTGCCGTGGGCCGGCTGGAACAGCACGGTCACCGATGCGCCCACTTCGCTCTTGCCCGCGCCAAGCCCGATCAGGATGCGGCGGCGGCGGTTGCCGGCGTCGATCGTCTCGAACCGGCCCTGGACGACCAGCGCGGCGCGGTCGTTCGGCACCGGGCCGTCGGCGCGCAGCGCGGGAATGCGTTGCGACCGGAGTTCGCGCACGAGCGCGTCGGCGAGTTGCGCGCGGGTCTTCAGCGCGCTCTGCTGGCGCTGCACGTCGGCGGACAAGCCGTTCGCGAGCGTCGCGAGCTTGTTGATCATCCCGCCGTCGACCTTCACGTCGGTCGCGGCCACGTCGAACGTGGACACATAGACGACGTCCGCATGAACCTGCGGCAGCGTGCGGGCGACGGGCGCCGTGGCCGTGGCCGTGGTCGCGGTCGATGCGCAGCCGGTCATCGCGAGCGCGCCGGCGATCAGCGCGGCACTGGTCAGATGTTTGGCGTGGGCGGTAAGTGCGTGAAGGGAAGTGAACATGTCGATCTCCGTTGCCTGGATGAAGTTGCCGATACTGTCGCGGCATTCAGGAACGCGAACGATCGGAAGCGGGGCGTGGACGCGGGCGGGAGAGCGGTTTCATGCCGTTGCGCAACACGCAGGCGCAAGTATGCGGAGATGGGGCGGTGTACGCCACGCAGGAATTATGTCGGCGCATGTCGCGGGCCGGCGTGCGCGGCCGTCAAGCAGTCAAGCAGTCGAGCCCTCAAGCCCTCAAGCCCTCAAGCCGACAGCGACGGGCGGCCCGGCACGGACGCATCGAGCGGCAGCGCGACGACGGCCTCCAGCCCGCCGCCATCGCGGTCGCGGAACGTCAGCGACCCGCCGTGCAGGCGGGCGATCCGCTCGACGATCGCGAGGCCGAGGCCGGTGCCGCCGGCGTGGCTGCGCGCGTTCGCGCCGCGGCTGAACGGCGCCTTGAGCCGTTCGAGTTCCGCCGCGCCGATACCGTTGCCGCGATCGCTGACCACCGCGTACGCGATGCCGCGTTCGCTCCACGTGCGCACGCCGAGGCCCGTACGGCCGTAGACGGCCGCGTTCTGCATCAGGTTCATCAGCAGCCGCATCAGGCTGATCGGGCGGAACGCGAACGCGGGTACATCCCCTTCGTCGAATTCGAATTCGTGGCCGAGCCCCGCAAAATCCGCGACGAGCTGGCCGATCAGCGCATTCAGGTCGCTCGTTTGCGGCGTTTCGCGCTCGCCGCTGCCCGCGTAGTCCATGAATTGCTGCAGGATCGTGTCGATCTGGTCGAGGTAGTGCTCGGCCGATGCGGTGAGCGCGTCGTGCGTGCCGCGCGGCAGCGCCATCGCGATCGCAAGGCGCAGCTTGGTGAGCGGCGTGCGGATGTCGTGCGACACGCCGGCCAGCATCAGCGAGCGGGTGGCTTCCGCCTGTTGCAGCGCGTCGGCCATCCGGTTGAACGCGCGGCTTACGTCGGCGATCTCGGTCGGGCCGTCGGTGGGCAGCGGTGGCGGGCGCTCACCCGCGCTGACGCGCTGCGCCGCGCGCGCCAGCGCGTCGAGCGGCCGGTTCAGGTGGAGCTGGATCAGGTAGCCGGTCAGCGCCGCGAGCAGCGCCAGCCCGACCGACAGCACGAGCGCCGTCGTAATGCCGCTTGCCTGCGCGTCGGCGGCCATTGGCAGCGGCACCCAGACAGGCGAGCCGGCGGCGTGCAGCCGGATCCACAGGCGTTCGTCGTCGCCCGACTGCCAGCGCGCCGGGAGGCCGGGCGGCAGGTGGCGTTCGAGCGCCTGCATGAACACGTCGCGCTGCCAGGTGCGGAAGAAGGCGGCCAGGCTCGGCGCATGCGGCGGCGCAGCCGGCGGCGGCGATGCCTGGCCGCCGAACTGCGCGACCATCGTGCGGCCCGCGTCAGGCGGCATGCTGGCCAGCGTGCGGTCGAGCAATTGCACGTAGTCGGAGAAGATGATCGAGGCACGCTCGATGCGCGGGCGCTGCACGTAGTGCAGCAGCACGCCGAGCGAACTGGAAAGCGACAGCGCGACGAGCGCAACCAGCAGCGCGATGTTGCGCGCGAGCAGCGAGCGCGGCAGCGGGACGCGCATCACGGCTCGACGCCGGCCACCAGCATGTAGCCGATGCCCCAGACCGTCTTGATGAAGCGCGGCTTGCCGGGATCGTCCTCGACGATCTGGCGCAGCCGCAGGATCTGTACGTCGACGCTGCGGTCGAGCGCGGCGTGGTCGCGGCCGCGCGCGCGGGCAAGCAGGTTCTCGCGGCTCACCGCACGGTTCGGCGACGAGCCGAGCGCATGCAACAGCAGCATCTGCGCCGAATGGATTTCGACGGGCACGTCGTCGCGCATCAGCGTCTGCTGGCCGACGTCGAACGTGAACGCACCGAAGCGCAATCGTTGCGACGTCACCGTCGGCTCGCCGGCCGCCATCTTCTGCCGCCGCAGCAGCGCGCGGACGCGGGCCACGAGTTCGTCGGGGAGAAACGGCTTCGCCAGGTAATCGTCGGCGCCGGTCTCGAGGCCGACGACCTTGTCCGTCGCATCGCCTTTCGCGGTGAGCATCAGGATCGGCAGCGTCTGGCCTTCCGCGCGCAGGCGCCGGCATACGCTCAGGCCGTCTTCGGGCTCCATCATCAGATCGAGCACCAGCAGGTCGTACGGTTCGCGCTGCAGCAGGCGGTCGAGCCGCTTGCCGTCGGCGACCGCGCGGACCTGAAAGCCGTGGCCGGTCAGGAAGCGCTGCAGCATGTTGCGCAACTCGGCTTCGTCGTCGAGCACGACGATCCTGCAGGACTGTTCCATCGGTTGCCTCCCGGTGCGTTCCGCGCGGCCGGACTTGCGTCCGGGTCAGCGGGCCGCCATGCGCTGGCGCATGAAACTGCCGATCTGCGCGAGCGTGACGTAGCCGTTGTGCTGCGCGTCGATCTCGTCGAAATGCTGCGCAACCATCGGCATGCCCGCGGCGGCCTGCTCGCGGGTGAGCTTGCCGTCGTGCGTCGTGTTTGCGGTGGCGAAGCGGGTCTGCAACTGCATGAGCGCATGTTCGACGCGTGCACCGCCGTTCGCCGCGCCCGGCGGCACCTGCTGGGCCGACGCTGCTGCTGAGACGATACACAAAACGACGACGGCAATCATCTTCTTGATGGACTTCATTGGGTTTCTCCTTGCGTGGCCGACGGTCTGCGCCGGCCGGGTGGTTGATGAAACTGAAACGGATGGAAAGCGAAACGGGTCGATGAATGGATTCAGGCAGATACCGGGTCACGCCCAGTGCGCGGGCACCCAGACGCGGCCGGCCCAGTGGCCGGGCACCCAGACGACGGCGCGCGGCGGATGAGCGACATACACGGCGCGCGGTGCGACGTACACCGACCGAGGCAGCGGCGGCGCGAGGTACAGGACCTTCGGCGGCGGCGGTGCGACATAGACGATGCGCGGCGCGGGCGCGATCACGACGGCCTTCGGCGGCGCAACATGCACGACTTTCGGCGGTGGCGGCGTGACGACGACGGCTTTGGGGGGCGCAGGAGTGACGACGACGGCGGCCGGTGCGGGCGGCGGCGGTGCGACGACGACTGTGGCCGGTGGCGGCGCAGGCGCTGCCACCGCGACCGTGGTGGCGGTCGGCGGCGGAGCCGTCACGACCACCGCGGCCGGCGGGGGCGGCGCGACGGGCACCGGCACTGGCACCGGCAGCGGAACCGTCCCCCCGGCTACGACCACCGTGCCGCCTGCCGCCGTACTGCCGTGAATCACCGCCGTGCCGCCGGTCGATACCGTGCCGCCGTGCACGATCGTCGAGCCGCCCGACGTCGTCACGATGCCCGGCGCCACGCGCGTGGCGCTGCCGGAATGGGTAACGCTCCCGCCGTCCGGGCCCGTCACGGCGCCCGAGCGCGAGCAGGTCGAGCCCGCGCAATTCGTCGACGCCGTGTGGCTGGCCGTGTTGCCGCCCGATCCCGTGATCGTGCCGCTCGACGAGTACTGGCCCGGGCCGTTGCGTGTCACGCTGCCCGACGTCGATGCGCTGCGGCCGTCCGAGCCCGTCAGCGAACCGGTATGCGAGCAGGTGCCGTCCGCGCAGCTCGTGTCGCCGCTGTGTTCGACCGAGCGCCCGTTGGGGCCGACGGCGGTGCCGCTGTTCGAGAACTGGCCCGGCGCGGTGCGCGTCACGGTGCCCGTATTGGTCGCGATGCCGCCGCCCGGGCCGATCACGCCGCCCGCATGCGAGCAACTGCCGCCGCCGCATGAGCCGGCGTGCGCGCCGCTGTAGGCACCGTGCGGCGTGTAGGCGGTGCCGTGGCCGGACCAGCCGGCGAAGGCCGGCGCGCTGGCGAGCGTGACGAGTGCGGCGGCGGTGAAGAGGAAGCGGGATTTCATCGGGTGTCCTTGCGGTTCGTTTCGGTGCACGCGGTGGCGTGGCGACGGGACGAACTTTAGGACGGCAACGCGCGCCAGTCGCGTCATAAAAGATGTCGCGGTGTTACACGTGACGTGCCTTTTTTCAGTACGACGAATGCCCGAATCGGAAGCGTCGATCAGGGGCGAGCCATGCCAGGCAAGGATGACGGCGACGCAGTCGCGTTCGGGTGGCAGGCGGCCGCATCGGTCAACGCGTGTCGTGCGCAGTCCGAACAGGTGTCACGGTGACACGCGGCGACATATTTGCCGACCGGTTCACGGAGGCGCAGCGCATATTGAACGCCGACGGTGCGGCACGTACGACCGGAGTCCGCTCAACGTCAACGTGCAGCCGTAGCCATGTACCGGCCGATGAATCACCACGCGATCGGAAACCTCCGTGTTCGTGTGTCGTGCATCCGCATCCGTCGACACATGTGTCGCGCACTGTCGACCGGCCCCGCCACGACATACGGCGACACATTTCGCGCGCGACATGTTCACGCGGGGCCATCAACCGTCGAACCTCCAGTCCACAAGCGCCCGCAACCGCCACCCGCCGCCCGAACGCAATTCGCCACGACATACGGCGACACATTTGATGCGTGGTTTTTCCATTCCGCGCCCACTACAGTGCGTTCCATTCGACGCGACGGCAGCACGTACCGCACATGACGCGTCCGACTCAACCGAAGGAAAGACCCATCATGCTCACGACCACAGGAAAGCTCGCGTACTTCGTCACACTCTTCATCGTCGTCGTTTCGCTCGTCGAGGCGGTCGTGCTCACCTGGCGCCGCAGCCGCCAGCCCGAACCGTTCGACTGGAACGAGGTCTGGCTTTCGCTCGCCGATCTCGCGGGCCGCAAGCTGCTCGCGCTGGTGCCGCTGTCGCTCGCCACGCCGGTGTTCGATTTCGCATGGGCGCACCGGCTCTTCACGATCCCGCTCCACAGTGTCGCGCTCGCGCTGCTCGTGTTCGTCGGCCAGGAGTTCTGCTACTACTGGTATCACCGCGCGTCGCACCGCGTGCGCTTCTTCTGGTCGACGCACGCGGTGCACCATTCGCCGAACCAGTTGACGCTGTCGTCCGCATTCCGTCTCGGCTGGACCGGCAAGATCGCCGGCGCCGCGATGTTCTTCACGCCGCTCGTGTGGCTCGGCGTGCGTCCGGAAGCCGTGCTCGCGATCCTGTCGTTCAACCTGATGTACCAGTTCTGGCTGCACAACACGTGGATGCCGAAGCTCGGCTGGCTCGAATACGTGTTCAACACGCCGTCCGCGCATCGCGTGCACCATGCGTCGAATCTCGACTACCTCGATGCGAACTACGGCGGCGTGCTGATCGTGTTCGACCGGCTGTTCGGCACCTACGTCGCCGAGCGCGCCGACGAGCCGTGCCGCTACGGCCTCGTCACGCCGACCCGCTCGCGCAATCCGTTCGTCGTCGAGCTCGAGCACTGGGCGAGCCTCGCCCGCGACGTCGCGACGGCCCGCGACGTGTGGACCGCGATCCGCTTCGTGATGCTGCCGCCGGGCTGGCGTCCGGGCAACCAGGGCGAAACGACGGAGGAGCTGCGCCGCCGCAGCCTCGGCGCTACGCGCACGCAGGCGTGAACGGCGCTACGCTGTCGAAACGCCGGCCGCGCACGCCCGTGCCGCGGCCGGCATGCCCCATGCATCACGCACAACCAACCCATCTTCGATCCAGGAGAGCACATCGATGGAACACGACCTGAAAGGCAAGGCAGTCGCGATCACCGGCGGCTTCGGTCATCTGGGCGTCGCGACGGCCGCGTGGCTGGGCAAGCGCGGCGCACGCGTCGCGCTGATCGGCCGCGGCGCGGCGCCGGCTGCGCAGACGCTGCCCGGCGTGCCGGCCGACGCGCTGTGCATAGGCGGCATCGACCTCGTCGACCCGCAGGCCGCCGCACGGGCGCTCGAATCGGTGCACGGCGAATTCGGCCGGGTCGACGCGCTGCTGAACATCGCCGGTGCATTCGTGTGGCAGACGATCGCCGATGGCGACGCCGCCACGTGGGACCGCATGTACGAGCTGAACGTGAAGACCGCACTGAACGCGTCGAAGGCTGCGCTGCCTTACCTGCTCGCGAGCCCGGCCGGCCGTGTCGTCAACATCGGTGCGGGCGCGGCGTTCAAGGCCGGCGCGGGCATGGGCGCTTATGCGGCCGCGAAGGCCGGCGTCGCGCGGCTCACCGAGGCGCTGGCAGCCGAACTGCTCGACCGCGGCGTGACGGTGAACGCGATCCTGCCGAGCATCATCGATACGCCGCCGAACCGCGCGGACATGCCCGACGCGGATTTCACGCGCTGGGTCCGGCCGGAACAGATCGCGGCGACGATCGGGTTCCTGCTGTCGGCCGACGCGCAGGCGATCACCGGCGCATCGATTCCGGTGAACGGCCGCGTCGCGTAGCGCGCCCGGGCTGGGCTCGCCGTGCGGCGGCTCGCGCCGCGGCCGGCCGTGCGTACAATGTCGCACCGGAAACGCGCGAGCCCAGCCTGAGACCATGAATCAGCCCAATATCCTGATCGTCGAAGATGAAATGGCGATCGCGGACACGATCGTCTATGCCCTCGGCACGGACGGCATGCAGACCGTCCACTGCACGCTCGGGCAGGCGGCGCTCGACCATCTGCGCGATACGCGCTTCGACCTGGTCGTGCTCGACGTCGGCCTGCCGGACCTCAGCGGCTTCGAAGTATGCCGGCGGCTGCGCACGTTCACCGACGTACCGGTGATCTTCCTGACCGCGCGGCACGACGAGATCGACCGGATCGTCGGGCTCGAAATCGGCGCCGACGATTATGTGGTCAAGCCGTTTTCGCCGCGCGAGCTGGCCGCGCGGGTGCGCGTGATCCTGCGGCGCTTCTACCGGACGGCCACGCCGCAACCGACGCCCGCGCCGGCAGAGGCGCAGGCCACGACAACCGCGCCGGGCTTCGTGCTCGACGCCGACGGCGCGCGCGTGTCGTGGCTCGGCCACGCGCTGGACCTCACGCGCTACGAATTCGGCCTGCTGGCGCTGCTGGTCCGGCATCCGGGGCGCATCTATTCGCGCGAGCAACTGATGGACCTCGTGTGGCACGAGGCGCTCGATTCGGCCGACCGCACGGTCGATACGCACATCAAGACGCTGCGCGCGAAACTGCGCGCGATCGATCCCGGGCGCGACCCGATCCGCACGCATCGCGGGATGGGTTATTCGCTGCAACCGTAACGACCGGCACTGCCATGCATATCGGCCTGCGCATCTTCTTCGGCTTTTTCCTGATCGTCGGTCTCGCCGCGCTGATCACGCTGCGCGTGTTCGTGCAGGAGGTGAAACCCGGCGTGCGCGAGGCGATGGAAGACACGCTCGTCGACACCGCGCAGGTGTTGGCGACACTGTCCGCCGACGACATGGCGAACGGGCATATCGCCGACGGCGCCTTCGCGCGGCAGCTCGAAAAACTGCACGAGAGCCCGGTCAGCGCGAACGTGTGGGGCATGCACAAGAACACGATCAGCTACCGCATCTACATTACCGACGTGCACGGCATCGTGCGCTACGACTCGGCCGGCGGTGCGGTCGGGCAGGACTATTCGCGCTGGAACGACGTGTACCGGACGCTGCGCGGCGAATACGGCGCACGCAGCACGCGCGCCGATCCGAACGACGAGAGCAGCACCGTGATGCACGTAGCTGCCCCGATCCGGCGCGGGAACGAGATCATCGGCGTGCTGACGATCGCGAAACCGAACCAGACCGTCGCGCCGTTCATCGCGCGCAGCCAGCGCAAGATCATGCTGTACGGCGCGTTGCTGATGGGCGGCGCAATCCTGATCGGCGCTGCTTGCACGTGGTGGCTGGTGCTCGGGCTGCGGCGCCTGCAACGCTATGCGCGCGCGATCGCGGCCGGCGAGCGCGCGGCGATGCCGCTGCAGGGCGCGAACGAACTGGCCGAGCTCGGGCGCGCGGTGGAAAGCATGCACCAGCGCCTGGAAGACCGGCAGTACGTCGAAACCTACATCCACACGCTCACGCACGAGATGAAAAGCCCGCTGGCCGCGATCAGCGGCGCGGCGGAACTGCTGCAGGAAGAGATGCCGGTCGCGAACCGCCGGCGCTTCACCGAGAACATCCGCCGTCAGGCCGGCCGCCTCGAACAGATGATCCGCAAGCTGCTCGCGCTGGCCGAAGTCGAGCAGAAGCAACGCCTGTCGGTGCACGAACCGGTGGCACTGCTGCCGGTGCTCGAACAGCTCGTCGAGGATATCGAGCCGCGTGCGCGCCAGCGCGGCGTGAGCCTGCGGATCGACGCGAACGACGCGGCCGATCCGGCCATCGTCGAAGGCGATCCGTTCCTGCTGCGCCAGGCGCTCGGCAACCTGCTCGACAACGCGCTGGATTTCGCGCCGCAGGGCAGCACGATCCGGATAGCGCTCGAACGGCAGCCGGCGGGCAGGGCGCACGTCGCGGTCGTGCGCGTCGCCGACGACGGCCCTGGCGTGCCCGACTATGCGCTGTCGCGCGTGTTCGAACGCTTCTATTCGCTGCCGCGCCCCGACGGGCAGGATCGCAGCACGGGCCTCGGGCTGTGTTTCGTCCGCGAAGTCGCGATGCTGCATCGCGGCCAGGTCGCACTCGCGAACCGCGACGAAGGCGGCGCGTGCGCGACGCTCACGCTGCCGTCGGCTGGCTGAACGCGCTTCACGTTCGCCACACATTCGCTTCACACCGGCTTCAATCGCCCTTCACCGGGCCCGCTCATGCTGACCGTATCTTCCACTCCGGTACCCGTCAGCAATGAATCGAGTCCTGTTGTTCAAGTCCGTGATCACCGCGTTTCTCGCGCTGTCGATCCTGATCCCGCTGCACATGGTCCAAAGCATCGTGCAGGAACGCGCCGAGTATCGCGAGAGCGCATTGCAGAGCATCTGGGCGAGCTACGCGGGGCCGCAGACGGTGACGGGGCCGGTGCTCGTCGTGCGCTACACGGAAGTCACGCGCGTGCGCGACGAAACGAAGGCCGGCGGCGCGGCGAAAACGAGCCTCAAGAGCGAGACGAAGCGCCTGCTCGTGTTTCCGAAGACGCTGAACGTCGACGGCACGCTCAAGGTCGAGGTGCGCTACCGTGGCATCCACAAGGCGCTCGTGTACGGGCTGGACAGCCGGCTGACGGGCACGCTGGCGCTGCCGGACCTGAAGAAGCTGCCGCAGGCCGACGGCCACGTGAGCTTCGCGGTCGACAGCGCGTATGTCGCGATCGGCATCGGCGACATTCGCGGGCTGAAGGCGCAGCCCGATCTGCGCGTCGGCGGCAAGCGGTTCGACGTGGAGCAGGGCACGCGGCTGGACAGCCTGCGTCAGGGCGTGCACGCGAATCTCGACCTCGCGGCGCTGGCGGACGCAAACGCAGGGGCCGTCGTGCCGTTCAGCGTCGACCTGCCGCTGGCGGGGGCGGAATCCGTCGCGTTCGCACCGGTGGCTGACCAGAACGATTTCGCGCTGACATCGACGTGGCCGCATCCGAGCTTCGGCGGCGCGTTCCTGCCGGGCGAGCGAACGATCGATGCGCACGGGTTCACCAGCAACTGGCACGTGACGTCGTTCAACACGAAGGCACGCGAGCAGGTCGCGACCGGCAACGGGGAAGGCGCGATCGAGATGGCGTCGGTGTCGGTGATCGAACCCGTGAACGTTTATCTGCAAGCCGAACGCGCGACGAAGTACGGCGCGCTGTTCGTGATGCTCACGTTCGCGAGCTTCTTCATGTACGAACTCGTGAAGCGGCTGCGCATTCACCCGATCCAGTACCTGCTGGTCGGCCTGTCGCTCGCGCTGTTCTTCCTGCTGCTGCTGAGCCTGTCCGAGCACATCGCGTTCGGTTATGCGTATCTCGCGGCGAGCGGCGCTTGCATCGGGCTGCTCGGTTTCTACCTGTCGTTCGTGCTGCACAGCGTGAAGCGCGGCGCGACGTTCGCGGCGCTGCTCGCGATGCTGTACGCGGCGCTCTACGGGCTGCTGCTGTCGGAAGACAACGCGCTGATGCTCGGTTCGCTGCTGCTGTTCGCGATCCTCGCCGGCATCATGACGCTCACGCGCCGCATCGACTGGTATGCGCTCGGCGCCGCGTGGCAGCCGCTGGCCGACAAGTCGGGCGCGGATGCCTTGAAGCCGGGTGCGCCGGCGAAGTAAGCGCAGGTTTCGCGTGCGTTGCCGGCCGGGGTTGCCCGGTCGGCGCGCAACGCCGCGCGGGACGGCCGCGATTCACGCGTGAGACGAAGGCCGCCGATACCGAGCCAGCGGAATGTCGGCGACGGCCGTGATCAGGGATCTCGCGGCGCTCGACGGTACCGCGTACCTCGAACTCATGGGCGGGCCATCTGCGCACGCCTGCCGAAGGATGTGACGCTGCCGGCAGGCCGGGCGGCATCCACTTATACTGGTGGACGTTCCTCGTCATTCGATCTTCGCCGTGCCCACGCCTGCCCCCATCGATCCGTCCGATCCGTCCGCCGACGATCCCCGTCCGACCCCGCCCGAACAGCCTGAACTGGAAGACTGCTGCAACAGCGGCTGCTCACCGTGCGTTTTCGATCTGTACGACGAAGCGCTCGCGCGCTATCGCATCGAACTGGCCGAGTGGGAAGCGCGGCAGGCGCAACGCAAACAACACCGGTAAGCCGGATGCCGGCGAGCGGCCGCGCATTCGCCATTCCCGCTTCGGGTCCTGCCGGCGGTGCGATCTTCGTCCCGCGTCACGCGCCCGCATGCAGCCGCCGATGCAGCGGCCCGAGCGCCGTCGACAGTGCGATGCACGCAAGCAATACGACCGTCAGCGTGAACATCGACGTCCGGAACCCCTGCACGTAGTCGACCGCGGCCGGATGCACGCCGAGCCGCGCGAAGAACACGCCGCCGATCGTCGCGGCGCCGACGGCCGCGCCGATCTGCAGCATCGCGCTGACCATCCCTGACGCGACGCCCGCGCGGGCCGCGTCGACTTCCGCGAGCACGATCCGCACGACCGACGGCAGCACGAGCCCTTGCCCGATGCCGATCGCCGCGATGCCCGCGTAGAAGCCGGGCCCCGGCGCGCCTTCGCGGGCGAGCGCGGCGGCGGTCGCGACGCCGGCCGCGAGCATGACGAAGCCGAGCGTCAGCACGCGATACCCGCCGAACCGGCCGACGAGGCGCGGCATCAGCAGCGGGCTCGCGAGGAAGCCGAGCCCGAGCGGCAGGATCGCGAACCCGGACGCGAGCGGCGACCAGTTCAGGCAGCCCTGCAGATAGATCCCGTAGCTCAGGAAGAACGCGCTCAGCGTGTAGAACAGGAACGCGAGCAAGAGCCCGAGCGCGACGACCGGGTTGCGGAACAGGCGCACGTCGAGCAGCGGATCGTGGCCGCGGGCGAGCCTGCGCGCTTCGACCGCCAGCAGCGCGCCGAGCATCGGCAACGCGCCGACGACGCACGCGATCATCCACAGCGGCCAGCCCGCCTCGCGGCCCTGCGTGAGCGGATACACGAGCATCAGCAGGAACAGCGACATCAGCACCGTGCCCGGCACGTCGATGCGCTGGCCGCGCGGCGGCCGGTTTTCCGGGATGAAGCGCCAGCTTCCGATCAGCGCAAGGATGCCGATCGGCAGATTGACGAGGAAGATCGCGCGCCAGCCGAGCCCGAACGGATGCAGGCTGATCAGTGCGCCGCCGCCGAGCTGGCCGATCACGGCCGCGAGGCCGAACGCGAAACCGTAGAAGCCCATCACGCGCACCTGTTCCTGCGGGCTGAACACGCTGCGGATCGTCGCGAGCACCTGCGGCGCGAGGATCGCCGCGAACAGGCCCTGCAGCACGCGGCCGCCGACGAGCACCGTACCGCTGCCGGCGAGCCCGCACAGCGTCGACGCGAGCACGAAACCGGCCATCCCCAGCATGAACATGCGCTTGCGGCCGTACAGGTCGCCGAGGCGGCCGCCCGTGATCTGCACGACGGCGCTCGCGCACGCATAGGCCGACACGACGAGCTGAAGTTCGGCCGGGCGCGCGCCGATGCCGTCGCGGATGGCCGGCAGCGCGAGATTCACGATGAAGTAGTCGAGCGGCGGCAGAATGGCGCCGACCAGCAGGACCGCGAGCGCCCAGCCGTGATGGCTGCGCGGCGTCGCCGCGGCAGCCGCGCCGGCCGGCGCGCAGGGGGCAAGGGTGGGGGTCGTCATGAACGAAGGGTCCGAAAAGAATGAGGGCCGTATGCACGAGCGGCGCAGGTCGGCCATTGACCCCGTATTCTGGGTGCGGTCAACGAATCGGAAAAGCGGGAAAGAGTGGTAGCATCCATCGGGTTAATCGATGGATGGGGAATGGCGATGCGCGGTTTCGACCTGGACCAGTTGCGCACGTTCGCGGCGGTCGCGGACGCCGGCAGCCTGACGGCCGCCGCGCCGCTGCTGCACCTGTCGCAGTCGACTGTCAGCGAGCAGGTGCGCAAGCTCGAAGTGCGCGCCGGCGTGCCGCTGTTCGTGCGCAGCAAGCGCGGCGTCGAGCCGACGCCGGCCGGCACGCGGCTGCTGCAGCATGCACGGCGCATCGTCGCGCTGAACGAGGCCGCGTTCGACGAGCTGCGCGGGCAGGCGATCAAGGGCGAGCTGCGTGTCGCGATCACCGACTACTACCGGACGAACGAAGTCGCGGGCATGCTGGCGCGGCTGCGGGAGTGCTACCCGCAGTTGAGCCTGCACGTGAGCGCGATGAAGAGCGTGGATATCGAAGCGGCGCACGCGCGGGGGCAGATCGATCTCGGCGTCGTGATGAACATGTCTAGCGGGCCGTTCCGGCCGGCGTCGGCCGATACGCGCTGGGTGTTGCGGCGCGAGCCGCTGTCGTGGGTTGCGTCGCCGGCGCTGGCCGAGCAATTGCCCGAGCCGTTGCCGCTCGTGCTGCTGCCGGACGACTGCATGATGCATCAGATCGCGGTGCGCTCGCTCGACGAGCAGCACATGCCGTACGTGCTCGTGCACAGCGCGTCGGGCGTCGCGGGGCTGCAGTCGATGCTCGCGGCGGGGCTCGGTGTCGGTTGCCTGTGCGCGTCGGCGATCGGCGACGGCATGATGCGGCTCGGCGCGAAACACCGTCTGCCGCCGCTGCCCGACGCGGTGTTTTCGCTGACGCCGCCGATGCCGGGCGAACGCGAGACCGTCACGCAGGCGCGCGAGGTGCTGTCGCGGCAATTGCTGATGTAAAAACGCGCCGCGCGACACGCAGCGGCGCGCATTCGAGAGCAGCAGTAGGGGGGCCTACGCATGAACGACGAACTGAAAAGCCAGATGGCCGACAGGCTGCAGGACGCGCTGGAGCGTGTGGTCGACGAGCGCTCGCTGATCCATTTCCTGCGCGTGCTCGGCCATGACTGGAACACGGAACGGCAGCTCGAAGCCGACTTGCCGCCGTCGCCGTACGCGCGCGCCGCACTCGGCTGGGAAAACCGCTCGATCGGCGAGTACCTGGAGGCGATGGTCGAGTGGGCCGAAGCGTCGGAGGAAGGGCTGCGCTTCTACGACGTGCCCGGCAATCCGTGGCGGCGCATGGCGGACATCCTGTTCGCCGGGAAAATCTACGAGTAGTAGCGTCCGGGCGATTCGCGCATGCCGCTTCGTGCGCCGCTACTCGGCGGCTTCTCCGTCGGCATACGCACGCAGCCCGTCCGCCAGCGCATCGAACACGGCCCGGCAGCGCGGGCTCGTCCGCAGGTCCTCGTGCATCACGACCCAGGTTTCCAGCTTCATCGCCGGCCCGTCCGGCAGCACGCGCACGAGCCGCGCGTCGCGTTTCGCGAGCCCCGTCTGGCAGAAGCCGATGCCGTAGCCCGCGCGGATCATCGCGAGTTGCGCGAGGTTGCTGTCGGTGCGCAGCGCGAACGCATCGCGATTCCACAGCGGCATCCCGCGCCCCGCCGAGCGGATGAACGGCGTGATGGTATCGAAGCCGATCAGCGCGTGATGCGCGAGTTCGTCGACCGTCGCGGGCGTACCGTTGTGCGCCACGTAGTCGTCGCGCGCATACATCCCGACTTCGATCGCGCCGACGCGCCGCGCGACGAGCGCGTCCTGCGCGGGCGGCGCCATCCGCACCGCGATGTCGGCTTCGCGGTTCAGCACGTCCTGGATGCGGTCGGTCGGCACCAGTTCGATGACGAGCCCCGGATGGTCGCGCCGCAATTGCGCGAGCATGGGCGGCAGCACCTCGACGGCGATCACGTCGCTGGCCGAAATCCGCACGGTGCCGCGCACGCCGGCGCCGTGGCTCGCAGCCGCGCGTTCGAACGCGGCCGCCGCGCTGCGCAGCGCCTCCGCATGGCCGCGCAGCGCGAGCGCCGCCTCGGTCGGCAGCAGGCCCGACGGCGAGCGCGTGAACAGCGTCTGGCCGAAGGCGGCTTCGAGCGCCGCGACGTGACGGCCGGCCGTCGGCTGCGTAATGCCGAGCGCGCGTGCCGCGCCGGACAGAGAGCCTTCCGTCAGCACCGCGAGGAAGGTGCGGTAGCGTTCCCAGTTCAGATCGGTGGTCATGCATAAATGTATAGCTGATCTACCGGGTTAGGCAATTCCTTGTTAGCCGTCGGCACGCCAGAATGCATCTCACGACGGTTCATTCAAGGAGAACGGTTATGACGACGAACGCAGGCGGGACGCAACGACAGGCACTCGTGCTCGGCGCGAGCGGCGGGATTGGCGGGGAAGTCGCACGGCAGTTGCGCGATGCCGGCTGGCAGGTGCGTGCGCTGAAGCGCGGGCTCGATGCCGATGTCGTGGAGCGTGACGGGATGACGTGGATGCGCGGCGACGCGCTGGATCGCGAGGCGGTGGTGCGGGCCGCGCGCGGCTGCAGTGTGATCGTCCACGCGGTGAACCCGCCCGGCTACCGGAACTGGCCGACGCAGGTGCTGCCGATGATCGACAACACGATCGCGGCGGCGACGGTGGCGCAGGCGACCGTCGTGCTGCCCGGCACGGTCTACAACTACGGCGCCGACGCGTTTCCGGTGCTGCGCGAAGACGCGCCGCAGCATCCGACGACCCGCAAGGGTGCAATCCGCGTCGAACTGGAACGGCGGCTGCAGGAGGCGACCGCGCAGGGCGTCCGCACGATCATCGTGCGCGCGGGCGATTTCTTCGGAGTGCGTGCCGGCAACAACTGGTTTGCGCAGGGGCTGATCAAGCCGGGGCGGCCAATCTCGACGATCAGCGTGCCGGGGCGGCCGGGCGTTGGCCATCAGTGGGCGTATCTGCCGGACGTCGCGCGCACGATGGTCGAGCTGATCGAGCGGCGCGACACGCTGGAGCCGTTTGCGCGCTTTCATCTCGGCGGGCATTGGGACGCGGACGGCACGCAGATGGCAGAGGCCATCAGTCGTGTGGCGCAGCGGCACGGGATGCGGCCTGCTGTACGCAAATTCCCGTGGTGGGTCGTGTGGGCCGCGGCGCCGTTCGTCACGACGCTGCGCGAGATGCTGGAGATGCGCTACCTGTGGCGCGAGCCGCTCCGCATGGACAACGCGCGGGTGACCGCGGTGCTCGGCCGCGAGCCGTTGACGCCGCTCGATACGGCGGTGGAGGCGACGCTGGCGGGGCTGGGGTGTCTCAAGTGAATGGGGCCCGTGCCACGGCTACGCCCGTGTACGGGAAAGCGTCATCGCGAATTGAAGAACGCCGGGACAACAATTCTCCACATACCCGCGCGCGTCCGATGCGCATCATGTCGGTCAACACCGATAATGCGAAAACGGGGGGGCGATGTGGTATTTCGGATGGAAAATGTCGGTTGCGGGAGCAATCATGTTCACATTGAGTGGATGTACCAACCTGGCAGATGTGCTGTCCTGCGTCAACTCGCAGTTCAACTTCCCGGACTACCACTGCTTTGAGTCGTACCGGTAGGAACAGGCGCGACGACGGAAGGCCGCCGCGCCCGCGTCCCGTGCGGTTTCCCGCTGTCCGTCACGCCACGACCGGCAACACCTCGACCGCATACCGGTGCCGAAGACTACGCCCGAGCACCGGATCGTGCAGTTCCATCTCGAACGCGTCGCCGTCACCCATCGCCGCGATCGCACCATGCACGGCGACGGTGCCGCCATACATCGCGCAGCGCGCGGGCATCGTGCGGCGGTCGTCGAAGCGTTGCCACAGCGCGTCCGGCGCGAGCAGGCCGCCGACCGTGCCGTGCTGGTACGCAACCCGCTCGCCGTCACGCGCGATCAACCACGAGCGCATCTCGATCGCATCCCAGTGATCGGCGACATCCGCATAAAGCCACGCATCGCACCCGAGCGGTTTCGCGCACACCTGCTTCGACACCGCGACGCCGTACGCCTCGACTTCGCGATCCGTATGATCGGAGCCGACCGTGACCAGCGTGCCGGCCGGGCTGTCGACCAGCACGCATTCGATCTCGCCGCCCGAGCGTGCGCCGAGCACGCCGATCGACGGCGCCTGCGTAAGCAGCGCGGACGACACGCGATAGAAGCACGGCGTGGTCGAAGGCGGCGCGACGCCGAGCGCTGCGAGTTCGTCGATGTGCGCGCGGATCGCGGCCGGATCGCGGCCGGCCCAGCCGGCAATCACGACGCGCTCGATCTCGACATCGACGGCGGCCGGCGCGCGTTGCAGGGAAATCACGTTGAACGACAGGGCTTGCATGCGGATATCCGTTTGAAGTGCGAAGGAATGAATCGGCTTGCGGCGACGCTCAATCCGCGAGCGGCCGGTGCGCGGTCTCGCGCGCGGCGAGGAGTGCGATCGACGTGACGACGAGCGCTGCGGTGACGTACAGCGACACGGCCGTCGTCGAGCCCGTCTGCCGGAACAGCGTGGCGATCACGAGCGGCGCGAAGCCGCCGCCGACGATGCCGGCGAGCGTGTACGCGAGCGACGAGCCCGCATAGCGCACGCGCGTCGGGAACTGTTCGGTGACGAACGCACCCTGCGGGCCGTACATCACCGCATGGATCACGAGGCCGATCGCGACGGCCGCGACGATCGCGACGGGCCGTGCAGAATCGAGCAGCGCGAAGAACGCGAACGCCCACACGATGCCGGCGATCGCGCCGGCGAGATACACGGGGCGGCGGCCGAAACGGTCCGACAGCGCGCCGAAGAACGGCACCGCGAGCGCGTTGCAGGCCGTGCCGATCATCACGGCCGTCAGCGCGACGGGGCGCGACAAGTGCAGCACGGTCGTCACGTAGGTCAGCGTGAATACGACGATCAGCGCGTACAGCACGTCCGAGCCGATCCGCGCGCCGCCCGCGATCAGCAGGCGCCGCCAGTGGTACTTCAGCACGTCGGCAACGGGCACCTCGGCGGTCGCGTGCGATTCGGCGAGCTGCTCGAACTGCGGCGTTTCGTCGACGCCGTGCCGCAGCCAGAAGCCGAACACGACGAGCAGCGCGCTGGCCGCGAACGGCACGCGCCAGCCCCACGACAGGAAGTTCGCGGACGTGGTCGACAGCGTCACGAGCGCGATGCAGCCGGTGCCGAGCAGCGTGCCGAACGACGGGCCCATCTGTGTCCACGACGCGGACAGCCCGCGCCGGTTCTGGTCGCCATGCTCGACCGACAGCAGCACCGCGCCGGCCCATTCGCCGCCGAGCGCGACGCCCTGCACGAAGCGCAGCGCGACGAGCAGGATCGGGCTGAGGATGCCGGCCTGCGCATAGGTCGGCAGCGCACCCATCAGCGCGGTCGTCACGCCCATCAGCACGAGCGTGAGCATCAGCACCGCGCGGCGGCCGATGCGGTCGCCGAGATTGCCGAACACGAAGCCGCCGAGCGGGCGCGACACGTAGCCGACCGCATAGGTCGAGAACGCGAGGATCGTGCCGGCCAGCGGATCGACCGACGGGAAGAACAGGTGGTTGAAGACGAGCGCGGCGAGCGTGTTGTAGATCGTGAAGTCGTACCACTCGAGCGACGTGCCGATCATGCTCGCGGTCGCGAGTCGGCTGTTGCGGACGCGGCGGGGCGCGTGGACGGCGGGCTGGGCGAGAGTGCTCATGGTATCGGGTATGTCGTGACGGAGAACGGGATCAGGCGCGGGCCCGACGCGTCGGCCGCGTGCGGAAGCGGCGCGGCCGGCGTCGGCGTTGGCGTTCAGGCCGGCAGTGCGGCGGCGGCCGGTTCGGCTTCGAAGCCTTGGCGCGCAACCGGCAGCGGCGCGGCGGCGCGCCACAGCAGGTCGAAGGTGCGCACGTCGTCGTGCCCGGCGAGCGCGGCGGCCACGCGGCGCGTCGCGGCCGCGTCGCTGCCTTCGATCAGCACGAGCGCATCGGCGGCCGGGCGGGCGGCCGCATCGGCGCCGATCGGCGCGGACAGCTCGGGCGCGGTGCGGAAGAGCCGCGCGGCGTGGATGCCGGGTTCCTGCAGCGCGGCGTCGAAGCGCTCGCGCAGTCGTGGCAAGTCGATGCGCTCCGGCGGCAGCACGAACAGCGCGAGATGCGCACCTTCGCCGTCGCCGGCTTCGATCGTCAGTTCGCCGACGCGCCGCTGCGTGCCCGTCATGCGTTCGAAGTTCGCGAGCGACCAAGCGGTCTGCTGCGTGAACGCGCGCCGGTATGCGTCGCTACGGAACACGTCGAGCGCGTCGGTCACGTACAGCGCGAGGTACTGGCGCGGGCCGCCGTCGGTCGCGCGAAAGCGCCGTGCGTGCGTGAAGCCGGGAATCGCGACACGTTCCTGCATGTGCTCGCGGTCGTACCACGCGTTGAAATCGGCTTCGTGCGCGGGGTCGATATCCGTCCAGACGCAAAGCTGGCCGTGCGGAAGGGAAAGGCGGATCATCGCGGGGTTCCTCGTGACGGGGGGTGTCAGGAACCGCAGTTTCCCGAAGACGGGCCGCGCCCGTCCAACAAGAAAACAAATTCGCGGTGAACAGGTTTTCTTATGAGCGGCGCGGGCGGCGTTTTGCCGGGGCGGCGGCGGGCGGCGCGGATTTTGTCGTGCGCTTTGCTGTTGTCTTCGTATTTGTTTTTGTTTTTGTTTTGGCCGCCGTACGGGCGCGCGATGCGTCGACAGTATCGGGGCTGGCCGGTGCGGCCGGCTTCGCGACGCTCGCGGCGGCCGACATCGCGCGTGCGACTTCGCTTGCCAGTTCCGCGATGCGCGCGGCGACCGGCAGGCCCTGGCTGCGGTACGTCGCGACGAGCGGCAGCGCGGGGAATTCGGGCTCGACGTCGAGCAGTTCGAGCGCGCCTTCGTGCAGCTCGCGCCCGATGATCGCGGGCGGCAGCGCGGCCACGCCGAGGCCGTCGGCGACGAGGCGGATCATCGCGGCGACCGACGTGATGCAGTTGATGCTGGCCGGCCGCTCGACCGCTGCGAACAGCCGCTCGATCGTCGCGTGCGGCCCCGAGTGGCGCGAGAAGCTGATGATCGGGAATTCCGCGAGGCGCGCGACGTCGAGCGGCTGGCCGCCGAGCCCGAGGCGCGGGCTCGCGGCCCAGCGCACCGGGAATTCGCACAGCGGCAGGTTCGTGAAGTCGGGGCCCGGCACCGGGTCGGTCTGCAGGATCAGGTCGACGCCGTCGGTGCTGAGCAGGCGGATCAGGTGCAGCGTCGTGTCGCTCGTGATCTCGACGTCGAGCCGCGGATAGCGCTCGCGCAGTTGCGCCATCAGCGCCGGGAACCAGCTATGCACGATCGATTCGATCACGCCGATGCGGATCAGGCCGGCATCGCTCGCTGCGTCGATGTCGCGGCGCATTTCGCCGTCGAGCCGCACGATCCGCTCCGCGTAGGCCAGCATGCGCCGGCCCGCGGGCGTGAGCGTGGCCGAGCGCGTGTTGCGGTCGAACAGGCGCACGTCGAACGCCTCTTCGAGCGACGCGATGCGGCTCGACACGGCGGCTTGCGTCGTGTGCAGTTTTTCGGCGGTCAGCCGGAAGTTTTCCAGCTTCGCGAGCCAGACGAAGGTTTCAAGAAACCGGATGTTCATCGACGTTCGATCGGTAAGGCGGCGCCGGGCGGGGCGGCGGGATCGGTCGATGGTAGCGGATTTTCGGGGCGGGAAACGAGCGGGCGGTGCGGCGAGCGTGCCGCAGCAGGCGCCGGGGCCGGCGGCGGAGTGCCGGAGGACGTGCACGGCACCCCGCCCGCAGCGACGCGTCACGCGGGCGGTGTGCCCCCGCGCATCAAAGCTTGTCGAACGCGAGCGTCGGCACGTCGACGACCATCGCACCGCCGTCCGCGACGAGCGTCGCACCGGTCACGAACGATGCATCCGGCGACGCGAGGAACGCGCACACGGCTGCGATTTCGTCCGGATCGGCAGCGCGCCGCAGCGGCACGTCGGCGCTGACGCGTGCGTACGCACCGTCGAGTGTGTCGCCATGTGCGGCCATCAGCGGCTCCATTTCCGCGTCGGCCATCGGCGTGCGGACCCAGCCCGGACAGACGGCGTTCGCCCGCACGCCGTGCGGGCCGTAGTCGCGCGCGAGCGACCGCGCGAGCCCGAGCAGCGCGTGCTTGCCGACCGTGTAGCCGCACACGCCGGGCCCGGCCGCGAGCGCCGCGATCGACGCGACCAGCACGATGCTGCCGCGCTGCGCAATCAGGTCGGGCAGGCACGCACGCGCGCTGACGAATGCGGTGTCGAGGTTTGCGTGCATCGCGTCGCGCCACTGCGCGTCGTCGGTTTCGTCCGCGCGGCCGACGCCGTGGCCGCCCGCGCATGCGACGAGCGCGTCGACGCGGCCGAAGCGTGCGGCGATTCGTGGCAGGAAGCCGGTCCAGTCGGCGGTGCGCGCAGCGTCGCCGGCGAGCGCGAGGCCGCCCGTTTCGGCGGCCAGCGCGTCGAGCGGCGCTTGACGCCGCCCGATCAGCACGACGCGATCGCCGCGACTGGCGAAGCGGCGCGCGCATGCTGCGCCGATGCCGGTGCCCGCACCGGTGATGGCGATCGTGCGCGGTTGCGGGTGTGTCATGTCGTTCTCCGGAAGGGGGTCGTTTCCGGTCACTTTAGGCGGCACCGGCAAACGCGGGTATCAGCCGAAAGGATGAACGCGGAGGGCATCCGCCCGGCAGGAACAGGCGTGGCCCATTTTGCAAAAGCTGACGATGTCCGGCGTCGAATCGCTCTATCCTCCACATTTTTGGGATAAGTCACGAAAGCCCGGCAAAATAGCGCGGGCGAGCGAGCGCATCGACGCGCGGCGCGTCGACGGCCGATTCCGGCGTGCGTGCGGAGCAGCAGGCCGGAGAGATCGGCGCGAGCATGCGCCCGATGTGCAGGCATCGTGTTTGCCGATGGATCGTGTCGCCACGGCGTTTCTTCCGGTTGCGCGTTGGCGCGGCCGGACCATCGACAAGAACAGGGAGGGGCCGGCAATGAGGCTGGACGACGAAAGAGAAAGCGTGAACGTCGAGGATCGCCGCGGCGCCGGCGGTTTCGGCGGCGGGCGCGGCGCGACGATCGGCATCGGCACGATTGTGGTCGCGCTGGCCGCGTCGTATTTCTTCGGGATCGACCCGCGCGTGGTGCTCGAAGGCGCATCGGCGCTGCAGGGCCGCCAGCAGCAGGCGCAGCCTGCGCCGACGCAACGTCAGGGCGCGCCGGCGAACGATCCGGGCTCGGTGTTTACGCGCAAGGTGCTCGGCAATATCGAGCGCACGTGGACGGGCGTGTTCAACACGCAGTTGCATGCGCAGTACGAGCCGCCGAAGCTCGTGATGTTCACGAACTCGACGCCGACCGCATGCGGCACGGGCCAGACGGCGATGGGGCCGTTCTATTGTCCGGCCGACCGCAAGGTCTATATCGATCTCGGCTTCTACGACGAGTTGCGCAAGCGTTTCGGCGCGGGCGGCGATTTCGCGCAGGCTTACGTGATCGCGCACGAAGTCGGCCATCACGTGCAGAACCTGCTCGGTATTTCCGACAAGGTCGACGCCGCACGCAGGCGTTCGAGCCAGGCGCGCTCGAACGCGCTGTCGGTGCGGATGGAACTGCAGGCCGATTGCTTCGCCGGCGTGTGGGCGAACAACGCGCAGCACGCGAACCAGCGGCTGATGGAACCCGGCGATTTCGAGCAGGGGCTGAAGGCGGCGGCCGCGATCGGCGACGATCGGCTGCAGCAGCAAGGGCAGGGTTATGTCGTGCCGGAAAGCTTCACGCACGGCAGCAGCGACCAGCGCGTGTACTGGCTGCGGCGCGGGATGGAGGCGGGCCAACTGAGCGCCTGCGACACGTTCGCCGCGAACGCGCGCTGACGGAGGGCGCGCACCGTCGCGCCCGCATCGTCTGGGCCGACCCGCCGACCCGCCGACCCGCCGACCCGCCGACCCGCCGACCCGCCGACCCGCCAAACCGCCAAACCGCCAAACCGCCAAACCGCCAAACCGCCAAACCGGCCGGCCACACCGGACACACCGGCTGAACCGGCCACACCGGGACGACTTGCCGATTTGTGCTCACCGGCGCTTTTAGGCGCCGGTAGGCTGGCCCGAACTTCGACGCGTTCGACCGCCAGCCGACTCCACCATGCCGACCCCATCCGTTCCCGCCGACCAGTGCGCCGCCGACGACTGGCAACGCGCGCTGCGCGCGTGCGTGGACGCGTTCGACGCGTTCGCGAGCCCGTCCGCGATCGTGTTCTACCGGCTCGACCAGAGCGGCGAACCGGCCGATTTCGAGCTGTTCGGGATGTCGGAGTCGATGCATCGCACCTATGTCGCGCGTTACCGGATGCTCGATCCGCTGCATCCGTCGCGTTGCGCGGCAGGGGAATGCGCGGTCGTCACGCTCGCTTCCCAATTGCCTGACGAAAGACGCGAGGCGTCCGCGTACTGGACCCGTTTCCTGCGGCGCCACGACGTGGCCGACGTCGTCGAGATCTGGCTGCGTGACGCGGGCCGCACGGTCGGCGCGTTCTCGTTGCTGCGCTTCGGCACGGATGAAGCGGGCGGAGGCGCGGCCGGGAACAGCACGGCGGGCCGGTTCGCGCCCGGCGAGGTCGACGCGCTCGCCCGGCTGCAGCCTGTCGCCGAAGCCGCGCTGAGCCCGCTGCTGCGCGCGCGGCGCGGGATTCACCGGATCGGCTGCGAGGAACGGCTGACCTATCGCGAGGAACAGATCGCGCGCCTCGTGCGCGACGGCCGTTCGAACAAGGAGATCGCGCGCGATCTCGCGCTTGGCCAACCGACCATCAAGACGCACCTGATGCGCATGTACCGCAAGCTCGGCGTGTCGAATCGCACTGAACTGGTCGGCGCGTTGTTTCTGTAACTCACCACGCGCTGCCAATTTGCGCTAACTGCGCGCCTGCCTCGCTCGATACAGTGGTCCGACGCCCGCGTGCCCACGCGCACGCGGTCCAGCCACGACAATCATCGAGACGCCCATGAGCAACACGAACTTCGTCGCCGTCAGCGACACCGTGCGCACCTTCGTTGCGCGCGATTTCGGCCTCTTCATCGACGGTGACATGCAGCCCGCTCACGCGGCTGCTCGGCTCGACGTGTACGACCCCGCGACAGGCGAGCGGCTCGCAACGGTCGCGGACGCCGACGAGCACGACGTCGACCGCGCGGTCGCCAGCGCGAAGCACGCGTTCGACACGCGCGTGTGGAGCGGCCTGCGTCCGGCCGACCGCGAACGCATCCTGCTGAAACTCGCCGACCTGATCGAACGCGACGCCGAAACGCTCGCGCAGCTCGAAACGCTGAACCAGGGCAAGTCGATCCACGTGTCGCGCGCGATCGAGGTCGGCGCGAGCGTCGAATACGTGCGCTACATGGCCGGCTGGGCGACCAAGATCACCGGCCAGACGCTCGACGTGTCGATCCCGTTCCCGCCCGGCACGCGCTATACGGCCTATACGCGCAAGGAACCCGTCGGCGTGGTCGCCGCGATCGTGCCGTGGAATTTCCCGCTGATGATCGCGGTGTGGAAGCTGATTCCCGCGCTCGCGGCCGGCTGCACGATCGTGCTGAAGCCGTCGCCGGAAACGCCGCTCACCGCGCTGCGCCTCGCCGAGCTCGCGCGCGAAGCCGGCGTGCCGCCCGGCGCGTTCAACGTCGTCACCGGCGGCCGCACGTGCGGCGCCGCGCTCGCGAGCCATCCGTCGGTCGCGAAGATCTCGTTCACCGGCTCGACCGCGACCGGCAAGCTGGTCGGTGCGGCGGCCGTGCAGAACATGACGCGCTTCTCGCTCGAGCTCGGCGGCAAGAACCCGATCGTGATGCTCGACGACATCGACGTCGCGCAGGCGCTCGACGGCGTCGCCGCCGGCGCGTTCTTCAACCAGGGGCAGGTGTGCGCGGCCGCATCGCGCATCTACGTGCATCGCAGCAAGTTCGCGCAGCTCGCGGACGGCCTCGCGGACGTCGCGCAGTCGATGAAGCTCGGCGCGGGCCTCGACACGACCGCGCAGATCAACCCGCTCGTCTCCGCTCACCATCGCGACAAGGTCGTCCAGCACATCGAGGGCGCGCGTCGCGCCGGCCTCACGTTCCTCGCGGGCGGCACGCCGGCCGGCGACTTGCCCGGCTATTTCGTGAAACCGGCCGTGATCGCCGATCCGCATCCGGACAGCGCGATCGTGCGCGACGAGGTGTTCGGCCCGGTGATCGTCGTCGTGCCGTTCGACGACGCGGCCGACGCCGTGCGCCTCGCGAACGCGTCGCCGTACGGCCTCGCCGCGAGCATCTGGAGCAACGACCTGAAGCGTGTGATGAACCTCGTGCCGCAGATCGAGGCCGGCACCGTGTGGGTGAACTGCCATATCCCGCTCGACCCGTCGATGCCGTTCGGCGGCTACAAGCAATCGGGCATCGGCCGCGAGTTCGGCCAGTACGCGATCGAAGGCTTCACCGAAACCAAATCCGTCTGCATCGCGCACTGACGCGCGGCGCGAACCTCGAACCTCGACCCCGAACGACCCAAGTTCAAACGATCCGACAGTGGAGACTGCAATGAGCTACAACGAAGCGAAATTCTGGCATCCGATGGTGCACCCGAACGAAATGAAGCAGCGCAAGCCGATCCGCATCGTGCGCGGCGACGGTTGCTACGTGTTCGACGAAGAGGGGCGAAAGCTCGTCGACGGCGTCGCGGGCCTGTGGAATGTGAACGTCGGCCACAACCGCGAGGAAGTGAAGGACGCGATCGTGCGCCAGCTCGACGAGCTCGAATACTTCCAGCTGTTCGACGGGATCTCGCATCCGCGCGCGGAAGAGTTGTCGAAGAAGGTGATCGACATGCTCGAACCGGAAGGGATGCGCCGCGTGCTGTACAGCTCGGGCGGTTCCGACTCGATCGAGACCGCACTGAAGATCGCGCGCCAGTACTGGAAGGTGCGCGGCCAGGCCGATCGCACGAAATTCATCTCGCTGAAGCAGGGTTATCACGGCACGCACTTCGGCGGCGCGTCGGTGAACGGCAACACGGTGTTTCGCCGCAACTACGAGCCGAACCTGCCCGGCTGCTTCCACGTCGAGACGCCGTGGCTGTACCGCAACCCGTTCACGCAGGATCCGGAGGAACTCGGTCGGATCTGCGCGGAAATGCTCGAGCGCGAGATCCTGTTCCAGAGCCCCGACACGGTCGCCGCGTTCATCGCGGAGCCGATCCAGGGCGCGGGCGGCGTGATCGTGCCGCCGGCCAACTACTGGCCGCTCGTGCGCGAGGTGTGCGACCGCTACGGCGTGCTGCTGATCGCCGACGAAGTCGTGACGGGCTTCGGCCGCAGCGGCAGCCTGTTCGGCAGCCGCGGCTGGGGCGTGCGCCCGGACATCATGTGTCTCGCGAAGGGGATCTCGTCGGGTTACGTGCCGCTCGGCGCGACGGTCGTGAACGCGCGGATCGAGGACGCGTTCGCCGCGAATGCGGACTTCGGCGGCGCGATCATGCACGGCTACACGTATGCGGGCCACCCGGTCGCGTGCGCGGCCGCGATCGCGAGCCTCGACATCGTCGTGAAGGAAGACCTGCCGGCGAATGCGGCGAAGCAGGGTGCGTATCTGCTCGAAGCGCTGCAGCCGTTCGCGGAACGCTTCGCGGCGGTCGGCGAGGTGCGCGGCAAGGGGCTGATGCTCGCGCTCGACCTCGTCGCGAACAAGGAGACGCGCGAGCCGATCGACCCGCTGTCCGGCTATGCGAACGCGGTCGCGGAAGTCGCGCGCGAGAACGGCGTGCTGGTGCGGCCGGTCGGCACGAAGATCATCCTGTCGCCGCCGCTCGTGATCCAGCGCGAACAGCTCGACCGGATCGTCGACGCGCTCGCGGCGGGCTTCGAGGCCGTGCCGTTCGCTTAATGGCATGACGGCGTGAGTGCGTGACCGCTAACCGGCGGCGTGCGGCGTGGCCGCCGCCGCCGGTTTGCCGATTTGCGCTATGACCGGATTATTTTGCCTGCGTATTTTTTCGACATCGGATCAACGTGTGATCGACAGCGGGCCCGGGCGCCGTAGCGCGGGTTCAGGTCAACAAGGGAAGGAGACTAAGATGTCGGGATGGTCAGGAGTTACCGGCGCCGCGGGCGAGTCGTCCGCCGGCACGCCGGCCGAAGCGGGCGGCACGGCGCTGAAGGCAGGCGCGGTCGGTTTTCCGACCGCGCTGGCGAGCGCCGTCGGCCTCATCATGGCAAGCCCGGTGATCCTCACCGCGACGTCGGGCTTCGGGATGGGCGGCTGGGCGTTCGCGGTCGCGATGATCATCGCGTTCGTGATGATGCAGGCGCAGGCGACCACCTTCTCGGAAGCTGCCGCGATGCTGCCGACGGCCGGCTCGGTTTACGATTACCTGTCGTGCGGGCTGGGCCGCTTCTGGGCCATCACCGGCACGATCTCCGCGTATTTCCTCGTGCACGTGTTCGCCGGCACGGCCGAGACGATCCTGAGCGGCATCATGGCGCTCGTCAACTTCGAATCGCTGAACGCCGCGTTCGAGAAGCACAACAGCTCCTGGCTCGTCGGCGTCGGCCTCGTGATCACGTTCGCGATCACCAACATCATCGGCATCAAGGTGTTCAGCAAGCTCGAGATCGTGCTGACGGCCGGCATGTGGCTGTCGCTGATGATCTTCGGGATCCTCGGGCTCGCGGCCGCGCCGGCCGTGCACCTCGACGGCTGGTTCGGCGGCTCGGAAGTCGGCACGTCGGTGCCGGCCGTGCTGTCGCTGGTCGGGATGGCGATGTTCATGTTCGTCGGTTGCGAGTTCGTCACGCCGCTCGCACCGGAAATGAAGGAGCCCGGCCGCACGATTCCACGTGCGATGACGATCGGCCTCGTCGGCGTCGCGATCTGCATGTTCCTGTACGGCGCGGCGATCCGCCGCCAGGTCGCGAACGTGCCCGTGAGCCCCGACGGCCTCACGCACCTGCTCGACACGCCGGGCGCGATTCCCGCGTTCGCGCTGCAGGTGCTCGGCCCGTTCGGCCGCATCTGGTTCGGCGTCGCGTTCCTGTTCGCGGGCGCCGCGACGATCAACACGCTGATGGCCGGGCTGCCGCGCATCCTGTACGGGATGGCGATCGACGGCGCGCTGCCGCGCTGCTTCGCGTACCTGCATCCGCGCTTCAAGACGCCGGTGGTCGGCATCGTCGCGGCGGCCGTCGTGCCGATCTTCCATGCGTGGCTGATCAACGGCAATCTCGACAGCATCCTGCACCTGGTGCTCGCCGCGACCTGCGCGTGGGGCACCGCGTACCTGCTCGTCACCGCGTCGGTCGTGATGCTGCGCATCCGCCGCCCGGACCTGCCGCGCCCGTACCGTTCGCCGCTGTTCCCGCTGCCGCAGATCGTGTCGAGCGTCGGCATCGTGCTCGCGATCTGGTACATCACGCCGCCCGGCATGAACGCGCGCGACATCTACGTGCCGTTCGGCGCGATGCTCGGGCTCACTGCGCTGTATGCGCTGTTCTGGACGCTCGTCGTGCAGCGCCGGCATCCGTTCAGGCCGGTGCCGGTCGAGGAAGTGCTGCGCAACGAGCACGTCGCATCGTGAAGGCCGCACTTGCCCGGTGGCGCGCGGCGCCCGATGCGCCGCCACCCGGCCATCGGCCCGGCGCGATCGCCGCACGCGTGCTCGCCGACCTGCATGCCGCGCGCGACGCCGACGGTGCCGGCAGTCCGACGGCGCGGCTGCCGAACGGCGTGCGCGTGAGCGTCGAAGAGCGCGTCGAAGGCCAGTTCCTGATGCATACGGTCAGCGTGACGGTGTCGGCGACCGTACGCGGCCCGGCCGCCGAGGGCCGCGCCCGCGTGCGGCAAACCGGCTGGCTGCGTCGCACCGGCATCGATGCAGTGCCCGCGCCGGGATGCGACCCCGGGTTCGTCGACACGGTGGCTGCGCTGGTCGCCGAGCCGTCGCTGGCCGACGCGCTGCGGCTGCTGCACCTGACCGACTGCGCGATCGACGCGCGCGACGGCCGCTGGACGCTCGCGATCGTGCCGTTCGGCGGCAGCGAGGTCGTGAACCGGATGCCGTCGTTTCGCCGCTACGTCCGGCTGACCGGCGAGCAGGCCGCCGCGCTGTCGGCGGCCTGTCTTGCGTTCGAAACCGCACTGCACGGGATTTTGCGCGGGTAAAGTGTGGCGTTGCGCGCCGCGCCGGCGGCCGCGCCCAGGAATCAGGGTTTCACCGGAGGCGCCGATGTTGTTCCAGTCACGCTCGCACGAAGACGTGCACGACCACGGGCTCGCGATTGCGGGCTGGCATCAGGTCTACCGCCAGATGACGCCGGGCCGCTTCAGGGGCACGGTCACGCAGGTGCTGTACGACGATTTCCACTTCTTCCGCGAAACGACCAACCGGCGCGTCGCGCAAACCGGGCTCGCACCGGCCGGGCGCACGTCGCTCGCGGTGCCGCTGTCCGTGCCGCTGGCGGGCACGTTCCAGGGCCAGCCGGTCGACGGCTACGCGCTGCTCGCGCTGCGCGCGGGCGAGGATTTCGAATTCCACACGCCGGAAGGGATGGGGCTCGTCGGGATCAGCGCGGCGTCCGACATGGTCGACGAGCTGTGCGAGGCCGAATTCGGCACGGCCGGCGCGCGCAAGCTGCGGCACGTGACGCGGCTGTCCGATGCGCAGGGTGTCGCGCTCGGCGTGCGGCTGTCGTCGCTGATCGACGATGCGCAGCGCGACCCGGGCCACCTCGAATACGCGGCCACCCGCAAGATGTTCCGCGACGCGATGCTCGGCATGTTCCTCGATGCGCTCGAACAGGGCATCGGCGTCGAGCGCCGCGACATCACGCATGCCACCTACAGCGACATCGTGAGCCGCTGCGAGAAGCATCTGCGCGACCGGCCCGAAGAACCCGTCACCGTGCTCGAACTGTGCCGCGCGCTGCGCTGCAGCCGCCGCACGCTGCAAACCAGCTTTCAACGCGTCGCCGACGTCACGCCGGTCGGTTATCTGCGCACGATCCGGCTGAACGCGGTGCGGCGCATGCTGCGCACGACGTCGGTGCAGCAGCTCGGCGTCGGCGAGGCCGCCGCGAGCTGGGGGTTTACGCATCTCGGCTATTTCGCGCGCGAGTATCGCGACCTGTTCGGCGAACTGCCTTCCCAGACGACGCGTCCCGACTGACGCACGCGCACCGCGACGGCGCCGTCGGGCACCGTCGCAGGCGGCGCGATCCACCGTTTGCCGATTTGCGATAGAGGTCCTGAATTTTCGCTGGATAGAGTCCCGTCACTCATATCGACAACATCATCGATTTGCACTGCGAATCGACGACACCAGAGGACGGGACATGACGATCGGACGACGACTGGCCGCCGCCGCGGCTACGCTGGGTTGCATGCACGCGCACGCGCAGACCTCGGGCAGCGTGACGCTGTACGGCACCGTGGACACCGGCATCATCTACTCGACGAACCAGCAGTTCACGCGTGCCGACGGCAGCACGGGCGGCGGCCATGCGTGGCAGATGGGCGGCGGCAACCTCGTGCCATCCCGCTTCGGGTTCCAGGGCGCCGAGCCGCTAGGCGGCGGGCTCGACGCGGTGTTCACGCTCGAGCAGCAGTTCCTGTCCGCGAACGGGCAGGCGCTGCAGGGCGGCACCGCATTCAGCCGGCAGGCGTGGGTCGGGCTGCGCCAGGACGGGATCGGCACGCTCGGCCTCGGCCGCCAATACGATTCGTACACCGACATGCTCGGCGCGTATGTGTCGAGCAACAACTGGGCGACGCCGTACGGCTCGCATCTCGGCGACGTCGACAACCTGAACGCCGCGTTCAACTTCAACAACGCGGTGAAGTTCACCAGCGCCGATTTCAACGGCCTCACGTTCGGCGGCACGTTCAGCTTCGGCGGGCAGGCCGGCGACTTTTCCGCGAAGCGCGGTTATGCGGTGGCCGCGACGTACGCGCGCGCGCCGGTGGCGTTCTCGGTCGGCTATCTTGACCTGCACCAGCCGCTCGACGCGGCGCTCGGCGGCGCGAGCGGCTATATCGGCGATTTCGCGTGCAGCAACCCGGGCGCGATGTACTGCCTGCTGCAGGACGCCGGCTCGATGCGCGCGTTCGGCGCGGGCGGCTCGGTGACGCTCGGCGCGGCGACGGTCGCGCTCACGTACACGCATACGCACCTCGGCGACAGCCGCTATTTCTCGACCACCGCGCAGCCGCGCACGCAGGCGTTCACGTTCGACATCGGCGAGCTGAACGTCACGTACATGTTCACGCCCGCGCTGCAGGGCGGCGTCGCGTACATCTTCAACGCCGCACATACCGACGGGCGCGGCACGACGCGTTTCCACCAGGTGAACGTCGGCACGAACTACAGCCTGTCGAAGCGCACGGCGCTGTATGCGGTCGCGATCGGCCAGATCGCGAGCGGCACGGGGCTCGGGACCGACGCGAACGGCAGCGCGGTGAACTACGCGCAGATTCCGGTGCTCGCGAACAGCAACTCGAGCCGGCAACTGGCGGTGATGGCCGGGATCCGCGTGAACTTCTGACCCGGCCGGGAAGGTCTGGCCGGGAAGGTCCGGCCGGGAAGGCGGCGCCGGGGCGGTCAGGCGGGCGGGGCGGCAGGGCACGGCGGCTGTCTCTTCCGTCGCGTGCCATAAATTCTTAACGATCGGCGTGAACAATGGCGTTCGCTTCAGGCGGCCGGAAGCGTCACTCGTGTTGCACACGTGTGCAACGCCTGGCCGTCCCGCCACCACGCCGAACGAGAGAGACCTCATGACCTTGCTGAGCCGCCTGCGCGCGCTGTCCGCCGCCCTTGCGCTGTCCTTCGCCGCCACGCACGCCGTTGCCGCGGATCTCGTCATCGCAGGCCGCGACGACATCTACGGCAAGGGGCTGGCCGACGCCGTCGCCGGCTTCAACAAACTGCACCCGGGCACCGAGATCGAACTGCTCAAGCTGCCGAACGCGAACCTGTACCAGAAGCTCAAGCTGTCGATGCGCGAAGGCACCGGTGCGTACGACCTCGTGATGATGGACGACACGTGGGCGCCCGAATTCATCGGCAACGGCTGGCTGAAGCCGCTGCCGGCGTCGCTTGCGGACGCCGATCTCGTGCCGTCCGCCGTCGCACTCGGCCGCAACGCGGCCGGCGCGCTGTATGCGCTGCCGATCGTCGGCAACGTCGAGATGTTCGCGTACCGCAAGGACCTGCTCGCGAAATACAAGCTGCAGCCGCCGCGCAACTGGGACGACGTGCTGAAGATCGCGCAGACCGTCGGCGGCGCGGACAAGAGCGTGTCGGGCGTGGTGTTTCGCGGCACGAAGGGCAACCCGGTCGTGACGGGCTTCCTGCCGATCCTGTGGGCGTACGGCGGCGACGTGTTCGACCATGCCGGCAACGTGACGATCGATTCGCGCGAGGCGCAGGCCGCACTGAAGACGTTCCTCGCGCTGAAGGCGTCCGCGCCGAAGGACGTCGACGTGTACGGCGCGGCGGAAGTGCGCGATGCGCTGCAGCGCGGCACGGCTGCGCAGTCGATCGAAGTGTGGCCCGCGTGGGTGCCGGCGCTCGACGATCCGAAGCAGTCGCGCGTGGTCGGGCAGATCGCGCTGCAGCCGCCGCCCGGGCAGACCGCCGGCCCGGCGCCGATGCTCGGCATCTGGCAGATGGGCATTCCGAAGGACGCGCCGCACGCGAAGCTCGCGCAGGACTTCCTGGCGTACCTGAGCTCGCGCGACACGCAGACGCGCCTCGCCGGAATCGGCATTCCGCCGACCCGCCGCAGCGTGTTCGCCGATCCGGCGCTGGTGCGCCAGTATCGCTGGTATCCCGATCAGTTGAAGGCGCTCGAGGCCGGCCGTGCGCGGCCGCGCGTGAAGGACTGGCAGCAGGTCGAGAGCATTCTCGGCGACCAGCTCCAGCTCGCGCTGACCGGGCAGTCGGCGCCCGATGCCGCGCTGCGCCAGGCGCAGCAGAAGATCGCGCAGGCGATGGCTGCGGCCGGCAAGTGACGGCCCGCTTCGATACATCGCCCGGACACCGCGCATGAAAACCTTCGGCCGCAGCCTGCCGTTCGTCGCGCTGCTCGGTCCGGCGCTGCTGGTGCTCGCCGCGCTCGCGCTGTATCCGGTCGCGCAGGTGCTGATCGATTCGTTCTGCCGGGTCGACTACGCGGCCGGCCGCCGTGCGTTCGCGGGGCTCGCGAACTATCGCGCGGTGCTCGGCGACGACGCGTTCACGGCCGGCTTCGGCAACACGCTGCGCTTCACGATCGTGGCGTCGCTCGCCGAGGTCGCGCTCGGTTTCGGCCTCGCGCTGCTGTTCGTGCGCGCGTTTCCGGGGCGGCGCATCGCGCTGCCGCTCGCGATCCTGCCGATGATGCTGTCCACGCTCGTGTGCTCGGCGATCTGGCGCAACTGGCTCAACTTCGACGGCTTCCTGAACGCGCTGCTCGCGGCGTTCGGCATCGAAGGCGTGCGCTGGTTGTCCGATCCGCATCTCGCGCTGTGGTCGCTCGCGCTCGTCGACATATGGCAGTGGACGCCGATGGCGTTCCTGATCGTGCTGGCCGGGCTGCAGTCGATTCCCGGCGAACTGTACGAAGCCGCGCGCACCGACGGCGCGAGCGAGTGGCAGTGCCTGCGCGACATCACGCTGCCGCTCGCGGCGCCGCAGATCGGTCTCGCGCTGCTGCTGCGCTCGATCGACACGTTCAAGCTGTTCGACAAGGTCTATGCGCTGACGGGCGGCGGCCCCGGCAACGCGACGCAGACGCTGTCGACCTATATCTACGACACGGGCTTCCGCTTCTTCAACGTCGGGCCGGCGAGTGCCGCGTCGGTGCTGATGCTCGCGGCGTCCGCGGTGCTGGTTTCGGGGTATGTATGGCAAACGGTTCGCAAGCGGCGCGCATGACGGCGCGCCCTGCAGGCATCACGCACGCGCGAACGGGCGCCGCATTCGGTCGCGCGATGCCGTGGGCGCTGCGCGTCGCCGCGCTCGCGCTGTTGCTGCTGCCGTGCCTGTGGATGGCCGGCGCGGCTTTCATGCCGACGCTCGAACGCCTCGATCATCCGTTGCGGATCTGGCCGGCCGCGCCGACCTTCGAGCATTTTGCGTCGGTGTGGTCCAACGGCATCGGCGCGCCGCTCTTCAATTCGCTGCTGGTCGGATTCGGCACGACGCTGCTGGCGCTGGCGCTCGCGTTTCCGGCCGCGTATGCGCTCGTGCGGCTGCGGTTCCCGGCGCGGCTCGACCTGCTGTTCCTGGTGCTCGTGCTGGCGTTGAAGCTGATGCCGCCGATCACGATCGCGGTGCCGTTGTTCGCGCTCGCGAAGCGGCTGCACCTGCTCGATTCGACGCTCGGCCTGATGCTCGCGTATCAAATCTATGCGTTGCCGATGGCGATCTGGATGCTGCTCGCGTTCGTGCGCGACGTGCCAGTCGAATACGAGGAGGCGGCCTGCATCGACGGCGCGGGACTCGCGCGGCGACTCGTGCAGATCGTGCTGCCGCTGTGCGCGCCGGGGCTGATCGCGACCGCGATCTTCGTGTTCATCGCCGCATGGAACGAGTTCCTGATCGCGCTGCTGTTCGTGTCGACGCCGAGCCGCTTCACGCTGCCGCTCGCGATCGCCGGCTATGTGACGGAGAACGGGATCGATTGGGGCGACCTGATGAGCGCAGGCTTGATGGCGTCGCTGCCCACGCTGGCCGTGGCCGGTTATGTGCAGCGCTACCTGTTGCGGGGGTTCGCGGGCGGGTTGAAGTGACGCGCGGCAATGCCGCGCCCGATTTCACCGTGTCATGCGCAGCTATGCCGCACCACCTGCGTGACCGGCACGACGCGCGTGCGCGACGGGCCGTCGAACGTCTGCATCCGGTCGGCGAGCAGGTCGATCGCCGCGCGCGCGAGGCCGCGCGTGTCCTGCCGGAGCGTCGTCAGCCGATAGGCGTCGTATTCGGCGGCCGGGATGTCGTCGAAGCCGATCACGCGCAGGTCGTCCGGCACGCGCAAGCCGAATTCGCTGCGCGCGACGTCGATCACGCCGAGCGCGAGCAGGTCGGACGAACAGAACACGCCGTCGGGCCGCTCGCCGGCCGCGAACAGTTGCCGCGCGGCGTCGATCCCGCATGCATGGGTGTCGGATGGCGTGTCGAGCACCCGCGCGAGCGTCGCGTCGAATGCGTCGCCGTGCCCGATCGCCTGCTCGAACGCGGCGGCGCGCGACTGCGCGCTGTAGCTCGCACCGCGCGGCCCGACGAACGCGAGCCGGCGCGCGCCGGCCCGCACGAGCCGCTGCGCCGCATGGACGGCGCCCGCCGCGTTGTCGCTGACGACGACATCCGCGCCCGGCAGGTTCGCGTCGCGGTTGATCATCACGACGGGGATCCGGTGTTCGAGATACTGCTGCGCCACCGACAGCGGCGGCGACGCGGACGTCATCACGAGGCCTGCGATCCGGTAGCTGAGCAGTTGCTCGAGCGATTGCCGGACCTGGCGCGGGTCTTCCGCATTGGTCACGAGCGGCGTGAGCGCGCGCTGCCCGAGCGCGGCCATCAGGTCCGTCAGCAGCCGCGCGCGAAACGGATTCTCGAAGCCGGCCGTCACGACGCCGATCATGCTGCTGCGCTGCGTGATCATGTCGCGCGCGATCAGGTTGACCTGGTAGCCGAGCGCACGCGCGGCGACCATCACGCGTTCGCGCGTTTGCGGCGCGATGCTCGCCGTCGGCGAGAACGCGCGCGACACCGCGGAGCGCGATACACCGGCCCGCGCCGCGACATCCGACGCCGTCACCCACGGTTTTCTTTCCTTGTCATTCATCGATTCATGATCCCTTCGAGCCACGAAACGTGCATGCCGCTCGCCGACTGGATGTCGGCGCTCGACGATGCGCGGCTGCTGCATACGCTGACCCTACCGGGCAGCCATGACACCTGTGCGTATACGGTCGACGATCGGCTCGTGCGCACGCAGCGTGCACCGCTCGACGCGCAGCTCGCGCACGGTGTGCGGCTGCTCGACATCCGTTGCCGGCACGTGCGCGATGCGTTCGACATCCATCACGGCGGCATCGCGCTCGGCATGACGTTCGACGATGTGCTGGCAACCTGTACGCGTTTTCTCGATGCGCATCCGCGCGAATGCATCGTGATGTCGGTGAAGGACGAATGGCCGGCGCACGCGTGCACGCGCAGTTTCGATGCGACGTTCGACGCGCATCGTGCGCGGCACCCGCGGCTGCGCTGGCATGCCGGTGGCACGCTGCCCGCGCTCGGCGACGTGCGCGGCGCGGTCGTGCTGCTGCGGCGCTTTCGCAGCGGCCGGCCGCTCGGCATCGACCTGACCGCGTGGCCCGACAATGCGACGTTCACGATCGATCATCCCGACGGCGCGTTCGTGATCCAGGACGAATACCGCGTGCCCATCGCCGCGTCGATCGGCTGGAAGTGGCGCGCGATCGACACGCTGCTGACGCATCTGCCGTCGCCGGAAAGCGGCCGCTGGGCAATCAATTTCTGCAGCGGGACCGGGATGGGCGCGAATCCGTCGACGGTCGCGCATGGCGACGGCCGGGTGCAGGGCATTCATGCGCGGCTGGCCGAACGATTGCGCGAGCAGCGCGGCCCGTGCGGCGCGATGCTGCTCGATTTCTGCGACGACGACGATTGGGCGTTGGTGCGCGCGCTGATCGAGTGCAACGACCATGCGCCGGCGCGGGGCGTCTGGCGCAAGGCGTTTCGCTGTTAGCGGAGCTTCGCGCTGAAGAACGCGAGCGCTTTGGCGTCGAATGCCTGGTGAAAGGCGACGCGATCGAATTCACCGGCGTCGACGCACACGCGCGGCACCTTTTGTTTCAATGCGTCGGAGCAGGGTGCGACGAACGCGAAATGTGCGGCATGCCGAACGACGTGGAATTCCGGCCGCTGCGGCAACAGGCCGGCCAGCGCGGGGAGGGTGGCCGGCTCGACGCCGTCGCCGCCATCCTCCGACGCCCAGAGCTGGATCGGGGCATGAACGTCCTTCACCGTGTCGGCGGTCGGGAATTCGTCGAGCGGATCGGCCAGCACGTAGGCCTTGATGCGCGGGTCGTGCGTCGGCGGCGGGAGGACAAGTTCGCGGTCGCGAATCTGCCGGCAGATCAGCAAGGTCGGGTCTGTGCACGCGACCTGCGCATGCACGTAATCCGGATTGCCGCCGGCCAGCACCAGACCGGTATAGCCGCCGCGCGAAAAACCGAAGAAGCCGATCCGTGCGGGATCGATTCGAGCGGCGTCGGATGCATTGCCCAGCATGTAGTCGACCAGGCGCTTGATGTCGACGGGGCGTTCGACGAACTCTTGAATGTCGGCCGCGCGGCTCATGTCGGAGAACGTGTCGCCCGGATGATTGATCGCCGCGACCACGAAGCCCGCGTCGGCGAGCGTTTCCGGGAGATCGTGGTGGTCGAGGAACGTGCCGCCGTGGCCGTGCGAGATCACGACGAGCGGCAGCTTGTCGCCGGCGGTCGGGCAATCGCGCTTCCCTTTCAGCTCGTAAGGGCCGACTGTGAATGCCTGCGCGGTGTCCGCGCAGGGCGTCCATACGATGGCCTTCAGTTCGGGGCCGGCGGCGTCGGCCGGGATCCGGACGAACTTGACGCCGGCCGCATGCGCGACCGTTGCGGACAGACAGAGCAGGATAGCCGATAGCCAGGTTTTCATTGTGTATGGTTCCCGGAGCAGGGCGTTGGCAGGTCGCCATCACGATGCGGCGTATCGTGACGAAAATCTGCAGCCGTGTACAGAGGCGCCTTTACCGACCTCGCTCTGCCGTGACCCAATCGCCGATGCATCGGTCAATATCCGCTGCACGTCACAACGCACATTATTGAGCGCGGTGCAGTGGTGCTGGAACGAGTTCCGTGTCGCGGCACTGCGAGAGTTCTGCCTGCGATCTGATATGTTCGCCACACTTCATAACGAATAATCGGGCGACTGGTGCGCATGCGCGGAATGATGCGCGGTTGTCTGCAGGCCGAGCAGGCATTGCTCGCGTGGCACGCGGAAGCGTCGAAGGCCGATTGGAAGGCCCCGCAGCACATCAAGGATCAGTACGCTAGCGCCAGCTTCGTCGGTCGGAATCGTGTGGTCTTCAACATCAAGGGCAACGACTTTCGGCTGATCGTTGCGGTGGCCTACCAGATCGGCGTGGTGTACGTGAAGTTTGTCGGCACGCATGCGGAATACGACAAGGTGGATGCAGCAACCGTAGACATGGAGTAACGAAATGAACATTCACCCGATCCGAACCGAGGCCGATTACGATGCCGCTTTGAAGGCAGTGTCCGCGCTTGTCGATGCCGATCCGGCGCCTGGCACGCAGGATGGCGACGAACTGGAGATTCTGGCGATCCTGATCGAGCGCTACGAAAGCGAGCACTTCCCGTTGAAAGCACCGAATCCGATCGATGCGATCAAGTTTCGAATGGAGCAGGCAGAGCTGTCGGTTCCTGACATGCAGCCGTACATTGGAAACAGCAATCGCGTGTACGAGGTGCTGGCTGGCCGACGGGCACTGAGCCTTGCCATGATCCGCAAGCTGCATGCTGGGTTGCATATCCCTGCAGACGTGCTGATCGGGACTTCGTAATCGACGCAAGGGTGTCTGGTCGTGTAGCGCGTTCGCGCCGGAAGCGGTTGCGATTCGCGATATCCGCATTCCAGTGCGCGAGCCGTGCTAGATCTCGACCCGTGCGCCGACCTCGATCACGCGGTTGGCCGGCAACTTGAAGAATGCGGCGATATTGCCGACGTTGTGCAGCATCACCGCGAACAGGCGTTCGCGCCATAGCGCCATCCCGTGGCCTGGCGTCGGCACGACCGACGCGCGGCTCAGGAACCACGATGTCTCCGCGGGTTCGAACTTGAGACCCGCCGCCTTGCTCTCGCCGAGCGCCTTCGGCAGATCGACTTCGTCCTTGAATCCGTACGTGACCGTTACCTGATGACAGCCGGGGCAGAGCAGCTGCACCCGCATGCGCTCGCTGTCGGGCACCCAAGGTACCTCCGCGGTGATCACCGTCACGAACACCACGCGTTCATGCAACACCCGGTTATGGATCAGGTTGTTGACCAGCGCATGCGGTACCGCCTCGGGAGTCGGCGTCAGGAAAATCGCGGTGCCGCCCACACGAGCCGGCGAGCGCGCGAGCAGCGACGCCAGGTAGGGCTTGAGCGGCGTCGTGCCGGCGCGCACGCGTGCTTCGGCAAGCAACATTTCCCAACCGCGGCCCCAGGTCGCCATGATCGTGAACGCCACCGTGCCGATCGCGAGCGGGAACCAGCCGCCCTCGACGATCTTCAGCAGGTTCGCGGACAAGAACATCGCGTCGATCATGAAGAAGAACGCGGTCGCGAACACGCAGAGCAGCCAGTTGTAATGCCATGCGTAGCGGACGACGAAGAACGTGAGGAACGTCGTGATCAGCATCGTGCCGGTGACGGCGATGCCGTATGCGGAGCCAAGCGCGGTGGACGAGCCGAAGCCGAGCACCGCCGCGACCACCGCGGCGAGCAGTGTCCAGTTGATGCCGGGCACGTAGATCTGGCCCATTTCCTCGCCCGACGTGTAGACGATGTTCATCCGCGGCAGGAAGCCGAGCTGCATCGCCTGTTTCGTCATCGAGTAGGTGCCGGAGATCACGGCCTGCGATGCGACGACCGTCGAGATCGTCGCAAGCACGATCATCGGCAGGATCGCCCATTGCGTAAAGAGCCGATAGAACGGGTTCTGCAGCGCGCCGGGATTGGCGAGCAGCAGCGCACCCTGGCCGAGGTAATTGAGCGCGAGTGCGGGGAACACGACGCCGAACCATGTGACGCGAATCGGCCGTTTGCCGAAATGGCCCATGTCCGCATACAGTGCCTCGGCTCCCGTCAACGACAGCACGACGGCGCCGAGCGCGACGAACGCGAGCCAGCGGTGATGCAGGCAGAAGCCGAGGCCGCGCAGCGGATCGAGCGCGGCCAGAATGGCCGGTGCGTCGGCGATATTGACGAGGCCCGCGATGCCGATCACGACGAACCATGCCACCATCACCGGCCCGAACACGGCGCCAATCCCGCTCGTGCCATGCTTCTGCATGATGAAGAGCGCGACGAGCGCCGCCAAGGTGACCGGAATCACGTAGGTTTTCAGCACCGGCGCCACGACCTCGAGGCCCTCGACGGCGCTCAGTACCGAGATTGCCGGCGTGATCACGCTGTCGCCGAAAAAGAGTGCGGCGCCCATCACACCGACGACGAGCAGCGTGCGGCGCAGCCGCGGACGCGTCGTGACCGACGACGCGGCGAGCGCAAGCAGCGCCATGATGCCGCCTTCGCCATGGTTGTTCGCTCGCAGGATCAGCATCACGTACTTGAGCGAGACGACCACCATCAGCGACCAGAAGATCAACGACACGATCCCGACGATATTGAATGCGTTGAGCGCCAGGCCGTTGACCGGATCGAACACGGTCGACAGCGTGTAGAGCGGGCTCGTGCCGATGTCGCCGTAGACGACGCCGAGTGTGGCCAGCGCCAGCGCCGGGAGGGCCGGCTTGTGAGGGTCGGGCATGCCGAGCCGGTCGGCCTCCGACGCGGCGGATGCAGAATGTCCCATCTGTCCCTCCGGATTCTGTCGCGCAGCGGCGAAGCGGCCATACGGGCCGATGTGCTCCGTCGCTCGTTTCTTTCTTTATCGGGGTGAGATCCGAATGCCGACAACGTCGTTGGGCGCTGCGGTTAGAGAAAGTATAGGAATAGCTTGCAAGACATTGGAAAGGGGGCGCAACGTGGCAGGTCGGGCGTTGACTTGCGCGCGCTTGCGAAGGGTGAAGCGGTTGGCGCGCCGCTCAGCGCGTCGCGATCGCCACTGCCGCACCGGCCATTGCGGCCGCGCGACGGACCTCGTGTGTGGGGCGTTCGAAACGTATGAAGTTTCGATTATAGTGACGGCCGTTCCAGACTACCTGCCTGAATTGCCTTCATGTCCGCATCGATCCAGATCCGTCCCGCCAAGCGGGAAGACGCGGCCGCAATGGCCGCCGTGGAAGTCGCCGCCGCGCAGCGGTTTCGCGAGATCGGCATGACCGACATTGCGGACGCAGAGCCGACCGATACGGCCGACGTGCTTGCGCGTATCGACGATGGCCGCGCGGTTGTCGCGGTCGACTCGCAGGGTGCGTGCGTCGGGTTTGCGTTCTACCGGCTGCTCGATGCGCAGCGGTTGTATCTGGAGGAGCTGGATGTCGCGCCGTCGCATGCCGGACAGCGGATCGGCGCGCGTCTGATCGAACAGGTGGCGGCGCGCGCGGCGCAGCAGGGTATCGCGCAGGTCGTGCTGTCGACGTTCCGCGATGCACCGTGGAATGCGCCGTACTACGCGCGCCTCGGTTTCCGGATCATCGACGACGCATCGCTCGACGACACGCTGCGCGCGATCCGCGCGCATCACGTCGCGCGCGGGCTCGACGAGACACAGCGCGTGTTCATGCGCGCGGACGTGCGCGCCTGAACACGTGCTGCCCGGCCGTCAGGCCGCGTCGCTCAGCGCCGGGTAGTCGGTATAGCCCGTTTCGCCTTCCGCGTAGAACGTCTCCGGCACCGGCTTGTTCAGCGGCGCGCCGAGTTCGAGGCGGCGCGGCAGGTCGGGGTTCGCGATGAACAGCTTGCCCCATGCGATCGCGTCGGCGCTGCCGCTCTCGAGTGCGGCCTGCGCGGAATCGAGCGTGAACTGCTCGTTCGCGATCAGCGGGCCGCCGAACGCTTCCTTCAGGCGCGGGCTCAAGTGGTCGCCCGAATACGATTCGCGCGTGAAGATGAACGCGATCTTGCGGCGGCCGAGTTCGCGCGCGACATAGCCGAACGTCGCCGCCGGATCGGAATCGCCCATCGTGTGCGCGTCGCCGCGCGGCGCGAGGTGCACGCCGACACGGCCGGCGCCCCACACGTCGACCGCCGCGTCGACCACTTCGAGCAGCAGGCGCGCGCGGTTCTCGATCGGGCCGCCGTAGGCATCGGTGCGGCGATTGGTGCTGTCCTGCAGGAACTGGTCGAGCAGGTAGCCGTTCGCGCCGTGGATCTCGACGCCGTCGAAGCCGGCCGCCTTCGCGTTTTCGGCACCCTTGCGGTACGCGGCGACGATGCCCGGGATCTCGTCGAGTTCGAGCGCGCGCGGCGTCACGTACGGACGCTGCGGACGCACGAGGCTCACGTGGCCGCCCGCGGCGATCGCGCTCGGCGCAACCGGCAGGTCGCCGTCCAGGAATACCGGATCGGAGATCCGGCCGACGTGCCAGAGTTGCAGCACGATGCGCCCGCCGGCCGCGTGCACGGCCTGCGTCACCTGCTTCCAGCCCTCGACCTGCTCGTCGGACCAGATGCCGGGCGTGTCCGCGTAGCCGACACCCTGCGGCGTGACCGAGGTCGCCTCGGTAATGATCAGGCCGGCCGACGCGCGTTCGGCGTAATAGCGGGCCATCAGTGCGTTCGGCACGCGCGTCGCGCCCGCACGGGAGCGGGTGAGCGGCGCCATCACGATGCGGTTCGGCAGGGTCAGGTCGCCGAGGGTAACGGGATCGAACAACGTGGGCATGGCAGATAACCTCTTCACGAAAGGCGGGCGCGCCGTCGCGTCATGCGCAACGCAGGCCCGCATGGCCGATACGGCCGGTTGGCTAGAGATCGCGGCGCAAAGCGTCGTGAAATGCGTCGATGACGGCCTCGTTGCGCCGGAAGAACGCCCACTGGCCGATCCGCGTCGACGTCACGAGCCCCGCGCGTTCCAACGTCGCGAGGTGCGCGGAAACGGTCGACTGCGACAGCCCGCAGCGCGCGTCGATCTGGCCCGCGCAGACGCCGTGTTCGTACGGCAGCGTCTGCGCCGGAAAATGCTCGCCCGGCGTTTTCAGCCAGACGAGGATTTCCCGGCGTACGGGGTTCGAGAGCGCTTTCAGGATTGCGTCGATGTCGATTTCGGTCGGCATGGATGGAGCGGGTGTTTCGGTCGGGCAGACGGGTATCGTCGATGGGCGAATCATATATCGGGATTTGACGATATGTTTGAAAGCACTGCTGGCTATGGGGTTGATAGCTGTCGACCGAGGCGATCCGCTGTCGCCGCGGGAGGCCGACCGGCGCATGCTATGGGGCCAGAGCTAACCATCGCTCACGATGCGCCGGGTGGTCCGGCGCTGCACGCACGCTTGTCGCAGGTGCTCCTTTTCCGGTTGGGGGCGCAATCAATACCGGCTTTGCGTTGTGTCGTGCGGACCGCCGGTGATGCAATCAGATGTCACTTGTACGGGGAATGACGACTGCCTGGCCGTGCAATCTGCCGTCCGTGTCGAGAAGTTGCCACAGTGTTGCTTCCTCGATCATGAAGCGCTGGCCGGATTTCGTGATGCGAACGCCTTTGTATCCGGTCTCGTAACCAAGCCGCTGTACGCGTGCGAGGAATTGCTGCCGTTCCTCGCGATTCGGCGCTTCGGCAGAGAGCCGGGATGGAAGTCGGGTGATTTCATCCCAGCTATATCCGAATCGGCGCTGCGCGGCCTTGTTGGCGTAGATAAAGAGCGGATCAGGGTCGGTGTTGTGTGCAAGCACTGCGAACGGGGCGCACTCATAGAGCCACTCGGTTGCGTCATTCTCGGGAACGGTTGCCGGCACGAGCGGACGACCGAGCAGTTGAGCATGGCTGTCGGCAAGCAACTGATAGAAGGCTGGATCGCGAAAGAGCGGAGTCATCTGACACATCACACCCGGGAATATCGGAAGCCGTTACGATACAGCAGCTTCATGCGACGCCGGGGCCGTCACCGAATTTCCCGGATCGTTTGAAATCGCCAGGATGCAAATACCGCTCAAGCCTTCCGCTTCACTGGATCGACCTGCCCGAAGTCATGCAAGGCTCACTCGCACATGCCCGCGTATGTCCCGTACTGCCGCTTCCGCGGCCTGGGCGCCGGAGAGAATCGCCGTGGGTACGCCATACCCCGGGAACGTAGTTTGTCCTCCGAGATAGAGACCGCGCAGCCCAGTCCGATGCGGAAAGAACTTGTCAGGCGTGGTGCCTGGCGCAATGCCGTAGAGCGCCCCCTCGTATAGATGCCGTCCGCGCGCGAAATCCTGCGGATCCGATACACGGATGTTTTCGAAGCAAACGCCGGGAAGATGGGCCTGTATCGCGTTGAGATAGTCGCCGACCGCGGCCTGCGTCATCGCGCTCGTCCATCCCGATGCGGAATGGATTCCCGTTGCTGGCGCATACAGTTCCAATACTGCCTTGCCATTTGGCGCAAGACCCGGCAGCACCTGTGACGGACAGGTGTAGGCGAGCCAGCGAGGAGCGCCGGGCGTCAATTCATGCATGGCCGCCTGTTGCGGCATCGGGGGAACATGATTGGTAATGAAGGCGCGTGGCAGCGCGGCGCCGGTGCAGCCGATCTGGATTGAAATCGCGCGATGCGAGAGCGGCGCCACGCGGGCCTTGTGCGCTAGCCGTCGAGGTACGGCGTGGGCGGGCAACAGGTGGCGGACCACTTCGAAACCTGAACACGTCGCCACGACGCAATCGGTCGAGATGCGCTCGCCGTCGGCAAGCGCGATGCCCCGGGCGGCCCCGTTCTCTACGAGGATTTCGCGTACATGGGCACCGAACCTGATCGGCACCGACCTCCTGGCCAGTTCGCGCGCCATGGCGGAGCTGATGGCGCCCATGCCTGCGCGAGGCAAATGGAATCCCTCTTCCAGCATGGCCAGCAAGCCAATGATCTGCGTTGCCGGAAGGCGATCGGGCGGTTGCCCGGTGTAGAGCAGTGTCGATGCAACAGCCGCCTGCAGGTCTGCATCAGCGAAGTGCGACGCGATCAGGCGGCTGACCTGCCCATTCATGCGGGGCAGGTAACGCCACAGTTTGCTTAACGTCCGCAGAAGCGAAGGCTCCTGCGGCAGAACGTCATCAACCAGCATCCGGTAGACGGGGCCCCATTGCTGTTGGAGCCTGCCAAGGCCGTCACGCAGTTGCTGTGTCCGTGAAGCCTCCCTGTCGCCTTCCACATATGACGTGCCGGCACTGGACAGATGAACGGCCGTTCTATTCTCCAGATGCGTAACGTGAGGCCGTTCGATGGCCACCATCGGAACCTCGCGATCGAAGTCGAGACCAAGGCGCCGGAACGACGCGCGAATGAGCGAGGGCACCGCGACATACATCGCGCCGTTGTTGAAGGTGAACCCGTTGGCCGTCGTGGTGGAACAGCAACCGCCGGCCTCGTCCGAGGCCTCCAGTACGACGACAGGTCTGTCATTGCGTGCCAGCGTCAGCGCGGCAGCCAGGCCGGCCAAGCCTGCGCCGATCACGACGACGGGTTCCTTGCCATTGCTCGTCATACGATCCCTCATGATTTGCACGATGAGCAATATTGCGTATCGTGCATAAAAGGCGAAGTCGTGACAAGTCTCGACCGCATCGAATGCCGGCGAACAAGACTTGCCATCACAGGGCAACGATCGACGCTCGGCTTGCCGCGTCGAGAGGGCGGTCAAGGATGCAACGGTTCGCCATCGGCCGGGAACGTATTCCGGGCGTGCCAGTCGCCATCCTTCCGAATCAGCCGAACCGAGTTGAGACCCACCGGATCAGGCGCAATCCCCCGCATGCGCGACCACAGTTCAACCCAGGCGGGCTCACAGGTAATGGTCACCACATAAGGATCGTCCGGCCCGTTCGGGAACCAGGTGCGCAGTGATTCTTTCCAGATGCGTTGCTTCAGCGCAGTTTCCGCGGAGACTGTCGGGATGGTCCCGATCGTCACGTATCCTCGGTCAGCCATGCTGAGGAAGGACAGACTGATCGCCTGCCCCTGGCGAATCTCCAGCGCCTTGCGCGTTCTCGAATCGGTCATGAAACGAATCGTGAGGTCCTGCCCGATCTCCAGCACCTCGACGACCCTGGAGTTGATCTGACCGGACGCGTCGTTCGAAGATACAAAACAGAAGGCGCAATTGCTGACGATTTCAGTTGCTTGTTGAAAGAGTTGGCTTGCATTCATGATGATGTGCGATAGCGTTTCAGTGGTGAGCCTTGAACATCGAAGGCTTCGCAGGACGTCAGGCCTGCCGTAGATGTCAAATTGCTCGGGAGGTAATGCCATTTAGTGCACTAAATGCAACTGTATACGTCGTGCATTATTTTGACAACATGCGCTGGAGGTGTCCGCGTGGTGTTCCGCACGTGCTGCCGTACTGACGTCTGCACCTCGATATGCAACTGTTCGCTGACCTCTTTGCCCATGCTGTGAAACGGTCTGCACGTGCGCGCGGGCCTTTCTTGTTTGAGGAGACCTTTCATGCCTGTTCGGGCCGTCATATTCGACTTCGATCTGACGCTGGCGGATTCGTCCGCCGCGATCATCGAGTGCACGGAATACGCGTTGCACCAGCTTGGCGTCGCCGGCGCGACGCCTGCGCAGATCGGCGCCGTGATCGGGCTGCCGCTGCACGAGATGTTCCGTTCGGCGACAGGCGAAACCGACCCGGCGCGGGCCGACGCGTTCGCGCGGCACTTCGTGGCGCGCGCCGACGAGATCATGGTGCACGGCACGCGCATCTATCCCGAAGTCCCGCCGCTGCTCGCGCGTCTGCGCGAGCAGGGTCTCGCGGTCGCGATCGTTTCGTCGAAGTTTCGTTACCGGATCGACGCAATCCTCGCGCTGAACGGATTGCAGTCGCTGGTCGACGTGCTGATCGGCGGAGAAGACGTGCAGCGTCACAAGCCGGATCCGGAAGGGCTCGAGCTGGCGCTGGCGCGGCTTGGCTTGCCGGCCGCTTCGGCGATCTACGTGGGCGACCATGCGGTGGACGCGCAGGCGGCCGAGCGGGCCGGCGTGCCGTTTGTCGGCGCGGTGAGCGGGATGACGTCGTTCGACGCATGGGCGCGTGCGGGCAAGCAGGCGGTGACCGCGCATATCGGCGAACTGGCCGCGATCGTGCGGCGGATGCAGCGTGCTTCGGGTGAAGTCCGCGTCGATGCCGAACGTGGTGCAGAACAGGCCGACTGAACCGCTTTCCGCAACCGGTCGGCAGCGCGCGACGGATTCTGCGACCATCGCCGTTAAAGTCCTATCCGCAACCCGGTCCGTCGCCATGTCACTCATTTCCGTCGCCTTTGCAAGAATCCGGCTCTCGCGCGTGCTGCCGGCCGCCCGAACGCTGTCATACACGATTCCGCTCGCGGCAGCCTGTGCCGCAATCGGTGTGCTGGGCGGCGCGCGTCCGGCCGATGCCGCCACGCAGCGCGAACGTCTCGAGGCCCCGGTCAAGGCCGTCGCCGACCAGCGCGTGGCCGTCGCTACGCCGCAGGGCAGCGCGATGCTGCCGGTCTACGCCGACCATCCGCTCGACAAGGCCGCGCCCGACGTCACGCGCGTCTTCATCGTGATTCACGGCACGCTTCGGAATGCCGACGCGTACTACGCGTCGGGGCTCAAGGTCGTCGGGAAGGCCGGCGCGGCCGGGCAGGGCACGATGGTCGTCGCCCCGCAGTTCCTGACGCGCGCCGATACGCGTGCGTTCTCGCTGCCCGCGCAAACGCTGGCCTGGACCCAGGAAGGATGGAAGGGCGGCGAACCGGCGCGCCAGCCGGGCCCGGTCAGTTCGTTCGCCGCGCTCGATGCGTTGCTCGCACATTTCTCCGATCGCAGCCTGTACCCCGCGCTGTCGACCGTGGTCGTGATCGGTCATTCCGCCGGCGCGCAGTTGCTGCAGCGCTACGCGGTGGCCGGGCACGAAGGCGACGCGCTGGCGCAGGCCGGCATTGCCGTGCGCTATGTGGTGGCGAACCCGTCGAGCTACCTGTATTTCGACGACGAACGGCCGGACGCCGGCGCAATCGCGGGCGGCGCCTGCCCGCGCGCGACGGAATGGAAATACGGGTTGAAATCGGCGCCGCCTTACGTCGCGTCGCAGGACGTGCGCGATCTCGAAACGCGCTATGTCGAGCGCCATGTCGTGTACCTGCTCGGGCAGGCCGACACGAACCCTTACACGCATTTCATCGACCGCTCGTGCGCGGCGATGGCGCAGGGGCCGTACCGGCTCGCGCGCGGGCTCGCGTATTTCGATTACCTGAAGAAGCGCCATCCGGACGATCTTGCGCAGCAGGTCGTCGAAGTGCCGGGCGTCGGGCACGACAATCTCGGCATGTTCACGTCGGCTTGCGGGCTGGCCGTGCTGTTCGGCCAGGCGTTGCCGCAATCGTGTCCGGTCGTCGCCGGAACCGCGCCGGCCGCGCCCACCTGATCGCGCCGGTACGATCGGCGCGCGGTGCAGCGCCGCGCGTCAAGCCGGTTTTTCAGCGGCCGGCGGTGCGTCCGGGTCGAATACGGTCAATCCTTCCGTCGGGTCCGTCGGAATGTCCCACGGACGTGCGGCGATGGCCCGCTTCGCGGCGTCGTAGCCGGCCTGCCGGCGGGCTGCGATGCCGGCCGGCGTGAAATCGATGTCCTTCAACTGATTGTCGCCGTCGAGTCGCGGTGCCGCGAGCTTGATCAGGTGCATCGTGGTCTCGCATCCCCATGCGGCGAGCCGGCGCACGGCAGGCGACGCGCGTTCGGCTTCCGGCACGTGCCGGGCCAGTTCGCGGATCACGTGGCGCAGCCGGTGGATCTGCTGCTGGCGCGCGATGTGGCTGTCGGTGCGGCTCGCGTACTGGATGTCCTTCTGCCGTTCCGACACCTGCCAGATGCTCTCGGGCTCGGGGCCGGCCGGATTCCACATCTGCACCGAGAAGATGATCGAACTCCGGCGCGGGTTGTCGTCGAGCACGACCTCGACCGGCGTATTCGAATACACGCCGCCGTCCCAGTACGGCTCGCCGTCGATCCGTATCGCCGGGAACGCGGGCGGCAGCGCGCCCGAACTCATGATGTGGTCGATTCCCAGGTGCGTATCGCGCGAATCGAAATAGCGCATCGCGCCCGTGCACGCATTGACCGCACTGACGGTCAGGCGCGGGTGGCCCGCGTTCAGCAGGTCGGGATCGATCAGCGACGCGAGCGTGTCGCGCAGCGGCGCGATCCGGTAATACGATGCGCGATCGACGCCGAGGCGGACCATCGGCCCGAGCCACGACGCCGGATTGGGCTGGAAGAAGCCCGCGATGCCGCCGCCGATGATCATCAGCTCGGCCAGTGTCTTGTCCCAGCCGGGCAGCAGCGGCGAGACGTCGAAACGGGTCCGTTCGGTCACGCGCTGCCAGAACGCCAGCAGCTTCTCGTAACGCCGTTCCGGCGGATTCCCGGCGATCAGCGCCGCGTTGATCGCGCCGATCGACGTGCCGACCACCCAGTCGGGCCGGATACCGGCTTCGTCCATCGCCTGGAAGACGCCGAGCTGGTACGCGCCCAGTGCGCCGCCGCCCTGGAGCACGAGTACGACTTGCCCGGGGAGGTCCATTCGTGCCGGCTGGCTCGCGGTCATGGCTTGCCTCGCTGCGTGTGACGGTGGGTCGGATCCGAACAGTTCGATTCAGTGTAGGCGATCGGCGGCAGGGGATCGCCTGATGCGTATCGGCGGGCATGCGCCGCCGGGCGGCTGGCGTCACGCGTCCGGGTACGGCGTACCGTCCTTGTGCAGGAACCGGCCGTCGCGGCTCGGGCTCATCATGTCGATGTCGGGGCAGGTGATCACGTCGTCCGGCGAGCGCGAGCCGACCTCGAGATAGACGGCAACCGCGTCCGACCGGTTGACCAGGTGATGGCCGTTGCCCGAGCCTTTCGGAAACGCCGCGCAGTCGCCCGCGCACAGCACGGTCTCGCCGCCATCCTCGATCATCACGAGTTCGCCTTCGAGCACGTACACGAACTCGTCTTCGTCGGAATGCCAGTGGCGCTGGCTCGACCAGCCGCCCGGTGGCACGCGCATCAGGTTGACACCGAAATCGCGCAGCCCGCCGGCGTCGCCGAGGCGCTGGCGGATGCGCTGCGCGCACGGCGCTGAGGTCGATCCTGGGCATGGGCGGCTCCGTCTGCCACGCGGGCGAATGGGACGGTGGTCATTGTAGGCCGCCACCGCCCGCCGTTCGCCCGCGCGTTTCGTGGCGGGCCGCGTCATTCCACGGTGATCGTCTCCTTCATGTACGGATGAATCCCGCAGAACACCTTGTAGACGCCCGGCTTGTCGAAGCGGAACGAGTACGTATCGTCCTGGTCGAGCGCCTTCGAATGAAAGATGCCGGCGTCGTTGACGATGGTGTGCGGTTCCCCGTCGAGGTTCTTCCACGTGACCGTCGTGCCGGCCTTGATCGTGGTCGACATCGGCGAAAACATGAAGTTGTGGATCGTGACCAGCGGGCCGGCCGGCCCCTGCGCGAACGCGGCGAGCGGCGTGCCGGCGGCGGCCGCGCACAGGATCAGCGCCGCGATGATTTTTGGTTGCTTGAGACGGGTCATGTCGGTCTCCTTATGGCTATCAGGCCAGCGTCGCGTCGTGCAGCGCCGATGCGGCCGGGTGGCCGGCGAATTCCACGGTCGTCACGCCGAGCATCTTCGGCAACTGGTCGCGCGGCACGGTGAGCGGCACGGGGCCCGGGCCGTTGCCGGCCGTCGGCTGCGGGAACGCGGTCGAGCGCGCCGTATGGAACGTGATGTTGCCCTCGACCTTCGACACGATCTGGTGGATGTGCCCGTTCAGCACGGTGACCGAGCCGAAGCGGCGCAGCAGCGCCATCGTCTGCGGCGCGTCGCCGGTGCCCCAGCCCCACGGCTCGTAGATGGTCCACATCGGCATGTGCGAGAACACGACGATCGGCGTGCTCGACGAGCGGCCCTTCAGATCCTGCGCGAGCCACGCGAGCTGGTCGTCGCCGAAGCTGCCGAGCCCGTTCGGCTTGAAATGCATCACGTTGACGAGGCCGATGAAATGCACGCCCGCGTGATCGAAGCTGTAATAACCGCGGTTGTCCGACGCCTTGCCGAAGCGGCCGAAGTATTCGGCGCCCGAACCGTCGGTGACGTCGTGCTCGCCGGGCACCGTGTGCAGTTCCGGCACGCGCAGCGCGGACAGCAGTTGCGACGCGTGGTCGAATTCCTCCGGTTTGGACAAGTGCGTGATGTCGCCGGTGTGGATGGTCAGCGCGGGCATCGAGGGCATTCCGTTGACGAGGTCGATCGTCTGCCGCAGCGTGGCCGACACGTCGGGATTGGCGTCCTTGTTGAAGCCGATGTGCGTGTCGCTGATCTGTACGAACAGCGGCCGGCCCGCACCGGCCGGGAGTGCATCGCCGGTTTGCGCGAGCGCGAGGTCGAACGGCGTCAGGATGCCGCCCGACAGCGTAAACAGTGTGCCGAGGCCGCCGAAGGCCATGCACTGCAGGGCCTTGCGGCGCGACGGGCGGGTGGGATTCGATGAAGACATGGGAGCCTCGCAATCGTATGACGAAACGGGACGGCCGGATCGTCCTGGAATAAACCGGCGCCTTCGTGTGCCATACCGGGGCAACGACGGTTTTATTCCCGCCATGTTCGAATTCGGGCGCCGGTGCCCGCGGCCCGCACGGTGGCCGTCCGGATGCCGGAAGATGACTTGTTAATGTCCTGTAATCGATACGTCATATTTGCGTCATGGCCGCCCGATAGCCTGCGACACCGAGTCACCTCTCCGGAGCCCCCTTCATGCCGAATCTCGCGGCAACGGAAACCAGCGGCGCGGCCAGCCAGCGCACCCGCACCCTCAGCTTCGCGCTGTTTTTTCTGATCATTGCCTGCGGCATCGTCTATATCGCGATTCACCTGAGTGCCGACCTCAGTCCGGTCAGGGAAAGTTCGGTCCTGCCGTTCGTGCTGCTCGTCGTCGCGCTGCTGATCGCGCTCGGCTTCGAATTCGTGAACGGCTTTCACGACACCGCGAACGCGGTCGCGACCGTCATCTACACGCATTCGCTCGACCCGCACCTGGCCGTCGTCTGGTCCGGCCTCTGGAACCTGTTCGGCGTGCTCGTGTCGAGCGGCGCCGTCGCATTCGGCATCGTGCAGTTGCTGCCCGTCGAGCTGATCCTGCAGGTCGGCAGCGGCGCCGGTTTCGCGATGGTGTTCGCGCTGCTGATCGCGGCCGTCGCGTGGAACCTCGCGACCTGGTATTTCGGGCTGCCGTCGTCGAGCTCGCACACGCTCGTCGGCTCGATCATCGGCGTCGGCCTGATGAACCAGATCGTCAGCGGCCCGTCGGGCACGAGCGGCGTCGACTGGAACCAGGCGCTCGGCGTCGGCAAGGCGCTGCTGCTGTCGCCGCTGATCGGCTTCGTGCTGTCCGCACTCGTGTTGCTGCTGCTGAAGGCGCTGGTGCGCGTGCCGGCGCTGTACCAGGAGCCGAAGGGCAACAAGCCGCCGCCGTTCTGGATCCGCCTGCTGCTGATCCTCACCTGCACGGGCGTGTCGTTCGCGCACGGCTCGAACGACGGGCAGAAGGGCATGGGGCTGATCATGCTGATCCTGATCGGCGTGATGCCCACCGCCTACGCGCTGAACAAGGCCGTGACGCCCGACCAGACGAGCACGTTCGTCGCGGTCGCGCGCCACGCGTCGACGACGCTCGTCAAGTACGCGGGCCCGGCCGTGCAGTCCGCCGACCCGCGCGCCGACGTCGAGGCATACGTGCGCACGCACAAGCTGACGCCTGCGACGATTCCCGCGCTGGGCAAGCTGACCGACACGATCGCCGACCAGGTCGCGCAGGCCGGCGGCATTTCGAGCGTGCCGCAGAACCTCGTCGACAACGTGCGCAACAACATGTACGTCGCGTCCGAGGCGATCCGCCTGATGGAAAAGGCGAAGGCGCCAGCGTTCTCGGTCGAGGATGCGAGCGCGCTCGATGCGTTCAAGAAGCAGATGGACCGCGCGACGAAATTCATCCCGACGTGGGTGAAGGTCGCGGTCGCGATCGCACTCGGCCTCGGCACGATGGTCGGCTGGAAGCGGATCGTCGTGACGGTCGGCGAGAAGATCGGCAAGTCGCATCTCACGTACGGGCAGGGCGCGTCGGCCGAGGCCGTCGCGATGCTGACGATCGGGATGGCCGACGCATACGGGCTGCCGGTATCGACGACGCACGTGCTCGCATCGGGCGTGGCGGGCACGATGACCGCGAGCGGCGCGGGCCTGCGCTGGGACACGGTGCGCAACCTCGTGCTCGCGTGGGTGCTGACGCTGCCCGCGTCGATCGCGCTGTCGGCCACCCTGTACTGGGCGCTGCACGGGCTGTTCTGACCGGCGCTGGCGGGTGCGCTGCCCGGCCGCGCGGCATGCGGCCGGTCCCATCGATTTTCAATTCAACACAAGACGCTACCGATGGATATCAGGTTCTTCGATCCGAATCGCACCGCGAACGCCTCGGCGTGGCGCGTGCTCCCCAACCGCTGGGATGCCATCGCGTTTCCGCTGATCATCTGCCTGCTGGCGATGGCGATCGTCGGCTTCCATCAGACGATGGCGCCGATCGGCGTGCTGCAGACGCAGAAGATCACGCTCGATCCGTCGAACCTGCCCGAATACGCATTGCGCACCACGCTGCGGATGCTCGCGGCGATGGTCGCGTCGCTCGTGTTCACGCTCGTCTACGGCACGCTCGCGGCCAAGAGCCGCCGCGCGGGCATGGTGCTGATCCCGATCCTCGACATCCTGCAGTCGGTGCCGGTGCTCGGCTACATCTCGTTTACGGTCACGTTCTTTCTCGCGCTGTTCCCGGGCCGCGTGCTCGGCGCGGAGTTCGCGGCGATCTTCGCGATCTTCACGAGCCAGGCGTGGAACATGACGTTCAGCTTCTACCAGTCGCTGCGCACGGTGCCGCGCGACCTGAGCGAAGTGTCGCGCGGCTTTCACCTGACGCCGTGGCAGCGCTTCTGGAAGCTCGAGGTGCCGTTCTCGATGCCAGGGCTGATCTGGAACATGATGATGTCGATGTCGGGCGGCTGGTTCTTCGTCGTCGCGTCGGAGGCGATCACCGTCGGCAACCAGACCATCACGCTGCCGGGGGTCGGCGCATATCTCGCGCAAGCCATCTCGGACAAGAACATCGGCGCGATCGGCTGGGTGATCGTTGCGATGTCGGTCGTGATCCTGGCCTATGACCAGTTCCTGTTCCGCCCGCTCGTCGCGTGGGCCGACAAGTTCCGGATGGAGAACACCGCGTCGGGCGATGCGCCGCAATCCTGGCTGCTCGACATGATGCGCCGCACGCACCTGATCCATCAGTTGCTCGTGCCGGCCGGCTGGCTGCTGTCGCAGGCCGCGCGGATTCCGCTGCGCGTGCCGTCGCTGAAGGGCACGCGCTCGCGCGACGCATCGGCGCGTGCCTCGTCGCGCATCGGCGACATCGTGTGGGGCGCGTTCGTGATCCTGCTGACGGTGTACGTCGTCTGGCGCGTCGTCAGCTTCGTCGCGACGGGCGTGACGATGGCCGAGGTCGGCCACGTGCTCGTGCTCGGGCTCATCACGCTGCTGCGCGTGTTGGTGCTGATCGCGATCGCGTCGGTGATCTGGGTGCCGCTCGGCGTGCTGATCGGGCTGCGCCCCGCGCTGGCCGAGAAGATCCAGCCGCTCGCGCAGTTTCTCGCCGCGTTCCCGGCGAACCTGCTGTTCCCGGTGTTCGTGATCGTGATTGTCCACTTCCACCTGAATGCGGACATCTGGCTGTCGCCGCTGATCGTGCTCGGCACGCAGTGGTACATCCTGTTCAACGTGATCGCCGGTGCGATGTCCTATCCGAACGACTACAAGGAAGCGACGAAGAATTTCCGCATCCGCGGCTGGCAGTGGTGGCGGCAGGCGATCCTGCCCGGCATCTTCCCGTACTACGTGACGGGCGCGATCACCGCGTCGGGCGGCGCGTGGAACGCGAGCATCGTGTCCGAGTTCGTGCAGTGGGGCGACACGAAGGTCGTCGCGCACGGCCTCGGCGCGTACATCGCGCAGATGACCGCCGCCGGCGATTTCCCGAAGATCATCCTGGGCATCGCGGTGATGTCCCTGTTCGTTACCTTGTTCAACCGTCTGCTGTGGCGTCCGATGTACGCCTATGCGGAATCCCGGCTCCGTCTCGATTGAGAGTAAGCGCGATGCAAAATTCGACCGTTATCAACGCCCCTGTCAAGCCATCCCAGCCGCTGCAGCCGCCGCGCCTCGGCGAAGAAATCCTGCGCGTCGAGCATGTGAATCGCGGCTTCAACAAGTCGCAGGGCGAACTGCTCGTGCTCGACGACGCGAACCTGTCGCTGCGCGAAGGCGAGATCGTCGGGCTGCTCGGCCGTTCCGGCTCGGGCAAGTCGACGCTGCTGCGAATCATCGCCGGCCTGATCGAACCGACCGGCGGTGAAGTGACCTACCTCGGCCAGCCGCTGCGCGGCCCGGCCGAGGGTGTCGCGATGGTGTTCCAGACGTTCGCGCTGTTCCCGTGGCTCACCGTGCTGCAGAACGTGGAGGCCGGCCTCGAAGCGCTCGGCGTCGGCGCGCGTGAGCGGCGCGAGCGTGCACTCGCCGCGATCGACCTGATCGGTCTCGACGGTTTCGAGAACGCGTATCCGCGCGAGCTGTCGGGCGGCATGCGCCAGCGCGTGGGCTTTGCGCGCGCGCTCGTCGTCGATCCGACGATCCTGCTGATGGACGAGCCGTTCTCGGCGCTCGACGTGCTGACGGCAGAGACGCTGCGTACCGACCTGCTCGACCTGTGGACGCAAGGGCGGATGCCGATCAAGTCGGTGCTGATCGTCACGCACAACATCGAGGAAGCCGTGTTCATGTGCGACCGGATCCTCGTGCTGTCGTCGAACCCGGGCCGCGTGATCGCCGAGATCAAGGTGCCGTTCAAGCACCCGCGCAACCGGCTCGACACCGATTTCCGCAAGCTCGTCGACGACATCTACGCGAAGATGACCGCGCGCCAGACCAACGAGGCGACGAAGAAGGGGCTCGAGCTCGGCAGCTGGATGCCGCGCGTGTCGACCAACCTGATGGCCGGCCTGATCGAAACGCTCGCGATGGCGCCGTACCATGGCCGCGCCGACATGCCGGAGATCGCGCGCACGCTGCATCTGGAAGTCGACGAGCTGTTCCCGATCGCGGAAGTGCTGCAGTACCTCGGCTTTGCGGACGTGCGGGAAGGCGACGTGTTCCTCACGCCGCCCGCGCGCGTGTTCGCGGAATTCGGCACGCAGGAGCGCAAGCTGATGTTCGCGGATCACCTGCTGAAGCACGTGCCGCTCGCCGCACGGATCAGGAAGGTGCTGAACGAGCGTCCCGGCCATCGTGCGCCGCGCGTGCGCTTCGAGCAGGAACTCGAGGATTTCCTGTCGGACGAAGCGGCCGAGGAAACGCTCGACGCGGTGATCGACTGGGGGCGTTACGGCGAAGTGTTTTCGTATAACGACAAGACCGAGGTGTTCAGTCTCGAGGATGTCGAGAGCTGATGCCTGCGCCCCGAATGGCGAGCGATCGTCATTCTGGCAAATCGCGCTGGTTGGCGTCCAGCTCGATCCCCCCGGTATTGAGATGCTCGATCTTCTCCATCCGCTGCCGCGCCAGTTCCGGCAGCCGGTTCGTCACACCGATCACGAGCGCTTCCGTGAGCGCCAGCGCCGGCACATTGGTCTGCAGCATCGCGAACGGGCGCCCCTGGATCCGCAGCACGATCTCCGCGAACTGGCCGATCGGCGACATCCATTCGTCGGTGATCAGCAGGATCCGCGTGCCGAGCCGGTGCGCGGCCTGCGCGAAGCGGATGCTGTCCTTCTGGTAGCGGCGAAAGTCGAAGATGACGAGCACGTCGTCACGCCCCATGTCGGTCAGTGCGACCGACGCGAGATTCACGTTCGGTTCGACGTACTGGACGTGCGGGCGCGCATAGGCCAGCGTGAACGAAAACAGCGACGCGAGCGGCGCCGTGTAGCGCCCGCCGCCGCAGAAGATGCGGATGTCGGTATCGGCCAGCAGCGCCACGGCAGCGTCGAACGCGGCCGCGTCGAGCCCTTCGATTGTGGTCGCGAGCGACTCGGACAGCCGCTGGAAAATCGCCGAATGGCTGTCGCGCATGCCCGTTTCCGAATGGAACGCATCCATTCGCGCGAGCGGCGAATTCATCGCGGTGTCGATCTCGTCGTACAGCGCCTGCTGGAACGACGAGTAGTTCGGAAAGCCGATCCGGACGACAAAGCGGAACACGGTCGGGTCGCTGACTTCAGCCTGCTTGGCGACGCTCGCGATCGGCCCGAGGCCGAGGCTCGGATAGCGATCCAGCAACGCATGCGCAACCTTCTGTTCCGACGGCGTGAAGCTATCCATCTGGGATAACAGCAACGCCCTGATGCTCGTCCCCATCGGGCACTCCAGCTCTCTTATCTGAATGACAAACGGCAGACGTGCGTCTGCCGGGACCCCACGCATGTTAGCCGATCGACGTGCAGTGGGCCGCGGATGCTCCGAAATTAGAGGGACGCATCACCCGGCCAGGTTGTCCTTCATTCAATGTAATGAAACGAACATTTCCCGGAAAGCGTTTCCGCGCACATTCCCTTTAAATTCAGTACTAACCCTAGGTTTTGGCGCAAAAAGACGAGTGCTATGATCGCGGCCTCGCCGGAATGTACGGTTTATTACATGTCGGATTGGCAGCGTCGACCCGCGATGATGCGGCGGCGCATCCCGGCCTGGCCCGGTCATTTGTCTGGAGGATTCCGCATGAGGCGGCTCGTCGTACTCACCCTGTTGTCGGCATTGAGCGTGTGCGCGTTCGCCGCTTCGGACCCCGCGGTTGAAGCGAAGAACGGCATGGTCGTGTCGTCGCAGCACTTCGCGTCGCAGATCGGCGTCGACATCCTGAAGGAAGGCGGCAACGCGGTGGACGCGGCGGTGGCGGTCGGTTACGCGCAGGCGGTGACCAATCCGTGCTGCGGCAACATAGGCGGCGGCGGTTTCATGACCGTGCACCTGGCCGACGGCCGCGACCGCTTCATCAATTTCCGCGAGACCGCGCCGGCCGCGGCGACGGCGAACATGTATCTCGACGCATCGGGCAACGTGCGTCCGGGCGAAAGCCTGTACGGCTATCGCGCCGTCGGCGTGCCGGGCACGGTCGCCGGCCTCGATCTCGCGCAGCGCAAATACGGGAAGCTGACGCGCAAGCAGGTGATGGCGCCGGCGATCCGGCTCGCGCGCGACGGCTTCGTGCTGACGCGCGGCGATACGGACATCCTCGACACGACGATCGAGCGCTTCAAGAAGGACCCGGACGCGGCGCGCATCTTCCTGCGGCCGGACGGCACGCCGCTGCAGCCGGGTGACCGCCTGGTGCAGAAGGACCTGGCCCGCACACTCGAGCGGATCGCGGAGCAGGGGCCCGACGCGTTCTATCACGGCGAGATTCCGAAGATCGTCGAGGCCGCGTCGAAGCAGGCGGGCGGCCTGATCACGGCGGCCGATTTCGCGTCCTACCGCGCGCAGGACATGGCGCCGCTGACGTGCACGTATCGCGGCTACGAGTTCGTGTCGGCGCCGCCGCCGAGCTCGGGCGGCGTGACGATGTGCGAGACGCTGAACATCCTCGAAGGGTATGACCTGCGCAAGCTCGGTTATCACTCCGCGGCGTCGGTCCACTACATGACCGAAGCGATGCGGCACGCGTACGAGGATCGCAACACGCTGCTCGGCGATCCGAACTTCATCGACAACCCGATCGCGAAGCTGACGAGCAAGGAGTATGCGGCGCAGATCCGCAAGAGCATCCATGCCGATACGGCGACGCCGTCGGTCGACGTGCAGCCCGGTGTCGGCATTCACGAGAAGCCGGAAACGACGCATTACTCGATCATCGACCATGACGGCAATGCGGTGTCGACGACCTATACGGTCAACGGTCGCTTCGGCGCCGTGGTCATCGCGCCGGGCACGGGCTTCTTCCTGAATGACGAGATGGACGACTTCACCACGAAGGTCGGCGCGCAGAACCTGTTCGGCCTGGTGCAGGGCACGCGCAACTCGATCGCGCCGGGCAAGCGTCCGCTGTCGTCGATGGCGCCGACCATCGTGAAGAAGGACGGCAAGGTGTTCATGGTGGTCGGCTCGCCGGGCGGGTCACGCATCATCACGATCACGCTGCAGACCGTGCTGAACGTGATCGATTACGGGATGACGCCGCAGGATGCGGTCACCGCGCCGCGCATCCACCACCAGTGGCTGCCCGACGAGGTCTACTACGAAACCTACGGCCTGTCGCCCGACACGCTCGCGATCCTGCGCAACATGGGCTACAAGATGGTCGAGCAGACGCCGTGGGGTGCAGCCGAACTGATCATGGTCGGCCTGCCGGGTACCGAAGCGGCGAGCCGCCAGAGTTCCGGGAACGACTCGTCCGTGTCCGGCAGCGTGCGTGTCGGCTTCATCTACGGCTACAACGATCCGCGCCGTCCGGCCGGATCGGCGATCGGCTACTGACCCGATCGCATCATGCCGGACCGCTGCCGCCCGCGTTCGCGTTCCCGCGAAGGTCGTGATGGCGGCGGCGCGTCCGTTCGCGAACATCCGCAAGTCCGATCGGTGCCCGTGCGTGGCACACCGCGCACGACCGGCCCGTCATGCGCGCGCCCTGGCACGACACCGGACGCGCGCCTTTCATCCGTCAACCCCTTCACCGTGCGACGAATTCCGTTATGAACAAACGAATGTCTGCGGCAGGCTGGATCCTGCTCGCGATGGCGGCCGGCATCTTCATCGGCTACATGATCTTCACGCAGCTTCCGGACAAGCAGTCGGCCGCGGAAATCGCCGGCTACATCTCGCTCGTGTCCGATGTGTTCCTGCGGCTGATCAAGATGGTGATCGGCCCGCTGGTGTTCTCGACGCTCGTCGTCGGCATTGCGCACATGGGCGATGCGTCGTCCGTGGGGCGCGTGTTCGTGAAGGCGCTCGGCTGGTTCGTCACCGCGTCGCTGATCTCGCTGCTGCTCGGGCTGCTGATGGCGAACCTGCTGCGGCCCGGCGAGAACCTCGGCCTGCCGCTGCCGGACATCGGCGCGTCCGCGCATCTCGCGACGGCCAAGTTCACGCTGAAGGATTTCGTCGGTCACATGGTGCCGAAGTCGTTCGCCGAGGCGATGGCGAACAACGAGATCCTGCAGATCGTCGTGTTCTCGATGTTCTTCGGCGTCGCGCTGTCGGCGCTCGGCGAGCGCGGCAAGATCCTCGTCGCCGCGATCGACCAGTTGTCGCACGTGATGCTCAAGATCACCGGCTACGTGATGAAGCTCGCGCCGCTCGCGGTGATGGCCGCGATGGCGTCGACGGTGGCGATCAACGGGCTGTCGATCCTGCTGAAGTTCGCGGTATTCATGGGCGACTTCTACGTGAGCCTGGTGCTGCTGTGGGCCACGCTCGTCGCCGCCGGGCTGCTGTTCCTCGGCCGCCGCGTGTTCAAGCTGCTGGTGCTGATCAAGGAAGCGTTCATGCTGTCGTTCGCGACCGCGAGCTCCGAGGCCGCGTATCCGAAGATCCTCGACGCGCTCGACCGTTTCGGCGTGCGGCGCAAGATCGCGAGCTTCGTGATGCCGATGGGCTATTCGTTCAACCTCGACGGCTCGATGATGTACTGCACGTTCGCGTCGCTGTTCATCGCGCAGGCCTACAACATCCACCTGTCGCTCGGCACGCAGGTCACGATGCTGCTGATCCTGATGCTGACGTCGAAGGGGATGGCCGGCGTGCCGCGCGCATCGCTCGTCGTGATCGCGGCGACGCTGCACCAGTTCAACATCCCGGAAGCCGGGCTGCTGCTGATTCTCGGCGTCGACACGTTCCTCGACATGGGCCGCTCGGCCACGAACGCGGTGGGCAACTCGATCGCCAGCGCGGTGGTCGCGAAGTGGGAAGGCGAGCTGATGTCGGAAGCCGAGGCGGACGCGCATGCCGCGCATCTCGATGCCGAACTGGAACGGCAGAACAACGATCCGGCCTACGGCGCCGGTCAGGCCACGTCGACCTGACGTCAGGCAGCCAGCGCGTCGTCGATGCACGCCGCCAGCACCATCGCGGCGGCGTTGCCCGGCGTCGAGCCGAGCAATTGCGGCGCATAGACGCTGTCGCCGATCCCGATCGGCCGCCCCGACAGCGCGCAGGTGCCGCGCTTGCGCGTCGTGAACAGCCGCCATTTCTGGTAGCCGTAGTGCCCGGTGCATGCGTCGCACCACGAAATCATCACGGTGTCGGCCGTGGGCCGCTCGAGCACGCTGATGCTCGGCTTGCTCGTCGCGTCCCACGACGGCAGCCGGTCGCGCGTGACGCTGCGCCGCCGCGGCACGCCCCACGATACGGACGGCATGTCGAAGCTGCCGATCGCGGCGACGGTCATGAGCCAGCGCGCTGCACTGTTGTTCATGTCGATTTTCCTCGAAACATTACGCGACGCCGCGACGTGCGGCATCACGACAGGCGGATGCGCGGCTGCACGCAGCCGTTGATCCGTTCGGCGATCCACAGCAGGGTCGCCTTGGAGAAACCGTGCAGCGCCTGCTGGTGCCGCCGGTAGAGCATCAGGTGGCTGAACTGCGCGAAGCGCCCCTGGATGAAGCCGCCGCGAAAGAACCCGAACTGCCCGAGCGTGCCGAACGCGTCGTAGTCGCTGATCGACACGAGCGCGCCGAAATCGTGGAACGCGAACGGCGGAATCGGCTTGCCGTCGAGCCACGCGGGCAGGTGCTTCGCGAGATGCTCGGCCTGCTGCGTCGCGACCTGCGCGGTCGGCGGCAGCGGCCGCTCATGGCCGTCGGGCAACAGGCTCGCGCAATCGCCGATCGCGAACACGTGCTCGTCGTCCGTGGCCTGCAGCGTCGGCCCGACGACGATCTGGTTCGCGCGGTTCGTGTCGAGCCCGCCCAGCGCCTGCATGAAATCGGGCGCTTTCACGCCGGCCGCCCAGACCATCAGGTCTGCTTCGGCGTACGAACCGTCGCCGTAGTGGAAGCCGGTCGCGTCGGCCGACGTGACGCGCGTCGACGTCAGCACGTGAAAACCGATCTGTTCGAGCCGCCGCTGCGCTGACGCGGAAATCCTAGGCGGAAATGCAGCGAGGATGCGCGGGCCGCTTTCGAGCAGCGTGAGCTGCAGCCGCTCGCGCACCGTCGCGTCGCCATACGCCTGCGCCACTTCCAGTAACCGGCTCAATTCCGCCGCGAGTTCCACGCCCGTCGCGCCCGCGCCGACGATCGCAACGCGAAACGGCTCGTCGCGCGCGATGCTGCGGAACACGCGCATCCGCAACGCTTCGTTGAAGGTTTCGGCCTGCTGCTGGCTGTCGATGAAGTAGCAGTGCTCGCGTACGCCCGGTACGCCGAAATCGTTGGCCTGGCTGCCGAGCGCGACGATCAGCACGTCGTAGTCGAGTTCGCGGGCCTCGATCACCACATCGCCTTCCTGCGAGCGGATCTCGCCGAGCTGCACGCGGCGGCGCGCACGATCAAGCCCTTTCAGTTCGCCGGGCTGGTACGTGTAGCCGTGGTCGCGTGCATGGGCGAGGAAGATCACCTGTTGCTGCTGGACGTCGCGCGTGCCGGCCGCGATCGTGTGCAGCATCGGCTTCCAGATGTGGGTGGGACTGCGGTCGACGACGGTGACCTGCGCACGCCCGGACCGGCCGAGGCGCTCGCCGAGGCGGGTCGCGAGCTGCAGTCCGGCGATCCCGCCACCGACGATGACGATGCGTGTAGGGGTTGTCATGGATAAATCATCACGTGATGAATAATGTATGATCCTAGCGCTTCCCGGCTTCGCGTGTCAACGGAGCGGGGCAGGCAGTCCGGTTCCGGCGACGTGAAACCGGGGCCCGAACACGGGCATTCGAACCATTCAAGGGGAGCAGGAAAACGTGGCTGAAGTCACTGAGCGCGCGCCGTCGAAGCGGCGTACGCGCGGGCGGCCGCTGGCGGATGCGTCCGTCGGTCCGGACGTGATATTGCGGGCCGCGCGCCGCACGTTCGCAAAGCGTGGCTACGACGCGACGAGCGTGCGCGAAGTCGCGCGCGAGCTGGGCGTCGACGCGGCACTGATCGCCCATCATTTCGGGACGAAGGAAACGTTGTGGCTGGCCGTCGTCGAGCAGATCGTCGAACTCGCCGAGCCGATGTTCGACGCGCTGCGTGCGTTGCGCACGTCGTCACTGCCGCATCGCGACCGTGTGCGGCGCGCACTCGAGCTGTGCGTCGACCACGAGTTCGACGAGCCCGACATGGGCATGTTCTTCTCGACGGCGGCGACCGAAGTGGGCGGGCGGCTCGACCGGCTGCAGGAGCGGATCGTGCGGCCGTATCACGACGTGATGTTCCCGCTGCTGTCGGACGCCGTGCAGGCCGGCGCGATTCGCGCGGTCGATCCGAACGTGCTGTTCTTCATGTTCGCGAGCGCGATCGGCACGACGGTGTCGTACAGCCACATGATGCTGGAGTTCACTTCGCTGCCGACGCAGCGGGACGCGTTCCGGCAGGCCGTGCTCGACGTCGCGCTCAACCTCCTCGGCGACTGAGTTCCGCGCGCGTCGTTCGTCACGGGTGTGACGATCGCGGTGTACGGCGGCTGCCGCGTCGGGTGATGCAATCCGCGCCGATGGCGGGCGCGGAGTCGCACCTCATTCGAGATCGGTAGGCGGCTTGTCGCCGAGCCAACGCCGCGCGCCGGGCCCGTTGCGGCCCGCGCGGTCCTCCGGGTTGGTCAGCTTGCAGCGCTTCAGCGACAGGCAACCGCAGCCGATGCACTCGTCGAGGTTGATGTAGAGCCGCTGCAGTTCCTCGATCCGGCTCGCGACGCGCTGCTTCCAGCCGCGCGACAGCCGCTGCCAGTCCTTGTTGCTCGGCGCGGCGTCCTCGGGCAGGCTGACGAGCTGCTCGGCGATCTCGTCGAGCGAATAGCCGATCTTCTGCGCGAAGACGATGAACGCGATCAGCCGCAGCACCGCGCGCGAATAGTGGCGGTGGCTCGAGCCGTTGCGGTGCGACTTGATGAGCCCGCGCGTCTCGTAGAACCGCAGTGTCGACGCCGGCACGCCGCTGCGCGCGGCCACTTCGCGGATCGACATCAGCGGCCATTTCGGTTCTTCCGGGGTACCCATGACGTTCTCCGGGAAAAGCTTGACTTGAAGTTAACTTCAACTTTTATGCTACGCGGCAGTTTAACCCGTCGCGAGGCATCATGTTTTCCTTATCCCTACGCAGGACGTCGCCTTTGGGCGCCGCCTGCGCACTGCTGCTGGCGTTGTCGGGCTGTCACGACGGCAAAGGCGCAGCGTCAGCCCATCCCCTTCCCGAAGTCGGCGTGGCAACCGTCGCGCCGCGCACGGTCCGCCTTGCCGACGAATTCAACGGACGCGTCGAAGCGGTCGACGCGGTCGAATTGCGGCCGCGCGTGAGCGGCTATCTGCAGCGCGTCGCGTACAAGGAGGGCGACCTCGTCGCGCAGGGCACGCTGTTGTTCGAGATCGACCCGCGCCCGTACCGGATCGCGCTCGACCGCGCGAATGCGCAGCAGCAGCGGGCCCGCGCGGCTGCGAGCCTCGCGAATGTGCAGCTCAAGCGCGTGCAGACGCTGATCGATGCGCATGCGACGTCGCAGGAAGAGCTCGACAACGCCCGAGCCACCGCCGAGCAGGCGCGTGCGGACCTGCAGGCGGCCGACGCGGCCGTTGCCGACGCAAAGCTCAACCTCGGCTTCACCGGAGTGCGCGCACCGATCGCGGGCCGCGTCGGCCGTGCGGTCGCGACCGTCGGCAATCTCGCGCGCGCGGACGACACGCTGCTGACGACCGTCGTGTCGCAGGATCCTGTCTACGTGTATTTCGACTGCGACGAGCAGAGCTACCTGCGCTACAACGCGCGTCGCGCCGATCCGAAGCATCGTGCGATCGGCGCCGATCCGGTGCGCGTGGGCCTCGCGAACGAGACGGGCTTCCCGCATGCAGGCACCGTCGATTTCCTCGACAACCGGCTCGACCCGCAAACCGGCACGATCCGCGCGCGTGTGCGGCTGGCGAACGCGGACCACACGTTCACGCCGGGGCTGTATGCACGCGTGCAGCTCGTCAGCGGCCGCGACCAGGATGCGCTGCTCGTCGACGACAAGGCTGTGCTCACCGACCAGGACCGCAAGTACGTGTACGTGATCGGCCCCGGCGACAAGGCGCTGCGGCGCGACGTGACGATCGGCCGTGAACTCCAGGGCGAGCGGATCGTCGAGAAGGGGCTGCTGGCGGGCGATCGCGTGGTGGTCGACGGCGTGCAGCGGATCTACTATCCGGGCGCGCAGGTGAAGCCGAAGGCGTTGCCCGTACGTGCCGACGCCGGTGCCGGCAACGGCAATGGCAGCGGCATGGGCGGCGGCACGCAGGCGGTGGCCGATGCCGGCGCGCCGGCCGCGCAATGACGGGAGACATGTGATGGATTTCTCCCGATTCTTCATCGACCGGCCGATCTTCGCGGTCGTACTGTCGATCGTCATCTTTGCGATCGGCCTGATCTCGATTCCGATGCTGCCGGCCGGCGAATATCCGGAAGTCGTGCCGCCGAGCGTCGTCGTGCGTGCGACGTACCCGGGCGCGAACCCGAAGGAAATCGCCGAATCGGTCGCCGAACCGCTGGAAGAGGCGATCAACGGCGTCGAAGGCATCATGTACATGAAGTCGGTCGCCGGGTCGGACGGCAGCCTGCAGGTCGTCGTCACGTTCCTGCAGGGCGTCGATCCCGACACGGCGGCCGTGCGCGTGCAGAACCGCGTGAGCCAGGCGCTGTCGCGCCTGCCCGACGAGGTGCGCCAGTACGGCGTGACCACGCAGAAGCAGTCGCCGACACCGCTGATGTACGTGAGCCTCTACTCGCCGGACAACAGCCGCGATTCGCTGTATCTGCGCAACTACCTGACGCTGAACGTGAAGGACGAGTTGTCGCGGCTCACCGGCATCGGCGACGTCGGCGTGTACGGCTCGGGCGACTACGCGATGCGGCTGTGGCTCGACCCGAACCGGCTCGCGTCGCGCGGGCTGACCGCGAGCGACGTGATCGCGGCCGTGCGCGAGCAGAACGTGCAGGTGTCGGCCGGCCAGCTCGGCGCGGAGCCGTCGCCGAAGGCGAACGACTTCCTCGTGTCGATCAACGTGCGCGGCCGCCTGCGCACGGTGCAGGAATTCAGCGACATCGTGCTGCGCAACGGCGACGACGGCCAGGTCGTGAAGCTGTCCGACGTCGCGCGCATCGAGCTCGGCGCGGGCGACTACACGCTGCGTTCGTATTTCAACGACAGGCATTCGGCCGTGGTCGGCATCTTCCTGTCGCCGGGCGCGAACGCGCTCGACGTCGCGAAGGCCGTGTATGCGAAGCTCGACGAACTGTCGAAGCGGTTCCCGCCCGGCGTCGCATATCGCCCCGTGTGGGACCCGACCGTATTCGTGCGCGAATCGATCCGCGCGGTGCAGCACACGCTGATCGAGGCCGTCGTGCTGGTCGTGCTCGTCGTGATCCTGTTCCTGCAGACCTGGCGCGCGTCGATCATTCCGCTCGTCGCGGTGCCGGTATCGGTGGTCGGCACGTTCGCGTTTCTCCATCTGCTCGGCTACTCGATCAACACGCTGACGCTGTTCGGGCTCGTGCTCGCGATCGGGATCGTCGTCGACGACGCGATCGTCGTCGTCGAGAACGTCGAGCGCAACATCGCGCAGGGGCTGAGCCCGCGCGATGCCGCGCACCAGGCGATGCGCGAGGTGTCGGGGCCGATCGTCGCGATCGCACTGGTGCTGTGCGCGGTGTTCGTGCCGATGGCGTTCATGTCGGGCGTCACGGGCCAGTTCTACAGGCAGTTCGCGGTGACGATCGCGATCTCGACGGTGATCTCCGCGATCAACTCGCTGACGCTGTCGCCCGCGCTCGCCGCGAAGCTGCTGCGCCCGCACGGCGCGCCGAAGGATGCGCTTACGCGCGCGCTCGACCGCGCGTTCGGCTGGCTGTTCCATCCGTTCAACCGTTTCTTCGAACGCAGCTCCGACCGTTATCACGGGGTCGTCGCGCGCACGCTGAAGCGGCGCGGCGCGGTGTTCGCGGTCTATGCGGCGCTGCTCGCGGCGACCGCGCTGCTGTTCAACGCGGTGCCGGGCGGCTTCATCCCCGTGCAGGACAAGCTGTACCTGTTCGCGGGCGCGAAGCTGCCGGAAGGCGCGTCGCTTTCGCGCACCAGCGCGGTGACCGAGCAGATGACGAAGATCGCGCTCGGCACCGACGGCGTCGAGATGGTGCCGGCGTTTGCGGGGCTGAATGCGCTGCAGGGCGTGAACACGCCGAACATCACGAACTCGTACGTGATCCTGAAGCCGTTCGACCAGCGTCACCGCAGCGCCGCGCAGATCAACGCGGACCTGAACGCGCGCTTCGCGGCCATCGGCGGCGGCATCACCTATGCGCTGATGCCGCCGCCGATCCAGGGCCTCGGCAACGGCTCGGGCTACTCGCTGTACCTGGAGGATCGCGGCGGGCTCGGCTACGGCGCATTGCAGAATGCGCTCACCGCGTTCCAGGCGGCGGTCGCGAAGACGCCGGGGATGAGCTACCCCGTCAGCTCGTACCAGGCGAACATCCCGCAGCTCGAGGTGAAGGTCGACCGGCTGAAGGCGAAGGCGCAGGGCGTCGCGCTGACCGACCTGTTCAACACGCTGCAGGTCTATCTCGGCTCGATGTACGTGAACGACTTCAACGTGTTCGGCCGCGTGTACCGCGTGATGGCGCAGGCCGATGCCGGTCACCGGCAGACGGCCGCGGACATCGCGAACCTGCGCACGCGCAACGCGAAGGGCGAGATGGTGCCGATCGGCTCGATGGTGACGGTGGGGCCCGCGTACGGGCCCGACCCGGTCGTCCGCTACAACGGCTATCCGGCCGCCGACCTGATCGGCGACGCCGATCCGAAAGCGATGTCGTCGTCGCAGGCGATTGCGAAGCTCCAGCAGATCGCGAAGGAGGTGCTGCCGCCCGGCATCACGCTCGAATGGACCGACCTCAGCTACCAGCAGGTCACGCAGAGCAACGCGGCGCTCGTCGTGTTCCCGCTCGCGGTGATGCTCGTGTTCCTCGTGCTTGCATCGCTGTACGAAAGCTGGACGTTGCCGCTCGCGGTGATCCTGATCGTGCCGGTTTGCATGTGCGCGGCGCTGTTCGGCGTGTGGCTGTCGGGTGGCGACAACAACGTGTTCGTGCAGGTCGGTCTCGTCGTGCTGATGGGGCTCGCGTGCAAGAACGCGATCCTGATCGTCGAGTTCGCGCGCGAGCTCGAAATCCAGGGCAAGGGCATGATCGAGGCGGCGCTTGAGGCATGCAAGCTGCGGCTGCGCCCGATCGTGATGACGTCGGTCGCGTTTATCGCCGGTTCGGTGCCGTTGCTGATCGGCGGCGGCGCGGGCAGCGAAGTGCGCGCGGCCACCGGCGTCACCGTGTTCGCGGGGATGCTGGGCGTCACGCTGTTCGGGCTGTTCCTGACACCCGTGTTCTATGTCGCGATCCGCAAGCTCGCGGGCGGTACGCCGGCCGTCTGGAGCGAACAGCACGGCACCCTTGAAGGAGAAAACCGATGAGCGCCGCTTTCCGTCTTTCCGCGCTCGCGATGTCGGTGACGCTGGCCGCGTGCGCGGTCGGCCCCGATTTCAAAAGGCCTGACACGGCCACTGCCGCGCGGTTCGCGCGCGACGCGTCGCCGGCCACGCAGCGCGATGCATTGCCGTCCGATACACCGTCCGATACACCGCCCGACGCGTCGGCCGATGCCGATGCCGCGTTCTGGCGCGGCTTCGGCGATCCGGCGCTGACGCGGCTGATCGACACGGCGCTCGCGGCGAACCAGGACCTGCAGGTCGCCGTGTCGCGCTACGACGCGTCGAACGCGCTGCTGTCGCAGGCGACGTTCGACCGCTATCCGACGATCACCGCGAGCGGCCAGATCGGTCATCAGCTGATGAGCAAGGACCAGGCGTTCGGCGCGCCGCGCAGCCAGCGCGATACGGCGATCTCCAGCATCGGGATCAATGCCGCGTGGGAGCTCGACCTGTTCGGCCGGGTGCGCCGCTCGATCGAGTCGCAGCGCGCGGAAACGGCCGCGAGCGCCGCGGACGTGCGCGCGGTGCGCGTCGCGATCGCCGGCGAGGTCGCGAGCACGTACGTCGATCTGCGCGGCTCGCAGGAGCGGTTGCGGATTGCGCGCGACAACGCCGACAACCAGAAGCAGACGCTCGCGCTGATCAATGCGCGCGTCGGTGCGGGGCGCGGCTCCGAACTCGATGCGGCGCGTGCGCGGGCGCAGTACGAATCGACGACGTCGCGGATTGCCGTGTACGAAGCCGCGATTGGCGTCGACGAACACCGGCTCGCGGTGCTGACCGGGCAGACGCCGGATGTGCTGATCGGCCGGTTCGATCTCCCGAAGGCAGTCGCGTCGGCGGGCACGCCCGTGCCGCTGCCGGCGCTTGCCGCCGATCTCGATCCCGGCACGCCGGGCGACCTGCTGCGCCGGCGTCCCGATGTCGCGGCCGCCGAGGCGCGGCTGCATGCGGCGACCGCACGTGTCGGCGTCGCGACGGCCGACCTGTTTCCGCGCTTCACGCTGTCGGGGTTGCTCGGCAGCGCGACGAGCAGCTACGGGTTCTTTCGCGCGGGCAGCGACACGAACCTGATCGCGCTCGGCATCGACTGGTCGTTCCTCGACGTCGGCCGCGTGCGCGCACGGATCGCCGCGAGCGACGCGGAAGCGGCCGGCCAGCTCGCGCAGTATCGGCAGACCGTGCTCGGTGCGCTGGAGGAAACGGAGAACGCGCTGCTGCGTGTTGCGCGTACGCGTGACGAGACGACCCATCTCGTGCGTGCGGCGGACGACAGCGCGCGTGCCGCGCAGCTCGCGCAGACGCGCTTCTCGGCGGGCGCGATCGACTACTACGAAGTGCTCGACGCGCAACGGACGCTGCTGCAGGCGCAGGATGCGGCGGCCGACGCGCGAACGCGCAGCGCGGCATCGACGGTCGCGCTGTACAAGGCGCTCGCGGGCGGCTGGCCGTCGGGAACGGCGCAGCATGCGCAAGGCCCGCTCGCGCAGTCGGGGCAGTAGCACGGGCACGGTGGTGCGGCAGGCCGAAGCGGATGTGCCTGCCGCGCGCCGTCGTCGACGACCGCGCGGATCTGCCCGCCGATGGGTGTGCATGCGACTGCAATTGCAACGACGTGGAGGGAAATCGTATCGAGGTAAAATTTAATTGCAACTGCAATTAAACGAAAGGAACGACCTGACATGAGCGCACCCGAACCCGATCTGTGGTTCTCGTTCGTCCGCGCGCACCGGACGATGATTCGCGAGATCGAACGCCGCCTCGCGGATGCCGGCCTGCCCGCGTATGCGTGGTACGACGCGTTGTGGGGGCTCGAAAGCGGGCCCGACGGCACGCGCCGGATGCACGAACTGGCCGACGTGCTCGCGATCGAGCGCTACAACCTCACGCGGCTCGTCGACCGGCTCGAGCAGGAGGGGCTCGTCACGCGTGCCCGTTCGGCCGACGACGGCCGCGCCGCTTTTGCGAGCATTACCGACAAGGGGCGGGCGCTGCGCAAGAAGATGTGGAAGGTGTACCAGTCGACGGTCGCGGAACTCTTTCTCGGCCAGTTCTCCGGCAAGGATCAGGCGGCGTTGACCGCTGCGCTCGATCGGGTGACCGCCGCGGCGCGCGAAGCGGCGGCCGACGCCAGGTAGCGGCGGCCGGCACGCACGTCGGTCGCGCACCTGCCGACGCATCGCCTGCGCTGCTCGGCCCGCCCGGATCGCGCAATCTGCATATCCCTCCTTCGAGTATTGGCATGTTGCCGAAGCCATCGGTCCCGGCATAGGATTGCAATTGCAACGATTGCAGTTGCAACGCTAACCGAATGACAAGGACCCGACATGACCTCGACGCACTCCCTCACGTTCTATACGGCCGACACGCCGAACGGCCAAAAGATCGCGATCTATCTGGAAGAGGCGGGGCTCGCGCACGACCTCGTGCACGTGAACCTGTCCGCCGGCGAGCAGCGCAGCCCGGCGTTTCTCGCGATCAACCCGAACGGCAAGATTCCGGCCATCGTCGACCACGACACCGGGCTGGCCGTGTTCGAATCCGGCGCGATCCTCGGCTATCTCGCCGCGAAGACGGGCTGCCTGCATCCCGAAACGCTGGCCGAGCGCACTGCTGTCCAGCAATGGCTGCATTTCCAGATCGGCGGGATCGGGCCGATGCTCGGCCAGCTCTGGTGGTTCCTGCATGCATCGAAGACGGTCAATGCGGAAGCGATCGACCGCTATCGGAACGAAGCACGGCGTCTCTATGGGGTCGTAAACGGCCGATTGTCGGAATCGGCGTATCTCGCATCGTCGCGATACTCGATCGCCGATATCGCCGCGTTTCCGTGGCTGCGCTCGGCAGACGAGCTCGATCTCGATGTTGCCGACTACCCGCACGTCGAGCGCTGGCTCGCCGACATCGCCGCGCGGCCGGCCGTTCAGCGAGGCCTGGCCGCATGCCTCGCGCCGGCCGCAGCGCCGGCGCACTGACGATGCATCGCCCGTGCCGCACGGGCGGCGCGGGAGCCGGCCGCTCGCCCGCCGGGAAACATTGTTCTCCTTCGTCGTAAACGTCTCGAATGCGTGATATTTGCGCCGCTCGATCCGGTTTAGAGTGGCCGTGAATCGAAGACGATGTGTCGTATGGCCGCAGCCCCGGGGCCGTACAGATGCACCAGAGGAGTTGGAGACAAATGGGTGAAGGCAGGATTACGCAGGTCGAGTCGTTCGGTTTCGAGCGCATTCCCGATGCATCGCGCTATGCGCGGCCGATCGATCTGTTCCGGTTGCTGTTCGGCGGCTGCAATACATTTTCCACATCGGTGCTCGGCAGCTTTCCCGTGCTGGTCGGGCTGTCGTTCAAGGCGGGCGTCGCCGCGATCGTGCTCGGCGTGCTGGCCGGCACCTGCATCCTCGCGCCGATGAGCCTGTTCGGCCCGCGCAACGGCACGAGCGACCCCGTGTCGTCCGGCGCGCATTTCGGCATCCACGGCCGGATCGTCGGCTCGTTCCTGGCGCTGCTCACGTCGATCGCGTTTTTCTCGCTCGCGGTGTGGAGCTCGGGCGACGCGCTCGTCGGCGGCGCGCACGACATGGTCGGCGTGCCCGTCAACGGCTTCACGCTCGGCGCGGCGTACATGGTGTTCGCGGTGCTCGTGCTGATCGTCTGCATCTACGGCTTCCGCTTCATGCTGTGGGTCAACAAGATCGCCGTGTGGGCGGCGAGCGTGCTGTTCGTCGCGGGCCTGTTCGCGTTCGCCGGCCTGTTCGACATGAACTACGCCGGCACGCTGCAGCAGGGCAGCGCAGGTTTCTGGGCCGCGTTCGTCGGCGCGGTGCTGGTTGCGCTGAGCAACCCGGTGTCGTTCGCATCGACGCTCGGCGACTGGGCGCGCTACATCCCGCAGCACACGCCGAAGCATCGCGTGATGGGCGCCGTATTCGCCGCGCAGATCGCGACCTTCGTACCGTTCTTCTTCGGCCTAGCGACCGCGACGATCATCGCGTCGAAGGCGCCCGCGTTCATCGCGTCGAACGACTACGTCGGCGGGCTGCTCGCGATCTCGCCGCGCTGGTTCCTGCTGCCGATGTGCCTGATCGCGATCATCGGCGGGATGTCGACCGGCACGACCGCGCTGTACGGCACGGGGCTCGACGTATCGAGCATGTTCCCGCGCTTCCTGAACCGCGTGCGTGCGACGCTGCTGATCGGCACGATCGCGATCGCGTTCATTTTCGTCGGCCGTTTCTGGTTCAACCTCGTCGAAAGCGTCGCGACGTTCTCGACGCTGATCGACACGTTCAGCTGCCCGTGGATGGCGATCATGGTGATCGGCTACGTGACGCGCCGCGGCTACTATCTCGGCGACGACCTGCAGGTGTTCAACCGCGGGCTGCGCGGCGGCCACTACTGGTTCACGCATGGCTGGAACGTGCGCGCGATGGGCGCATGGCTGCCGGCCGCGTTCGTCGGGCTGTCGTTCGTGAACCTGCCGGGCCAGTTCGTCGGGCCGCTCGGCAACCTCGCGGGCGGGCTCGACCTGAGCGTGCCGCTGTCGCTGGCGGTCGGCGGGGTGCTGTACTTCGTGCTGCTGACGCTGTATCCGGAACCGGACGGCGTGTACGGTCCGCATGGGCGCCGTTTCGTGCGCGGCGGCAAGCACGCGGCGCGCGGCGTCGGCGCACCGGCGATCCAGCCGAAGGGATACTGAGTCAGAGGCGCGTTGCGCCGGGCTTCGGCACGATAACGCCGCCGTGCGGGCATAACCGCCGGCGGCGTAGTCGTTTCCGTTTGCGTTGCCGGCAGGAGCGGGGTGTCAGTGGAACGTGCTGCCCGCGAGCATCCCGCCGTCGACGATGAATTCCGATCCCGTGCAATACGCGGATTCGTCGGACGCGAGGAACAGCACGAGGCTGGCCACTTCGTCAGGCTTGCCGATGCGCGCGATCGGCAAGCCGCTGTAGATGGACGACGGATCGAAGTCCGCGAACTCGGGCGGGCGTGCCATCACCGTATCGATGCCGCCCGGATGCACCGAGTTCACGCGAATGCCGTGGCGGCCGAATTCGAGCGCGGCGGCCTTCGTCATCCCACGTACCGCGAACTTGCTCGATACGTACGCGCTGCCGCCCGCGACGCCTTCCATCCCGGCCGTCGACGACACGTTGACGATCGAGCCGCCGCCCGCATCCTTCAGCGCGGCAAGCGCCGACTTCATGCCGAGCCAGCAGCCGACCTGGTTGACTTCGATCACCTTGCGATAGTCGTCGAGCGAACACGATTCGATCGGCACGAGTTTCAGGATCGCCGCGTTGTTCACGAGGATGTCCAGCCGGCCGAAATGCGCGAGCGTCGCTTGAACGGCCGCCTGCCAGTCGCCTTCGTTCGTCACGTCGAGATGCTGGAATCGCGCGGCGTCGCCGAGTTCGGCCGCGACGCGCTGGCCGGCTTCGTCCAGTACGTCGGCGATCACCACGCGTGCGCCTTCGGCGACGAACCGGCGCGCTTCCGCTTCGCCCTGGCCGCGCGCACCGCCCGTGATCAGCGCTACCTTGCCTTCGAGTCGTTTCATGCTGCTTGCTCCGGTGAGTGAGAGGGGACGCGCGCGGGCTCGCTCACGTGGAGGCGGCCGCCGCGTCGATGATGCGAACCGGATCGGTGCCGTCCCAGGCGCGCGCTTCGGCAATGCCGTGCGCGATCATGTCCCGCATGCCGGTGCCTTCGATGACTTCGACGCGCACGCCGGGATCGTCGGCGTCGGACGGCCATGATCGCAACAAAGCGCGCGTTTCGTGCCGTCCGAACGGACTAGCACGCGTTGTTTGCATCGCGGGGAACCGCGGTTTTCACGGCCGCGTTACGCGGTGTTGCGACGAAGCGGATGTGGATCCGTGAGACGGAAGGAAAATGGCGGACGCCGAGTGATACAGACCGATCCGCGCATCACCGCGCGTTCGGCCCCTTGACCGTCAGCCGGCACACGGTCGCGAGCGCGAGCAGGTTCGGGTCGCGTTCGCGCCGGTGCAGGAAGCTCAGGCCGATCGTCTGGCGGATCGTGGGGCCGGCGAGCGGCACCAGCGCGATCTTGTGCGCGAACAGGTCGCGCACGCGGCCGGGCAGCAGCGAGCAGCCGACGCCGCCCGACACGAGGTTGATCAGCGAGAAGATGTCGCCCACCCGCATCACGACGTTCGGCGTGACGCCGGCAGCACGGAACGCCTCCGTGAAGCCTTGATGTGTCGCGAAGCCTTCGCCGAGCGACACGAACGGCTCGTCGCGACACGCGCCGAGATCGATCGCGTCGCATGGCGCATACGGCGAATCGATCGGCGCGGCGAAAAACATCTCGTCCTCGAACAGCGCGATCGACTCGATCTCGGCGTCCGGTTCGGGCAGCGCCATCAGCGTCGCGTCGATCGCGCCCTGCCTGAGCTTGTCGAGCAGGTCGGCGTTCGAGCCGAGCACGAGCTCGGCCTGCAGCTCGGGGCGCCGCGCCTTCAGTGCGATCACGACTTCGGGCACGGTGCGGATCGTCAGCGAGTAGAGCGAACCGATCTTCAACTGGCCGGCGCCGTAGCCGGCCGCCTCGCGCGTCGCGCGGATCCCGTCCGTCATCGTCTTCAGCACTTCGCCCGCGACTTCGGCGAGCACTTGCGCGGCTTCGGTCGGAATCAGGTTGCGCCCCTCGTGGCGGAACAGCGCGCAGTGCATCCCTTCCTCGAGCGTATGCAGCGCGCGATGCACGCTGACCGTGCTGACGCCCAGGGCCTCGGCCGCCTTCGCGAGGCTGCCGGCTTCCATGAACGCGAGGAGCACCTCGAGCTTGCGGAACGTGATCTCTTCGTTGATGCGGTTGCGCATGATGCGGGCGACGGGAGGGGCAGCCGACGATTCTGCCGCAGAACCCGGGCCGCAACAATGCGCGAATCACCGGGTTTGTCGCGCGGCGGGGCCGGTTCGGCAAACATTTAATCTCCGGCTAATCATCTACCGCCGGCATTAATTGATGCGGGTTTTCGGCGTCCCTATGATCGTTTCACGCCGGTCGTGCGCGCGGGGCGACAGGTTTCGTCGTTCCGCCGCGAACCGTCGACGATGCGAACGGCCGATTCGTCGATGCCTGCCACGGAAGGCGGCACGCATGCGGCGCGGCACCATGGGACTGCAGGAGAAAGGCATGCACGACTCACGTCGGAACACGCGGCATCGGCAGGTGGTTGCCGCTGTCGTCGGCAATACCCTCGAGTGGTACGACTTCATCGTTTACGGGTTCTTCTCCGGCATCATCGCGCGGCTGTTCTTCCCCGCCGAGAGCCAGTACGCGTCGCTGCTGATGTCGCTCGCGACGTTCGGCGTCGGTTTCTTCATGCGTCCGGTGGGCGGCATCCTGCTCGGGCTCTATGCGGATCGCAAGGGCCGCAAGGCCGCGATGCAGCTCATCATCTTGCTAATGACGCTGTCGATCGCGCTGATCACGTTCGCGCCGTCGTACGCGGCGATCGGCCCGGCGGCGCCGATCCTGATCGTCGTCGCGCGGTTGCTGCAGGGTTTCGCGACGGGCGGCGAATATGCGAGCGCCACCGCATTCCTCGTCGAGAGCGCGCCCGCGAACCGGCGCGGACTGTACGGGTCGTGGCAACTGATCGGCCAGTGCCTCGCGGTGTTCTCGGGCGCGGCGATGGGCGCGTGGGCCACGCAGTCGCTGTCGGATGCCGCGCTGCACAGCTGGGGCTGGCGCGTGCCGTTCGCGCTCGGGCTGCTGATCGGGCCGGTCGGCCTGTGGATCCGCCGGCACATGGAGGAGACCGAGGCGTTCCTCGACGCGAGCAAGTCGACCGTCGAGCCGCCGGCGAGCGTGTCGCGCGTGCTGCGCGACAACCTGCGCGGCGTGCTGGTGTCGATGGGGCAGACGATCACCGGCACGGCCGTGTTCTACGTGATGCTCGTCAACATGCCGACGTTCGTGCACAAGACCTTCGGGCTGCCGCTCGACCAGGTATTCAAGGTGCAGATGGCGGCGGTCGCGCTGCTGACGGTGACGATTCCGTTCGCCGCGATCGTGTCCGACCGCATCGGTCGACGGCCCGTGCTGATCGCCGGCACGCTGGCGCTGCTGACGGTCACCTATCCGCTGTTCTCGTGGCTGGCCGCGGCGCCGGGCATCGGGCGCCTGCTGGTGATGCAGCTCGTGATCTGCACGATCATCGGCATCTGCTACGGCCCCGCGCCGACCACGCTCGCCGAACAGTTCGCGACGCGCTCGCGTTCGACCGGCATCGCGCTCGCGTACAACGTCGCGGTGATGGTCTTCGGCGGCTTCGCGCCGTTCATCGTCACGTGGCTGACGCACGCGAGCGGGTCGCCGGTCGCGCCCGCGTGGTACGTGCTGTTCGCGGCGTCGTTCGGGCTGCTCGCGAGCGTGTTCATGCACGACAGCGCGCCGTGCGTGCTCGCGCGCCGGCAGTTCCAGGGCGAGCCGCTGAGCGCCAGGTAGCGGCCGGCGGTCCGTCGCCCGCGCCGGCCAGCCATCGGTGCGGGCGGCATGCAGGGTGTCGGCGCAGCCGATGGTCAACATCGCGGGCGGCGGCCTACCGCGGCGGCCACCCGATCATTACGCTTGGGCGATCATCCACTCTGTCCGGAAGGTCGCCATGTCCCGGCTCGATTACAAGCTGCTCGGCCCCTGCCTGCTCGCCATCGCGATCGATGCGATGGGGTTCGGGCTCGTCTATCCGATGATGTCCGCGATCTTCAGCGATCCGCACGCGGGCATCCTGCCGGCCGACGCCGGCGCGCATGCGCGCAATTTCTACCTCGGTCTCGGCTACGGGATCTACCCGCTGTGCATGTTCTTCGGCTCGTCGCTGATGGGCGAGCTGTCCGATCGCTACGGACGCCGCAGGATCCTGCTGCTGTGCGTGCTCGGCCTCGCGGCCGGCTACGCGATGATGGCGGCCGGCGCATGGCGCGCGAGCGTCGCGCTGCTGCTGGCCGGGCGCGGGCTCACCGGCCTGATGGCCGGCTGCCAGGGCATCGCGCAGGCGGCGATCACCGACCTGAGCACACCCGCGAACAAGGCGGTCAACATGAGCATCATGTCGCTCGCGTTCAGCGCGGGCGTGATCGTCGGCCCCGTACTCGGCGGCGTCACGTCCGACCGGACGATCTCGCCGCTGTTCGACTATGGCACGCCGTTCGTGCTGGTCGCGGCGCTGTCGCTGATCTGCGCATGCTGGACCTGGGCGTCGTATCGCGACTCGGCCGCGCCGCGCGGCGACACGCGCATCGATCCGCTGCTGCCGCTGCGGATCATCCGGGAGGCCGCGCGCCAGCCCAACGTCGCGTTCCTGTCGGTGGTGTTCTTCCTGATGCAGGTCGGTTATGGCCTCTACCTGCAGACCATCATGCTGCTGCTGCAGGCGAAATTCGGCTATACGAGCGCGCAGCTCGGGCTGTTCAGCGGCGTGATCGGCATCTGCTTCGTGTTCGGCCTGCTGTGCGTCGTGCGGCTGATGCTGCGCGTGTGGCGCGTGATCGACATCGCGAAGACGGGCCTGCTCGTCGCCGGTGTCGGCCAGGTCCTGTCCGCGCTGTTCCCGCACGAGCCCGTGTTGTGGGCGCTCGCGATGGTCGTCGGGTGCTTCGACATGGTCGCGTACACGACGATGTATACGGCGTTCTCCGACGCGGTCAGCGAGGACCGGCAGGGCTGGGCGCTCGGCGTCGCGGGGTCGGTGATGGCCGTCGCGTGGGTCGTCACGGGCGCGCTGACGAACCTGCTGCCCGTGTTCGGCGAGACCGGCCTGCTGCTGATCGGCGGCGCGGGCTTCCTGCTCAGCTTCGTGATGATGGTCGCGTACGGGCGCACGCGACCGGGCGCGCGGGCGGCAGCGCTGTCGTAGGCGGTCGCGCGCACGTTGGCCCGATCCTGTCGGACGTTGTCCCGCGGGCCGCTGTCGTGCAAAGCCGCGCGGCCCGACACTGGCGTCTCGCGGCCGGGGAGGCCCCAGGCCGCGTCCGGCGGCGCTGGCAGGCCCGGCGCGCCGTTTCGTTCAGTGTGCCAACCGAGAGAGTGACCCATGCAACATCCGACCATCCGTACCCTGGCCGGCGCAACGGCGCCGACGTCGATCGTCGCCGCCCGCACCGCGCTGCTGGTGATCGATTTCCAGAATGAATATTTCAGCGGTCGGCTGCCGATTCCGGAAGGGTCGCGCGCGCTGGGCAACGCGCAGCGCGTGATCGCGTTCGCCGATCGCGCGGGCATTCCGGTGTTTCATGTCCAGCACGTCGATACGGCCGACAGCCCGATCTTTGCCGACGGCAGCGATGGCTTCCGCTTTCACGCGGACCTGCAGCCGGCGCCGCACCACACGGTCGTGAAGAAGACGTCGGTGAGCGTGTTCCCGACCACGGACATCGATGTGCGCCTGAGGGCGGCCGGCATCGATACGCTGATCGTCACGGGCCTGATGACGCATGCCTGTGTCGCCGGCGCGGCACGCGATGCCGTGCCGCTCGGCTATGCGGTGATCGTCGTCGACGACGCATGCGCGACGCGCGATCTCGACGTCGCGGACGGCGGCACGGTGCCGCACCGCGACCTCCATCGCGCGACGCTGGCCGCGCTGTCCGACACGTTCGGCGACGTGCTGACGACCGGGCAGGTGCTGGCGCTCGACGTCGCCTGACGGCCGCCCGGTCCGTGCTTCAGTCGGCCCAGCCCGGCGCGGCGTACACGACTTCGCCGCGGAAGCACGTCTCGATCACGCGGGTTTGCGCGAAGGTCTCGACCGGGTGCGCGAACGGATTGCGGTCGAGGATCGCGAAGCTCGCGTCCTTGCCCGTTTCGAGCGAGCCCGTGCAGTCGTCGAAGCGCAGCGCATATGCGGTGTTCACCGTATAGGCTTCGAGCATCGTGAGCAGGTCGAGGCGTTCGTGCGGATTCCACGGCGGGCTGTCGGGCTGGTCGATCAGCAGGTGCGTGACGCCTGTCTGGATGATCTGCATCGGGTCCATCGTGCTGACCGACCAGTCGGAACCGGCCGCGAGCATCACGCCCGCGTTGCGCATGCTGCGGAACGGGTAATTGCGCGCGGCGCGCTCGTCGCCGAGCAGATCGCGGTAGAGCTGTTGCTGCTCCTCGCGTGCGGCCGTCCACAGCGTCTGCACGCTCGCGATCGCGCCGAGCCGGTTGAAACGGCTCATGTCGGCCGGATCGACGAGCTGCAGGTGCGCGAGCTGCGCGCGCCGGTCGCGCATCCCGTTGCGGCGCTGCACGTGTTCGAGCGCGTCGAGCGTCATGCGCACCGCACGGTCGGCGAGCGTATGGAAGTGCAGGTCGAAGCCGGCCGTATCGGCGAGCAGGCAGATCTCGTTCAGCGCATCCTGGCTCCACAGTGCGAGGCCGCAATCGTCGGTGTCGGCGTACGGTTCGAGCAGTGCGGCGGTTTTCGATTCGGGTACGCCGTCGACGAAGATCTTCACCGTATGCAGGCGCAGGTTGTCGCGTTCGTATTCGCGACGCCATGCAACGAAGCGCTCGACCTGCTCGCGCGGATCGCGGCGCGGGTTCGCATAGAGGCCCGCACTCATGTAGGCCTTGAGCGTGCCGGCGCGCTGCGCGGCGGCGTAGGCCTTGAGTTCGGCCTCCTCGACACGCGCGTCGAACCAGCCCGTGATGCCGAAACCGTGCGCCATCGAGTGCGCCTTCGCGAGCGACTTCGGGTAGCCGGCCGGGCTCAGTTGCGGAATGATCGGGCAGATCCGGTAGAACGCCGCTTCGTGCACGACGCCGTTCGGCGCGCCCGACGCATCGCGCTCGTACACGCCGCCGGTCGGATCGGGCGTATCGGCCTTGATGCCGGCCGCTTCGAGCCCCTTCGTGTTGAGGCAGCCGCTGTGCACGTCGAAGCCGACCACGAGCAGCGGCCGGTCGGGCACGATCCGGTCGAGCAGCTCGCGAGTCGGATACGCGCCGAACGCGGCGAGGTTGGCGCCACCGAGATAGACCCACGGTTCGTTCGGCGTCGCTTCGGCGCACGCGCGGATGCGCTGCACGATCGCGTCGGGATCGTTGATGCCGGACAGGTCGAAGTCGCCGAGGATCTGGTGGCCTTCGAGCGGGTGCACGTGGCCGTCGATGAGGCCCGGCAGCATCAGCCGGCCGGCCAGGTCGACCATCCGTGTCGCGGGGCCGGCCAGCGGGCGGATGTCGTCGTCGCGGCCGACGGCGACGATCTTGCCGTCCTTCGTGGCGAGCGCCTGCGCGAAGCGGCGCTGCGCATCGCCCGTGTAAAGCAGGCCGTTCAGATAGATGGTATCGGCGTGTTGCATGTGTCTCCTCCGGATCGGGGGCTGATCGACGGGCGCACGTGTCCCGCGGGCGGGCCGTCTGGCTCGTCCGGTCGCGTGTACCCGGTCGGGTTGGAATGGGTGTGGCGTTACGTGCCGGTGCTGCGTGGCACAGGCGGCGACGCGTTGCGGCGAAGGCCGGGCGCCGCCGGCGGCGCGTCATGCCGAGTTCGCCGATCGGTTCGTATCGGCGACGCGATGGGCGGCGCGCTCGCGGCCGTGCGGGCCGGCGTCCATCCGGTATTCGGCATTCCGTGTCTCCGTGGCATCCGACGCGTTCCTGGCGTTGGGTGAGTCAGATACTAGGAGCGGGAGAGCCGGCTGTCTGTCATCGTTTTGAGGACAACGCGCGACAAAGGCGGCGGGGGCGGGCGCTGCTGCGGTGATGCGGTGGCGTCATCTAGCGACCGCGGTCATCCGGTGTTTCGTCTTCGGTCACGCACCACGCGAAGAGCCCGGCCCGGTTCGCGACGCCGAGCTTCGCGAGCGCACGCGCGAGATAGGTGCGCACGCTGCTCGGCTTGAGCGCGAGCGTGTCGGCGATCTGCGGGACGGGCTGGCCTTGCAGCACGGCGCGGCACACGAGCCGTTCGCGTTGCGACAGTGCCGCGCCGCTGGCCGACAGCCGCTGTTCGAAGCGCTGCAGCAGCGCGCCGTCGTCCGAACGTGGCGTCAGGCGTGCGAGCCGCGCATGCTGGATCAAGAGCGGCAGCACGAAATCGCCGAGCTGCCGCAAGAGCGCCAGTTCGGCCAGCGTGTAGGACGGCTGGCCGCGCCGGCGGAACAGCGAGAACGCATAGACATAGTCGCGCTCGCTGCCGAGCAGCGTGCAGTCCTCGCCGAGTTCGCCGAGCGCGAATTGGCGGCCGTATTCGGTCGCCGTGTCGATTTCCTCGTTGCACGAGAACACGAGCTGCGAATCGGTGACGCGCTCGATATGCGGAAGCAGCGTGTCGGTGCGCCAGTCGCCCTGTGTATACAGATCGAGTGCATGGCGCGTGCCGTCGGGATCGTCGCCGCCGGCGAAGAACAGTACGTCGACGCTGTCGACCGATTGCGACGGCGCGTCGCGCCGGTAACGCGTCGCGACGCTGTAATGGGACTGCGGGTCGACGGTTTCGCGCAGCCACGCCCAAAGCCGGGCGGGAAACTGCGCACTGCCGAGGCTGGCGACCAGGTCGCCGGCGTTGCTCAGGGAAATGTGGGCGGGGCTCATCGTTGACACCGTCTTCGCGAACGGCCGCTTGTGCCGGCCGTACTTCGCGTGCGGCCGCGCGCTGGCGGGGCGGCGGCCGGCGGTGCGGTCAGGCGAGACGGATGCCGGCGCGGCGGCGATGCTCGATTGTAGGGGAGTTCGCCGGTGCGGGGCAGCCGTGTCTGGCCGGTGCGGCGGCCGGATCGGCCGTCAACGGGCGGCGCGCTTCGTCGCGTACCGGCCCCGCGCGTCAGAACATCGTGTTCTTGTTCTCGGATGCTTCGGGCACCGGCTGGATCACGTCCCAGTGTTCGACGATCTTGCCGTTCTTCACGCGGAAGATGTCGACGACCGCTTCGCCGCGATCGCCCGGATGCTCGGTCGCGTGCACGTGCAGGTAAACGAGATCGCCGCCGGTCGCGCTGCGGACGATGCGCGCCTGCGATGCCGGGTTCTTCTGGAATGCGCCGACGAAGTACGACACGAACGGCTTCTTGCCGTCCGGCACTTGCGGGTTGTGCTGCTTGTAGTCGTCCGCGACGACGGCAGCGGCTTCGACTGCTTCGTGCTTGTTGAAGAAGCGGTCGTAGAACGTCAGCACGAGCTGGCGGTTGGCTTCCTCGGCGGCCAGGTCGCGCGTGGCCGGGCCGGCGGCGAGTGCGGCCGCCGATGCGGCCAGCAGGACGAGCGCGGCAACGGCGCGAACGGGGGAGCGGAGCGATGACATGTGGCGTTTTCCTTGTCTGGCGATTCGTCGGTTGGCGCGCGATGCGCGACTGCGGGTTGTGCCGATCGTGACGATCGGCGGGCGATGGGGGCGTGGCCGCGAGCACGCATGCCGTATCGACACGCAGGGTGCGTTGCGAATCCGGTGCCGTCACGGCCGGCGACATTGCGATGACGGGCTGCGCCGTCATGCTTCGTTGAACTGCCCAATTCGTACGTGCGGCTTCCGGGCCGATCGAATGGTACAGTTGCCGCGAACCCGTCACAAGAAGTCACCGCGGTGTGAACAGGTCACACCGCGGTGACCGTGCGTTGCCCGTGAAAGAGAATCCAGTCATGCCGTTCCCGTCCGCCGACGAAACCGTCGAACTCGATCAGCCGTGCCCGATCCGCGATGTACTCGACCGCCTCGGCGACCAGTGGAGCCTGCTCGTGCTCGAAGCGCTGTCCGGAGGGACGATGCGCTTCAACGAACTCGGCCGCGCGATCGGCGATGTGTCGAACCAGATGCTGTCGCGCACGCTCAAGCGGCTCGAGCAGGACGGTTTCGTCAGCCGCACGCTGTTTGCCGAAGTGCCGCCGCGCGTCGAATATGCGCTGACCGACCTCGGGCGTTCGTTCCTGACGCCGATGCAGGCGATGATCCGGTGGGCCGATGAGCATCATCGCGCGATCTGCGCCGCGCGCCGCCGGGCGCGGGAGCAGGAGGGCGGCGGGCGCTGAGGGGGGGCACGCACCATTCTGGCCATTGGCGGTGTGTTGCAAATGGAGAGGGGCTCGATGCGCAGCATCGGCATCGCGTGATTTCGTTATCCGAAGGAACTCGTCAGAATGGAAAGCCTGACGATACGTTGCCGTGTTCGTTGCGAATGCGGCAATGTGCTTGCGACTCGACGTCCGAATCGCGGGCCTTGCATCCGCGCGAGCGAAACATGCAGTCTTCTGTGGGGTGGCGTGCAATGCGCAAGCCCGGAGGCCGGGAGGAATCCGGTTGATGCACGATTACGCGCCGGAGATCGGCAGGCTTGTCTGTTATGGACGTTGGCGGATTGAACGCCTGGGCATCGGTTTGGCTGGTCGGGATCGTTCCCGAGAGGGGCAACCTGCGCAGCAGTCGCAAGCGTACCTGCCGGGCACCATGATTCCGGAGTCGAACGGCACGGGTTCGCACGCGTTGCCCGGCTCCGGGCCTGTCACGGGCCTGAGCCGGGCAACCGCCTATCGCCACGAACCGTCGACATAGACCCACACCTGCCCCTGGCGACGCCAGTAGCCGGGCACCCACCGACGCCCGGGGCGCCGCGCGACCCAGCGGCCGGACACCCATATATAGCGGCCGCGCTGCCAGCGCCAGTAACCATCCGTCCATATATAGCCGTGCGGCCGTGGCGGCGGCGGTCGGCGATCGTGCCGGACAGCCGGCGGCCCGAAGCCCGGGCGGTCGGCATAAGGCGGCCCGCCGGGCACGCGGTGCGGGCCGGACGGCCGGTATACCGGCGGCGCGGGCTGGGCCGAGGCCGCGCGGAGCCAGCCGGTGCCGACAAAGGTGGCGGTCAATCCGATGGCGCGCAACAACGAGCGTCGGTTCATGGCGTGTCCTGTTCTTGAATCGGGTTCGCCTTACATTAGCCTGCCGGTCGGCGGGCCGGGTTACGCAGGCGGTCAAGCCTGTTACCGCATGTCACGGCTGGTGGCCGGGCCGGCCGCTGCCGCCGCACGGGGCCGTTTGTGCCTGCCGCGCAGCTGCGTGACGTGAGCTGTATCCGACCGACCGGATGTTTATCCGCTGGCCGACCCGTTTTAGGGATCTGTAACCCGGTATTCGAGGTTGGATTGGGTAAAAATTGCCGATTTATGGGGTTTGCCCGAACCCGTTTGTTGTTTCTATGCAACCGTCAAGCCGATGACATGAAAGAATGGTGCGATGAAAGCCTCCAAAAAGCAGCCGTCAAGAAGTCAAAAACAGTCATCAAAACAAATACTTATAACGCGGCCCCACTTTCATTATTTCTAGTTCTGGAAAAGCTTATTTCTTTATTTGCGGATCGCGCCCCTAGGGTACACCCCTAAACTCACGGTTCCCAAACGGGCAACTATCCGGGCGCGGCCAGCAGGACCGATGGCGTTCCCGGGCGGTTGAGACCGTTTATGAAACAAGGTCGCGAGACCTGCCTCTTTTTAGAAGGGAGCTCCACGAATGAACAAGACTCTGATCGTTGCAGCAGCTGCAGCATCGTTCGCTACCGTCGCTCACGCGCAAAGCAGCGTCACGCTGTACGGCGTGCTGGACGCAGGCATCACCTACCAAAGCAACGTCCAACCGGCACTGGGCCAAGCTGGCAAGTCGCGTTGGTCGATGGGTTCGGGCATTGACCAGAGCCGTTTCGGCCTGCGTGGCTCGGAAGACCTGGGTGGCGGCCTGAAGGCAATCTTCACGTTGGAAAGCGGCTTCAACATCGGTAACGGCAAGTTCGCGAACGGCAACGGCGGCATGTTCAACCGTCAAGCTTTCGTCGGCCTGTCGAGCCAGTACGGCACGGTCACGCTGGGTAAGCAATACGACGCAACGCAAGACTACCTGGCGCCGCTGACGGCAACGGGCTCGTGGGGCGGCACGTACTTCGCGCACCCGCTGAACCTTGACCGTCTGAGCACGAACGGCGATGTCGCACAGAACAACACGGTCAAGTTCACGAGCGCGAACTACGCTGGCCTGCAATTCGGCGGCACGTACTCGTTCTCGAACAACACGAACTTCGGCAACAACCGTGCGTACAGCGCGGGTGCTGCATACCAGTTCCAAGGTCTGAAGCTGGCTGCTGCATACTCGCAAGCGAACCTGGGTGACGGTACGAACGCAAACGGCGCAACGTCGTCGGCGATCGGTGGCATCGCTAGCCAAGGCCGCGTCCGCACGTACGGTGCTGCTGCTGGTTATGCATTCGGTCCGGCACAAGTCGGCGCGGCATGGACGCAAGCGCGTCTCGACAACAATGCAGTCGGTAGCCTGGGCTCGGTTCGCACCGACAACTACGAAGTCAACGCAAAGTACAACCTGACGCCGGCTCTCGGCCTGGGTGCTGCTTACACGTACACGAACGCGAAGATCAACAACGGCAGCACGCACTGGAACCAGTTCGGTCTGCAAGCTGACTACGCACTGTCGAAGCGCACGGACGTCTACGCACAGGCTGTGTACCAGCGTGCAGCGAAGAACGGCGTCGGCGCATCGATCTACAACGGCGACAACTCGGTCCTGCCGAGCTCGTCGATCAACCAAACCGCAGCAACGGTTGGTCTGCGTCACCGCTTCTAAGCGTGACGGCGGGGTAACCCGCTTCGCAGCATCGAAAAAGGCGCCTTCGGGCGCCTTTTTTTCGTCAGCAGCATGCGATGACGACAAGCCGGATCGTCCGGACGCAAAAAAGCGAGGCCTGTGCCTCGCTTTTTTCGTTCTGCGCCCGGTGCGGCGCGGCGCTGGCCGGCCGGCGGCGTCAGCGCGTGTATTCGCCGTTGGCTTCCGGCTGGAACACGATCGCGGCGACCTTCATCAGCTTTTCGGCACCGCTCGGCTGCATCACCTTGACCATCTGGCCGCGCTGCGTACCCAGCAGCGCCATGCCGACGGGCGAGAAGACGTTCAGGCGGCCGAGTTCGAGATTGGCGGCGTCCGGATAAACAATCGTCCAGGTGGCTTGTTCCTGGGTCGCTTCGTCGAGCAGCGTGATCTGCGAGTTCATCGTGACGACGTTCGCCTTGATGGCGTCGGGCTGAACGATGTCGGCGCGCTCGAGCAGCGTGTCGAGCATCGTCTGGAATCGCGGGTTGTGCTCGGCGTGCTTCTCGAGGCGAGCGACGTCGAGTTCGGTCAACTGATAAAGGCGTTGTTTCATGGCAGTTCTCCAAATGATCGGCAGGGGCAGGCGTGGCGTGCCTATGGGGATCGCCCGGAGCCTGTCTGACCTGGCTCCGGGAGGAGACCGAGCCGTCAGATCAGGCGCCGGGCAGGGGCGAGCGGCGCCTGGGCCGTGCGTCGAGCGAGTGGGTGCGCCGGATGGCCGGCGCGCGCGCGCACGCCGGCCGGGCCGGACGGCGAAACCGAAAGGGGCGTGAGCGCGTACATGGTGGATGGAATATCGACTGGCGAATAAAACCTTACGATTTTACAACACAACCTTCGGGATATGTGATTCGGCTGTTGGCGTTTCGTCAGCGATTGTTGTGCGGATGAAGCAAGTGGAGGCAACCCGGTCCGTAAACAGTCGCCTATATTTTCCAAAATCGCAACGCTGTATGTTCAAACTAAGGGTTTCCCCTTGGGGTGGCGAGAACTACACTGATCTCAATCGCTTCAGACATTCCTGCCGAGGCGACGTCAAACGAGAACATATTCCGGAGGTAAATCATGAAGTCGATCATCTATGCAGCCATCGCTGCATCCGTCCTTGCCGCCCCGATCGCATCGTTTGCGCAGTCCGACCAAGGGCTGACCCGCGACCAGGTCAAGGCCGAACTCGTGCAACTCGAACAGAACGGCTACAAGCCGCTGGCGAGCGATTCGCAATATCCGAGCAATATCCAGGCGGCCGAACAGCGGATCCAGCCGAACCAGCCGATGCTCGCGCAAGCAGATACGAGCGGCTACGGTGCGGTGGCGACGGGTGCCGGACAAGCAGGCCGTCGCATGACGCGGGAAGCACCGAATCCCGTGAACTCGGTCTACTTCGGCAACTGACCGAACGTCCCCGGTCTGCCCGAGCGCACCACTTAATCGACGAGACGCGCGCCATTTGCGCGCGTCGTTCGCCCGCAGGAGCAGAACCTCCGTCGCCGCAACCCGGCGGCTTTCCGCCCAGACGCTTACGCGTTTGGGCCTTTTTTGCTGGGGCTGGTCAGACGGACGTAACCGCAGGCGTGCCGTGGATATAGTGTTCGAGCTGGCTGATCGTGAACTGCTGATCGGCAATCACGCTCTTCACGAGGTCGCCGATCGAGATGAGGCCGATCAGCTTGCCGCCGTCGAGGACGGGCAGGTGGCGCATCCGGTGCTCGGTCATCAGCGCCATGCACTCGTCGGTGGATTGCGACGGTTCGACGTAGCGCACCTTCGCCGTCATGATTTCCTCGACGCGGGTGGCTTTCGATGAACGGTCCTGAAGGACGACCTTGCGCGCATAGTCGCGCTCGGTGACGATGCCCGCGATGTCGTCGCCGTCGACAACCAGCAGCGCGCCGATGCCCTTTTCCGCCATCAGCTTGATGGCGTCGTAGACGAGATCGGTCTTCTTGACGGTGTAGATGGTGCGGCCCGAATCCGGCTTGGCCTTGAGAATCTGCGCGACAGTCGTGCTCATTCGCTTTCTCCGTATGCAGGACGATGCAGGGAAGGCAGGCGTGATGCGCGTCACCCGATGAGCCCAGTATAGCCGGGCAGGCGGCGGCAGTCGCATGACGTTTCCAGATTAGCGGTAAACTCCCGTCACGCACTATCCACACAATTCCTATATTCCTGAACGTTTCGATTGAATTCATGATGTCTTCGCGTCCCCAATCGCCCACGCCGGGCAATGGCCAGGCCGACGAGTGCGTGACGCTCGTCGCCACCGCGTCGCTGCCTACGCGCTACGGTACGTTCACGTCATACGCATTCCGCGTATCGGGCAGCGATGCCGAACATCTCGCGCTCGTGATGGGCGACGTGACCGGCGAGCAGTCCGTGTTGACGCGGCTGCATTCCGAATGCCTGACCGGCGACGTGTTCGGCTCGTACCGCTGCGATTGCGGCGAGCAACTCGATCTCGCATTGCGCTACATCGCGGCCGAAGACCGCGGCGTGCTGCTGTATCTGCGCGGCCATGAAGGGCGCGGGATCGGCCTGAGCAACAAGATCCGCGCATACGCGCTGCAGGAGCAGGGGCGCGACACCGTCGAGGCGAACCTCGACCTCGGCCTGCCGGACGACGCCCGCGAATACGACTCGGCCGCCGCGATCCTCCGGATCCTCGGCGTGACGTCGGTGCGCCTGATGAGCAACAACCCGAAGAAGTTCGACACGCTCGTGAAGCACGGCATTCCCGTCTGCGAGCGCGTGGCGCTCGCGGTGCCCGTGCGTGAGGAAAACGAGCGTTATATCCGCACGAAGCAGACGAAGTTCGGCCATTACTTCGAAGAAAACGAGTAATCACAGCGGGCGCACTGGCGCCCGTTTCTCGCTGTCTGTTCTTCCGATCGTCACCGGCCGACGCGACGATCGCGATTTCCCGTTCATCCATTCTGCATCCGGGTTCGTGACGTTACCTGCATTGCGTCGCCGCCCGTAGATCCGTATCACCCATGACCACGCCACAGCAGATCGAAACCGAACGCCTGACGCTGCGTCGCTGGCGACCGGCAGATGCGGACGCACTTGCGGCGATGCATGCGCATCCGGACGTAACCGCGTGGCTCGCGCGCGGCGCGATGTCCATCGACGAGGCGATCGACGTCATTGCGCGCTTCGAAGCGCATTTCGATGCGCACGGTTTCGGAACGTGGGCGGTCGAGCGTCGCGCCGACGAGATGCTGGTCGGGCTTTGCGGGCTGTCGCACGAAGTGCGAACAGCGCATCCGATGGCGCCGTGCGTCGAGATCGTGTGGCGGCAGGCGCGTCACGCGTGGGGGCATGGTTACGTTGCCGAAGCGGCGGCTGCGGCATTGGCCGACGGATTCGACCGGATCGCGCTCGGCGAGATCTTCGCGTGGACGGCCGACACCAACCTGCGATCGCAACACGTGATGCAGCGGCTCGGCATGCAGCGCGAATCCGCGCGCGATTTCGATCATCCCGCGTTGCCGGAAGGGCATGCGCTGCGGCGACACGTCGTGTATGTCGCGCATCCCGGCGGCAACATAAGTGCGTAACGGCTCACGTGCATCGGCCTGTCAGCGCCACGTACCGTTCTGCAGCACGATCCGGTAGCCGTCGGCATCCTCGAATGTCTGCCCCGATATCTCCCAGTACGGATTGAACGACGTCACGGGCATGAAACCGTGCGCGGCCGCGCGCTCGCAGGCGGCCTCCCATTCAGGGCGATCCGGCAGGTAGAACACGATCAGGTCTTCGGGCGTCGGGGACGGCGCGATCGGATGGTCCGGACAGTGCGTGAATTCGAAGTGGTAGTCGAGTCCTTCGCGTCCGAGCATCACGCCGGAAAAGCCGTCGTGATCTTCGAAGCGCGCGAGTACCGACAATTCGAGGGCGTCGCGATACATGCGCTCGGTTTTGGCGAGGTTGCCGACCGGGCGGGCAATGCGCAGATGGGCGTGCAAGATGGCCTCGGCGGGGAGTAGCGGGCCGGTCAATGATAAGCCGGCCGATCCGGATTGCGTGAGGCAGGTTGAGCGGGGCGGGCGGTGATGTGGCCCCGCAATTCGTGCAGGCAAGAAAAAGCCCGCTGCTTGAGCGGGCTGAATCCATGTTTGGAGACATGGAGGAGACAGACGTAAATTTAAGGGAAAACCCGAAGGTTGGCAAGCCCCCGTTGTATCGATGCAACTTGGCTGCGGCACCGACCGCCTCGCGCGACGCGGCCGGTCCCGCACTCACATGCCGCCGGCCCGCGCGTGCGCCGCAAACGCGCTGAACCGCTCCTGCGCGACAGGCAGCGCGTACTTGTTGCGCATCTCCGTCTCGATCCACGCACAGGCTTCGCGCGCACAGTCGGTCAGCGCGTGCCGTGTCGCGTGCCCGTCGATGTCGTAGACGAAGCGCACGCCGACCTCGTCGTCGGCAACCTGCCGCTCGAGCTGGTTGAGCTGCAGTTGCGGCCCGTGCTGTTGCGACAGCGCGCGCAACTCGTCGAAGTGATATTCGAGCCAGTCCGCAAAGAACAGCGCGTCGCTGTGGCACGGCAGGCGGAACGCCGCGCGGCGCGCCGGGCGCGGCCCGGCTTCGCCGGCTGTCGCGTGCGATTCGCTGTCCGCGGCGAGGGACGCGTCGACGGGCGCGAGCGGGTGTTGAATCTGCCGGTAAGGTGCGTGGTCGCGCAGCGCATGCCACAGCAATTCGTCGCCGGCGGCGCCGGACGGCTGCATCGTCAGGTCGTGGCGGCCGTCGCCGTCCGGGGCGATGTCGCGGATCACGAGGCGCAGCGAGCAGAGCGGCTCGTCCGCGACCAGCAGCGTCGCGGCGCGCGGCAGCCCGCAGACGAGCGGCGCGGCGCCGGCGGCACGAAACACGAGCCCGCGGCGGTCGAGCCGCACGAGCGGCAGCGGCCTGGGAAACGACGGATAAGCGACCGCGATGCGGGCGCCGTTGGCGCTCGTCAACCCGGGCATCATCGCGCGAAAGACCTGAGACTGGTCCACGTTGGTTCTCCTTCGTTACGATGCCGCCCGGACGGAAACGCGTGTTCCGGCTCAGGCGGCGATGGCTTGCCGGGCTGCCTGCCCCGGCTCGATTCCTAGTGCCGCAAACGTTTGCGGATCAATATCGATCCAGCACGCGACCACCAGACGCCCGTCCACCTGTTTCGGCGGGCCTGCGCGGTGCGCGTGTATGCCGATCCGGCGGAACAGCCGCTCCATGCTCGCGAACGTCACGCCGATCAACTGCCGCGCGCCAAGCTGCGCCGCGCATTCGACGACGGCCGCGAGCATCGGCCGCACGGCCCATTCGGCATTGCCCGGCCCGCCGTCGTCGTCCGTTGCCGCGAACCTGGACAGCTCCCAGACGGCCGCCGATTGCGGCAGCGGCATGTCTTCGGCGATCAGGTCGGCGAATAGCGACTTCAGCAGGTACGGGCGCGTCGTGGGCAGCAGGCGCGCACATCCGCACATGTCGCCGCCGGCGTTTCGCGCGAACACGTAGACGGTATCGTCGCGATCGAACTGGTCGCGCTCGAAGCATTCGTTCGCCGACGGGAGCGCCCACCCGAGTTGTTCGACGAACACGCGGCGCCGATAACGCCCGAGATCCGCTGCAAGTTCGTGTGGTAACCGCCCTTCTTCGTGAACGAAGGTCCGCATGGTGTCCTCGGATCTGTGCTTTTGTATGCGTGCATTACATCGCGCAGCACGAGGGGGCGGTAACTGGTAACTCTTACAGGTTGGCCACGCAAAGACGTCATTTAGGACGTGGTAACGGTTTCTTGATCGACGGGATTGAAAACCGGGCCGCTTTTGCTTATAAAGAGCGCCAGCATCTCGGAAATGGTCGGAGGAATGCGTGACCGGTTGTCACTGGAGCGTCGGACCGGCATGATAGGCGTCGTTGCGACCGAGCAGGGCCGACGCGACGGCGGCGGGCCAGTCGATGCGGGCGAGCCGTGCGGCGAGTGCGACGGCCGTTTGGAACATGCCGATGTCGGCACCCGTGGCGTCGACGGCCATCACATTGCTGCGGACGTCGCCGCCTGCGATCACGAACGTGCCGGTTGCGCGTTCGAGGTACCAGTCCCAGCCGATCGTCACGTAAGGGGCGCCGGCACCGGCTGTACGCTGCCATTCGGTATAGCCGGCGACGCGTGCGTCGATCGCGTTGTCGCGTAGTTCCGCGAGCAGCGATGAGTCGAGGCAGCTTGTGACATGGTCGAGCGCAAGCACGGCCAGTGCGCCTTCAGACAGGCGCACGTAGCCGTCCGGGGACGGGCCGGGGACCGAGTGCAGCAAAGGTGAAGTCATGCGCGGAATGTAGCAGCCCCGAACGGGAGCTGAAACCTGACAAGTATGACAGCGTGACGTTGTCGGAGAACGAATGGAACTGCGCTGGCAGGATGCCTATCAACAATTCAGCGCCGCGGAAGACGAGCAGCAGCTCTTCCAGCGGATCGCCGCCTATTCCAGACGGCTGGGATTCGAATATTGCTGTTACGGCATTCGCGTACCGCTCCCGGTGTCGAAGCCGTCGGTCGCGATCTTCGATACCTATCCGGACGGCTGGATGGCGCACTACCAGGCGCGGAACTACATCGAGATCGATTCGACGGTGCGCGATGGCGCGCACAGCACCAACATGATCGTCTGGCCGGATGTCGACCGGATCGACCCGAGCCCGCTTTGGCAGGACGCGCGCGAATTCGGGCTGTCGGTGGGTGTCGCGCAGTCGAGCTGGGCGGCCCGCGGTGCGTTCGGGCTACTGAGCATCGCGCGCCACGCCGACCGGCTCACGCCGGCCGAGATCAACATGCTGACGCTGCAGACGAACTGGCTCGCGAACCTGTCGCATTCGCTGATGAGCCGCTTCATGGTGCCGAAGCTGTCGCCCGCGGCGGGCGTCACGCTGACCGCGCGCGAGCGCGAGGTCCTGTGCTGGACGGCCGAAGGCAAGACCGCATGCGAAATCGGCCAGATCCTCAGCATCTCGGAGCGGACGGTCAACTTCCACGTCAACAACATCCTCGAGAAGCTCGGCGCGACGAACAAGGTCCAGGCGGGTCGTCAAGGCAATCTCGGCCGGGCTCATCGAGGCGCCCTGACGCGGCGAGGGCGGCGGCGAATACGGCTGCCGCCACACCGCTCACTCCATCATCGGCTCCGCTTCCTTCGCGGTCCAGCTCACGCTGGAAATGCTCTTCTCCATGCTGATCCGGCTCGCGATCTGCTCGAGCTTCTGCTGATCCTTCGGATGCAGCTTCAGCGTCGCGGTCACCTTCAGGCGGTCCGGCTGGTCGGGCACGTCTTCGCTCGTCAGGCTCTGGAACGACAGCGGCTTCGCGTACATCGAGTTCGACAGCAGCGTGCGGATGTGTACTTCGTCGGCGGCCAGGCAGATCACGGTGATCTGGTATTCGCGCACGAGATCGGCGTTCGACACGGGCGTCGCGTTGATCGCCTGGCTGACGCCGCGCAGCACCGTGTTGGTGAGCAGCACGACGCCCGTGCCGGCGAGCGCGGGCACGTAATGGCCGGAGCCGGCCAGCACGCCGACGGCGGCCGAACACCACAGCGTCGCGGCCGTGTTGATGCCCTGGATCGAGCCCTTGTCGCGCATGATCACGCCGCCGCCGAGAAAACCGACGCCCGACACGACGTACGCGGCGATCTGCGTGACGCCCGCGACGCCGTTGCCGGTCAGCACGCCGAGCGTGACGAACAGGCACGCGCCGCTCGCGACGAGCGTGATCGTGCGCAGGCCGGCCGTGCGCTGGCGCATCTGGCGCTCGAGGCCGATCGCGACGCCGCAGGCGAACGCGGTGAAAAGACGGAGTGCGAAATCGAAAGTCATGGTTGTCCTGCCGTGCAAGGAGCGCATGCCGGCTCGCGTCGCTGCGGCGTTATGCCGAAGGCGACGCGACGAAAGCCGTCAGCGCGCGGTACTGTACCGCGCGTATGCGTCATTCAGTGTGAAACGGGAGGCGTGCGGGCTCGCGGAACGCGAGCCGGGGCAGGAGAACTGCGTCGGACAGGCGTTCAGGCGGCAAGCGGCGCACGCAACGGAGTGCTGCAACTGTCCACGATGGTTCCTGAAGGAAGAATGGGCGGCATTCTAGTGGGCGGCGAGCGCATGCGTCAACCGCCCGGGGGCGGTTGCGCTACTGCGCCGAGCCGATCGTCCCGGTCGCGAGCGCGAGCGCGGCAGCCGCCGACAGCGCACCGGCATAGCTGTCGACCTCCGCATTCCGCGCCGCGAGCAATTGGCTTTGCGCGATCGTCGCATCGGTCACCGAGCCGACGCCGTTCCGGTACGCGGTCAGCGCCGCATCGTAGCTCGTCTGCGCGGCATCGACGAGCGCCTTCGCGGCGTCGTGCGACGCGAGGCTGGTCTGTACCGCGTTCTGCGCGGCAACGACCTGGCGAACCGCTTCCTCCTTGGTCCGCGTGAGACGCGCGGATGCGCTTTCCGCATCGTTGCGCGCCTGCATCAGCACGGCCGAGCGCAGGCCGCCGTCGTACAGCGGGATCGTCAAGCCAAGGAACACGCCGCCGCCGTAGCGGCTGCCGTTCAGGTTGACCGTCGGCGCCTGGTCGCCGATCGCGGGCAGTGCGGAGATGGCGGTGCCGCCGCTTGCATACGACGTCGAAGCGGACAGGAATATCTTCGGCATGAACGCGGCTTCGGCGGCCTTGATCTTCGCGCGATTGGCTTTTTCGAGCGCAAACGCGCCCTGCAGGTCGGGGCGGCGCGCGATCGCGTCCGACACGATCGCGTCGACCGACGAACCGAGCGCGGGCGGCAGCGCCCGTTTCGGCAGCGCGGCGATCGTCGGCTTCGACAGCGGCGAGATGCCGAGCGCTGACACCAGTGCGAGGTAACTGTCGCTTTCCGTGCCGCTCGCCTGCACGAGCGCGAGGTTCGCCTGCGCGCGGTTCTGCGTCGCCTGCGCAAGCTCGACGACCGTACCGACGCCATGCTTGAGCCGCGCGCGGGACGCCGCGAGGATCGCGTCCGCGTTCGCGAGGCCCTGCTGCGCGCTGAGTGCGCGCGATCGCGCGGCTTCGTACCGGTAGTACGCGACGGTCACGTCGTGGATCACTTGCTGGTGTACAGCCGTGAACGCGACGTTCGACGCGATCGACGCCTGTTCGGCCGCTTCGACGCGCGCGGCGCGGCCGCCGAAATCGAACAGCAGCCATTGCAGCGACAGCGCCGAGATCGTGCCGTGCACGGTCGTGTCGCTCGACGAGTCGCCGAGTATCGTCGACGTCGAGCCGTGGCTCGCCTGGTACGCGCCCATGGCCGTTGCGGACAGCTTCGGCAGATAGGCGGATTTCGCGATGCCGACCGCGAGCGCCGCATTGCGCGCGTCGTTCCATGCGATGCGCGTCAGCGGGTTCGCCGATTCGGCGAGGTCGATCAGCTCGGGCAGCGTGTACGCATGCGCGGCATCGAGCGCGGCAGGCGGCGGTACCGACGCGAGCGCAGGCGTGGCCGGCAGCGTGTAGTCGTGCGCGCCTTGCGCGCTCGCGCGCGGCGGTGCCGGCACGATGTCGCCCGCGGCCGACGTTTGCGGTTGCCACGGGCGGTCGGACGCCTCCGGCGCCAGATCGATCGACGACGTCGCGCAGCCGGCCAGCGCGACGGCGGTCGCGAGGGCGGCGGCGGCGATCGAGGCGGCCGGCGGTTCAGGTAGGCGCATGAGGGACAGGCTCCTTCGGTGTGGCTTGACGGGCGGTGTCGGCGATGTGCGCGAGCCGCGTGTCGATCAGGTTCAGCAGCGCGTCGCGCGCGGGGTCGGTGGGGGCGGCGCTCGGCGGTGGGGCCGGCGGCGCGGGGGAATCCGCATGAGGCGCGGCTTCGTCGTCGCGCAGGTCGACCACGCGTGCGAGCCGATCGCCGATCGCCGCGTCGCCCGGCGTGCGTTCGGCGAGCAGGAACAGCGGGCCTTCGAGCGCGCCGAGTTCCGCGAGTGCGCGCCGTCGCGCGGCGAGCCACGTGGCGGCCGGCCGCACCCACGACGGTTCGTAATGGATCAGGCCGAGCTCCTGCGCGATCGCACCGTGGCGTGCGAACGCTTCGGCGGCCAGCGCGCGCCGCTCGGCCGGCTGTGCGATTTGCGCGAGGCGCCGCCACTGGTCGAGCAGCGCCGCGAGCGCCGTGTCGATCTGCTTGCCGATGCTGACGGGCCAGATCCGCGTGAACACGAGATACACGACCACGTTGCCGAGCAGGATGCCGATCGTGCGATCGCGCGCGAGCGTCAGGTCGAAGCCGGGGCCCGCGCCCTGGATCACGCACAGGAAGAATGCGAATGCGATCTGGAGGCCGGCGTATGCGATGCGCGGCGACCCGAACGCGACCCACGCGGCGAGCCACGCGCCGGCGAACACGAGCGCCATCAGCTCGCCGATCGACGACAGCGACGGCACGACGAACACGAGCGCGGCTGTACCGATCAGCGCGCCGACGATGCAGCCGGCGATGCGCAGCGTGAGCTTCTCGACCGTTTCGGCCGTCGATCCGAGCGACACCATGTAGCAGGTGATGAAGCAGGTATGGATGCCCGACCAGTCGAGCTGCGAGTACAGCAGGTAGCAGAACATCGCGGCTGCCGTCGTTTTCAGCGCGTAGCGGACGTGGTCGGGATTGGTGCGCGCGTCGGGCAGGAAGAAACCGCCGCTCGGGGCGGGCGGCGCCGGCGGTGCGGCGGGCGTGTCGGCGACGTGAGCGTGCGCCGCATCGGCCGATGCGTCGATCGCGGCCGGTTCCGCGAAATGCGTGATCGCCGTGTGCAGATCCGTTGCGACGACGCGCGCGAGTGGCGGCAGCGTATCGGCTGCCGGCAGCGCGAGCGTCACGTCGACCGGATAGCCGCCGCGTTCGAGGATGGCGGCCATGTCGTCGAGCGTCGTTGCGATCGGCTCGGCAAACGTGTCGGGCAGCCTTGCGTCGGGTTCGCGGTCGGCGAGCGCGACCGCGACGAGCAGCGCGGTGCTCGATGCGATGGCCTGCCGCAGCGCGACGACGTCGGCGGCCGTCGACGAGCCTTCGAGCTTCGACAGCTTGAGCCACGTGAGCAACTGCTTGTCGCCTTCGCGCAGGCTCGCGTCGAACGCGACGCGCGCGTCGCCGCCGTCATCGCCGCGCAGCCGCCGCGCGGCGAGCCGCAGCCGCTTCGCGAGCTGCGCTTGCGCGAGCTTGCGCGGCGACGGTGCGATCAGCAGGTTGACGACGATCGCGACGCCGACCGGGATCGCGACCATCAGCCATGCATAGAGCAGCGCGCGCGTCGCGGCTTCGCCGAACGGCGCCAGGCCGAGCTGGTCGAGCCCGAAGCCGACGATCATCGCGAGGATCGCGCCGACCGGGCGCAGCTTGCTCGCCGACGTCAGGTAGAGCAGGCCGACCGACAGCACGGCCATGCACGCGACGCGGAGGATCGAATAGTCGATGCTGAAGATCGCGACACCCATCACGAGCGCGATCACGACCGTGACGAGCAGCAGCATCGCGACCGCGAGCACGACGCTCGTCACGCGGTCCGCGCGGTTCAGGAAGAACACGACGTACACGGAGATCGCGGCCTCCGGCGTGCCGTACCCGCTCGTCACGAGCACGACCAGCGCGCAGATCAGCGCGACGCGCACGGCCATCGCCGTGCGCCCCGGAAACGGCGCGAGCAGTCGCAGGACTTCGCGCGGGCCCGGCGAGCGGACGTCAGCGGCAGGCTGAGCCATGCCGGACCTCGACGATCGCACTGGCGCCGACGCGCACGAGCTTGCCGTCGGGTTCGTCGAGCTTCACGCGCACCGGGAAACGCTGCGCGACGTGCACCCAGTTCACCGAGTTCTGCACGATCGGCAGCGAGCGCGGCAGGTTGATGCGGGCACTGTCCGCGATGCCCGCGCCGATGCCGACGACCTTGCCCGTCATCGGGCGGCTGCGGTCGATCATCGAATAGACGGTCGCGCAGTCGCCGACCTCGATGCGGTTCAGCGACGTTTCGCGGAAATTACCGACGGCGAACCATTCGCTCGCGTCGATCAGCGTGAAGATCGACTGGTTCGGCGCGAGGGTTTCGCCGGCGAGCACGGTCAGGCCCGTCACGAGCCCGTTGTGCGGCGCGCGCACGACCGTATCGTCGAGCGCGTGCTGCGCGCGGGCCAGCGCGGCCTCGCGCGCATGCAGCGTCGCGATCGCGTCGGCTTCGTCGCCGATCGTCTGCGCGGACGCGCGCTGCTGTTCCTGCGCCTGCGCGAGCGACACGGCCGCGTCGCGCTGGCGGACCTTCGCCTGGTCGAACTGCTGCGCGCTGACGTAGCCCTGCGCGGCGAGCGGCGCGAGCCGGTTCACGTCGCGCGTCGCGAGGTCGGCGTTCTGCGTCGCGCGCTTGACCTGCTCGGCGGCGACCGCCGCGTTCGAGCGTTCGCCGATCAGCGAACGGCGGCGCGTGTCGAGCGATGCGCGCGCGAGCTCGAGATCGGCCTGCGCTTGCGCAACCGTCAGCCGGTACGGCACGGGATCGATTTCATACAGCAGGTCGCCTTTCGCGACGCGCTGGTTTTCATGCACCGCGAGCCGCACGATGCGCCCGCCGACAGGCGACGCGACATGCACGACGTCCGCGTCGATCGACGCGTCGTCGGTGGACGGGTAGGCCGTCGTGCGGTGGTACGCGTATGCGAGCGCCGCGATGCCGAGCGCGACGATCGCGAGCGCGATCACGCGGCCTTTGATGGAGGGGCGGGCGGTTCCGGCGGCCTTCATGCGAACGGCCCCGTGCCGGTGAGCCAGACGATCACGGCGACCACGAGCCCGATCGCGGTGCAGACGGCAAGCTGGTAAGGGACGGTGGCGGCCCAGCCGGTCGCGACGAACACGCGGTGCGCGACGATCGCGCCGACGATGCCGACGATCGCGCTGACGAGCCAGAGCGGGAAATACGCGCCGAACAGCACGTACGACGGTGCGCCGCGCGATGCGCAGCCCGCGAGCGGCAGGGCTGGCGCCAGGACGGCGGCGACGCGCAGGGGTGCGCGTGGCGTTGTTTTTCTCATGGTGTGACGAGCTCGACGATGGGGGGATGCCGGGCGCGGCGCAATGCGGTGCGTCGCCGCGACGACGATTCCGCGATACGGAGCCGATAATAAAGCAGCGCGATGCGGACCGCCAGCCGTTCGTCCCGCATGTGCGACAAGCCCCGTCGGCCCGGCCGGCGTCGCGTTTCAAGACGTTGCGGATCGCACTCGCGTTCGATGGTTTGACGTCGACGCAAGCGAAACGCATGGCCCGGATCGCACGAGGATGGCCGATCGCCGCGCGAGCCTCCACCGGCGGCCGTGACCGGTCGTCGCAGCCGGGATCTGTGTACCATCGTGCGTATGGCGCGAAGCGCGGCACCGGGTGTCACGGCCCGGTGGGACGCGCATCGCGGAAGCCGTATCGCAACGAAGGTGAGCGCTCCATGCGAAGTTTCTTTGTCCGGTTCATTGCAATCGGCGTGTTGTTCCATCTGTACGTCGGGATGCGGATCATCCCCGACGCATTCGCGTCGCCGGTCGCGCGCACGGTCGCGGCGCTCGTGCTGGCGAGCTTCGTCGTGCTGATTCCGGTCGGCATGTTCTCGCGCCGCTTCGACGAAGGCTGGGCCGCGACGCTGGTCGGCTGGATCGGCTCGCTCGTGATGGGCTTCTTCTCGTCGCTGCTCGCGCTGACGTTCCTGCGCGAGTTCGTACTGCTCGGCGTGTTCGCGTGGCGGCATCTCGGGCACGATGGCGCGTGGAGCGCCGCCGCGGCCGACACGGCGCTCGGCGTGCTGGCGGCCGCGGTGCTCGTCACCGCGATCGGGTTTGTCGGCGCGCGCCGCACGGCGGCGGTCAAGCGCGTGTCGATTCCGGTCGCGGGGCTGCCGGCCGCGCTCGACGGGCTGACGATCGTGCAGCTGTCCGACATCCACGTCGGGCCGACGATCAAGCGGCCCTATATCGAACGGATCGTGCGCGCGGTCAATGCGCTCGATGCGGACCTCGTCGTCGTGACGGGCGACGTGGTCGACGGCTCGGTCAAGCGCCTGCGCGACCACACCGCGCCGCTCGGCCGCATGCAGTCGCGGCACGGCAGCTTTCTCGTGACGGGCAACCATGAGTATTACGCGGGCGCGCATGAGTGGATCGACGAATTCAGGCGCATCGGGCTGACGGTGCTGCTGAACGAGCACGTGCTGATCGAGCACGACGGCGCGCGCGCGGTGCTTGCCGGCGTGACCGACTTCACGGCGGGCGGGTTCGATCCCGCGCATCGCAGCGACCCCGAGCAGGCGCTGGCGGGCGCGCCGCGCGACGTCGGCACGAAGATCCTGCTCGCGCACCAGCCGCGCAGCGCGGAAGCGGCGAACCGCGCGGGCTTTACCGTGCAGTTGTCGGGGCATACGCACGGCGGCCAGTTCCTGCCGTGGCCGCCGTTCGTGCGGATGCAGCAGCCGGTGATCGGCGGGCTGAGCCGCTTCGGCGATCTGTGGCTCTATACGAGCCGCGGCACCGGATACTGGGGGCCGCCGAACCGCTTCGGCGTGCCGTCCGAGATCACGCTGATCCGGCTGACGCGCGGCGGTTAGCGCGCCGTCACTCGATGCGGGCGATATCGTCGAAGTCGAAGCGCGGGCTGCGCGGAAACAGGCCGGCCGGATCACCGTAGCCGAGATTCACGAGGAAATTGCTCTTGATCGTGGTGCCCGCGAAGAACTCGGCATCGACCTTCGCGTTGTCGAAGCCCGACATCGGGCCCGCATCGAGGCCGAGCGCGCGTGCGGCGAGGATCAGGTACGCGCCTTGCAGCGACGCGTTGCGAAACGCGGTGGCCTCGACCAGCGCATCGTTGCCGGCGAACCAGCTCCGTGCGTCGGCGTGCGGGAACAGGCGCGGCAGGTGCTCGTAAAACGCGAAATCCATGCCGACGATCACGGTAACGGGCGCGGCCATCGTCTTCGCGAGATTGCCTTCGGACAATGCGGGCTTCAGGCGCGCCTTCGCTTCGGGCGACTTGACGAACACGAAGCGCGCAGGGCTCGAGTTCGCCGACGTCGGGCCGAATTTCGTCAGGTCGATCAGCCGGTGCAGCAGCGCGTCGTCGACGGGTTTGTCCTGCCACGCGTTGTGCGTGCGCGCGGTGCGGAACAGTTGATCGAGGGCGGAATCGGAGAGCGTCGTCATGATGGGATCCGGAAAGAAAGCGGCCGGGTCGCGCCGGCCGGCATGGCGGAAGAAAGCGGCACCCCTCGGCAGGGCGTACCGCAACACGCCGCGATGATAGCGTGATGCGCGAAAGCGCATCGCGGTGCGCGGCGGTTTCCTTTCATCGGCGAATGACAGCGCATGGCGGCGCGCGGCGCCGTTGGCTAGTATGCAGACATGCATGGCTCGTCCCATTCATCGCCCGTTCCTTCCCGACATGTCGACACCCGATCTTTTCCCTGACACGCCCGCGCCCGACGTGGATTGGTATCCGGACTGGCTCGCGCAGCCCGACGCCGATCGCGCGCTGGCCGCGCTGATCGGCGAGGTCGCGTGGCGGCAGGACACGATCCGCACGCCGCGCGGGCGCATTCCGTTGCCGAGGCTCACGGCGTGGCAGGGCGAACCCGATGCCGTTTACGTGTATTCGGGGATCCGCAACGTGCCGGCGCCGTGGACGCCGGCCGTGCTCGACCTGAAGCACGCGGTCGAGGCGACGTGCGGCGCTCGCTTCAACAGCGTGCTGCTCAATCGCTACCGCAACGGGCAGGACAGCCTGGGCTGGCATGCGGACAACGAGCCCGAACTCGGCGATGCGCCGGTGATCGCGTCGGTGAGCCTCGGTGCGATGCGCGTGTTCGATCTCCGCCATCGCGCGACCGGCGTCACGCATGCATTTCGCCTCGTGCACGGCAGCCTGCTCGTGATGCGCGGGCGTACGCAGTCCGAGTGGCAGCATCGCGTGCCGAAGGCGCCGGGCGTGCAGGGCGAGCGCGTCAACCTGACATTCCGGCGGGTGATGCCGGACGGTACGGGCCGGTAGCGGCCGGTCGTCACACCAGCGGTGCCTGGGCGGCCGGGTGATTCCCGCCCCTTTTTTCGACCCATGAACGAGCGATAGACGCAATCGGCGGCGCGTGCGGCACGTTGCCGCATGAGTGTTTTGCCGTGCGGCCTGAAACGGCTCTGAGGCTTGTCCCATATGGGCTTCAGGCAATTTCGATCAACCGTCCGGTTCCGATAGATGAGTGAAACCTCTGATGGTGCGTCGCAACAATCATTGACTAGACTGTCGAATGGCTGAAACGCGTCGTATACCGGCGCGACCCTTTCGACATGCCCCGTGCGTTGCCGATGCAATGCGCAAGGGGGCAGGAGCATAACGCGTGACCGTACTCGACCCTTCCTTCGAACCCTCGCTGCACGTCTTCGAACAAGACGGCGGATGGCAATGGGCGCTGACGGTGAAGCGGGCGACCGGTGTCGGGGTGAAAGTCGTTGCATTCAGTCGGGAAGGCTTTCGCGGCGAAGCCGAAGCTTACGCCGCCGGCCAGCTTGCCCGCGCCGAGTATGACGACACCGTGACGGCCTGACGCCGTCGCGTCGATCCCGCCTGAGGATCGCCTTCACCGCGTACCGTCCGCTGCCGGACGGTCTTTTCCGATCGTTGCCAGTTTCCCGTCTTCCGTCTGCCGTGATGCGCGCATCGCGCGATACCGCATGCGGTGCGCCGACGCGCCGCCGCGCCTGCCCGCCCGCGCTTGCCGCGCCAAATGGTCCGTACCATTCGACACGTGTGTGCCATACGCCGCGCTTAACGTCCTTGCACGGCGCCCGTCGCGCCGGCGATGCGGCCTGCGCCGCGGTTTGGGCGCCGGGCGCCGGGCGACGACCCATCGACAAGAACGCAGGTCATGTGCGACGACAACACCGACTACAACCGCCATGCGCGCGGCGGATCGCGCACGGCGCGGGCGCCGGAACGGGGATTCACGCTGATCGAGGTGCTGATTGCGCTGGCGATCGTGGCGGTGGCGCTCGGTGCCGTGATGCGCGCGATCGGCGCGCTCGCGTCGGATACCGATACGGCACGCATGCGCCTGCTGGCGTTATGGAGCGCCGATAACGCGCTCGGCGAGATCCGCATCGCATCGACCTGGCCGCCCGTCGGCACGAATACGTTTGCCTGCCCGCAGGGCCGCTACCGGTTCGTGTGCCGCCAGTCGGTGGCCGCGCTGCCGAGCCCGCTCGTGCGTCGCGTGACGGTGAGCGTCTATCCGTCCGCGTCGAGCCGCAACGTGCTCGCCGAAGTCGTCACGGTGATCCAGAATGAAGCGCGCCGCTGAACCGCGCGCGGCGGCGCGCGCCCGCGGTTTCACGCTGATCGAGATGCTGGTCGCGATCGCGCTGCTCGCCGTGATCGCGCTGCTGTCGTGGCGCGGCCTCGACGCGACGATCCGCGGCCGCGACGATATCGCGTCGAATCTGGCGCAAACGCGTCTGCTCGGCCGCTATTTCTCCCAGCTGCAGTTCGACCTGACGAACCTCGTGACGGCCGACGAAGTGTTCGGGCCGCCGCTGCGCATCCGCCCGAACGAACTGGTGATGGTGCGCCATCTCGGTGTCGGCGGCGGACCGACGCAGATGCAGGTCGTGCGCTACCAGCTCAAGGGACGCGAACTCGCGCGCAGCGCGTCGCAGCCGCTCGCGTCGCTGGCCGAGGTCGACGACGCGCTGCATCACATGGATGCGTTCGCGCGGGTGGTGGCCAGCAACGATGCGCGGTCGATGCAGCTTGCCGTATGGATTCCGCCGGGTGGCTGGACGACGAGCCAGACCGTCATCGAGCAGGCCTACGCGCAGTTTCTCGCGCAGCACGGCATCAGCAACATCACGTCGCTCGGGATGCCGCTGCCGCGCGGGGTGCGCTTCGCGATCACGACGGGCTCGCCGGCGGTCGAATACGTGCGGACGATTCCGATCGGCCAGTGACGGCGGCGCGTGCCGCCCCGGCCCGAAACGCGTTCCGTCCCCCGGGCAAAAAGGTCCGTAACTTTCGTCATACGTCTGTTATTGCCCGTCCGTTAGTCTCGTGACGAGCATGACCGCCGCGACCGGTTCCATCGGCCGGTTCAGCGGCGGCATCGGCAAACGGGAAGGGGGCGAACGTGACGGTCGAGCACCGGCATGATGCACACGCGGGCGCGTCGGGGAACGACGCGCGCGGGCAACAGCAAGCGGCGGCGATCCTGAGCCGCGCACAAAACTGGCACAGCGCCGGACGGTTCGACGACGCTGCGCGCGAATATCTCGCCGTGCTCGCGAAGGAGCCGGACAATCCCCAGGCGCTGCACCTGTACGGCGTACTGCAGTTCCAGCGTGGCGCGGCCGACGCTGCCGAAGCGTTGCTGCGCCAGTCGATCGCGATCGCACCCGGCACGCGCGCGCTGTCGGACCTCGGCGCGATCGCCGGCGAGCGCGGCCGCGTCGACGAGGCGCTCGAGCATTTCACGGCCGCGCTGCGCGCGACGCCCGACGACGTGCAGACGCTCGTGCGTCACGGCAATACGTTGATCGGGCTGCGCCGCTACGACGACGCGCTGGCATCGTTCGACCGCGCGCTCGCCGTGTCGCCGCTCGTGCTCGATGCGCTCTGCAATCGCGGCAGCGCGTTGCGTGCGCTGCGCCGCTTCGACGAAGCGCTCGACACCTACGATCGCGCGCTGATGGTCGACCCGCGTTCGTTCGAATCGTGGTTCAACCGCGGCCTCGTGTTGCGCGAACTGCAGCGGCCGGCCGATGCGCTGCAGTGCTTCGATCGCGCGAATGCAATCCGGCCCGGCGTCGCCGCGATCGTGGCCGAGCGCGGCCGCACGCTGATCGATCTCGATCGGCCGGGCGAGGCGCTCGCCGCTTTCAACGAAGCGATCGCGGCCGATCCCGCGCGAATCGACGTGCTCTACAACAGCGCGGTGGCGCTCGAACGGCTCGGTCGCGCCGACGAATCGCTCGTCCGCTGCGAGCGCGTGCTGATGCTCGATCCGGATCATGTCCGCGCCCATGCGACCCGCGGCAATGCGTTGCTGCAGCTCAAGCGCTACGACGACGCGTTGGCCGGATATGCGCGCGCGCTGGCGCTCGATCCGCACGCGGCGGAGACCTTGTGCAACCGCGGCACCGCGTTACGTTATCTGAAACGTTACGACGACGCGCTGGCCAGCTACGACGCCGCGCTTGCGCGCGACGCGCGGTTCGCCGAGGCGTGGACCAACCGCAGCAGCGTGTTGCAGGACCTGCACCGCTACGACGAAGCGATGGCGTCGCTCGACCGCGCGCTCGCGCTGCGTCCCGATCACGCGACGAACTGGCTCAATCGCGGCAACCTGCATTTCGAAACGGCACGCACGGACGACGCGCTCGCCGCGTACGACCGCGCGATCGCGCTGCGTCCCGACTACGCCGAAGCGCATTTCGCGCGCGCGTCGCTGTTTCTGATCGAAGGCGATTTCGCGCGCGGCTGGCCCGAATACGAATGGCGGCTGCGCGATGCGCAGCTTGCGCGGCACTACCGGCCGTTCACGCAGCCGGCGTGGCACGGCGACACGCCGCTCGACGGCCGGACCGTGCTGATTCATGCGGAACAGGGCTTCGGCGACACGCTGCAATTCTGCCGCTATGTGCCGCTGGTGGCTGCGCGCGGCGCACGGGTCGTGATCGAGGTGCAGCCGACGCTGCGCGCGCTGATGGCGTCGTTGCCCGGCACGGCCGACGTGATCGCGCGCGGCGAGCCGCTGCCGGCGTTCGACTGCCACGCGCCGCTGTTGAGCCTGCCGCATGCGTTTCGCACCGAAGAAGCCACCATTCCGCGCACCGGCGCCTACCTGCAGGCGGACCCGCAGCGCACGCGCCAGTGGGACGCACTGCTCGGCGAACGGCGCCGGTCGCGCATCGGGATCGCGTGGGCCGGCAATCCGGAGCACCGCAACGATCACAACCGGTCGATCGATTTCTCGCGGCTCGCGCCGCTGTTCGATCTCGACGTCGAATGGATCAGTCTGCAGAAGCCCGTGCGCGAACGCGACGAGGCGCTGCTCGCGGATGCACCGGTCCGCCGCATCGACGACGAACTCGGCGACTTCGCGGATACGGCCGCGCTGATCGGCGCGCTGGACCTCGTGATCGCGGTCGATTCCGCGGTCGCGCATCTGGCCGGCGCGCTGGACCACCCGGTCTGGGTGCTGCTGCCCGACCCGGCGGAGTGGCGCTGGATGCGGACGCGCGGCGACAGCCCGTGGTATCCGTCCGCGCGGCTGTTCCGGCAGCCGGCGCCCGGGGACTGGACGGGCGCGATCGACGCGGTGCGTGCCGCGCTCGAGCCGATGACACGTTAGACACGACACGCGATGCGAACAGCGACCAGTGGGAGCCACACGATGACACCGAACGGGGAAGGGATGACATTCGCGAGCGCGCCGGTCGCGCCGGATCGCCGTCCGCCCGACACCGCGCAGCTCGAACGGCTGCTCCTGCGTGCGCGCAAGGCGCATCACGAGGGCGCGCTGCAGCATGCGGAGAACGCGTATGCCGAATTGCTGACGCTCGATCCCGAGCATCCGGAGGCGCTGCACCTGCTCGGCGCGGTGCGCTTCCAGCAGGGGCGTCTCGACGATGCCGAGCCGCTGATGCGGCGCTCGGTCGAGCGCCAGCCGGTGCCGCTCGCGCTCGCGAACTATGCGGCGGTGCTGGCCGGGCTCGGGCGAGATCACGACGCGCTCGCGCGCCTCGACGAGGCGCTCGCGATCAATCCCGTCCATCAGCGCGTACTGTTTCAGCGCGCCGGGTTGCTTGCGCAACTCGCGCGGCACGACGACGCGCGCACGGTCTACGATCGCCTGCTCGAACTGACGCCCGGCTTCGCCGACGGCTACGTGAAGCGCAGCGACATGCTGCGCGCACTCGGCCGCCATGACGAAGCGCTCGCCGACTGCGACCGGTCGATCACGCTCGGCGGGCGTTCGTTCGACGCGATGCGCGGGCGCGGTCTCGCGCTGCGCGAACTCGGCCGTTTCCGCGATGCGGTCGACAGCTATGGCCACGCGCTCGCGCAGATGCCGGGCAGTGCCGAGGTGCTGTTCCTGCGCGGCGTCGCGTATCTGGACCTGCACGATCCCGAACGTGCGCTCGCGGATTTCAATGCGGCGATCGCGACGAGCCCGACCTTCGTCGATGCGATCTTCAACAGTTCGATCGCGCTCGAGCAGCTCGGCCGGCACGATGAGGCGCTCGGGCGCTGCGACCGCGTGCTCGCGATCGATCCGCGCCATGCGCGGGCGCTCGCGAATCGCGGCAACGCAGCCAGCCATCTGGAGCGCTACCGCGACGCGGTCGACAGCTATGCGCGCGCGCTCGATGCGGAACCGCGCAGTACCGGCGTGCTGTGCAACTACGCGAGCGCACTGATGCGCGTCGCACGTCACGACGATGCGCGCGACATGTGCGACCGCGCGCTCGCGCTCGATGAGCGCTTCGTACCCGCATGGTTCACGCGCGGCCGCGTGCAGCTCGAAACGCACCGCTACGAGGCCGCGCTCGACGATTTCGCGCGCGTGATCGACGCGACGCCGCGCGACAAGCTCGCGCACTTCCACAAGGGTAATGCGCTGCGCGCGCTGCGACGTCACGACGCCGCGCGGCAGGCGTACGCGGATGCGATCGACCTCGATCCCGACTATGTGCTTGCGCACTGCATGCGCGCGTTCCTGTGCCTGTCGATCGGCGATTTCGAAGCGGGCTGGGCCGAGTACGAATGGCGCTGGCGCGACACGCAGCTCGACGCGAGCCGGCGCACGTTCGCGCAGCCGCGCTGGACCCACGGGATGCCGTTCGACGGGAAGACGATCCTGCTTTACCCGGAACAGGGGCTCGGCGATACGTTGCAGTTCTGCCGTTACGTGCCGCTCGTGAAAGCGCTCGGCGCACGCGTCGTGCTCGAAGCGCCGGTCGAGCTGAAGACGCTGTTGGCGACGCTCGACGGCGTCGACACGCTGGTCGCCCGCGGCGAGCCGCTGCCGCCGTTCGACGTGCATTGCCCGCTGCTGAGCCTGCCGCTCGAGTTCCGTACGGACCTGGCGTCGATTCCGGCGGGCGTGCCGTATCTCGCCGCCGATCCCGCGCGCGTCGCGCGCTGGCGCGAACGGCTCGGCGCATCGACGCGGCCGCGCATCGGCCTCGTGTGGTCCGGCAATCCGCTGCACCTGAACGACCGCAACCGCTCGATGACGCTCGCGGATCTGCTGCCGCTGTTCGATGACCGCTACGAGTGGATCAGCCTGCAGAAGGTGATCCGCGACGAGGATCGGCCGGTGCTCGACGCGAGCGCGGTCCGCTTCGTCGGCGACGATCTGGCGGACTTCGCCGACACGGCGGCGCTGACCGCGCTGATGGACGGCATCGTCAGCGTCGATACGTCCGTCGCGCACCTCGCCGGCGCGCTCGGCCGGCCGCTTGCGCTGATGATTCCGCATACGCCCGATTTCCGCTGGCTGCTGGAGCGGGACGACAGCCCGTGGTATCCGTCCGCGCGGTTGTTCCGCCAGCCGGAGGGCGGGCAGTGGGCGCCGGTGGTCGAGCGTATCGCGGCCGAATTGCCGGCGATCGTCGGCGGGGGCGCGCGGTGAGTGCGCGCCGCGACGCTGCGCCGATGGCCGGTGCGGTACTTGGCGCCGCGGCCGCGCCGCTGCATGCGGTGGTCGCCGACGCGCTGCGCAATGCGCGCACGAAGCTCGAGCAACGCGACTTCGCGGGGGCCGGGCGGCTCTACGAAGGCGTGCTGACGATGGCGCCCGACCACGTCGAGGCACTGCACCTGCTTGGCCTCGTACACCTGAAGCTCGGCGATCCCGCGCGGGCGGAGTCGCTGATTGCGCGGTCGATGCGGTTCGGGTTGAACCAGCCGTGGACGCTCGCGAATCACGCGGCGGCGCTGACCGGCGTCGGTCGCCATCGCGACGCGCTCGCGGTCGCCGATCGCGCGCTCGCGACCGATCCGGACCATGCGCCGTCGAATGCGGCGCGCGGCGATGCGCTGCTCGCGCTCGGACAATACGACGCAGCGCTCGCGGCCTACGATCGCGCGCTCGTGCGCGAGCCTGCTCACGCGGCGGCGTGGTGCAAGCGAGGCGAGACGCTGAGGCGGCTCGAGCGGCCCGCCGACGCGCTGATCAGCATCGAGCGCGCGCTGCGGATCGATGCGAACGACCCGGCCGCGCATACCGAACGCGGGCATGCGCTGCGCGCGCTCGGCCATCGCGAGCAGGCGCTGCACAGCTATCAGCTTGCGATGGTCGTGCGCGGCAAGACGCCTGAGCTCGTGTACGCGTGCGGCGTGGTGATGACCGAACTCGGCCGGCCGGCCGACGCGCTCGCGTGCCTCGACGAAGGGCTTGCGCGGCTGCCGGACGACGAACAGTTGCTGTACGCGAGCTGCGTCGCGCTGGATCTGCTGCATGCCCGCGACGAATTGCTGAAGCGCTGCGACCGGCTGCTCGCGCTGAATCGCGGCAACGTCGCGGCATGGGTCGGACGCGGCAATGCGCTGCTCGGGTTCGAACGCTACGACGAAGCCGCGCACGCGTATCGCGAAGCGCTGGCGCGCAAACCCGACGATATCGACGCGCGACGCAACAGTGCGGCCGCGCTGCGTTCGCTGGGCCGGTTCGAAGACGCGCTTGCAGATTACGACGCGGCGCTCGCGCTGACCGGGCCGCACGTTGAGCTGCATTACAACCGCGCGCTCGCGCTGCAGCAGCTCGGCCGCTACGACGAAGCGCTCGCGAGCCACGCGGCGGCGGCGGCCGCGCCGGCGGAAGCGGCGCAGGCGTTGTTTACGCGTGCGCTCGCGCGCCAGCACCTGGGCGACTACGACGCGGCGCTGGCGGATTACGCTGACGCTTGCCGGCGCGATCCGCACCACGGCGCCGCACGCCGCTCCGAGGCATTCTGCCGGCTGCTGATGGGCGATTTCGACGCGGGCTGGCGGCAGCACGAGACGCGCTGGGACGCGGCCGACGCGATGTTGCGCCGGCGTCATGCCGACCGGCCGCTGTGGACCGGCGACGAACCGCTCGCGGGCAGCACGCTGCTGCTGCACGCGGAACAGGGTTACGGCGACACGCTGCAGTTCTGCCGCTATGCGAGCCTTGCGCACGACCTCGGCGCGACCGTGATCGTCGAGGCGCCGGCCGCGCTCGGCGAACTGCTCGGCACGCTGCGCGGCGTGAGCCGGATCGTCACCGAGGGGCAGCCGACGCCGGCGTTCGACCTGCAGTGTCCGCTGATGAGCCTGCCGTACGCGTTCCGCACGACGCTCGGCACGGTGCCGGCCGACGTGCCGTACCTCCGCGCCGATGCGCGGCGGCGCGCTGCGTGGGCGCAGCGCCTCGACGCGCTTGCGCCGCCGGGCCGGCTGCGGGTCGGGCTCGCGTGGTCCGGCAATCCGCGCCATGCGAACGACGAGAACCGCTCGATGCCGTTCACCGCGCTTGCGCCGCTGATGGCGCTCGACGTGACCTTCGTGAGCCTGCAGCCGCAAATGCGTGCGCGCGACGCCGACGCGTTCGCGGCCAGCGGTGTGCTGTCGTTCGCGGACGCGCTGACGGATTTTGCCGAAACGGCCGCGCTGGTCGACACGCTGGATCTCGTGATCAGCGTCGACACGTCGGTCGCGCATCTGGCCGGCGCGCTCGGGCGGCCCGTGTGGGTGCTGCTGCCGCGCGTGCCGGACTGGCGCTGGCTGCTCGAACGCGACGACTGCCCGTGGTATCCGGCCGTGACGCTGTTCCGGCAGCAGCAGCCCGGCGACTGGCCGACGGTAGTCGAGCGGGTGGCCGGGGCGCTCGACGCGGTGCGCCGCGTACGCCCCGAACCGGCGTGACCGGCCTTCCATGACAAAAGCTACGGACCTTTTCGCGGCGGCCGGAATGGTCCGTAACAGTCGCCATGCCGCTGCCATTCGCGCTTCGTATGGTCTCCGGATTCCAGCGGCCTGTTCCAGGCGCAACGACATGTGCGGTGCCGGACCGGCGCCGCACGCAATTTCCTAGCATCGGGGTGGAAAGAATGGCAGCACGCGCACGTACGGATCGGCAACTTCGCGCAACGGCCTCGCGGTCGGTCCTGAAATCGGAGTTGAGCCCGCTGTACCGGGCAGTCGTGCTGATGATCGCGGCGGGCGTGTCCGCGCATGCGCATGCGGCGGGCATCACGAACCTCGGGCAGGCCACCGCGCGCGTGTCGGGCGGCGGCGCGGGCGGTGCCGGCGGCGTGCCGGGCATGCCGAATCTCGGCGTGTCGCCGCAGCAGGCGCTGCAGGCGAGCCAGCCGTCGATCCGCAACCTCGGTTATGCCGCGCACGCGATTGCCGCGCAGATCGCCGCGCAGCAGAACGCGGCCGCGGCGGCGGCGAAGCTGCCGTCGACCGTGCCGAACGGGCTCGCGCCGGGCGGGCTGCAGGTCGCGGCGGGGGCGACGGGCGATACCAACAATCCGGTGCTGTGGTTCAACGCGAACGCGCCTCAGCAGAGCGTCGACACGACCGGGCACGTGAACGTCGACGTCAAGCAGACCGGGCAGAACGCGGTGCTGACGTGGGAGACGATGAACGTCGGGCGGCAGACGACGCTGAACTTCGACCAGTCGGGCGGCACGCAGACGAACGGCGCGAACAACTGGGCCGTGCTGAACCGGATCAACGATCCGAGTGGCAGGCCTAGCCAGGTTCTCGGGAACATCACCGCGCAGGGGGCCGTGTACGTGATCAACCGGAACGGCGTGCTGTTCGGGGCCGGGTCGCAGGTGAACGTGCATTCGCTGGTGGCGTCGTCGCTCGACGTGCTGAACATGAACAACTACAACCAGACCCTGCAGAACAAGGTGCCGGTTGTGGCGGACAGTACGCTTGCGCAGGATGCCGCCGGGATCGTCGCGAGCAACAGGCAGTTCCTGAGCCTCCCGGCCGGGACGACGGGCGGGCTCGCGTATCCGGAGTCGGGTAGTTCGACGGGGGTGAATGGCAGCAATCGGATTCCGAACGAGGTGCTGGGCCTCGGCAACCAGGTCAATCTCACGTCGGCCAGCCAATATCAGCCGTGGGGCGACATCACCATTGAACAGGGCGCGTCGATTACCACGCACGCGAACGGCAACGCGAGCGACGGTGGTTTCGTGATGATCGCGGCGCCGAACGTGACGAACGCGGGGCACATCAAGGCGACGGACGGGCAGGTCGTGCTGGCGGCCGGTGTCGGCGTGAGCCTGCGGCCCAATAGCGGCGCCGCGGTGAATCCTCAGGTACTGCTGCCGGAACTGAGCGGGCAGATCATGCTGCTTGGGCCGAATGGCACGACAACCGACATCACGCCGGCCGGCACGCTGACCAATACCGGTATCGTCGAGGCCGCACGCGGCAACGTGAACCTGCTCGGCAGCCGTGTTGCGCAGAACGGGGTGGTTGGCGTGACGACGAGCGTCAACGCGCCCGGCACGATCACGATTTCCACGGTCGACGAATACAGTTCGAACAATCCGGTCGGAGCCGCCTATCTCGGACAGGCGATTCAGACGACGGACGCGACCGGAGGCGGCAGCGACACGCATCGCGCCGGCCTGCTGAGCTTCGGCCCCGACTCGGTGACGACGGTGATGCCGGACGGCAACGGCCAGACGACGCCGTCGACGCCGGGCGCAACCTTCACGCCGGGCAGCATCGGCATGACGGCCGGCTCGGTCTGGTTCCAGGGCGGCTCGCTGATCGAGGCGCCTGGTTCGAAGGTATCCGTCACGGCGCTGTCGCCTTCGGCATCAGGTGCGCAGGCGCCGGCCGGCCAGACCGCCGTGCCCGGCCGGATCTATCTCGACAACGGCGCGACGATCGACGTGTCGGGCCTCGCGAACGTCGAGGTACCGATCTCGCAGACGCTCGTGACGGTCGACCGGATCGGGCAGAACGAACTCGCGGATTCGCCGCTGCTGCGCAACGGGTTCCTGCTCGGGTACAAGAACCTCGTGTTCGACAGCACGCTGACGGGCACGCGCAGCGACGGCGTGCAGTGGGTCGGCAGCCCGATCCTGAACCTGTCGGGCTACGTGAACCTGATTCCGCGCACGGTCGACCAACTGCTGACCAATGGCGGTTCGATCACGCTGTCCGGCAACGAGGTGATGACCGCAACCGGTTCGTCGATGAACCTGAACGGCGGCTACGTGCATTACGACGGCGGGATGGTCAACACCACGCGCCTGGTCGATGCGAACGGCGCCATCGTGCCGATCGGGCAGGCGAGCCCGTACGAGACCTATGTCGGCATTGCCGGCCAATTCATCGAATCGCATCCACGCTGGGGCGTGACGAAGTCCTGGTACAACCCGCTACAGACGGCGGGCGCGTACCAGGGCGACTACATCGTCGGCGGCAATGCGGGCACGCTGGACATCTTTGCGCTGCAGTCGACGGTGCTGGACGGCGACATCAGCGCGCAGGCGTTCGGTGGCGCGAAGCAGATGCAGGGCAACAGCCTGCCGAGTGGCGGGACGTTCAACCTCGGGGCCGATCCGAAGCTCGACGGCGGCGCGTTGGTGCACCTGACGTCGAACAATCACGATTATGCGTCAGGCACCGCCGGCCTCGTCGTGCTGCAGGACAATGCGCCGCAGCTCGCCGACCTCGCGCCGGGCTTTTCGATCGATACGCCGCTCGACAAGACGGCACTGCAGGCGTTGCCGGCGACCGACCCGCGCAACGTGTTGACGACCACCGTAGTGCCGGTCGCAACGTTGAACAACGGCGGCTTCGCGAACCTGAACGTGACCGAGGACAAATCCGGCGGCAAGGGAATTGTCGTGCCGCAAGGCACGCAACTGGCATTGCAGCCGGGGGGCTCCATTTCGCTCAACAGCGCACCGCTCGGTGCGGATGTCAACGTGGCCGGAAAGCTGATCGTGCCGTCGGGCACGATTTCGATTGCAAGTGGCGGCAACGTCATCGTGGGGCCGCAGGCGGTAATCAGTGCCGCCGGTCAATGGGTCAACAACGACGTGCAGGCGGCGCCCGGCACGACACCCGGCAACAGCCAGTTCATCAATGGCGGCAGCATTGCGTTGTCGACCGGCGAGCAGACGGTCGGAAACTCGGGCGACGGTTTCAGGGACGCGACGGGATCGATTCTGCTGCGGCCCGGAAGCGTGCTCGACGTGTCGAGCGGTGGCGAACTGCTGGCGAACGGCCAGTTGCTGATGCGGAACGGCGTGCCGGTCGGGCGCGGCGGCAACGTATCGCTTCAGACCTACGCGGCCTCGGTCACCACACAGTTCGGTCACACGGGCGACAGCGCTCCGGTAATGCCGACCACGCAGCCCGCCAACGGTACGATCGCACTCGACGGGACGATCGTCAGCGACGGTTTCTCGGGTGGTGGCACGTTAGCGTTGCAGGCACTCGGTTTCCGGATCGGCGGCGATCCGAAGGCCGCTGCACCCTGGGATGTCTATTTGCCGGAGAGCTTTTTCGCGCAGCAGGGCTTTGGCAAGTACGTGTTGAACGCGTACTACGACTCCACGGTGGCGCCCGGCGCGACGGTCGCGCTAACGCAACGCAATCTGATCCCCGGCCTGCCCGCGCTTCAGCAAACGGCGACGGGCGCCAACCTGTCGAAGTCGGGCCTGACGACGTCGGGCCGTCTCGACGACTATCACCGGCAGCCCACGAGCCTCGTGTTGACGGGTGGCAATTACACATCATGGCTGCCGCAGTCGAATACGGCGCCGTCGTATCCGGGTGTGACGGGGGCCGTTACGTTGTCGTCCGGCGCGTCGATTCATGCGGATGCCGGCGCGAAGATCGGCCTCGGTTCGCCGACGCAGGTGACGGTACTCGGCTCGATCGTGGCGCCCGGCGGGTCGATTACGCTCAGCGCGGATTCGAGTGGCACGTTCGCACAGACGGGGCAGTACGGCATATTCACGGCGAGCGACAGTCGATCGGTCTGGCTTGGCCCGGCCGCGACGCTCGACGTGTCGGGTATCGCGCTCGCGAATCCACTCGCCGCGCCGGTCAAGATCGGCGGGGCGGCCGTTGTGCCGAATACCGGCAAGGTACTGCCGGGCGGCTCGGTCGCGCTGTCGAGCGATGCGGGTTATGTGGTCGCTCAGGCCGGCTCGAAGATCGATGTGTCGGGTACGTCAGCGAACTTCGACCAGTTGCAGGCGAACGGTACTTACGCGTCTCAGCCGGTGTGGAGCGATGCCGGTTCGATCACGCTGTCCGCCGGGTATGGTCTCTTCGCCGACGCGACGCTCGCCGCGCATGGGGGCGGCACACAGGCGCGGGGCGGAACGCTGACGATTCTGCCGCAGCAGAACAAAGGGTTCGCCGGCGCGACCGCGCTCGTTATCCGGCAAAGTGGCGAGTTGACGCCGGTCGGCCTGGCACCCGGGCAAAGCTTGGCGACGGCGATCGATCCGACGACCGGACTGCCAATCGGCCAGCCGACCGGCGTCATTCAGTTTGCCGCTGACCGGCTGAGCGGCTCGGGCATCGCGAATCTGGTGCTCGGCAGCGCAGCGCCGTCCAGTATCGCCGAGCCGGTCCCACCGATCGTGTTCGCCGGGAACGTGAACCTGAACCTGCCGGGATCGGTGACGCTGAATACCGGCCGGATCGCCGCACTTGGCATGGATCAGCTCGCCACGTTGCTGTCGACGCCGGCCCAACAGCCGGACAACAATTCGACGCCGCCGACGGTACTCTCGATGCTGCTCGCGCAGCCGCCGCAGCAACCGCTCGGCACGACGGTCGAGATCGATGCGCCGTATGTCGCGTTGACTGGACCGACACAGACGACGCAGTCGCCGGCGTTCAAGCCGGTCGCGACTGTTTCCGATGCGACGCTCAACGTGAACGCGTCGTTCATCGACCTGCGGAACCAGTTTCAACTCAACAATTTCGGCCACGCGAACTTCACCAGCAGTGGCGATATCCGCCTGAGTTCGACGAGCGCAAGCCGGTCACAGACTTCAGGTCTGGCGCCGGGCGTCCTATATACGCCGGGTGACCTGACGTTCAAGGCGGCGGACCTGTATCCGGCGACCGGCAGCACGTTCATCGTCGACGCGGTCGGCCCGACCGATCCGGCAACCGGCAAGCCGGCGCCGACGACGGTCACGTTCGCGTCGAACGGCACGTCGAGCACACCGCTGTCCGCAGGCGGTACGTTGCTTGTGGACGCAACGAACATCGTGCAGGGCGGCACGGTGCACGCACCGTCGGGCACGCTCGTGTTCGGTATCGGCGATCCGTCGAATACGACGACGCAGGCGCAGTTTGCCGGTCTGCCCTTGGTCGCGACGGATTCGGTCAGGCTGGCAAGCGGCAGCGTGACGTCGGTGTCGAACGAAGGCGCGATCATCCCGTACGGCACGACGGTCGACGGGGTCGAGTGGCAGTTCAATCCGGTCGTCGGCACGACGACGGCCGACCTGACCGCACCGCCTGCGAAATATGTCGGCGTGAACGGCGGCAACGTCGCACTCGACAAGGGCGCGACGATCGACCTGTCCGGCGGCGGCGACCTGCAGGCCGTCGAATGGGTGCCGGGCACCGGCGGCACGCGCGATGTGCTGTCGCAATACAACGTGAGCTATGCGAGCGGCAAGGGCGCGACGGCAGTGCCGGTCAATACCGGGGCCGGCAACGTCTATGCGATCCTGCCGGGCAAGCAATCGCCGGTCGCGGCTTATGACCCGACCCTCGCGCAGACGGTACAGCCTTCCACCAATGAAAACGGTACGGCAACGACCGCGACGGCAACGATGGGAGTGGGACAGGCGAGCCTGACCGACCCGGTCGGCAAGGCCGTGTATCTGTCGGGTGTGCCGGGGCTGGCGCCCGGCTACTACACGCTGTTGCCGGGCAAGTACGCGACGGTCCCGGGCGCGTATCGCGTGACCGTGTCGAGCACGGCCGGCAATCTCGTGCCGGGCGCAAGCCAGGTACTTCAGGACGGCACGGTGGTGACGGCCGGCTATTTCGCGGACGCGCTGACGGGCAGCCGCAGCGCGACGCCGACGCTGTTCAACGTGCAGTCGAACAGCGTGTGGCAGCAATACTCGCAATACACGCTGACAGGGGCGAACGCGTACTTCACGAAACTTGCCGCAAGCAAGGGCAACGTGACGCCGCCGCTGCCGGTGGACGGCGGCCAGCTGGTGCTGGCGGCAACGAAGGCGCTGACGCTCGGCGCGACGCTGAACGCGGCAGCCGGCACGGGCGGCGCGCCGGCCGAGGTCGACATCGCATCGCAGGACATCCAGATCACCGGCAACGGCAGCGCGGCGTTGCCCGGTTATCTGCAGATCGGCAGCGACGCGCTCGATTCGCTGAACGCGGGCAGCCTGCTGATCGGCGGCACGCGAGCGGCGACGACGAGCGGTGTCACGATCACGCCGATCGCGAACAGCGTCGTCCTGTCGAACGACGGGAACACAACGCTGAAGGGCCCCGAGATTCTGCTCGTCACGAAGACCGACGGCAGCGGCACCGATCCGAACGCGGCGAACGGTTTGCGTGTCGATGCGGGCGCATCGATTACCGCGCAGGGCGATTATCCGGCCGCGAAGGACCAGCCGATCTCGGTCGCCGGCGATGGCGCGCTGCTGCGCGTGTCGAACGGCGCGATGGCACCGCTCACGCGCACGGGCGGCACGGGCACCGGTTTGCTGACGGTCGGCGCGGGTGCGACGCTCGCGGGTGGCCAGGCGCTGCTGCTCGATTCGTCCGGCAACCTGAAGGTCGATCCGTCTGCGGCGCTGTCGGCCAAGGCGATCACGGCGGACGGTGCCGCGATCACGTTCACGAACGCGAGCGGCGGCGCGGCCGCGAGCCTGCCGGGTTTCGTGATCGATCCGGCCGGCCTCGCACAGTTTGCGAATGCGCAGCAGGTGACGCTGCGTAGCTACGGCGCGATCGGTTTTGTCGGCGACGTGAACGCGACGTTCGGCAACAGCGTCGATCTGAGCGCGGGCACCTTCACGAGCGACGGCGGCCGCGTGACGCTGAACGCACAGCAGATCGCGTTTACGAACGAAATGGGCGCCACGCCCGGCACGGCGATGGCCGGCGGCGGCACGCTGACGGTCAACGCGAAGGAAATCGACTTCGGCACGGGTACGAAGAGCGCGAGCGGCTTCGGCTCGGCTGTGATGAATGCGACGGGCGGCATCGTCGGACAGGGCACCGGAACGTTCGACTTCGGCGCGTTGCCGGTGACGCTCAATGCGCCGGTTTATCTGGCCGATACGAGCTCGGCCGCGACCGTGAAGACCACGGGCGCGCTGACGCTGAACGGTGCGTCGGGTACCGCGTTGAAGCGCGATGCGGTTGGCGGTGCATGGACCTTCATCGGCGGCACCGTGGCCGACAACGGCGCGACGATCAGCGCGCCGGCGGGCAACGTCACGCTCGAAGCGACGAGCGGCAACCTGACGATCGGCGGCGGCTCGACGGTCAGCTCGGCGGGCGTGTCGAAGCAGTTCTTCGACGTGACGCGCTACGCGCCGGCCGGGTCGATCACGCTGACGGCCGATGCGGGCACGGTTGACGTGCAGGCCGGCTCGACGCTCGATTTTTCCGGGGCGAGCGGCGGCGGTGCGGCGGGCAGCCTTGCGCTGTCGGCGCCGCAACAGGTCGTCAACCTGAACGGCACGATCAAGGGCGGTGCGGCGAGCGGTTATGCGGGCGGCGCGTTCTCGTTGAATACGGGCGGCGCAGCCGATCTGGATGCGCTGTCGAAGACGCTTGCATCGAGCGGCGTGAACCAGGCGATCGCGATTCGCACGAAGACGGGCAACCTGACGCTGTCGCAGGGCAACACGCTGACCGCGCATTCGGTGCAACTCACGGCCGACGGCGGCGTGGGCAGTGCGGCCGATACGGCGAACGGCAACGTGAACGTGCTCGGAACGATCGATGCGTCCGGCAAGGCGGGCGGCGAAATCGACCTGTACGGCCGCAACGGCGTGGACATCGAAGGTTCGCTGCTCGCGCGTGGCTCCGATCCGAACCAGCGCGGCGGCAAGGTCAACATCGGCACGACTGCGCTGTTCGATCCGACGATCGTCGACGCGAACGGCAACGCGATCGCGTACAACGCGACCTATGGTTACGAGAACATCCTGCGCGGGAATGCTGGCGCCATCACGCTCGGTGCGAATGCGCTGATCGACGTGTCGGGCGGGACGGCGGGCGGCTTGTCGGGCGGCACGGTGAATTTCCGCGCGCCGCTGTTGATCGACAACGGCGTGAATCTCAATCTGCCGGATACGTTCAACAACGGCAAGGGGATCGTCGGTTCGCGCGCGACGACGCTGGAAGCGTATGCGGTGTGGAGCACGACGGATGCGACGACGGGTGCGAAGCACTTCGATGGCGTCATCGATCCGGCGGGATGGTATGACAAGAGCGGGCATCTGCTGGGCGGCACGTTCACGGCGCAAGGCACATCCGGCACGCCGGCGACGTTCTCGTTCACGCCGGACGGATCGGGCGGCGGCACGCTGACGAATCAGGCGACCGGTGCATCGGCGAGCGTCACGCAGGCACAGCTTCAGAGCGGGAATTCCACGATCGGGTTCGGCGGGCTGAACAACATGTATTTCGCGCCCGCGAGCGGCGGCACGAATGCGGATCACCAGACCTTCTACGGATATCAGAACGGCGATGCGTCGACGGCGGCGCCGGGCACGCTGATGGGATTCGTGCAGCACGGGCTCGATACGCTGGTCGATCCGTTCGCGGGGAAGAACATCGCGAATGCGCGCATCGTGCCGGGGATCGAGCTCGACAACCCGAGTGCGGCGATCAACGGCGGCGATATCCAGGTGCTGACGAACTGGAACCTTGGTGCGGGTGCGTCGCCGACGAATCTCGCGTTCCGGTTCGACGGGCAGGCGCCGGTTGTAACGCTGCGCGCCGAGAATAATGTGAAGGTGAAGGCGAGTCTGTCGGACGGGTTTTTCCAGATCGCGAACCCGCTGGGCGGCGGTGGAACGATTCCGGTGCCGCCGTTGTCGACGCTGAATGCGGTGCAGTCGATATTCGACGCACCGGCGGGGTACTACGGGGGGGTGTTGGGCGTTGGACTTTCGTACTTCGCGAACAGTGGCCTGACGTCTGGTCCAGGTCAACCGACCGGCGGTACGCCGGACGAGATTGCCGAGTACTACGCGCTTTATTCTGCGTATGCGCAATTCCTCGACCAGACCGCGACGAATTTTTCGTCAGCGCTGAATATGCCGTCAACCTTTACCAATTTTGAGGTTGTCTACAGAATTCAGCAGCAAAATTCCACTACGAAGCTGCCCGGTCAGCCCGTGGCGCCAATTGTGCCGGCGGCAGCCGAACAGGCATCGAATCCCGGTTCTTACCTGATCTATCTGAATCAGTATCAGAAGTATCTGTCCGATACCGTACAGTTTATGGTCCAGCATCAACTGCAATTTCCGCTGGTGGCCAACCTTGAGGCACCGAAAGTTCAGCCCGTATCGGTAATCGGAACAACGACGATCAGCTTGCCGGCGGTAACGGACAATTCACCTACCCCGACGTCGGTTGCGACGGTTCCAATTCCGCTTGTGTCTGCTTCGCTGACGGGTGGGTCGAGTAGTTCGTTCCGCGTGGTCGCAGGGGCGGATCTGAACAGCACGAATCCGCTTGCGCTCCAGGCGCCGGGCGCAGGAGGCGGATCGAACGGAAAGAGCGTGACTTTCGACGGGCATACGACGTTTGTGGACAACAACGGCCTGGCTGTGCTGGCGCCGACGATGATACGTACCGGTACTGGTTCGATCGATATAGCGGCGGCCAACGACATTGCGTTGTTCGACGTCGGTTCGATACAGCCGGGCAGCCCGGACGCGCTGGTTCCCGGCGTGATTTACACCGGCGGTGCGCCTGCCGCAGGGGCGCCGGCCTCCGGCACGGGTCTTTCGATCGTCCATGGCCTGAACAACAATCCGGATATTCTGGTCACGTCCGCCGTCAATCCGGATTCGGCCGGCGATATCACGATTCATGCGCAGGGCGATATCACGGGCGCGGAGTATCTGACCGATGTAAGCGGCACGGTGACCGGACGGCAGGGCGCCAACATCAGCCAATTCTGGTGGCAGTGGATGCAGATCGGCAATCCGACCGGCGTAGTCGGGGCGACCAACCCTGCGACGCAGACCGTGCAGACGTCGATCAACTTCGGTGCATTCGATCAAGGCGTGTTGAGCGCGGGCGGTAACGTGTCGGTGTCGGCAGGCGGCAATATTTCCGACTTGTCGGTGTCGTTGCCAACGACGTGGTATCTGACCGGCACCAACACCGACAACCCAACCGTCAATACGGTCGGCGGCGGCAATCTGACTGTGAGGGCCGGCGGAGACATTCTGAGCGGTGGTTATTTCGTCGCGAAAGGATCGGGCACGATCACGGCGGGCGGGAAGGTCGGGGCGGATGTGACGGTGCCCTCGCAGTTTCTCGGTCAGCCTCCTGTGACGGTGGATACGTTGCTGGCGACACAGGACGGCGTGCTCGACGTGAACGCGCGACAAGGCATTAGCATCGGGCGCGTGTTCGATCCGTCGTACGTGCAAAACAATACGTTGTTGTATGCATACAAGCAGCAAGCCGACATGCAGGGTTATTCGTCGACGTCTGCTGTCAATATCGTGTCGACTACAGGCGATGTCTCGATCGGCACGCTGGCGGGAGCCGATCTGATCGGCGGTGGCTCGACCGTTACGCAGACACCGGGCAGGATCGACCTGTCGTCCATTCTGCCGGCGTCGGTGAGCTTGACCGCGTTTACCGGGGGCATCACGGTGGGGGCGAGCGGCGAACTTTATCCGTCGGCGTCGGGCAATCTGAACCTGATTGCGGATCAGTCGGTCAATTTGTCGAGCGTCAACGGATTGGCTCACGACGGGGGACCGGTATTCGGCATGCTCGATGCCGATCCGTTCGCGATGCCCTCGCCGGCCAAGCCGAATGCGTTTGTCGCGAATCCGACCGTTGCATCGGCGGCGGCACATGATCCGATTGCGCTGCATGGCGACGATACCGCTCCGGCAAGAATTTACAGTTTGAACGGCGATATTGTCGATGGCGTGCTGCAGGCGACCGGTGCTGCCGCAGGTTTCTACGACAATCTGGTTCCTGTCGCAATCGACAAGCCTGCTTTGATTCAGGCCGGGCGCGACATCGTGAACCTGTCGTTTCTCGGACAAAACCTGCGCAAGTCCGACGTGACGCGTATTGTCGCTGGGCGAGATATCTACGATACACCGCTACACAACGTCGTCGTGCCTGTTCTATCGCTTGGCGGGCCAGGTACATTCGATATTGAAGCTGGTCGGAACATCGGCCCGCTGACCAGTCAACTGGACGTGAACTCCGCCCTGACGAATCCGAGCGGCATAGTCACTGGCATCAATGCGATCGGAAACGCGAACAACCCGTATCTGCCCCATGAGAGCGCGAACGTCAATGTACTGTTCGGCGTAGGGCCGGGTATCGATACCGCTTCGTTCGTTTCGACGTACGTCGATCCAGCGAAATTCGTATCCGGCGTTTCCAGTGCGACGCCTGCGCTCGTCACATTCGTGGAGCAATACGAGGCGGGTCTTTCGGTCGATACGGGGCTGCTCAACGATCAGCCGGCGATCAAGCCGTTGACCGCGGACGAAGCGTGGTCGAAATTCAAGGCGCTGCCGCGGTATGTCCAGCAGCTCTTTGCCGAGCAGGTGCTGTTCAAGGTGCTGACCAGCGTCGGCGAGGACTACAACAATCCCGCCAGTCCGTACTATCAGAAATATGCACGCGGCTACGAGGCGCTCAATACGATGTTCCCGGCTTCGCTGGGCTACACGGCCAACAATCTCGGCGGGGGCAGCAACGGTGCGAACAAGTTGATCGATACGGGCGACCTGGACATTCGCAGTACGACCATCCAGACGCAGCAGGGCGGCAACGTATCGATCCTCGGCCCGGGCGGGCAGGCGCTGATCGGCAGTACATCCGCACCGCCGCAGATCGTCGATCCCACCACCGGCAAGGTGATTGCAGGGCCGGGGACGATGGGGATTCTCACGCTCGAGAAGGGGGACATTGACATCTTTACGGACCGAAGTGTCCTTCTGGCGCAGAGCCGGATCTTCACCGAGCAGGGCGGCGACATGACGATCTGGAGCTCGAACGGCGACATCAACGCGGGCAAGGGCTCGAAGTCGTCGGCCAGTACGCCCGCGCCGCAATACGTATGCGATGCGAACCACTACTGTACGGTCGACGCGCGCGGGCAGGTCACCGGTGCGGGCATCGCGACGCTGCAGAGCGTGCCGGGCGTGCCGATCGGCACGATCAACCTGATCGCGCCGCGCGGCACGGTCGATGCGGGAGATGCAGGGATTCGCGCAGGCAACCTGAACGTCGCCGCGCTGCGCGTGGTGAATGCCGACAACATTCAGGTGACGGGAAAGGCGTCGGGTATCCCGCTCGTGCAGGCGGTGAATACCGGTGCGTTGACGGCCGCGAGCGCGGCTGCATCGGCTGCGACGCAAGTCGCGCAGGACATTGCGAAGAACAACGCATCCGGCGGGTCAGTCCGTCGCTGGACGATTTCGGTGCAGGTCGAAGGTTTTGGCGATGCGGGTGGCGACGGCATGAAGAAACACAAGCAGCAAGTCGGCTACGATTCATCGAACGCGGTGTCGATTCTCGGCTTCGGTCACGCAGGCGCAACGCAACGGGCCACGTTGACGCCGGAGGAACGTGCCAGGTTAGGCAAGATCTGATTCGGACGAACGCATGGCGTGACGCGGGTCGCCGGTTGTACCGGTGACCCGCGTTTTATTTTGCATGCTTCGTGCGGGTCGTTCGATGAGCGGAACGGAACGATTCCGACGTGAACGTAAGTTATGCCGCCTATCAGTCCACCCGGGCTTCTTGCATGTCATGAGACCGTGGGGGAATTCCGATTGCGATACGGGATGTTCGGAGTCGTTGCGGCTCGCCCGACGGATATGTTGAAGACGACCAAATGAAACTGCGTCCCTGGTAACCCAGGGGCGCAGTTGTCTAGAGCTCGGAAGTCAGCTTGCCGGCGACTTAACGGCCGACCACCGTGCCCGTGCAGACGCCCGCGTTGCCGATGTCGAGGTTGAAGCCGCTCGTGTTGCTCAGGAAGTCGGCCGAAATCGCGGTCTGAAAGTTCGACGGCACGGTGTCGAAGCCGTTGCCGTGAACGATCGACGCGAAGCTGGCGTTCGTGTAGTGGCTGTTCAGGAAGTCATGCACCGCCGTTTTGACCGTCGCATCCTTGTAGCACTGGCTCAGGATGATCTGGCTGGTACCCGAAACCGGATAGCCCGAAACCGGGTTGCCGGCAGCGGGCACCCAGGCTGCCGGATTGTTTGCGGTGAGCTTGCCGGGGGGCGTAACGGTACCGAGCGCCGTCGTCGCGTTCGCGTACGTCGGGGCATAGTAGACGCCGTTCGTCTGGTTCACGAGGCTCGCCACCGGCAGTTGCAGCGCACCTGCCGACGTCACGACCGTGCTCGACGGGGCGAGGAACGTGTTCGTGTAATCCGGGCTCAGGTACGCGACCGCAGCGCCCGTGGAAGCCGACAGTGCGTTGCGCACGCCGCCGCTACCCGAAGCCGGGGTGAAGTTCGACGGTACGACGCCGCCCGGGAACGATGCGGTGAACGTCAGCGAGTCGACGAACGTCACGCCCGTCGCCGTGTTGGCAGTCTTACAAACAGCCGCCAGATGGCGGGTCAGCAGTTCGGTCGTACCGCTGCCGTCCGAACGATAGATAACCTTGATCGGCGCGTTCGTCGTATACACCGCGCTCGTTTCCGGATTCGTGACCTGGTTCCAGTTCGTCAGCTTGCCCGAGAAGATCCCGCACAGATCGTCGTCGTTCAGCGCGATGCTATGCGCCTGACCCGGCGTCGTTTGCGGCGTCGTCGTGCTCGTCACGGCCGGGCCGTTGACGACCGGCACCGTGATCGGCGTGACGATGTAAGGGATCTGGATCAGCGGGCCGTTGGTCGCGCCGAGGCCGGCCTTGTACGACGTGAGCTGGGCGGTCGACAGTGCTGCGTCGCTGTTCGCGAAGTGGACCGTGCCCGTGACGCCTGCGCCGAAGAACGTCGGCTGGTTGTTCAGGAATGCGTTCTGGCCTGCGCCCGAACCCACCGAGAAATACGTGAACGAGCCTTCGGCGGTGCCGAACAGGCCGATTTCGGTCGCGCTGTTGCCGATCGCGCCGATGGTCGGGGCGACGAGCGACGAACCGCCGCCTTGCACGTTCGGCGAGGCCATCGCGGCCGTGGCGCCCAGACCGGAAACGAGGAGAGCGAGGACTTGACAGATCTTGCGCTTGCTGGATTTCATGAGAAATTTCCTTGGACGAAGATAAACGGGAACCCCTGCTACTGCGGTTGGAGTACTTATGGACCGCCGGGTAAATGTAGGGGGAAATCCGAATGACGCGTGTGAATTTTTCATAACGAATGGTGCGTAACATTTTCATCGAATAAGTCATTGCGTTATTCGGATTGATAAAGCGTCGATTTCGCTGGTATTCGATGTGTGTCGTGATTCCCGGATGTTGAGATTGCGCCGTGGAGCGTTGCTGGGTGCTTTCGAACCGCCTTGTGGTAGGGCGCAGGGACGCGTTTTCGTGCGTCACTCGGGCTGGTCCGCGCATGCGGTGCCGCGCTATAGCAACTCCAAGTCAGTTTCGTGGCGGATGCTACGGAACATTTCTTCCAGGGACGAATGAGCTACCTGTTGAGATATTCCGGAAACCGATTGAATGAGTTTTATAAAAGAACGCTGATTCGTGAGTGCGTGATCGTTAATGTTTGAATGACTGCTTTTGCGATCCGGAATGAAATCGTTTTTCCGATATAAGAATGGCGGCCGAAAGTAATAAAGCCCGCCAAAAAGGTAGCCCAACATCCGTCACAAATTTGCGCCGGTTCGCTCCTTAGTCTTCCTCGGCGACTCCGTCCGGCGCGTTGCGCGACGTCGTCGGAAAACGTCCTACGCGTGACAGGAGGGCACAGACATGTCGGCATTCCGCTACGAAGCGATCGATCCCACCGGCCGCACGCTGAAAGGCGTGCTCGAAGCCGACAGCGCGCGCGCAGGGCGCAGCCATCTGCGCACGCAGGGGCTCACGCCGCTCGTCGTCGAACTGGCCGCGCAACGCCTGCACGGCGAGCGTCAGCAACGCCTGTCGCTCGGCCGCAAGCTGTCGCAGCGCGAGCAGGCGATCCTCACGCGCCAGCTCGCGAGCCTGCTGGTCGCGGGGCTGCCGCTCGACGAATCGCTGTCGGTGCTGAGCGAGCAGGCCGAACGCGAATACCTGCGCGAGCTGATGGCGTCGATCCGCGCGGAAGTCGTCGGCGGCCACTCGTTCGCGAATGCGCTCGGCCAGCATCCGCGCGATTTTCCGGACATCTATCGCGCGCTCGTCGCGGCCGGCGAGCATACGGGCAAGCTTGGCGTCGTGCTGTCGCGTCTCGCGGACTACATCGAACAGAGCAACGCGCTGAAGCAGAAGATCCTGCTCGCGTTCACGTATCCGGGCATCGTCACGCTGATCGCGTTCGGCATTGTCACGTTCCTGCTGAGCTACGTGGTGCCGCAGGTCGCCAACGTGTTCACCAGCACGAAGCAGCAGTTGCCGACGCTGACGGTCGTGATGATGGCGTTGTCCGATTTCGTGCGGCACTGGTGGTGGGCGTCTCTTCTTGCGATGGTCGCGATCGTGTTCGCCATCCGCAAGGTGCTGTCGCAGGAGGGGCCGCGGCTGAGGTTCGATCACTGGCTGCTGACCGCGCCGCTCGCGGGCAAGCTCGTGCGCGGCTACAACACGGTGCGCTTCGCGAGCACGCTCGGCATCCTGACTGCGGCCGGCGTGCCGATCCTGCGCGCATTGCAGGCGGCCGGCGAAACGCTGTCGAATCGTGCAATGAGCGCAAACGTCGACGATGCAATCGTGCGCGTTCGGGAAGGCTCTGCGCTGTCGCGGGCGCTGGCCCACACGAAGACGTTCCCGCCGGTGCTCGTGCACCTGATCCGCTCGGGCGAGGCAACCGGCGACGTGACGACGATGCTCGACCGTGCGTCCGAAGGCGAGTCGCGCGAGCTGGAGCGCCGCACGATGTTCCTGACGAGCCTGCTCGAACCGCTGCTGATCCTCGCGATGGGCGGCGTCGTGCTCGTGATCGTACTCGCGGTGATGATGCCGATCATCGAGCTGAACAACATGGTGCAGTGATACGCGGCTCAGCGCACGAACGCGTTCGCCTTCTCCGCGGCAGGCAGTCCGATTTCGCGTTGAACGCCGTTGCGCTCGACGACGATCGAGCGCGCGCGAACCTCGGCGAGTTTTGCGGCTTCTCCGATCGCCGCACCGAGCGACACGACGCGCGATGCCTCGCCGCCGATGCTGACGATCGCGGCCGCGCGGCGCGCGTCGAACGCGAGTACGCCGAGCAACTGGATCGCGTCGCGGCCGTTGTCGGGCTTTGCGCCGAAGAGCTGCGCGCTCGCGGTGACGTCGAGCGGCGCGGGCGATGCGGCAGGCGAAGGTGCCGGCGCGTCGGACACGGTCAGCGAGCGCACGGCCCACAGCGATACGGCAACGAGCGCCGCGCCGGAAACGAGCGTCGCGACGAGCGGCAGGAAATCGACACGGGACGGAGCGAAGCGAAGCAGAGCGAACGGTTTCATGGCGACAGGTCGGTGCGATGGACGAAAGACGATTTCCATTCTTTGATGAAAGGGTGAATGCATGATGACGGGGCACGACGCAGCGCGAACGTCGCACGCAGGGCCGACGCAGGAACGTGCACGCCCCCGCGCGCAACGCGGCTTCACGCTGCTGGAGATGCTCGTCGTGCTCCTGATCGTCGGGTTGCTGGTCGCGGTCGTGACGCTCGCGCCGTCGCGCAATCGCCGCACGGATCTGGCCGAGGAAGCACAGCGCCTCGCGAACCTGCTGGAATCGGCCGGCGACGAAGCGCAGGTACGGTCGATGCCGATCGCGTGGCAGCCGGTCGGCGGCGGCTACCGGTTCGTGCAGCGCACGGCAAACGGCGCATGGGCGCCGATGACCGACGACCTGTATCGCGCGCGCCGCTGGGGCAACGCGGTGACGGGCGTGTCGGTGCGTTACACGGGTGGCGGCGAAGCGCCGTCGCGGATCGTGCTCGGCAGCGAAAGCATCGACGTGCCGGTCACGATCACGCTGTGGTCCGGCGATGTGCGGATGGCGGTGGTCGGCACGGGCATCGGCAACTTCGTCGTGCGCCGGCCATGAACCGCATGCGAAGCCCCATAAGCACGTGACGCTCGAAAGTGGTGCGCCGTATTGATTCGCGCGGCTGCACGGTTCACCTGACTGTCATAGTGCCCGCTCACAATCTGTCGTTCGCTTGCGACGGAGCCGCTCACGGGGGAGCGCGTTTCGCCGGCAACGTGCAACTCCACTTCCGTCCAGGGATTCATGACTCGTTCACGGGCGCCGACCGGTGTCCTGGCGTTCGTCGCGTGGCTCGCGTTCGTCGTGCTGTGCATGCGCGGCGTACAGGCACAGGAGACCGGTTCCATCGGCCGCCAGCCGGGCAGCGCGGTGCATTTCGATCTGCCCGCGCAGCCGCTCGCGAAGACGTTGCAGGACTTCGCGCGAATGACCGAGCTGATCGTGCTGGCGCCGGCGCCGCTGCTCGACGGGCGCACGAGTGCGCCGGTCCAGGGCGAATTCGCGCCGCGCGACGCGCTCGAGCGGATGCTGGCCGGAACGGGGTTGCGTGCGGAATTCTCGCGTCCGGACGAAGCGATCATCGTCGCGCAGCCGGCCGCCGAGACGGCGCCCGCGACGGCCGACACGCCGGCGGATGCGGCCTTGCCGATCGACGGGATCGGCGATTCCGGCGAGCGGCGCGCGTTCGCGGGCTCGCTGCAGGCGCATCTGATCGATGCGCTGTGCGCGCAGCCGGCGGCCGTGCCGGGCAGCTATCGACTCGTCGCGCAGGTGCGCATCGACAACAGGGGGGCGGTGGTGGCGGTCAACATGGTGGCATCGAGCGGTTCGGCCGCCCGCGACGCGGCGGTGATGCGCGCGCTGCGCGCGCTGAAGCTGGACGACGCGCCGCCGGCGGACTTGCCGCAGCCGGTCACGATCCTGTTGCGGCCGGCTGGCAATGGCGTGCATTTCCGCTGTCCGGCGCCGCAGCCGGCCGTTCGGGGCTAGGCCGCCATGTCCGACAGCAATCGCACCGGGCTCCGGAATCTGCTGGCGACGCGCTACGCGTACCTGGTCAGGCGCCTCGAGCGCGTGACCGGTTCGAAGGACGGCGCCGCCGACGCACTGCACGAAACCTGGCTGCGCCTCGAAAACGCGAACGTCTCCACGCAGGTGACGAATGCGGACGCCTATATCCTCGGGATGGCGAACAATGTCGCGATCGACCAGCATCGTCGCGAACGGCGGCATCTGCACGACGACGATGTCGAGACGCTGCTCGAGATGCCCGACGAACTGGCCGATCCCGAGCGCATCGTCGCGGCGCGCCGCAAGGTCGATACACTGAAGGACGTGCTGCGCGGGCTGCCGCCGCGGCGCCGCGCGATCCTGCTGGCCGCCCGCGTGGACGGCCTGCTGAACCGCGAGATCGCCGAGCATTTCGGTATTTCGCTGCGGCTGGTCGAAAGCGAGCTGAGCGCGGCGATGAAGTACTGCCTGCAGCGCATGCAGGAAGACGGTGATTCGTACACGGGTTCGCGAGGCGGCCCGCGCAAATTTTGAGCATCCGGACGATGACGAAAGCCCAGGCCGAACCTGCCCACGACGAACTCGACGAAGCGAGTGCGTGGCTGCTGCGTCTGCGCTCGGGGGACGCGAGCCAGGCCGAAGCCGACGCGTTCGAGCGCTGGTGCGCCGATCGTCCGCAGGCCGCCGATCTGCTGCGCGACACCTGGAGCTCGTTGCGCACGGCTGCGACCGAGCTCGCGCACGAGGAGCGCGCGGCCGCTGCGTGGGCGAACGTTGCAAAGCGCGAGCGCACGATGCGCACCGGGCGGCGCGCGTTCATCGGCTTCGCGGTCGCGGCCGGTGCGTCGTGGCTCGCGTTGCGCCCGCCGATGGAGTTGTGGCCCTCGCTCGGCGATCTCGCGGCCGATTACCACACGGGCACCGGCGAGCAGCGCAGCATCGCGCTGTCGTCGCGCGTGACGGTCGAGCTGAATACGCAGACGCGTGTCGACGTGCTGCCGGCGAGCGATGCCGCGCACGGCGTCGAAGTCGTCGCGGGCGAAGCCGAGATCGACGCGGCCGTGCCGCCGGCCGGCCGCGCGACGCCGATCCAGCCCGTCACCGTGGTTGCGGGCGGCGGCCGCATGCAGGCGAGCGTCGCGCGCTTCAACGTGCGGCGCACGGGCGCGCAGGTCTGCGTGACCTGCCTGTCGGGCACGGTCGCGCTCGAGCATCCGCGCGGCGCACGGACGCTGAAGGCCGACGATCAGGTCGTCTACGACGATCGCGGCGTGCAGCCCGTGTCGCGGATCGATCCGGGCGCGGTCAGCGCATGGCGGCGTGGCATGCTGGTGTTCAACGGCGTGTCGCTTGCGGATGTCGTCGACGAGATCAACCGCTACCGGCGCGGCAAGGTGATCCTGCGCAGCGCGTCGCTCGGCGCGAACCGGATGCAGGCGCAGTTCCCGATCACGCGGCTCGACGACGTGATCGACATGGTCGGCCGCCTGTACGGCGCGCACATCACGCGCCTGCCCGGCAACATCGTGCTGCTGAGCTGAGCGGCTTCCCGCGCTTTACTTCCCTGTCTTCCTTCTGAGGGCGATTCATTCGCCTCCTTTCCGGCTGTCCGCATGCTGCGGGTTACGGCCGTCCGATACGACCTGATCAATGAGGGCCGGCAAACGCCGGGCTGTCTTTCGTGGCGGCCCGGCGGGGCGTCGTCGGACCCGAGGCGTGGGTGGCAAGCGCCCCGGCCGCGCAGCGATGTGCGGTGTGGGGGATGTGTGTCGAGGGAGCTTCGGGCGGTGGCGTGATCATGAACGAATCGCAACGGGATGCGGATTCCGGCGACGCGAACACGCGCGCCGACGCGATCCGCGAGGGCGCGGTGCGCTGGCTGCTGTGGCTGCGTGCCGGCGACACGACGGAACACGAACTCGACGCTTTCGGGCGCTGGCGCACGCAGAGCGACGAGCATGCGCGCACGGTCCGCGAGCTGATCTGGATGTGGGCCGTGCTGGAAACGGTCGGTCGCCAGGAGCCGGGTGAGCCGGGCGGGTCGACGCGCACGCATTGATTCGGCGAGCGGGCGCAGGAAGAAAGTCTGCGGGTTAGGCGGGCTCGCTTCGACCTTGTATATGAGAGAGCGAGGGGGCCGTGAAGAGGGGCTGTAGAGGGGCCGTAGAGCGGGACCGGGGGCCGGATCGGCCCCCGGATCACCGTTCGTGCAGCGGGGCGGCGTGCGGCGAGGCCGTGCAGGCCGAACCATGGAAGCCCCGATTCACGAATCGGGATTCAGGATGGCGACCCGCGCTGCATGCCCGCACGTGCGCCGCTCCACGCGGCGTCGAGCGGATCGCCGGTGTCGCGCAGCGGCTCGCGCAGAAACGGAAGGCGTTCGACGAACGGTGCGGATTCTTGCAAGGCCACGATATGGTTGACCATCCATTGCAGCAGCTCGCCGCCGTGCCGGACCTGTTCCGGGCGCCAGTCCGGCATCGTCGAGAAGAGGGCAGAGAAGCCGCTCCAGCGCGACGGCCGGTCGTTGTCGCCGGGCCGGAAATAGGTGTTCATCGCGACGTCGTGCGCGTCGGTCAGCGTGCCGACGAACAACCCGTGCGGCGTCGGCACGCCGATCTGCTGCCAGCCTTCCGCGAGTGCGAGCGAGCGCATCACGCGCGCCGCGACGAACGCAATGCGCGTTTCATGCTCGATTTCGGCGAGCGACATCACGCCGTTGCGCTGCATGCAGCGCGCGACCGCATGCGGCCGGATCGCGTTCGACGCGAAGCTGCGCAGCACGAGGTCGGGCACCGTCAACTGAAGCTGGAATTCGCGCAGGCCGTGCTCGGCGCTCATCGTCGAGAAATTGACGAACAATCCTTCGGCGTGACCGAGCGCGCCGACGTACGGCTCGAGCCCGAGGCGCGCGAGCTTCGGCGCGATCTGGCGTTCGAGCAGCCGCATCAGGTTGCGGCGGTTGCGCACGCCCGTGAAATCGTCGATGCCGCGCGTGACGACGTCGCTGATCTCCCAGCGGCGCTCGTCGGCGACGAGCCGCGGCGAGCCGCTCAGGTCGAACCGGGCGCGGCCGTGCGCCACGCGTGGATCTACGTACATGCCGGTGCCTCGTGCATCGATTGCGGGCGGACCGCCGCGACGGCGCGGCGTCGCGCGGATCCGGTCGCCCACGATGCTGCGGCGCCGAAAGCGCTCCGTCAAGTGCGATCGCATCGCGACGTACGCGTGCGCACGCCGCTGCGGCGGCCCGCGCAATCAACCAGACAGTGTGGGGTAACCCGATGATGCGCACGATCGTGGAACGCTTTGTCGAGCAGAGCCCGATGACGATCATGACGCGGCTCGTGCTGCAGTGCGCGCTGCACGACGACTGGATCGGCGCCGCGGCAGACGCCGGCGACGAACCCGACGACGAGTCGACCCGCGAGGCGCTGTTTACGCTGGCCGTCGACGCGATCGCGGCGATCGCCGCGTGGCAGCGGATGCCGGATGCGGCCGGCGCGGCTGCGCCGGGGTTGGGCGCTGCAGTGACGGCGCTGCACGACCGCATGAGCCGGTGGCGCTCCGGCTGGGGGCGCGCGCTGGCGAGGGACAGCGTCGACCTCCTGCTGCCGGTCGCGTCGGTGCGCACCGTCGACGGCACGCGTGCAGTCGACGGGATGCGGTTGCGCGTGCTGGACGGTGCCGGCGATGCATGCGCACCACGGGCCGACGGTTGCGGCTGCGGACGCGCGTGCGACGACCCGGCGCGCGATGCCGCCGCGGGCGGACCGCGCGTGCTGCCGGTCTACGATCCGGATCTCGGGATGATCGTCGACCTGCTGCCATACGAGCGCGGCCGCTCGCATGAGCGCGCATTCGTCGGCGCGCTGCTCGAAACGGTCAGGCCGGGCGAGCTGTGGATCGTCGACGGGCGCTTCGATACCGACGCGATCCTGTCCGGCTGGCCGCGCCGCGGCGGCGCGTTCGTCGTGCGCGAATACGGCCGCCCGGCCGCGTGCCGGCCGCTGGGCGACTGGCAGGACGCCGGCGGGCTCGGCGACGGTCGCGTGTACGAGCAGTCCGTCGGCATGGCCGGCGACGGCGGGGTGTCGGGCGCGTTTCGGCGGATCGAATGGCGCCGCGCCGCGGCGCACGGCGAAACCGGCGCAATCGTCACGCTGCTGACCGATCTGCCGGCCGAGCGATTCGACGCGCCGCAGGTCGTCCAACTGTCGTGCCGGCGCTGGCGCGATGCATTGCCGCTGTCGCTCGAGCCCGTGACGGGCGGCGCGCCGTTCGGCGGCGTGCCTGCGCGCGCGGCGCTGCTGGCGAGCGGGATCGCGGCGTTCGCGTACAACGCGTTCAGCGTGATGACGCGCGTCGTCGGCGCTGCGCTCGTGCTCGACTCGCGCGACGTCAAGCGTCTGCCGTCGCTGATCGCCGACGGCGTGACGGCCACCTATGCGGGGATGATGATCGCGCTGCCGCCCGAGTGGTGGGAGCGTTACGACCAGTTGCCCGCGACGGCGCTCGGCCAGATCGTGCGCATGCTCGCCGTGCACGTCGATCCGCGCAGCGAACGGCGCCGGCGTCGCGACAACCGGCTGTCCGCGAAGTCGCAGGCGCTGCTGCGCGCGGCGACGCTCGAGCGCCTGATGCACGACGACGGCGACGATCCGGCCGCGAACGTGTTCAGCCTGCGCACGATCGCGATGGCGACGCGCGACTTCAGCAGCAATCCGTCGAAGGCGCTGCGGCACGCGGGCGAGGCGCTCGTGATGGTCACCAAGTACAACCGGCCGATCGCGCTGCTGGTGTCGATCGACGACTGGAACCGGCTGCTCGGCGAAGTGCGCGAGACGAGCCTCACGCGGCTGTCGTTCGATGCGGCGGCGTCGCAGGGCGTGCGCCCGGTCGCGTTGAGCGAATCGTCGTTGAACTAGCTGGCCTGGCGGGCGTTGATGCGGAATGCGGGCCGATGACCGCACGTTGCCGGCCCGCCACACCGGCGTACACCGCTCCCGGCTTCAACTGGCGAGCCGACGCACCCAGACGACCGACGTCCACGCGAAATTGCCGCTGCCGTAGCGCGCGATCAGCGTGTCGACGCGCGCGTTGATACGCGCCGAATGCACGCGGCAGTGCACGATGAAATAGCCGCTGGTCACGCCGACGGCCGAGCCGTCCGGCAGCGTCGGGTTGCCGCCCTGCGCGGGCAGCAGGTATTCGGCGATGTCACCGGTGCTGACGAAATACGCGGTGGCGCGCCGATCGACGAGCCGCTTCGCCTGGCTGGCCGACAGCGTAGGAATCGCGGCGACGAGCACGGGCTCGGCCGCGGTGTTCGCGTTGACGACGGTCAGGTCGGGCAGGATCGTCACGAACGGCGCGAGCGTTTCGATCGCATGCGCGTCGTAGCCGGGGATGCGCGCGAGATCGTCGACCGACACGAGCTGCAGCGGCCAGCCGCCGGGGCCGTTCGCGTCGCGCAGCGAGCGCAGCATGTGGTCGGCCGTCTGCTGCGCGAGCGCGGGTTCGAGCGACAGCTGGCCGAGCAGCCGCCGGTACGCCAGCACGCCTTCGCCGTTGGACTGCCACGGCTTGCCGGGCGCGACGCGCGACACGAGGTTCATCAGGTTGAAGCGCGCCTGCGCATCCTCGACGCTGCCCGAGATCCACGCGCGCGACAGCTCGGCGTTGACCGTCAGCGCGTCGGGCGGCAGCAGGTCCGAGAGCTGCACGTCGGCGACCGGCAACGACCACGGCTGGCCGACGAACGTGACGTTCGACGTCGCGCTTTGCGCGCGCAGCGTCGCACGCGCCCACTCGACCGCGGCGCGCTCCACCCACATCGTCTGCGTCGCGAGCCGCTGGTTCTCGACGTCGCGCGTCGCGACCTGCTGGCGCCACAGCACGCTGGCGGCGAGCGTGGCCGCCAGCGCGACGACGAGCAGCACCGTCACGATCGCGATGCCGCGTTCGCGGCGTGCGTGCGCGGCCCTTCCTGTCCCATATCGATGCATCCGCGTGCCCCCGGCAGTGTCGGCGCGGCGCGCTCAGACCTCGAACGCCAGCCACGCATGCGCGATGCTCGCATGCGCGGATGACGTGACGCCGAACAGCGCGGCGAGCCCCGCCACCCAGCACGCGAGCGTCGCGGGGCGCATGCCGTCGGCCGCAAGCGGGCCGACAAGGCTGGCGATCGCGTGCGAACGCCACAGCAGCAGCACGAACAGCGTGCAGCCGACGGTCATCGCGATGCCGAACATGTGCAGCGCAACGGCCGGGCGTCGCGCGAACGGCGTGCGGTGATGCCGCTGGTTCGTCGCGACGATCGCGACCCCGTTCGCGACGGGGACGATTGCCATCGCGAGCGCCCAGAACAAGGGCTGGTCGCTCGATGGATTGATCAGCAGCAGCGTGCCGATCGTCCAGATCGGCGGCGCGAGCAGCGTGAGCACGGTCCACGACAGCAGTTGCCACGCGAGCCAGGGCGTGCGCCAGCGCAGCGGCGGATTCGGCGCCCCATGAGCGGCAGGCGGAAGCAGCCGGCCCGGCGTTCCGACGGCGCCGGACAATCGCCCGGCGAGCCACCGTACGAGCATCGTGGCGAATGACATGGATGGTCCTGTCGTTGAGGTTGTCCGTTCTCAATAGCTAGGACGAAGCGGGCGGCCGCAAGCCGCAGGATTTCGTGCGGGCCGGCGGTTCGTCGCGCGGCGCATCGCGAGTCCGCGGTGCGTAAACGGTATCGGCGCGGTCCCCGGCCGGGCTTTGCGTGCGTTTCGTGAATATCTTCAGCGGAATGTCACAAAAACTTCCCGGTTGAAACCGGAGGATGGTGCCGGCCGCACGCTGGCGCGTCGCGTTTTTGCACGTCGGCCAGCAAGACGGCGACACGTTTGCCGGCGGTCCGTGAGCAAGTGCGGGCTGCTGAAGAGCCGGATACCGGCCGGGCGACGACACGCACACGAAACGGGGGCCACGCAAGGTCATGCGCCGCGTCTCGCGAGCATCGCGCGAGGGGCTGGCTGCGCACGCATTGCAGTCCGCGCCTTGTCGGTCGCACGGCATGGCACACGCGGGCCGCTTGCGTCGACCGTTTGCCGGTGGCGGCAGATCGGTCGACGTCACGCAAAAAAACATTGCGGCAATGCGTGCTTCGTTCCGTCTAGGTAGGTGGGAGCTGCGACTTGGTGCGCCGTACGCGCCCCGTTCGCGACCGATGCACATGCGTCGTGTCGGCGGGCGGGAGCACACGGATACGCGCATTTTTCTCATCAGGCGGCATGAAGCCGACAGGTGCATGACAGTGGAACAGTTCGAGGAAACCCGGCCGGCCGACGATAGCGGCGCGGCAACGGACGACGTATCGGCGCGGGCAGCGGAAGCGCTGTCGCCGGTCATCAACCTGCGCGACACGGGGCGCTTCCTGCAGGTGCTCGACGCGCTCAAGTGCTCGCTGGCCGTGAGCCGGCGCCCGTCCGGCGTGGCGGTGATCGGCGTCGACAACGGCGTCCCCACGCTGTCCGCGTGCCTGTTGCCGCGCTCGATGGGCATGGCCGTGTCGGGCAACCGGCTCGCGGTCGCGACGATGCACGAGCTGATGGTGTTTGCCAACGTGTCGACGCTCGCGCCGCTCTATCCGGGCCGCCCGGATCATTACGACGCGATGTTCGTGCCGCGCATGTCCTACTACACCGGCGATCTCGACCTGCACGACATGGCGTTCGACAAGCACGTCCTGCTCGCGGTCAACACGCGCTATTCGTGCATCAGCGTGATCGACGGATATTTCAACTTCACGCCGATCTGGCAGCCGCCGTTCGTGACGGCGACGGTGCCCGACGATCGCTGTCACCTGAACGGCATGGCGTTTGCCGACGGCAAGGTGCGGTTCGCGACCGCGCTCGGGATGAGCGACGAACCGTTCGGCTGGCGAAGCGGGATGGCCGGCGGCGGCATCGTGATGGAGGTGCCGTCCGGCCGGATCGTCGCATCGGGGCTGTCGATGCCGCATTCGCCGCGCGTGATCGGCGGGCGTCTGCACGTGCTCGAAGGCGGTCGCGGCCACGTGCTGCAGATCGATCCGCAATCGGGCGCGCGGCGCGTGCTCGCGAAGCTGCCGGGCTTTACGCACGGCCTCGCGGAATACGGTGGCGTGCTGTTCGTCGGACTGTCGAAGCTGCGCGACAAGCGCGGCCCGCAGGGGTTGCCGATCGAAAGCGAATCGGACGTGCTGGTCGCGGGGGTTGCCGCGCTCGACGCGAACAGCGGCGACGTGCTCGGCATCCTTCAGTTCTTCAATGGCGTCGACGAGATCTTCGACGTGCAGGTGCTCCCGAACGTGCGACGTGCGGAAATCCTGAGCCCGCATCAATGGGCCGAGACGCCGTCGATCGTGACGATGCAGGGCGGCTTCTGGCAGACGCGTCCGCGCGAGGACGACGAGCCCGCGAACACCGGCGGGCGAGCGTGATGAAGAGCGATTGTTGCGGGTTTTTCGGCGTCGTTTCGTCCTTATCGATAGACGCGACGCATGCGGTGCGCGGCGCGTCGCCGCAGCGGGCGGGCGGGGTGCTGTGGCTCACTGGGCTGTCGGGCGCGGGCAAGACGACGCTGGCCGATGCGCTGGCGGCGCGGTTGCGCGAACGATGCGTGCATCCGGTGGTGCTCGACGGCGACCGGCTGCGGGCAGGGCTGAATCGGGATCTCGGCTTTACGGTGCACGAACGCTTCGAGAACGTGCGGCGCATCGCCGAAGTCGCGGCGCTGTCGAGCGAATCGGGCGCGCTCGCGATCGTCGCGGTCATTTCGCCGCTCGCGGCGATGCGCGACGAAGCGAGATCGATCGTGGGGCCGGCATTTCGCGAAGTGTATGTGAGTACGCCGCTGGCCTGCTGCGAGGCGCGCGATCCCAAAGGGCTGTATGCGAAGGCGCGGTGCGGCGCGCTGCCGGAGTTCACGGGCGTTTCGTCGCCGTACGAGCCGCCGGTCGACGCCGATCTCACGATCGACACGGGGCGGGCGTCGCTCGCGATGTGCGTCGATACGCTGATGCGATTCGCGTGCGCGCAGTTCGGTTGCGTGGCGGATACGCGGCCAGTGCAGGTGCGTTACGGCTGAGTTCGAATCGAAGATCAGGGAAAGCATTGCACAGATCATGCTAAGGATGACGAATAAATCGTCATCAAAGTGAAACAGGCATTTGATAGCGGAGCGAGCGACGGGTGCCGAGCGCTTCGCTGCGATCCGGAACAACAAAGGGGAATGGCGCATGCCGCCGAGAGTAGACCGCAAGTCACGCGAACGATGGCGGCTGAACTGCCGATGCCTGGCCGGCGCCGCGCTGGTCGGAGGGCTGGGCCTCGCGCCGGGCATTCATGCGCAGGAAGCTGCCGCGCCGGCCGCAAAGGCGGCACCGTCGGCGCCGCAGACGTTCGACGTGAATGCCTTCGTGGTGCGCGGCAACACGACGCTGCCGACGATCGAGATCGAGAAGGCCGTGTATCCGTTCGAAGGGCCGGGCCGGACGCTCGCCGACGTGAACGCGGCACGCGACGCATTGCAGAAGGCGTACCAGGAGCGTGGTTATCAATCGGTCGTCGTCGAGCTGCCGCAGCAGCAAGTGAAGAACGGCGTGATCCTGCTGCAGGTGACCGAGGCGAAGGTCGGCCGCCTGCGCGTCGACGGCGCGAAATACAACTCGCCGCAGAACATCCGCGATGCGGTGCCCGCGCTGGCCGAAGGCCAGGTGCCCGATTTCAACCAGGCGCAGCAGCAACTCACCGACCTGAACCGTTCGGCGGACCGGCAGGTGATCCCGGTGCTCAAGCCGGGCGCGCTGCCGCAGACGGTCGACGTCGACCTGAAGGTCGACGATCACAGCCCGCTGCACGGCACGCTCGAACTGAACAACGACAACAGCCCCGGCACGTCGACGTTGCGCACGAGCGCGAGCCTCAGCTACTCGAATCTGTGGCAGCTCGGCCACGTGATTTCCGGCACCTATGTGATCGCGCCGCAGCATCCGAACGACGCACGTGTCTACGCGTTTTCGTATCTCGCGCCGATCAAGGACTCGCGCTGGAGTTTCCTCGCGACGGTCGTGCACTCGGACAGCAACGTCGCGTCGGTCGGCGGCACGAATGTGCTCGGCAAGGGCACGACCTACGGCTTCACCGCGATCTACGCGCTGCCGGCGACGGAGACCTATGCGCATTCGGTCAGCATCGAGATCGACCGCAAGCATTACGACGAGAACGTGAGCCTGGTGGGCCAGACGTCCACGGCGCCGCTGACCTATGTGCCGGTGACGTTCTCGTACAACGGCCAGCTCAGCCTGAAGAACTCGCAGACATCGTTCTCCGCGTCGCTGACGACGAACATCCGCGGCCTCGGCAGCGACTGGGGCGCGTGGGACAACAAGCGCTACAACGCGACGCCCGATTTCGTGTACGGCAAGTTCGACGTCAACCACACGCAGCGTTTCGCGAACGACATGCAGGCCAATGCGCACGTGAACGCGCAGATCTCGAACTCGCCGCTCGTGTCGAGCGAGCAGTTCGCCGCGGGCGGGATGAACAGCGTGCGCGGCTACATGCAGGCCGAGAACACGGCCGACAGCGGCGTGATCGCGTCGCTCGAGCTGCGCAGCCCGTCGCTCGCGAAGTGGCTCGGCGGCGCGGTCGGCAGCCGCCTGAACGAGTGGCGCTTCCACGCGTTCTTCGACGCCGCGCACCTGTGGCTGCTGAGCCCGCTGCCGGAGCAGACGTCGCGTTTCAACCTGATGAGCGTCGGCGTCGGCACACGGCTGCAGATCATGAAGTATGCGAGCGCGGATTTCGAGGCCGGGTGGCCGTTGAAGGCAGGCGTCTATACGCGGCAGTACAGCCCGCGATTCGATTTCTACGTACGGCTGGGGTTCTGACCGATTTTTTTTGATCGTGCCGGGGCGATGCGACGAGCGCGGCGCCCGCACATTCGGGGAGTGGATCGTGAAGCGAGTCTTGTTTTTCCTGTTGGCGGTGATGCTCGGCGTGCTGCCCGGCATCGCGAACGCATGGTGGCAGAACGACTGGTCGTACCGGAAGGCGATCACGATCGACGCGAGCGCGAAGGGCGCCAATCTCGCGGAATCGGCCGGCCGCGTGCCGCTGCTGATCCGTCTGCATTCGGGCAACTTCCAGTTCGACGGATTGGCCGACAACGGCGCCGATATCCGCTTCGTCGCCGCCGACGACAAGACGCCGCTGAATTACCACGTCGAACAATACGATCCGGTGCTCGGCGTCGCGCTGATCTGGGTCGACGTTCCGAAGATGCCGGCCGGTGCCGCGGAGTCGATCTGGATGTACTACGGCAACAAGAAGGCACCGGACGGCGGCAAGCCGGCCGAGACGTTCGATGCCGACTACACGCTCGTCTACCACTTCAACGGCGCGGCGGGCGCGCCGCCGAAGGATGCGACCGCATACGGAAACAACGCGCAGAACGCGACCTTCCGCACGGTCGAGGACGGCATCGTCGGCAAGGGCGCGCGCTTCGACGGCAGCGGGTCGCTGACGCTGCCGGCGAGCCCGTCGCTGAACCTGGCCGCAGGCGGCGGCTTCACGTTCAGCGCGTGGGTGAAGCCGTCGGCGCAGGCGCCGAACACCGTGCTGTACAGCCGCCGCGACGGCGCGAACGCGCTGCTGATCGGTCTCGACAACGGCGTGCCGTTCGCGGAAGTCGACGGCGCATCCAACAGCCCGGCACCGGTACGCACGCCGGCCGCCGCGCCGGTTGCAACGAACCAGTGGACGTATCTCGCGGTCACGGCCGACGGCAAGAACCTGACCGTCTACGTGAACGGCAAGCAGGCCGCGCAGGTCGCGGCGACGCTGCCCGCACTGAACGGCGCGGCGACGATCGGTGCGGATGCGACCGGCGCGCCGGCCGGCCTGGCCGCCTACGCGGGCGCGCTCGACGAACTGCGCTTGTCGAAGATCGCGCGCTCGCCGGCCGCGCTCGCCGTCGACGCGCTCGCGCAGGGCTCGGAATCGAAGCTCGTCGCGTACGGCGCCGACGAGAAGCAGTCGGGTTTCGGCTTCGGCTACTTCGGCGTGATCGTGCAGTCGGTGACCGTCGACGCATGGGTCGTGATCGCGATCCTGCTCGGCATGGCATTCGTGTCGTGGATCGTGATGTGGACGAAGGCGCGCTACGTCGGCACCGTCGACAAGGCGAACTTGTATTTCGTGCAGCGCTTTCGCGAAGTGGCCGGGCGACACCTCGTCGGTCTCGCGCATGTCGACGAAGCGAGCGACGACGGCCGCCGGCTGTACCAGTCGTCGCTGTACCGGCTGTACAAGGCCGGCGTGCATGAAATCCACAGCCGCGTGGACGGCAACGGCCGCACGGTGATCACGTCCGAATCGATCGAGGCGATCCGCGCGTCGATGGACGCGACGCTCGTGCGCGAGAACCAGCGGCTGTCGAAATCGATGGTGCTGCTGACGATCGCGATCTCCGGTGGCCCCTTCCTCGGCCTGCTCGGCACGGTGGTCGGCGTGATGATCACGTTCGCGGCGATCGCCGCGGCCGGCGACGTCAACGTGAACGCGATCGCACCGGGTATCGCGGCCGCGCTGCTCGCCACCGTCACCGGCCTGTTCGTCGCGATTCCCGCGCTGTTCGGCTACAACTACCTGCTGATCCGCAACAAGAACGTGACCGCGAACATGCAGGTGTTCGTCGACGAATTCGTCACGCGACTCGCCGAAGCGCACCGCACGCCCGATCACGCGGTGCTGGCCGACTGACCGCACTGAACGCACGCAGGAGACCACCATGCAGGTTCAGGACGACGAAAAACCGTACGACGACATCAACATCACGCCGATGCTCGACCTCGCGTACGTGCTGCTGATCATCTTCATCATCATGACGACCGCGTCGGTGCAGGGCATCAAGGTCGACCTGCCGAAGGCGAGCTCGTCTGCAAGTCTCGCGAAGCCGAAGACGAAGGCGATCACGGTCGCCGATTCGGGGCAGGTCTTCCTCGATGCGTACCCGGTGACGATGGACGAACTCGAGAGCCGGCTGCGCACCGAGAAGGCGACCAACCCGGAATTCCCGATCGTGCTGAAGGGCGATGCGGCCGTGCAGTACCAGAAAGTGATGGACGTGCTTGACCTGCTGCGCCGCCTCGACCTGTCGCAGGTCGGGCTCGTGACCGGCAAGGCGAAGCAGGGCGGCTAGCGCGATGGAAATGACTTATAACGGCGGGCCGCCGCAGAAAGGCCCCGGCCGCTTCGTGAAGCCGGTTGCGATCGCGCTGGTGCTCGCGGGGCTGGCCGCGCTGATCTGGCGTTTCGCGGGCGATACCGCGGGCGTGAAGCGCGTGAGCGCGCCGCAGGTGACGACGGTGATTCCGTTGCCGCCGCCCCCGCCGCCGCCGAAACAGAAGCCGCCGCCCGAGAAGGTGAAGGAAGAGGTCAAGACGCCGGTCGACCGGCCGACGATCGCGCCGAAGCCGTCCGAGGCGCCGAAGCCGTCGGACAACCAGCCGAAGCAGATGACGATGAATGCGCCCGCGCAGGCCGGCACCGACAGCTTCAACATCGGTGCGGGCGACGGCTCGGGGATGATCGGCAGCGGCGGGGGCGGCAAGTTCGGCAATGCGAGCTACGCGCAATACATGGTGTACGTGCTGCAGCGCGCGATCGAACAGGACAAGGGCGTGCAGGAGGCCGGCGGCGCGCGTTTCGCGGGCAGCCTGAACCTGTGGATGGATGCATCCGGGCGTATCACGAAGGTGACGGTCGCGCAGTCGACCGGCGACGCGAAGATCGACGCAGCCGTGATCGCGGCGGTCGAAGCGCTCGGCAAGGTCGACGAGGTGCCGCCGCCCGCGACCGCGTATCCGGTGCTTGTGAAGCTGCAGGGGCGCAAGCCGGCATGACGCGCCGCGCACGATACGCGAATGAATCATGGGGCAGCATCCGTTGGTCGGGTGCTGCCGAAAAAGAGACGGAAATTGTTCGGAGTCCTTTGATGAAGCGGAAAATGAACGGACGGGGTGCGGTGCCCCGCAACGGCGTGCTGCCCGCGCGCCTGTCGCGCGTCGGCGCGGCGGTGCTGACGCTCGGGCTGACGTGCGCGTCCGCCGCGCACGGGCAATCGCTCGAGGCGCAGGCGGCGTCGGGGAAGGCCGCGCCGACGGAGAGCGTGGTGATCAACCTGATCAACCTGCTCGTCAAGCGCGGCGTGCTCTCGCAGCAGAATGCGAACGAGCTGATCAGCGAGGCGCGCACGGAGGCCGTGCAGGCGAGGGCCGCGCGTGGGTCCGGCGCGCCGGTGGTGGCCGGTGCCGCCGTGGTCAGCCCGCCGACGCAGCCGGGCGACGTCGCGGTGCCGTACGTGCCGCAGCTCGTGCGCGACCAGATCCGCGACCAGGTGAAGCAGGAAGTGATCGCGCAGGCGAAGGCCGAGAACTGGGCGCAGCCGAACACGTTCCCCGACTGGGTGTCGCGCATCAAGCTCGACGGCGACCTGCGCGTGCGCGACGAATACCACTTCTACGGCAGCCGCAACGCGAACAACGTGACGAACTTCGCGGCGATCAACCAGGGCGGCGGGTTCGACATCAACCCGAACACCAACACGACGCAGCTGCCGACGCAAAACACCACGCTGAACCGCAACAACCTGCTGCGCTACCGCGCGCGGCTCGGCGTGACGGCGACGCTGTCCGACGACATGATCGCCGGGATCCAGCTCGCGAGCGGCAACGACAACGGGCCGGTGTCGACCACGTCGACCGCCGGCGGCGGCTTCGCGAAGAAGAACATCTGGCTGAACAAGGCGTTCTTCGCGTACCGGCCGACGCCGTGGCTGAACCTGACGGCCGGCCGCTTCGACAATCCGTTCTTCAAGTCGGACCTGGTGTTCTCCGACGACCTGATGATGGACGGGCTCGCCGCGAACCTGCGCCATGCGCTGCCGTGGAATCCGGACGTCACGCTGTTCGGCACGCTTGGCGTGTTCCCGATCCAGTACACGAGCGAGAACTTCCCGTCGAACAGCACCGACAAGGCCGGCAGCGACACCAAGTGGATGTTCGGCGCGCAGTTCGGCGCGGACTGGAAGATCGATGCGAAGAACCGGCTGCGCGGAGCGGTCGCGTACTACGACTTCCAGAACATGCGCGGCACGCTGTCGTCGCCGTGCGCGCTGTATCTCGGCGCGACGAACTGCAGCACCGACAACGAGGCGCCGGCCTTTATGCAGGGCGGCAATACGCTGATCGCGCTGCGCAACATCGTGCAGAACCCGAACCTCGCGCCGGGGATGACGCAGCAGCCGCAGCTCTTCGGGCTCGCGTACAACTACCGGCTGCTCGACCTGAAGGCGCAGTGGGATACGGTGGTGGCCGACCGTTTCAAGCTGCGCCTGGACGGCGAATACGTGCGCAACCTCGCGTACAACGACAACAAGGCGTTCGCGGCGGCGTCGCTGCCGGTCAACAACTACGAATCGACGTCGGTGAACGCGACGCGCGCCGACTATCGCAGCGGCCCGAACGGCTTCCTCGCGAAGGCGACGATCGGCGAGCCGGAGCCGCGCGAGAAGGGGCAGTGGAATTTCTCGATCGCGTACAAGTACCTGCAGCCGGACGCCGTGCTCGACGCGTTCAACGATCCCGACTTCCATCTCGGCGGCACCAATGCGCGCGGCTACGTGCTCGGCGCCGCATACGCGGTTGCGCGCGACACGTGGGTGTCGGCCCGCTACCTGAGCTCGAAGGAAGTGTACGGGCCGCCGGTATCGATCGACGTGCTGCAGATCGAGCTCAATGCTCGCTTCTGACCGGAGCCGCGAATGAATACGACCTATCGCACGATGCTCGCGGCCGGTGCGGCCGCCGCGCTGCTGCTGGCGGCCGGCGGCGCGCACGCGCAGAGCATCGAGGACAAGCTGCGCAGCCAGTTGCGTTCGACCGTGCAGGAGCTGCGCCAGTTGCAGGACAGCCAGGCGCAATTGCAGAGCGACAAGGCGGCGGCCGAGAAGCAGCGCGACGACGCGCTCGCGCAACTGAAGGCGTTGCAGGGGCAGCTTGCGGCGGCGCGCGGCGATTCGGGCGCCGAGGCGGCCGCGAAGCGCGCGCTCGCGCAGGAGCGCGCGGGCCGCGAGCAGGACGCGAAGTCGCTGGCGAAATACAAGTCGTCCTACGAGGACCTGCTCGCCGTGTCGCGCGCCCGCGATGCGCAGCACACGCAACTGCAGAAGGACGTCGCCGCGCGTGACACGCAACTGAAAACCTGCCAGGCACACAATGCCGAGCTGTATCGCGTGGGGCACGAGATTCTCGACGCGTACGAGCATGTCGGGATCGGCACGTTCTTCTCGTCGCGGCAGCCGTTCGCGCAGTCGGCGCGCGTGAAGTATGACGATCTCGCGCAACGCTACGGCGATGCGCTGTATGCGGGCAAGTACGACCCGGCTGCGCGTCCGGCCGCTGCGGCACCGGCGTCGGCCGCGGCGGCGAGCGCGCAGTGAGCGCCCAATGAGCGCACGGCTCGAAGCCGCACTTGAACCGATCGATTCGATGAACACGGAGAAGACAGACATGCAAGACAAGCAACCGAACGCCGGCGACGAACGCGCGGCACACGATGCGCCGATCGAAGCGATCAGCGCCGAGCGCCTGGCCGACGTGCTGCGCCGCGCGGGCTACCGCGTGACGGCCGCCGAGCAGAACGGCACGGTGCAGCTGATGAGCGCGAGCCAGGGCATCGGTTTCGCGGTGCGCTTCGGCAACCCGGCCACGGCGCTCGCGCCGCAGGGCGCCGATGCGCAGGCCGCCGCGCTGCCGTATATCGACTACACGCTGTCGTGCGTGCTGCAGGTGCAAGGTGAGTTGCCGGCCGAACTCGTCGCGGACTGGAACCGCACCAAGCGCTTTGCGCGTCTCGCGAGCCACGGCCAGTTTCTCGCGCTGGAGATGGACGTCGTCGTCGCGGGCGGCGTGTCCGAGCGCTACCTGCGCTCGACGATCGAGCTGTGGGATCGGTTGATCCAGGAATTTCTGCTGCACCTGCGCAACCGGCCCGCGATGGCCGAGCAGGAAGCGGCGGCGCGTGCGGCGGCGGGCGGACAGGCGGCGGTTCCGGCTGAGGCTCTGCCCACGGCTACGGCTGCACGCGAGGCCGCCGCGCAGTCATGAGCGCCGCAACCCGGAGCGCCGGCCGCTGGATCGCCGCCGCGCTGCGCGCGCTGCTGCCGGATGGCTGGCCTTCGGATGGCCGGCCGCCCGACGCGAGTCCGACGTCCGCCGCCGACGCCCCCGCTGCGTGGGTGATGTATGCGGAACGCGTCGCGCACGGGCTGCGGACGGTGCTCGACGGCGACGACGCGGCCGTGTGCCGGCTGCGCGCCGACGTCGGGCGCTGGGCCGACCGGCTCGCCGATACCGGCGACGACGTGCCCGTGCTGCCGGTGCGCGCATGGCTCGACCGGCGCGGGCGCGTGACGCGGGTCGACAGTGCGTCGGCCGGCGATCCTGCGGTCGATGCCGCGCTCCGCGACGCGCTGGTGGGCCGCGCGGTCGGCACGGCACCGCCGCGCCGGATGACGCAGCCGATCGTGATGCGCATGACGCTGACGGGCATGCGCTAGCGCGGGACGGCGAAGAACGGAACGACGCGGACACCGCGCGACGGACGGTGTACGCGCTTCAAAAGCAATCGAGAGGGCTGTCGAATCATGATGACGACAATGAAGACGCTGGCAATGCTGGCGGGCAGTCTCGCGCTGAGCGCGCCGCTCGTCTCGCATGCACAGGACGACGTGATCGCGAACGCCGGGCAAGCGTCAGTCACGCAGGCCGACATCGCGGGGCTGTTGAAGGCGGTGAGCGCCGAAGGGCGCGAACGCCTCGCGGCCGACCCCGCGGCGCTGGACCAGGTCGTGCGTTCGACGCTGGCGCAGAAAGCCGTGCTGGCCGAGGCGAAATCGAAGGGCTGGGACAAGCAGGCGCAGGTGCAGGCGGCCGTCGAGCAGGCGCAGCGCGACATCGTCGCGCGCAGCTATCTGACGTCGGTGAGTGCACCGCCGGCCGACTATCCGTCGGACGCGGAGATCCAGTCCGCGTATGACAGGAACCGTGCCGCGTTCACCGCGCCGCGCGCGCTGCACGTCGCGCAGATCTATATCGCGGTGCCGCCGAACGCGGATGCCGCGACGCTCGACAAGGCGCGCAAGCAGGCGGCCGATCTCGCGAACCGCGCGCGCAGCGGCGATTTCGCGGCGCTCGCGAAGGCGAACTCGCAGGACAAGGCGAGCGCCGCGAACGGCGGCGATCTCGGTTTCGTGTCCGACCAGTCGATGCTGCCGGCCGTCCGGCAGGCGGCCGACGCGCTGAAGCCGGGCCAGGTCTCCGCGCCGATCCAGACGCCGGCCGGCTTTCACGTCGTGAAGCTGATCGACGTGCGCGCGGCCGCGCCGCGCCCGCTGGCCGACGTGAAGGAGCAGTTGCGCGCGATGCTGCGCGCGCAGCGCACGCAACAGAATGCGCAGGCGTATCTGGCGAAGCTGGCCGCGAACGCGCCGATCAACGAAGACGCGCTGAAGAAAGCGCTCGCGTCGGCCCGGTAGGCGCGCTCATGGCACCTGTCCGTTCGACGCCGCGCGTCGTTGCTCCCGACGCACGCACGCCGGCGCGGCGTCGCCCGGCGGCCGCGTCCGACCGTCCGCGCATGCCGAAGGCGAACCCGTGGCCGGGCCGGCCCGGCGAATGGCCGACGCATTGCCCGCTTTGCTTCGGCGCGCTGGAACCGCTGCCCGGCGCGGGAGGTTATGCGCGGCACCGCAGCGCGCGGTGCTCCGCGCAGTGCGTGCTCACGACGCGCCAGTATCAGCCGGACGAACTGACGATACGCGGCTCGCGTGACGCGCAGGTCGCGGCGCGTCATCGCGAGCGCTTCATTGCGCAGTGGTCGCGCCATTACGCGCTGATGCGGCGCGCGTGGCCCGCGCTCACGATCGGCCGCTTCATCGCGGTGATCGCATGCGTGGACGTCGCGGATCTCTGGTCGTACCGGATGTTGCGCGACGACGATCTCGCGGCTGTGCTGCTCGTGCTGGCCGGCTTCCTGCGCGTGCCGGATGCGTCGGGCGCCGATGCGTCGGGCGCCGACGCGCCGGCCGGCGATGCACGCGCGCCCACGGTGCGCTGGGTGCGGTTCTGGTTCGACGCGAGCGTGCGCGACGTCGGCGATCTGTGGGCGGCCGGCAGCGAAGCGCCGCCGCTGTTTCGTGTCGACTATCGCGAACCGCTCGTCACGCCGTATCCGACCGGTGCGCAGGTACAGGCGTGGCAGCCGGTCGACGGCATGCGCGATGCATGGGCGCGGCACGCCGATGCACGTGAACCGGCCGTCGATGCGTCCGATCGCGCGGCGTTCGAGCGCGTTATGGCGCGCGCACCGGCGTCGCATGCGAGCGTGTGAGTGCGGCGGCGCGAATGCGAAGAAGCCATCACTGAAGGAGCCGCGGATGAAGATGCGACGAAACGGACTCGCTGCGATCGTCTGCCTGCTGCTGGCGGCCGGCGCCCATGCGCAGGGCAGCCGCGCGGCGGCGAGTGCGGTCATGCCTGCGCCGGCCAGCCCCGGTTCGGCTGCGAAACCGGTATGCGTCGATGCGGAAGTCGACGGCAAGCGCGCGCTGTCGTACGACTGCCTGAGCCAGCAACTGAAGCCGACAGCCGAACCGCAGGCGGGCGCATCGCAGACGGATTCGGAGCGGCTGTCGAAGCAGCCGTCGAACCGTCTCGGCACGTTCAACCTGTCGACCGAGCGGAACCGCTTCGGCTCGAACTGGGGGCGGTCGGTGACGCCGCAGCGGCCCGATGCGCCGGTCGCGGTGCCGCCGAAGTGACGCATGCGGCAGGGCGCGCGGCGCGGGCTTCGACGGGCCGGCGGCGTTCCGGCGCAAACCGACGAGGACCAGCGACATGAAAGCGGGCAAGCACACGGGCCGGACGGTGGTGTTGCAGGCGATCGCGGGCGTGCTCGCGTTCGCCTGCGCGTGCTCGACGGCACAGACTGCCGAGCGGCCCGCGCAGGCGGGGGCCGCACCACCGACCGTCGCGCTGCCGAACTTCGCCGCGCTGGTCCGGCGCGTCGGCCCGGCCGTCGTCAACATCAGCGTCACGCGCGAAGTCACGCAGATGGGCATCCAGTTGCCGCCGGGCATCGCACCCGATCATCCGCTCGCACCGTTTCTCGCGCGGCGCGTGATCGGCAACCGCGAGGAAGTGAGTCTCGGCTCCGGCTTCATCGTCAGCGCGGACGGCGTGATTCTGACCAACCGGCACGTGGTCGGCGACGCGACCAACATCGACGTGAAGCTGACCGACAAGCGCCAGTTCAAGGGGCGCGTGATCGGCAGCGATCCCGTGTCCGACGTCGCGGTGATCCGCATCGACGCGCGCAACCTGCCGGTCGTCGAGACCGGCGACCCCGCGCGCACGGAGGTCGGCGACTGGGTGATGGCGATCGGGTCGCCGTACGGGTTCGCGAATACGGTCACGCAGGGCATCGTCAGCGCGAAATCGCGCTCGTTGCCCGGCGAGCGTGCGATTCCGTTCATCCAGACCGACGTGCCGATCAACCCCGGCAATTCGGGCGGCCCGTTGTTCGACCTCGGCGGCCGCGTGATCGCGATCAACTCGATGATCTTTTCGAAGACGGGCGGTTATCAGGGGCTCGCGTTCGCGATCCCGATCGACATCGCGCTCGACGTGAAGGATCAGTTGCTGCGGACCGGCAAGGTCACGCGCGGCCGGCTCGGTGTGGCCGTGCAGGAAGTGAGCCAGGCGCTCGCGCGTTCGTTCGGCCTCGCGAGCCCGGACGGCGCGCTGATCACGATGGTCGAGCCGGACGGCCCGGCCGCGCATGCGGGCCTGCAGGCGGGCGACGTCGTGCTCGCGGTCGACGGCAAGCCGGTCGCCGAATCGGCGGACCTGCTCGGCACGGTCGCGGGCATGCGTGCCGGGCGGCAGGCCGACCTGCTCGTGTGGCGCGCGGGCCGGGCGATGCACGTGGTCGCGACGGTCGGCGCATTCGACAGCGGCACGGCGTCGGCCGGTGGCGAGCAAGGGCCCGCGCGGTTCGGGCTGGCGTTGCGCGCGGCGACGGAGCAGGAGCGGCGGCGGCTCGGCGTCGGCGAGGCGCTCGTCGTCGAGCAGGCGAGCGGCCAGGCCGCCCGTGCGGGGTTGCAGCCGGGCGACATCGTGCTGTCGGTGAATGGCACACCGGTTGCGAGCATCGGCGCGCTGATGACCGAGATCGACGCCGCGCACGGCAACGTCGCGCTGCTGGTCCAGCGCGGCGGCACGCGGCTGTATGTGCCGATCGAGATCGGGTGAACGGGCGAAACCGGGCGGCACGAGGGTAGCGCGAAGGCCGCGCACGAAACGTCGCGCGGGGCGATTCGTCGAAACGGGAGGCGGGATGAAGCGAATGCAGGAGTGGGGCGCATCCGGATGGCTGCGGGCGATCGTCGTCGCATCCGCGCTGGCCGTGGGTGTCGCGCCGGCCGTTGCGCAGACGGCCGACGTGCCGCAGGCGTGGATCCGTTACGGACAACTCACCGGGCAGCAGTTCCAGGCGTGGCTCGAAGCGGACGGCGACGCGGCCGACCGGCTGCACCGCTATCTCGAGGCGCGCGTGTTGAACGCGAGCGCCGATGCACCGCCGCCCGCGATCGTCGTGCGCGCATGGATCGGTGCGAACGGCGCCGTCACGCGCGTCGAGTTCGCGTCGCTGGGCGATCCCGACGCGGACGCGACGCTGCGGCAACTGCTCACGGCCGGCGGCTCGCTGGCCGAGCCACCGCCACCCGACATGCTGCAGCCGTTGCGCGTGCGCCTGCGGCTCGCGCCGAATCCTGGCGCGGCGGCCGCCGCACCGGCGTCGGCGGCGCGCACGCCGTGACGCACGGGCCGGCCGATACCGGCGGATATCGTAATAAGATATGAGCTTATTGCGTTGGCGGGGCGACGATGCCCTTTTTCCTCAAAAGGACCTACCCATGCAACTGACTCCGTTAGGCGGCCATGTCGCCCAATCCGGCTTCGCCGAAAAGCAGAAACATGCGCAAGCGCTGATGTACGGTATGGCCGATATCAACGAGTACATGTCCGGCGGCGTCTGCTACGACGCCGCGGCCTATGTCCGATACCTGCTGCGCGGCGACGCGATGATCGCGCCCGGTGCGCTGCTCGACACGATCGGCCAGCACTGGAAGACGCGGTTCAACTTCGAGACCGGCAACGAGTGGGACGGCCGCGCCAGCATTCCGGCGGGAACCGCGGTCGGTTTCTCGCGCGGCGGCAATGTCTTTCATGCCGCGATCGCGGTCGGCGGCAGCCGGATCCGGGCCGTGAACGGCGGCCGTCTGGGCAGCGGCTGGATGTATGCGGTCGACCTTGCGCGCGTGCTCGAGCAGGATGCGGCCGGCGGCTTTACGTACGACCGCGCGAACATCCGGGTCCACCTGTCGCGCCTGTAGGCGGCGCGGCGTCGAATACAGAGGCGGTCGCTTTCCTTCAGCGGCCCGAGGCGAGCAGCGGCCGGGCCGCCGTGTTCCCGCCGTTCGGCCATTTCCGCATGGCGTCGCGCTGTCCATCGCTGCTATCCTCTCGACCGTGAATGACTCTGCATGGGGTCGCGGATGCGCATGCTGCATCGCGGCGCAGCGCGCGGGTGCGAGCCTGCGCGCGCGCTGGAGTAGCATGACTGAATATCCACGACGATCCATGACCTGTTTCGTGACTGATTTCCTTCCGTCCATGTCCACATGGTCAAGACAACGATGAGCGACGCACCCGATCCTGCCGCTGCCGGCGACGACGAATCGTCCGGCGGCGCTTCGTCCTATCTGGTGCCGGGGCTCGAACGCGGGCTGCGGATCCTCGCCGAATTCTCGGCGCGCGAGCCCGTGCTCGGCGCGCCCGAGCTGTCGAAGCGCATCGGCATCCCGCGCACGACCACGTTCCGCCTGCTGCAGACGCTCGAGGCGCTCGGTTTCCTCGAGCGCGTGAACGGCGACCGCTATTTCCGGCTCGGCGTCGGCGTGCTGCGGCTCGGCTTCGAATACCTGAACTCGCTCGAACTGACCGATCTCGGCGCGACCGTGCTCGAACGGCTGCGCGATGCCACCGGCTTCTCGACGCACCTGCTGATCCGCGACCAGCGCGACGTCGTGTTCGTCGCGAAGGCGCAGAGCAATGCGTCGATGTTCGGTTCGGTGAAGGTGCACGTCGGTACGCGTTTGCCCGCGCATGCGACGGTGCACGGCCACGTGTTGATGGGCGACCTGACGCGCGACGCGCTGCGCCAGCTCTATCCGGAAAAGCGGCTCGAGCAGTTCACCGAGCGCACGCCGGGCACCGTCGACGAACTGTACGAACGCGTGCGCCATTACGCGCGGCTCGGTTATGCGGTCAGCGAGGCGGCGTTCGAAAGCGGCATCTCGGCCGTGACCGCGCCCGTGCGCGATCATTCGGGCTCGATCGTCGCGGCGATTACCGCGACGGTGCCGCGCTCGGAGATCGGCGAGGCCGGCGAGAAGGAGCGGCTCGTCGAAGCCGTGTGCGGCGCGGCGGTCGACCTGTCGCAGCGCCTGAACTACCGTCCGCTCGAAAGCGACCCGACGTTCGCGCACGCGCGCCACAAGGTCGCGATGTTCTGACACGCAGGCGACGCATCCGGCATCGCAAACGACAAGAGCGGCCCGCGGGCCGCTCTTGTCGTTTCGGACGCCGAACCCGCGAAACCGCTCAGAACGAGTGGTGGATCCCGGTGAGCACGATCACCTGGTTCGCGGTGCTCGATACGCCGGCCGTGAAGAACGCGGCCTTCGCGCCGCCCGAACCGTGCTCGTACAACACGTTCGCATAGAGCTGCGTGCGCTTCGACAGCGCATAGATGTCGCCGAGCTCGACCTGCGTCCAGCGGCGACCGGCCAGCGTCGTGGTCGCCGCGCCGCCCGCGATCGTGTTGAACGCGCTGCTGCGGTAGTTCACGCCCGCGTCATAGCTCTGGAACGTATCCGAATGGCCGTTCGACTGCATCTTCGTGCGCGTGTAGAGGCCATGCACGAGGAAGTCGCCGAACTGGTACGACGCGCCCGCGCCGATGTTCTCCACCTTGTTCGCGATATAGCCGTTCGCGGTGTTCTGCCCCTGGAACGAAGCGATGCCCGTCTGGCCGATCAGGATCGAGCGGTCGTGTTCGTTCGAGTAGACGGCCGACGCCTTGAACGGCCCGTTCGCATAGTTCAGCGCGACGCCGACCGACTTGCCGGTCGAGAAGTTCGTCGTGTTGCCGAGCGCCAGCGTCGCCGCGGCCGAGAAGCCCGCGTAGGTCGGCGAGCGGTACTTCACCGAATTGTTGTACGGCACGTTGCCGGTTGCGGCGAGCCCGTCGATGTTGCCGGGGTGGAATGCGTACCAGCTCAGCGCCAGGTAGGCCGTGCTGAGCGGATCGAGATAGTCGAACGACAGCGGCGTCTGGCGGCCGAGCGTCAGCGTGCCGTAGCGGTCCGAACTGAGGCCGACGAACGCCGCGCGGTTCCAGATCGTGTTCGCGGTCGCGAACTGGCCGTTGTTCGTATAGAAGCCGTTTTCGAGCTGGAAGATCGCCGACAGGCCGTCGCCGAGGTCTTCCTTGCCCTTCAGGCCCCAGCGATCGGGCTGCGTGTTGCCCTGGATCATCGCCCACTTCGCATGGCCGCCGACGTTGTTCACGTACGCGACGCCCGCATCCAGGCTGCCGTACAGCACCACGCTGCTCTGCGCCCACGCGCCCGACATGGCGCCCATCCCGATGACTGCTGCTGCTACCGCATGCTTGACCATTTGATCTCCTGACTCTCCAACCTGATGAAAACGTGCCGTGGCGGCATGCGCTGGGACGGCCGGCCGTCACGCGTGATCCACCGCCGGATGGGCATTTCGTATGTTCCATATAAGGAACAACGTGCCTCTGATGGAATGGAGTATAGAGGCGTCATGCAGGTGATCAAAAATAATTTTTTCGGGACGGATGGGTTCCGACACGACGAGTGGCAGCGGTGCGCGAAGCCCGCAAAAAGGGCATAACTCCCTGCTATCAAACAAAAAATTACATTTGATAGGGTAGACGGAGACGATCGCCGACCCACCGGTCAGTGTTTTCCCTAGGGCATGCAGCTTTTTGTTTTACTCGTGGAAAGTCGCTCCTATAATCACCATCCATAAACTGATGTTCCTAATATGGAACAAACAAGGAACAAACCGAGAGTCGATCAGAAGGAAGGGTGTGAGATGTCTGAACAATGGATTTGCGCCGGACACGCCGGCGCGCTGTCGGAAGACACGCCGATCGAGTTCAAGCGGACCGACGGCGTCGAAATCGGGATCTACCGCGTCGGCGACGACGTGTATGCGCTCGAGAACGTGTGCCCGCATGCGTACGCGCTGCTGACGCAGGGGTTCGTCGACGAAGGCACGGTCGAATGCCCGCTGCACGAGGCCGTGTTCGACATCAGGACGGGCGAATGCCTGAAGGGTCCGGGCGGACGCGCGCTGAAGCAGTACGCGGTGCGCCTCGCCGGCGAGGAAATCCAGATCAAGGTGGAATGACATGAAAGAAGCGACCGTGAACTTCAATCCCTTCCTGAAGCCGTGGGTGGCGCCGCAGCCGAACAACGTCGCCGGCAAGGGGCAGATCGAGATCCCCGGCCAGGTCGAGAACCGGATCTGGCAGAACCGCAAGGCCGAGCCGACCCAGTACGAGAACGATCTCGGCGATGCGCTCGAACGCGTGTTCGAGGCCGGCGCGACCGAACTGGACGACGTCGTCGCGGGCCTGAACCGCATCGGCTTCCGCGCACCGGACGGCACGCCGTGGACACCGGAGCGCTTCCGCGCCGAAATGGCCGCGCTCGCGGAATGACCGCGCCGAGCGCGCGATCCGCCGACCCGACGACAACCGTATCCGGAGCACACTGATGACGTCCCCCGCACAACACGCTTCCCAACACGACCCGGTCCGTGACTATCTCGACCGCGGCATCAAGAACTACTGGTATCCCGTCGCACCGAGCTGGCAGGTGTCGAACGCCCCCGTCGGCCTGACGCGCCTGTCCGAGCAGATCGTGCTGTGGCGCGATCACGAGGGCAAGGTCCACGCACTCGAGGATCGCTGCCCGCACCGCGGCGCGCGCCTGTCGCTCGGCTGGAACCTCGGCGGCAGCATCGCGTGCTGGTATCACGGCATCGAAGTCGACGGCGGCGGCACGGTCAACCGCGTGCCGGCCGTGTCGAACTGTCCGCTCGAAGGCACGAAGTGCGTGAAGTCCTATCCGGTCGAAGAGAAGGCCGGCGCGATCTTCCTGTGGTTCGGCGACGAAGCGCACGGCGAGCCGGCGCCGCTGAACCTGCCCGAGGAACTGGTCGCCGACGAGTACGGCCACTTCCTGTGCGTGTCGAACTGGAAGTGCAATTACCAGTACGCGATCGACAACGTGATGGACCCGATGCACGGCGCGTACCTGCATGCGACGTCGCACTCGATGGCCGAAGGCGACAAGCAGGCCGACATGCGCGTGCGCAAGACGGAAACGGGCCTGATGTTCGAGAAGATCGGCCAGCGCGACGTGAACTTCGACTGGGTCGAACTCGGCGAAACCGGCTGCCTGTGGATGCGCCTCGCGATTCCGTACAAGCAGAAGTTCGGCCCGGGCGGCAACTTCGGGATCATCGGCTTCGCGACGCCGGTCGACGGCGACAACTGCCAGGTCTACTTCTGGCGCACGCGCAAGGTCAGCGGCTGGCAGCGCGACGTGTGGCGCTTCATGTACCGCAACCGCCTCGAAGGGCTGCACTGGGACGTGCTCGAGCAGGACCGCTACGTCCTCGAAAGCCTCGCGCCGCAGGCGCGCGATCACGAATACCTGTACCAGCACGACGTCGGCATCACGCGCGTGCGCCGGATGCTGCGCCAGCGTGCGCAGGAACACCTGTCCGCGCTCGACGCGCATCGTGCGGCGCAAGCTGCTGCGGAGCCCGCGAATGGCTGAGTTCGCACCGGTCGTGCCGCTCGCGGGGCGCCGCGTGCTCGTCACCGGCGGCGCGCGCGGTCTCGGCGCGGCGTTCGTGAAGGCGCTCGTCGCCGCGGGCGCGCAGGTCGCGTTCGGCGATGTGCTGGCCGACGAAGGCCGTGCGCTTGCCGCGCAACTGTCGGAAGCCGGCCATGTTGCGCATTTCTTCGCGCTCGACCTGGCCGATCCGGCGAGCGTCGACGCATTCGTCGCGCAGGGCGCGGCGGCGCTCGGCGGCATCGACGCGCTGATCAACAACGCGGCGATCACGAACTCGGGCGGCAAGCTGTCGACGGAGCTCGACGTCGCGACGTGGGACGCCGTGATGAACGTCAACGTGCGCGGCGTGTGGCTCGTCAGCAATGCGGCGCTGCCGCACCTCGCGAAGTCGGGCCGCGGCGCGATCGTGAACCTCGCATCGGACACCGCGCTGTGGGGCGCGCCGAAGCTGCTCGCGTACGTCGCGAGCAAGGGCGCGGTGATCGCGATGACGCATGCGCAGGCGCGGGAATTCGGCGTGCACGGCGTGACGGTCAACGCGATCGCGCCGGGGTTGACCGAAGTCGAGGCGACCGCCTACGTGCCGGCCGAGCGCCATGCGTTCTACATGCAGGGCCGCGCACTGACGCGCGCGCAGGTGGCCGACGACGTGACGGGCCCCGTGCTGTTCCTGCTGTCGGACGGCGCGCGCTTCGTGACGGGCCAGCTGCTGCCGGTGAACGGCGGCTTCGTAATGAATTGATGTTTTCACCCTTGATGAAGGAGTTGACGATGGCGGACGCCGATCTCGAACGCAAGTCGTGGGACCAGCCGGAAGGCGCAAGCTTCAACGACTGGATGGAAGGGCGCGTGGCGCGCTACGCGACGCGTCGCTACGACTGGGACGCACTGAAGTTCCAGGCCGACTACGACCCGAAGTACCGCCGTGCGCAGATGCGCTATGTCGGCACCGGCGGCACGGGCGTCGCGAAGGACGTCAACACGGTGCCGGCCGGCAACTTCACGTTCTCGACGATGGTCATCCCGGCCGGCAACATCGGCCCGAGCCACATCCATATCGACGTGGAAGAAATCTTCTTCGTGCTGCGCGGCAAGATGAAGGTGATCTGCGAGCGCGACGGCGAGACGTGGGAAGCGATCCTCGGCGAGCGCGACCTGATCTCGGTGCCGCCGGGCGTGTATCGCACGGAAATCAACATCGGCGAGGAAGACGCGCTGATGTGCGTGATGCTGGGTTCGTCGAAGCCGATCACGCCGACCTATCCGCCCGATTCGCCGCTCGCGAAGATCAAGCGTTGAGACGGGGCAGGTGAAGCAATGAGTGTCATCGACAAACGTGAACGCGACCGCACCGCGGCGTTCGCCGCGCTGCTCGGGCAGTTTCCCGAGCAGCGTTGCGCGGCCGGCGCGGCGGGCACGATCGGTTATCGCGAGGCCGGCGCGCAGCATGCGGGCCGCGCGCTGCCGGTCGTGCTGCTGCACGGGATCGGCTCGGGCGCCGCATCGTGGGTGCGCCAGCTCGACGCGCTCGGCGCATCGCGGCGCGTGCTCGCGTGGGATGCGCCCGGTTATGGCGCGTCGACGCCCGTGCACGGCGCGTCGCCGGCCGCCGCCGATTACGCGGCGTCGTTGAACGCGTGGCTCGAGGCACTCGGCATCGAGCGCTGCGTGCTGGTCGGGCATTCGCTCGGCGCGATCGTCGCGGGCGGTCTCGCCCGCGTGATGCCCGCGCGGATCGCCGGCCTGCTGCTGGTGTCGCCCGCGGGCGGCTACGGCAGCGCGCCCGCCGAAACGCGCGAATCGCGCCGCGACGCGCGGCTCGCGATGCTCGCGGAACTCGGCCCGGCCGGGCTCGCCGAGCAGCGCAGCGGCAACATGCTGTCCGGTTTCGCGAGCGAGGATGCGCGCGCGTGGGTGCGCTGGAACATGGCGCGCATCGTGCCGGCCGGCTATGCGCAGGCCACGCATCTGCTCGCGAACGCCGATCTCGCGACCGATCTCGCCGGTTTTCGCGGCCGCACGGCCGTGGCCGTCGGCGCGAACGACGCAATTACGCCGCCCGCCGCATGCGAGCGGATCGCCGCGGCCGCGCACGTCGGGTTGCAGGTGATTCCGCAAGCCGGTCATGCCGGATACGTGGAAGCGCCGTCCGTTTATTCCGCACTGATCGAAACGTTCTGCCGTCAGTGCGATACGCAGTGGGGTCTGGTATGAGCGACCCCCACGCTCACTATCGTTCGCTGCCCCCCGAGGGGGCGGATGCCTCCCTTGGGGCGGCCCGGCGGGAGGCATCATGAGCGAACCGCTGCAACAAGAACCCGAAAACGGGAAGGCCGAAGCCAGCTACGTGGTGCCGGGCCTCGAACGCGGGCTGCGGATTCTCGCCGAATTCTCGCCGCGCGAGCCCGTGCTCGGCGCGCCCGAGTTGTCGAAACGGCTCGGCATTCCGCGCACGACGGTGTTCCGTCTGCTGCAGACGCTCGAATCGCTCGGCTTCCTCGAGCGTGCGGACAAGGATCGCAACTACAGGCTCGGCATCGCCGTGCTGCGGCTCGGCTTCGAATACCTGAGCTCGCTGGAGCTGACCGATCTCGGCCTGCCGGTGATCGAGAGCCTGCGCGACGCGACCGGCTTCACGACGCACATCGTGATTCGCGACGGCCGCGACGTCGTGTTCGTCGCGAAGGCGCAGAGCCAGTCGCCGGTGTTCAGCTCGATCCGCGTGAACGTCGGCACCCGCTTGCCCGCGTATGCAACGACGCACGGCCACGTGCTGATGGGCGACCTGTCGCTGAAGGAGCTGCGCTCGCTGTATCCGGAAGGCACGCTGAACCGGATGACGAGCGCGACGCCGGAGACGGTCGATGCGTTGTACGAAGTGATCCGCGAGGATGCGCTGCGCGGCTATGGCGTCAGCAATTCGTCGTTCGAACGCGGCATCTCGGTGGTCACGGCGCCCGTGCGCAACGAGACGCAGAGGATCGTCGCGTGCATCACGGTGACGGTGCCGCGGCCGGAGATCGACGCGGCGCTGATCGCGGACGGGTTGATCGACAAGGTGCAGCGCGCGGCGGCGGAACTGTCGCGGCGGCTCAATTACCGCTCGGATGACGAGCACACGTTTCTTAAGGCGTTAGGACTCCGATGATTCAGATCGATCTGACCGGGCAGGTTGCGGTGGTGACGGGCGGTTCGTCCGGCATCGGCCTAGCGACGGCCGAACGGTTCCTGCAGGCCGGCGCATCGGTCGCGATTTGCGGCCGCGACAGCGACCGCCTCGCACGCGCTGCCGCGATGCTCGGCGAAAAATATCCGGGCGCGCAACTGCTCGCCGAGCGCTGCAACGTGCTCGACGAAGCCGACGTGGCCGCGTTCGCGCAAGCGGTGTCCGCACGCTTGGGCCGTGCCGACATGCTGGTGAACAACGCAGGCCATGGCCGCGTGTCGACCTTCGCCGACACGACCGACGACGCGTGGCGCGAAGAGCTCGAACTGAAGTACTTCAGCATCATCCGCCCGACGCGCGCGTTCCTGCCGCTGCTGCGCGACGCGCAGGCGCCGACGATCACCTGCGTGAACTCGCTGCTCGCGCTGCAGCCCGAGCCGCACATGGTCGCGACGTCGTCGGCGCGGGCAGGTGTGCTGAGCCTCGTGAAGTCGCTCGCGACCGAACTCGCGCCGCAGCGTATCCGCGTGAACTCGATCCTGATCGGCATCGTCGAGTCGGGCCAGTGGCGCCGCCGCTACGAAGCGCAGGCGCAAGCCGGCGAAAGCTGGGAGGACTGGACGGGCGCGCTCGCGCGCAAGAAGAACATTCCGCTGAATCGCTTCGGCAAGCCCGACGAGGCCGCCTGGGCACTTTTTTATCTCGCAACGCATCTGTCGTCCTATACGACGGGCAGCCATATCGACGTTTCTGGAGGGTTTGCACGCCATGTCTAAAAAAACCACGGTTGGCGAGCTGATTGCCGCCTTTCTCGAGCAGTGCGGCGTGAAAACCGCATTCGGTGTCATCTCGATCCACAACATGCCGATCCTCGACGCGATCCACTCGCGCGGCAACATCCGCTATGTCGGCGCGCGCGGCGAAGCGGGCGCGGTGAACATGGCCGATGGCCTGGCCCGCGTGTCGGGCGGCCTCGGCGTCGCGTTCACGAGCACGGGCACGGCAGCCGGTAACGCAGCCGGCGCGATGGTCGAGGCGCTGACGGCCGGCACCGCGATGCTGCACATCACGGGGCAGATCGAGACGCCGTACCTCGACCAGGATCTCGCGTACATCCACGAAGCGCCCGACCAGTTGACGATGCTGGACGCGATCTCGAAGGCCGCGTTCCGCGTGCGCACGGTCGAAACCGTGTTGCCGACGATCCGCGAAGCCGTGCGCATCGCGCAGACCGCGCCGACGGGCCCCGTGTCGGTCGAGATTCCGATCGACATCCAGGCCGCCGAAATCGAATGGCCGGAAGATCTCGCGCCGGCGCACATCACGGTGCGCGAGCACGACGCCGCACGCGTCGCGAAGCTCGCCGACGCGCTCGCGGCCAAGCGCCGCCCGCTGCTGTGGCTCGGCGGCGGCGCGCGCCACGCCCGCGAGGAAGTCGAACGCCTCGTGAAGCTCGGCTTCGGCGTGGTGACGAGCGTGCAGGGCCGCGGCGTGCTGCCCGAGGATCATCCGGCGACGCTCGGCGCGTTCAACGTGCACGCGTCCGTCGAAGCGTTCTACAAGACCTGCGACGCACTCGTCGTGGTCGGCTCGCGCCTGCGCGGCAACGAGACGCTGAAGTACAAGCTCGCGCTGCCGCAACCGCTGTTCCGCGTCGATGCCGACGCGCTCGCCGACAACCGCGGTTATCGCAACGAGTTGTTCGTGCACGGCGATTCGAAGCGCGTGCTGGCCGAACTGGCCGACCGCCTCGAAGGCCGCCTGTCGGTCGATCCGCAGTTCGCGTCCGATCTCGCGGCGGCCCGCGAGCAGGCCGTCGCCGATGTGGCGAAGGGCCTCGGGCCCTACAAGCAGCTCGTCGATACGCTGCAAGGCGCCGTCGGCCGCGACTACAACTGGGTGCGCGACGTGACGATCTCGAACAGCACGTGGGGCAACCGCCTGCTGAAGATCTTCGAACCGCGCGCGGGCGTGCATGCGCTCGGCGGCGGCATCGGCCAGGGCATTCAGATGGGCATCGGTGCGGCGCTCGCGGGCGCAGCCGCGAAGACGGTCTGCCTCGTCGGCGACGGCGGCCTGATGGTCAACGTCGGCGAGCTGGTGACGGCCGTGCAGGAAAACGCGAACGTGATGATCGTGCTGATGAACGACCAGTGCTACGGCGTGATCCGCAACATCCAGGACGCGCACTACGGTGGCCGCCGCTGCTTCGTCCAGCTGCACCAGCCCGATTTCGCGCAGTTCTGCGCGAGCTTCGGCCTCACGCATTACCGGATCACGTCGCTCGACCAGGCCGAGGCGATCGTGCGCGACGGGCTCGCGAAGGAAGGGCCGGTGATGGTCGAGGTCGACATGCTGTCGGTCGGCTCGTTCGCATCGCAGTTCGCAGGCCCGCCGGTGAAGAAGGAAGCGCCGTCGGAGCGCCAGTATGCGTAACGCGCACGCACCCGTCGATGTCGCGATGATCGGCTTCGGCGCGATCGGCGCGGCCGTGTACCACGCGGTCGAGCACGATGCGTCGCTGCGCATCGCGCACGTGATCGTGCCCGAACACCAGCGCGCCGAGGTGCAGGGCGTGCTGGGCGGCGCGGTGGAGGTCGTGTCGTCGGTCGACGCACTGGCCCGACGCCCCGAGTTCGCGCTCGAATGCGCGGGCCACAGTGCGCTCGTCGATCACGTCGTGCCGCTCTTGAAGGCCGGCACCGATTGCGCGGTCGCATCGATCGGCGCGCTGTCCGATCTCGCGCTGCTCGATGTGCTGTCGCAGGCCGCCGACGAAGGCAACGCGACGCTGACGCTGCTGTCCGGCGCGATCGGCGGCATCGACGCGCTGGCTTCGGCGAAGCACGGCGGCCTCGACGAAGTGCTGTACGTCGGCCGCAAGCCGCCGCTCGGCTGGCTCGGCACGCCGGCCGAGGAGTTGTGCGACCTGCGAGCGATGACCGAAGAGAAGGTGATCTTCGAAGGCACTGCGCGCGATGCCGCACGGCTGTATCCGAAGAACGCGAACGTCGCGGCGACCGTCGCACTCGCCGGCCTCGGCCTCGATGCGACGCGCGTGCGATTGATCGCCGACCCGGCCGTCGCGCGCAACGTGCACCGCTTCACCGCGCGCGGCGCATTCGGCGAGATGTCGCTGGAAATGAGCGGGAAGCCGCTGCCCGACAACCCGAAGACGTCCGCGCTGACGGCGTTCAGCGCGATCCGCGCGCTGCGCAACCGCGCGTCCCGCTGCGTGATCTGAGCGGCGCTTCGAGAGATTCGGACTATTGAACGTCCGTCCGCGCCACGGCGAGGGCGGGTGCGCAGAGACAGATTTGTGGAACTTGTGACATGACACCTTTCGATACGAGCCTGGTACCCGACGGCAACATCCTGATCGGCGGCGAGTGGCGGCGCGGCCGTGGCGCGCCCTACGCCAGCATCTATCCGGCCGACCAGTCGGTGAACATGGAAGTGTCGACGGCGAACGCGGAAGACGCGGCCGAAGCCGTCGAAGCCGCCGACGCCGCATGGCGCCGCGCCGACTGGGCCGGGCTGAAGCCGCACCAGCGCGCGCAGGTGCTTTACCGCATCGCGGATCTGATCATGCAACGCCACGAAGCGCTCGCGAACCTGCAGCGTCGCGACAACGGCAAGCCGATCGGCGAGACGCGCGTGCTGGTGGCGAGCGCCGCGAATACGTTCCGCTATTTCGCGGCGTGCCTCGAAACGCTCGACGAGGAACTGACGCCTTCGCGCGGCGACTACCTGACGATGAGCGTGTACGAGCCGATCGGCGTGATCGCGGCGATTACGCCGTGGAACTCGCCGATCGCGTCCGATGCGCAGAAGCTCGCACCGGCACTCGCCGGCGGCAACGCGGTGGTGCTCAAGCCTGCCGAGGTCACGCCGCTCGTGTCGCTGGCGCTCGCGCGCATCTGCGAGGAAGCCGGCGTGCCGAAGGGCGTGCTGAGCGTGCTGCCGGGCAAGGGCTCGGTGATCGGCGACGTGCTCGTGCGCCATCCGCTGGTGAAGAAGGTTTCGTTCACGGGCGGCACCGAAGTGGGCCGCGGCATCGCGCGCATCGCGGCCGAGAAGCTGATGCCCGTGTCGCTCGAACTCGGCGGCAAGTCGCCGACGATCGTGTGCGACGACGCCGATCTCGATCATGCAGTGAACGGCGTGCTGTACGGCATTTTCAGCTCGTCGGGCGAAGCGTGCATCGCGGGTTCGCGGCTGTTCGTGCAGCGCGCGGTGTACGACGAATTCATGAAGCGCCTGGTCGCGGGCGCACGCAAGCTGCGCGTGGGCGACCCGACGCGGCTGGATACGCAGATGGGGCCGCTGATTACCGCGAAACACCGCGAATCGGTGGAGCGTTACGTCGCACTGGGCCTGGAAGAAGGCGGCCGGTTGCTGTGCGGCGGCGAGCGGCCGTCGGGCGACGGGCGCGAGAACGGCTTCTTCTATCAGCCGACGATTCTCGAAGGCTTGCCGAACAGCGCACGCATCTGCCAGGAAGAAATCTTCGGGCCCGTGCTCGTCGCGATGCCGTTCGACGACGAAGCGTCGCTGATCGCGCAGGCGAACGACAGCGTGTTCGGCCTTGCGGCCGGCATCTGGACGCGCGACTACAAGCGTGCCTGGCGCATCGCGCGCGCGCTTGAGACGGGCACCGTCTGGATCAATACGTACAAGCTGTTCTCGATCTCCACGCCGTTCTCCGGCTGGAAGGAGAGCGGGATGGGGCGCGAGAAGGGGCGTCTCGGCATCCGCGAGTACATGCAGCAGAAGAGCCTCTACTGGGGTTTGAACGACGCGCCGCTGCCGTGGGCGAACTGAGCGAAGGGGAATGACGCAATGAGCATTTTGGGAATCGAGCAGATCACGTATGGCGTCGACGATCTCGCGACCTGCCGGCGCTTTTTCGCCGACTGGGGGCTGAAGGAGGTCGCGCACGACGACATGCAAGCACGCTTCGAGACGTTGAACGGCTGCACCGTGCTGGCCGTCAAGGCTGACGATCCGGCGCTGCCGCCCGCGTTCGAGGCCGGCCCGACGCTGCGTGAAGTCACGTGGGGCGTCGCGACGCAGCAGGAACTCGACGCGCTGCGCGGCAAGCTCGCCGGCCAGCCCGGCTTTTACGCACGGAAGGATGCGCTCGGCTGCACCGACCCGAACGGGATGGCGATCCGTGTCGAGGTCACGCGCAAGCGCGAACTCGACATCACGGGCTCGCCGTCGAACGTGTGGGGCCAGACGCTGCGCGTCGACCAGCCGAGCCCGATCTATGCACGCGCGGAGCCGGTCGAGGTCGGGCATGTCGTGTTCTTCACGAACTGCCTCGACGCACAGGAAAAGTTCTATCACGAGCTGCTCGGCTTCGAGACGTCCGATCGCTACCCGGGCCGCGGCGCGTTCATGCGCTGCGCGCCGCACGGCGGTCACCACGACCTGTTCCTGCTCGCGCTGCCGAACGGCAAGCGCGGCCTGAACCACGTCGCGTTCACCGTGCGCGACATCCATGAAGTGTTCGGCGGCGGCATGCATATCGACCGCTGCGGCTGGGAAACGCAACTCGGCCCGGGCCGCCATCCCGTGTCGTCCGCGTACTTCTGGTACTTCCAGAATCCGGCCGGCGGGCTGATCGAATACTACGCGGATGAGGACGTCCTGACGCCCGAATGGACGCCGCGCGAATTCGAACCGGGCCCGACCGTGTTCGCCGAGTGGGCCGTCGACGGCGGCCTCGACGGCAACACGCGCCGGCAGAAGAACGCGAAGGCGCCGGAAGGCAAGTTCATGACGGAGCGCAAATCATGACCGAAGCGAACACACAGGCGCAGCCCGCACCCGGCACGGTCGTCGTGATCGGCGGCGGCCAGGCCGCCGGCTGGGTGCTGAAGACGTTGCGCGCGGAAGGTTACACGGGCCGCCTCGTGATGATCGCCGACGAGCCGCATCTGCCGTACGAGCGCCCGCCGCTGTCGAAGGCCGTGCTGGCCGGCGACGCCGATATCGAAACCGTGCGCGTCGTGCGTCCCGACGAATTCGACGCATTGAATGTCGAGGCGTGGCAGCCGGAACGCGCCGCAGCGATCGATCGCGCGCGCCGCGTGGTGACGACCGCCAGTGGCCGCGAGATCGAATACGACCGGCTCGTGATTGCGACCGGCGGCACGTCGCGCCGCCTGCCCGACACGATCGTGAAGACGCCGAACCTGCACTACCTGCGTACGCTCGACGAAGCGGCCGCGCTCGGCGAGAAGCTGCGTGCCAGCCAACGCGTGCTCGTGATCGGCGGCGGCTGGATCGGCCTCGAAGTCGCGGCGACCGCGCGCAAGCTCGGCGTCGAGGCGGTCGTGGTCGAAGGCGCGCCGCGGCTGTGCGGCCGATCGGTGCCGCAGATCGTGTCGGATTTCCTGCTCGACCTGCATCGCTCGAACGGCGTCGACGTGCGTCTGGGGGCGGCGCTCGCATCGCTCGACGCGCAGCCGGACGACGTATCGAAGGTACGCGCGACGCTCGCCGACGGCACGACGATCGACGCCGATTTCGCGGTGGCCGGCATCGGCCTCGCGCTGAACGCATCGCTTGCGAACGATGCGGGGCTGGCCGTCGACGACGGCATCGTCGTCGACGAATTCGGCGCGACGAGCGACCCGGCGATCTTCGCGTGCGGCGACGTCGCGAACCATCACAACGGCTGGCTGAAGCGGCGCGTGCGGCTCGAATCGTGGGCCAACGCGCAGAACCAGGCGATCGCGGCTGCGAAGGCCGTACTCGGCGTGCGTGCGCCGTACGCGGAGATTCCGTGGTTCTGGTCCGATCAGTACGACGTGAACCTGCAGATCCTCGGCGATCTGCCGGCCGATGCGCAGCTCGTCGTGCGCGGCGAACTCGCCGCGCGCCGCGCGACGCTGTTTTTCGTTGGCGACGGGCATGTGAGAGGTGTCATCGCCGTGAACAACGCACGCGAGCTGAAGCTCGCGCGCAAGTGGATGAACCAGGGCCGGGCAGTGGATACGGAAGCCCTGGCAGACACGACCAAAGCGCTTGCCTGACCAGCGAAAGATCCAGGAGACACCCCGCATGAGCACTTTCGACAACGTCGTGGCCGGTCGCGCCACGATGGAAGCTGCCGCTTCCACGCCCGGCGCGATCATCGCGCGGCTCGAGCGGCTTCCGGGCAACGCGATGCAGATCCGCGCGCGCGTGCTGATCGGCACCGCGACGTTCTTCGACGGCTTCGACGTGATCACGATCGCGGCGACGCTGCCGCTGCTGATTCACAAATGGGGGCTGTCGCCGACGCAGGTCGGCATGCTGATCGCGTCCGGCGCGATCGGCCAGCTGATCGGCGCATTCCTGTTTCCCGCGCTGGCCGAGAAGCACGGCCGCGTGAAGGCGATCGCGTGGAGCTCGGCCGTGATCGGCGTCACGAGCATCGCATGCGGCTTCGCGCCGACTTTCGAGGTGTTCGTGCTGCTGCGGATCCTGCAGGGGCTCGGGCTCGGCGGTGAGCTGCCGGTCGCCGCGACATACATCAACGAGATCACGCGCGCGCATGGCCGCGGCCGCTTCGTGCTGCTGTACGAGATCGTGTTCCCGATCGGCCTGCTCGTGTCGATGGCGCTCGGTGCGTGGCTGGTGCCGCGGTTCGGCTGGGAGATCATGTACTTCGTCGGCGGGCTGCCGCTGATCCTGTCGTTCGTGCTCACGCGCCTCGTGCCGGAATCGCCGCGCTGGCTCGCATCGCGCGGACGGCTCGCGGAAGCCGGGCGCGCGGTCGGCGTGTTCGAAGCGTCGGTGCGCGGCGAGCTGCCGCCGGTTACGCAGGCGGCCGCGTTCGACGAGATGGTGCGCCAGCATCCGAAGCGCAAGATGAGCGACCTGTTCAGCGCCGCGTATCGCAAGCGCACGCTCGCGGTGGCGACACTGTGGGCGACCTGCGGTTTCATCCAGTACGGGCTGTCGACGTGGCTGCCGACGATCTACAAGAACTTCTATCACGCGCCGCTGCAGCTCGCGCTGAACCTCGCGGTGATCGGTTCGGTGATGGGCGTGTTCGGGTCGCTGGCGTCGGCGCTGCTCGTCGACAAGCTCGGCCGGAAGCCGGTGATCGTGTGGTCGTTCGTGCTGTGCGCGCTGTCGCTGGCGTTCGCCGGCATCTGTCACGCATCGTCGGTGTATGTCGTCGCGGTCTTCTGCTCGCTGTCGCTCGGGTTGATGGCATCGGGGTTCATTACCGCGTACGTCTACACGCCGGAACAGTATCCGACCAGCATCCGCGCGTCGGGCTGCGGGCTCGGCAGCGCATGGCTGAAGATCGCGTCGTTCGTCGCGCCGATGGTCGTGCCGCACGCGATCATCGGCGGGAACCTCGCGCCGGCGTTTTACCTGATCGGCGTCGTGCCGCTGATCGCGGCGGTGACCGTGCACTTCGTCGGGATCGAGACGAAGGGGAAGGTGCTCGAGGCGCTTGAAGCGTAAGCGCGGCCGGCGGTGACGGATGAGGTGAAAAGAGTGGCCCGGGCAATGTCCGGGCCATTTTGTTTGGGGCGATCCGGTTGCGTCGTCGGGCAGTGCGGACGCATGCAATTGTTGGCGTATGGCTTGCATGGTCTAATTCACGATCCCGTGTTTCGTCCGACCGTCGCCATGCCCCTGTTCGAACCTGTCACGCTGAATACATCCCGCCTCGTCCTGCGGCCGTTGCGCGACGCAGACGCGCAGGCCTTCTTCGAGATCTGGTCGGATGCGGAAGCGATGCGCTATTTCTCGTTTGAGCCGATGACGCACATCGAGCAGGCAGCGGAGCGCGTCGCGCGCAACCTGAAGACATCCGCCAGCGGACAGGATTTCGTGTGCGTACTCGAATCGCGGGAATCCGGCGAAGCGCTGGGCGAATGCGTGCTGTTCCATGCGCACGAGCAGTGCCGCCGTGCCGAGATCGGCTTCAGCCTGCAGCGCAAGTACTGGAGCGGCGGATACATGCGCGAAGCGGCGTCGGCCGTGATCGATCATGCGTTCGGCACGCTACGCCTGAACCGGCTCGAGGCCGATATCGATCCGCGCAATGTTGCGTCGGCGCGGCTGCTCGAACGGCTGGGCTTCGCGCGGGAAGGGCTGCTGCGCGAACGCTGGATCGTCGGCGACGAAGTGTCTGACAGCGCGTTGTACGGATTGCTGGCGAGCGATCGCCGCGCGTGATGCGGCCGGGGCGGATCACTTCGCGGCAGGAACGATCGCGAACGCGTCCGCTTCAACCGGCCCATCCGGGCGGAACAACGAAGCGACGCCGACGAGGGCGCTCGCGGGCGGGCAGGCGGTGCGGAACGCGGGCGCGCAGTTTTCGTGAGGGTGGGGTGACTTGCCGGATTCACGGGTCGAACGTACTCTTTGTCGACACACGATCCACCAGCGGGTTCTCGATCATGCAAACCCATCCTCTGCGTCTGTCCCCCGGCGACGATCTGCGCGGATCCATCGAGGAAGCGTTGCGTCAGCACGGCGCGCACGCGGCGTTCGTGATCCAGGGCATCGGCAGCCTGAGCGTCGCGCAGTTGCGTTTTGCCGGCGCCGACCTGCCGACCGAACTGCGCGGCGACCTCGAAATCCTGACGCTGGCCGGCTCGGTCTCGCCGGACGGCGCACACCTGCACATGTCCGTATCCGACGCGGGCGGCCGCGTGTCGGGCGGCCATGTGGCGAGCGGTTGCGTGGTGCGCACGACCGCCGAGATCCTGCTCGCGCTGCTCCCCGCGCATCGTTTCTCTCGCGAACCTGACGCGGGTACCGGCTTCAACGAACTGGTGATCCGTCGCGAGCCGGGCGGCGATGCCGTGTGAGTGTCGCGAAGCGGCGCTGATGAGAGCCGCATAAAAAAATGGCGCCGCAGGCATTCAGCCTGCGGCGCCATTGCGTGGCGCTGCGGCGGCAACAACCCGCCGCAGTCCGGCAGCGTGCTTACAGCTGCACGGTGTCGGCCACTTCCTTGAAGTCTTCGATCTGGTCGAAGTTCATGTACTTGTAGATCTTGTCGCCGTTGGCGCTGAGCACGCCCATGTCGGCCATGTACTCGTCCTTGGTCGGGATCTTGCCCAGACGCGAGCAGATTGCCGCCAGTTCCGCCGAGCCGAGGTACACGTTCGTGTTCTTGCCGAGACGGTTCGGGAAGTTGCGGGTCGACGTCGACATGACCGTCGCGCCTTCGCGCACCTGTGCCTGGTTACCCATGCACAGCGAGCAGCCCGGCATTTCCGTACGCGCACCGGCCGTGCCGAACACGCCGTAGTGACCTTCTTCGGTCAACTGCTTCTGGTCCATCTTGGTCGGCGGGGCGACCCACAGCTTGACCGGGATGTCGCGCTTGCCTTCCAGCAGCTTCGACGCCGCACGGAAGTGGCCGATGTTGGTCATGCACGAGCCGATGAACACTTCGTCGATCTTCGCACCAGCCACGTCGGACAGCGTCTTCACGTCGTCCGGGTCGTTCGGGCACGCGACGATCGGCTCGTGGATGTCGGCGAGGTCGATCTCGATGACGGCCGCGTAGTCGGCGTCGGCATCCGGCGACAGCAGTTGCGGGTCGGCCAGCCATTGCTCCATCGCCGCGATGCGGCGCTGCAGGCTGCGCGGATCCTGGTAGCCCTGCGCGATCATCCACTTCAGCAGCGTGACGTTGCTGTTCAGGTATTCGATGATCGGTTCCTTGTTCAGGTGCACCGTGCAACCGGCGGCCGAACGCTCGGCGGACGCATCCGACAGCTCGAACGCTTGCTCGACCTTCAGGTCGGGCAGGCCTTCGATTTCGAGAATGCGGCCCGAGAAGATGTTCTTCTTGCCTTGCTTCGCGACCGTCAGCATGCCTTGCTTGATCGCGTACAGCGGAATCGCGTTGACGAGGTCGCGCAGCGTGACGCCCGGCTGCATCTTGCCCTTGAAGCGGACCAGCACCGATTCCGGCATGTCCAGCGGCATCGTGCCGGTGGCGGCCGCGAATGCGACCAGGCCCGAGCCTGCCGGGAAGCTGATGCCGATCGGGAAGCGCGTATGCGAATCGCCGCCGGTGCCGACGGTGTCGGGCAGCAGCATGCGGTTCAGCCACGAGTGGATCACGCCGTCGCCCGGACGCAGAGCGATACCGCCGCGCGTGCTGATGAAGTTCGGCAGCGTCTGGTGCGTCTTCACGTCGACCGGCTTCGGATAAGCGGCGGTGTGGCAGAACGACTGCATCACGAGGTCGGCCGAGAAGCCGAGGCACGCGAGATCCTTCAGTTCGTCGCGGGTCATCGGGCCCGTGGTGTCCTGCGAGCCGACCGAGGTCATCTTCGGTTCGCAGTACGTGCCCGGGCGGACGCCCTGGCCTTCCGGCAGACCGCATGCGCGGCCGACCATCTTCTGCGCGAGCGAGAAGCCCTTGCCGCTGTCGGCCGGCTGGTGCGGCAGGCGGAACAGCGTCGACGGCGCGAGGCCCAGCGCTTCGCGTGCCTTCGCGGTCAGGCCGCGGCCGATGATCAGCGGAATGCGGCCGCCGGCGCGCACTTCGTCGAACAGCACGTCGGACTTGACCTGGAATTCGGCGATCACTTCGCCGTTCTTCAGCGCCTTGCCGTCATACGGGCGCAGTTCGACCACGTCGCCCATTTCCATCTGCGACACGTCGAGTTCGATCGGCAGTGCGCCTGCGTCTTCCATCGTGTTGTAGAAGATCGGCGCGATCTTGCCGCCGAGGCACACGCCGCCGAAGCGCTTGTTCGGCACGAACGGGATGTCTTCGCCGGTGAACCACAGCACCGAGTTGGTAGCCGACTTGCGCGAGGAGCCGGTGCCGACCACGTCGCCCACGTACGCGACCAGGTGGCCCTTTTCCTTCAGCGATTCGATGAACTTGACCGGGCCGCGCTTGCCGTCTTCTTCCGGCGTGATGCCCGGGCGCGCGTTCTTCAGCATCGCCAGCGCGTGCATCGGGATGTCCGGGCGGGTGGTGGCGTCCGGCGCCGGCGACAGGTCGTCGGTGTTGGTTTCGCCCGTCACCTTGAAGACGGTGACGGTCAGGCTTTGCGGCACTTCCGGACGGCTGGTGAACCATTCGGCGTCGGCCCAGCTTTGCAGCACGGCCTTCGCGTGCGTGTTGCCCTTGTCGGCGAGTTCCTTCACGTCATGGAACTGGTCGAACATCAGCAGGGTTTTCTTCAGCGCGTCGGCGGCGACGGCCGCGACTGCGTCGTCGGACAGCAGTTCGATCAGCGGCTGGATGTTGTAGCCGCCCAGCATCGTGCCGAGCAGTTCGGTGGCGCGCTCGCGCGAGATCAGCGGGCAGGCGGTCTCGCCCTTGGCCACGGCGGCCAGGAAGCCGGCTTTCACGCGGGCGGCTTCGTCGACGCCGGCGGGCACGCGGTAGGTGATCAGTTCGACCAGCGTCTGCTCTTCGCCGGCGGGCGGGTTCGTCAGCAATTCCACCAGTTCGGCGGTTTGCTGAGCCGTCAGCGGCAGGGGAGGAATACCGAGCGCGGCGCGGGCGGCCACGTGAGCACGAAAGTTTTCAAGCATGGGGAGACCTGCTGATATGGCGTTTGAGGGGAAGGCCTTTCCGGCACTCCGAGGCTGTTCCAGGCACTGCTTTGAGCGGGATTCTAATCTCAATGCTCTGGAACGTCAAATGTCTTATGTCTTATATAAGAGTTGCGGCGCAAGACGCGGGGGAGCGTGGTCGCACGGGGGCGTTGGCCTTTCCAGGCGTGCGCCGGCGGTTGGCCTGAGCGCCTTTGCGGGCAGGGTATTCCGCGTGGTTCTTGCGGTTGTCGGCTGGGAGCGAGGCGATTTGGGGCGGGTTGCCCGGCTGCGGTTTGGGGTCGTCGGCGGACGGTGGATCGACCCTGTCGGGGCTGGCTTTCGTGATGTGGAACAGAGGCGGACCGTGCGAGGCCGCGCCGGACGACGGCATGTGCCCGGCCAAGGAAGCCCTTGGTCTCGATTCCGGGATCGAGACCAAGGGTTCAACGATTCACGGTATCGCGGACGCGGTGACGCCGGCCGTATGATGCGGCGACAAGCGCTGGATCGACTTCCAGGACGGCGCGATGCTCCCTGTCGCCAAGGCGGGCTCCGGCGGTGTCATGCCGGCGACTTGTCCGAACAACGAAATCGCGGTCGCGAGTTATCGCTATGGCATAGGGCGCGTCGGGCTCGCCGGCTCGCACCCCCGAAGCCGCTGAATGCTTGCATTGCCGGTGCCGTCTTACGAGCCCGGACGGCATTCCGACCTCATCAACGCCACGATGAGGCAATAGCGGCGCGTGTCCTATCTCCGCTTCGCCCGATACGCGTCGAGATTCTTCCGCGCCTGCGCGCGGATCGCGCGTTGCACGAACGGCGTCCAGCCGAGCAGGGCGCCCTTCAGCCCAAGCGCCTGACGCGCCCAGCGCCACAGGTCGAAAGTGTCGCGATGCTCGGCGATGAGCCCGTCGCGGAACCGGAAACGTGCGTCGATCCGGTTGACGACCATGCGGCCGGTAGTCGTGAACCTGTAGTGCGCGACCCACTGGGCGCGCCCGGTCTGTTCGTCGGCGTCGACCTCGCCGAACGTCAGCGAAAATTCCTGCGCGCGCGCCACCAGCATGCGCCACATGTCGCGCGCGAGTTCGCCGCGCAATTCGCCGAACGCGGGATCGCTGAAGACGATGTCGTCGGCATAGCAGGCGAGCATCGCGTCGATGTCGCGCTGCTGGAAGGCCGTGTAAAAGCGCTGGATCAAATCGGTGTTGGGGTGACTCATCTTTTGATTGGCTGTCGTTGTAGATGAAGCGGCGTCTCGACGCGACGGCCCGATGATATCGGGCAAGCCACTGTATCGGAAATCAAACGGGCGCTGCGCGATGTGAGCGACAGTACTGCACGAGATGCCGGTTTCGACCCGCTGCTGTGTCCGGTTCCGCCTTCGGTGCAAGGCGACGATCGCAGCGAGTACATGAACCACGACGCATACGAGATCGTCGGCGACATGCCGGTTCATGTCGGCGGCGCGTGCTACATCGGCCGGCTGGTCCACTGGTTTGGTTATTACGGCAAGGATGGCCTGATGGCGCAGATGCCGATGCGTCTCCCCGGCAACGATACGGACCGCGAGCAGACGTTCAGCGCGAACGGCGTCCGGACCGTGGCCTCCGTCGGAACGGCGATCGGGAAAATGACGATAAACCGCGGGAACTGACGTGGGCGCTCGTGGCTTCGGTCCAGGCGTTCGGACTTGAACGCGACCGGAACGTCACCGGATTCGCGTCAACGGTTCGCCATCGCGACGTCCTGATTGCCTCGCCCGGTCACCAGGCAACCCGACATGAACGCCTCGCGCTGGCTGCTGGCGGCTGCTTCGCCGAAGCCGCGGCCGAGCGCGTCGGCCTTCACCTGCGCGGCACCCTGTTCGCATGCAAGCGGGCTGGCGTCGCGGCCCTGCGCATGCAGGATCGCGCGATCGGCAATGAGATATGCCAGCAGCGCGAAAACAGCGATATGTACGGCTCGTCTCACGGTTCGTCTCCTCGTCGCTCAAGCGTAACGCGGACACGTTCGGCGAAGCACTTGGGGGTTCCCCCGGTAAACGTCTGCTGAATCGGTGGCGGGGCTGCGTGATCCTGTCCCGTTTTTCGTGTTTCGCGTGCAAAAGGAAGGGGGACTTCAGGCCGGCGGCAGGCAGACGAGGATTGGCCCGCAGCGCGGTAATCGCGCGACGGGTTTCGGCACGACAGGCGCGTGATTCGCGCGAGTTTGACGAATGTCAGGTTACGGGCAGGCGGGGACGGTCGCGCTGCCGCTCAAAGCGATAGCATGAATGCATGATTTGACGGAGCGCGATGACGGATGAATGCATCGGTTCCGGCAAGCAGGTGCGTGTTGAACATCGCTGTCGAAATAGTGAGGAATCCAAATGTTGAACGTCTCTTCCGTGCTGATCAGTCTCGCTCCGATGTGGGCAATCCTGCTGGTTGCGTCTTCGGCGGCCGCCTATTTCGTGTTCTGGCGCAAGGTCATCGAATAAGCGTTGCGCGACGGGCGGTACACGTGCGATGCGCAACGCGTACACGCACTGCGCCGCTCATGCGTCCATCGCCGGTGCAAGCCTGCGGCCCGTCATGCGACCGACCGTCGACGCATCGGCGCACCGCCGCGCATCGTTCCTGTCATTGCACGGCCGTCACCGGCACATTCGAAATCCGTACCAGCCGGCCCATCACGCTGCGGCGAAACATCGACATCAGCGCATGGAGCGGATCGTGCCTCGGCGCGACGACCACGATCTCGTCGCATCCGGTCTCGGCCGCCACGGTCGCGATCGTATCGGCCACCGGGCCGACCTTCATCACGACGCTGTACTTGACGCCGGCTTCCCGCAGAATCCGCTCGGCCATGGCCAGATCGTCGGACGCGAACTTCTCCTCGATCGCGCGCAGCCGCGACAGCGGGTGATAGGCCTCGAGCCGCGTCGATTCGAGCGGCGCCTGAACGTTGATCAGCACGATCTCCGACGCGCACCGCTCGCGATACAGGAATGTCGCGTGGCGAACCGCCTGAAGCGAGCGGGGCGAGTGACCGACCGGAACCAGCAGCTTGAGCATGAACGATGTCCAAGAGAACGAGATGCTTCCAGCGTAGCGCGCGGCCGGAACGCGCAATCTAAAGAGATCGGGCGGCCGCGTAAAAATGTCGTTAACGCGTGCCGCCTCGTGTCGCGCCTATTAGAAATATAAGAAATTTAAGTTTATGCGCATAAACGATTTCATCGATCGGGGCGGCGCGGGCTGCCCGGCACGCGTCGCATCGATTTAGTCGGATCCGCAATGAATCGCGGCGGAAAATATCGGAGGTCGCCGAATCGGCGTCGCGTAGAGTAGAACATCGGCCGCGGCGCGGCCCCTCCCGGCCGGTTCGGGAACGACCGCTGCCGCCACGCGGCCCGCCATTCCAATCCGATTCCAGGAGACTCCGCATGCCGCACGGCGCCCCGCAGCTTCTCGCTCCCGCTTCCATCCCCGTCGACCCGATCGTGCGCCTGTCGGCCGGCGAGCTCGCGTCGGCGATCCGCAGCAAGGCGGTTTCGTGCGTCGAGACGATGCGCGCCTATCTCGACCACGTCGAGCGCGTGAACGGCGCGGTCAACGCGATCGTCGCGCTGCGGGACCGCGATGCGCTGCTCGCCGAAGCCGCGGAAAAGGATGCCGCGCTGGCGCGCGGCGAGTACCACGGCTGGATGCACGGGATGCCGCAGGCGCCGAAGGATCTGGCGATGACGAAGGGGTTGCGGACGACCTACGGTTCGCCGATCTTCCGCGAGAACGTGCCGCAGGCCGATTCCGTCGGCGTCGCGCGGATGCGCGCGGCCGGCGCGATCTTCATCGGCAAGACCAATACGCCGGAGTTCGGGCTCGGTTCGCACACGTTCAACGAGGTTTATGGTGCGACGCGCAATCCGTACGACCTGACGAAGAGCGCGGGCGGCAGCAGCGGCGGCACGGCGGCGGCGCTCGCGTCGCGGATGCTGCCGGTGGCGGACGGCAGCGATTTCGGCGGCTCGCTGCGCAATCCGGCTGCGTTCTGCAACATCTACGGCTTCCGCCCGTCGCAGGGACGCGTGCCGCGCTGGCCGGGCGTCGACGTGTTCGTGCAGCAGCTCGGCATCGAAGGTCCGATGGGCCGCACGGTCGGCGACGTCGCGCAACTGCTCGCGATCCAGGCTGGCTACGACCGCAACGATCCGCTGTCGCTCGCGGAAGATCCGGCCGTGTTCGCGCAACCGCTCGACGCGGACCTGCGCGGCAAGCGCATCGCGTGGGTCGGCGACTGGAACGGTTATCTCGCGACCGAGGCCGGCGTGCTCGCGCAGTGCGAGCAGGGGCTGGCGACGCTGCGCGAGATCGGCTGCGACGTCGATGCCGCGCTGCCGGCGTTCGCGCCCGACCGGATCTGGCGCCTGTGGCTCGCGCACCGGCACCTGCTGTCCGGCGGTGGGCTGCTCGCGCACTATCGCGACCCGGCGCGCCGCGCGCTGCTGAAGCCCGAGGCGATCTACGAGGTCGAAGGGCTGCTTGCGATGCCGGGCGCGGCCGTGTTCGACGCGAGCGTCGAGCGCACCGCGTGGCACCAGGCCGTGCTGAGTTTCTTCGACCGCTACGACTTCATCGCGGCGCCGACCGCGCAGGTGTTCCCGTTCGACGTCGACCAGCGCTGGCCTAAGGAGATCGCGGGCCGTGCGATGGACACCTATCACCGCTGGATGGAAACGGTCGTGCCGTGGACGCTGGCCGGCTGCCCGGTGATCAACGTGCCGGTCGGCTTCAACGACGCGGGGCTGCCGATGGGGATGCAACTGATCGGGCGTCCGCGCGCCGATCTCGCCGTGTTGCAGCTCGCACGCGGCTACGAGCAGGCGGCCGACTGGGTCGGCCAGCGGCTGCCGGCGTGGATGGCTGCGTAAGGTCGCGGCCGGCCGGCAGCCGGTAGCGGGGTGACGAAACGGGCGGCGGCGAGCTGTCCGTTTTGCTTCGATCTCTGAACGGGATGTTTGTCGGCACCCGGCACCCGGCACACCGGCGACGAACGCGTTTCCTGTCCGCGATGCGTTTGCGGTACCGCTCGCAAAGCCCGAAACCCGCCTGCATTGATGCCACCGGAGAACGAATTCCGGCACACGCCCGATATCGCGCAGCAACCGCGGACGAATCCGCTCGACAGGGCCCGTCGTTCGCGGAATTGCAAGCGGCCGCGCGGCGCGATTTCGTTTCGATGTGTTTCAGTCGTTGCGGCGGCGCGCGACGCGCTTCGACAATATCGGCCTCAATCATTCCGGCACGAGGGAAAACACATGAAGCACATTCGCGCGACGGGCAGGCACCTGGCCTCGGCAGGCATCGCATTCGGCATCCTGGTGAGCGGCGCCGCGCACGCGCAGCTCGACTTGCAGTCGCTCGGCGCGTCGCTGCTCGGCGGCGGCCAGCAGCAGGCGGCACCCGCGCAGGGCGGCGTCGCGCAGTTGCTGCAGGCGTATGTCGGTGCGAACCAGCAGGTGCTGTCCGGCCAGTCGTCGCTCGCGTCGGCGATGGGGCTCACCGGCGCGGCCGGGCAGGCGCAGCAGGCCGCGGGTCAACTGGCCGGCGGCAATGCGCTGACGCCGGCCGCGCTGTCGCAGATGGGCGGCGCGCAGCAGTCGGTGTCGCAGGCGCTCGGCCAGGCATTCGCGAGCGGCGGCGCCTCGCACGGCCCGATCGACAAGCAGGCGTTCAGCAACGGCCTCGCGTCGCTCGGCCAGGGGCTCACGCAGTATTCGCAACTGCAGTCGGGGCTCGGCAATCTCGGTTCGACGAGCGCCGCTTCGCTGCTGCAGTCGGGCCTGAATCCGCAGAACATGCAGGCCGCGTCGTATATCGCGCAAAGCGCGCCGGGCCAGTTGCAGTCGCTCGCGGCGACGCTCAGCCAGGCCGTGCAGTTCGCGACGAGCCAGGGCATTTCGGTGCCGTCGGTCGCGTCGTCGGCGCTGAAGCTGCTGCCGTAACGTTGCGCGGGGCCGCGCGCGGTGCGGTGCCGGCATCGCGCGCGACGACGGACAATCGCCCTGCACAACATGGGGATTTCGCACGATGCTATCGTGGCGTGTCCCTTTTATCGGTGCAGGTTCATGACTGACTCGTTCGACCTCTCGCGCTATTTCTCCCGCATCGGCTACGACGGCCCGGCCGAGCCGACGCTCGACGTGCTGCGCCGCCTGCATCTGCTGCACCCGCAGGCGATTCCGTTCGAAAACCTCAATCCGCTGACCGGCGCGCGCGTCGCGCTCGACCTTCCCGCCATCGTCGACAAGGTGATCGGGCGCCGCCGCGGCGGCTACTGCTTCGAACTCAACAAGCTGTTCTACACCGCGCTCACGACGATCGGTTTTCGCGTGACGCCGCTGATCGCGCGCGTACGCTGGATGCGGCCGCCCGAGATCGTCACCGCGCAGACCCACATGCTGCTGCGCATCGATCTCGACGGCGCGGCCTGGCTCGCGGACATCGGCTTCGGCAGCGCGACGCTGACCGCGCCGCTGCGCTTCGTGCCGGGCGAGCGGCAACTGACGCCGCACGGCGCGTTTCGCGTGGTCGACGCGCCGGTCGACGGCGAATTCGACATGCAGTTCGAGATCCCCGACGGCTGGCAGACCACGTACCGTTTCTCGCTGAAACCGGCCGAATGGATCGATTACGACGCCGCGAACTGGTTCACGTCGACGTATCCCGAATCGATCTTCGTGAACGACCTGATCGCGTGTCGCGTGCTGCCGGACGGCCGCGCGGCGCTGCTCAACACCGCACTGACGTTGCGCGACGCGGCGGGGGCCGGGCGCACCGTCACGTTCGACGACGCAGCGGAGTGGGGCGCGTGCCTGCGCGACACGATCGGCATCGATACGGCCGGATTCGATCTCGACGCGCTGTTTGCGCGGCTGGCGGCGCGCGCCGCGAAGTAACCCGAACGCACGGTATTCGAAGGCGGCCCGCACACGGGCCGCGCCCGATCACGCGATCCATCGCCATCACCCGTACTTGATTTTTGCTAGATTACTAGCATACTAGCTTCCATGACCGACGAAGAAGTGAAGCAATTCAACGTGTACCTGCCGCTCGGCCTGATCCGGCAGGTCAAGCATCGCGCCATCGAAACGGAGCAATCGCTGTCCGCGCTGGTGGCCGACGCGTTGCGCGCATACCTGGCCGCGCCGCAGCCGGGCGCGAGGCCGTCCACCGAGGAGGAGTGACATGTCATCCGAGCGAATCGAAGCCGTGTACCTGACGACGCACAACTGGGGCAAGTCGGCGAAGTTCTTCCAGGCGCTGGGCTTCACGCTGGAATTCGAAACCGATCACAACTCGGGCCAGCTCCGCAGCGGCGACGGCCCGTTTCTGTTCATCGCCGAAGTGCCGCCGGGCGAGACGCCCGGCATGCAGGTCGTGCTCAAGGTGCCCGACGAGCAGGCGGTGCGGCCGCAGCCGATCGTCGATGTCGTCACGCCGTTCGAGGACACGCACTGGGGCACGCGCGACATGACCGTGCGCGATCCCGACGGTCGCGTGTGGCGCCTGCAGGCGCCGGGCAAGCAGGGCGCGTGAGGCCGCTATGACCGATACCCGCGAAGACGCCCCCGACAGCACCGCCGCACGCGTAGCACTGTGGCGCGCGCTGCACGTCGAACTCGACGCGCCGCCGCACGTGCTCGCCGATGAAGTCGGGCTTCGACTGCTCGCGCCGGCGCCGGGCTGGCAGCAGCGCGGCGACATGGATCCGCAGTTCACGCGGCCGTTTCGCGCGTCGATCGTCGCGCGGGCGCGCTTCATCGAGGATCTCGTGGTCGAGCAGGCCGCGCGCGGCGTGAGCCAGTACGTGATCCTGGGCGCGGGCCTCGACAGTTTCGTGCAGCGCCGGCCCGACATGGCGTCGCGCGTGACCGTCTTCGAAGTCGACCCGCCGGCGCCGCAGGCATGGAAGCAGCGCCGCCTGGTCGAGCTCGGCTTCGGCGTGCCCGACTGGCTGCGCTTCGTGCCGGTCGATTTCGAGGCGAAGCAGTCGTGGCGCGCTGCGCTCGTCGGCGCGGGCTTCGACGCCGGCAAGCCGGCGGTCGTGGTGTCCACCGGCGTCAGCATGTACCTGACGCGCGAAGCGAACGCGGCCGCGCTGCGCGAAGTCGCGTCGCTCGCGCCGGGCTCGACGCTGGCGATGACGTTCCTGCTGCCGCTGGAGAACGCGGACCCGGACGTGCGCCCGGGGCTCGAAATGGCCGCGAAGGGCGCGCGCGCGAGCGGCACGCCGTTCATCAGCTTCTTCATGCCTGCGCAGATCCAGGCGCTCGCGCTGGAGGCCGGCTTTGCGACAGCCGGGCACGTGTCGGCTGCGGAGCTGACGCGCCGCTATTTCGCCGATCGCACGGACGGCCTGCGGCCGCCGAACAACGCGGAAGAGCTGCTGGTCGCGACGGTCTGACCCTGCCCGAACCGTTACGCGCGTTCGAGCACGGCCATCTCCCGCACGATCACGAGCAGCACCGCGAGGCTGGCGCCGCCCGATGCGCGCAAGTCCGCGAGCAGGTGCTCGTAGCGCGCGAGCGCGGCCTCGCGGCGCTCGCGCCACGCGCCGACGATCGTCTCCGGCGTGGTCGAATCCGGCGATTCCGCGAGCGCGCTCGTCGCGAGCGTGCGCTTCAGGCGAGCGATTTCCGCGAGTGCGGCGGCACGCGCGAGCATGTCCCAGTGCGTCGGCGTCGGCAGCGTCGACGCGCGTTCGCCGATCCACCCGTAATTGAGCAGCGTGCCGAGCGAGAAATAGACGCCTGCGACGAGTTCGAGGCTGCGGTTGCAGGTCGCGGCCACTTCGGCGATGTCGAGCAGCGCGGCCGAGATGTCGCCGCTCGCGACACGCACCGCGAGCGCGCTGTCGACGCCGGCTTCGACCAGCACGCGCTGCCGCTCGGACAACGCATCGAGCGCGTCGGCCGGCAGCAGCGACGGCAGTTGCGGCGCGAGCCGCTGCGCGGCGTCGCGGCAGCGCGCGATCAACTCGGCAACGCCGCCGTTGGCCACCGCGCCGGACTGCAGATGACGCAGGAACCATAGCGCCGCGCGCTCCAGCAACCGCGCGACGTCGACGAACATGCGCGCCTGCACGTCGTCGGCGACGCGGTTGTCGAGCGCGTCGATGTCGCGCCATACCGCATCGAGGTCGAACACGTCGCGCGCCATGATGCATGCGCGCACGATGTCGCCCGGCTTCGCGTCGGTTTCCTCCAGCAGCCGGTGTACGAACGCGCAGCCGACGCGATTGACGAGCGCATTGGTCAGGTGCGTCGCGAGTATCTCGCGGCGCAGCGGATGGCGGCGCATCGGTTCGCTGAAGCGTTGCTGCAGCGGCGTCGGGAAGTAGTCGACGAGCATCGCGGCGACGAGCGGATCTTCCGGCACGTCGGATTCGAGCAGCGCGTCGTAGAGCCACATCTTGCTGTACGCGAGCAGCACCGCGCGCTCCGGCGACGTGAGGCCGAGCTTCGCGGCTTGCCGCTCGGCGACTTCGTCGTCGGTCGGCAGGAATTCGATCACGCGGTTCAGGCGGCCCGCGCGTTCGAGCCAGCGCATCAGGCGCGCCTCGGCGTCGAGCAGCTCGACCGCATAACGGCCGGCGATCGACAGCGCCTGCGTCTGGTAGTAGTTGTCGCGCAGCACCAGCAGCCCGACTTCGTCGGTCATCTCCGCGAGCAGCGCGTTGCGCTGCTTCTCGGTCATCTCGCCGTCGGAGACGACGAGCCCGAGCAGGATCTTGATGTTGACTTCGTGATCCGAACAATCGACGCCGGCCGAGTTGTCGATCGCATCGGTGTTGATGCGGCCGCCGCGCTGCGCGAACTCGATGCGGCCGAACTGCGTGCAGCCGAGGTTGCCGCCTTCACCGACCACCTTGCAGCGCAGGTCCGCGCCATTCACGCGCACCGCGTCGTTCGCGCGGTCGCCGACCTGCAGGTGGGTTTCGCGCGCGGCCTTCACGTAGGTGCCGATGCCGCCGTTGTACAGCAGGTCGACCGGCGCCTGCAGGATCGCGCGGATCAGCTCGGTCGGCGGCAGTGCCTGTGCGTCGATGCCGAGCGCGGCCTGCACGGCCGGCGACAGCGGGATCGTCTTCGCGGTGCGCGGATACACACCGCCGCCCGCCGAGATCGCGGCCGGATCGTAATCGGCCCAGCTCGACCGTTCGAGCGCGAACATGCGCTGACGCTCCGCAAAGCTGATCGCGGGATCGGGGTTCGGGTCGAGGAACACGTGCCGGTGATCGAACGCGGCGACGAGCCGGATATGCGGCGACAGCAGCATCCCGTTGCCGAACACGTCGCCCGACATGTCGCCGACGCCGACCACCGTGAAGTCGGTCGTCTGCGTATCGATGCCCATCTCGCGGAAGTGCCGCTTCACCGATTCCCACGCGCCGCGCGCGGTGATCGCCATTTTCTTGTGGTCGTAGCCGACCGAGCCGCCGGACGCGAACGCGTCGTCGAGCCAGAAGCCGTATTCGTGCGAGATCGCGTTCGCGTAGTCGGAGAAGGTGGCCGTGCCCTTGTCGGCGGCGACGACCAGATACGGATCGTCGGGGTCGTGGCGCACGACGTCGGGCGGCGGCACGATCGCGTTGCCGACCAGGTTGTCGGTGAGGTCGAGCAGGCCGCGCAGGAACGTCTGGTAGCACGCGATGCCTTCGCGCATCCACGCTTCGCGATCGCTCGGCGGCGGCGGGTTCTTCACGACGAAGCCGCCTTTCGAGCCGACCGGCACGATCACGACGTTCTTCACCATCTGCGCCTTCATCAGCCCGAGCACCTCGGTGCGGAAATCCTCGCGGCGATCCGACCAGCGCAGCCCGCCGCGCGCGACGCGCCCGCCGCGCAGGTGCACGCCCTCGACACGCGGCGAATACACCCAGATCTCGAACATCGGCTTCGGTTCGGGCAGGCCCGGCACTTTCGCCGGATTGAACTTGAACGACAGGTAGGGTTTCGATTCGCCGTTCGCGTCGAGCAGGAAGTAGTTCGTGCGCTCGGTCGCGTTGATCACGCCGAGGAACTGGCGCAGGATGCGGTCCTCGTCGAGGTTCGGCACCTGGTCGAGCGCAGCTTCGATCGCTTTCAGCAGCCGTTCGGCCTGTACGTCGCGCGTGTCGCCGGTGCGCGGATCGAAGCGCAGCAGGAACAGCTCGACGAGTTGTCGCGCGATCGCCGGATTGCCGGTCAGCGCGCGCTCGATATACGCGTCGCTGAACGTCGAGCCGACCTGCCGCAGGTATTTCGCATACGCACGCAGGATCGTCACTTCGCGCGCGCTCAGGTGCGCGCGCAGCACGAGGCGGTTGAAGTCGTCGTTCTCGATCCGGCCGCTCCAGATCCTGTCGAACGCATCCTCGAACAGGCCTTTCACGCGCTCGATGTCGAACTCGGTATCGTCGGCGAGCTCGAGCCCGAAGTCGTGCACCCATGCGTGCGCGGCGTCCTGCGTCTGGATCCGGTATGGCCGTTCCTCGTCGACGCGCACGCCGAGATGCTCGAGCATCGGCAGGCTGCGCGACAGCGCGATCGGGTCGCCCGCGCGATAGACCTTGAAGCGGAACGCGCGCGCCTCGGCCTCGATCGGCCGGTACAGGTTCATCGCGAGCTGGCCCGTATCCTTCACGCGCTCGATCAACTCGATGTCGCGCACGGCCGTGCGCGCCGGATAGTCGTCGCGATAGCCGGCCGGGAACGAGTCGGCATAGCGCTGCAGCAGGCGGTTGCCTTGCTCTTCGCCGAATGCGTCGAGCAGCGCGTCGGCGAGATCGTCCTGCCAGCGGCGCGCCACCTGCACGAGCCGCGTTTCGAGCTCGCGCGTGTCGACGTCGGGCATCGTGCCCGGTTCCGCATGCACGACGAAATGAATGCGCGCGATCGCCGATTCCGACAGCAGCGGCGTGAATTCGACGTTCACGCCGTTGTATGCGTCGACGAGCAGCTTCGCGATGCGGCGGCGCAGGTCGGTGTTGTACTTGTCGCGCGGCACGAACACGAGGCACGACACGAAGCGGTCGAACCGGTCGCGGCGCACGAACAGGCGCGTGCGCTGGTGTTCCTGCAGCCGCAGGATGCCGAGCGCGATGTCGTAGAGCTGGTCTTCGTCGGCCTGGAACAGTTCGTCGCGCGGGTAGGTTTCGAGCACCGTCACGAGCGACTTGCCGAGATGCCCCTTCGGCAGGAAGCCCGCGCGCCGCACGATGTTCGCGCACTTGCGGCGCACGATCGGGATCTCGGCGCTCGACACCATGTATGCGGTCGACGTGTAGAGCCCGATGAAGCGGCGCTCGCCGGTGACCTTGCCGTCGGCGCCGATGAGCTTCACGCCCACGTAGTCGAGATAGCCGGGCCGGTGCACGGTCGCGCGCGAATTCGCCTTGGTCAGGAAGATCGGCCAGGAGCCGGTGATGATGTCGGCGGCGGCCGGCGGCAGCGGCGTCACGTCGGGCGCGCCCGACGTGCGCAGCGATTCGCGCAGGATGCCGAGGCCGGTGCCCTCGATGCCGCGCAGGCCGAAGCCGGTACCGTCCGACACGAGCGCGTAGTCGCGGTGGCCGAGGAACGTGAAGTGATCGGCGGACATCCATTCGAGGAACGCGCGCGCCTCGATGTCTTCCGCAGTCGATTCGCGCGCCTTCATGTCCTTGATCGTCGCGCGCGCGATGTCGACGATCTTCGGCCAGTCTTCCACCGATGCGCGCACGTCGCCGAGCACGTGCGCGATGTCGTTGCGCAAGGTGTTGAGCAGCGCTGCATCGCCGCAACGATCGACTTCGAAATGGATGAACGACGCGAGCTGCGATTGACCATCGCCGGGCGTCGCGCCGCCCGCGTCGACGCGCTCGATGCCGCCGTTGGCGCCGCGCCAGATGCGGAACACGGGGTGCAGCGCCGAATGCAGCGCGAGCCCGAGGCGGTTGACGGCCATCGTCACCGAGTCGACGAGGAACGGCATGTCGTCGTTGACGATCTCGATGACCGTGTGGTCGGAGTGCCAGCCGTGCTGCTCGAGGATCGGGTTGTACACGCGCAGCCGCTCGCTGCCGGGCACGTATTTCTGGGCGGTTTGCCAGTGCGCCATCGCGGCGCCGTACAGGTCGGCAATGCCGCGGTTCTCGAGATCGTCGGCGTCGACGAAATCGTAGTAATGACGCAGGAAAGGTTCGACGATCCGGAACGTGGCTTCGGGCAGGCGCCCGCGCGCGAATTCGACGACGTCGGAGAGCAGGTGTGCGACGACTTCCTCGTTCTTCGCTTCCATGGCGGTCTCCCGGGTGGCCATTGGCTGCTGCGTCTGTCCGGCATTATGCGCCGATTGCGTGACAAAGCGATGTGCGGGCGCACAACGGGAGGGCGCGTGAAGCGGGAGCCTGCCGCGCCCGTGGCGCGGCGCTGCAGGGGGTGACTCAGCGCGATGCTGGCGGCGCGGAAGCGACTCCGGTTTTCACGCTCAGCGCTCGTCGCTCCACAGCTTCCCGGCCGTCGCCCAGTTCTCCTTCTTCACGTCGGTCAGGATGATGTCGACCGAGCCCGGCGCGCAGCCGAGCGTCTCGCACGTGACGCGCGTGATTGCTTCGACGAATTCGCGCTTCTGGTCGACGGTGCGACCTTCGAAGAGCTGGATATTGAAAGTCGGCATGACAGGTGCTCCGGTTGGGTTTGAACGATTCGGCCGCGATTGTGGCGAGGGGTGCGGCGTCAGTCGCGATACGACGGGTCGATCCGGTCGAGCCGGCGCAGCAGCGCCGGCCATTCCAGTTCGCCTTCGATCGCGCCGCCGTCGCGCAGTTGTTCGGCGGTGCGGTCGGCGACGGCCGGGTCGGGCAGCACGAGCGGCCCGCCGCCTGCCTGCGCGCGGACCTGGATGTCGCACGCCTTGATCAGCGTATCCATCAGTACATAGGCTTCGGCAACGGTGCGGCCGACCGTCAGCGTGCCGTGATTGCGCAGCAGCATCGCGGATTTCGCGCCGAGGCTCGCGGTCAGACGCGCGCCTTCGGCCGGCGAGAACGCGAGCGCCTCGTAGTCGTGGTACGCGAGGTCGCCGTGAAAGCGCAGCGCGTGCTGCGATGCGGGCAACAGCCCGTCGCGCTGGATCGACACGGCAATCCCGGCCGTATTGTGCAGATGCATTACGCACACGGCGTCGGCGCGCGCGGCATGTACGGCCGCGTGCAGCGCGAAGCCCGTCACGTTGACCGCGTGCTCGCTGTCGCCGATCCGGTTGCCGGCCAGGTCGATCTTCACGAGGTTCGATGCGCGGACCTCGTCGAACGCGAGGCCGAACGGGTTGATCAGGAAGTGGCCGGGTTCGCCCGGCACGGTCGCGGAAAGGTGCGTGTAGATCAGGTCGTCCCAGCCGTTCAGCGCGACGAGCCGATACGCGGCGGCGAGGTCGACGCGCAGCCGGCGTTCGGCGTCCGAGATCGGGCCGCCGGGTTTCACGGTATCAGGACGGTGTGCGAATGACGACATCGGGTTCTCCGAGGGTGAAGCGGCGCGCGACGGCCACCGTGACCCACGACGCGAGCGCGAACGGGGCCGTGAATGCGGGGATGCCCGCGCGCGTCGCGAGCCACTGGATCAACGCGGCGAGTGCGGCGGCCGCGAACGCCGCGCGCGGGCCGCGCGGCATCAGCGCGAGCGCGGCGAGCGCGCCGTTGAAGCCGAGCAGGCCGTCGGCGAACGACGTGCCGTTCGCGCCGAGCGCGAGCAGCAGTATGGTCGACACGACTGCGCCGCCGAGCGCGAATGCGGCGGCGCGGCGCGACGCGGCGGCGATGCCGGCGACAATCAGCGCGCCGGGCCACGCGCCTTGCGCGAAGGTCGTCTGCGCGACGCCCGAGAGCAGCGCGTCGGCGACGGAAGACGGCGTCAGTGCCGCGCCGACCGCGGCGTCGCCCGCATGCTGCAGCACGACAAACGGCAGCCACAGCGCGGTGACGGCCAGGCACGGGCTTGAATACGGGCACTGGCGCCAGCGGGCGAGTGGCGCGCGCGTCGCGCGCTGCACGAGTGCCGCGCCGATCGCGACCAGCGGGATCAACGCCAGGGCAGCGAGCGAATAGGGCGCGAACAGCACGGCAATCAGCGCGGCGAGCGCGCCGTTGAAGCCGTGCAGCCCCTGTTCGACGTCGCGCCGCTCGGCGCCCGTCAGCACGGCGGTCATGCTGGCGGCGGCCGAACCGATCAGCGCCGCACACGCGAGCCGTATGTCGGTCAACACCAGCGCGGCGAGCAGCATCGCGCCGGTGAGCGCATTCGCCTGCAGTACGATCTGCCCGATGCCGCGCAGAAGGATGCGCAGGTCGATCGACGGCGAAGCGGGGCGGGCGGTAGGCATGATGGCGGCCGAACAGGACGAGCCGCGAGCATAGGACACAATTCCATGCACCGGAATAGGGAATCCTGGATAGTCAGGATTTGTGGGTGATGCCCCGAACTGGGGCGTGGCGATGCCAGCCGGCCTGCGTTAACGGTTTTTGGGCAATTTGTCGGTTTCGGTAGCGAATTTGGGCAATCGCTAGCCTTTCCGCGCAAGTACGCGTTTGTTGGCGTCTTCGTTCGGGAATTTGTGCGACGATGCCCCGCATCAAGGAAACCGGGAGGCGGAACGATGCGCGAAGTGCGTTGGGCGTCGCTAGAAGGCGACGGGGTCGAACATCTGACGTTCGACCGGAGCGGCGGCGGGATCGTCGTCGAAAGCGCGGTGGTCGGCCAGCGGTACGGCCGCGCATACGGGCTCGCGTATCGCGTCGAATGCGATCCGCACTGGCGCGTGACATACGCGGTGCTCAAGGTGATGGGCGGCGGCACGCTGGAATTGCGCGGCGACGGGGCAGGCCACTGGCACGACGGCGCGGGCCGCGCGCTAACCGAGCTCGACGGTTGCATCGACATCGACATCGCCGCAACGCCGTTCACGAATTCGCTGCCGATCGGCCGCCTCGGGCTTGCGCGCGGCGAGCGGCGGCCGATCGACGTCGCGTATGTCTCGACGCCGGACCTGAAGGTCACGCCGGTCAAGCAGGCCTACGCATGCATCGAGCCGGGCCGGCGCTACCGCTACGAAGGCATCTTCCGGAATTTCACGGCCGAGATGGACATCGACGCCGACGGGCTCGTCGTCGACTACGAGACGCTGTTCAGACGCCTGCCAGCGCCGACGGGGCGCTGAACCGCGGCGTTCGTGACCGCCGGCCGCTCCTGCGCGGACGCGAAACGGTCGATCCGCGACGCGATCATGTCCGGGTGGCGCAGCACGATCCAGTGCGTGCCGTCGATTTCCTCGCGCACGTGGTCGCCGAGCCAGCGGTCGAGGTCGACCGACATCTCGGGCGTGACATAACGGTCGCGCACCGGCACCAGGATCTGCACGGGCGCCTGCGCGTACCGTTCGCGCGGCTTGCGCGCCCGTGCGATGAAGTTCGCGCGATACAGCTGCAGGCCGTTCAGCGCATTCTTCAGCTGCACGGGATCGCGCTCGGCACGCACGCGCTCGGTGAGCTGCAGCCAGCGCGGCCACAGCGCCGCACCGCCGAGCCGCCACACCAGCGACGGCACGAGCGGCAGGTGGAAGAACGCGATGTACCACGATTTCAGGCTCTGCTTGAGCCGCAGCTTCGCGCGGAACACGTGATCGAGGCACGGGCCCGAGATCGACGTGTACGACGCGATCCGGCCGCGGAACGCGGGGTCGGTCACGGCCTCCCAGCACTGGATCGAGCCCCAGTCGTGGCCGACGAGGTGGAACGGCCGGCCGCCGCAGGTCGCGTCGGCCACCGCCTTCAGGTCGTCGGCGAGCCGCGCGAGCGTGTAGTCGGCGCGGCGGCGCGGCGCATCGGACGCGCCGGCGCCGCGCACGTCGTACGCGATCACGCGGTAGCGCTTCGCGAGCCGCGCGCGGATCGGCGCCCACACGGCCGCCGAATCGGGGTAGCCGTGCACGAGGATCAGCGGCGGCGCGCGACGCGATCCGCTTACGTAGACGGCGAGCTTCACGTCGCCGGACTGGACGGTCAGCATCTCGTGTGCGCGCGCCATTGCGTCATGCCTGCGGAACCGGATGCAGCGGCACGCGGCGCGGGGCGGCCTGCGCCGCGTAGCGCGCGTTGGTCGCGTCGATGTTCTCGAGCAGCGTGTCGAGCCCCTGCAGGTACTGGTGGTTGTCGTGGTCCCACGGATGGAAGCCCGGGCGGAAGTAGTCGAGCCATTCGCGCGCGATGCTCGGGAATACGCCGTGCTTCGGGCCGTACAGATACTTCACGAGGCGCCACATGCCGCCGAACTTGCCGTGTTCGCGACGGTGCGCGCGCATCAGGCGCACGTGGAAGTCGAACACGATCGTCCAGAAGAACACGGTCGTCGTCAGCATCGTGCCCGTGCGCAGCAGGTAGCTGCCAAGGCCGGGTTTCATCACGGCGGTCCATACGTCGTAGGACACGGCCTTGTGCTCGGTTTCCTCCATCGCATGCCACATCCACATCTGCTGGTAGCCTTCGACCGATCCGTCGATCCGGTGCTCGTGGCCCGACAGCAACTGGTTCGCGAGGATCGCCGTGTAGTGCTCGAGCGCGATCGTGATCGCGAGCTGCATCGAATGCGGCAGCGCCTTCTTGAACCAGCCGAGGATCGTCCACAGGCGCCTGTCGAGCTTGTGCGCGGGCAGGCCCGACGCCTGCAGCAGGTCGTTGTATTCGATGTGTTCGCGCGTGTGCATCGCTTCCTGGCCGATGAAGCCGAGCACCTGCTTCTTCAGCTCGGGATCCTCGATCCGGTCGCGGTAGTTGCGCACCGAATCCATGAAGAAGCGTTCGCCGGCCGGGAACAGCAGCGACAGCGCGTTCATGAAGTGCGTGACCGGCACGCCCTGCACGTGCCAGTCCTTCGCGTGTTCCGGCGGCAGCGCGAAACGGATGTCGCGCCGCACGGGCATCATGTTCGGGGTCGTCATGATTGTTCTCCTCCCTGATTACCTGCGTTGTTGTAGGTGGCGTGCAGCGGTGCGGGCGCGGGCGTGCCGCGTGCGGCGTCGCGGCGGGCTCTCGCGGCCTCGCGGCGCGTCGCGAGCACGACGAGCGCCTGGTACGCGGACGGCAGGACGCGCGCCATCCAGTCCCCGGCCTTCGCATCGCGGCCGATCAGCACACGGCGCTTGTTGCGGCGCACGCCGGCGAGGATCGTGCGCGCGGCGTCGTCGGCGGTCGTGATGAAGAACTTCTCGAACGTGTCCCGGCCTTGCTGCTCGCTCGCGACCATGAAGCCGACCATGTTCTTCGACACGCGGCTGGCCTGCGCGATGTTCGTGCGGATGCCGCCCGGGTGCACGCAGGTCGCCGACACGCCGCACTTCATCATGTCGAGTTCCTGGCGCAGCGATTCGGTGAAGCCGCGCACCGCGAACTTGGTCGCGTTGTAGCCGCTCATGCCCGGTTGCGCGAAGATCCCGAACAGGCTCGACGTGTTGATCACGTGGCCGTCGCCCGATGCCTTCAGGTGCGGCAGGAACGCCTTCGTGCCGTGCACGACGCCCCAGAAGTTGATGTTCACGATCCACTCGAGATCGCTGTATTCCATCCCTTCGATCGTGCTCGACAGCGCGACGCCCGCGTTGTTGAAGATCAGGTTGACCTTGCCGTGTTCCTTCGCGGTGTCGTCGGCCCACGCGAACATCGCGTCGCGCTCGCCGACGTCGAGCACGCGCGTCGACACGCGCACGTTCGGCGCGATCGCGCGGACGATCCGTTCGGTTTCGGCGAGGCCGACGCCATTCTTGTCGGCGAGCGACACATGGCAGCCGGCCTGCGCGAGCTGGATCGCGAGCGAGCGGCCCATGCCCGAGCCGGCACCCGTGATCGCGGCGACCTTGTTGGCGAAATCTCTCATGTCGATGGCTCCTTGTCTGGCTCAGGCCGCTTCGGCGGAAGTGGATGCGGAAGCGGCGGGCGCGGTGACGGGCCGCGCGATCGTGTCGTTTTGCGGCGCGCGATACGCGTGGTAGTCGGCGATCGAGAAGCGCGCGGTCGCCTGGCGGAAGCGCCACGTGAAGCCCGGCCACAGCGTCGTGTTCTTGCCCGTGCGCGGGTCGAGATACCAGCTCTTGCAGCCGCCCGTCGACCAGATCGCTTTCTTCAGCCTGCCTTGAAGGTCGCTGTTGAACTGCGCCTCGACGAGCGGGCGCACCTCGATCGCGTCCGCGCGCTCGCGGTGCATCGCCTGCAGCGCGCCAAGGATGTATTCGATCTGCGACTCGATCATGAACACCATCGAGTTGTGCCCGAGCCCCGTGTTCGGGCCGACGATCATGAAGAAGTTCGGGTAGCCGGGCAGCGTCGAGCCGAGATACGCGTGCGCGCCGTCGCGCCATGCGTCGACGATGTCGAGGCCGCCGCGGCCGACGATCGCGCCGCGCGGATACGGATCGGCGACCTGGAAGCCGGTGCCGTAGATCAGGCAGTCGACTTCATGGCGGCGGCCGTCGGTCGTCACGACCGCGTCGGCTTCGATATGGTCGATGCCGGTCGTGATCACGTCGACGTTCTTGCGCGACAGCGCCGGGTAGTAGTCGTTCGAGATCAGCACGCGCTTGCAGCCGAGCGTGTAGTTCGGCGTGACGGTCTTGCGCAGCTCAGGATCGGGAATCTGCTTGCGGATGTGGCGCAGCGCGAGCTTCTGCACGTTCTTCATCAGCGACGGATGGATCGCGAAGCCGAGCACGCGCGATTCGAGCATCCAGTAGATGCCGCTGCGCACGGCCTTCTGCGTGAACGGCAGCGTGCGGAACAGCCATTTCTCGAACCCGGTCAGGTTGCGGTCGGGCTTCGGCATGATCCACGGCGGCGTGCGCTGGAACAGCGCGAGTTCCTTCACGCGCGGCGCGATCTGCGGCACGAACTGGATCGCGCTCGCGCCGGTGCCGATCACCGCGACGCGCTTGCCTTCGAGCGCGTAGTCGTGATCCCACTGCTGCGAATGGAACGCGCGGCCCCGGAAATTCTCGACGCCGGGAATGGCCGGCAGCGCGGCGCGCGACAGGCCGCCCATCCCCGACACCAGCACGCGCGCGGACAGCCGCTTGCCGTTCGCGAACGTGAGGCGCCAGCGCTGCGCGGCCTCGTCGTACTCGGCGCGCTGCAGTTCATGGTTCAGGCGCAGGTGCGGGCCGATCCCGAAGCGCTGCACGCAGTCTTCCAGATACGCGCGGATCTCCGGCTGCGGCGCGAACATGCGCGTCCAGCGCGGGTTCGGCGCGAACGAGAACGAATAGACGTGCGATTGCACGTCGCATGCACACCCGGGGTAATGGTTGTCGCGCCACGTGCCGCCGACCGACGCGGCCTTCTCGAGGACGACGAAGTCGGTCACGCCTGTTTGCCGCAGGCGGATCGCCATCCCGAGACCGGCGAAGCCGGTGCCGATGATGGCGATGTCGATGGTTTCGTCCAGGCCGTCGTGGCCGGGCGGACCGAAAGGCAACGTGCGAGCATTCATCCGGGTGTCTCCGATTTGGCTCATTTTCGAATGTTACATTGTTTGATGTAACGATAGAGGGTGAGCCCGGAAACCGCAAGAGGCTAGAAGCGGCGCTCTAAGGGCCGGAAGCCAGGCGGGAAAAGGCTGAGCGGGGTTTGGAACAGGCCGGTTTCCGCATTGCGGAATTCACGGAAAGGCCCGTCGATGGGGCAAGAGAAGCGGTGGACGAGACCGCCGGCGTGCGGCGGCCTGTTTGAAACGGAATCAGGGGCGGATCGATCGGGCGGCCGTCTCATGGAAAACCCCGGCCACGATCGTGACCTGCGCGAGCGCGTAGAGGCCCCAGATCAGGTAATCGATGCCCGGGAAGCCGCCGAGGAAGCGGCCGACGCCGATCAGCGTATCGGAGCCGACGAAGACCAGGCTGCCGACGGCCACCAGCGGGCCGTGCGTGCGGGCGGCGAGCGCGAAGCTCGCCATTGCGCACAGCACGAGCATGTAGACGGCGACCGGCGCCAGCAGCTCGCCGAGGTGCGGCAGGAAGGCGAGGTAGAACGCCGGCGCGGCGATCCAAAGCCCGACCAGCGCGGCGATGCGCCAGCCGTGCGGCCGCGCGCGCCAGCGGAAGAAAATCGCGCAATAGAAGAGATGCGTGAGCAGGAACGCGCCGAGGCCGAGGACGAACGACAGCGGCCAGTCGGACAGCGCGAGCAGCACGTCGCCGAGCACGGCCGTGGCGAGCGCTGCGCACAGCCACGCGCGTTCGCGCGGCGCGCCGCAGGTGCTGCCTGCCGCGAGCAGCAGGATGCCCATCGCGGCTTTCGCGGCGGCCTGGCCCGGATAGGGCGCGGCGGCGAGCGACAGCCCGTACAGCAGCGCGGCGGCGGCGGCGAGCGGCCAGAGCCGGCGGTAGGTGGCGGGAAGCGTGGCGATCAAGGCGGGTGTCTCCGGTTTGTTGTTGTCTGCGGTGGACGGCGCGCCGTCGGCGGCGCGGCTGCGGCCATTATCCGGAAGAAAGGGCGGGCGAAAACCGGCGAATCCTTCTAGGACGCGGTCGGGACGGCTGCGCAGGCGTGAGCCCGCCGCTGCATCGATCCGGCGATGCCGGCCTTCGATGCGCGGGCGTTGCCGCCGGATTTCTTCAACGCGTTGCCCCCGCCGAACCGGGGCAACGACTCCAATTCGGCTTGCTATGATCGCCGCGGTATTGCCGTTGTCGTTGTCCCGCCCGGCCGCGCGACTGGATGCGCAAGCCGGTGCGTGCCCGATGAATCCATGCCGTGCCCGGCCCGCGCGCCAATGCAAAGCGGGGCGGAGCCGGCTCCCACGAAAACAGGTCCGACCATGACCGAACTTCTCCGCGGCGACGGTGCGATCCGTCGCACGACGCCATACGGCTCCTCGATCGAAAACACCTATGCGGGCGTGCTGTCGTTCATGCGCCGCAATTACTCTCGCGCGCTGGACGGCGTCGACGTCGCGATTTCCGGCGTGCCGCTCGACCTCGCGACGACTTATCGCTCCGGCGCGCGGCTCGGGCCGGCCGCGATCCGCGCGGCGAGCGTGCAGCTCGCGGAACTCAATCCGTATCCGTGGGGCTTCGATCCGTTCGACGACCTTGCCGCCATCGACTACGGCGACTGCTGGTTCGATGCGCACAACCCGCTGTCGATCAAGCCGGCGATCGTCGAGCATGCGCGCACGATCCTGCGCTCGGGCGCGAAGATGCTGACGCTCGGTGGCGACCACTACATCACGTATCCGCTGCTGGTCGCGCACGCGGAGCGCTACGGCAAGCCGCTGTCGCTGATCCATTTCGACGCGCACTGCGATACGTGGGCCGACGACGATCCGGACAGCCTCAATCACGGCACGATGTTCTACAAGGCCGTGAAGGAAGGGCTGATCGATCCCGCCACGTCGGTGCAGATCGGCATCCGCACGTGGAACGACGACTTTCTCGGGATCGAGCGGCTCGATGCCGCGTGGGTGCACGACCACGGTTCACGCGCGGCGGTCGAGCGGATCGTCGACATCGTCGGCGCGCGGCCCGCGTACCTGACGTTCGACATCGACTGCCTCGATCCGGCGTTCGCGCCTGGGACGGGGACGCCAGTTGCGGGCGGGTTGTCGTCAGCGCAGGCGCTGGCGATCGTGCGTGCGCTCGGGGCGGTGAATCTGGTTGGGGCGGATGTGGTCGAGGTGGCGCCTGCTTACGATCATGCGGACATTACTGCGATCGCGGCCGCGCATGTCGCGTGCGATCTGCTGTGTCTGTGGCGGCAGAAGAAGGTGGCGGGGGCGTTGAAGTAGGCCGGTGCGCATGGCTACGTAATGCAAAAGGCCGGTGGGCAGGGTGACTGCCGGCCTTTTTTCATGCGCTGCGCGTGACTTCGCCGGATCAATGAGCGGGTGCTGATTGCCCGTCGTGTGTCAAGAAAAAGGCGCTTCGCGGATTTCCGTGGATGGCGCTTCCCGACCCGAAGGCGACAGTCGGCACTCTACAAAGCGGTCATTCGACGTGACTGGAAGGATTCCGATCTTTGATAGGACGTCCGCTATGCCTTAAGCTTGTCGAAGAGCCCGTAGTTAGCCAAACACAGACCACCATCGAGAACGAAATGCACAGCTACACCGAACTAGCACTGAGAAACACAGAGTTCATACTTTCAAAGCTGGAGGAAGTTACGACGGCGGCTACGGCGGCACTGCAAACAAGCGCCGCGACGACATATATCAAAACGCTGCAAGCGGTACAGCTTGAGAAGGTAATTCATGCGATCGGTGTCTTTTCAATTTTTGAGGCTCGGTTGCAGGACGGACTAGCCTGTGCGGACGGATTCAAAGAGGCAAAGGCCATTCTTACCCAGGCCGGATTGACAGACCTAAATGAACGATTCGAAGACTTGTACTTCGCAATTAATGTCTTGAAGCACGGTCACGGAAAGAGCTATAACGCTCTCTGTGTGAAAGCTGGCCAACTACCGTTCCGTGTGAAGTTGCCTGGACAGGATTTCTTTAACGAGGGCGATACAGCAGAAGTTGCGACCTTGATCGAAGTTGACGACAAATTTGTGCGATATTGCTTCGATACGATTACGGAGGTTTCGGAGGCTATTCGGAATCAGAGACCGAACTACATCGGTTAGAAAAAAAGCCCGCTCGAAGCGGGCTTTCTTGTGTCTGGGGGCAATTCACGCGGCGAACTTTTGACTTCGCCCACGTCTGCCACTAGCTGCTGCAAAAACAATCCTTAAATTAATCGACAATCTCGCACCATGATCAAGAACGCCTCAGATATCCTGACCGCCTTCATTGCTAAAGAGAGTGAGAAGGTCGAGGCCATCTCGATGCAGCATATGCCGACGCTCGGCAGCGCCTACGAGGCGATCGCAAAAGAAGGCATCGACCAACAATTCGTTCTGCCGCCCGGCTTGGATCTGCGCGTCGTTTCTGGGTTCATTGAAGGCTGTCACAAACAGATAGATGGCATGCTCGTCCAAGGAGAGGGGCGGCGCTACGGCCTAACCGATAAATACATCTATCCGGCATGTCAGGTTCTGTGTGTGCTCGAAGTCAAGAAGACCCTGGAGAGCACAGCACTAGCCGAGGGCGTCACGCATCTGGCAGACATCCTGCGCTACTGCGATGTAGATGTCCGAGCTAGGCTCGACGCAGGTGAGTACTTCGACATAAGGTCGGCACGAGAGTCGTACGAGATGCTCACTGGCCGCGTCGGGCCTCTCAGTACACAGGCCGCACTCAGCCTCCCAGAGCCGGATCGGATCAATTTTGTCACCCTTCTCCGCCAAAGCTACGCCCCGGTGGCGGTGCTTCTGGGATTTAACGGCTACGCCACCGAGCATGGTCTTCGCTCGGCAATGCTCAAATTCACCCAATCCAACATAGGCGCGTTGGCAAAGAATTTGCCAGAAATCTTGCCGGCACTCATTACCGCCGGTACCTTCAGTCTGGTGAAGTGCACGGGGCAACCGTACCTGTGCCGTGCCCCAAATGGGGGATGGGTTCTTCTAGCGTCAGGCCGGAACAATGTCGCGCGCATCCTCTTGGAATTCCTTTGGACCAAGATTTCGATTATCTGTGGCGTCCCGATGCCGTTCGGCACGGATCTGGATCATGAATACCTTGCGGAACTCATCGTCATGCGAGGCGAATCTGTAAACGGAAAGGGTGTCTTCAAACTTAGTACACACGAACTCTCAGAGAAAGACCTCAAGCGCCCTGGGGCCACGGATTGGGAGCCGAGACAGCTCTCCGCAGCAGCCGTTGACGTGGCCAAGTCCCTCACTTTGCAACCCGCCCCCCTCAAGCTGGATCTCTCCCTCTCCGAAATTATCCACAAGAAACATGGAGTAGTTCTCGACGATGCGGTCTCGGAGCTCGTCGACACCCACGCCTACTGCAGGACCGACACCGAGCTTCGCCCAATCGGCCGCAACACCTTGATCGTCATACGCGAAGACGGTACTGGCTATTCGGACCTGAACACGGTTCGTTTGACTGCCTGGTGCGACAAGCAGGGGTTTGAGTGCACCCACGTGGTCATTTCTTCGGGAAATTTCGAGTGACCGATATTGTCCGCCCGCCGCCCCTCACCCGCGGAGGAGGCGGTAATCGGCCCCACGAACGGCTGCCTGGGCGTGCAATTCGCCCCTCGCCCGAAAACGCTTGACCTTGTCACAGTGACAAGGCGTCCACTGTCGGGCGAGGAGGCGTTCATGACCCGTCACTATCCCCCGACTTCCCGTCACGCACTGACCACGGCACTCGAGCATCCGGACGCTTCGCTCCGTCTTGCGGCTGCGCTTGGTGCCGGCACGGCTCCCGATCCAGGCCAGATCACGCTACTGGTGAAGCGTTGCGGTGTCGAACCGGATTTCTTCGTTCGCGACATGCTCACCTGGGCGCTCACCCGGCATGCGCAGGATCTGACCTTGCCATTGCTGCTTGACGAGCTGCGCTCGCCGTTGGCGCAAGCGCGTAGCCAGGCGCTGCATACGCTCTCGAAGATCGGCGACCCCGCAACCTGGTCAGCGATCACAAGCGGGCATCTACATGACCCCGATCCGGAGGTGGCACGAACTGCGTGGCGCACCGCGGCGGGGCTGGTGCCGACCTGGCAACGAGCCGCCTTGGCACGCGAACTGGTTCGCGAGCTGGGCCGCGGCGACAAGGACCTCAAGCGGAGTCTGAGCCGGGCCTTACTCATGCTTGGAGACGACGCCATGGCCCCGCTCGATGCGGCGGCCCGACACACGGACCCGGCGGTTCGCGTTCATGCCTGCGCGAGCCTCAGGCTCATCACGGACCCGGAGAGTGCGTTTGTGCTCGATCCAGCCGATGCGTGGCGCGCAGGTGCACCGTTGCCCTACGCCGATGAATAGGCGGGTTGACGGCGATCGATGTGATGAGCCACGTGTTGGCCGAGGTGATGGAAGCCGTTGGCGGTTTGTTAGAATCTTCGAGGCTCGATGGGAGCCAAGGCCGAGACACGACGCGGCGTGAACCAGATGACACCGGAGACAAGTGATGCGCATCAGCGAGTTGGCCAATCGTTCCGGCGTCAGCGCGCGCATGCTGCGGCACTACGACGCGATCGGACTGGTCAGCCCATCGGGACGTACGGAAGCGGGATACCGCGAGTATTCGCAAGCCGATGCCTTGCGCCTGTTCCAGGTGGAGAGCCTGCGTTCGCTGGGCCTTGGGCTGGCCGAGGTGCGTCAGGCGCTCAGCCAACAGGCGCCTCACCCCGATGTGCTCATTGACGCGCTGATGGTTCGCAGCCGCGAGCGGCTGGCCGCAGAGCAAGCGTTGCTTTGCCGGCTGACTTCTGTGTCCGCCACCTCTCCCGATGATTGGTCAGCAGTGCTTGAGGTCGTGCATCTGTTGAAAGGACTGGAGTCGACGCATGCGCCTGAGAGACAGCGTGCTGCGTTTGACGCCGCGTCCAGCGATGCCCCGCTTGCAGCACTCATCGCCCACGCACTGCTCCAGGAACAGGAGCCGAATGTCGCAGGTGCGCTGCACTGGGCGCTGGGAAGAACCGTAGGCAGCGGCGCCAGCGTACTTGGCGCGGCGCTTCAACAGCCCGATCCGGCAGTACGCGAACGGGCCGTGCTCGCGCTGGCGAAACTCGGCGGTTCCGATGCGGTGGAGACCTTGCGTGGCTCGCTTCTTGACCCCGCGGAGCGCGTGCGGTATCGCGCTGCGCGGGTGCTTGGCGGATGGGGGATACGCGACGCCATTCCCCTGCTGATCGAGCAGGTTCTTGGCGGGACTCACGATGTCGAGGCGGCCGATGCGTTAGCCGATTTGGCGGAAGACCCTGCGATCGCAAAGCAGATTGTGGAGCGCTTTGAAGCAGCGATCTCGGACGGTCCAGCCGATGTCCAGACCCGTGTACGTGTTTGTCAGGCGCTCGCCGAATTCAATGGCGCGGCGTCCGCCCTGCTTGCCCGGCTGGCCGCCGATCCCGACCCGTCCGTGGCGCGCAATGCGCGTTACGTGATGGGTATTCGCAACGACACGCCAACGTAGTCGAGTTTGAGTTTGATAGTCGGCCTATTCCTTGGAGGCGAATGCCCTCGTTTCCTGTCTCTCCCGGATCTGTCGGCGGGGAAATAGTCTGCTCGCTTGCTCGGCAGCAGACGTGCGCTTGTCCGGGAGGGTCTCATATCAGGAGCGGCCGGAGATAGCCGAGAAGCCAGCATTTCGACTTCAGAAGCCAAATGTCAGCTGGTGGCCGGCTACCGCCCCACGCGGTCGACTGTCGTCGACCCGTTGCGGACCTTGACGTCTTGGCAAAGCGAACGTTTACCGTGGAATGAGCGGGGCCGTGACCTGGGTGTAAATCCGGGTGGTCGAGATGCATCATGGGGGCGTCAAAAGCCGCGTGGCCGTCTGGATTTCCAGCCTGTCATCGGCGGGGCCGTCATCAAGAAAACATCGTGCGGAGGGCTCTCCGATCTAATGAACTCGGCTGCCCTTTGGTTATTGCGTTCCGCAGCCTCCAGATCAATAGGAGGATCAGCACCATCCCAAATGCAATCGACCCTCGCTTCGAATCCAGGGAAATGCCATATGCCGCCTTCGATTCGAGCGACAACCAAGCCGTGTTGGGCCGCCCGCTCACAAACTGCAATTGCCGCGTCGGTAGAAAGCTTCATCACAATGCTTCCATCGAGGAAAAAAAAGTCATCCGACGAATCGTAGACGCGAGAACGATCGATGTTCATTGGGTGGTTTCAATACAATCCGACTGCCAGAAGTTCATTTTAGATCGTCCTTCGCGATTGCGGACGACGCCAATGGCCGCTTTGTGTAGCGGTTGTCGACTAGTCCGCTCCTGGCCGCAAACCGCCGCATGTAGTCGGCGGTTGCCGACCCGGAGCGGCCCGCCAAGTTTGCCAATAGCGGCGACCGTGTAGGGCTTCGGGGCTGGTAGGATTCGTATCTGGTTGAGCGGGAGCGGGAAAAGTCAGCAAATGAAATTCGACATCGAGGGGAAAGCGGGAATCATCACGCCAACTCCAATACAGATTACCCGCGTGCTGAAATCACTGCGAAGCTTTGGCAAGTCCTCTTATGCGTCATTGACTGACGCTGCCGGCAACTATGTGCAGGTAGCGGGCGGCGGTGTCAGCTGTATGATCGAGCGTTTCGAGTTCGGCGCCCAACGATGGAGGGCGTTTCACGACAAACCTTCTCCTGTGCGTCCAGATGGCACGATCCTCGTCTTCGGAGCGGGCAGCATTCCGATGCGCTCAGATGAATGGTTCATGGCCGACCAGGTTGTGGAAGTATTTCTAGCCTTCCTCAACGGTGCACCGTACCCACCATTTGTTCACTGGCGGCCAGCGCCGGGCTTTTGATCCTGGGCTGCAAGCCGAGAGATACCTTCGATCGACTTTCGTATCGCGAATTGTCAACGATTCGAAGCTCCGGCGCGACTGACCGAAACTGGCCGAACCCGGCCGATTGCCGTTCCGGCGGTCCGCGACGTGCCAAACCGACCCGCAAGAGACATCGACAGTTCTCCAAAGCGGTCGTAGGCCGGCTGCGTGTTGCAAACACGCTGACCGTCATTCGGATGACGCTGGCAACTCATTTCCCTGCGCAGCACCGCATTGATGGCAATGCGGGAAGAAGAAGAAATTCCGGCCACCGCATCCGCATACATTGAAGAGCCGCAATCCGCAATGCACGCAGAACGTGGAGTCGTCGCCGCCGAGATTCCATTGCTTGTCGCATGACGGGCAGCGCTTTTTTTCGAGTGAACGGACGGCCTTTTCGTATCCGATCGTGCGTGCGCGTTCTCCCTGATCCTGCTGCAATTCGAGCCGCTTGCGTTCGGCATAACGCTGAAACGTCTTCATCATGTAGAGGCCGGCGAATACCGTGAGCGCAATGCCGACCAGGACCCGGACATAGCCGCCGAAATTCGGCAAGTACGGGACCAGTTCGATGAAAAACGCGCTCAGTGCAAACAGGCCAAAACCATACACGAAAGGCCAGTAGCGCACCTTGCGGTAGCGGATGAACAGCCAGATCGCAACCAGCAATATCGGTAACGTTAGCGCAAGCCGCAGTCCGAACACCTGTAACTCGTAATGCCGGGTCGCCGCTTCGAAGCGCTTTTCGGCTGCTGCGTCCGCGTCGGCGATTTGCGTATCCACTTGAGCCTGCCGCGATGCCAGTGCCCGTTGCTGGTCGCCGATCGCATCGATCTGATGCTGCCAGTTGATCACCACTGCCTGGAGCGTATCGAGCTTGCGGTTTCTCGCCAGAATGTCCGGGTCCCTCGCACTGTCTCCCGTCACCGAGCGGGTTGCCAGCCAGTTGCGGAAACTTTCTTTCTCGGCCGCGTACTCCTTCGCGGCGCGTCCGCGCGCCACCTCCATCGTGTCAGCCTTCTCGGCGAGCCTGTCGTGCTGCGCCTGCAGATCGCGCCGCGCTGCGTCCAGCCGCGCTTTCGCCGGAGCATCAGCGAATTGCTCGATGACGGGCGGCCCACCCCTCGGCGCGAACGCCATGTCGCGGATCACGAGACTGCCGAGCATGTTCAGAAAGACGGCGAAGACGATTGCAATCACCCATGAGGCGAGTCGCAGGAGCCGCGCTGGACTGGTCAGGTCATCGCTGGAAGTCATCATTGTCTTGCCTTTGTTGGAATGGTTATATCCGTGTAGTGGTAGGCGCCATAGCTTATTGGCGTCTCCGAATCTGGTTTGTCTGGCGGCAGCGGCGACTCCAATCCCAAGCATCTTCTCATTGTCATCAATCTTGATACAACCGTCGACTGTCTCTTTATGTCCGGGAAGCGCCCCCGTCATATAGAATGGTGCGCTTTGCCCGTACTCCTATGTGGTTCAAGAATCTTCAGCTTCATCGTCTTCCGGCACCTTGGGCCGTTACCCCCGATCAGATGGAACAATGGCTGGCGCCCCACGCGTTTCAGCCGGGCAGCAGCGTCGAGATGCAGCGCCACGGATGGGCGTCGCCGCGTGACGACGGCGCGCTCGTGTATTCGATCAACCGGCAGATGCTGCTGGTGTTTCGTGCCGAAAAGAAGCTGCTCCCGGCGTCGGTCGTCAATCAGGTGACCAAGGCCCGGGCGCTTGAAGTCGAGGAGCAGCAGGGCTTCAAGGTGGGGCGAAAACAGCTGCGCGAACTCAAGGAGCAGGTGACCGACGAACTGCTGCCGCGCGCGTTCACCATTCGCCGCGATACCCGCGTGTGGATCGATACGGCGAACGGCTGGCTCGTCATCGATGCCGCTGCACAGGCTCTTGCCGACGAGGTTCGCGGCCTGCTCGTCAAATCGATCGATCAGTTGCCGCTCGCCGGCGTTCAGGTGGCGCTTTCGCCGGTCGCCGCGATGACGGATTGGCTGCTGTCCGGCGAGGCGCCGGGCGGATTCACCGTGGACCAGGACGCCGAGTTGCGCTCGAGCGGCGAAGGCGGTGCCACGGTGCGATATGTCGGCCACGCGCTGGAAGCGAACGACATGCGCCGGCACATCGAGGCCGGCAAACAATGCATGCGCCTCGCGATGACCTGGAACGACCGGATCTCCTTCGTGCTGACACCGTCGCTGACGATCAAGCGTGTCACGCCGCTCGACGTGATCAAGGAGGCGACGGATCCCACCGCGCAGAACGACGATGAGCGCTTCGACTCGGATGTCACGCTGATGACGGGCGAATTGGCGCAGATGTTGACCGATCTTGTCGGTATCCTGGGTGGCGATCAGCACGACTCGATGCATAAGGCGGCAGCAGCCTGAACTCCGTCGGCCGCCGGGGATCATCGCCCCGCGACGGCGAGGCTGCGCGCTGACGCGACATTTCGAGGAGGGCCGTCGCCGCGCCCTGGCGGCGGCTCGCGGCCGGGCGCTCGCGACCCGAACCAGCCGACGGGATAGCGGCTACTGAGCGACCGGTCTTTGGTCGCACCACGGACGCTGATGTCCGCATAAACGCTGCTAGACTGCGGACGCCTTCCCCGCACATGTACTCAACCATTCAGGAGAGTGACATGACCGAATGCGCTCTAACATTTACCAGTCAGACCGAATGGGAAAGCTGGTTAGCGCAAAACGGCAGCACTTCGACCGGAGCATGGCTGCGTCTAGCGAAAAAAGGCACCGGGCAGCGAACCGTAACCTACGAACAGGCGTTGGAAAGCGCGCTCTGCTATGGCTGGATCGATGGTCAAAAGCGGGCTGAGAGCGAGAAATACTGGTTACAACGCTTCACCCCACGCTCCGCAAAAAGCATCTGGTCCAAACTCAACAAAGACAGGGCCGATGCGCTGATCGCCGCAGGCAGAATGCACCCGCCCGGTATGCGCGAAATCGAGAAGGCCAGGAAGGACGGCCGCTGGGAGGCGGCTTATACATCGGCCAGCAACTCGATCGTGCCGGACGACCTACAGGTGGCTTTGGATGCAAATCCGGGGGCCAAGAAGTTCTTTGCGACACTGAACAGCCGTAACCGCTATGCCATTCTGTTTCGGGTACAGAATGCGAAAAAGCCGGAAACAAGGGCGCGTAAAATCGAGGAATTCGTCGACATGCTGAACCGTGGCGAAACCTTTTATCCATAGAACTTGCGCTGCTGACGGAGATCTTGCCAAACGAGGGTATATAACTCGTAATGGCCGCTTCGGCTCAGTAGTCGTCATGCGTGAGATACCCCCGAAGGGCCGCTCCTGGCCGAACGCGGAAGTATGAGTTCGGCCCGACAGCGAGGTATTCGCACGATAGCCGAACTTCCGTAGCCGCCCGACTGGACCACGCGCAGAAGAAGATATCGGCAAGATGTGCAGCTACGGTCAACACAAATTCGTTGCTGGCAGACGGCCGTCGTGAGCCGGTCGCTGCTCTTCAATCCGTCGCGCCGGCGTTACGCGTGACGCGGTGCTTCAACAGGTGGTGTGCCGTCATGAAACAGCGTTTTCAGCTGTGAACGCAGCTCCGGCGAATCGGTATGCTTGTGAATCGCGACCGCATGCTGTACGGCCGCCTCGAGCAACTCGTTTTCGGAATCCGCGGATAGCGCAACGGAACAATTCATTTCGCTCGGGAATTCCCGACAATCGATGTATTTGCGCGTCATGATGCCTTCCTCATACGACAGTAGTCATGGGTCTTGCGTGAATGACCGCGCGGGATGCCGCGCGAAGTACATAGGGCACGATTGCGCCTCCTTGTCGCGGACGAAATGATTTTGAAAGTATAGGTCGCGTGCAATGAATTCGCGGCAACCCATCGAAATTCACGGCGTTCCGCGGGCGTCGCCCGCACGCCGTGCCGCAGGTGCCGCCTGGGGCCAAGAATGAAACGGGGATGTAATTAACGGCCGACTACATGGCTGACGAAATCCGCACACAAAGGTCCATTGTCTGGGCGGAAGCGACGTTTGAATGGCAGCTCGAGAGTGCGGGTAGATGGCCGAACGCCGACAGTTCGCCCTACGTTTCCCGAAAAGTCGGGAAGAACCAAAAAAGGCCGACGGGCAGGGTGCCCGTCGGCCGTTCTCGAATGAGTTCGCGCTGTGCTGCGTTCGCGCGTTACTTCGCCGCAAGCGCGGTCGCCACGCGTTTATCCGTCCACGCATTATCCGCAACGCTCAGCTTCTGCGGAATCAGCTTCGCCGCATAAAACGCGTCGGCGACGCCCTGCTGAACCGCGACGATCTTCTCGTCGACCGGCACCGCACCGAACGGCACGCGCTTGATCCAGGTCTCGACGAGCGGCAACGGCAGGCCGACCTTCGGCGCGATCAGCGCGGCGGTCTCGGCCGGATGCCTGTTGACCCACAGGCCCGTCTCGCGCGCCTGCTTCAGGATCGCGCCGACCACGTCGGCGTGCTGCTCCGCGAAATCGCGCGTCGCCTCGTAGAAGTTGTTCGCCGGCGTGAGGCCCGTGTAGTCGGACAGCGTACGGATCTTCAGCGAATTCTGCGCGGCCGCGTAATACGGATCCCAGACGGCCCACGCGTCGACGTTGCCGCTTTCGAACGCGGCGCGCGCGTCGGCGGGCGGCAGGTACACGGGGCGGATCTCGTCATAGCGCACGCCGGCCTTCTTCAGCGCTTCCAGCAGCAGGTAGTTCGCGCTCGAGCCTTTCTGCAGCGCGACCTTCTTGCCGCGCAGCTCGGCGAGCGAGCGGATCGGCGAATCGGTTTTCACGAACACGGCTTCGTTGTGCGGCGACGGCGGTTCCGCGCCGACGTACACGAAGCGCACGCCTGCGGCCTGCGCGAACACGGGCGGCGGCGCGCCCGTATAGCCGAAGTCGATGCTGTTCGCGTTCAGCGCTTCGAGCAGTTGCGGACCGGCCGGGAATTCGAACCACTGGACGTTGTAGCCGAGCGGCTTGAGCCGCGCTTCGAGCGAGCCTTGCGCCTTGATGATCGACAGCAGGCCGGCCTTTTGATAGCCGATGCGCACGACCTTGTCGGCGCCGCCCTGCGCGAAGGCCGACGCGGCGGACAGCGCGACGAGCGTGACGGCGGCGGTGCGGGTGATCCAGCGGGTGAAACGAATCATCGAACGGACTCCATGCGAAACGTCTTCGGGAGAGCGGCCGGTGCCGCTCGGTTGGAAGAATCGTCGCATGGGCGATCGCGCCCGCAAACGAAGCATTGCCGATAAGAATATGACGGCGACGGCCCTATGCTTTGTCGCCGTCGTCTTGCGTATCGGGCGTGCCCGACTGACGCGCGGCCTCGTCGTCGCTGAGCTTCTTGTCGAGGATCGTCGCGACGCGTCCGCCAAGATACGCGCTCGCCGCGGTTTCGAGCGCGCGGTTCGTCTCGCCTTCGACGAACACGGCCGCGAGCGGGCGCAGGCGCCAGATCGCGTCGACCAGTTCGGGCACGTCGGTGGCCGGCGGAAGCGTGTCGGCGTCGTAGCGGTCGAGCCGCTTCACGACGAGATCGACGAGCAGCCGCGCGATCGCGTCGAAGTGCGGCCGCGCGAGGCTGATCACGTCGAGCAGCTCGCGCGGCGGGATCCCTTCCTTCGTCATCGCGGCGGCTGCCTCGAGCAGCGCGGGGCTCTTCGCGACGAACGACAGGCCGCGCCGTTCGAGCAGCCCGAGCTCGGTCACGCGCGAAAGCTGCGTGGTTGCCTGCGCGCCGAACATCTGCGCGAGCGCGGCGAGCGAATAGGTTTTCGGCAGTTCATGCGACCAGCGGCCGCCGATCGCGTTTTCGAGGCCGAGGATCGAGCGCAGGTCGTGGCCTTCGTCGATCGCCTTGATCAGGTCCTGGATGTTCGACAGCGTGTAGCCGCGCGCGAGCAGGTGGTTGATCAGCTTCAGGCGCGCGACGTGCGTGTCGTCGTAGATGCCGACGCGCCCGCGCTTCTCGGGCGGGGCGAGCAAACCGCGATCCTGGTACGCACGGACGTTGCGCACGGTCGTGTCGGACACGCGCGCCAGTTCGTCGACCGTGTATTCGTTGCGGGAATCCGCTGCGGCCTCGTCGGGGGTGGAATGAGTCTGTTTTGACATGCGGCCATTCTAGCGCGACGCGGCAGGCTCGGGCGAGGCGGGGAGCGTGCGTGCGCCTCGCCCGAGCGGGCGCTGCAGCAGCGCCGTGTCGATCCAGCGGCCATGCTTGAAGCCGACCGCCTTCAGCGTGCCGGCCGGCTCGAAGCCGAACGCGCGATGCAGCGACGTCGAACCGCCCGTGCCGCCGTCGGCGATCACCGCGATCATCTGCCGCCACGGGCCGGCCTCGCAGCGCGCAATCAGCGCCGCGAGCAGTGCGCGGCCGATCCCGCGCCCGCGCTGCGCATCGTCGATGTAGATCGAATCCTCGATCGTGAAGCGGTAAGCGCTGCGCGTGCGGTAAGGCGTCGCGTACGCATAGCCGGCCACGCGGCCGTCGCATTCCGCGACGAGATACGGCAACCCGTGGCCCAGTACCGCGTCGCGGCGCGCGCGCAGCTCGGCGGTGTCGGGCGGCGTTTCCTCGAACGACGCGACGCCGTGGCGGACGTGGTGCGCATAGATTGCGTGGATGGCGGCGAGATCGGCGTCGGTCGCATCGCGGACGATGCAGGCGGCTGGCGTGGCGGACATGGTGACGGTGCGGCAGGGCGGGGATGCGGGCAAACCATTACTATGCGGGCGATTGAGTGACGCGTAAAGCGGCGGCCGCGCGTCCGGCGCCGCGGTGTTCAGTTCGGCGTACGGTTCTTCTGCGTGTCGCGCGGCAACTCGTCGAAGCGGGCGAAGTAGTAGGCGGAAAAGCGGCCGAGGTGCCCGAAGCCGAACGTCAGCGCCGTATCGGTGATGCTGGCCACCGGGTCGGTCAGCAACTGCACGCGCGCGGCGTCCAGCCGGATGTTGCGCAGCAGCTCCATCGGGGTTGCGCCGTGGTAGCGCCGACACAGCACGTTCAGCGTTCGCAGGCTGACGCCGGCCGCTCTGGCGAGATCTTCGAGCGAGATCGGCGCGCAGAGCCGCGCGTGGATGAATTCGTGCAGCGCATCCATCTGCCGGATGCCGCCGCGCGATCCGGCTTGCGCCGGCGCGCCGAGCGCGTGCGGCGCCGGGCCGGCCTGCGCAGCGACGGGCGACGGCGGGCAATGCACGAGCAGGAACAGCGCGAGGCTTCGTTCGAAGTGGTCGCGCCATTCGGCCCGGATGCCGCCGTCGTCGGCAACGGCGAGCACGTTGAGCAGCGACTGTGCGATCAGATCCCATTGCGACGCAAGCGCCGTCGGCAACAGGAATCCCGGCGCGAGGCCGGGCGCCGCGTCGTCGGGCCGGCGGCCGCAGACCGCGCGCATCAGCGCATCGGGCACCTTGACGATCAGTTGCCGGGTGCCGGAGCGCCAGCGGAGGCGGACGCGCGACGTCGGCGCCAGCACGGCGGTGCGCCCTTCGGACACGCCCATCACGTGCCCGTCGCACTCGATTTCGGCGCCGCCCGCAAGCGACGTGTGGACGAGCGAAAAGCCGTCGAACGGGCGCGGGGCGACCTCGACTTCGGCGCCGTACTGCAGCGCGTAGACGCTCAGGTGATTCAGTTGCCCCTTGAAAAGCGCCGCGTCGGGTACGCCCTGCTTCCAGCGCAGCGCATGCTCGGCCAGTTCCAGCGAGACCTGCTCGTGCGCATCCGTGCGCACGCCGGATCGGAACACGCAATTCCGATACAGCGCGGACAGCACTTCCGCATTCGGGGTGAGGGGCATGGGGCGTCTCCTGTGTGGCGTTTTTCGTGCAGCGCACCCGGCTGGCCGTGGATGCGCGTCGTGCCACATCGGCTTCTCTTGTGAGCGAGATAACCTGAAAGGATGATATTGATCTTTGTCAGGCTTGTCGAAAGTTTCGCAAGAATCGGATAGTCCCGCGTCAACCGGGGAAAAAATCGGATAGCGCGCGGCGTGCGGTACGAGAAAAAGCGGATCAAGTTCGCGAGCCGCCTGCAAATTCCGGATAGTGGGAATCATTGTGGCTTCCTACACTGCGCCGACAGCCGGACGGACAGCGGCGCAATTCACGACAACGATTCGTACAACTACTAAATAGACAGGCTTATAGATCGTATTAGTCCGAATGCGCGTAATGCGACGGCTACCGCCGGGCCTGAATCCCCTCTGGAAAAAGGAAGGAAGCTCCATGCGTCAAATCAACCTGCAGGCGCTCTCCGACGATGCGCGGCTGGGCAAGCTGCACGGCGTCGTGCTGTTCTGGTGCGCGCTGATCATCGTGTTCGACGGGTATGACCTGGCGGTGGCCGGCATCGCGCTGCCGGCGATCATGAAGGAGATGGGCGTCAACCCCGCGCAGGCCGGCTTTATGGTCAGCTCGGCGCTGTTCGGCATGATGTTCGGCAACATCGTGTTCGGGACCGTCGCCGAGCGGATCGGGCGCCGCTGGGCCATCGCGGCCTGCCTGACGCTGTTCAGCGTCTTTACCGCGGCGGCCGGGCTGGCGCCGACGCCGGCGCTGTTCGGCGCGGCGCGCTTCCTGGCAGGCATCGGCATCGGCGGCGTGATGCCGAACGTGATCGCCCATATGACCGAGTACGCGCCGCGCCGCGTGCGCAGCACGCTGGTGACGCTGATGTTCAGCGGCTATTCGGTCGGCGGCATGCTGGCGGCCGTGATGGGCAAGGGGATGATCGAAGCGTACGGGTGGCAGTCCGTGTTCGTCGCCGCGGGTGCACCGGTGCTGCTCGTTCCGCTGCTCGTGAAATGGATGCCGGAATCGCTGCCGTTCCTGATTCGGCGCGGCAGGACCGACGAGCTCGCGCGTATCGCGCGCCGGCTCGATCCCGCATACCGGCGTCAGCCGGGCGACTGTTATGTCGTTCCGCGCGAGAACAAGGCGGGCGGCGCGCCGGTTCGCCAACTGTTCGACGACGGTCGTGGATTCAGCACGGTCATGTTCTGGATCGCGTGCTTCATGTGCCTGTTCATGGTGTATGCGCTCAGCTCGTGGCTGACCCGGCTGATGGCGAGCGCCGGCTACAGCCTCGGCTCTGCGCTGACCTTCGTGCTGGTGCTGAACGCCGGCGCGATGGTCGGCGCGATCGGCGGCGGCTGGCTGGCCGATCGCTTTCCGATCAAGACGGTGCTCGTGTCGATGTATCTGCTCGCCGCGGTGTCGATCACGCTGCTCGGCTACAAGATGCCGACCGCGCTGCTGTTCGTGCTGGTCGGCCTCGCGGGCGCGTCGACGATCGGTACGCAGATCGTCAACTGCGCATATGCGGGGCAGTTCTATCCGATGGCGATCCGCTCGACCGGCATCGGCTGGACGCTGGGCGTGGGCCGCAGCGGCGCGATCCTGGCGCCGATCGTCATCGGTTTGCTGGTGGGCATCGATCTGCCGCTGGAACAGAACTTCATGGCGATCGGGCTGCCCGCGCTGGCGGCGGCCGTCGCGGTCGGCCTGATCGATCATCGGCGCTCGGCGTCGCATCGCGATCGCCCGGCCTGCGCCGGTGAGCGGCAGGCGTCGCCTGTCCGGCAGTCCTGAGCGGCGCATCGGTGGGGCGCAACCGGCCGGGGATCATGGCCGGCCCGGAGCAGGGGCTCCGACGGGGATGCTCCGTCAGAGCCGCCCGTCCGCCGCGCGCACCGCGTCCGCGATTGCATCCGCGACGCGCTGGACGCGCGGCGAGCGACGCACATCCGGATGGACGACGAGCCAGATCTCGCGCTCGATGTTGCAGCGGGGCGCGGACGTCAGTTCGACGAGCGGCGCTGGCGTGGACGAGGGTGCCGCACCGGCCTCGGCGAGCGAATCGTCGACGAGAAACCTGGGCAGCAGCGCGACCCCCGCGCCGGCGACGCACGCGCGATGTTGCGCGGCCAGGTCGTTCGCGACGAACGCAAAACGGCGCCCGGCCGCGAAGCGTTCGAGCCATTGCTGCTGTGGTGTTTGCGCGAGCGCGTCGTCGTAGCCGACGAACGGCCAGGTGTCAGGCGGCGCGTCCGCCCATTCCGGCGACGCGCACAGCGCGAAGCGCATCGTGCCGAGCCGGCGCGCGGCGAGCCCCGGCTCGCTCGGCCGCGACAGCCGCACCGCGAGATCGGCTTCGCGTGCGTACAAGTTCGCCGCATGCATCTCGCCCATCAGGTCGATCCGCAGCGCCGGCCATGCGCGCTGCGCGCGGGCAAGGCGCGGCGCGAGGAAATGGCTGGCGAACACCGGCGATGCCGACACGCGCACGACGCCGTCGAGCGCCGCCGCACCCTGCGCGGCGCGTGCGAACGCATGTGCATCGGTTTCGAGGCGAGCGGCGTGCTCGGCGAGGTGCAGCCCTTCGTCGGTCGGCGGCCAGCCGCGCGGCAACCGGTCGAACAGCCGGATGCCGAGCGCGGACTCCAGCGCGTCGATGCGCCGCGCAACTGTCGAATGTTGAACCTGCAGCGTGCGTGCGGCGGCCGACAGGCTGCCGCCGCGCATCACCGCGAGGAAGGTGCGGATGTCGTCCCAGTTCATCGGCAACGCGGACGCAGGAACGGGATCTGGATCGGTCGAATTTTGCACAGTAAATGGGCGGAAAACGGGAATTCCGATCGATTATGCACGATGGGATGATCATGTCACTTCATTCGATTGCGAGGAACGTCATGACCCAAACAACCACCGCCGTCCGGATCGGGATCGACCGCTACGGCGACGCCGGCGTGCTGCGCCGCGTCGATGCGCCCGTCGCGCCGCCCGGCGCCGGCGAGGTGCGGATTCGCCAGACCGCCGTCGGCGTGAATTTCGTCGACATCTATTTCAGGACGGGGGCGCACGCGTTGCCCGCGCTGCCGGACGCGCTCGGCGTCGAGGCGGCAGGCGTGATCGACGCGGTCGGGCCCGGCGTGACGGATCTCGTGCCGGGCCAGCGGGTCGCGTATGCGGGCATGCCGACCGGCAGTTATGCGAGCCTGCGCACGATGCCGGCCGGGCGCGTGGTGCCGATCCCCGACGGCCTGAGCGACGACGCAGCCGCCGCCGGGCTGCTGAAAGGGATCACGGTCTACATGCTGCTGCATCGCGTCCGGCAGGTCGGCGCCGGCGACACGGTGCTGGTGCATGCGGCGGCCGGCGGCGTCGGGCTGCTGGCGACGCAATGGGCGCGCGCGCTCGGCGCGCGGGTGATCGGCACGGTCGGGTCGGCCGCGAAAGCCGCGCTGGTGCGCACGCATGGCGCGGAGGAAGTCGTCGATTATCGCGAGGAGGATTTCGTGGCGGCCGCGCGTGCGTTCGGCGGCGGCGCGGGTGTCGATTACGCGATCGACGGGATCGGCGGCGACGTGCTGACCCGTACGCTCGGCGCGATCCGGCCGTTCGGGATGGTCGCGAGCATCGGGCAGGTGGCCGCGATCGGCGCGCGGCAGACGTTCGATCTCGACGAACTTGGGCCGGCCCGTTCGATCGCGCTCGCGCGGCCGAGCGTGCTCGGTTTCATCGCGCGCGATGTGGCCGGATATCGGGAAGCCGCACGTGCGACGCTCGAACGGCTGGCCGGCGGAATGCACGTCGAGATCGGCGCACGGCTGCCGCTCGAACAGGCGGCCGACGCGCACCGGCTGCTGGAGTCGCGTGCGACGACGGGCGCGGTCGTGCTGGTGCCGTGAGCGGGGCGGCGAGGCCGGCTTGGACATCCCGCTCGATACTCGCGCATCGCCGAGCCGGCGGGGCACGGCGATCACGTCGCTTCCCGGCGCGAAATGGCCCCCTTCCGCCAGACAAAAAAGAGCATTCTCGATACGGTGTGCATTGGCGAAACTGTCTTTCTGGATTTTTTCGTCCTACGAGAATCGGTTACGCCAGAGTTTCCACCCAGGAGTTGGAAAGGCGAGCACGGATCGACGCATCGACTAAGGCTGGGGTAGACGCAATCCGCGAAGAACGGCGGTCGGGGGCATCACCCGGGAGACCGGTTCCAGGCAAACTCCTTGGAAGCCTCGAGCGTGGCGCAGGCTTCGAAAGCGTTGCCGAGCACATCGACACCCATTCGCCAGCGGGGCGGGCTGATACTTCAGATGCTGGGCACGCTCGCCGAATTCGAGCGGGAGACGATCCGAGAGCGGACCAGGAGCGGCATGTAGGCTGCCACCGAGCTCGGCCTTCGCCTGGGGCGACCGCGAAGCCTTGAAAGCGAGGACGGGCGCCGCGTCCTGCGCCAATGGCGTCGGACGCTACACGCTTACCGCGCCTGCTTACGAATACGGTGTCCGACGATCGAGCATCAAGCGTGCGATTCATCGCGCCGGCCCACACGCCCAGCCGCCGCTCATTCGATAAAAAGCAGCCCGCAGAGACGGGAGGGGGCGCATACGGCACTGCCTGCGCTCCCCGCCCCCGTAGATACCCGCAGCTCGGTTCGACTGGCCGCGCCGAGCTGCGCGACAATCGCCACGATTCCGCGTCAAGGCCGTCGCTCTACGTCACTTTGAAACCGGCCGGACACACCTGACGCTCGATGCATGGCATCGGACAACTAGTCGATGTCTTCTCCCGTAGGCAAAGACTCAACAACGCTATCGGGAATGACTTTGACTTTACTGGGATCAAAATCGAACTTCTTGAAAATAATATCGTCGGGGATCGCGCGCTTTTCGCCGTTTGTCAGCAAATAACGCAACGAAGACGAATCCCCCCTGATGAGCGAAGCTCCAACGCTCAGTGGAATGCTTTTAGGGATATGGGTGGTGAGATAATCGTCAATGAAGATGCCTTCCCACGACGGGAACAAATTGAAATACGTATCCGGATTCGGAATGTAATGGAGAACGCCGTTGACAACGAGGTACAGGTTGGTGCTCTGGTGGGACCTGACACGTATGCCATCGTACGCTCTCCAGTCAGTGCCCGCCAGGGCGTCCTTCGCCTCTTGCTCGGTGGCGCGGACCAGGTCTTTTTGAGAAGGGGAAGCTTGTGTGCTCATGTCAATCTCCAGTGCGATTTGATGGCGGGCAATGCATGCGGCACGGGTATTGGTGGCGCACGTCTATAATTGGCCCGATTGAATCAATGTCATTTAGGTCTGCAGCGCGACATTTGAAAGCTCGCGCACCAAAAACATATTCTCCGTCAGGCGGCAAGTCCATTACATTCAATTACACCATGGCAATGGCGTGCCTGCGTCGTTTGTGCGATTGGGGAAGCACTGCACAGTTCGAATCCGTCTTCGGCTATGTGCAATACGTCCTTGAGAGTAAAAGCAACTTTGCGGAGAGGAGCGCATGTGGCATTGCCAGCGATCCCCGTTCACGGAGATATCTGCTACTCGGTCCGGCAGGCCGAACCGAGCCGCGCCAACCCGCAACCATAGGCCGAAGCAGTCGCCCTAAGTCGTTCTGGCACCGGCCGGCCATTCCTGACGCTGGACGCACGCTTTGGCCCGCCTGCCATTTTTGCGAGTGCGAGCGAGAGCAGCGGATTAGATACCGTGCCGCAAACAACTCCGGGGTACCGCGACGCATGCACGACAAGAGGCCAGATCCGCACGATTACCCCAAGCAGCACCGCTACCCCATGTCACTCCCTCGCCGTCGGCACCTGACACACGATTCAGCGCAAACCGTTCTGGAAACACCCCGGTATCTCGCCATAGGGGAGCGACTTCCGAATGGCCTGCAGATTCGCCTGCTCGGGTACGAGGTGAGGTTCGAGCAACGCCAGCGACGAGCACGATGAATTCGTCGCCGAACACGCGTTACGGTTTCTGCATCTGCAGATTGGGCGACGTGACGAGCTTGAGTCGAGCGTCGCCACTCAGAGCCGAGATCGCGGCCTCGAAACCGCGGGCATGCCACCGAATTGCGTTCGCGTCATTGCCGACGGTCCGAGACCTGATCGATGCCCCAACACGCCCACCTGGCAGCCTCAAAGCCAACGGGAACGACGAATTGTTGTCTTCCTGCTTGCTGACCTCGTACACCCACGCATCGCAACCTGACCGGCCGGCGTATCGACTTGCGGAAGCAGCTTTTTCAGCGTCGATGTCTCGTGGGCAGAGCCGATGAATGCGAGCGTGTCAGTTTCCTGATCCGGCATCGTCGCCGCCCGCCAGCCTGGTCAGTCGCCCTTGCGCAGCGGCGCATCCTCGACGAACCACGCGAGTACGAACGCGATCGCGACCACGGTCGCCGCCGCGAGATACACGACATGCAGCGAGCCCGCGAACGCATGCAGGTACGCGTCGCGCACGGCATCCGGCAACTGGTGCACGGCGCCGGGGCCGAGCGCGGGCGGCAGCTCCGTGCCGGCCGGCAACGCTTGCAGCATCCGCGCCTGCAGCCCGTGCGAGAACAGCGCGCCGAACGCCGCGACGCCGATCGAACTGCCGATCGAGCGGAACAGCGTCGCGCCCGATGTCGCGACGCCCATGTGCCGGAACTCGACCGTGTTCTGCACCGCGAGCGTGAGCACGGGCATCACCATCCCGAGGCCGATCCCGAGCAGCGCCATGTACGCGTACATCGTATGCAGCGGCGTATCGAGCGACAGCGTCGACAGCAGCGCCAGCGCGATCCCGCCGATCAGCGTGCCCGCGATCGGGAACATCCGGTATGAGCCGAGCCGCGAGATCAGCCGGCCGCTGATCACCGACGTCGCGAGCATCCCGCCCATCATCGGCAGCAACTGCATCCCGGCCTGCGATGGCGTCGAGCCCTTCACGACCTGCAGGTAGAGCGGAATGAACGTGACCGAGCCGAACAGCGCGGTGCCGACCACGAAGCCGATCAGGCTGACCAGCACGAACGTGCGATGGCGGAACAGTTCGAGCGGGATGATCGGCTCGGCCGCGAGCCGTTCTTCGTAGATGAAGCCGCCGATCGCGACGAGGCCGAGCACGAGCGTCATCCACAGTTGCGGCGACGTCCACGGCAGCAGCGAGCCGCCTTCGCTCGTGAACAGGATCACGCAGGTGAGGGCGGTCGCGAGGAACGCGGCGCCCATGTAGTCGATCCGGTGCTTCACGTGCGCGGTGTGCGGGCGGAACGCGATGCCGATCACCGCGAGCGCGAGAACGCCGAGCGGCAGGTTGATCGTGAAGATCCAGCGCCACGACAGGTGCTCGACCAGGAAGCCGCCGAGCAGCGGGCCGACGATCGTCGCGAGCCCATAGACGCCGCCGAACATCCCCTGATAGCGCGCCCGGCGATCGGGCGGGACCAGATCGCCGATCGCGGCCATCGTGACGACCATCAGGCCGCCGCCGCCGAGCCCCTGCAGCGCGCGCAGCACGATCAACTGCGTCATGTCCTGCGCGACGCCGCACAGCGCGGAGCCGGCGAGGAACAGCACGATCGCGGCCTGCAGCACGATCTTGCGGCCGTACAGGTCGCCGAGCTTGCCATACAGCGGCAGCACGACGGTGGACGACAGCAGGTACGCGGTGACGACCCACGACAACTGGTCGAGCCCGCCGAGCTCGCCGACGATCGTCGGCAGCGCGGTCGACACGATCGTCTGGTCGAGTGCGGACAGCAGCATGACGAGCAGCAGCGCCGCGACGATCAGCCCGGTCGGCGCGTCGCGGCGGGCCGCTTCGGCGGCCGGCGCAGTAAGGAGGGTGTTGGTGGTCATCGAGATATCTGCCATGGCAGGGAATTGGTTCGAAATATAGCGACCAGTGATTGACTAGTCAATTTCTGCCCAGCCTCGATATGTTGCAACCGTAACAGGAGATTGCCGGCGCGAAAAATTGACCGGGATCAGGGAGAAAGGGGGCCGGACTCAAGTTTTCTGCAGGCAAACCGTAATCCAGAATGCCGCGGACCGATTGCCGCGGCACTTTTCATCGCTCACGTGCCGTCATGAACCTGAACGCCCTGTTTTCCCGTTTCTCGATCCGTACGCGGATCTTCTCCACGCTCGGCCTCGTTGCCGCGCTGCTCGTCGTGTCGGGGCTGATCGGCCTCGCCGGGATGCAGAGCTCGAACCGTGCGCTCGACGAGGCCTATACGCAGCAGCTGGCTGCGAAGACCGCGCTGTCCGCGGCGAGCCTGAACCTGACGATCGTGCGCACGACGCTCGACCGCGCGCTGCTGCATCCGGAAGCGGCGGAAGTGCCCGATCTCGTCAAGAAGGCCGAGAACTATCTCGCGAAGGCCGACGCCGCGTGGCGCGGCTACGCGGCGATGCCGCACGACGGCGACGAAGGCCCGCTCGCGAGCCGTCTCGACGCTGCGCGCCAGGCGCTGATCGGGCAGGCGCTGAAGCCGCTGATCGACGCGATCCGCGACGGCCGGCGCGACGAGGCTGACCGCCTGCTGATGTCGGTCGCGCCGCCGCTGTCGGTCGCGCTCACGCAGGCGAGCGATGCGCTCGATACGTATCAGGCGGCGCGCGGCAAGGATGTCTACGACACCGCGCAGACCTATTACGGCTGGATGCGCGCAGGCGCGATCGCGGGCATCGCGTTCGGCCTGGCCGCGTGCCTCGGCTGCGCGATCGGCCTGCATTACGCGATCACGCAGCCGGTGAACCGGCTGCTGTCGCATTTCCGCAGCCTGTCCGACGGCGACCTGACGTCGGAAGTGCGCTGGTCGTCGCGCGACGAGATGGCCGAGCTGGTCAAGGGCGTGACGGGCATGCAGCGCAGCCTCGCGGACACGGTGCGCCAGGTCAGCCAGGGTTCCGAAGCGATCTCGACGGCGACGCACCAGATCGCGGCCGGCAACACCGATCTGTCGCAGCGCACCGAGGAACAGGCGTCCGCGCTGCAGGAGACGGCCGCGAGCATGGAGCAACTGACCGCGACCGTGAAGCAGAACGCCGACCATGCACTCGAGGCGCAGGCGTGCGCGGACAGCGCGAGCGAGATCGCCACGCGCGGCGCGACGGTGGTCGGCGAGGTGATCGGCACGATGAACGAGATCGACCAGAGCTCGCAGAAGGTTGCGGACATCATCGGCACGATCGAAGGCATCGCGTTCCAGACCAACATCCTCGCGCTGAATGCGGCGGTCGAAGCCGCGCGTGCGGGCGAGCAGGGTCGCGGCTTCGCGGTGGTCGCGGGCGAGGTGCGCACGCTCGCGCAACGCTCGGCGTCCGCCGCCAAGGAAATCCGCACGTTGATCGGCGAATCGGTCGAGCGCGTCGCGAACGGCTCGCGGCTCGTCGGCGTGGCCGGCACGACGATGCAGGACATCCAGCAGGCGATCGGGCGCGTGACGGGCATCATGACCGAGATCGCGGCTGCATCGAACGAGCAGCGCGACGGGATCGAGCAGGTGAACCGCGCGGTGTCGCAGATGGACCAGGTGTCGCAGCAGAATGCGGCGCTTGTCGAGCAGGCTGCGGCGGCTGCCGCGTCGCTGGAAGAGCAGGCGGACGGGCTGCGTCGCGCGGTCGGGGCGTTCCGGGTCGCTTGATGGATGGCGGGCGGTGACGGGGCGGGCAATCGCCTGCCGGCTGCTCGCCCGCTGCGTCAGACGGCCGCGAGCTGCGCGGCCGCGCGCGATGACGCGACGATCAGCAGCTTCATCGTCGCGCGCGTCGCGCCGACGAACAGCTTGCGCGCGGCACGCGCGTCGAGCGTATCGAAGTCGACTTCGGTGAGGATCACGCACGGCGCCGACTGGCCCTTGAAGCGGTAGATCGAATCGAGCAGCACGTCGCCTTCGCGATATTCGGGGTTGCCGAACAGGTCGTACTTGCCGGTGAAGCTCTTGATCCGGTGCGGGCCGAGCTGGTCGAGCGGCGCGAGCACCGAGCCTTCGCGGCCGCGATACGACAGCACCGCGATGTCCTGCTTGCGGAAGCCGAGCGACAGCGCGTGCGTGATCGCGCGCTTGGTCGCGTCGATGCAGGCTTCCGCTAACGCGTCACCCGACATCCCTTCTTCCCCGTATGCCGACACCGACGGATCGGACCCGTCGAACGGGCTGCCCGAGCGCAGTTCGGCCGCGAGCGGCTCGACGCGCCCGACGACGTCGCGCACGAATTCGAGCAAATCGCGCGGGCTGCGGTAGTTTGTCAGCGCCTTCAGCGTGACCCAGCCGGGCAGTGCGACGGGCTCGCGCATGTACAGGTTCTGCAGCGGATCTTCGAGCCACCACCACGCGCCGTCCGGCGCCAGCAAACGCTCCAGTGCGGCCGCCCACGGCGCATGGAAATCCTGCCCTTCGTCGACGACCAGCACGTCGAAGCGCCAGCGCTCGGGGATCGGCGCTTGTGCGAAGCGCGCTTCGAGCCGCTCGAATTCGCCGGGCACCTGGAAGTCGGGCGTATAGCCGCCGTCGCGCGCGACCCAGTCGCACAATTGGTGGTAGTTCGCGATCTTCGCGCCGGGCGGCGCGATGCGCGCGATGTAGTCGGCGAGCGGCCGGTTGAAGCACACGTAGAGCACGCGCTTGCCGGCCGCGACGGCATCGCGCATCGCCTGCACCGCGAGCTGCGTCTTGCCCGAGCCGGCCGTGCCGGTGACGCGCAGCCGGAACGGCGCGAATTCGAGCTGACGCGCCCACGCGGCGAGGCCGCCCGACAGTCGCGTGACGAGCGTGCCGGCCTGCCCGACGAGTGCGCTCGTGTCGGGTGTGAGCGCGAGCTCGTCCGCGAGGAAATGGTGGAGCTTCGGCGCGTTCGGGAGGCGTTCGTCGTCCTCGGGCAGGATCTGCAGGATCACCTGCGCGAGCTGCGCCTTGCGCGACGCGTCGACGATCCGGTCGGCCGCGACGCCGGCGATCGACGCCTGGCGGATCGAGTAGTCGGGGCAGTACAGCAGCGCCTCGATGCCGTAGACGCCCGCGCCCAGCGCAGCCGTCAGGCGCCGGTGCAGCGTTTCCTGCGTGCGCGCGAGCTGGATCGCGACGTTGCGCTCGGTCTGCAGGTAGACCTTCACGAGCCCCTTCGGCGTTTCGCGCAGGAAGCCGGCCTTTTGTTCGATCAGCAGCACGCGGCCGGCCGGGCTCACGACAACGAACGCGGCTTCGCCGAACACCGAGAAGCCTTGTTCGGCGCGCGTCCAGTGCACGCCGTGATACACGGTGTAGCTGTCCGGCAGCGCGTGTTCGAGCGCGGCGAGCGTTTCGCGCTCGCGTTCGGCCGCGCCGGTCGCGGCGAGGCTTTTCCAGTCGTCGGGAATGAGGCGGGCCATGGAGTCGGGCTGCGTGGGCGTGAACAGGTGCGGCTATTGTACTGAGGAACCTGTTCACGGCCGCCGTGCCGCGGACGTTGGCCGTCCGGAAGAGGAGCGGCGCGGCGGAAATTACCCGCGCGCGAGCCGTTTCGCGAGATCGGCGCTGAGGATCGCCATGCGCGCAGGCTTTTCGTAGCAGACGACGTCGAACGCGCGGATCACTTCGCTGATGTCGGCTTCGCTCGCGCGGCCGGTGAGCAGGTCGCCCGTCAGCACGAAAATCGGCGCGCCCGGGTTGTCGGACGTGCGCACGGCCTTGATCGCGGTCGCGGCCGTGCTGTCGTCGAACAGCCATTCGGTCAGCACCGCATCGAAGGCCTGGCCCTGCAGCGCGTCGACGAACGGCGCGAGGCCGTCGAACGCGGCCGTCGCGAAACCCTGCCGTTCGAGATAGCGGCACAGCTCGGTCGCGCTGACGCGATCGGGATCGATCACGGCGACGACGAGCTTGTCGCTCTCCGCGCGGCGCGGATAGATTTCGATCTTGTGCACGTCGTACGCGTTCTGGTACAGCACGCCGGTGTGGCGCAGCACGCGCCAGCGGCCGTTCTGTTCGTACGCGACGAACTCGGGGCGCGCGCCGGCTTCGAGCGGCGCGCCGATCCATGCGGTGCACGGAATCTCGGCGACGCCCGCGTAAAGTACGGCCTCCTGCGAATAGGCGCCGACCATGCCGGGGTCGAGCGTTTGCGCGCCGAACAGTTGCGCGGCGGGTTCGCCGTACGCTTCGGCGACTTTCTTGATTTGCGCGAGCGTCCAGGGGCTGCTGCCGCGCAGTTTGCGGTGGCCTTGAGAGAAACTCAGGTCGAGGATGCGGCACAGCTCGGTGGTCTGCTGGCGCTTGCCGATGCCGTTGCGGGTCATCAGCTCGCGCACGCGCTCGGCAACCGCGAGGGAATCCGTGGTGATTGCTTCAGTGGTCATGCTACGGGAACGGATCGTGACGTTCAGAACGACGCCTTGCGGCAGTCTCGATGGACAATCTTCATGACGTCCAGAGGCGAGCCGACCGGCCACGCGCGGAAAAGATAACTTTACCGCAAAATGGTCGTCATTCAGTGTCGCGAAAGGTGCGTTTGTGTGAAAGGTGTGTCACGACGTTACCGCGACAGCCCGTATCTCGAATGTATTCACGCCTGACAGGAAGCAATGACGACAACCTATCCGCTGCACGATGCGTTGACCCGCGTCGAAACGGCGCTGCCGGCCGAGGCCGACGTCGTGATCGCCGGCGCCGGCATCATGGGCTGCGCGGCCGCGTACTACCTGGGTTTGCGTGGCCTGAAGGCCGTCGTGCTCGACAAGTCGCGCATCGCCGGACAGCAGTCGACACGCGCGTGGGGCTTCGTGCGGCAGCAGGGGCGCGAAGCCGCCGAGGTGCCGCTGATGATGGCCGGCATGCGGATCTGGGAGCAGTTAGAGGAAACCCTCGGTTTCGATCTCGAATGGCGGCAGGGCGGCTGTCTCTATATTGCGGACAACGAAACGGACTGGGCGTCGTTCAACGCGTGGCTCGCCGTCGCGCGCGAGCACGGGCTCGATACGCGCACGCTGACGCGCGCGCAGATCGACGAGCGCGTCAGCGGCCTTTCGCCGCACGCGCGCACGCTCGGCGGCCTGTACACCGCGACCGACGGGCAGGCCGAGCCGCGCCGCGTGGCCGCGGCATTCGCCGCGCGCGCAACCGAGGCCGGTGCGCGTTTCTTCGAAGGCTGCGGCGTGACGGCGATCGAGACGGCCGGCGGCGCGGTCGTCGGCGTCGCGACCGAGCGCGGCACGATCCGCACGCGGCGCGTGATCTGCGCGGCCGGCGCGACCAGTTTCCGGTTGCTCGACGGCGTCGGCATCCGGCTGCCGCAGCAGGCCGTGCGCGGCACCTGCATGCGCACCAACGTGGTGCCTCCGGTGTCGGCGTCGACGCTCTGGGGGCACGGCCTCGGCATCCGGCAGCGCAAGAACGGCGCGATCAATCTCGCCGACGACATGCAGGTCGACGTCGACCTGACGCTTGGCCACCTGCGCGGGTTGAGTCTGTTCTGGCCGGAGTTCTGGTCGCAACGCGACAAATTCCGGCTGCACGTGAATTCGGCTGCATGGCGCGATGCGCTCGCGCGCATCAACGGCGCGACCGGGCCGATCGAGCCGCGCGATCCGCAGCCGCAGCCGAATCGCGCGCACGCGCCGCGCGCGCTCGCGAAGCTCAAGGCGATCTTCCCCGCGCTGAAGGACGCGCAGATCGTCGAGGCCTGGGCCGGCCTGATCGACGTGCTGCCCGACGGCATTCCGGTGATCGATGCGCCGGGCACGCCGTCGGGGCTCGCGATCGCGACGGGGTTCTGCGGACACGGTTTCGCGATGGGGCCGGTCGTCGGTCGGCTGCTGGCCGAATGGATCGACACGGGCGCGCCGTCGCTCGACCTGTCGGCGTTTCGTGCGCAGCGTTTCGTCGACGGGACGATGGTGCGGCCGCGCAGCATGCTGTAGCGGACGAATCGATGCAATGATGTCGGGCCGGATCACCGTCTTCCCGTCGTAGAATCGAGCCCGCATCCTTCAGGAGATTCCCCGTTGGCCTCGCCCTCCGCCCAGCGCCGTTCGTTGCGCTCACGCCTGCGTCGCGCCCGCAACCCGTGGCAGGCGCCGCGTGCGCGCATGCTGTTCACGCGTCCCGCGACGTCGCCGCGGCGCACGCTGCTGTTTCGTGTCGGTGCGGTCGTGCTGTTGTGCGTGCTCGCGTTCCTCGTGCTGTATCTCGATCGCGACGGTCTGCGCGATTCGACCAAGAGCACGCCGATGACCGTCGCCGATCTCGTGTACTTCACGATGGTCACGGTCGCGACGGTCGGCTACGGCGACATCGTGCCCGTCACCGCGCGCGCCCGCCTGATCGATGCGTTCTTCATCGTGCCGATCCGCATCGTCATCTGGTTCATTTTCCTGGGCACGGCGTATCAGTTCGTGATCCAGCGCGTCATCGAGGAATTCCGCATGAAACGCCTGCAAAAGCAATTGTCCGATCACATCGTCGTGTGCGGTTACGGCCTGTCGGGGTCGATCGCCGTGCGCGAGTTGCTCGAGAGCGGCGTCGATGCCGCGACGATCATCGTGATCGATTCGCAGCAGCAGGCGCTCGAGGCCGCGACGTCGCTCGGCGTGACAGGGCTGCTCGGCGATCCCGCGCACGAGGATCTGCTGCAGCAGGCGCAGGTGCGCGCGGCGAAGGCCGTGATCATCTCGGTGACCGACGATCCGACCGCGATCCTGCTGACGCTGTCGGTGCGCAGCATCGCGCCCGATACGAAGATCGTCGTGCGGATCCAGGAGAACCTGTATCAGCGGCAACTGCGGCAGGCCGGCGCGGACGTGATCGTGTCGTCGACGAAGATCGGCGCGCTGCTGCTCGCGGATGCGGTGCAGAGCCGATACATCGTGCCGTTCGTGAACGACATGCTGTCGACGCGCGGGCGCGCGACGCTGGTCGAGCGTGAGGCGCTGCCGCACGAGATCGGCTGCATGACCAATGTCGTGCCGGGCGCGATCGTGGTCGGGCTCGATCGGAGCGGGAAGATCCAGTCGTTTTATGAAGACCCGCCGTGCCGGATCGAGAAGGGCGATACGCTGGTGGTGATTCAGTCGGCGCGGATTCCGGATCCGGATGTTTGATGATTGATTGTTACTGAAAAGTCCATTAATTCAGTGGGTTGTGGTTGTTTTTCAAGATGGCGTGTCGTTTTTTGTCATTGTGTAGGCGTCGTGTAGGCATTCGGGAGTGACATCGGTCTACGAAGATCCTCGTGGAATCGATGCCTCCGAATCGGGTTCGACGGCTGTCAGTCCAAAGCAGCATGTTTTTCAACGATCTTGATAACTTGACCAATCCATTTACATCCGGGTTACGTCTCGATATCTGATGTGGTTAAAGCGATTGCCAACTGTATAGCTCCACCTCCCATGTAGGAGACGTTGGTATAGCCGTTGCACGATGCAAATCGATTCCTAATCGACGTTGGCAATGCTTCTGTCGCTGGCAAAGAGCTGTTGACGTGGTTAGAGCGGCACAAGATGCGAGATCTTTTGTCGCCGCCGCAGGTCACGCGCGCGCTGGGCCTGAACATGTCGCAGATGAACCTGCACTTCGACGGCTACCCCGGCGGGTGCGTGATGACCGTCGCGCTGGACGGAGACGTCAAGTACAAGCTGCTCCAGTGCGTGACGCCGGTGAGCGACGGCAAGAACGTCATGCACATGCTCATCTCGATCCGGAAGGTGGACGGCCTCCTGCGCCGCGCGACCGACTACGTGCTGTTCGGGCTCCAGACCCGGCAGGCCTCGGGGTACGACGTCAAGATCTGGAGCGGGATGAAGCCGGACGGCTGCGGCGCGTACGGCAAATACGACAAGCTCGTGCTCAAGTACCGCGCGTTCTGCCGGGGCTGGGCCGACCGCGTCGGCCGGTAGCGTTGCCGCGGTGATGCCGAGGGCCGCCAGTGGCATCGATATGCCCGATACGCGATGGCGAGATGGCCAGGTCGCGCCCGATCGGCGATTTTATCGATCGAAGCGAATGCGGGCGTGCTCGCGCGTAGGCACGCCCGCCGCATGTGCCGCGGCGTGGATAAATCGCGGTTAAAGGCAGGCTGTAAGGCAATTGAATTCGGTATTCAAAGCAATCGGTACCCATGGCAGCGCGGCGCTGCAAACGTGTGCGGCCATGGTGCGCGTCACGCCTGTTGCGACGTATCGAGGGAGTCGAATGCCATACGCAGGTCATCTTGGGCCGGGATAATCCAGGAACTCCGCCGGTGATTTCGATCTCGGTATATGGCTCCGGTTCGATTGGGCAACGGCGTCATCCCATCTCGCCGCGAATGTCCGTCGAAATGCTTTCGTCGTCTTTACGATGTCGCATCAAAACATAAATTTATGTAAGAACATAAAATTTATCAATGAGCATGGTAATTTAAAAAAGAAGAACAAACGGGGAAATAATAAGTATGGCCAAGTCGGAAAAAGCATCCGGGTTGATGCTTGTCGCTAGTTTCATCGGCTCTTCCGCGATCAATGGCTGCAATGCGCTGCGCTTGCAGCCATTTGCGGTGCGGGTCTTGTGTGTGCTGGCAATCACGTGCTGTTTTTTCGTCGCCTATCGAGGCGAAGTGGTGCCGTCCGGGGCGCAGGCCGAGAGAGCGGATTGCTTCGAATATTGCTCGGATATACACGGCATGGGCGCACTTCAAGCCGCCCTCGTACTGGCTGCCGACAAGGCCGCCGGTTTCAGAATCGCCACGCGCTTGCAGATGCCGCGTATCACGGACGCGGGCCCTCGCAGGCATGGGCGTCGGCAAACGATGAGTGCGCAAACGACCTCCACTTCATCGTGGTTGCTGCATGCACGTGCTCCGATGGAGCGCGACGGCCGCGTGCAGATGGACGGACGTCTGTCGACTTTCGACACCATCCGCTAGGTCTTACCTGTGCTGTGCCGGGGCGGCGTGTGCCGGCATTGCTTTACGTCCGGAACGACACGAATTGAATCACCCACCCAGAGCAAGCGCGGCCTCCGTGCTTGCCGTCCGCGGCAGCGTGGCCGCGATCTTGTGCAGCGCGGCGCTTGCGTTCGTTTCGCTGCACGTCATGGCGGCCGATACCCCGGCAGTTCCATCCTCGTCGGGCGCACTACGTGCGAACGTCGCGTTTTTCGACGGCGCGCAGCCGCCCGAGGCGTTGCTGCAAGCGTTCGACGCGGTGGTGCTCGATCCGGCCCGAGGCTTCGATCCGGCAACGCACCCGCTCGCGCACACCGTTTGGATCGCGCACGTACCGCATGACGCGTCGGGCTCGGCCCTTGGGCCGGCTGCGTTTGTCTCGCAGCGCATCGAGCCGCTGTGGGCGCGCGGTTATCGCGGCTTCCTGCTCGACACGCCGGAGGCGATCGCATCGAGTGAGGCAATTCATGCAGCCTATCCTGACGCGCGGCTGATCGTCGGCGGCCACGATGCGCTGCGTGCGGCGCAATCGCATGCGAATGTGCTTTACGCGGTACTCGGTCCGCCGCTGGTACGCGGTTTCATGGACGGCGACGATATGGGTACGGTACGCGACGTCGCCGCTGCAGACCGTGCCGCACGCGTCGACGCGGCGCGGATTTTCATGCGTGAGACGCACGTGCCGGTGTTGTCGATCGAGATCTGCGAGCGCACCGACCGTGCATGTGCACGCGCGACGGCCGCGCAGGTCGTCGCGACCGGCGTGACGCCGTACGTGACGGACGCCGGCCGTGACGTCGTCGGCATCGGTGCGATCGAAGTGCTGCCTCGCAAGGTGCTGATCGTGCAGAACCGCGACGCCGATACGCCGGTGGACGAAACGCGCGGCGTGCGCGACCTCGCGATGCCGCTCAATTATCTCAGCTACGACGTCGAATACGCGGATCTCGACGCGCCGCTGCCGGCCGATATCACACCGGACCGTTACGCGGGCGTCGTCGCCTGGATCGAAGGCGCGGAGCCCGCCGACCCGGCGAGATGGCGGCGCTGGATCGATGCGCGCATCGCGGATCACGTGCCGGTCGCCTTCATGGGACAGTTCGGTTTCGACGCCGCGCAGGAAGAGGGCGCGGCGCTCGATCTGCAGCCGGTGCCTGGCCCGTTCACGGCGCCGCTCAGCGTCGTGACGCGCGATCCGATGATGCACTTCGAGATCGATCCGAGGCCGGATGCGCGCGATCTCGTCGGGATGCGGGTCGGCTCGCGCAGCCGCGTGCTGTTGCGGCTCGCGGCGGCCGGCACGAACATCGACGCGGCCGCGATCACGCCGTGGGGCGGCTATACGCTGAGTCCGTACACGGTCGTTTCGCTGAACGGCATCGGGCAGACGCGTTGGGCGATCCAGCCGATCTCGTTCGTGACCGACGCGCTGCGTCTCGTGCGGATGCCGTCGCCGAGCGTCACGACGGAGAACGGCCGCCGCCTGTTCATGACGCACGTCGACGGCGACGGCTATGCGTCGCGCGCGGAATTCCCCGGTGCCGATTATTCGGGAGACGCACTCTATCGACGTATCTTCACGCGCTACAAAGTGCCGATGACTTTGTCGGTCATCGAAGGCGAAGTGGGGCCGACAGGCCTGTATCCGAAACTGTCGCCGCGCCTCGAGGCGCTCGCGCGGCAGATGTTCGCGCTGCCGTGGGTGCAGATCGGTTCGCACACCTACTCGCATCCGTTCCAGATGGCCGACCTCGATGCGACGACGGGCGCGCGCGTCGACCACCGGAACAACGTCGAGCGCGGCAACGGCGGCGATACGGCGTTCTCGCTGGATATCCCGGGCTACACGTTCGATCTCGACCGCGAGATCGCCGGCTCGATCGCCTACATCGATTCGCGTCTCGCGCCGCCGGGGAAGCGTACCGAAGTGTTGCAATGGCCGGGCGACTGCGAGCCGCCCGCGATCGCCGTGCGCAAGGCCTATGCGGCCGGCGTGCAGAACATCAACGGCGGCGACACGATCATCCGCAAGTCGGTGAACAGCTGGACCCATATCGCGCCGCTCGGCATCGACAAAGGGCCGGGGGCGTACCAGGTATACGCGCCGGACCAGGACGAGAACGTTTACACGAACGACTGGCAGGGCCCGTTTTATGGTTTCACGCAGGTACTCGAAACCTACGACATGACGGAGCATCCGTATCGCTTCAAACCGATCGACGTGTACTACCACATGTACAGCGGCACGAAGATCGCGTCGCTGCGCGCGCTGGATCAGATCTACTCGACCGTGCTGACGCAGCCGGTGCTGCCCGTCTACATCACCGATTACACGCACAAGGTGCTGGACTGGCGCGATTTCGCGGTCGCGCGTGAAATGGCCGGCGGCGCATGGGTCGTGCGCGGCAACGGCGACGTGCGCGAGTTGCACTGGCCGCGCAACGACGTGCCGGACCTGCGTGCATCGCAGGGCGTGACAGGTTATGCGCCCGGCCCGGACGGCCTCTATATCCATATTGCCGACGGCGCCGCACGTGTCGTGTTCGAGCGCGACACGGAGAGCGGACTGCGCGGCGGAGTGCAATCGCATGGCCCGGGCGGGACACCGTACATCGCGCAAGCGAACGGATTCGTCCGGAACTTCCACCGTACCGCCGGCGGGATGTCGTTCGAGTTCGGCGGCTACTACCAGCCGTTCGTCGAGCTTGCTGACGCGCAGCGCTGCCGTGTGCGCATCGCGGGCCGACCGATCGATGCACGGCGCGACGGAACGGCTCTCCGTTTCGAAACGGCGGCCGACGTCCGTCAGCCGATGCGCTACCAGCCGGTCGAGATTGCGTGTGACCGGTAATCGCCCGCGTATCGCGCCGCCATGGCTCGTGCTGGTGCTGGCAGGCGTCGTGCTGCTGGCTGGCTATGCGGTTGCACCTCATGACGGGCTGCGTGAGCGGATGGCCGCGGTGGGCGGCCCGAGCGATCTGAGCGCGGCGTATCTCGAAGCATGGCTGAAAGTGCGGCCGCGCGACGAAGCGCTACTGGCGATGCTCGGTGAGCAATATGTGTCGCTGGGCCGGCTCGCGGATGCGGGGCGGGTCGTTCAACGGATGGACGAGGCGGCTTCCCCGCCCCTGCGGCAGGCCGCGATGAAGCTGCAGCTCGCGATCGCGCAGCAACGCACGAACGAGATGCAGGCCGACGATCCGCGCCGTTCCGTTGCGCTTGCCGCACTGCGCCGGCAGATTTCCGACGCTGCCGCGCTCGACTGGTCCGATCGCGATCTCGAATGGTTCGCGCAATCCGCGGCATCGGTCGGTGCCCCCGCGCTCGCGCTGCGGTTCTATGTGCGCCTCGCACGGCGCGACACCGCACATCGCGACAAGTGGGACGGATACGTGTCGCGCTACGCGTTGCAGATCGGCGACTACCAGGAGGCGGCCGACAGCTGGTTCCGGCGTCAGCGGAACGCGACGACGCTCGGCGCGCAGCGACGCTGCTTCATCGCCGGCATTCGTGTGCTGCAGGCCGGCAATCTGACCGCCGATGCAATCGCGGTTGCGCAGCGCCAGAACGACGCGTTCATCGACGATCAGCCGACGCTCGTCGCGTTGCTCGATCTCGCACGGGCGGCGCAGCGGCCGGACCTGATCGAGCGGTATGCGGAGGCGTTGGCGCGGCGCGCGGGGATCGGCGGGATTGCCTATCGGAGCAGGCGCGCGGAGCGCGTGCTCGCCATGCCGGCGGTTCACCGGTCGGGTTCGACGCAGCAGGCGTACGCGTATCTGGACGGTCCGATGGTCTGGGGTAGCGCACGTCGCGGTCGCGTCGCGCGGCAGCTCCGGGCAGGCCATGACGGCCATGGCCCGTTCATCGATGCGGCGCAAGCGCAAGTCACCGCACAGACGCAACCGCGGGCGCACATCGTGAAGGTCGCGCTGCAACGGCGCGACGCAATGATGCGCTTCGTCGACGCGACGCAGGTATCGAATCATGCGGGAGCTGTGCAACTTCCGTCGCCGCCGGCTGCCGATGGGGCGGACATTGCCGATCTTCTCTATCAGTCGTTCCTGGAGTCCGCCGATCCCGCCAATGCGGAGAAGGTCGCGCTCGCGCAGCTCGCCAAGGACCCGCATTCGGCGCTGTGGCGCAAGCGCCTTGCACAGGTGGCCGAATGGAACGGGGCGTCGCAGCTCGCGCTGAAGTCGTGGCTCGACTATGCGCGACAAACGGGCGACCCCGTCGGCTGGCGGAACGTTCGGCGCATCGCCCCGATGCTGGACGACGACGACGCCTACCTGGCCGCTTTGCTGTACGCGGCACGGGCGACGCCCGACGATCTCAAGCTCGTCGATTCCGTCACCGCAACGTATGAGCGTCTCGGGCGGCCGGACGACGCGATCGCGTTCCTCGACGGTCTGCCGCACGGCCGTGAAGCGAACGCGCTCGACGAACGCGCCGGTGCGCTCGCGGAACGTGCCGGCCACGATGACGAGGCACTCGCGATCTACCGTCGGTTGCAACGGCGCGAGCCGCGCAATCCGCGCTACGCGCTGCACACCGCCAATGTGCTGTATCGCGACGGTGACTACGCGGGCGCACTCGATGCAATGACGAATGCGAGCCGTTACGCGCAGGACGGCGAAGTGGCGTTCTGGCGCAACTACGGCGAACTCGCGCGCCTGCTGCAACGTGACGACGCGGCGCACGACGCGTATCGTCATCTGCTGGCGAGCGATGCGGCAACGCCCGACGATCTGGCCGACATGTCGTACTTCTACGATGCGTACCCGATCGACGCCGGCCGCATCTCGGTGCTGCACTACCGGCGCGACCATACCGTGCGCGCGCTGCAGCAGGCGGTGTACTACTACACCGCAGCCGGCGCGATGGAACGCATCGACGCGCTGCTCGCGAGCCTCACGCCGCAGGAGCGCGAGGCAGCCGAGGCGTCGCCGGGTTTTCTCGGCGTACGCGCCGAGTACGAGCGGCAAGCGGGCCGTCCGCTCGATGCGTTGCACGATCTGCAGCGTGCGGTCGATCTGCCGGGCGCATCGGTGGATCTGAATGCGGCGCTATTGTGGACGCTGATCGATTACGGCACGGATGCCGAGTTGCATGCGGCGCTCATGCGCTGGCGCGACAAGGCTTCGGCTGACGCGCCGCTGTGGGGACCGTACGCCGCGGCCGAACTCCGTCTGAACCGGCCCGTCGATGCGCTCGAATATCTGCGCCGTCAGGCCGTGATGATGTCGCACGATCCGCTGTGGCTGCTCACGTACGCCGATGCGCAGGAAATGGCAGGACGTCCGGATCTCGCGTGGTCGATTCGTCGCAAGGTGTGGCTGCAGATCGGCGCATTCGGCCGGAAGCAGGCCTGGCAGACGCCGCGGGAACGGGATGCACGGTCCTCGCCGCCGCGACGGACGACGCAGGAGCGGCAAGCCTCGCAACCCATCCAACGCGGTGTTCCGGCACGTACGTCGCAGGACATCGAGACGCACCTGGAGCTGCGCAGCCGCGGCGTCGATCTGGCTGCGCAATATTCGACTGCCGACCACGCGGTCGCGCTGCTCGACGAACTGCTGAAGGACGGCTCGGCGACTGCCGATTTCATCAGCGAACGCCGTACCTTGCTCGGCGATGCACGCGGTCTTTCGCCGCTCGAATCGTCGGCGCGGGGCAGCACGAAATCGACACAGGACATGCTGGAAAAAGACCGCCGTGCGTACGTCGCGGTCGCGCAGGAGGTAGCGATTAGCTGGGCGCTGTCGCACGAGGCGAATCCGCTTGCGAAGCGGTGGCTCGCGTTGCAGGCGGCGAACCTGTTCGCGCGGCCGGCGTCCGCGCAATTGACCGTCGCGCTAGCCGACGGCGACATCGGGACGATGGAACGTCTGCTCGATCAGGGCGTGCACCTGCCGCGCTACGACCGTATCGATGCGGCCGAAGCCGTCGACCGGCCGGCGCAAGCACAAACGCTCGCGTTCGATGGCCTCGATGGCGCGCCCGACGACAGCGAAATGCATCGGCGTTTCGTCGAAACCGCGCTCGCGTGGCCGCAGTCGCTCGACGCGAGCATGACGACCTACGCCGAACGTCCGCTCGATTACAGCGAGCAGACGATCGCGGCAAGCCGCAAGATCGCCGGGCATTACCTGATCGGCATGACCGCCACGCTGGACCTCCAGCGATCGACGGACGCGTCGCAACTGGTCAACGTGCCGTCGGCGGACCGCTCGCTGGTGGTCCATGCCCGTCGGCAGACGCGTGACGATGCGTTCACGGTGAGTGCGGGCCGCCGAGAAGGACTCGACACCTTCTATACGATCGGACTCGGCGCGGAATTCGGACGCAACGGACCGCTGCGGTTCGGCATACGTGCGGGTCGCGATCAGGTCGCCGACGAGCTGCCGGCGTTGCGCATCGGCGGGATGAAGGACAACCTGATCGCCGATGGAAACTGGCAGGCGAACGAATGCGTGACGGTGTCCGGCAGTGTCGAGATGGACCGCTTCTACAGCCAGGCGCGCACCTATCTCGGTAGCGGCGTGCTGTCGACCGCGCAGGTGAGCTACCGAATTCGTACGGCGTACCCGGACTATACGATCCGCGTCGTCGGCACGCACGGTGCTTACGGTGCGGGGGGGCGGGCGGACACGCTGATTTCGTCGCTTCTGCCTGCCGCGAGCCGGTCGGCCTCCGCAGGAAACTTCATGCCGGCCACGTACACGCAATACGGATTGTTCGCGGGGTTCGGGACCGATCTGCGCGAACGGTACACGCATCGGTGGCGGCCATTTCTCGAGGTCGGCGTCGTGCACGATTCGATTCAGGGCGGCGGAGCGGCCATCGATGCCGGCATGGCGGGTTCGGTGTTCGGCGGGGACCACGCGGCATTGTTCATCCAGCACCAGCGTGTATCACGCCTCGGTACGCCTGTGACGGTGGTCGGCGCGCAATACCGCTGGTTTTATTGATTCCGGTTTCCGTCGTTGCGCGGCGCGAACCGAACGACGCACACGATGATGCATACAACGAAGTGAGTAGGGAGTGGTTCGATGAACGAGATGAACGAAGCGGCTGTACGGTCCGGATGGTTGCGCTGCGCGGAGGCAGCCCGGCTCGTCCGTTGGGGCGCGGCGATCGCGATGTCGGCGGCGGTGCTCGCGGGCTGCGGCTCGATGCGCCAGACTGCGGCGCCGACGCTCGCGGCCAGCGATGCGGTGGCGATCGCGCCGATTGCGAACTTCACCGAAACGCCCGCGGCGGGCGGGAGCGCCGCGGCGCTCGCGGCGACCGTGTTGCGCGCGAACGGGCTGGCCGACGTGCGTCTCGCGCCGGCCGACGGAGACGGCAACGCGATGTTCGACACCGCGCAGCGCGACACGGGCGAGCGTCGGCTCGCGTGGGCGCGCGAGCATCACGTGAAGTACGTGCTGGCCGGCGCCGTCGAGGAGTGGCGCTACAAGGTGGGCGTCGACGGCGAGCCGGTCGCCGGCCTGACCTTCGAACTCGTCGACGTCGAGTCGGGCCGGGTCGTCTGGAGCGCCGCGGGTACGCGCAGCGGCTGGAGCCGTTCGAGCCTGTCGAGCGTCGCGAATGCGCTGGTCGGCCGCCTGCTCGCGCCGTTGCGTCCGCGCTCGTGATGCGTGCTCGACACGACTGCACCGGAAGACGACCATGAGCTCCGCGAACGCTACCGATAACCCTCACGGCGGGAGCGGCCGTGCATCGGCGTCGCCTCGATCGCGCCAGACGAATCCGTTCGGGCACCTGAGTAGGATACGCCGTCTCGTCGCGCCGGCCGCTGCGCGGCCGATTTCGGTCGTGGAAACGATCGTGTTCATGCTGATCGTGCTCGCGCTTGCGTGGCACTTCGACCGGAGCGATCCGCTGCTGCTGCATGCGGATTTTCCGTGGCTGTGGTTCGGCCCGCTCATCGTCGCGCTGCGTTACGGGACGCTGCTCGGGTTGCTCGCGAACGCGTTGATGATCGGCGCATGGCAATGCGTCGCCCACCTGCATCCTGCCGCGGCCGGCGAAGTGTGGCCGCTGCAGCGCTTCGCCGGCGGCTTGCTGCAGACGATCGTCGTCGGCCATTTCGGCGACACGTGGGGCGCTCGCGCAACTCGGGCGAACGCGCTCAACGACTATCTGAACGACCGGCTCGTCGCGATCACGAAGAGCCACTACCTGATGCGTCTGTCGCACGAGCGGCTGGAAAAGGATTTGCTGTCGAAGCCGACCACGCTGCGGGATTCGATCACCGAACTGCGCCGTCTGTCGCTCGCGCACGGATTCGATGCGCCTCCGCAGGGTGTGGCGAGCACGGTGCGGCTACCCGGTGCGCACGCGCTGCTCGAATTCGTCGCGCAGGCATGTCAGATCGAGGTGGCGGCGCTGTATCCGGTCGAAGGCGCGACGCAGTCGCCCAGAATCGTGTGCGACCCGGTTGCGCGGCTCGGCGATGCATTCGATTTCGATCCGCGCGACGGCCTCGTGGCCCGCACGCTCGAGACGAAATGCATCGCCCATCCGAAGAGCGGCGGCGACGTGGCACCGAATACGGCGCTGCTGGTCGCCGCGCCGGTCGTGTGCGCCGACGGTCGCCTGATCGCGTTGCTCGCGATCAAGCGCATGCCGTTTCTGTCGCTGAACTTCGATAATCTGCAACTGCTGCTGGTGCTGCTCGGCTTTTACGCGGACGGCGTCGAGCATGCGGCGTGCGTGCGCGACGTGGTGGCGGCAGTACCGGCATGCCCGTACGAATTCGCGCTCGACATCGCGCGTCTGACGCGCCTGCAGCGCGAGTCGGGGATCGCGTCGTCGCTGGTCGCGCTCGTGTTCCAGCACGACGAGGCGGACGATTCGCTGTTCGAGCACGTGATGCGCGGGCGCCGTTCGCTCGATCTCATATGGCCGCTGAAGACGCCGACGCAATCGGTGCTCGTGAACCTGATGCCGGCGACCGATACGGCCGGCATCGACGGTTATCTCGCGCGCATCGAGGCGAGCTTCGCGGCGCAGTTCGGTCTCGATCTCGAAGGCGCGCGGATCGGCGTGCATACGCTGCATCTGGGCAGCCTCGAACCGGGGGCGGCATTGCAGCGCCTGCTGAAGGGATGCGGCGTTCATGTCTAGGCCGCGATCCGGTTCGCGGGCGCCCGGTCTCGAGCGGCGCGCGTTGCGCGTGCCGCCGGCGTCGATGCTGGCCGCACTCGCGTCGTGCGTCGGCATTGCGATCGTCGCGGCACTGCAGTATGCCGTGCTCGTGCAGTTCGGCGGGTCCGCCCAGGTGGGGGCGGCGATGACCGTCCTGGCACCGTCGGTTGACCCCCTGTGGACCGTGTTCGGGGCGATGGTGGCAGGCGGCGCGGCGCAGGCGGTGCTGTACCGGCAGTTGCTGCCGCAACGTTACCGAACCCAACGCAACGGGACGCTCGCGGCGCTCTGGCTCGCCTGTACGTTCGTGCCTGTCGGCGGCGGCCTCGTCGTGCTGGCCAGCTGTGCGTGGGCGGCTTGCTGGCCCGCGAAGCAGGGCGACGACGCATACGCCGACGTGCCTTTGCCCGAGTTCGTCACCTATCTCGTGTCGCGCGTCTCGCACGGCGGCGGTGCGCGTCTGCAGGCGCGTCTCGTGAATACGCGGGTGGCCGCGTCGGATCGGCTCTCCGCGCTGGTTGCGATCCAGAGCATGCCGACGCGCACGACCGGCACGCTGCTGCGCGATCTGCTCGCCGATCCTCTCGAAGACGTGCGGCTCATCGCATACGGCACGCTCGACCGCGCCGAGAACGAGATCGCGCAGAACATCTTCCGTGCGCAGCAGACGCTCGATGCCGCCGCCGACGATGCAACGCGCCAGGCGAATCATCGCCGGCTTGCCGAGCTGTACTTCGAGCTGGTCTATCAGAATCTCGTGCTCGGTGCGGTGCACGGGCACACGCGCGAACAGGCCGACCGCCACGCGCAGGCCGCGCTCGCGATCGACGCAGGCGACGCGGCGATGTGGCTCGTTCGCGGCCGCCTCGCACTCGCGACCGGCGACGCAGACGCGGCCGTGCAATACATGAGCCGTGCGCTCGAATGGGGCTTTCCGCGCGAGCGTCTCGTGCCGTGGCTTGCCGAGGCTGCATTCCTGCGTGGCGAGTATCCGCGCACGGCCGAACTGCTCGCGTCGCTCGGCAACGCGGCCGCGCTGCCCGTTCTCAATCCCGTCGTTCGTTACTGGTCGTCATGAAACCGTCCATTCACCGCCGTGCCGGTCCGTCGACCGCGATCGACGTTTGCCTGCTGCTCGAGGGCACGTTCCCGTATGTGCGAGGCGGCGTATCGAGCTGGGTCAACGAGATGATTCGTGCCTACCCGCACAAGCACTTCGCGATCGTGTTCATCGGCAGCCGGGAAGACGACTATCATGGCGCCGCGTACGCATTGCCCGACAACGTCGTCCACTTCGAGTCCCATTATCTGTATGGCGACGTGCCCGCCGATACGGGCAGCGCACGGGAGATTCCCGGCGACGCCGAAGCGTTCAGGCGTTCGGCTGCGCTGCACGATGCGTGGCGCGGGCGGGATGCGGACGGCGTCGTGGCGAATCCGGCTGCGCTGATGGCTGACCTGGTCCAACTGATCGACGACGACGGGCCGCTGAACGAGCGGCAGTTTTCCGCCAGCCGCGCGGCGTGGGACTTCATCGTCGAGCGTTATCGCCGCTACTGCACCGACCCGTCCTTCACCGACTACTTCTGGACGGTACGGATCATGCACAAGCCGCTGTGGCAGCTTGCGCGGATCGCACGCGGACTGCCGCCGGCGCGCGTCTATCACACCGTATCGACGGGTTATGCGGGCTTTCTCGGTGCGCTGTTGCATTACCGCACGGGCCGGCCGCTACTCGTTTCCGAGCACGGTATCTATACCAAGGAACGCAAGATCGATCTGCTGCAAAGCGAGTGGATCCGCGACAACCGGGGTGCGTTCGAGCGGGACGTATCGGCGATCAGCTATTTTCGCGCGCTGTGGGTGCGTTTCTTCGAAGCACTCGGCAAGCTCGCCTACGACGCGGCCGACGAGATCGTCGCGCTCTACGAGGCCAATCGGCACCGTCAGATCGCCGACGGCGCCGATGCCGCCCGGACGCGCAACATTCCGAACGGCGTCGACGTGGACGGCTTCGCGCCGCTGCTGGACAAGCGGGACGGCGGCCCGCGCCGCGTCGTCGCGCTGATCGGCCGCGTGGTGCCGATCAAGGACATCAAGACGTTCGTCCGCGCGATGTTCATCGCATCGCGGACGATGCCGGAAATCGAAGGCTGGATCGTCGGGCCGGAAGAAGAGGATCCCGCGTACGCGCTGGAATGCCGGGCGCTCGCGCAGAGCCTCGGGCTCGCGACGACGGTGCGCTTTCTCGGCTTCCAGCGGATGCACGACATTTTGCCGAAAGTCGACGTGATCGCGCTGACCTCGATCAGCGAGGCGCTCCCGCTCGTCGTGCTCGAAGGCTTCGCGGCCGGCGTGCCGTCGATTACCACGGACGTCGGGTCGTGCCGGCAACTGATCGAAGGGCTCGGAGAGGACGACCGCGCGTTCGGGCCCGCCGGCGCGGTCGTGCCGATCGCGAATCCGGCCGCGTTCGCGCAGGCGGCGCTCGACCTGCTCGGCGACGCGCAGCGCTGGCAGGCCGCGCAGCAAGCCGGCCTCTCCCGCGTCCGACGCTTCTACACGCGTGCACAGATGATCGACCGGTATCGGGCGTTGTACGATGCGCTCGCGATCGCCCCCGACCGGATGCGCCGCGGGCGGCCGTTCGAAGCCGGCTGCCCGGTGCACCATGCAGGTGCGGGCGTGGTTGCATCCGGCTCGCGCAAGGAGGGCCGCTGATGGCCGGCATCGGCTTCGAGTTGCGCAAGATCCTGCGGCAACAGACGCTCTTCGGCGTCGCACGCGCATACGCATATGCGGGGCTGATCAGCTCCGGGCCGCTGATTCTGTCGATATTCGGAATTCTGATCATCGGCGTGATGAGCGTCGCATTCGTGATACCCAAATATGCGATCGTCCAGTTTCAGGTGTCGGTGACTTACCTGATCGCGTGCAGTCTGATTCTGACCGGGCCGCTGCAATTGTCGTTCACGCGCTTCATCTCCGACCGGCTGTTCGAGAAGCGCGACGATCTCGTGCTGTCGAACTATAACGGTGTGGCGTTGATTGCCACGGCGGCATCGGGATGTGCAGGCTTCATCGCGGTGGCGTCGGGATTTCGCGGCGAGCCGCTGCTGTATCGGCTGCTGATGGTCGCGGGATTCGTCATCGTCAGCAATATCTGGATCGCGGTGATCTTTTTGTCCAGCGTGAAACAGTACCGGCAGATTCTTGCGGTATTTCTGGTCGGATACGGCTGCACGGTCGCGTTCGCGCTGATGCTGAACCGGCAGGGCATTTGCGGCCTGCTCGGCGGTTTCGTCGCCGGGCATCTCGTCTTGCTTACCGGGCTTTCGGGGTTGATCTACCGAAACTACCGCAGCGATCGCTTCGTCTCGTTCGAGATGCTCGACCGGCGCTTCGCGTATCCGACGCTCGCGCTTGTCGGACTGCTGTTCAATCTCGGCGTATGGCTCGACAAGTTCATGTTCTGGTATGCACCGGGCACGGGTGCGCAGGTGATCGGGCCGTTGCGTGCATCGGTGATCTACGACATACCCGTGTTCATCGCGTACGTTTGCGTGATGCCCGGGATGGCGACGTTCCTGGTACGCATCGAGGCGGACTTCGTCGAGTATTACGATGCGTTCTACGAAGCCGTGCGCAGCGGTGCGACGCTGCGGCACATCAACGACATGCGCGACATGATGGTCGGCAGCGTGCGCGCCGGGCTGTATGAAATCATCAAGGTGCAGGCCGCCGTGCTGGTGCTGATCGTCGCATTCGGTCACTGGCTGCTGGCGGCCCTGCATATCTCGACGCTGTACCTTCCGCTTCTGCTCGTCGACGTGATCGCCGCGAGTCTGCAGGTGCTGCTGCTGGGTTTGCTGAACGTATTCTTCTATCTCGACGCGCGCCGGCTGGTCGTGGCGCTGTCGACGGCGTTCGTCGCGCTCAACGGCGTGCTGACCGGTATCACGCTATGGATGACGCCGAATGCATACGGCTATGGCTTCGCGCTTGCGCTGCTCGTTCTCGATGTCGCGGCGGTCCTGCTGCTCGACCGCAAGTTCGGCCGCCTCGAATACGAAACCTATATGTTGCGTCATTGAGGAGATATGTTTTCATTCCGAATCCGTCGGTCGCACAGGCGGCCGATGATGGCGCTGGCGTCGGCCGCGGCTGCCATCGCAGTCGTCATCTTGGGTGCGCTGTGCGGGCGGGCAGGCTATGCGCAACCCGCACCGCCCGTATCGTCGCCTGACGCGTGCGATCCGGCCGATGCGATGCGTCCGCATTCCGTCGCGTTCTTCTACGGCAACGACGTGCCGGTTCGCCAGCTGGAGAAGTTCGATGTCGTTGTCGTCGAACCCGACAGCGGCTTCGATCCACGTGCGCAAGACGTGCAACGCCCCGCGTGGTTCGCCTATGTGAGCGTCGGCGAAGTCACGCAGGAGCGCGACTATGCGCGCAGGATGCCGAAACGGTGGTTGTTCGGGCGTAATACGACATGGGCGTCGGCGGTCGTCGATCAGTCGGCGCAGGGGTGGCCGTCGTTTTTCGTCGAACAGGTGATCGCGCCGCTGTGGGCGCGTGGGTACCGAGGCTTCTTTTTCGACACGCTGGATTCGTACCAGCTCGTCGCGAAGACGGAAGCGGCGCGCGCGAAGCAGGAGGCTGGCCTGGTCGCCGTGATCCACGCCGTGAAATCGCGCTATCCGACTGCGCAACTGATCCTGAACCGCGGCTTCGAGATCTTGCCGAAGGTGCATGACGCGATCGCCGCGGTTGCATTCGAATCGCTGTTCGGCAACTGGGATCAGCGCAACCGGCGTTACGGCGCCGTCCCCGCAGCGGATCGCGACTGGTTGCTCGCGCAAGCAAAGGCGATTGAAGCGCGCTATGCGCTACCGGTGGTCTCGATCGACTATTGCCCGCCGGAAGACGCGGCGTGCCGCGACACGATCGCCACGAAGATTCGCGCGACGGGTCTCATTCCGTACGTGACGGACGGAGCGTTGCGCACCGTCGGCACGGGCCCCGATGCGACGGCATCATGGCGATGCCGCGACGCGAGGTTGGGCGGAGATTGACGCATTCGGCCTACTGCTGTCGAGCGTATCTCGAGACAGCGCGTCGATTGCCGCAATGATCGAATTGAACAGCCCGGAGAGCTCGTCTGCGTGCACGCTGACGCGAGCAAGCATTTCTCGCTGCTCGGCGGTCGTCGCCTCTGCTTGCCAGCGCATGAACTGCTCGTCTTGAATCGGTAACGTTTTTCGTTGCCGGGCGTAGTAATGCCGGATTCGTCCAAGCATCGCGCCGTCCAGCACGTGCGGCTCCATTTTGTGCGTGGTCAGTTTGACCTGTATCCCACGCGCTTCGTCCAGTTGAGCGTCGAACAAATAAAGGAAGGTCGGCAAAAACTGGATCGGTCGCCATGCCGGCGCTTGTCGCGTGGTGTCGTTCATCGTTGGAAATCCGCCGGGATGACTGTTTTGTCGATCTGTGTCGAGAGTCCCCCACGCTGCGCGCGCCGGTATTGAGCCACTGGCTGGACATCGACCGCGCAATACATGCAATCGGTATGCCATCTGGTCCGCTGCGATCAGGCAAGGGTTGGCCGGCAGGGCTGAAACCCATGTGTCAACGGTTCGTGACACCGATGTATGGAAATCCGTACTCGTCGCGGTACGCGACGATGCGACCGCGCTGCCGGTTCCCGGTCCCCGTTTCCCCGGTGACGAGGGCGTCCTGCATTTTCATCGCGGCCGACGCGACGTTTTTCGCGGCAATCGATAAAAAGATAATACGCCCGTGATCGTTTGCGAGGACGGATAGTTACCTGAGGCGGAGGCGTGTCAGGGCAAGCCGACCGATATATTCGACCATCTCGCGAAAGGTTTCTTCAGGCGAGGAATGCATGAGTTACAGGAAGTTTGCCTGCGTGCCGACATAACGAACAACAACACACGGGGGGAAGCAAGCATGGGCTCCATGACAGTCGGCAGGAAGCTGGGCGTTGCATTCGGTATCGTCGTACTTATATCGTTGATCGGCAGCGCGATCTCGATCGTCAATTTTCTGAAGCTGAATCAGGCGAACGGCTGGAACGTTCATAGTTACCAGGTCTTGCGAGCGAACGACGACATGCTGACCAGCATGGTCAACATGGAGACGGGCGTGCGCGGCTACGTGGCCTCGGGGGATGACCGGTTTCTGGAGCCCTACAAGGCAGGCGTCAAGCAGTTCGCCGCGTCGCTCGATGTCGTTCGCGGCCTCACCGCGGACAACGCGGCGCAGCAGCGTCGTCTCGAGACACTGCGCGACATGCATGGGAAGGTGGCGGAGGTCGATGACAAGCTGATCGCGATGCGGCGTGACGTCAATGCCGGTACGCAGCCGGCCAACGTGCTGATCGACTACTTCAAGCAGGGCAACGACAAGCAGTTCATGGATCGCTATCGAGCCGTGGCCGCCGAACTGAACGAGGCCGAGCAGTCGCTGCTCGATCAGCGCTCAGGGGAAGTGGCTAGCTTGACTGCGTTGACCAAGTTGACGCTGGCGGCAGCAGGCGTCATCACCGTCGTCCTCTCGATCGTGCTGGGAACCGTCATCACGCGCGGAATCATGCGGTCGCTGGGGGGCGAGCCCGCCGACGCCGCGGTCGTGGCCGGGCGTATTGCCGAAGGCAATCTCGAAGCACCTGTGCCGGTCGCGCCGAACGATCGCGGCAGCCTGATGGCGTCGCTCGAATCGATGCGGCGGCAACTGAGCGGCATCGTGTCGGAAATCCAGTCGACCGCGGAATCGATCACGACTTCGGCTGGCGAAATCGCGCAAGGTAACCTGGATCTCTCGCAGCGAACGGAGGAGCAGGCGGCTTCGCTCGAGGAAACGGCGGCCAGCATGGAGCAGTTGACCGCGACGGTTCGTCAGAATACGGAAAACGCCCGGCAGGCGAATGCGCTCGCGGGCAGCGCGTGCGAGGTCGCGATGCGCGGCGGCGAAGTGGTGAACCAGGTGGTCGACTCCATGCGCGCCATTTCGAGCAGTTCGGGCAAGGTTGCCGAAATCATCACCGTGATCGAGGGGATTGCGTTCCAGACGAACATCCTCGCGCTGAATGCGGCAGTCGAGGCCGCGCGTGCGGGCGAGCAGGGGCGCGGATTTGCGGTGGTGGCCGGCGAAGTGCGCACGTTGGCGCAACGCAGCGCGAACGCGGCCAAGGAAGTCAAGGATCTCATCACGGGTTCGGTGGAAAGCGTGGCCCAAGGGTCGCAGCAGGTCGAACGCGCGGGCGCCACCATGTCGGAGATCGTGCAGTCCGTGCGGCGAGTGACCGACATCATGAATGAAATCGCATCGGCGTCGGACGAACAGGGAACGGGTATCGAGCAGGTCAACGTCGCCGTGGGCCAGATGGACTCGGTCACGCAGCAGAACGCGGCGCTCGTGGAGCAGGCATCGGCGGCCGCGCAGGCGATGGCGCAGCAGGCGACCACGCTGCGAGAGGTGGTCGGTGTATTCAGGATCGGTCGCGCGCTCGCGCACTGACGCCCCCCGAATCTCGGTGCTCCACTCGAAGTCGATGCGCGAGGCGCCGAGTCGCTCGCGTGGCGATGCTTTCGTGGATCGAGGCAGTTTGTCGCAGGATGTTCGGTGAACCGAGCGCCGGCCGTATCGCGCTTCCGTGTGGCGACCACGTCACGCCCGCATGTCGTTTCGCCCCTCTTCAAGCGTGGATGAATTCTGCGCAAGCTTTCTACAGGTTCTCGACCGGAACGGGAATCGTCTCGCCTTGATACGGTATCGCCGAGAACGGTCCGACCGCGCGAAGGATCCGATGCCGATTCAGTTCGAAGGCCAGCCGAATCTGCTGTTCGCTCGTATCCCGGGCGCCGAGGCAGGTGCGGACCGTCTCGCGCAATAACGAAAACGAGCGATATCCCCAACCGAATCCATAAGCGGAAAATTGCAGCGTGCCCGCATCCGTCAAAACGGGCAGCGTGCTCTCGATCGGTAGCATGTTCATCCTTGGCACCTGTTTGAAGGCCATACGGTATGTCGCCGCGCATAGGGGCAGCGTGACGGTCAGGCGAGCATGCCGCGCTATCCGGTCCGCTTTCGACTACGTCCACCGTTGCACGGGCCGCTTCCTGTTCGCGCGAAATATGCAAGCGACGTGCCACGTCAAGGCCTATGCCGGACAAAGGCACTGCCAACAGCGAACAATCAGATGTGTCAATCAATCGATACACCGGCGTCAACGAATTAGACGCCGATCGAGGTTGATGTGGGTATTGTTTTATTGTCGTCAATCAACCGAAATAGTTTGGAAAGGGAGGCGATGCCGGTTACATCGCCGATACCATTCGTTCGTACGGCGAGTTGAAGCAAAGCCAGTGCGCATAACCTCATGGCGACGGCTCGAATCGAGGTCGGGCGAACGTCGACGAATCGTTCGGCTGCTTGACGCCGGATGTTGCCCGGGACGATTCGTCGAGCCACGCGATGATCGAATCGTACAGCGCGGCGAGGTGGTCGGCGCGCTCGCCGATCCGCCTGAGCATTTCCCGTTGCTCCGTAGTCGTGGCTTCCCATTGCCAACGCATGAATTGCTCGTATTGAATCGGCAACAGCTTCCGTTGCCCGATGTAGTAATGCGTGACTCGCTCTCGCATCGCAGGATCGGCCATGCGTCCTTCCGTCGTGTGCCGGGTCAATTTGTCGAAGGTCGCCCTCGCTTCGTCCACTTGAATGTCGACCAGATAAAACAGGATCGGCAAAAACTCGATGGGCCGCCATACCGGCGGCCGTTGCGTGTCTTTCGTCATCGGTTGAATGTCGATCAAGCTTCGCTCGGCCGGTTCCAGCACGCGCCGACATCGATCGTTTCCATCAGTCGATCGATGTCGAGCAGGGTCAGCATTTGTTCGCCGTCGTCCCCTTCATGGATGGCGAGGCCCGTGACGCATTCCGTTTGCATCGCGGTCCCGACCTCCGGCGCGGGGCGGCGAGCGGAGAGATCGATATCGACGACGCCGCTCACCGAGTCGACGATCAAACCGATCGCCTGTTCCGCACCGTCGAGTACGATGATGGCGGTCGGTACGGTGTCGCTGATCGGGTCCAGCGAGAACGTCATGCGCAGGTCGACGATCGGCATGACGAGGCCGCGCAGGTTGATCGTGCCTTTGACGAACGGCGGCGCATCGGCGGCGGGCGTCGGTTCTACATAGGGGCGAATTTCGCGGACACTCATGATATCGATGCCGTATTCGTCGTCGCCGAGCACGAAAGCGACAAATACCTGCTTGGTCGCGTCGCCGGCACTTTCGCGTACGGGTGTGCTCTCCGCGATTTCAACTGCTTCCGTCATGTCATGCTCCAGAAAATGGATGGTTCGTGCCGTATCAAAAGGCGGTCCAGTCTGCTGCCGCGTCCATCGCGGCACGGGGTGACGGCGCGCTTGCCTCCGTCACGGGCGTGCGGCCCGGTCGCACCGGCCGTGACACGGCCGCCGTGGTGGCCGCACCCCGGCGCGTCGCCGGCTGGTCGTAGGCATGGCTATCCACGGACCCGACACGGAAGAACGAGACGGCCTCGGTCAATCGATGGCCCTGATCTTCGAGCGACTTCGACGCGGCCGCCGCTTCTTCCACCAGTGCCGCGTTCTGTTGCGTGACTTCGTCCATCTGCGTGATCGCGATGTTGACCTGTTCGATCCCGCGACTTTGTTCGGAGGACGCCGCGGCGATTTCACCCATGATGTCTGTCACGCGTGCCACGGCCTTCGTCACTTCGGCCATCGTATGGCCCGCATCGTCGGCAAAACGCGAGCCGTCCCGAATCTTCTGGACGGATGCGCCGATCAACGCCTTGATTTCCTTGGCTGCACTCGATGAACGCTGCGCGAGGCTTCTCACTTCGCTCGCCACGACGGCGAAGCCGCGACCCTGTTCGCCCGCGCGGGCAGCTTCCACGGCGGCGTTCAGCGCGAGAATATTGGTCTGGAACGCGATGCCCTCGATGATCCCGGTGATCTCGGCTATCTTCGACGAGCTGTCGCTGATGTCGGTCATGGTTTCCACGACCTGGCTCACCACCGCGCTGCCTTTGTGCGCGACGTCCGACGCACCGTTGGCCAGGGCGCTCGCCTGTTGCGCGCTCTCCGCGTTCTGACGCACGGTAGCGGTGAGCTGTTCCATGCTCGATGCCGTCTCCTGCAGCGACGCCGCCTGTTGCTCCGTGCGAGACGACAGGTCCTGGTTGCCGGACGCGATCTGGCTGGATCCCGTCGCGATGCTGTCCGCGGCGGTACGGACTTGCCCGATCAGCCGGACGAGGCTCGCCTGCATCTCGCCCATCGATGCCAGCACGCTGCCCTGCGGCGCGGCCGCGGCGCCGTCCACGGTGCCGAGGTCGCCCGCCGCGACGCGGCGTGTGATGTCGCTCAGGGCGCCGGGTTCCGCGCCGAGTGCGCGCGTGATGCTGCGCGTGATCAGGAGCGCCGCAACGACGGCGGCGGCGACGGCAGCGAGACAGATGCCGATCAGCAGCGCGCGGTGTCTGTCGTACTGTTGCGCGGACGCCTGCTTGCTTTCGGCCGCCCGATTGCTTGCGAAGCCGGCGTAGGTGTCGGCTGCTGCGACGAGTTCCTTCAGTAGGGGCCGGCATTGATCGTCGATCATCGCGATCGCCTGGTCTCGCTGGCCGTGCAACGCAGCGTCGCCGATCGCGACGGCCACCGGGTCATATCGCGATTCGATGCGGTTGATCTCGGCCACCAGCGCGCGGCCTTTCGCCGTCACGTCGGGGTTGGTGGCGATGGCTTCGTTCAGCTGGCGAAGCCGTGCCTGCACTTCGTCGTGCGCCTGCGTCATCGCAACGCGTTCGGCTTCGATATCGTCGGGCTTCGTCACGAGCACCAGATTACGGACGGCGACCGCGCGACGAAGTACCGCCGCACGAACTTTTTCGGTCAACTCCGCGCGCGCACGCGCACCGTCGACGTAGTTGGCGAAACTGTCGTTCGCATCCCCGAGCGCACCGAGTGCGATCACCGAAACCAGAACCACCAGCGCGGCCATCATGCCGAAGGTCAGCGCGAGTTTCGCTCGCACGGTCAATTGTCCGAAGCTCATGTTTAGTCTTCCCCTGTCGTTTGCCCTGGTCGAGCGGTTGTCGTTGTGCTTGTTATGAACGTCGGGTCGGGAAGGCATCGACATGCGTCGACGCTCATCCGCGTCCCGTCGTTGAAATCACGATCACGCAGGGACCGGTACCGGCTTCGATGTCTTCGCGTGCTGTTTCGCGAAGGATGAGCGCCGCCTGCCCGGTGCGATCCGCGAGATCGCTCCGGGCAATACATGCAAGCGGTGTGCCACATAAAGGGGACTGTCGGACAAGGCTTTGCGGGCAGCGCGGCAGCGAGACTGTCAACGCATCCGGACACGCGTGTCCGGCAATCCGACGCTAGCCGATGTCGAGGTGTGCCATGCGCGTGTACAGCGACTGGCGGCTGATGCCGAGTCGCTTCGCTGCTTCCGCGCGATTATCGCCGGTGAGTCCCAGCGTGCGCAGGATCATCTCGCGCTCGACGGCGGCGAGTGCTTCCGACAGCGGACGATTGAGCATCGCGGCAGGCAGCAGCGCGTCGCGCGAAGGAACACCCGGTTCGTCGAGGAACGCGAGATCGCATCCGGTGACGACGGCGCCGGGCGCGAGCGCATTCACGCGCGCGATCGCGTTGCGCAGTTCGCGTACGTTGCCCGGCCACGCATACGCGATCAGGCGGCGCTCCGCCTGCACGGACAGCCGCTTCGTCGTAGTCGAGGCCGACGTCGTGTCGAGAAAATGGACGGCGAGCGGCGGGATGTCGGCCAGCCGCTCGCGCAGCGGCGGCAGATGAATGGGGATGACGTTGAGTCGGTAAAGCAGGTCTTCGCGAAACGTTCCGTTCGCGACCATGGTCCGCAGGTCCCGATGGGTTGCCGCAATCACGCGGACGTTCACCGAAATGGACCGGTTGACGCCGAGTGGGGTGACTTGCTGTTCCTGCAGCACCCGCAGCAGCTTGGCTTGCATGGAGGTCGCCATGTCGCCGACCTCATCCAGAAAAAGCGTGCCGCCATCGGCTTCGACGATTCGGCCGGTCCGTGCGGCCGTGGCGCCCGTGAAGGCACCTTTGCAATGGCCGAAAAGCTCGCTTTCGAGCAGCTCATGAGGAATCGCCGCGCAATTCACGGCAACGAACGGGCCGGCGCTACGCGACGACTCGACGTGGAGCACCCTGGCCGCGACTTCCTTGCCGGTTCCCGTTTCCCCGGTGATGAGAACGGTCGCATCCGACGCTGCCGCGCGGCCGATACATTTCTGTACTTCGCGCATCGCCGCGCTGATGCCGAGCAAGCGCGGCTCCGCACCGACAGGTTCGTCGAACGCGTCGACGTTCGCCTGCGCATGGGGAGCGGCATCGGACGGAGGATGGGCCGCGAAGATCCGCTCGAGCAGGCTCGCGATATCGTCGCGGCCGACCGGCTTCGTCAGGTGGTCGAATGCGCCGAGGCGCATGGCGGCGATCGTGTTGCCGCTACGGGCATAGGCGGTCAGTACCACGACGGGGACCGTCGCGAGTCGAGGGACGCGCCGCAGTTTCTCGAGCACGGCAATGCCGTCCATGTCGGGCAACCGGATGTCGAGGAATATGCAGGCGGGTTGCAGACCTCGGTCGACGCGGGCGAGCGCGTGCTCGCCCGTGCCGGCGCATAGGGTTTCGTGACCCAGATCGGTCAGCGTTTCAGACAATCCTTCGCAGAAGGCATCGTCGTCGTCGATCAGCAGGATGGTCGCCATGGGATATCGATGACAAAGCAAGTAGTAGGGGTGGCGGCGTGACAGGCGTTGCCGCCGTGCGACGCTGCGATCTCTCGAACCAGGGTGAGACCGAGCCCGCAGCCGCCGGGCCGCGCGCTGACGAAGGGCTCGAAGATGCGCGCGCGCTCGGCTTCGGCAACGCCGGGGCCGTCGTCGGCGACTTCGAGCACGAAGCGTGCGCCGCATGGTGAAGCGCGGCGGCTGGCCTCGACGTGAACCTTGCCGCCCGGGCGAACGTGCGCCAGCGAATTGACGATCAGATTGTCGAGCGCGCGACGCATCTGGGCAGGGTCGAATACGGGGCGATCGGTCGTGTCGCTGGTGAAGGCCGTCGGCATATTGCAGGCCACCGTCAGCGCGACATTCTTGCCGCGCGCGAGCTCGTCGTGTGTCTGCACGCTTTCCGAAAGCCACGTGGCCGGATCGACCGGCTCCAGGCGCGGCGTAACGGGCTGGGTGAGCGCCAGGAGCCTGGACACCTGGATTTCGATGCGCTCGATCTGGCCGAGTATCGAGCGCAGCGCCGATTGCTGCCGGCAGGCATCGCCGGCCAGCGCGTTCTCGGCTTTCAATCGCATCGCGCCAGCCGGATTGCGAATTTCATGCGCAACCTCGGCGGCCAGTGTGCCGAGCAGCGCGACACGATGTGCTTGAGCGAGGCGTATTTCCAGTTCGCTCGCTTGTTCGCGAGCATTGCGGGTACGCGCAGTACAGCGGTTGAATGCATGCGCGATCCGATCCAGTTCCGGCTCGCCCGGGCAGGGGATGCTGCCGGCGGAATCGGCGTCGTCGTTCGAGAGCGCCGTGTCGAGCCGCACGAGTTTGTCGCGCCATGCGCGCAGTGCGAATGCGAGATACAGGGAAACGGCGAACAGAAGCGCCAGAACGACGGCAAACGTTGCTACGATGGCGTCGCCCTGACGGACCAACATCGATTGCGCGCGCACAAGGGTCCATGCATAGAGCCCGGTATGTCCGTTCACGGGGCACGCGATCGCGATGACTGCGTCGTGGTGCCTTCCCGCTATTTCGGCGGCGGAGCGCACGCCGGTGGACGCTGCCGAGAGCGCGCTCAGGATCAGCGGCGTTTCCGCTTCCGGAATGTCGCGCTTGATGCCGCTGCCGGGGTACGACGGAAACGCGTAAGCCAGAAATCCACCGGCACGCTCGGGCGCATTCGCCGACGGCGCGGAATGCAACGCGCCAGCGTGCCAGAAGCCCCCTTCGATACCCGCGGATGCGGCAAGGGCCGCGTTGAGTACGTCGCGCAACAGTTGAACGCTCGGCTCCGTCGCGTGAGGTAACGACAGCGTGTAGTGGGAAGCAATCGCGTCGCACGCGTCGCTCGCGCGCTGCCTGGCGGATGCGATCCGGTGGCCTTCGGTGCAACTGGCCATTAACCAGACGATTGCGACCAGCGATGCGCACAACGCCGCGGCAAGTGCCCCGAGTAGCGACAATTGCGTTGAAAACCTCGGTCTGACTAGCGGCATGGTCTTGCGTGGAACGGTGCTACGTCGGTGCTCATGGAAATGGTCTGCACAATGCAGGGCAATCGCGTTCGCGTCTGCGTCGACGTTCGGTCGAGAACAATGGGGTGGCCGTGGGGACGATGTGGCGGGCCATTCTTGTTTGAAGCATGCGATGTATGCGGTACGCACGCACTCGCATCGCTCGTTTGGCAGGTTTTGTCAGACAACAGCTTCTGAAATGCGACACGTTCCGGCTGTGAAATCAATGTGTCAGGCCGGTTCGTGGTCGTATCCGGAAGTGATCCTTATTATCTGAATGGTACAGAAACGTTTTATTTTCGTCTTGTGCGCAATCGTTTGCGTACGTGCGCGATCAATAAAAAGCAATGCGGTCCCGCGTCCGCACCGGCACGCCGCGCGTGTGGAAGTTCAACCTCGGCAAGTTTGCGCGAGCAGCGTAGCGAACATTCGTCGACGCGAGCGGCGGTCGAGTCAATGGCGCCGATGATGGGCTGTACGGCGCAGACGCCGCTCGCATTGGGCAAACCAGGTCGATCATGGCGAGCGTGATGGCGTGACCACTGACGAACGCGAACGGCTGAAGGCCGTGGAGCGCAACGTTAATGAGACGAGGGAATCTGTCGGTTCCATTTTTTTCAGGCCGGCCTCGGTAACGATCTCGTCATGATGGAACATGCTCCGCGCATCCACCGGGATATGACGCACGGCCCGGCGCTGGCGCCTTGTCGTCGAAACCGACGAGAAAGTGACCTTAATTCGTATTTCTCTGTGTTGGCACGACGCGAACGCACTCCATTCTGCGGAATCCGAATCAACTCATGTGTTGATTTCCATCGAGAGGCTTCCACTGCGCGCCAGATGGGTTGGTGAAATCTCGTGTTGACCGCCAGGGTTAAGTTTCTTTTAAGTCCGCCTTCGTATCTTGTGTTCAGGGCGCGTGAATGATGCAACTGCGTGAGGTCCAGTCCGCCCTACGGGAACAACAACGATCAGAGAAGGAGAATTCGACATGTCCACCCTGAACAGAAAGAAAGTAGCCTTCTGCGTGATGTCGGTCGCATTGCTGGTCTGCGGTACTGTGCCTGCCGGCTATGCGGTCGCGGCCGTCACCCAGGCAAAGGCCGTCAACCAGGATTTCACGAAACTGTCGCATGCCGGGAATCGGGCCATGATTGACGTCATGATTGCCCGATCTGCGCTCTTCGACGGCCATCCTGAGGCGGCCACCCATCTGCTGGCCGACGCCAAGACGGCCATGCAGGCGGCGAAGTCCGACAACTCGGCCTTCATGAAGGCCGAATCGACGCTGAGCGACGCCGCCGGTGCACACGCCAACACGGCTACGAGCAATCAGGCTACGGCATGGCTGCCGGTCGGCGGTGACATGACCGTACTGGATGACTTTACCGCCCAGCCGGTCAAGGCCAAGGCAGTCGCCAACGCCAACGCGGCCTTGAAGAAGGGGGACCGCGAAGGGGCGATCAAGGCGCTGAAACTTGCTGACGTCAATGTCGCCTATACCGTCGACGTCGTTCCACTCGACCAAACTGCCGAGCGTATCGATCAGGCGTCGGCACTGCTGAACGCGGGCAAGTATTACGAAGCAGGTGTCGTCCTGCACCACGTGCAGGACAGCCAGCGCTTCGATCAACTCGATATTAATGCCGTGCCGGCCACCCGCGGATAAACCATCGTGAGCGATACCTCCCATAGCCTGCTAACGTGGATTCTCATCGGCGGTGCGTCAGGCTGCTTTGCCGGGGTGGTCTGGCGTGGACGCCCGTACCAGATCATTCGCGATATCGTTCTGGGCGTCATGGGCGCATGCGTGGTCTCAGGTATTGCTCATGTCCTAGATTTATCGGTAGCCAACAGCGTGTTTCTCGACATTGTCACCTCCACGGCGGGTGCGCTCGTCGCACTCGCCGCAATGCGTCAATTGCGCAAGACCTAGTCTGACGCGCAAGCGGCTGATACGCTCGATACACCGATTGTCGTCGCGCGCCGCGCTGCAACCGACGATCGTCAGGCAACTGAGGATGTTACAGGGCGAGAATCCTGCATGCGCCTTCAAGTTCCCCTCCTAAAAGTACGCGCGCGGCGTTTGTAGAGGTGGCTCCGGCATTTTCTGCTGTGCGCCCCGCAGCATCGGGATCGCGCGTCCGGAGCCGCACACAGATCGACGATGACGGTCCCGCGCGATGGAGCACGGGGTTCCCAATGCCGTCGATCACGAGTTCCCTTCAGCAAGTTTGCATTTTGTCGTAAACAACTTGTATGGACCATTCATCATCGCCTCGGGAACCTCTATGAGAAATATGTAAGGATCTAGCCGCCTGACTATCGGATTCGGGTTATTGACGGTCCTACTGGTGGCAATAGCCGTGACCGCGTTTTACGGACTGTGGCAATTGAACCATCAACTTGACGCTATTACGCGAGTAAGCAATACGGAAGCACGGTTGGCAAACCCACTATGCTCATCAATACAGGATCGCGCAATCGCCATCCGGAATCTGGCGTTGCTCACTGCCCAGCAAGATATGGCACAGGAAGCCGACCGCATTCCTTGCGCTCAACGCAGCGGTCGACGCGGCGCGTGCGGATGAGCAGGGACGAGGCTTCGCAGTTGTCGCAGGTGAAGTCCGAACCTTGGCACAACGAAGTGCGGTAGCGGCGAAGGAAATCAAGGAGCTCATCGGAACATCGGTATCTCACGTCGCTGCAGGTTCAAATCCGGTTTCGAACGCTGGAGCGACAATGGAGGAGATCGTCCGATCGTAAGCGATCGATAAACGACGCCCCTCGGTCATCAAACGTGTAAGAACGCTCTGATATCCTTCGCCTCTCATTCTGGCTGACCAGGGGAGTAGTGACATGCGTTGGATAGTGCCTCTCGTACTGGCGATCGTATGTATGTGTTCCGCGCTGGCTGATCCGGCCGCTTTTAACGCAGGGATAATCCGGCTCAAGGGGGTGAACGAAGCTGCCCCTTTCAACACGGTGATCTTTTACCCTACGCGTGAGCGCGAGGTTCCGTGGCAAGCGGGCCCGTTCACTGTTGAGGCGACGCGCGATGCTTCGCCTGTACCGGATGGCCATTTCCCCGTTGTATTGATTTCACATGGACGAGGCGGCGGTCCCTTCAGCCACCGTGAATTGGCCACAACTCTGGCTCGCGCCGGATTTATCGTCGTCTTGCCGACGCACGTTGGGGACGCTTCAGGCTATCCCCGAGCGCCGTCCCAAGCCCAGATTCTGATTGATCGCCCCCGGCAGGCAGAGGCCGCGCTCAATGCAGTCCTCGCGGATCCACGGTTTTCCGCGAGCGCCGATGTCGGCCGAATTGGCATGATCGGATACTCAGCCGGCGGCTACACTGCGCTGATTCTGGCCGGAGCGAAACCCGATTTTGCGTATGCCAGCGCGTACTGCGCAGATCACGATGATCCGGGATCGTGTCCGCGTCCAGCAACCAGCAATGGTGCGCACGGCACCCAAGGCAAAGCGGCCGTACCCGCTGACCTGGTAGCTTGGCAACCGCCCGTTGATCGCCGCCTGAAGGCCTTGGTGCTGATGGATCCGCTGGCGATGATGTTTGAGGCATCTGGCTTGTCCGCCGTGCGCGTACCGACGATGCTCTATCGACCGCGGGACGACAGCTATCTTGGTTCTGCGAGAAACGCTCTTGGAGTTGTGTCAGGCTTGCCCACACCGCCCGCAGTCCACATCGTGCCAGGCAACCACTTCGTTTTCATTGATCCTTGTCCGGCCTCGGTCGCAGCCAGTGCGGCACTGATCTGTCAGGATGCGCCCGGGAGCGATCGTGTGGAGATTCATCGCCAGATCGACCATGAGGTCGTGGACTTCCTACGCGCAAATCTATAAGTCATCCAGACTGAGCTGACCTGCTCCAGGGAAGCAACGCGGCGTAGTCGATGGCCGACCAAGCGGAAAGCCTGAAAGCAGTAGTGTCTATCTTCAAAGTCGACTAGTAGCCACGGCCGATTCCGTTGCCTTGGCCAATTCACGGAGGCTGAGGGGACCGCCGCCTCGTCCATGTGAAATCAATACAACGGGGAAGCGGCCATCCGGTACAGGCGAAGCATCGCGCGTCGCCTCAACGGTGACCGGACCCGCTTGCCACGGAACCTCACGCTCACGCGTAGGGTAAAAGATCACCGTATTGAAAGCGGCAGAGCCGGATTACCCCTGCGTTAAAAGCGGCCGAATCAGCCAGCGCGGAACGCGTACATACGATCGCCAGTACGAGAGGCACTATCCAACGCATGTCACTGCTCCTGGTCAGCCAGAATGAGAGGCGAAAGCTATTAGAGCGTTCTTGCACGTTTGATGACCGAGGGGCGTCGTTTATCGATCGCTCACAGTTGACTTATTCGCGATGCTACGCACGTGCGGTCTCGTCGCGCTCTTGTCCTCGGGCGTGATGAACCAGCTGACTGCCACCTTGGGACTTGGCCAGATATAGTGCTTGATCTGCAGCTGCGAGCAGATCGGTGAGTGCAAATCGCAGTACTTTACGGCGCAGCCAACAGAACGTTGAGTCAAATTTGTGCCGCCAAGCTGCTTGACTGACCCTGAAACGGGTTGGATTCGCTTTCGGGGATGACGTTTCGATTCGATGGCCGGGAATTGGGTTCGTCTCGATCGAGGAGGGAATAGCGCAACCATCGCGCTGGCGTTGCCGGTGATCACGCCCGGTTCGACCCTATCCCCGGCACACCCGGTCGTGCTCCGGCCAGTAGGCCGTCTCGCCGCCGATACCGGCGACACGGTCGGCTGGCCGCTCGGCGTGATGTCGGCAAAGCGCATCGTGACCGACCGTCCGATGGCGCGAGTGACGCAGGAGTTGGGGCGGCGGAGTCACGCCTTCGGCGCGTATTGCATCTCGCCGTTGCCGAACGACCAGTCTTCGCGCGCGACGTCAACGAGGCTGATCCACACATCTTCCTTGCGCACGCCGGCCTTCGCGTGGATGCCGTCCGCAACGGCGCGGTAGAAGGCCTTCTTCACGTCGATCGTGCGCCCCGCGTTCCAGGTGACCTGGATAAACACGATGCCGGACGTGTAAACCACGCCCAGATAACCGTCGGCCGGATAAACGAGCTCGTCCGGCGCATGGCGCGAAATGATCTGGAACTTGTCGTTCTCCGGGACGTTGGCGACTGTGGTCATCGCTTCGTAGACCGTGTCGCTGACAGCCTTGACGACTTCGGGCGATGCGTCTTTCGACAGATTGATTCGTACGAGGGGCATTTCATTCTCCGTGGACTGGTGTGCGATTGCGGTTGAGAGTAGGCTGGTGCACGAGTTTCCACAAACGAATGTTTTTCATTGAAATGTTGACGAATCGGAATGGTGATTGAAGAACTGAAATCGTTCATCGCGGTAGTCGACGCGGCTTCGCTGACCCGCGCGGCTGATCAGCTGTGCGTGTCGCAATCGACGATATCGAAGCGCATACAGCGGCTCGAGGAGGGGCTGGGCGCCACGTTGTTCGACAGAAACGCCAAGCCGCCGCGGCCGACGGCGCTTGCCAGCCGGGTCTACGAACAGGCCGTGCCGGTTCTGCGCGCGTTGAACCAGCTTCACGACATTGCCCGGGAAGATTCGCCGCCGTCGGGGACGCTGCGCTTCGGCTTGCCGCAGGCCGTCGCGGATATCGTGCTGTTCGACGCCGTCATGACCATGAAGGCGCGGTTTCCTGCGCTGGACGTGAGGTTGCTTACCGACTGGAGCGTCGGTTTGCAGCGCATGGTCGAAAACGGATCGCTCGACGTCGCGTTGCTGATGTTGCCGGCGGGGGCTTCGCTGCCGGAGGACTTCGGCTGCAGCCTCGTCACGAGATTCGATGTGAAGGTGGTGCAGAGCGCATCGAAGCCGGTCGTCGATGCTCGCGCGACGGTGGAAGCGCTGTCCGCCCACGGATGGATACTCAACCCTGACGGCTGCGGCTATCGCGCCGCGCTCGAGCGTGCGATGGCCAATCGGGGGCAGCGCTTTCGATTGAGCATCGACACCTATGGAACCGACATGCAACTCAGGCTCGTGGCCAGCGGGCTCGGGCTTGGCCTCGTGCCGACGGACGTGTTGCGCGCGAGCCCGTGGCGTTCGCAGCTCAGCGTCGTCGAGGTCGGCGGCTTTGCGCTGGCGCTGGACGTGTGGCTCGTGTTTCCGCGCGCGCTAGGCAATCTGCGGCGCGCGGTCGACGTGCTCGCGGAGTCGGTGGCGGCCTCCTTCGAGCAACAGGCCATTGGGCAGTAGCGACGCGCTGTGTCCGGAATCATTGCTTATCCGACATGGCGAGGGCGGCGAGCCGGGTGCCAGAATCGGCTGGCAGCATACGCACAGGCCGATGCCGCACGAGTTCGATCAATCACCTGGAATCCTGACCACCATGCCCTATCTGCAACTGGACGTGAACGACCACTATTCGGTGGAAGCCAAGCAATTGCTCGCCGCCAGAATGAGCGAGACCTATGCGCGGATGATGTCGGTCGATATTCGGCGTATCAGCGTCGCGATCCGGGAACTGGGGCAAGGCGGTGTCTGGCGCATTGCCGAGGCGGGCAAAGCGCCGGTCCCGGTCGCCGTGATGATGCTGGATATCCGGCGGGGGCGCCCGCCCGAGCAGCGCATGGAAGTGGCGCAGGCGCTTTGCGCGCACTGCGTGGAGATTCTCGGCTTGCGTGAGGACCGGCTCAATGTCGAATTCACGCAGCATTCCGGCGACGAGATGTACCACCCGGCGCTGGGCGGCTACAGCCCGGAGTGGGGCCCCGGCAAGCAATAGATCGTCCGCTTGCACGGCTCGCTGCCTGCAGACCTGCCGGTAGTCGGGCGCTCAGGGTTTGGGCAGGCAAGACCGCGCAAACCTCGCCTTTTGGTTCAACAAGTCCTAGTTCACGAGCGGCGCGACTCCCGAGGCTCGCTGGATGGTCTGCGGGGGTTGCCCGAACGCGCGCAGAAACGCCTGGCGCATGCGCTCGCGGTCGCCGAAGCCGGTTTCTCTCGCAATGATTTCGATCGGGTGGCGCGTCGTTTCCATCATCAGGCGCGCGGCTTCGACGCGCAGCCGCTCGACCGCCTTGGCCGGGGATTGCCCCGTCTCCTCCCGGAACACGCGGCTGAATTGGCGCGGGCTCAAACGTGCCGCCTCCGCCAGTCGTTCCACCGACAGATCGCTCGCCAGGTTTTCGCTCGCATAGGTCAGCGCCATTCGCACGCGGTCCGATCGCGCGTCCAGTTCCAGCAACGTCGAGAATTGCGACTGCCCGCCGCCGCGCCGTTGGTACAGCACGAGCTTGCGCGCGACCATGCGCGCCGTTTCCAGCCCGAAGTCGCTTTCGACGATCGCGAGCGCGAGATCCACCCCGGCGCTCATTCCGGCCGAAGTCCAGACCTGGCCGTCCACGACGAAGATGCGGTCTTCGTCGAGCTGCACGTCCGGATATTGCTTCCTGAAATCCCGCGCGTGATACCAGTGCGTCGTGGCCCGTTTCCCGTCGAGGAGGCCGGCGGCCGCGAGGACGAAGGCGCCCGTGCATATCGACGCAATGCGCCGCGAGTGGAAGGGCGCGCGACGCAGGAAGTCCACCAGCGTCGCCGACGGAAGCCGGCATTCGTTGTCGCCGGCGACGATCAGCGTGTCATAGCCGTCGTTGGCCAGTGGCTCGGTGTTGACCGAAAACCCCTGCGACGACACGACCGCTCCGCCGTGCTCGGACACGATCCGGAACTGGTACACCGCCTCGCCGCGGAGCAGATTCGCGTACTCGAACACGCTCGCCACCGCGAGCGCGAGCGACTGGAAATTTGGGTAAACAACGAGTCCTACGGTGTGCATGATGTCCGCCAGGTGGATGGCCTGATTAATTGAATCTAGCATAAAACGGACATCGCCGCGGGCTGCGGTGGCGCGTCACCCATGACCTTGTGCCCGGCCCGATCCGGGGCTGCCGCGCTTTCGCCGGCATGCCCGTCGATGTCGTCGAGGCGCCGCCCGATGGCGTGGCGCAACGGACTGCGCGACCGTTTCGGGCATCGCGCGACGCGCGTTTCGTGTGGCCTTGATTCAATCAGGATGCCTATCTTCACCGGTTTTTCCCCTGTCTTTTTCCAGGTTCGTCCTGTCGGCCGTCTTCGGAGGGGGCAAGGCGCCGCGCGGCACCCCCTGCAGGGCCGATTTTGGGTAACCGGGCGTCTCTTGCAAAGGACGAATCCGCAAGGTTTCCGGTCAATGCATGGATGGCAGAAATCATTGCATCTATGACATTGAGGATGAGCGTGGTCGAAGCCAGAATTCATTCCACGAACCGACACCCGGTCGGCTCAATCCCCGGAAAGGAAAAGACATGAGGACTTCTACGAAAGGCACCGCGCTGATCACCGGCGCATCGGCCGGCATCGGCGCCATTTACGCGGACCGCCTCGCCAAACGCGGCTACGACCTCATTCTGGTGGCGCGTAATCAGGATCGTCTGAATACGCTGGCGGGCCGCCTTACGGCCGAAACCGGCCGCTCGGTCGAGACCGTTGCCGCCGATCTGAACGACAAGGCCGCGCTCGCGAAGATCGAAGGCATTCTGCGCGAGGACAGCAGCATCACGATGCTGGTGAACAACGCGGGAATTGGCTCGGTCGCGTCGATTCTCAACGGCGACGTCGACACGATGGAGTCGATGATCAATCTGAACATCACCGCGCTCACCCGCCTGACTTACGCCGTCGCACCGGTGTTCGCCGGCAAGGGCACGGGCACCATCGTCAACATCGGCTCCGTCGTTGGCATTGCGGTCGAACTGCTCAACGGCGTGTACAGCGCGTCGAAGTCGTACGTGCTGAGCTTCGGTCACGCGCTTCAGCGCGACCTGGCGGACAAGGGCGTGCGCGTGCAGACCGTGCTGCCCGCAGCGACGGCGACCGAGTTCTGGGATGTGGCGGGCTATGCGAAACAGAAGGAAGCCGCCAGCACGATGACGGCCGACGACCTGGTGGATGCCGCGCTCGCGGGCCTCGATCAGGGCGAGCTCGTGACGATCCCGACGCTGCACGACGGCGACGGCTGGACGCAATGGGAAGCGGCCCGCCGCGCACTCACGCCGAAATTCGCGAACGCCAAGGCCGCTCCGCGCTACGCGGCGGATGCCAAGGCCGGCGCTTGAACCGGCTCACTCATTTTTTCGGAAGGGTTTGATGATGAACATCCTCAAGATCGGTGCTGCCGTACTCGCCACGTCGGCCGCGTTTGCATTGCCGGTGGGCGCGTCGGCACAGTCGCGCGGCAAGGTGCTGGTTGTCATGTCGAGCGCTCACGCGCTCGATCTGCGCGATGGCAAGACATATTCGACCGGTTATTACCTCAACGAATTCGTCGTGCCGTACCGCAAGCTCGTCGAGGCAGGCTACGAGCCGGTGATCGCCAATCCGAATGGCGACATGCCGGTGATGGACGCGAACTCGAACAACAAGCTGTTTTTCGGCGGCGACGATGCCGCGCGCGCGGATGCACTGAAATACGCGCAGGGTATCGCGCAACTGAAGCATCCGAAGACGCTCGCGTCCGTCGTCTCCGAGGGGACCGACGGTTATGTCGGCCTGTTTATCCCCGGCGGCCATGCGCCGATGGTCGACCTGCTCAAGGACCGGAATCTCGGCAAGATCCTGGTCAGCTTCCATGACAGCGGCCGTCCCACCGGGATCATCTGTCACGGGCCGATCGTGTTGTTGTCGACGCTGCACGATCCGGATGCCTTCGTTGCATCGATGACCGCCAACGACGGCAAGGCGAATGCCTTCGCGGCCGGCTGGCCGTATGCCGGTTACCGGATGACCGTCTTCTCGACGGGCGAGGAGCAGCAGCTCGAGGGGCCGAACGGGCTTGGCGGCAACGTGCCGTTCTATCCGGTGAATGCGTTGGCTGAAGCCGGCGCTCACGTCGACACGGTGGCGAACTGGCACGGCAATGTCGTCGTCGACCGCGAACTGATCACGGGGCAGCAGCCGATGTCGGCACCGGAATTCGGCGACGTCCTCGTGGCGAAACTGACGGCCCGCGCGAACGGAGTTCGTCCGTGACGGCAGCGGCCGGGCATGTTGCGCCCGGCCGCTTCGACTTCGCTGCCGACTCGACATGGATCGGGCAATGGGCGGCATTTGACGCAGGCGAGCCGGTGGCGATGGATCTCGGGTATCGCGGCGCCAGCGCGCGCGTCGTCATGTTCCGACGGATCCACGGGCGAATCGCCGCAGCGATATCTCGCAGCCGGTCGAGCGCGCATGATTCGGGGCGGCCTGCGGCTCGGCGACGTGATCGGGGCGTCCTTGCCGTCCCGGCGTCAAGGACGACTGCCCCGGACGTCAGGGTTCTGGATTGGTATCGCGCCGGCACGCGGCGATTTTGAAATGGCATACTACGACACCGATCTAGCGGGGCATGACGTTGCATTTCGGCAGATGATTGGCATCCTGCAGTGCACGCCCATCGCGCCATCGCTTTGGAAATTGGCACATGAGCACTGGCCCGGCAGCACAGCCTCTCGACAAACTGGAAAGGAGCGACGACGAGTCGGCTCGTTCCCGCTCGGTTTGGCTTGCCAACGAGTTTCGGGCCAGCTATGGATGGTTGAAGGCGAAGCTGCTGCGGCGTGTCGGATCGCCGGCCGATGCCGAGGATCTGGCGTCGTCGTCGTTCGAGGCGCTTGCCGGCGTCGATGACCCGCCGGGTATTCGCGAGCCTCGAGCGTGGCTGACCGTCATCGCCCAGCGTCTCACCTTCGAGATGTGGCGCCGCCGGGATCTCGAGCGCGCGTATCATGAGGCGCTCCTCAATGCCGAGGAACCCCTCGCGCCGTCCGCCGAATCGATCGTCGAGATTTCCCAGGCATTGTTCCTGATCGATCAGGCGCTCGATGGATTGCCTCCGAAAGCGAGAAGTGCCTTTATCTACAGCCAGATCGACGGCCTCACTTATTCCGAGATTGCCGCTCGACTCGGCGTCTCGACAAGCATGGTTCGCAAATACATCGCCCAGGCGCTTACCCGATGCTTTCTGATCAGTTGAATGCCGCGCGCGGCGCCGGCACGGTCGATTCGTGCGCGGAGGAAGCCATTCAGTGGGAGGTCCGGTTGCGTGCCGAGGACGCCACGCAGCAGGATCGCGATGGCTTCGAGGCATGGCGCCGCGCCGATCCCGCGCACGAAGCGGCGTGGATACGGCTCCAGGAAGGGCTGGCACGGTTTGCGTCGCTGCGGAACGCGCCCGGCACGGCGGTGCGAAGCGCGCTGAACGCGCCGTCTCGTGCGCGGCGCCGCATGTTGAAGGCTGGCGCCGGGGTGGGCGCGCTGGCGCTGGCCGCGATCGGGACGCGAGAACTGGTCCGGGCCTATTCGCTCGACGCCGATTATCACAATGGCGATCTGACGCCGCAGGCCGTGGCGCTGAAAGACGGAACGCCGATCGTCCTCGGGGCATCGGCGCGTGTTTATTGGACGCGGGACGGCGCGCGCGGCGACGTCTATCTTGCGTCCGGCCAGATCCTGTCGAGTCCCGCCACGACGAACCGCTCGCCGTTCGCCGTGAGGACGCGGGACGGGACGGCAATCACGAGCCGCGCCCGCCTGAGCGTCGATGCATTGCGATATCACACCGTGGTCGCGGTGCAGGGCGGCGATGCAACCCTTGCGACACCGCGCGGCGGTAGCGTCCGCATCGCCGATGGTTCGGTCTGGTCGCTATCGCCGGGGCGCATTGCCCGCATGCCGGAGACGGCCGCCGACATCTTCGCCTGGAGCCGCGGCACGCTCGTCGTCCTGGATCGGCCGCTGCCTGACATCCTCGAGACGCTGGGCCGCTACTACGGCGGCTATATCCGGTTCCCGCAGGCCGCGCTCGCTCGCCGGGTCAGCGGCGTGTTCCCGCTCAACGACGCCGAGGCGGCGCTGCACCAGCTCGCCAACGGCCTGGGACTTTCCCTTGCCGTGTATGGCAAGGTTCTGGCCGTCGCCTCCGAGGCTTGACGCCGCGCCCCGTTCGGCCGGGGCGCGAAAAAATTTTTCTTTCCCGGTGTCACTTTTCCCGCTTCGTTGCACAAGGTAAATGAAGGCGTCCGAATGCCTGCGACGCTTACCTTGTCCCGAAGGGGGGAACTGTGATCGACCATATCGACAAGGCCATCCTGACAGTCCTGCAAGAGGACAGCACGCTTTCAGTGGCGGAAATCGCCGATCGCGTGCATTTGTCGACGACGCCTTGCTGGCGCCGCATACAGAAGCTCGAGCAGGACGGCGTCATCGCCCGCCGGGTTGCCCTGCTCGACGCCGACAAGCTCAATGTCGGCGTGACCGTGCTCGTCGAAATCAGGACTGCGCAGCATACCGCAGCCTGGCTCAAACGCTTCTGCGACGTGGTCGCCGACATCCCCGAGGTGATCGAGGTGTACCGCATGAGCGGTCATATCGACTACCTGCTGAAGGTGGTCGTTCCGCACATTGCCGGGTATGACGGCGTGTACAAGCGCTTGATCAGCGAGCTGGAAATTTTCGATGTGAGTTCGAGTTTCTCGATGGAGACCATCAAGCATACGACGAGGTTGCCCCTCGATTACGTTTGCTGATTTTCTTGTCTGCGGATTCCGCCTGCTGGATTGAATTTTCAAAGACGGCGCAGTCGGTGGGAATAAAAAACCGGAAATGGCGCGAAGGACGAATTCTTTCAAAAAAGTATTCCGGGCAGGATCGCTAGACTTTTTCATGTGGATGAGGAGCCGGCAAGCCTGCCGGGGCCAGCGGCCTCGAGCGAAGCCGGGAGTGAAGGGGGAAGGCATGCCGTTGCGGTTGACCGCTGCTTCTCGACTTCTCGATCGTGTGGGACAAGACAGGCGTTTTGCCGAAATACAACCGACTAGGGATGGGTGCATCGTGGGGATCAAGTTCGACGGCAAGGGTATGGCTCGCAACGTTGCGGCAATGGCGATCGCAATGGCGGTTGCCCAGACTTTCATGGTGTCCGCGGCGTATGCGCAGCAGGCGGAACAACACACCTATCATCTGCCGAGCGGTCCGCTGGATCGCACGTTGGTGGAGATCGCCCGGGTCGCGCAGCTTCCGTTGAGCTATGACGCGTCATTGGTGCAGTCGCTCAAATCGGCGCCGGTGGACGGCACGTATTCGGCCGAGGCCGCGATCCGCAAGGCGTTGCAGGGCACGGGCCTCGACCTTGTCCCGACGGCGAACGGCGGTTACACGCTGGCTCACGCGAAGACGGATGCCAAGGGAGTTTCAGCGGCGCCGGCCGCCGCCGCAGCCGGGGCGACCACGGCGCAGGTGGATACCACGTTGCCTCTCATCAGCGTGGCGGCCAATCGGGATTCCGGCGGTACCGGCTTCGTCGCGGAATCGTCCTCCACCTATGCGCGCTCGGATGTGCCGCTGAGCGAGACGCCGAAATCGGTCAGCGTCATCAATGCCGCGGTGATCCAGAGCCAGGGTGCTCAGTCGCTCTCCGATGTGCTGAGGAATGCTTCCGGTGTCGTCACGCGGCCGGGGCCGCTGGGCGTGCCGAGTTACACGATTCGCGGGTTTGTAGCGCAAAACCTCACGTCGGATGGATTGGCGACTGTCGGGACGGCCCCTAACGTTACGCCGACGATCGCCATCTCGAGCGTGGAAGTGGTCAAGGGACCCTCGGCCATCGTGAATGGCAACAGTCCGCCGGGAGGCGTCATCAATCTCGTCAAGAAGACGCCGCAGGCCGATCCGTTTCATGAAATCCAGGTGGGCTACGGATCGTACGGCGACACCCAGATCGCGCTGGACAGCACGGGCGCGATCACCGCCGACAAGAAACTCCGGTATCGCTTCATCATCTCGGGTGAACGGGTCGGCCAGAATTCGATGGGATATGACGGCAAGAGAAATTTCTACTTTGCGCCGACTGTGCAATGGAAGGACTCGACCACGGATGTGACGGTCGGCTATGAGCGCACGGTCTACCGCGAGCCGGTTCCCCAGTTCACGCTCGGCCATGCTGCCGGCGATATCTATCGAAACTATATCGACAAGCCGCTTGGCACGCCGTCCGACCATTTCGGCGCGCAAACGGACAATATTTTCATTCATCTCGAACAAAAGCTCGGCTCGGCGCTGACCTTCGTGAGCAAGGGTTCCTATACGCGGACCCAACAAACGCAGCAAGCCTGGACTACGGCCACGCCGCTCTCGGCGACCAACGGCGTGTTGTTCCACAATTTCGATTCGCTCTCGGATTTCTACAGTTGGAGCTTCCAGAACTACCTGCGCGCCAAGTTCAATGTCGGCGCTGCGAAAAATACGGTGATTGCTGGCTGGGACGTTCTTCGCTACAGCCAGCATCAGTCTGACACCACGACATCGAAATTCATTTCCATTCCGAATGTCTTCGGTTCATTTACGCTTCCGTCTTCCGACACGGGAAACCTGATGCCGAATGGGACTACCTACTTCACCCAAACCGGCTTGTATCTACAAGATCAGTTCTCCTACAAGAATTTCCATGCACTCGCGTCCGTGCGCCGGGATACCTATCTGACACATGCGACCTACGCCGGTAACCCACCACCGGGAAACCATCAGAATGCGTATAGCCCGAGCCTCGGCCTGCTCTACGAACTGACGTCCGAGGTTGCCGCCTACGTCAGCTACAACCGTGGCTTTCAGCCGGGCACGGCGCTTAAATTCGGCGGCGGTGTGCTCCCCCCGCAAACCAGCCAGCAGGTCGAAGTGGGCATGAAGTTCAACCTGCTGGACGACAAGCTGGCCATCACGACCTCGGCTTACCGCACCTCGTTCAGCAATTACAACGTTGCCGACCCGGCCCATCGCGGCTTCTATCTTCCCGCCGGCGGCGCCGTGAGTCGCGGATTCGAAGCGGAGATTACCGGGCAGCCGCTGCCCGGTGTCAACGTGGTGGGCAGCTACACGTACAACGACTTCGTGCAGCCGCCGAACAGCAAGCTGGCGGTGAACCTGCCCAAGAACAGCGCCAGCCTGTGGGCGACCTACAACTTCCGCTCCGAGAAGCTCCAGGGTTTCGGTGTCGGCGCGGGGCTGTTCTTCGCGAGCGGGCAGTACATCGGTTCGGGCTCGGCGTACCGCATCCCCAGCCAGGTGGAGACGGACCTCGGCGTGTTCTATCGGAAGAAGGGTTACGGCCTGAATCTTTCGGTCAAGAACGTATTCAATCGCAAGCTCTACTACAGCAGCACGACCGCTAGCCTGATCCCGATGGGACCGGAGCGGACCATCATGCTCACCGGCACCTATGATTTCTGACACCCTCGAGACTCGGCCGTGGAGCGGCGGCATGTCGAATCCTGAGCGCATCACTCATTCGCGGGCGCGATGGCGGCGCGCGGCGATCGGGGGCGCGGTCGTGCTGGCGCACGCACTGGGGCTGTATCTGATCGTTCATCGCAGCGTGGACCTGATCAGGCTGGAGGCCGACCGGGCCTCCGGTGCGTCGGTTCAGGTCAGGCTCGTTGCCGCGCCGACACCCGAGCCCGTCGCGCGGCCGGAACCGAAGCCCAAGCAGGAGCCTCAGCGGAAGCCGGAACCCAAGCCCGTCGAAAAGCCGGTGGTGCGGAAGACGGCACCCTTGCTTTCCTCGGAGGCTCCTGCTGCCCGGACCGTCGCGCCAGCCAAGACCGAGCCCGTCAAACCGGTCGAGCCGGCGCCGCCGGTACCGGTGCCCAGCGCGGTCGCGCCCTCCGCTGCGACACCGCCCGCACCCGCGCCGGGTCCCCAACTGCTCGATAGCCCGAAGCAGATCAGCAGCGCGGAGCTCAAGCAGCTCGGTTGCCGTATCCCGCGGCCGGACTATCCGCCGAAGGCCCGGCGGCTGGAGCAGCAAGGCACGGTGGTGGTGAGGCTGAACATCGGCGTGGACGGTGTGGTGAAGACGGCGCGGGTTGCGCAAAGCAGCGGCTACCCGCTGCTGGATGCGGCCGCGCTGGCGGCGATCGAAGCCGGCCATTGCCAGCCCTACACGACCGCCGGTATTGCCCGTGCCGTAGAGGCCGAGCAGCCGATCGCCTTCAACCTGAATGATTGACCTGGAATCTACGGAGCAAAAAATGGAACAGTACGGCATCGCCAACGTCTGGCAGCAGGGCGACTTCATCACCCGGTTCATCTTCGTCTTTCTTCTCGGCATGTCGATCGTGTCGTGGTTCGTCATCGTGACCAAGGGCCTGGCGAATCGACGTCTCGAGGTCATGGGCAAGCGTGCGCAGACGCGCTTCTGGTCCACGCCGTCGCTCGATGACGGCATCGAGGCGCTGGGCGACGGCACCGACAATCCGTATCGCGCCGTGGCCCTTGCCGGCCGCGAGGCGAACGACCAGCAGGCCGGCGGCGACGCGTCGCTGCAAGGCAGCCTCAGCAGCAGCGAATGGGTGGCGCGCGGCCTGCGCAACGCCTTCGACGACGAGGTTGCCCGCCTGCAGAACGGCCTGGCCATCCTCGGGTCGATCGGCAGTACCGCGCCGTTCGTCGGCCTGTTCGGGACCGTGTGGGGCATCTATCACGCACTGATGGCCATCGGCGTGTCGGGACAGGCCAGCCTCGATCATGTCGCGGGCCCGGTCGGCGAGTCGCTGATCATGACGGCGATCGGCCTGTTCGTGGCGATCCCCGCCGTGCTCGGATTCAACTACGTCAATCGAGGCAACAAGCGGGTGAGCCATCGGCTGAACCGGTTCGTGCACGAGTTGCACGTGTACTTCGTGACGGGCGCCAAGGCCCGCTGCGACGTTCGCCCGGTGCCTGCGGCGCCGGCGACGAGCAAGCGCGTCAACGCCGCCGCCTGACCGGGAGCCTATCGTGTCGATTCTCATGGATGGCAACAACGACGAAGGCGTGATGAACGACATCAACATGACGCCATTGATCGACGTCATGTTGGTTCTGCTGATCATTTTCATCGTGACGCTGCCGGTCATCAACAAGGCGGTGAAGGTCGATCTGCCCAAGGCCGCGGCCCAGCCCGCCCAGTCGAAAACGCAGGACATCGACCTGTCGATCACGGCTGACAAGACCGTGCTTTGGAACAAGGATGTGGTCGACGACGCGGCGCTGAAGCTGCGTGTCGAGGCGGCGTCGAAGCAGGGCGATCCACCGGCCGTCAACATCAATGCCGACGAGCACGTCGAATACGGGAAGGTCGCCACGATACTCGCGGCGTTGCAGGGCGGCGGGCTGAACAAGATCAATTTCGTCATGCAACCGACCAAGGGCCAGCAATGATCGGGAATCGGGCATGCCCGACGGACCGGGCCGAGGATCCGGACGCCAGACGTCACTTTCCCACCGTCTGGAAGCTGATCAAACCGTACTGGACCACCCGGGAGGGCATGCTGTCGGCATTGATGCTCGCCTATGTACTCGGCGCGGGCTGGGGCCATACCTATATCGCGGTCTGGCTCAATCGATGGACCGGCACGTTCTACGACGCGGTGGGATCCGGCAGGTTTCCGGCGCTGCCGCAGTTGCTGTTGCAATTCCTGCTGGTGTCGATGGCCGCCGCCGCGCTGACGGTGTCCACGGTGGTGATGCAATCGATCGTCGAGATTCGCTGGCGGCGATGGCTGACGACCTGGCTGGCCGATCAGTGGCTGGCCAGCCATACCTACTACCGCATCGAACGCGACCGCGCGCTCGAGAACATCGATCAGCGTATCGCAGAGGATGCGAAGCTGTTCGTCAAGGACACCTTGTTGCTGGCGACGGGTGTGCTGCAGGTACCGGTGAGCATCGTGAGCTTCAGCGTGGTCCTGTGGTCGATCGGGCGTTCGCTGAACCTCGATATCGGCGGACACGAATTCAGCATCCATGGATACCTGGTCTATGCCGTTTTTCTCTATCAAGGCGTGATTTTCGGCGCGACCCATCTGCTGGGGCGGCGCCTGATCACCCTCAACGCCAAGCAGAACCGCGTGGAGGGCGACTTCCGCGTGCTGATGGTGCGGGTGCGTGAATTCGCCGAGCAGATCGCCTTCTTCGATGGGAGCGGCGCGGAAAGCACGCGATTGAACGGCGCCTTCCGCCTCGTCGTTTCGAATCTCTATACGCTGCTGTGGGTCAACACACGGGTCGCGCTGTTTAGCAATATCGTCGGGCAGTTCAGTTCGGTGGTGCCTACCCTGCTGGTTTTGCCGCAGTTGACGCAGGGCGGGCTGACGCTGGGCGGGTTGATGCAGTCGAATAGCGCATTCAATTCCGTGTCGAGCTCGCTGGCATTCTTTCCCCAGGCCTATCTGGGATTCACCGCGTGGCGCGCCGAAGCGAACCGGCTTCGGGAATTTCTCTACGTGAACGCGCTGGATTCGCGGGGAAACGTCGTGTTGACCGCCGGCGAGCGCGGAGCCGTAGGCGCCCAGGGGTTGGTTCTGCGCGACGCAGCCGGCGCTGAGCTTGCCCGTGTGCCCGACTTCTCGCTCGCACCCGGTTCGCGCTGTCTGATCCGCGGGCGCTCCGGAAGCGGGAAAAGCACGCTGCTCAGAGCGCTCGCGGGCCTCTGGCCGTACGGCGAGGGCAGCGTCACCTGCAGTGCCGAAGGAACGATGTTCGTTCCGCAGCGCAGCTACATTCCCGTCGGCACGTTGAAGGCGGCGATCGCCTATCCGCACGAGGAATCGACCTACACCGACGGCCAATGCGCGGACGTCCTGCGCGCATGCGGCCTCGATGCGCACGTTGCATCGATGCTGGACGCCGATCGCTGGAGCGACCGGCTTTCCGGCGGAGAGCAGCAGCGGGTGGCGTTCGCACGCGTGTTGCTGGCCCGCCCGACCACGATATTTCTCGATGAATGCACGTCGGCGCTCGACACCGAGAGCGAGCGAACGCTCTACCAACTGCTGATCGACTGGCTACCTCAGGCCACGATCCTCAGCGTCGCGCATCGACAGGCGTTGCTGGCCTTTCATCAGCAGACCATCGACTTTTCGCCGGAACGGGCATCCGCGGTCGCGGCCGGCCTGACCGGCCCGGCTCCGTCTGCTTTCCCGGCATGAGGCCCGGATGCCGTCGCAAGGTCCCGCCATGCCGGTACCCGGCATCCGATGAAACCGAACCAACGAATAGGGATGTGAAATGAGCGATTTGAAAAGCGTGACCGAAGCGAGCTTCGAGGCCGATGTGATGACGAACAGTCGCCCGGTGCTGATCGACTTCTGGGCCGAGTGGTGCGGGCCGTGCAAGGCGCTGGCGCCGACGCTCGAGAAGGTGGCGCAGAACTTCGAGGGCAAGGTCGACATCGTCAAGGTCAACGTCGACGAACATCCCGCCTTGCGCGAGCGCTTCGGCGTGCGCGGTATTCCCGCCCTGGTGCTCATGAACGGCGGCCAGGAGACGGGTCGCATCGTGGGGAACCGCTCGGCCACGCAACTGGCGAGCTATCTCGACGCGCACCTGGGAACCGCCACGCAACTGGCGAAGCCTGAAATCACGCTATGCGCGTTCGGCGGCGATCCGCAGATGAAAGCGGTGCGCATCGCACGGTTACGTGACTATCTGGAACACAAGCAAGCCGCGCTCGACACCCCCATGTGGCCGGACAAGATCAGCGGCGCACTGGAATTCGTTGCCGACTCGCATGATCCGGACGAGTGCGCATCCGTGTTGGGCATGCCGACCGATGTGGTCGAGGCAGTGACGGTCCTGTCGAGCTATCGAGGCACCCATTTCAAGGCGGCGCTGTTCGTGGCGGACTGGCTGGAAAGCGTGCCGGTCGGCGCGAATCTCTCGACGCTGCCCGGCCGGCTGCTGGTGTCGATCCTGTCGAGCCGGATCGTCTCGGACACGCTGGAGGGGGAATCGAGGTTGCTGGCGATTCGTGACGAGCTGGTTTCGCTGCACGCGGCGGAAACGGACGGCGCTCCTGTGGCGGACGCGAACTGGGCGGACGTCCGACAGGCATCCAGGGAGGCGG